>NZ_JROG01000007.1 GCF_000786215.1 Sphingomonas sp. 35-24ZXX
TGAAGTGTTTTGTCAACACGGCCTAGAAGAAGCGATCTACGCATTCCAGGATGAGCGGATTGTTACTGCGCTGCGCGGAATCTGCGGCATGATATCGGCCTATCCGGACGAGAACCTCTATGCCGGCGGTATCTCGATGATGACCGAGGGGCATTTTCTCAACCCGCATATCGACAACAGCCACGACAAGGACCGTGATCGCTGGCGCGTTTTGAACCTGCTGTATTACGTGTCGCCTGATTGGGCGCTGGCCAATGGCGGCAACCTCGAATTGTGGCCCAACGGCCTGGAAGCCCCGGCGATCACCATCGAAAGCAAGTTCAACCGGCTGGTGGTGATGGCCACGCACGGCCGCTCGCTGCATTCGGTCAGCCCCATCCGCGTTGACCGCGCACGGTGCTGCGTGTCCAACTATTATTTCTCCGACGAACCACTGCGCGACGACGATGAGTTTCATGTCACCTCGTTCAGGGGTCGGCCGGAACAGCCGATGCGCGATACGCTGCTGAGGGCAGATGCGGCGGCCCGCGGCATGGTGCGCAAGCTTTTCCCGAAGGGCGTTCGCGAGAACCCGCACGTCTACAAGCGCGACGAACCGCAGTGATCCCGGCCTCCCGCTGGCGGATTTAACGCCGGATCAAAGGCTGGAGCGGTGCCGGGCAGCAAGGTTGGCTACCCGGCATCGCAATCGCATCTTTGCCGCATGGCTATGCTTGCCTGCCGCCAGGCCGGCGGAACCTGCAAGCGCACCGTTTGACGACTCACGCAGCCTGTGTCAGCGATGATCCTGAACGCAACGCTGCAAGGAACCCTCTGCCATGTCGCCATCACCCAGGCTCGCTGCTCTCGCCTCAGCCATGATCGCTGCGGCATCCCTTGCTGCCTGTTCGTCAGAAAAACCCGCATCGTCCGAAGAGACGAGCGCAAAGGCGATCGACAAGGCCGCGACCGAGCTTGCCGCGCAGGAAAAATGCTATGGCATCGCGCTTGCCAAGCAGAATGACTGCGCCGCCGGCCCCGGCACCAGCTGCGCGGGCACATCCACGGTCGATTATCAGGGCAATGCCTGGAAATTCACCGAGGCTGGCGAATGCGAGAAACTGGGCGGATCGCTGACGGAAGTTGCCGACAACGACCCCCCGGTTCCTGCCAAGGGCTGAGCCGTCAGAACACCGCCTTGGGCTTCGGCTCTTCCATCATCGCGGCGCGCACCATCGGCACCGGCGGGCCGCCATAGGACAGGAAGGCATCGTGGAAGGCCTTCCACGCCTCGCGCCCGCCCTTGCCCGCGGTCCAGTCGGCGCGCAGCTTGCGGATCATCAGTTTGCCCAGGGTATAGTTGAGATAGCCCGGATCATAGGTGCCGCGCAGCGCCTGCTGGCGGGCATTGCCCTCATCGATATAGCATTGTTCGCGAAACAGGGTGCGCGACTGGTCGACGGTCATGCCGCCGGTGTGCAGGCCGATCGCGGAAAGATAGCGGCAGTTGCGCAGCAGCGCGTTGGCCAGCTGGCCGATGTGCACCTCCGGGTCGCCCTTGCCGAGCCCGGCCTCCCACATCATCTCTTCGGTATAATGCGCCCAGCCCTCGGCATAGGCATAGCCAACGAACAGCCGCCCGAAGAACGACTTGGCGCGGTTGGCGTGGAGGAAGTTGAGGAAGTGTCCGGGCCAGACCTCGTGCACGCTGGTGAACAGCAGGTCCTTCTTGGGCGGGATGTAATCGGCCTGCACCTGCGGCGCCCATGACGGATCAGGCGGCGAGATATAATAGACCGATGGCAGGCTTTTCTCATATGGCCCGGGAATATCGATATAGGCCGAATTCTGCCGGTTGTACGGCGGCGATTCCTCGACCTTGGCCTCTTCCGTGCCGGGGATCGACACCAGATCCTTGTCGACAAGGAACGCACGCAGCTCCGGCAGCTGCCGCCGCGCTTCGGCGACCGGACCATCCTCGGGCTTGTCGAGCGACAGCTTGGCCATGCAATCGGGCATGCTCGCGCCCGGCGCAAACTGCGCGCAGGCAGAGGTGAGCGCATCCTGGTTGCGCTTGAGATCCGCCTCGCCGATCGCCTTCAGTTCGGCAATCGGCAGATCGACCATTTCGGTGGTGGCCAGCATCTTGCCGAACAGGTCGGGGCCCAAAGCGTAGCTGACCTTGGCAGTGGCCTTCTGGGCGGTCAGCCAGTCGGCGAGGCCCTGCATTGCCTTGCTCGCCTCGGCCGTCGCCGATTCGAGGTCGGCCTTGACCGCATCGTCTTCCACCGCGGCAAAGGCCGCACGCGCATCCCCGGTGAAGAAGGTGGCATAGCCGGCAAAGGCATTGACGCCATAGTCGATGGCATAGGGGTCGAGCGGGGTCTTGAGGTTCGCACGAATCTGCTCGGCGGCCTTGGGCACGCCGCGGGCATAGGCGATGAAGGCCTTGGCGCGGGTGGTGACATCGGCATAGGGCCGGGTGACATAGACCGAAGGGTCGAGCGTCCCGGCATAAAACGCCGGATTGCGGCGGGGCCAATCGGCGTCCTTGAGCCAGAACAGTTCGCCGCGCACCACCGCCATCAGATAATCGCGCTCGAACGTCTGCTCGGCACTCAGCTTGGTGGCGTCCATCGCCTCGGCGTCGGCCAGCGTCTTCTCCAAGAACGCAATCTGATCGGCAAGACCGGCCTCCGACCAGTCGGGCAACTTGCCATCGAACTCGTGCCGCCCCTGATAGACCGCGAAATCCGGATTGCGCGGGAAATAGCCGGTCAGGAACGTGTCGACGAACTTGCCCCATTCGGACGCGGTATCGATGCCGGTGCTCTTGTCCGCCCCTCCTGGGGCTTCGGGCGTTGCCGGGCTGCACGCCGTCACCATCACGGCGAGCGATGCTGCAGCGAGAAGCTTTTTCGACCAGTTCATGCGCGACCTCTTGAGATTGTTCCGATGCAGATCGTTCCGGTTCCGGCAGATGGTCCGGATGAAACCCATTGCTGACAGCAACAGCCAGCCTTGGGAAGGGACATTCTTTCGCACACGCACAACGCGCGATGAGGCGGTGCCAAGTTCATCTTGCTTGCCGCCCGGCATTCGCTCGCCTACCGCACCGCCATGGACCAGGCAGCCGCTCCCCACCCGTTCACCATCGCCAATTACCGCGCCTATTGGCTGACGCGGCTGGCGTCGATGCTGGCCTTGTACTGCATGATGCTGATCGTCGGCTGGCAGGCGTACAACATTGCGCGCGAGACGATGGATATCGCCGCCAGCTCGGCACGATTGGGGATGATCGGGCTGCTGCAGTTCGCGCCTCTGTTCGTGCTCACCCCGCTCGTCGGCTGGATCGCCGATCGCATGGACCGGCGGCTGGTGGCGCGCATTGTGCTGTTCTGTCAGGCGGCGATCGCCGCAACGCTCGCCTGGACCACCGCCCAGGATCTGATCAGCCTGCCGATCCTCTATTGCATCGCGGCATTGCTGGGCACCGCCCGTGCCTTCCTGGGACCGTCGCTGAGCGCGCTGGCCCCCAATCTCGTGCCCAAGGCTTCGCTGCCGACCGCCATCGCGCTGTCGTCGATCGCCTGGCAATCGGGGATGCTGGTGGGCCCGGCGATCGCCGGCCCGCTCTATGCGATCCGGCCCGACCTGCCCTATATCGTCAGCGCCTGTCTCTATGCGGTGGCGGGGCTTGCCATGCTGACTGTCGGCCCGGTGCCGCGCACGATCATGGACAAGGGCAAGGGCCCGATTGCGCAGATCATCGACGGCATGGCCTATGTCGGGCAGAACAAGCTGGTGCTCGGCGTGATCACGCTGGACCTGTTTGCGGTGTTCCTCGCCGGATCGACCGCATTGCTGCCGGTGTTCGCGCGCGACATCCTGAAAGTCGGCGAACAGGGCCTGTCACTGCTGGCATCGGCCCCTGCGGCCGGCGCCGCTCTGGTCGCCCTGCTCTTCTCGTTCCGCCCGATCCGCACCAATGTCGGCAACAAGATGCTGGCCAGCGTCTTCCTGTTCGGCCTGGTGACCATCGTCTTCGGCTTCAGCAAAATCCTGATCGTCTCGATGGCGTGCCTGTTCATCGCAGGCGCGGCAGACATGTTCAGCGTCTATGTGCGCCAGTCGCTGATCCAGCTGAACACGCCAGACGACAAGCGCGGCCGCGTATCTGCGGTCTCGCTGCTCACCGTGTCGGCCTCCAACGAGCTGGGCGATGCCTTTTCCGGCATGCTCGCCTGGCTGATCGGGCCGGTGGCGGCGGTTGTGGCGGGCGGCAGCGGTGCTATATTGGTGACAGCACTCTGGGCCCGGCTGTTCCCGCAGATCGGCGCAGCGCGCAGCTTCGATCCTGCCGAGGAAGAGGCACATCCCCATTCGAATGCGCCGCAGCCCAAGGCGCCCTCTGCAGGAGAGACATCGACATGATCGCAAGCAACATCCTCGAGACGATTGGCAACACCCCGCACGTCCGGATCAACCGCCTGTTCGGCGACGCGCAGGTGTGGATCAAGTCGGAACGGACCAATCCCGGTGGATCGATCAAGGACCGGATTGCGCTGGCGATGATCGAGGCAGCCGAAGCTGATGGCTCGCTCCAGCCCGGTGGCACGATCATCGAGCCGACATCGGGCAACACCGGCGTCGGCCTGGCGATGGTGGCCGCGGTCAAGGGCTATCGGCTGGTGCTGGTGATGCCCGAGAGCATGTCGATCGAGCGGCGCAGGCTGATGCTGGCTTACGGCGCGACCTTCGATCTGACCCCGCGCGAAAAGGGCATGAAGGGCGCTATCGAACGCGCGCAGGAGCTGGTCAACCAGACGCCGGGATCGTGGATGCCGCAGCAGTTCGAAAACCCGGCCAACATTTCCGTGCACGTGCGCACCACCGCGCAGGAAATCCTCGCCGATTTCGCCGATGCGCCGATCGACGTGATGATCACCGGCGTGGGCACGGGCGGCCATATCACCGGTTGCGCGCAGGAGCTCAAGCGGCATTGGCCTGATCTGAAGGTCTATGCGGTAGAACCGGCGCTGTCTCCGGTGATCTCGGGCGGACAGCCCGGCCCGCACCCGATCCAGGGCATTGGCGCTGGCTTCATTCCGGGCAACCTGCACACCCGGCTGCTCGATGGCGTGATCAAGGTCGATCAGGCCGATGCCAAGGAGATGGCGCGCCGCTCGGCTAGCGAAGAAGGCATGCTGGTGGGCATCTCGTCGGGCGCGACGCTGGCGGCCATCGCGCAGAAGCTTGCTGATTTGCCCGCAGGCTCGCGGGTGCTGGGCTTCAATTACGATACCGGCGAACGCTATTTGTCGGTGCCTGACTTCCTGCCCGAATAAGGACGATCTGCGCCGCCGCAGATGGGGTGGTGCGAATCGCTAATACAAGTGATTCGCAGCAAGCCAGGTTTGGATCGCGCATTACGAGACGATTTTTCGCGCTCGGATGACGTCGCGGTTCCGGGGATTTTGTCCCAGATTGGGCAGAAATCCCCGCACTGCGCAGCGGATCAATTCCCTTGTGCCTTCATTTAGGATATATCCGAATTGAAGGTGAATGACATCCAAAGCGGATGAACCGGCAAGACGGGGGCGGGTTTGCAACAGATGAATGCAGAACTGACCGATGTGCAGGTCAACTGTCTGCGCCTGGTTGCCGACGGCTATACTTCCAAGGAAATCGCCAAGCAGCTCGGTTTGACGCCGATGACTGTCGACCAGTACCTCCAGCGTGCAAAGAAGACCATGGGGGCGCCGGATCGTCGCACCGCGGCGCGCTGGCTCGTGGAAAATGCCCAGCCTGCGGCATTCAAACCATTTGAACTCAAATCGCCGGACATTGCCGCAGTGGCAGTGGCTGTGACACCTCTTGCCGCGTCGGAAGGAGACAAGCCCGCTCCGCCTGCCACCGACCAGTGGCAGACGCGCATCGGATTTCCTCCCCTCGGCGGCATCAGAACCACACTCGACGACGGCCAGAAGACACAGGCGATCCTGCGTATTGCGGGACTGTCGCTGATCTACACCACGGCTTTCGCGCTGGTGTTGGGCGGGGCGCTCAAGGCGTTCAGCTGATCTGATGCATTGATCGGCAACCTTGCACCGCAGACGGTGCATCAAGGAGATGAAACATGCATATTGATGGCAACGCCGTCCGCATTGTCGCCGGGGACACCCGCTCGTCCTTTGCAAGCTATGACCGCGCCCTTCTCGATGCCGCCCGGCTGTCGATGACCATGCTGGAAGCCAACGGGCTGTCCGAAGTCCCTGCCCGCGATTCGCAGATCGCGCTACGCACCATCCACGAAAGCACCGGCCATCTGATTTCGGCGCGCGGCAGCATGGTCAAGCTCGTCGGCCATCTCAATGCCATCAAGCGCCGCAGCGATCAGGCTCCGATGAGCGTCGGCTGCCCTGGCGAGACGCCGCTGGCCGGATCGCTGCAGGAGCTTGCGCGCGAGCCCGAGACCACATTCGGTTGACGCAGTTCCGGCGATGCGATGATCAGATCCCATGATTTCCATCATCTTCTGGTTGCTCGCATCGCTGAGCTGCGGTTTTGTCTGGCTGCACGGTCAGGCTGAAGGCAGAAAGGCCGTCGGGCTTTTCGTGATCGCGACCCTGCTGACCTGGGTCGCACAGGCCATGGACACCCAGTGGCGACAGACGCATTGGCCGCTGCTGGCGGTGGATGCCGCCTATCTGGTGGTCGCCTATATCTTTGCCCTGCGCAGCGACCGGTACTGGCCGCTGTGGATCACCGCCTTCCAGCTGCTGACCGTTGCCACCCATCTCGCGACGATCATCGCACCCGACTATCTGCCCAAGATCTACTCGGCAATTGCCACTTTCTGGGTCGTGCCGCTGCTGCTCAGCATGGTGGCGGGGGTGTATCTTGATCATCGGGAATTCAGACGTCTGGTACCCCCCAATGACCCAGTTCTATTGCCTGATCCTCCTGCCTGAAAGCGAACAGCAGCCGCCCGCGCCGCTGCTCGATGCCAACGAACCCTGGAAAGCCCGGGCGGAAACGGCCAGTCGCTATCTCAAGCTGAGGGCCAATCGCGACAATATCGCCGATGCGCAGCTGCTCTCTGACCCCGCCTGGGACATGCTGCTCGACCTGTTCGTCGGCCATATCACCGGGCGCGACATATCGGTGACCAGCGCCTGCCTCGCGTCGCGGCGGCCGGCGACGACATCGCTGCGCTACATCGACCGCATGGCCAAAGACGGCCTCGTGCGGCGGGAGAAAGACCCGCGCGATCACCGCAAGGTCTATCTCAGGATGACCGAAAAGGCGTTCCGATCGGTCGCCAACTGGGTCGACTCACTTCGCCAGGAACTCGCCGCAGTGTGATCCCGGTCGGCAGAAGCGTCGATCTTTCGTCTGCTCATTCCCGCCGAACTGTGCGACAGTGGCCACCATCAACCGATGGAGGCGCATGGTGTCAGGTCGAGGGCCGTCCGAACTTCGCGATGAGATCATCGAGACTTTGGCCGAGGACGGCAAGCCGATCTGCATCCGCTCGGTGCGCCAGTCCGACGAACCCCGGATGCGTGAAGGAATAGCGCGGCTTTCGGAACAGTCGCGCTATCTGCGCTTTTTCTCGGTTCAGCCGATGCCGTCCGATTCGGTGATCGAGCGGCTGGTCGATGTGGACGGACATGACCATATCGCCTGGGGCGCGATCCATTGCGATGGCATCGACAACCCCGCCGTGGCGGCGGTCCACGCCATCCGGTGCGATGATCATCCGCGGATCGGCGAGTTTTCGGTCGCGGTTATCGATGATTATCAGGGCATAGGCCTCGCCCGCATGCTGACGACGGTGCTGCTGATCCATTGCGAGGTCGAAGCGATCTGCGAACTCGATATCCAGACGCTGGCGGAGAACATGCCCGCCAACCGGTTCATCCTCTCGATCGGTGGCGAACGACAGGAATCATCGGCAGGGGTGATCAGTTATCGCCTGGCGGTCAGGCCAGCCATTCGCGCGATTGCAGCCGCACCCCAATTGCAGGGGATTGGTGACATCATGGCTGCGCTTGCAGGCTATATTCCGGCTGGCGATAGTCCCTGCGCGCCGCAAAGCGCTGTTTCACAAGGCAATGGTGCGCACTGATCGGCGATGAATGCCGATCGAACTGTTCTGTTACACGCGATGTTAAGTGCCGCGAACTGCAATGCGGCCTTACTCTTTACCCCCAAAACAACGGCTTTTCATTTCCTCCAATACGGACTATCGATTGATCCATAACGGACCTTTCGAAGGGGTAGGGGAAAATCATGGACGATCTCGAGCATCTGGTATCTTTGACCGCCGATATTGTTGTTGCACATATCAGCAACAACAAGCTGGCGAATTCCGAAATCCCGCAGCTGATCGAGTCCGTCCACAGTGCGCTCCGCAGCATCAGCAAGGGTGAGACTGTTCAGCCCGAAGCGCCGAAGGAACCTGCGGTTCCCATCCGCTCTTCGATCAAGCCCGATCACCTCGTCTGTCTGGAAGATGGCAAGAAGCTGCGGATGCTCAAGCGGCATCTGATGGTCCATTATGGAATGACCCCCGACGACTATCGCACCAAATGGGGCCTGCCGCGCGATTACCCGATGGTCGCCCCCAGCTATGCGGAACGCCGCCGCGAGCTGGCGCTGCAGATCGGCTTGGGCAAGCAGGGCCGTGGCGGCGGTCGCAAGAAGGCGGTCTGATCCTCGGCTGCCGCGCCCGCTGCGGCGCGGCGCTCAGGCTTCGGTTGACCTGACCGGGCATCGCCCGGATCTAGGTTCTTTGCTAGCGGTTCAACCCATGGCATTCAGGCTTATGGCGGTCGCTCCATCGGGCGTTCCCGCGTGGGAGATGCCATGACCAGTCCTGTTCCGCCCCTCGCCCGCACGACCATATTGGCGCTCAGCTTTGCCGCGATGGTGTTGCTGGGGGCGTTGCTCCGCCAGACCGGCGAGACGATCGGCGGCATGCTCGATCTCACGCTCAACGGCGCATCTGCGCGCGCGCTGCTGGCGCGGCTGTCACCCTGGCAGCGCGACATCCACGCGCATGCCACGCTGATCTACGATGGGCTCTATCCGCTGGCTTATGGTGCGTTTTTCGCAGGCCTGGCGATGCGGCTGGGCGGCGGGTCTGCGCGCTGGGTCGCGTGGGTGATGCTCGCCGGCATGGTGAGCGACTATGCCGAGAACATCATCCAGCTGCTCGCGCTCAGCGGAAGGGCGGACTGGCTCGATGCCAAGAGCGTGCTCACCCCGCTCAAATTCGCGCTGACCGGACTTGCGATCCTCGCGACCCTGGTGATTGCCGGACGCGCTGGGTTGCGCGCGCTGCGCAGATAGCGCGGGTCAGCAGGCCCTGGCGCGCCCTCGAAACGGCCAACGGCCGATCGGCTCCCAAGGTCCGCCCTTGTAGAAATGGAGCGCCAGCCCCGTGATCGCCAGCGGTCGGGGGATGAAGGCGGCTGCCAGCTCTGCCTGCAGCGCGCGGGCGACGGCAGGCTCGACCTTGTTCTGCACCGTGATGTGCAGACGGGGGCGCCCCTGGTCCTGTTGGGTCAGCAAGCCGTGCAGCCCTTCGGCAATCATCTCGCGCACGGCCATCAGCTCGGGCGAATGGACACGATAGGCGACCCCCCGCCCCATGTGCATGACCTCGGTCAGATCCGCTTTCGGTACGGCAAACTCGGCCGCGAGCGCGCGAGTCCGCGCGACAATTTCGTGCTCGCAATGGCCGGGCAGGTGATGGAACAGCGTGATATGCGCATCCAACACGTTGCGCTCTGGCGGAAAATGCGCGCGGCGCAAGCCATTGGCCCAGGCCTGGTCACCCGGGCCCATGCTGGCCGTCATGATGATGGGGTCGCGTTGCACACTCACGGCCTTAACCCGGCCTGCACCCTACGCAAAGGGGCGCAGTGCATCGCTGCACCGCGCCCCCGCTTGCGACCCATCAGGGATAGGTGACGAACCGGCTCAGGCCAGTTCGGGCTGCTTTGCCTTGATCTTGGCCAGCACGTTTTCCGGGGCGGTTTCGCCATAGGGATCGCTGTCCAGACCATGATCGTTGATGCCGGGCTCTTCGAACCAGTCGGTGATCACGCCATTGTCGACAACCATGGCATAGCGCCAGCTGCGCTCGCCGAAGCCGACGTGGTCCTTGCGGATCAGCATGCCCATGCGGCGGGTAAAGTCGGCCGAGCCATCGGGAAGCAGCTTGACCTTCTGCACGCCGAGCGACTTGCCCCACTGGTACATCACGAATGCGTCGTTGACCGAAACGCAGTAGATTTCATCGATGCCTTCGGCGAGGAAATCGTCGTACAGCGCTTCGAAGCCGGGGACCTGCGAGGTCGAGCAGGTCGGGGTGAATGCACCGGGCAGCGAGAAGATCACGACGCGCTTGCCTTCCAGCAGATCGCCGGTCAGCTGGTCCTGCCAGCGGAAGGGGTTCGGGCCCTCGATGCTGTCGTCGCGCACGCGCGTTTTCAAGCAGACATTGGGAACGTTACGTCCGATCATACGGAAACTCCTTGAACGATGGGGAAAATTGTTTTTGCAGTGCAGCATCTAGGGGCAATGGCGTCCGCTGTGAAATGAAAACATTATGCGGCTCTAATCGCTTTTTTCGATGACTTGATCGCATTCGTAGGGACAGTCCATTGGACCCGACGCAAGGATGCGTGACATGGTTGCATCAACCTCACATTATCTCATTTTGGATGTATCTGGAGGACGCCTTCTATGATCATGTCACGGCCGCTGGGCTGGTTCTGGCTGCTGGCCATCGCGTTGCTGGCCTGGAATGTCATCGGGCTGGTCGCGTTGCTGTTCGATCCCGTGCTCGGCCTCGGCGATGTCAGCAAGCTCGCGCCCGAGCAGCAGGCGCTGTACGCCGCCCGCCCGCCAATCGCCTTTTACGGATTTGTCCTGACCACCGTGACCGGCACGGCGGGCGTGATCGCGCTGCTGCTGCGGCGGCACTTTGCGCTGTGGCTGTTCATTGCCTCTGCGGTCGGCCTTGTGTTGCAGAACGCGTGGCTGTTTGGCGACCCGGCCAATCTCACCGCCGAAGTGCTGGGCTTCCAGTTGCTGATCGCAGGATCGATCGCGCTCGAAATCTGGCTGACGCTGACCGCCAAGAAGCGGCGCTGGAGCCGCTAAAGCAAACGCGGACTACATTTCCCCGCGCGCGCGGCGGATGGCGAACCATTTTTCGACATTGCGGTTGTGGTCGGCCAATGTTGTCGCGAACACATGCCCCCCAGTGCCATCGGCGACGAAGAACAGCGCATCGGTGCGTGCAGGATTGAGCACCGCCTCGATCGACGCACGTCCCGGGTTGGTGATCGGTCCCTTGGGCAGGCCCGTCATCGCATAGGTGTTGTAATCGTTGACGTCGGAGATTTCCGACTGGCGGATGCGGCGGCCGAGCGGCTTGCCGCGTGTGATCGGATAGATGATGGTCGGGTCCGCCTGCAGCATCATGCCCTTGCGGATACGGTTCGAATAAACCCCTGCGATCATCCGGCGCTCGGATGGCTTGCCGGTTTCCTTCTCGACGATCGCCGCCAGCGTGATCGCCTCCTGCGGCGTCTTCACCACGGTGTCGGGCGAACGGTTGGGCCAGAGCTCCTCGATCGTGCCCTGCATCGCCTTCTGCATCCGCAGCATCACCGCGATGCGCTTTTCGCCTCGCTCGAAGCTGTAGCTTTCGGGCAGGATCGATCCTTCCTCGGCCACGGGCACCTCGCCGGTGAGCAGCTTTTCCGCCATCAGTTTTTCATGCACCAGGATGCTGGGCATGCCTTCGGGCACCGTGACCATGCGCAACACGACATCGCCGCCCTGCAGGATGTTCAGGATCTGCGCGTTGCTGGCGCCAGCAGGGATGACGAACTCGCCCGCCTTGATCGGATCGCTGCTGCCGAACACCTTGGCCCGGTTGAGGAACGCGCCGGCAGAGCTGATCGCGCCCTTTTCCTCCAGCACCTTGGCGGCGCCTGCGAGCGAGCTGCCCGCAGGGACGACCACCGCCAGTTCCTGTGTCGCAGGTCCCGATGCGGTCCAGCCCCAATAGAAATTGCCGCCGATCAGCAGCACCAGTGCGGCCGCGCCCGCCAGAACGATACATCCCAATCGGCGCAGCATGGCGGATTACACCGCCTTCATGATGAGGCTGGCGTTGGTGCCGCCAAAGCCGAACGAGTTGTTGAGCACGGCCTTGACCTTGCGCTCCTTGGCCTTGTGCGGGACCAGGTCGACACCGATGCAATTCTCGCTGGGATTGTCGAGGTTCAGCGTCGGCGGCACGATCTGGTCGCGCATCGCCAGCACGCAGAAAATCGATTCCACCGCGCCTGCGCCGCCCAGCAGATGGCCGATCGCGGATTTGGTGCTGCTCATCGAGAGCGTCTCGATCGCGCTGCCGAACAGGCGGCGAACCGCGCCCAGTTCGAGCTCGTCGCCCAGCGGCGTCGAGGTGCCGTGCGCGTTGATATAATCGATGTCATCGAGCGCCAGGCCCGACTTGCGCAGTGCCATTTCCATCGAGCGGAACGCGCCCGAGCCTTCGGGATGCGGCGCGGTGACGTGATAGGCATCTCCAGTCAGGCCATAGCCGATCACCTCGGCATAGATCTTGGCGCCACGCGCCTTGGCCCGTTCATATTCCTCGAGCACCACGACGCCTGCACCCTCACCCATGACAAAGCCGTCACGGCCGACATCATAGGGGCGCGAGGCCTTTTCGGGCTGGTCGTTATACTGGGTGGACAGCGCGCGTGCCTGGGCAAAGCCTGCGATGCCGATCGGGCAGATCGCGCCTTCGGCGCCGCCCGCCAGCATGACATCGGCATCGTCGAGCGCGATCATCCGCGCGGCATCGCCGATCGAATGCGCACCGGTCGAGCACGCAGTGACGACCGCGTGATTGGGCCCCATCAGGCCGTATTTGATGCTGACCTGGCCCGAGATCAGGTTGATCAGGCGGCCGTGGACGAAATGCGGGCTGACCCGGCCGGGGCCCTTGGCATCGAGCACCAGCGATTCGCTGGCGATGCCCGGCAGGCCGCCAATGCCCGAACCGATCGAGCAGCCCGCACGATAGCGTTCTTCCTCGGTCATGTCGGTGAGGCCGGCGTCTTCCAGCGCCTGGCCTGCGGCATCGATGCCATAGATGATGAAAGGATCGACCTGGCGCTGCACCTTGTGGTCGACGCGCAGATTGGGATCGAAGCCATAGGCATGGTCGGCGGGCTTGACCTCGCAGGCGATGCGGCACTTGTACTCGCTCGCATCGAAACGCGTGATCGGCCCTGCGCCCGATTTGGCGGCGATCAGATTGCTCCACGCCGTCTCGACATCCGCACCCAGCGGCGTGACCAGACCCAAACCTGTAATGACTACACGGCGCATTCGCCTCACTCCTGAAAGCTCTTGTCGGGGCGGGCGGCAGGCGTTGCCCCCATGCCGCGGCCCTTCAAAACGAAAAATGGCTTCCCCGGTCGCAATGCGACAGTCAGGGAAGCCATCCTATCTTTACACGGGTCACCGCTTTTGCACGGTAACGCAGCCCGCCATCCCTGGCCGTTGCAGCGTTATGCCGGCGCAATGGGCCCAGCCCCTGTATCTGCCGCTGATCAGCCCTTGTGGCTGTCGATATATTCGATGGCGTCGTTGACGGTGCTGATCTTTTCGGCAGCATCGTCAGGGATTTCGACCCCGAATTCTTCTTCAAACGCCATCACCAGTTCGACGATGTCCAGGCTGTCTGCGCCCAGATCGTCGATGAAGCTTGCGTCCTCGGTGACCTTCTCCGCTTCCACGCCGAGATGCTCGATCACGATCTTTTTAACGCGGTCCCCAGTCTCACTCATGCAGAGTTCCTTCGATTTGTGTGTAACCAAAATTTGCGAACTGACATTCACCGCCCGCCCTAATGCCGCTTTGCACGGCTGGCAAGAGGGCTGGCATGGCGCTTTGCCTTACAGCATCGCCATGCCGCCGTTGACGTGCAGCGTCTGGCCGGTGACATAGCCTGCCTCTCGGCTGGCCAGATAGACCACGGCGGCAGCGACATCGTCGCCCTCGCCCAGCTTGCCCGCCGGGATGCGCCCCAGCAAGGCCGATTTCTGCGCCTCGGGCAGAACCTCGGTCATGGCAGAGGCGATAAAGCCCGGCGCGACGCAATTGACGGTGATGTTGCGGCTGGCGAGCTCTGCCGCCAGCGCCTTGGACATGCCCACCAGCCCCGCCTTGGACGCGGCATAATTGGCCTGGCCGGGGTTGCCGGTTGCGCCGACGACGCTGGTGATCGAGATCATCCGGCCAAAGCGCGCCTTCATCATCGGCTTGGCAGACGCGCGGCAGAGCCGGAACGCGGCTTCCAGATTGACGCGGATGACATCGGACCATTCGTCGTCCTTCATCCGCATGGCAAGGTTGTCGCGGGTGATGCCGGCATTGTTGACCAGAATATCAAGCGACCCCAGAGCCTCGACTGCGCGCGGCACCAGGCCGTCGACCGCCGCCGGATCGGACAGATCGCAAGTCAGCGCGACATGATCGCCGCCCAGCGAGGCTGCAAACTCGGCAAGCTTGGCCTCGTTGCTGCCCGACAGCGCCAGCCGCGCACCATGCGCGGCAAGCCCGCGCGCAATCGCCGAACCGATGCCGCCGCTGGCACCGGTCACCAGTGCAGTCATGCCTGTAAGATCGAACATCCGAATTCTCCTAATAGTGCCTCGCCCTGCCCCCTCCGCTCAGTCCGGGCGGGCGTGGTCGATTGGGTTGTCTTTCGGTCTCAGACCACCTCAAGCAGGCTTTCGATATCGCGCATCTCGACCAGGCTTTCGCTGGCGACGTCCTCGACGATACGCTTGATCATGGGCACCAGCACCTTGCCGCCCAGTTCGATGAAGTGATCGACCCCGGCCGCGTGCATCGCCAGCACGGACTCGCGCCAGCGAACCATGCCCGTCACCTGATCGACCAGCAGCGCGCGGATCTGCGCCGGATCGCTCACCGGTGCCGCCGTCACGTTGGCGAACAGCGGCGCACACGGGGTCTTGATCACGGTATCAGCCAGCGCCTCGGCCATGCGATCGGCGGCGGGCTGCATCAGCGAACAGTGGAATGGTGCCGACACAGGAAGCATCATCGCCTTGCGCGCGCCCAGGTCCTTGGCGATCGGCAGGCAGCGTTCGACTGCGGCGACATGGCCGGAAATCACGGCCTGGCCAAAGGCATTGTCATTGGCGACCGCGCAGACCTGATCACCCGCAGCCTGCTCGGCGGCCTTGACCGCTTCTTCGAACTCGATGCCCAGCAAGGCGGCCATAGCGCCCTCGCCCACCGGCACCGCTGCCTGCATCGCCTGACCGCGCAGCTTGAGCAGCCGTGCGGTGGTAGCGAGATCGAGCGATCCGGCGGCGCACAAGGCGCTGTATTCGCCCAGGCTGTGCCCTGCGACATAGGCAAAGGTCACCGGACCATCGCCCGCTGCATGGTTCAGCGCGCGCATCACCGCGATGGCATTGGCCATGATCGCGGGCTGCGCATTTTCGGTCAGTTGCAGTTCGTCCGCCGGGCCTTCGCACATCAGCTTGAACAGGTTCTGCCCCAAGGCTTCGTCGACCTCCTGAAAGACCGCGCGCGCCTCGGCGCTGGCTGCGGCCAGGTCCTTGCCCATGCCGACCTTCTGGCTGCCCTGTCCCGGAAAAATGAATGCGCGTGTCACGGCTGTATGTCCCTCGCCAGATTTGCCTCAGCGCGCCAGGGCCCTCCAGCCCGGCGCGTCAAGCGCCGCCCGTTATCCCCGTTGCCGCACCGTTGCAAGGTGCTTGCGGCCGGTTAATCGATCAATTAACACCAGGCGATGGACGATACACTCTTTGCTGCGCGGCTGGAAACGCTTTGCCGCGAGGCGCTGGGCGGCGATGGTCCGCTGCGCGATCTCAAGCGGCTTTCAGGCGGAGCCAGCATGCAGAGCTGGCGCTTCATCTGGGGCGATACGCCCCTGATCCTGCGGCGCATGCCCGAAGGCCTGCGCGGCGACGATGCCGCGATCGATTCCGGTGCGCTCAGCCTGGATGGGCAGGCCGACGTCATCGACACCGCCGTGCGGCACGGGGTGATGGCGCCCGCGGTCCGTGCCCGATTGGCCCCCGAACACGGGCTGGGTGAAGGTTTCATCATGGCGTGCGCGCCGGGCGAAGCGCTGCCGCAGGTGCTGCTGCGCGATCCGGCGTTCGCGCCGGCGCTCGAACGCCTGCCCCGGCAATGGGCCGAGCAGCTGGCGGCGATCCATGCCATCCCGCCGTCCCAGCTTCCCTCCTCGTTGAGCTACCGCGCCCCGGCGGACATGCTCGCCGATCTGGAGGCGCGCTGGCGCGATCTGGGCGGCGTTTCCCCGATTTACGCGCTCGCCTTTGGCTGGCTGGAGCGAGCGCTGCCGCAACCTGTCGAGCCACGCCTGTGCCACGGCGATTTTCGCATGGGCAACCTGCTGGTGATGCCCGAGGGCCTGTCAGCCGTGCTCGACTGGGAACTCGCGCATCTGGGCGATCCCGTTCAGGACCTGGCATTCGGCTGCATCCCCAGCTGGCGCTTTGGTCGCTACGACAAGCCGCTGGGCGGCTTTGCCCGGCCCGAGGACATGCTGCCATATTATGAGGCCATCACCGGTGCGCCGGTGGACCCGGCGCGGTTCCGCTTCTGGCTGGTCTATTCGTGCCTGTGGTGGGGCGTGTGCTGTCTGGTGATGGCGGATATCTGGCGGCGCGGCGATCAAAGCGGGCCCGAACGGCTGGTGATCGGACGCCGGGTGTCAGAGGTCGAGATCGACCTGATGCTGCTGCTGGCAGATGACCTGGCCGATATCCCTGCGCGCATGGACTGGCCCCGCACCGACAGGACGCCCGAAAATGGCGTGCCTTCGGGTGCGGCGCTCGCCGATGCGGTTGCGTTGTGGCTGGATGCCGGCATCGCAGCGCAGGCGAACGGCCATCAGCGCTTCGAGGCCAGGGTCGCAGCCAACGCGCTGGGTATGGCGGCGCGCGATGCCGCACTGGGCCCCGGCTTCCGGGCGAGCCAGGCCCGGCGGCTCGACATTCTGGGCTTTGATGCCACGGGTCTCACCACGGCCCTGCGGCAGGATCCCGCGCATGCCACTCCGGCGGTGCATCACCATCTGCGGCTGCTGGCGGCGGAGAACTGCCTGATCGACCAGCCCCGCTATGCAGGGCTGCCGATCGCCCGGGCGGCATGGGCCGAAATAGCCGGATAACCGGGAAAAATTATAACTTGGCCTCATTTTGGGCCTTAAGCCGCAGCGCGGCCGGTCGTTAAGGCTCATGAATGTTCAATTAAGGACGATTGGGTCAACCGATGGCAGAAATTCAGGCGCAGCGTGGCAACCTCAGAGACAGGATGAAGCTCGCCGCGTCTATCCTGGCCGGTCAGGCCAAGGTGGAGGATGATGCCCCGCCCAAGGAGAGCGTCTTCGAGAACATCACCAAACAGATGTATCTCAAGGTCTTCTCGTTCCTGGAACAGGTCCAGCTGGACCCCCTGCCCGATCATTACAAGCTGGGCTGGGAATATCTCAACGGTGGCAACAATGCGTTGCGCACCGCGGTCAACCGCAAGCTCGACACCAATGGTCGGCTGTCGCCAGAGATGGTTTCGGAAATCATGGACGAGTGCGAGGGCGTGATGAAGGTCAACGACCTGAACGCGCTGGTCGCCGAGAGCGAGGCGCTGCTTGCGGGCGGCTTCAAGACCCTGAGCAAGAGCGGCAAGGAAAGCATGGCCTATGCCGAGGCGCTGCAGTCGCGGCTCGACTGGATGCGCGATCTTGACCCCGCCGAACAGGCCGACATGCCGATCGAGGCGCAGTTCAAGGCGCTGCTCAAGATCACCACGCAGATGATGCAGTCGACCAAGAAGGCGAGCGAGAGCCTGGACGAAAGCACCAAGAAGCTCAGCCAGATGCGCAGCCGGCTCGACGAGGCCAATGACAAGGCGCAGCGCGACCAGCTGACCGGGCTGCCCAACCGCTGGGCCTTCGAACAGCAATTCTCTGCCGCGGCGATCCGCGCCAAGGAACGGTTCGAGCCGCTGTCGGTGGCGTTCATCGACATCGACCATTTCAAGCAGGTCAACGACACCCATGGCCACGAGGCCGGCGACCGTGTGCTGCAGCTGGTCGCCAAGGTGCTCGATGGCTTCGGGCGCGGCAATTGCCATCTCGCCCGCCACGGGGGCGAAGAGTTCGTGATCGTGCTGGAAAACACCAGTACGGCCGAGGCGAAGCAGCAGATCGATGCCGTCCGCGAGGAACTGGCCGAACGCACATTGGTCAACCGCGACAATGGCGCGCCGATCGGCCGCATCACCTTCTCTGCCGGCGTGGCCCCGTTTGTGCCGGGCGAACCCAACCGCCAGGTGCTGCGCAATGCCGATGCCGCCTTGTACGAGGCCAAGAACTCGGGCCGCAATCAGGTGCTGATCTACAGCTCGCACCGGTCCTGAGCGCCCCTCTGACCCCGCAAAGCAGGTTTACCGTCGTCCATGCCGCTTTTTCTTGCCACCACGCTTGCTTTCCTGCGCCTTTTGGGTATTAGCCCGCGCTTGCCTTCGGACGACTGACGTCCCCGAAGGCATCGAAGAAAGCCGGAGGGGTGTGTCGCATGGTGCGCACATCAGCGATCGGCAGATGAAAAAGGAAGCCTTGCACATGCCGCTTTACGAGCATGTCTTTCTGGCGCGCCAGGACCTGTCACAGGCCCAGGTAGACGCGCTGGCCCAGACCGCAACCGAGATTGTCGAACAGAACGAAGGCAAGGTCACCAAGACCGAGACCTGGGGTCTGCGCAATCTTGCCTACAAGATCCAGAAGAACCGCAAGGCACATTTCGTGCTGCTCAACATCGATGCCCCTGCCGGCGTCGTTGCCGAGCTGGAGCGTCAGACTTCGATCAACGAAGATGTCATCCGCTATCTGACCGTGCGCGTCGACGAGCTGGAAGCCGGCCCGTCGGTGATGATGCGCAAGCAGGACCGCGAACGTCGCCCCCGCCGCGACCGCGACGCTTGAGCCAGGAAGGATAAAGACACATGGCACGCCCATTTTTCCGCCGCCGCAAGTCCTGCCCGTTCTCGGGCAAGAACGCTCCCGCCATCGATTACAAAGATGTGCGCCTGCTTCAGGGCTTCATGTCCGAACGTGGCAAGATCGTCCCCAGCCGCATCACCGCGGTTTCCGGCAAGAAGCAGCGCGAGCTGTCGAAGGCCATCAAGCGCGCACGCCACGTCGGCCTGCTGCCATACATCGTGAAGTAAGGAGCAAGGGACATGCAGATCATTTTGCTCGAACGGATCGAGAAGCTCGGCTCGATCGGTGACGTTGTCACCGTGAAGGACGGCTATGCCCGCAACTTCCTGTTGCCCAACAAGAAGGCCCTGCGCGCCAACGAAGCCAACCGCAAGGTCTTCGAAGCCAACCGCGAGCGCATCGAATCCGACAACATTGCCAAGCGTGACGAAGCCGCCAAGCGCGCCGAGTCGGTCGATGGCATGCAGGTCGTCCTCATCCGCGCCTCGTCGAACAGCGGCCAGCTGTACGGTTCGGTGTCGGTCCGCGACATCGCCGACGCGCTGAACGCTGCCGGCGCCACCGCCGTCACCAAGGCGATGATCATCCTGGAACGCCCGATCAAGACGCTGGGCGTGTTCCCGGTCAAGATCGCGCTGCACCCGGAAGTTTCGGTCAGCGTCACCGTCAACGTTGCCCGCAGCGACGACGAAGCCGAGCTGCAGAAGGCCGGTGTCGACGTGATGCAGCAGATGTTCGAAGAAGACCAGAAGCCCGCCGGCTTCGTGGAAAAGTTCGATCCCAATGCTGAACCGGGCCTCATCCAGATGGACGAACCCGAAGAGGAAGACGGCGAAGCCGCCGCCTGATCGGGCTTTGCAGCCACACATCAAAAAGCCGGGTTCCAGCGGTGGAGCCCGGCTTTTTCGTATCAGACAGTCCGGTTCTTGCGCGGACTATTGGGCGGGCGGCGATACCACTTCCTGGTTGAACCGCTGCGCCAGCACCACGAAATTGGTCACCTCGCGCCGCAACGTGCCGCGCTTCACCCCGAAGTCGCTGATCAGGTAGCGCGCCACGAACGGTTCGCCCGCAACCGAGACGCCTGCCTTGCTGAACTCGTAAAGCCGGTTGAAGTCGCCGGCCGCCTGCGCGAGGTTCTGCGGATTGCGCTCTGCCGGCTTGGGCCAGAAGGCCAGCAGATACAGGCCCTGGCACTGGTTGGGCTGTCCCGGCGGGCAGGCGGTGAAGAACATGTTGATCTTCAGCTGACCAAAGCTCGCCTCGACAAACGGTCGGCCCTCGGGCGTCTGCCGGTCGGCGACGGTCACCGCGGTGCCGAAGGGGGCAAGTACCTCGCGCACGCTGGTGGGGGTGAAGGCGTTGACCTCGACCCGATCGTCGGCATTGCCCTGGGCCGGGTTCTGCGCCTGGGCCACGGCCTGGACCGGGGCCACAGATGCGAGCACCAGGCAAGCGGCCATCGCGGCGCGCTTGATCGCCAACGCCGGCGCCGTGTCAGATCGTGTCATCGCTCCATCCCCTTCATCATGATTGGGCCTTATCATAGGCGGGGCGCAGCCTCGCTTGCAACCGCCTGAAATCGCGCGCCCGCCGCAGCCCCCTTTCCGGTAATGACAGTGACATCCGAAGTGGTTAAGAGCTGAACATGAGCACTATCGAAACCATCATCGAACAGCTGGCCGACCATTACGAGCAGTCGGTGGGCAATCTCCAATCCGCGATCCGGGCGTTTGTCGAACACGGCACCCCGCCCGATCCCGCGCTGCGGCTGAGCGGCGCGTTCAGCTATCCCTCGCTGCGAATCGAATATGACGGCACCGAGCGCGGCGCCGTGCCCGGCCTGTCGTTCGGGCGGCTCAATGCCCAGGGCGTCTATTCGACGACCGTGACCCGCCCCCGCCTGTTTGCCGATTATCTGACCGAGCAGCTCACTCTGCTGCGCGAGAGCTATGACGTGACCATGTCAGTCGAGCCGAGCCAGCAGGAAATCCCCTTCCCTTACGTGCTCGACGGCATTTCCGGGCCCGAACTCGGCGGCATCACCCCGCTGGAGCTGGCGCGGTATTTCCCGACGACCGAATTGGCCGACATCGGTGACGAGATTGCCGACGGCTTTCTCTCGTTCGGTCATGGATCGGAGCGGCCATTGTCGCTGTTCGACGGATTGCGCACCGATTTCTCGCTGGCGCGGCTGCGGCACTACACCGGCACGCCCGCCGAGCATGTCCAGCGCTTCATCCTGTTCACCAACTATCACCGCTATGTCGATGAGTTCGTTGGCTGGGCATGCAGCCAGATCGGCAAGGGCCATTATACCGCGCTGTCCGGCGCGGGCGGCCTGTACACCGACCAGCCGGGCGCCGACCCCAGCCAGCTGGTCGCCGACAGCGCCTGGCGCAGGCACCAGATGCCCGCCTATCACCTGATCGCGCCTGATTTTGGCGGCATCACCCTGGTCAATATCGGGGTCGGCCCATCCAATGCGAAGACCATCACCGATCACCTCGCGGTGCTGCGCCCCGAAGTATGGCTGATGATCGGCCATTGCGGCGGCCTGCGCCCTACCCAGCGGATCGGCGACTATGTGCTGGCCCACGCCTACCTGCGCGACGACCATATCATGGACGACGTCCTGCCGCCCGAAATCCCGATCCCGCCGATTGCCGAAATCCAGCAGGCGCTGGCCGGCGCGGCCGAAGACATCTCGGGCACCAGTGGCGCCGACCTCAAGCGCCGGATGCGCACTGGCACGGTCGTGACGACCGACGACCGCAACTGGGAACTGCGCTATTCGGCCAGCGCCTTGCGGTTCTCGCAGTCCCGCGCCGTGGCCATCGACATGGAAAGCGCGACCATCGCGGCACAGGGTTACCGCTTCCGCGTACCCTATGGCACCTTGCTGTGCGTGTCCGACAAGCCGCTGCACGGCGAGCTCAAGCTGCCGGGCCAGGCGAATCGCTTCTATGAAGAGGCCATCGCCGCACACATGCAGATCGGCATCCGCACCTGCGAGATCCTGCGCGGCGAGACCAACAGCCTGCACAGCCGCAAGCTGCGCGCCTTCAACGAGCCACCCTTCCGCTGATTTGCGGACGCGCCGATCCCCGCTGCGGCGGATGGATCGGCGCGCTGGCGCCTGCAATCCGTGAGGACGGCGTTACCGTAACATCTGCATATATTTGCAGGTATGTATTGACGAGGATCGCGGTCCGCCCCTAATCTGCCGGCATGCCTCAACGTGTCCACATTGCCCGTGAGCTGGCCGAAGTCTTCAAGCTGATCGCGCATCCCGACCGGATCCGCCTGATCGAAGAGCTGCGCACCGGCGAGTGCGATGTGAACACCCTGGCAGAACGGCTCAGCCTGCCGCCCACGCGTCTGTCTCAACACCTCAGCCTGCTGCGTACCGCGCGAATGGTGGAGGAGCGGCGCAATGGGCGTCAGCATCTGTACCGCCTCGCCCAGCCGCAGATTGCCGGCTGGATCACCGACGGCCTCGCCTTTGTCGAGGCGCGTGCCCCTGCCGCTCTGGCCGGAGAACTCCGCGAGGTTCGCGAACTCTGGTCCTGACACCCCCTTAATAGCCTCAAAAGGAGCCCCCCCATGCCCCATTTCGCCGCCGGCGTTGTCCGCTTCCAGACCGAAGTCTTTCCCGAAAAGCAGGAGCTGTTCGAAAGCCTTGCCAAGGGCCAGTCGCCCGAAGCCCTGTTCATCACCTGCTCTGACTCGCGCATCGAAACCGCGATGATCACCCAGACCGAGCCGGGCGAGCTTTTCATCTGCCGCAATGCGGGCAACATCGTGCCCCCGCACACCCAGCAGACTGGCGGCATGACCGCATCGATCGAATTTGCCGTCGCCGCGCTCAAGGTTCCGCACATCGTCGTGTGCGGCCATACCGAATGCGGTGCGATGAAGGGTGCAATGAACATGGCGGGTCTCGATGGCCTGCCCCATGTCCGCGAATGGCTGGGCTATTCGCGCGCTGCAGTCGAGGTGGTCAACCATATCGGCGCCGATCTCGACGACGCTGGCAAGATGAACCTGCTGCTGCAGCAGAACGTCATCCTGCAGCTCAACCACCTCAAGACCCACCCTTCGGTGGCAGCGCGCATGGCCGCAGGCGAGCTCCAGCTGCATGGCTGGGTCTATGACATCCGCACCGGCGACGTATCCGCTTATGATGCTGCGCTGGACAAATTCGTCCCCGTGCATGAACATTATGCCAGCGAAATGGCGGCGATCGCGCTGGCCAAGCACGAATGTGCTGCCTGACCCAGGTCGCCTGATTTCGTAAGCGTGCCCTCCCTGTCCCCAGGAGCAAGATGATGACCGCGACTACAGCCCCGATGGGCGAATTCGAGACGATGAAGAAAAGCTGGCCGCAAGACCTGCTCGCCTCTGTCGTCGTGTTTCTGGTGGCGTTGCCGCTGTGCCTTGGCGTCGCCATCGCATCGGGCGCACCGCCAGCCCTCGGTCTGATCACCGGCATCATCGGCGGCATCGTCGTCGGATCGCTGGCCGGCTCTCCGCTGCAGGTCAGCGGGCCGGCCGCGGGCCTGGCGGTGCTTTGCTACCAGCTGGTGGACGAACACGGTCTCATCATGATGGGTGTCGTCGGCCTGATCGCAGGCGCACTCCAGCTGGTCGCTGGCGTTGCCCGGCTGGGCCAGTGGTTCCGCGCGATTTCTCCTTCGGTCATCCACGGCATGCTCGCCGGCATCGGCGTGCTGATCCTGGGATCGCAGTTCCACGTAATGATCGACGACAGCCCGCGCGGCAGCGGCCTGGAAAACCTGATGTCGATCCCCGAGGCGATCTACAAGGCGATCTTCCCGATGGCGATGGACAGTCACCATCTGGCTGCCATGGTCGGCGTTGCCACGATTGCGGCGATCCTGATCTGGAACCAGTTCAAGCCCAAGTCGCTGGCCATGGTCCCCGCCCCGCTGATCGCGGTGATCGTCGGCACGCTGGTGGCGCTGTTCGCTGGCTTTGACATCAACCGCGTCACCGTCCCCGACAACATTGTAGCGTCGCTCAACATTCCGACGATGGAAGCGCTGCAGCGCGGTCTTTCGATGGACATCATCCTGCTGGGCGTGGTCTTCGCCTTTGTCGCCAGCGCCGAAACGCTGCTGTGCGCCACGGCTGTCGATCAGATGCACACCGGTCCGCGCACCAAGTATGACAAGGAACTGCGCGCGCAGGGCATCGGCAACATGCTGTGCGGTGCCGTGGGCGCGCTGCCGATGACGGGCGTGATCGTCCGGTCGTCCGCCAACGTACAGGCGGGGGGCAAGTCGCGCCTGTCCGCCATCATGCACGGCGTGTGGATCCTGGCGACCGTGGCGGCGCTGCCCTGGCTGCTCGCCTATATCCCGACATCGGCACTGGCCGCGATCCTGGTCTATACCGGATACAAGCTGGTCAACGTCGCGCAGATCAAGAAAATCGCCACTTATGGCAAGGTCGAGCTGGTCATCTATTTTGCCACGCTGGGCGGCATCGTCGCCTTCGATCTGCTCACCGGCGTGATCATCGGCTTCGTGCTCGCCACCGCCAAGGTGGTCTATACCTTCACCCATGTCCGCGTGGACCTGGAGGACGACGAAATGGCCAACCGTACCGATGTGTTCCTGCACGGATCGGCCACCTTCTTCTCGATCCCGCGTCTGGCGAGCGTGCTGGAAACGGTGAAGTCGGGCCGCGAGGTGCACGTCCATGTCGAACATCTGGACCACATCGACCATGCCTGTCTCGACATGCTCGGCGCGTGGGAGAAGCAGCACAACGCCACGGGCGGCACGATGGTGATGGAGTGGAAGGACCTGCGCGATCGCTATGCCTCTCCCTACCAGAAGATGCAGGATGCTGCCGACAATAACGGCAGCGGCCATGGTCCGGGAGACGGGCCAAAAAAAGCCCGGCCGGTGCTTGAGCCGGCTGCCTGACCCTTTCGGTCACCTGAATTGAAGCCTGATCCAGCGGCCATCGGAGCAATCCGGTGGCCGTTCTGGTAACGCCCATCGAAAGATTTGCATTTCCAGTCGATGCTCAGGGAACAAAGCCAAATTCACGGCGTATTGGTTGCGATGCTGGAGAGCTTTGCTCGTCCGGCCCGTGAATGAGGAGACGACCATGAGCGACGCCATCAAGACCGCTGCCGCGCGCATCAAGGAAGATGCCTTGAACCTTGCCGAACGCGCCCGCGCCGAGGCGAGCAGCGCCTTTGCATCGGTCAATGAAAACCGCGACGAACTGCGCGCCAAGGCCACCGAAACAGCACGTCTGGCCGGTGAAGTCATCGCCGAGAACGCGAAGATCGCATCGGACATCGCGCGCCGCAATGCCACGGCTGCAGGCGCGATCATCTCGGACAACGTCAAGTCGCTGTCGACCGAAATGGGTCCGCTGCGCGACAAGGCCGAAGAACTGGCGCATGACGCCACCGAGCGCCTGTCGGTCGCCGCGCGCGAATTGTCCGACAAGCTGGGCGAGAACAGCCGCTATGCCGCACAGCAGGCGCGGGCCCATCCCGCACTGGCATTGGGCCTGGCCGCAGGCGGCATCGCGCTGATCGCAGCCGCGATCGCGCTGTCCCGCCGCAACAAGGTGTCTGCCACCCATGCGGCAGACGAGAACAGTGATTATGTCGATCAGAATGTCGTGCCTTCTACGGCCACGGCGGCAGGTTCACCCTACAAGGTGAACTGATCGACCCGAGTTGGGTGCTGCGCGCGATTCCCTCACGTGCGGCGCCTCGGGGCCTGCTTTCCAGATAGAGGCGCCCCCCGCTTCAGGAGAGCAGGCCCCACACCTGTATAGAGCATGTCAGCAAGGGCAAGTGGCGCGGCTTACCAGCCGCACTGCTTGCCCTTGTTCTGTTCCTTCAGCCAAGTCTGCAGCGGCGCGAAATATTCCACGAGCGCCGTGCCGTCCATTTCGCGCGAACCGGTGAACGCTTCGAGCGCATCAGGCCAGGGCTTGGACGCGCCCATTTCCAGCATGGCGTTCAGCCGAGTTCCCACATCCTTGTTGCCATAGAAGCTGCAGCGGTGCAGCGGCCCCTTCCACCCGGCAATGTCACAGGCTGCCTTGTAGAACTGGAACTGCAGGATGCGCGCCAGGAAATAGCGCGTGTAGGGCGTGTTGCCGGGAATGTGATATTTCGCGCCGGGATCGAAGGCATCGGCGGGGCGCTCGGCGGGCGGGACAATGCCCTGATACTGCAGCCGCAAGGCCGTCCATGCATCGTTGTAACCCGCAGGCTTGATGCTGCCATCGAACACGCCCCAGCGCCAGCGATCGACCAGCAGGCCGAACGGCAGGAACGCGAGCTTGTCCATTCCCTGGCGCAGCAGCAGACCCAGATCCTTGTCCGCGCCGGGGACCTTGGCCTTGTCGAGCAGGCCGATCTCGACCAGATAATCGGGCGTGATCGACAGCGCGACCATGTCACCGATCGCTTCATGGAAACCATCGTTCGCGCCATCCAGATGCAGCATATCCTGCTTGTTATAGGCGCGCTGATAATAGTTGTGCCCCAGCTCATGGTGGATCGTGGTGAAGTCGTCGGCATTCACCTTGATGCACATCTTGATGCGGATATCGTCCTTGTTGTCGACATCCCAGGCGCTGGCGTGGCACACCACTTCTCGGTCCGCCGGCTTCACGAACTGTGAACGCTGCCAGAAGGTTTCGGGCAAGGGCGCAAAGCCCAGCGACGAGAAGAAGGCTTCGCCGCCCTTGACCATCTTGATGGGATCATAGGCCTTGGCCTTGAGCAGCTCGGTGACGTCATAGCCGATATCGCCCGCCCCGGCCGGGGCCACGACATCATAGATATTGCCCCATTCCTGCGCCCACATGTTGCCGAGCAGATCGGCGCGGATCGGGCCGGTCTTGGCCTGCACCGCATCGCCATATTTCTCGTTCAGCTTGGTGCGCGTGTAGCAGTGCAGATCGTCATAGAGCGGCTTGACCTGCTGCCACAGCTTCTCGGTCAGGGCAGCGAATTCGTCCGCGCTCATGTCATACTGTCCGCGCCACATCGCGCCGACATTCTTGAAGCCCAGCTCGCGCGCGCCCTGGTTGGCGATGTCGACCATCCGCGCATAATCGGCCTTCATCGGCGTGCCGACATTGTCGTGCCAGCTGACCCACATTTCCTTGAGCTTGGCCGGATCGCGCACATCGCCCATCGCGGCCTCGATGTCCGATCCGCTGACCGGCTTGCCGTCCAGCGTCCCCTTGCCCTTGCCATAGATCGACTGCAATTCGGTGGCGATGGTGTTGAGTTCGGCCGCAGCACCCTCGGTGGTCGGAGCGGGCAGAACGATGCCGCCACGCAGCTTGTCCAGCTTGCGCCGGGTCTCTTCGCTAAACTCCGCCACATCGTTGAACTTCGCGGCTTCGAGCGCGAACCGCACCTGCATCTCGGTACCCTTGGCTCCGACTTCGGCGGCCAGGGCGTTGGTGTCATCGGTGAGATAGGTCGAATTGACCCAGAACACCCGGCTCGCCGAGACGGTATAGTCGAAGGCTTCCTTTTCCGCCGCCGCGACAAAGGCTTCGGCGTCTTCGGCCGTGGGCTTGGCCGCCGTGGTCTGCGGCGCGGCCTCTTCAGCAAGGGCGGCATTGGGTATGGCCAGCGCAAAGGCCAGCGCGGCGAGCGAGGTACGAAGGATCATGCTAAGGCACCCTGAATATCGGTTGATGCCGCGCAGGATTGGGCTCGCCCCCCGGTCAGGTCAAGCGCATTCGCACCCCTACCACAGCACGCCCTTGACCTCCGCCAGCGGCTCGGGCGCCGGCTCGCCCAGCGCCTGCAACAGATCGATTTCGATCGTGCGGCACATTGCGCTGAGCGGAACGTCGTGCACGCTGTTGGCGAACGGATCGACCAGATCCTCGCCGATCTGCAGGATGGCCAGGAACATCAGTCCGGCGATGGTCGATCCCACGGGCGTGGCCACACCCAGGGTCTCGACCAGTCCGATCGGCAGCAAAACGCAGAACACCCGCGTGAAAAGCGCCGGAAAGAAACGATACTGCATCGGCAGCGGGGTGTTCTTGATCCGCTCCATCCCGCCTTGCGCGTTCGAGATATCCACCAGCACCGCCTCGATCTGTGCCTGCTGGATGGTATCGATGTCGCCGCTGCGCTGGGCGTGCGCGACCAGATAGCCGGTGCCATCATGGATGGCGTTGGGCACGTTGCGCCGCTGCTTGACCAGATTGACCTCGTCGTCGGACAGCAGGCGCTCCAGATCCGGGCAGTCGTTCTGTCGCCTCAGCGCGGCACGCAGGGCGTGCACATACGCGATCTGGCGGATGACGATGTCGCGCCGGATGTCCCGGCCGGTGGCCGTGCCATCGCCGATGAAGGCGAGCGCCGCGCGTGCCAGGCTGCGCGAGGCATTGATCATCTGCCCCCACAGCACCCGCCCTTCCCACCACCGGGCATAAGCGGCGGTATCCCTGAAACCGAGGAACAGCGCGAGCGCCGAGCCGAAGATGGTGAGCGGCAGCCCCGGTGCCTGGAACGGCAGAAAGAAATAGGTGATCGTGACGATGACGTCCCACACGAACAGCACCGTCAGCGGCTTCCAGACTTCCTGAAGGATGCGCGTTGCGCTGGGAGTCGAGGGGATGATCATCTGCGTACCGATCGCGTTCGAGGGAAACTGTCGGCAGCATTACCGGCCAGAGCCGATTGTGTTGCACCGCAGCAATGCAACACAGGTTATTTTCAGGTCAGGAAGCTGACCATTTCCTCCGCCAAGGCTGGCTCGAGCACGCTCGACATGTGCGTGCCCCGGATCTCGCGATAGGTGGCGGCCTTCAGCTGCCGTGCGAGTTCGGGCGCGCTGCCATTGTCGGAATCGTCTGCGCCGCACACGACCAGCACCGGGACATCGCGTGCCACCAGGGTCTCGGTGTCGACCTCGCCAAAGCTGCCCAGCAGCAGCCGGGCCGCAACCGGATCGATCCCCTGCGTCTTCATGAACGCGACCGCCATGAAATGCGGATCGCCGCGCTTGACCTCGTCACGCCGGTCGATCGCGGTGACGAAGAAATCGCGCCGTCGGCCCCATCCGGTCAGCCCTTCCCAGCCCATGCCCGCCATGACAGCGCGGCGCGGCGTGACGCCCGACGTCAGCAGCTTGGCCGTGGTCCGTGCGCCCAGCGAGAAACCCCCGAGATCAAAATCATCCAGCCCCAGCGTCTCGATGAGGCTGAGCGCGTCATCGACCAGCACATCGCGCGGATAGGCGGTCGGATCATGCGGCGCACCGCTGTGCCCGTGCGCGCGCAGATCGGGCATGATCACGCGAAACCCGGCGCCCGCCAGGCGTGCGGCATGGCCGAACTTGATCCAGTTGGTCTCGGCGCTCGAAAACAGCCCATGCAGCAGCAACAGCGGCCTGCCCTCGCCTGTTTCATGCACGGCAAGCTCGGTGCCGTCGAAGGAGCGGATGCGGGTCGTGGTGATGCTGGGGAGTGTCGCGGTCATCCCCGCTCTTTAAGGCCTGCCTGCTCCATGCGCCAGATGGCAAGATCGATGCGATCCTGACCGAAAAAGGGCTCGCCATCGAACACCAGGGTGGGAACCCCCCAATGCCCTGCCATTTCGAGCGCCTCCTGGTTGGCGGCGATTTCAGCATCGAGCGCCTCGGCATCGGCGATGGCGATCGCATCGAGCTCGGCAAGGTCGAGCCCAGCCCGCTCTGCAGCGCCGGCCAGATGATCGCCTTCGTGCCAACCCGCCGCGCCGCCCCAGATCAGCTGCGACACCTCGTCGCAGAACGCCAGGCTCTTGCCCTGTCGCGCAGCGGCCTGCCCCATGCGCGTGATGCGATAGATATAAGGTTGATCGGCAGCGATGGTGCGGGTCGCGATGTCCTGCACGATCGGATCGGGATTGGGCGGCCCGAACGGAATGTCGAGATAGCGCGACAGCCGGAAGACATCGGTGAAGGTATAGCGCAGCCAGCCGGGAGGGTTCTTCTCGAAGAAATCGGGCTGGCGCACTGCGAGCGGATAGACCGGGCGCAGGTTGAGCGTCAGGTCATAGCGCGCCTCCATCGCGCGGTACCGCCGCATCGCAAGATAGCTGTAGGGCGAGCGAAAGGACCAGAAGATGTCGGCTGTCAATGTCATGACACACAGACTGCCAAAACACAGCTGCCGATGCAATCGCCTTGTGCGCCAGAGGCGAATAGATTTAATATCATATGCTATTATGTTGATAGCCATGAAAGACTCGATCGGCTTCCTCATCAACGACACCGCCCGGCTTTTCCGGCGGATGTTCGATGGCCATATCCGCGATCTGGGGATGACCAGCCTCCAATGGCGCGCCGTCGCGCGGCTGCATCGCGAACCCGGAATGCGTCAGAGCGAACTTGCCGACCTTCTCGAGGTCGAGCCGATCACGCTGTCGCGGATGATCGACCGGCTGGCCGATTCCGGCATGGTGTGCCGCAAGCCCGATCCGACCGATCGGCGCGCGTGGAACCTGTACCTGACCGACAAGGCGCAGCCATTGATGGCGCAGCTGCAGCATGAGGCCGACCAGGTGCAGGAAATTGCGCTCACCGGGCTCGACGCAGCAGAACGGGCCCTGTTGCGGCAGTTGGTCGACAAGATGCGCAGCAATCTGTCGCGCAGGGCGGCCGTCGATGCTTGATGCCGATAGCCAAGCGACGCCAGCAGGCGACGACACCGCAACGGTTGCAGGGACCGAAGATCCGAGCCGCAGCCCCCTGCCCCGCACCGAGGCGGGGCCAAGGCGTCGCTGGCCGGTCCGCGTTCTGATGCTGTCGGTGCCGCTGGCCCTCGTGGCGGTCGGCGGATACGTCTGGCTGCCGGGCGGCCGGTATGTCTCGACCGACAATGCCTATGTCCAGCAGGACAAGGTTGCGGTCTCGCCCGAAGTCGGCGGCAGGATCATCGATGCGCGCGTGCGCGAGAACATGACCGTGGCCCGGGGCGATGTTCTGTTCCGCATCGACCCCGAACCCTATGCGCTGGCGGTGCGCCAGGCCGATGCCGACATTGCCGGTGCCCAGGTCTCGGTGGCCACGCTGGCCAGCGAGGCACGTTCGACCGGGGTCGGCATTGCCGCCGCGCGCGATGCCATTGCCTATGCGCAGATCGATCTCGAGCGACAGCACGCGCTGATGCAGCGCGGCTTCACCACCAAGGCACGGCTCGACGAGGCAGCGCGCAAGGTCGAGATGGCCCGCGAACAACTGCGCGCCGCGCAGGCCGATTCGGCTGAAGCCAGCGCCCGGTTGACCACGGGCAGCGCGATGCCGGGGGTCAATCCGGCGATTGCCCAGGCAAGGGTCCGCCGCGAGACGGCAGCGCTCAACCTCTCCCGGACGGTGGTCCGTGCGCCGGTCGGCGGTCGGGTGGTGCAGGCCGAGCGGTTGCAGTTGGGCCAATCGATGGTCGTCGGCCTCCCCGCACTGACGATCGTTGCCGATGGCCGCAGCTGGATCGAGGCCAATTTCAAGGAAACCGATCTCGATCACATGCGCGTGGGCCAGCCCGCCGAAGTGCGGCTGGATGCCTATCCCGAGCTCAAGCTCCGGGGCCGGGTCGACAGCATCGGCGCGGGAACGGGCTCTGAATTTTCCATCCTTCCGGCGCAGAATGCCACCGGCAACTGGGTGAAGGTGACGCAGCGGGTGCCGGTCCGCATCCGGCTGGACGGCATTGGCGATCGGAAGTTGATCGCAGGCCTCTCCGCCGAAGTGACCGTCGACACCGGCAATCGGCGCTAGGCGCACGCGCCATGGCCAGCCGCGCCACCCCTGCTGCTGCACCTGAAGCGCGACCCGCAAAAAGCCTGGTCGGGCCCAACGTGCATGCCATGCCGGTGCGGCACAAGGGGCTGCTGACCCTGGCGGTGATGATGGCGACGATCATGCAGATCCTCGACACCACGATCGCCAATGTCGCGCTGCCGCACATGCAATCGAGCCTTGGCGCCACGGCGGACACGGTGACCTGGGCCCTCACCAGCTATCTGGTGGCGTCCGCGATTGCCATCCCGATCACCGGCTGGCTGGCCGAACGCGTCGGATCGCGCAACCTGTTCATCTGGGCGGTCATCGTCTTCACCGTGTCATCGATGCTGTGCGGCGCTGCGACCACGCTGACCGAAATGGTGCTGTTCCGGGCGATCCAGGGGATCAGCGCAGCCTTTATCGGCCCGCTGTCGCAAACCGTGCTGATGGATATCAACCCGCCCAGCGGACAGACCAAGGCCATGTCGATCTGGGGCATGGGTATCATGATCGGCCCGATCATGGGCCCGGTCCTGGGGGGCTGGCTGACCGAGAATTACGATTGGCGCTGGGTGTTCCTGGTCAACGTCCCGGTGGGGATCGTCACCATCGCCCTGCTGGCGTGGCTGCTGCCTAGCCGGGCCCGCACTACTCGCAAGTTCGATCTTTTCGGCTTTTCGATGCTCGCGCTCGGGCTGGCCACGATGCAGATCATGCTCGATCGCGGCACGCAGCTCGACTGGTTTTCCAGCCCGGAGATCCTGATCGAGGGAGCCGTGGCTACATCCTGCCTGTGGGTGTTCGCGCTGCACATGATCTGGGGCAGGAACCCCATGTTCGATCGCGCGATGCTGGCCAATCGCAACATGGTCGCGGCCCTGCTGTTCATGCTGGTCGTGGGCGTCGTGATGTTCGCCAGCATGGCCCTGCTTCCGCCGATGCTGCAGCAGCTGTTCGGCTATTCGGTGCTCGACACTGGCCTGCTGCTGGCCCCGCGCGGCTTTGGCATTCTGGTCAGCATGGGCATCGCCGGGCGGCTGGTGACGCGGATGGACCCGCGCTGGCTGATGGTCACCGGAGCCACAATCTCGACCGTTTCGCTGTGGATGATGACGGGCTGGTCGCTGGGCATGAGCTGGCAGCCGGTGGTCGTCGCCGGCCTCGTGCAAGGGGTGGGCATGGGGCTGGTGTTCATTCCGCTCAACATGATGGCCTTCGCCACGCTGGAGCCGCGCCATCGAACCGATGGTGCCAGCCTGCTCAACCTTTCGCGCAGCTTGGGCGCATCGATCAGCATTTCGGTGCTCACCACGCTGCTGAGCTTCAACATCCAGGTGAGCCATGCCGATCTGGCATCGCATGTGACCGACACATCCCTGTCCGCTTTCGATCCGACAACGGCCGAAAAATTCGGCGCACTCGGCGATGCGGCGATGCTGGCCGTCAACGCAGAGATCAACCGCCAGGCCGCGATGGTCGCCTATATCGACGATTTCTGGGCGATGATGCTGGTCAACCTCGCCGCCATCCCGCTGCTGCTGCTGCTCCGCCGTCCCCAGGGCATGGCCAGCGCACCCGTGCACGTTGGGGAGTGAGCGGAACCGAGGGCCGGTGGCATGGCGCCACCGGGTGCCAGTCTCAGCCCTTTTTGAGGTGGCGGCGGCCGAGCAGTTCGGCGATCTGCACGGCGTTGAGTGCCGCGCCCTTGCGCAGGTTGTCGGACACGCACCACAGCGAGATGCCGTTTTCGACCGTGCTGTCGTCGCGCACGCGGCTGATATAGGTCGCGCCATCGCCAACGCACTCGACCGGGGTCACGTATCCGCCGTCTTCGCGCTTGTCGACGAGCATGATGCCGGGAGCCTCGCGCAGGATCTTCTGGGCATCCTCGGCGCTCAGCTCGTTCTCGAACTCGATGTTCACCGCTTCGGAATGGCCGACGAACACCGGCACGCGCACGCAGGTCGCGGTGAGCTTGATCTTGGGGTCGAGGATCTTCTTGGTCTCGACCACCATCTTCCATTCTTCCTTGGTCGATCCATCGTCGAGGAAGACGTCGATATGCGGGATGACGTTGAAGGCGATCTGCTTGGTGAACTTCTTCGCCTCAGCGCTGTCGCCGACAAAGATATTGCGCGACTGCTCAAACAGCTCGTCCATGCCTTCCTTGCCCGCGCCGGAGACCGACTGGTAGGTGGCAACGACGACGCGCTTGATCGTCGCGGCATCATGCAGCGGCTTCAGCGCCACCACGAGCTGCGCGGTCGAGCAATTGGGATTGGCGATGATGTTGCGCGCCTTGTACCCGTCGATCGCGTCCGGGTTTACTTCGGGAACGATCAGCGGAACATCGGGCTCCATCCGGTAGAGCGACGAATTGTCGATCACCACGCAGCCCTGCGATGCGGCCTTGGGGGCATAGACCTTGGTCGCGGCAGACCCTGCGGCAAACAGCGCAATGTCCCAGCCGGTGAAATCGAAATGCTCAATATTCTGCACTTTGATCATCTTGCCGGTATCGCCGAATTCGACCGTCGTGCCCGTCGAACGCGACGAGGCAACAGCTGCGATTTCATCAATCGGGAACTCACGCTCCGCCAGGATGGCGAGCATTTCACGACCGACATTTCCGGTCGCGCCGACTACGACAACACGATAACCCACTTGAATGATCCTCCAGTGCAATGCACCGGCGCGCCTAGCCGCTAAGCCCCCGCCTGACAACCCGCAAACAGGGCCTTGCGCCGAGATGTTGCGGCGAATGACCTTGGCGCGCAACAATGCGCCAGCCAAGCCATCGATCAGGCCAGAATATTCGCCTCAGACAGAACCGCCTTGGGCACGGCATCGAAGGCCACTGTCATCCGGTGCGCGGAACTTTCGAACGGAAGCGTGCCGTGCCACAGATAGCTGGGGAAGATGACCAGACGGCCTTCGACCGGCGCGACGATGCGGCGGGGTGCGAGATCGAGCCCGAACACGGTATCGGGCACGCCGAACTGCAGCGCGCCTGCATGAGCGTCACCGCGCGCGACCTCGTCCGGCAGCGCGATATAGCAGGCGGAGCTCAGCCAGCCTGCAGGGTGGATGTGGTTGACGTGGAAGCCCTCGCTTGCCAGCCGCACCGACCAGGATCCGGCAAACGCGGTATCGTCGCCCATCCGCCCCAGAAAGGGGTGATCGAGATCGAACGCCAGCGCAGACAAGGCGCTGCCAATCGCGTGATGGATCGACTGCGCCAGCCCGCGGATCACGGGATGCCGCCGGTTGAACAGTAATCCGCGCGTCTGCGTGCCGCCGCGCAGGGTCTGCTCGGCCGGGTGCATCTGCGTGGTGTGCATCGCCTCCAGCACCGGCTTGAGATCGGCCAGGAAGCCGGCCATGTCGCGCCAGCCATCGGGCGCTGCGAGGTCCACCGGCATCACCAGCCGCTCGTAATCGGCCAGCCAATGCTCGCGCGGGTCCTCCAGCAGCCGCCAGATGATCGTGAGCAGCGCCCAGGCGACCTGATCGCGATGGTTGAGCCGGGTCGCCGCCAGGGCATGCCCTTCGGCCGCTGCCGGATCGCCCTGAGCCAGCAGCACATGCGCCAGGTTCAGCTGCGCGCTGTGGCTGTCGGGGTGCGCCGCGACCAGTTCTTCCAGCCGTTCCCGCGCCGCGGGCCAGTCGCTTGCGGCGATATCGGCAGATGCGCGCGTGAACCGCATGTCGGGGGTATCGCCGAACCGCTGAAGCGCAGCATCCGCCCATTCGCGCATCTGCTCCGCCTGGCCCAGCGCCTTGGCAGACGCGATGGCGGACATCCAGAGCGGCTTGGCATCGGGGCGATCCTGCAAGGCATTGCGATAGGCATTCAGCGCGACGGTTTCGCCCCCGGCCAACTGCGGCATCAGCCGCGCCAGCGTTTCATGGGCATCGAGATAGTCCGGGAAGCGCGCAATGACGTCCCGATACTGGTCGACCGCGGCTTCGAACTCTCCGAGTTCGGCCAGAAGATGCGCCCGCAGTGTGAAGCTTTCCGGCGTATCGATCCGGTGGCGGATCGCCTCGTTGACCGAGGCCAGCGCCGCCTCGGGTTCGTCGACCTCACGCAGCGAAGCCGCAAGGTTGTGCAGGGTACGCCGGTCGTTCGACTTGGCGGCAAGCACCGCGCGAAAGCCCTCGATCGCTGCATCATGCTGGCCGCGCGCCTGCGCCAGCGTTGCGTGCAACAGCGGCAACCGCGCATCGTCGCCCTTCACGCCCGCCAGGTTGACCAGCGCCTGTTCGGCCAGATCATGCTGCCCGGTCTTGATCGCCAGCACCGCCATGTCGTGCCAGGCATCGACATAGCCCGGCGCAATGGCGGCGGCCCGGTCGACCGCGCGCAGGGCCTCCATGGTGTTGCCGAGCTCGTCGAGCACCTCGGCATAGACCTTCCAGATCTGCGGTACCATCGGTGCGGCCTCGATCGCGGCGGCCAGCGCCTGCGCGGCTTCGTTCAGCCTTCCGCCGGCGCGATCGATCAGTCCGCGGACGAACAGGCAGTCAGGGTGCGCCTGATCGGCGGGGGATAGCGAATACCAGTCCATCCGCGCCGCCGCAGCATTGCCTGCGCGCAGGTGCGCCATGGCGCGGGGGATGATCTGTTGAGCGGGTCCGGGAGGTAAGGCCATGGCGCTTCCCTGCGCAAAGCTGCCTCCAAGCGCAACGAAAAAGGGCGGCCCGTGAGGACCGCCCTTTGACGAATTGCAGCAGGTGCGGACGAAGGATCAGCCTTCGGTGCTGCCCTTGGCCGGACGGTTGTCGCGGCGCTCGGCGATACGAGCGCGCTTGCCGGTGAGGCCACGCAAATAATAGAGCTTCGCACGACGCACGACGCCGCGACGGACGACGGTGATCGAATCGATGTTGGGCGAATAGAGCGGGAACACGCGCTCGACGCCTTCACCGAACGAGATCTTGCGCACGGTGAAGTTGGAGCCGAGGCCCCGGTTCGAGCGTGCAATGCACACGCCTTCGTAATTCTGGACGCGGGTGCGGTCGCCTTCGACCACGCGCACGCCGACGCGAACGGTATCGCCAGCCCGGAAGTCGGGGATGGACTTGGTAGCCTTGAATGCCTCGATGGCTTCTGCCTCGAGCGTCTGGATGAGGTTCATATGACCTGTCCTATCTTTTTCGCCGCGCACCAGAGGGCGACAGATCCGGAGTGCCCCCATGGCGCTCCCAAAGATCCGGCCGCCTTAGCCGTGTGATCTCCGCAGCCTGACTGTCACGCCATGCCCGGATTTTCGCGTGATCCCCCGATCGCAGCACTTCGGGGATCGCACGCCCTTCCCAGATTTGAGGTCGGGTGTAGTGCGGATATTCGAGCAAACCGTTCTCAAACGATTCTTCGTCTCCGCTGGAAGAGGCGCCCATTACATCGGGCAACAGCCGAACGCAAGCGTCAAGCAGCACCAAAGCCCCGGTTTCCCCGCCCGAAAGCACGTAATCGCCGATCGAAATCTCCTCGATGGGGCGCGCATCGAACAGGCGCTCGTCAAACCCCTCGAATCGCCCGCACAGGATCGTGACGCCGGGGCCGTCCGCGAGTTGCCTCACGCGCGCCTGGGTGAGCGGCGCGCCGCGCGGTGTCATCGCGATCACCGGCGCGTTCGGCGAGCGTTCCAGGGCATGATCGACAGCGCTCGCCAGCACATCGGCGCGCAGCACCATCCCTGCCCCTCCGCCTGCAGGCGTATCATCGACGCTGCGATGCTTGTCGGTGGCAAAATCGCGGATCTGGATGGCGTCGAGCGACCAGCGCCCCTCGGCCAGCGCACGTCCGGCGATACTGTGGCCGAGCGGTCCGGGAAACATCTCGGGGTAGAGCGTGAGGATCTGGGCTGCGAAGGTCATTGGGTCCAGTTCTCGACCGCGAGGCCGGGGATATCGGCAAAATCTCTCTCATTGTCTGTGACCATGATGAGATTCTGGGACAATGCCTGTGCAGCAATCAAGCGGTCATAACTGCGACGCTTGAACGGCAACGCTGCATAGGCACGGGCAGCAGCGATATCGAAAGCCAAAACCGGTACTTCCTCGAGAAAGGCTTGCAACTGAAAAAATCCCGGAGGCTTTCCCCGCACCGAGCCGAGCGCAACTTCGGCGATAGCAATCGCGGAGGTGACGATGTCGCCCTCGAAACACTCGCCAGCGCGACCGACTACGCGATGATCCGCGTTCATGGTCAGAGCAATGATGACGTTGCTGTCGAGCAGGTATTTCATGCGTCATAACTGCCGCTCAACAAATCCCACCGCAGCGGCCGCTCTTCAAATACCCTATCCTCGGGTCTGATCGGCTTGAGGTTCGTCGCTGAGCCTGCGACCTTGTCTATATTGAACTTGCGCCGTGGCGCACCAATCTCCCGAACGACATACTCGCCATTCTGTTCGGTAATCGTCCATTCGCGATCCGGCTCGATCCCCAAAGCCGCGGGCATGCGGATGGCAACGGAATTACCCGACTTGAAACTCTTCGCGCGGTATTCCTTACCCATCACGGCCTCCTGTATATACGTGATGTATATACTATTCGGCCCAGACAGGGTCAATTGCGATGCGGTCCTCGCCGATATTGGCGGCGGCCACCGGCACCATGAAAGTCTTGCCGTCTGCCTTGGCGATATCGAGCAGGTCGCCTGCGCCGAAATCCTCGATCGCGCGAACGGTGCCCAAAGGTTCGCCGGTTTCCGACACCACGGGCAGGCCGACCATGTCGGCGTGATAATATTCACCCTCGGCCAGCGGCGGGAGCGCCGATCGCGGAACGGTGAGTTCGGTGCCGCGTGCGGCTTCGGCGGCGTTGCGGTCGGTGATCTCGGCAAAGCGCGCGATGCCAAGGTCCTTTTGCGGGCGCAGCGACTTGAGCGTCAGCGCGCCGTTGTTGAAGCTCTTGTGCGCCTTCACCCCGTCCAGGCCCGAGCCGAACAGCTTGAGACGGACTTCGCCGGTGATGCCGTGCGCGCCGATGATGACGGCCAGGGTTATCGGGCGGTCAGACATGCAGACGCTTTCAACAGAGAATTCATTCTGGCCCACCCCGGTTCAGCGATGCTGAACCTGCCCCCTCCCGCAAGCGGGAGGGGAGAGGCGCAGTGACTTAACCTTCAGCCTGTTCGGCAGCGGCTTCTTCAGCCGGTGCTTCTTCAGCGGCAGGCTCTTCGGCCGGTGCGTTCTTGGCCTCTTCAGCTGCGCGAGCGGCTTCTTCGGCTTCAGCGATCTTGGTCGCCTTTTCCTCAGCGCGTTCCTTGGCCTTTTCGCCCGGCTCGCCCTTCTTGGGGTTCACGGTAGCCTTGCGCTCCTTGATGCCGGCGACATCGAGGAAACGGGCAACGCGATCGGTGGGCTGTGCGCCGACCGACAGCCAGTGCTTGGCGCGCTCTTCGTTGATCTTGACGCGCTCGCCCGAATCCTTGGCGAGCAGCGGGTTGTAGGTGCCGATCTGCTCAAGATACTTGCCGTCGCGCGGCGCGCGGCTGTTGGCAACGACGATCTTGTAATAGGGGCGCTTCTTGGAACCGCCGCGCGACAGACGCATGGAAATCGACATGTGAACCTTAACCTTTCTTGGAATATTTAGTCTGAAATATTTGAACTTAAATCACTTTTTCTTGAAATTCTGAAACCCGGGGGGAAGCCCGCCCGGCAGGCCGGAAAGCCCGCCGCCGATGCCCTTGCCGCCGCTGCCACCCAGCAACCCGGCGATGTCGTCCTCGCTCGGCATCTTGCCGCCGCCCAGAGGACCGCCGCCACCGCCGCCGCCGAACATCGCGGCCAGGCCCTTCAATCCGCCCATCTTGCGGATCTTCTTCATCGCGCCTTCCATCTCCTGGTGCATCTTGAGCACCCGGTTGACGTCCTGCACGGTGGTTCCCGATCCCTTGGCGATGCGGATCTTGCGCTTGGCGTTGAGCAGCGCGGGCTTTTCGCGCTCCTTGGGAGTCATCGATCCGATGATGGCATCCATATGGACCAGCACCTTGTCGTCGACGCCGCTGGCGCTCATCGCGGCCTTGGCCTTCTTCATGCCCGGCATCATGCCCGCCAGCGCGCCAAGCCCACCCATCTTGGTCATCTGCCGCAGCTGGGTGCGCAGGTCGTTCATATCGAACTGACCCTTGGACATCTTGGCGGCAAGCTTGTCGGCGTCTTCCTTCTCGACCGTTGCTGCGGCCTTTTCGACCAGGCTGACGACATCGCCCATGCCCAGGATACGTCCCGCGACACGGCCCGGATGGAACGGCTCGATCGCGTCCATCTTCTCGCCCATGCCGACGAACTTGATCGGGCGGCCGGTGACCGCACGCATCGAGAGCGCCGCACCGCCGCGCGCATCGCCATCCATGCGGGTCAGCACCACTCCGGTCAGCGGCACCTGCTCGGAGAAGTTCTGCGCAACGTTGACCGCGTCCTGACCGGTCAGCGAGTCGACAACGAGCAGGATTTCCTTAGGCGTCGCCTCGGTGGCGACCGCCTTCATCTCGTCCATCAACTGCTGGTCGACGTGCAGCCGACCTGCGGTGTCGAGCATCACGACATCGAACGACTGCAGCTTGGCCGACTGCAGCGCGCGCCGCGCGATATCGACCGGCATCTGGCCGGCGACGATCGGCAAAGTCGCCACATTGACCTGCTCGCCCAGCACCTTGAGCTGTTCCTGCGCGGCGGGACGCTGCACGTCGAGCGAGGCCATCATGACCTTCTTGCCGTGCTTTTCCTTGAGCAGCTTGGCGATCTTCGCGGTGCTGGTGGTCTTGCCCGATCCCTGCAGGCCGACCATCATGATGACGGCGGGCGGGGCCACGGCCAGATCGAGGTCGCTTGCTTCGGAGCCGAGCATTTCGGTCAGCGCGTCGTTGACGATCTTGACGACCTGCTGGCCCGGCGCGACCGACTTGAGCACCGACTGGCCGACGGCCTGCTCGGTAACGGTGTTGATGAAATCGCGGACGACGGGCAGCGCGACATCGGCCTCGAGCAGCGCGATGCGAACCTCGCGCATCGCCGAGCGGACGTCTTCTTCCTTCAGCGCGCCGCGACCGCGCAGCTTGTCGAACACGCCGCCAAGGCGATCAGTCAGATTATCGAACATATCCGCTTCTCCTTCTGTCCGCCCACATGGATGCCCAACTCGCCCCGATCAAGAACACCCGGCCTGTCCTGCGACAAACGCACAAAACGCCGGTGGGCGAAACCTCGCCGACCGGCGCGCACATAGATCGACCAGGCGATCTGAGGCGGCTGTACTTGGGTGCTCGCTGCACAGGGTCTGCGCAAAAAGCTGGGGTGGCCCCTAGCGCAATCGATACGGGCTGGCAAGCCCCACAAGGCACCTCCACCGGCACGCGCCCGCGCTGCAGCCGCGTTAACCGCAGGTTTACCACCGTGTCCCGCAGCAAAGCTTAATTCCGCCCCATTTTGGCGGTTTCAACATAAACACTCTTTTAACGCTCGTAACCTAGTCTTCATCCATTCGGCCGGCTGCCTCACTCCGGCCGAGGGGATGAACCGTGCTGCATGACACCACCGCCAATGCCAACAGCAGCCGCACCGACGCGCTGACCGGTCGCGCCGTCCGCAGCCGGGATTTCGTCGCGGGCGGCATCATGACCGCGGCCATCCTGATGTTCGTGGGCAGCGCGGGCAGCGTTCTGCCCGATGCCATCAGCCATTTCTACGGCAAGGCCGTGTCGCCGGACAATGTCGCGGTCACTGCCCTGCTGCTCAACATCGCCCTGATCATCTTCGGCTGGCGGCGCTACAGCGAACTGTACCGCGAGATCGCCCATCACAAGAGCGCCGAGGAACAGGCCAAGACGCTGGCGGTCACCGATCCGCTGACCGGCTGCCTCAACCGCCGCGCGATCGGCGAAGCGTCGGCCAGCCTGATCGCCCAGGCCGCGCGCCGCGAGATGACGGTCGCATACCTGATGCTCGATCTGGATAACTTCAAGAACATCAACGACATCCAGGGCCATGATGCCGGCGACAAGGTGCTGGTCGAGGTTGCGCGCCGCCTCAAGGCCACGATGCCCCCCAACAGCCATGTCGCACGGCTGGGCGGCGATGAATTCGCCTGCACCTTCATTTTCGATTCCGATTTCCCAGAGACCGTGCAGCGCGTAGCCGAAGACTTGATCGAACAGGTCAGCAAGCCGATCAGCGGCCCGGCGAGCAGCGGCGATGCCGAACTCACCGTCACCGCCTCGATCGGCATCGCCCGCGCCGATCTGTGCGACAACAGCCTCGATGTGCTCATGCGCCGCGCCGACATCGCGATGTATGCCAGCAAGAAGCACGGCCGGAACCGCTATTGCTGGTTCGATCCGCGGATGGAAAGCGAAGTCCAGTTCCGCAACAAGATCGAATCGGGCATGCGCGTCGGCATCGGCCGCGGCGAATTCGTGCCGTTCTACGAACAGCAGATCGACCTTGCCACCGGCACCCTGATCGGATTCGAGGTGCTGGCGCGCTGGAACTCGCCCGAACTCGGCCAGATTTCTCCCGACATCTTCATACCGATCGCCGAGGATACCGGCATGATCGGCGACCTTTCCGCCTGCGTCATCCGCCAGGCGATGGAAGATGCGCGCGGCTGGGATCAGAGCCTGACCATCTCGGTCAACATCTCGCCGGTGCAGCTGCGCGACCCGTGGCTGGCGCAGAAGATCGTCAAGCTGCTGGTCGAAACCGGGTTCCCCGCGAGCCGACTGGAAATCGAGATCACCGAAAGCTGCCTGTTCGAGAACATGGGCCTGGCCCAGTCGATCATCGGCAGCCTCAAGAACCAGGGCGTGCGCGTCGCGCTCGACGATTTCGGCACCGGCTACAGCTCGCTCGCACATCTGCGTGCGCTGCCGTTCGACCGGATCAAGATCGATCGTAGCTTCGTCACCTCGATGAACGAGAGCAAGGAAAGCCGCGCCATCGTCCAGACGATCGCGATGCTGGGCGAGTCGATGGGCCTGCCGATCACCGCCGAAGGCATCGAGGATGGCGATCTGATCGCGCATCTGACCGAAATCGGCTGCGCCAAGGGCCAGGGTTTCCATTTCGGCCAGCCTTTGTCGGTCGAACAGGCGCGCCGCCTGCTGGCCGACCGCAACCTGCTGGGCCATGGCTGGTCACCGCAGATTGAAGTGCCCGAACTGCCCGGCGAACTGACCGAACCGCAGCTGCGCGCCGCGCGCGGCGAGTGATAGCGCTTAACAAGCGCCGACCCAGCGTATAAAGCGCCGCCATGGCGCAACACCGCTTTCACAAGATGCACGGCCTCGGCAACGACTTTGTCGTTTTCGACGCGCGCGAACAGGATCTGTCGCTGACGGCCGATCAGGTGTGCGCGCTTGCCGACCGGCATCTGGGCATCGGCTGCGACCAGCTGATCGTGATGCGCCCCGCGCAGGACGCCGATTTCTTCATGCAGATCTTCAATCACGATGGCAGCGAGGTCAGCGCCTGCGGCAATGCCACGCGCTGCGTGGTGGCGCTGGCCGGCCATGACGTGACCATAAAGACCGGTGCGGGCCTGCTCCGAGGCGTGATGGCCGATGGCGCGGTGACCATCGACATGGGCCAGCCGCGGCTGGAATGGGATGCTGTCCCCCTCGCCTATCCGATGGACACGCTGACCATGCCAGTCGGCTGGGAGGATCTGACCGATCCTGCGGCGGTCAACATGGGCAATCCACATGTGATCTTTTTCGTGGCCGATTCCCAGGCCATCGAACTCGACCGGCTGGGGCCGCTGATCGAACATGACCCGCTGTTTCCCGAGCGGGTCAACGTCAATGTCGCGCAGATCGCCGACGATGGCATCCACCTGCGCGTGTGGGAGCGTGGCGCAGGCCTGACGCTTGCCTGCGGCACCGGTGCGTGCGCGACCGCCGTGGCGGCTATCCGGCGCAAGCTGGTGACCGGTCCCGTCGCGGTGCATCTGCCGGGCGGCACGCTGACCATCGACTGGCAGCCGGGCGGCACCGTCCAGATGACCGGCCCCACGACCCATGTGTTTACCGGCGAGATCGACCTCTGACGATCATGTCCGCATTGCCTGCCCCCGCCCCGACCGGCCCCGAGATCATCTCGATGGGCTGCCGCCTCAACATTGCCGAGGGCGAGGCCATGCGCGGACTGCTGGCGGGGCGCGACGATGTGGTGGTGATCAACAGCTGCGCGGTCACCAACGAGGCGGTGCGCCAGACCCGCCAGGCGATCCGCAAGGCGCGCAAGGCCCGGCCGCACGCGCAGGTCATCGTCACCGGCTGCGCAGCGCAAACCGACCCTGCGATGTTCGCGGCCATGCCCGAAGTGGACCGGGTGCTGGGGAATGTGGAGAAGCTGACGGCATCATCCTTCCTCTCTCCGTTTGTCCCGAGCGAAGTCGAGGGACGTAATGCGCCACGTCCCTCGACTTCGCTCGGGACAAACGGGGGGGAGTTTGGTCTGGACGCGACAAAGGTCCAAGTCTCCGACATCATGGCCGTGCGCCAGACCGCGCCGCACATGGTTACCAGCTTTGCCGAACATGCCCGCGCGTTTGTCGAGGTGCAGAACGGCTGCGACCATCGCTGCACCTTCTGCATCATCCCCTATGGCCGCGGCAACAGCCGCTCGGTGCCCGCAGGCGCGGTGGTCGATGCGGTGCGCGCGCTGGTCGAACGCGGCTATGCCGAGGTGGTGCTGACCGGGGTAGACGTCACCAGCTATGGCCCAGACCTGCCCGGATCGCCGAGCCTCGGCATGCTGATCGAACGCGTGCTGAAGCTCGTTCCCGATCTGAAGCGCCTTCGCCTCTCCTCGCTGGACGGGGTGGAGGTGGACGACCGGTTGTTCGATCTGATCACCGGCGAGCCGCGCATCATGCCGCACGTTCACCTGTCGCTGCAATCGGGCGACGACATGATGCTCAAGCGGATGAAGCGCCGCCACAGCCGCGCGCAGGCGATCGCGCTGGTCGAGCGGCTGAAGGCAAGGCGGCCCGAGATCGCGATCGGTGCGGACCTGATCGCGGGCTTCCCGACCGAGGACGATGGCATGCACGCCAACAACCTCTCGATCCTCGACGCCTGCGATGTCGTCCACGGCCATATCTTCCCCTTCTCGCCGCGTAGCGGTACGCCTGCCGCACGGATGCCGCAGCTCGACCACGCGCTCGTCAAGGCCCGCGCCGCCGAGATGCGGGGGGCTGCGCAGGCACGCGCGGCGCGTTGGCGGCAGGGTCTCATCGGCACCCATCAGAACCTTCTGGTCGAGCGCGACGGACGCACCGGCCATGGCGAAAACTTTGTGCGCATCGCTTTGCCCGGCCCCGATGCTTCCCATATCGGAAAGATCGTGCCAGTGACCATCACGGGGCAGGATGGCGATACGCTGACAGCGGAGACAAGAATATGAGCGAGGGCAGCTGGAGCGAGCGCCTGCTGGGCGGCTTTCGCAAGACGTCGGACAAGCTGACCCAGAACCTCACCGGGCTGGTCACCAAGTCGCGGCTTGACGAGGATCAGCTCGACGAGATCGAGGAAGCGCTGATCGTCAGCGATCTGGGGCCGCAGATGGCGGGCAAGGTGCGCAATCGTCTGTCCGAAGGCCGGTTCGAGCGCGGGCTCGATGATGAAGGCCTGCGCGAGATCGTCGGCGAGGAAATCGCCAAGTCGCTTCGCACCGTCGCCGAGCCGCTCGACATCATTGCTTTCCCGCGCCCCCAGGTGATCCTGGTGATCGGCGTCAACGGGTCGGGCAAGACCACGACCATCGCCAAGTTGGCGCACCTGTTCCAGGAACAGGATTATGGCGTGATGCTGGCAGCGGGCGACACCTTCCGCGCAGCCGCCATCGGCCAGCTCAAGATCTGGGCGGACAGGCTGGGCATCCCCATCGTCAGCGGCAAGGAAGGCGGCGATGCGGCAGGCATCGTATTCGATGCGGTCAAGCAGGCGACCGCCACCGGCATCGACGTGCTGATCGTCGATACCGCAGGCCGGCTGCAGAACAAGCGCGAGCTGATGGACGAACTCGCCAAGATCCGCCGCGTGCTGGGCCGCCTGAACCCACAGGCGCCGCATGATGTCGTACTGGTGCTCGATGCGACCAACGGACAGAACGCCCTGTCGCAGATTGAAACCTTCAAGGAGGTTGCGGGCGTTACCGGTCTTGTGATGACCAAGCTCGATGGCACCGCGCGCGGCGGCATATTGGTGGCGGCGGCCGAGAAGTTCGGCCTGCCGATCCATGCGATCGGCGTGGGCGAGACCATCGATGACTTGAGGCCCTTTGACCCCGAATATCTGGCGCATGTGATCGCCGGAGGAGCGAAATGAGCGAAGAAATGCCTCAGGCGACCGAAGTCGTAGCGCCGAAGAAATCGGAAGGCAGCCTGCTCCCGCTGCTGCTCGATTTCGGCCCGCTGCTGATCTTCTTCGCGGTGTTCAAGCTGACCCAGAGCGACGGCGCCGCGCTCGCCTCCACCCGCGCCGCGATCAACGGGACACTGGCGTTCATGGCCGCGATCCTGGTGGCTGTGGCAATGTCCAAATGGAAGCTCGGCCGCGTCTCGCCGATGCTGTGGCTGTCCGCGGTGCTGGTCGTCGGCTTCGGCGCGCTCACCGTCTATTTCAATGACGAGAGCTTCATCCAGATCAAACCGACGATCATCTACACCGCCTTTGCGGTGCTGCTGCTCGGCGGATGGATGACCGGCCGCCCGCTGCTGCGCTATCTGCTGCAGGCCGCCTATGACGGGCTGGACGAGACCGGCTGGCTCAAGCTCTCGCGCAACTGGGGGCTGTTCTTCGCCGCCATGGCGCTGATCAACGAAGGCCTGCGCTACAGCCTCGACTTCGAAACCTGGCTGACGGTCAAGGTCTGGGGCGTCACCGCCCTCTCCTTCCTCTTCGCAATGAGCCAGATCCCGATGCTGATGAAGCATGGCCTAGCGATCGAGGGGGCGAAGGGAGAGTAATCTCGCCCTTGCTGAACCCCTGCGAAGGCAGGGGCCCATCACCAGAGTGTTGGTCACAGACAAATCGTCGAGATAGTATCATCCGAGAAATTGGATCCGGAGAGACACGCGATGAAGATGGGCATTCCCCTTTTAGCGCTTTTGATACCCTGCGCTGCGTGCTCTTCATGGCCCGGCTCCGAGTTTGGATTTTCGCAAAATGACGCGGCGTTTCGATTCACTGCTCGTCAAATGTACAGCTCGCTACGAAAACCTTCATGCGATGCGCCCAAGGGGTTTGACCGCGCGGCAAAACTCAAGCCGGAGCATGAAGCGGTTCAGGCTTACGAGCAGCGCGCACCATCAGCTAGCAAGTTTCATCTGGCAATCGCATCTGCAGATGCGGATTTCGAGCAGAAAACAAAGTCAGGTTGCTGGAATGATTCCGGTGAGTTGGTGTGGGCAGAAAAACATGTTGAAATGACAAGGGAAGATGTTCGCGGCAGTTTGATGGCCTTCGACGAGCAGGCAAAATCCGCTCCTCCACTAAATGCGCCCGCCTTCGCGCCAGACGGGTTGAGCGCAGCCTTTCGTGCCGATGCGCGACGGCTGACAGCGACGACATATGCACCATGCACGTTGACCGAGGCTGGTAGTAATGACGCGATCTTGGCTCCGGCAAGGCAAGCCGTTGATGACTTCAAGCGCAGTCTCTCCGGTACGCCTTATGCAGTGGATTTTGCGATTGCCGCCGCAGACACTGAGTATGAGATGGCGAGCACGATATTCGAATGCGCTGAGACTGGTACGGAAGAACCAGCAAAAATCTCACAAAGAGTGATGGCTCAGGTGAAACGTCAAGTGGTCAAACTCAAACGCTTGATGAGGTGAACTGCTTAAACGGAAGAGTAGCAAAGCGACCTTCAGCATCCTGACCGGTCCCCTGCGAAGGCAGCGGCCCATCTGCTGACCTATCCCGCCGGGCAATCTTTGAAGGTTTGATGATGGGTCCCTGCCTGCGCAGGGGGAGTGAACGTCAGCTTGCCTTACTGGAGGCTTCACCGACCCAAGCCATGGCTTCATCCAGATCGAAAAACGTTCTGAAATTGGGTTGCTGGAAAACGCGCTTTACCTGGAGCTTGTTCAGAAACGATCCAGCCACGATTGCATAGCGGTCGATATTGTCTAACAACTGTGTTTTGAACAACGCGCTGAAGGCCTCTCCAATATCAGGAGACTGGACTGGAAAATCCCGGCAATCAGCCAGAGCGCGATAAACGGGGCAATCGTGCCTGATGGATGCGTCAAGACGAAGAAACTCCGCTTCAAAAGCCCGGAATTCTTCCAAGGACCAATAACCCTGCTGGGTCACACGTAACAGACGCTGGTCTCGCTGATATGAAAATTCAAACACACGCCCCCCTAAGCCACAACCACTTTTTGTGGGAAGACTTTATGCGCCTTGTCAAAGGGACGAACAATCGGAAAGTCGAGCGTGATGCGGAGATATGGTGGTAAGTATCATCCCCGTTCGCTGATGTTTTACAGCGAACGGGGTATCAAGACTGATAGCGTCAGCCTTCCTGATCAGCCCGGGCGGTGCCGTTGCCGTCGAGGTTCTGCGCCACGAATTCCCAGTTGATCGCCTTGTCGAGCACGGTCGTCAGGTAATCCGGGCGCGCATTGCGGTAATCGATGTAATAGGCGTGCTCCCACACATCGAGCGTTAGCAGCGGCTTCATGCCTTCGTGCGCGACCGGCGAGTCCGCGTCGTGCAGCGAGGTGATTTCCAGCTTGTCGCCGTTGAGCACCAGCCATGCCCAGCCGCTGCCGAAATGGCCGACGGCTTCTGCCTTCAGCTTGTCCTTCATGTCGGCGACCGAACCGAAATCGGCGTTGATGCGCTCTTCGAGCGAGCCGGGGATGGTCTGCGCTTCGGGGCTGAGGCAATGCCAGAAGAAGGTGTGGTTCCAGATTTGTGCGGCGTTGTTGAACAGGCCCTTGTTGCCCTTGTCCTTGGCAGCGACGATGACCTTGGAGAGGCTCGCGCCTTCGAGGTCCGTGCCCTTCACCATGTCGTTCGCCTTGCCGACATAGGCATTGTGGTGCTTGCCGTGGTGATAATCGAAGGTTTCGGCCGACATGATGTCGCCGAATGCGGTCTTTTCATAGGGGAGCGGGGGAAGGACGAAAGCCATGGGTCATCTCCTGTTTGGGAACGGTTGAACTGTTGCCGCAACGCATATGGGCAATTGCCATTGCGGGTAAAGGGCCAAAGCGTACGGGGTTGCAGCAATTACGGGGCGTGTCTCAATCGGTTGCGATCCGCCATGGCGGGTAGCGCCGGTTCTCGCCGCCGGAATACAGGCACAGCACATTGCCCGCCGGATCGCTGAGCCGCGCCTCGCGCCAGCCCCAGCTTTCGTCCTGCGGCATCTGGTCGAAGGCGAAGCCTTCCGATGCCAGCGCCGAAACGCGCGCGTCGAGATCGGCGCATTCGAGATAGGCCACTGCCCCGCCCGCGTCCTCGCCGACATGGATCGAGAGCGTCGCGCCGTTGTCCGCCTCGAACCGGGCATAATAATTGTCCGGGCTGTCGACGATCTGGCGCAGGCCCAAAGCGCGGTAGAAGGTCACCGAGGCAGCATAATCGGTCGCGCCCAGCGTGATCTGGTTGAGGTGCCAGCCGGGGCCGAGCGCATCGTTGCGCACGCTCTGGTGTCCCATCGGGCCGTTGCTGGCGACGAACGCCGGGGCATCGCGCAACGCCAGCCGCACGAAGGTCCGCGCGCGCTCCACCGCCTGTTCGAGTGGGATGCCCTGGCCGAGCAGCGTCGCGATCGCGCTGGAAAGCGTGCAGCCGGTGCCATGGCTGTGCGGGCTGTCGATGCGCGGGTCTTCCCAGCGGGCGATCTCGCCTTCGCGGGTCAACAGCCGGTCGGTGACGGTCTCGCCGCCCGCATGGCCGCCCTTGATCAGCAGCGCAGGGGCAAGTTCCAGCACCGCAGCCTCGCCGCCCAGCGCCTCGAGTTCGGGCAGGTTGGGCGTGACCAAAGTGGCGCAGGCCATCAAGCGCCGGAAGGCCGCGATGGTGGCAGCATCGGCCAGCACCGCGCCGCTCGATGCGATCATCACCGGATCGAACACCACGGGCACGCCCCCCTGCGCCGCCAGCCAATCGGCCAACGCCTCTGCAATCTCGGGCGAGCCCAGCATGCCGATCTTGATCGCATCGAGCCCGAAATCGCGCGCCACCGCGTCGATCTGCGCGATGACCATGTCGGCCCCCAGCACCTGCACCGCATCGACCCCGCGCGAATTCTGCGCCGTGATCGCGGTGATCGCGGTCATCGCATGGCCGCCCAGCATGGTGATCGTCTTGATATCGGCCTGAATGCCCGCGCCGCCGCCGGAATCCGAGCCTGCGATGGTGAGAATGCGGGCGGGCTTATTCACACCCCAACCCCCGTTTGTCCCGAGCGCAGTCGAGGGACGTATCCGAAAGGGTAGCAAAAAGGTCCCTCGACTTCGCTCGGGACAAACGGAAGAAACTCACCCATGCTGCGTGAACTTCCGCACAGCCGACCCCGGAAACTTGGCGAGCAGCTTCTTCGGCCGTACCGGGCGGTCGACCAGCTCGCCGCCGCAATTGGGGCAGATGTCGTCCAGCGCCTCGCTGCATTCGGCGCAGAAGGTGCATTCGAACGAGCAGATGAACGCGCCGGGGGCCTCGGCGGGTGTATCCGCGCCGCAGCGTTCGCAATCGGGCCGCATTTCCAGCATCAGGCCGTCACCTCCGCCACCACCGCGCAGATGCGATCGACGATCGTCTCGACCTGCGCCGCATCATCGCCCTCGGCCATCACGCGGATGACCGGTTCGGTGCCCGATGGCCGGATGACCAGCCGCCCCTTGCCGCGCAGTTCCTCGTCGGCCTCGGCGATCACCGCCTGCACGCGGGGGTTTTCCAGCGGCTTGCCGCCAGCAAAGCGCACGTTCTTGAGCAGCTGCGGCACCGGATCGAACACGTGGAGCAGCTCGCTCGCGGGCTTGCCCTCGCGCACCAGCTCGGCGAGCACCTGTAGCGCTGCCACGGTACCATCGCCGGTGGTGGCATGGTCGAGCAGGATCATATGCCCCGACTGTTCGCCGCCGACGTTATAGCCCCCTGCCCGCATCGCGCCCAGCACATAGCGGTCGCCGACCTTGGTGCGGATCAGCTCGAGCCCCTGGCCCTGCAGATAGCGCTCCAGCCCCAGGTTCGACATCACCGTGGCGACCACGCCGCCGCCGCGCAGACGGCCCTGCCGCGCCCAGGCGCTGCCGATCAGCGCCATGATCTGGTCGCCATCGACGACGCTGCCCTTTTCATCGACCACGATCAGCCGGTCGGCATCGCCATCGAGCGCGATGCCGATATCCGCGCCCGCCGCGACGACGCGCTCCTGCAGCGTTTCGACATGGGTGGAGCCGACGCGGTCGTTGATGTTGAGGCCATTGGGGGTCACGCCGATGGCAATGACCTCCGCGCCCAGTTCCCAGAAGGCCGAGGGCGCGACCTGATAGGCGGCGCCATGCGCGCAATCGACGACGATCTTGAGGCCGTCCAATCGCACCCGATCGGGCAGGGATTCCTTGACCGCATGGATATAGCGCCCGCGCGCATCCTCGATCCGCCGCGCCCGGCCGATCGCCTCGGACGCCGCCAGCTGCGGCTCGCCCTGTTCGAGCAAAGCCTCGATCCGCATCTCGTCCTCGTCGGAGAGCTTGAAGCCATCGGGACCGAACAGCTTGATGCCATTATCCTGAAACGGGTTGTGGCTGGCCGAGATCATCACGCCCAGGTCCGCGCGCATCGACCGCGTGAGCAAAGCCACCGCAGGCGTCGGCATCGGCCCCACCAGCACCACGTCCATGCCCACGCTGGTGAAGCCCGCGACCAGCGCGTTTTCCATCATGTAGCCCGACAGCCGGGTATCCTTGCCGATCACCACGCGGTGCTTGTGCGTGCCGCGCAGAAAGTGCGCGCCTGCCGCCTGGCCGACGGACATGGCCATCGCTGCGGTCATGAAACCGCTGTTGGTGCGCCCGCGGATGCCGTCAGTGCCGAAAAACTTGCGTGTCACGAATGCTTTTCTCCGTTTGCAGCGTATGGGCCTAACCGATTGCGTTGCCGCTTGCCAGCCATCCGCGCGCTTCTATGGTGGCAGACCAGGGTAAAGAAACATGGAAAATCCCCGCCGATGCGGGCAGGTAGACAACATGACAGGGGCTTTTGAATGCTGAAAACACTGCTGGTGCTGGGTGCCCTCATCATCGGCATCTCGATCGGGATCGCCTTGGGCAACGGCGCGCCCGGCATTGTCGATGCGGCCGATGTGATCGGTTCGCTGTGGCTGCGGGGCTTGCAGATGACGGTGGTGCCACTGGTGGTGGCGCTGCTGATCACCGGCATATTGCGCACCGCCGAAATGGCGAGCGCCGGACGGCTGACCGTGCGCGCGATCGTCACGATGATCATTTTGCTCTGGGCGTCGGCGGCAATGGCGACGGTGGTCACCCCTTCGCTGCTGGGCCTGTTCCCGCTTCCCGAATCCGCGCGCCTGGCATTGCAGGGGGCGCTGTCGTCCGCGCAGCCGACCGGCGAGGTTCCGCCCTTCACCGAATTCCTGCGCGCCTTGGTTCCCACCAATCCGATTGCCGCCGCGGCTAATGACGCGATCTTGCCGCTGATCATCTTCACGCTCGCCTTCGCCTTTGCGCTGACCCGTCTGCCCGCCGAAAAGCGGATGCCGGTGCAGGGCTTTTTCGGCGCGACGGGCGATGCCATGATCATCCTGATCGGCTGGGTGCTCGCGCTGGCGCCGATCGGCGTGTTCGCGCTGGGTCTTGTGGTCGGCGCACGCGCCGGCGGCGCAGCGTTCGGGGCGCTGGGCCATTATGTGCTGATCGTGGTCAGCGTGGGGTCGGTGATGTGGTTCACCGCTTTTGCCATCGCCGCCTTTGCCGGGCGGATCAGCCCGCCTGCCTTTCTGCGCGCGTCGATCCCCGCGCAGGCGGTGGCGATTTCCACCCAGTCCTCGCTTGCCTCGCTACCGACGATGCTCACCGGCGTGCGCAGCCTGGGCGTGGGCGAGCGCACCGCCGATGTCGTGCTGCCGATTGCGGTCGCGCTGTTCCGCGCCACCGGCCCGGCGATGAACATGGCGGTCGCGGTCTATGTCGCGCATCTGATGGGCATTGAGCTTGGCCCCGTTGCGCTCGCCGCAGGGCTCGCCGCTGCAGCGATCACCACCATGGGGTCGGTGTCGCTGCCGGGGTCGATCAGCTTCATCAGCGCCATCGCGCCGATCTGCTTTGCGATGGGCGTGCCGATCGAGCCGCTGGCGCTGTTGTTGGCGATCGAGGTATTCCCCGATATCATGCGCACATTGGGCAACGTGACCATGGACATGGCGGTGACAACGGCTATCGCCCGTGCCGAAGGAGACACGAAATGATCTATCGCAACCTCGGGGGTCTGGATGTCTCGGCTTTGGGCCTGGGCTGCATGCCTATGGCGGGCATTGGCGCGGCGATGTACGGCAAGGCCGACCATCGCGAGTCCATCGCCACGCTGGAGCGCGCGATCGAGCTCGGCGTGACCTTCTTCGATACCGCCGAGGTCTATGGGCCCTATGTCAACGAGGAGCTGCTGGGCCAGGCGATCCGCGGACGGCGCGACCGGCTGGTGATCGCCACCAAGTTCGGCTTCAAGATCGAGGATGGCGGCTATCGCGGCGTCGACAGCTCGCCCGAGAATGTCCGCCGCGCGTGCGAGGGCTCGCTGAAGCGCCTGGGTGTCGACACCATCGACCTCTATTACCAGCACCGCGTCGATCCCAACGTGCCGATCGAGGAGACTGTGGGCGCGATGGCGCGGCTGGTCGAAGAGGGCAAGGTGCGTTTCCTGGGCCTGTCCGAGGCGGGCGCAGACAACATCCGCCGCGCGCATGCCACCCACCCGATCGCGGCGCTGCAGAGCGAGTATTCCTTGTGGGAGCGCGGCGTGGAGGACGAAATCCTGCCCTTGTGCCAGGACCTCGGAATCGGTTTCGTGCCCTACAGCCCGCTGGGGCGCGGCTTCCTCACCGGCCAGATCAGCCAGCGGTCCGACCTTCCCGAGGGCGATTACCGGCGCAACGATCCGCGCTACTCGGATGAGAATTTTGCCGCCAACATGACCATCGTCGATGCGGTGAAGAAGGTGGCGGCAGCGCACAGCGTCAGCCCGGCACAGATCGCGCTCGCCTGGCTGCTGGCGCAGGGCAATGACGTGGTCCCCATCCCCGGATCGAAGCGCCGCGCGACGCTGGAAGATTCGATGGCGGCGGTGAACGTGACGCTGACGCGCGCCGATCTCGACGCGCTCGATGCCGCCGCGCCCGCAGGCGCGACCGCGGGTCCGCGCTATGGCGAAATGGGCATGAAGATGGTGCGGATTTGAACTGACCTGATCGCGACCGCTGGAGCGGGGCCTAACGTCTCTCCCCCTCTGCCGCTCATTCCAGCGCGGTAATGATCGCGCTGAAATCCAGACCTTGCGCATCGGCCTCCACGAACGCGGCGTAGATCGCCTCCGCCCGTTCGCCCATCGGCACAGCTGCGCCGCTGGCCTTCGCCGCATCGAGCGCAAGCCGCATGTCCTTGAGCATCAGCGCGGCGGCAAAGCCGCCCGCATAGCCGTTGTCCGCAGGACTCGCGGGCCCCACGCCGGGGACCGGGCAATAGCTCGTCATCGACCAGCTCTGCCCCGAGGCCTTGGACGAGATGTCGTAGAAGGTCTGCAGGTCGAGCCCCAGCTTCTTCGCCAGCGCAAAGGTCTCGCAGGTTGCGGCCATGGTCGCGCCCAGCAGCATGTTGTTGCAGATCTTGGCCGCCTGGCCTGCGCCATTGTCGCCCGCGTGGATCACCGCCTTGCCCATGTCGGCCAGGATCGGTTCGGCGCGCGCGAACCCTTGCGCGCTCCCGCCGACCATGAAGGTGAGCGTACCGCCATTGGCCGCCGCGATCCCGCCCGAAACCGGTGCATCGACCGCCTCGAGCCCGCGCTCCTTCGCCGCCGAAGCAACCTCGCGCGCGGTATCGACGTCGATGGTCGAGCAATCGATCAGCAGCGTGCCCGCTTGCGCCGCGCCGAACACGGTGTCGTTATAGACCGAGGCAACGTGCTTGCCCGCGGGCAGCATGGTGACAACGACATCGGCATCGCTCACTGCCTGGACGGGATCGGACACCGGATGGCATCCCGCCGCGCCCGCGCGGGCCAGCGCCTCGCCCGAAAGATCGAACGCGATGACCTTGTGCCCGGCCTTGGCCAGATTCGCCGCCATGCCGCCGCCCATGTTGCCCAGGCCGATAAATCCGATGGTCGCCATTCAAGTCTCTCCGTTGTCTTCAACCGCGTCTGCGCGCGATTCGATCAAATCCCATCGATTGCCATACAGGTCCGCGAACACCACGACCCGGCCATAAGCCTCGTTGCGCGGGGTTTCGGCAAACGTGACGCCCGCTGCCAGCATCCGCGCGTAATCGCCGTCGAAATCGCCGGTGTGCACGAAGAAGGCGACGCGCCCGCCTACTTCCCTGCCGACGGCCGCCGCCTGCTCCGGCGAGGTCGCCCGCGCCAGCAGCAGCTCGCCGCCACTGGCAGGTCCAACCCGGACCCAGCGCTTGCCGCCGCCAAGGTCCGTGTCTTCGAGCAAAGTCCAGTCCAGCGCGCTGACGAACCAGGCGATGGCCTCGTCATAGTCGCGAACCAGATAGGCGGTATAGGCTAGCCGCACAGCTTCAAATCTCCATTCAGCCCATGGTCGGGATGACGAAGGCGTTGCCGCCGTCGACCGCACCGTCAGGCCAGCGCGAGGTGATCGTCTTGATCTTGGTCCAGAACTTGACGCCTTCCATGCCGTGCTGGTTGGTGTCGCCGAACGCGCTGCGCTTCCAGCCACCGAAGGTGTGGTAGGCGACCGGCACCGGGATCGGCACGTTGATGCCGACCATGCCGACATTGACCCGCGCGGCGAACTCGCGCGCGGCGTGGCCGTTGCGGGTGAAGATCGCGACGCCATTGCCATACTGGTGCTTGCTGGGCAGCGCGACGGCCTCCTCGAAATCAGCCGCACGGACGATCTGCAGCACGGGGCCGAAGATCTCTTCCTTGTAGCTGCTCATCTCGGTGGTGACGCGGTCGAACAAGGTCGGGCCGACGAAGAAGCCGTTCTCGTGACCCTGCAGCGTGAAACCACGGCCATCGACGACCAGCTCTGCGCCCTCGTCGATGCAGGTCTGGATCCAGCCTTCGACCTTGGCCTTGTGTGCGGCGGTGACGACCGGGCCGTAATCGGCATCGGGATCGGACGAGACGCCGAGGCGCAGCTTCTCGATCGCGGGGATCAGCTTGGCGCGCAGACGGTCTGCGGTCTCGTCGCCTACGGGGACGACCACCGGCAGCGCCATGCAGCGTTCACCCGCCGAACCGAAGGCCGCGCCCGCGAGATCCTTGACCACCTGGTCGAGGTCGGCATCGGGCATGACGATGCCGTGGTTCTTCGCACCGCCCATCGCCTGGACGCGCTTGCCCGCAGCGACGCCGCGCTGGTAGAGATAATGTGCGACATCGGACGATCCGACGAACGATACGCCCGCGATGGCCGGGTGATCGAGGATCGCGTCGACCATTTCCTTGTCGCCATGCACGACCTGCAGGATGCCATCGGGCAGGCCTGCCTCGCTCATCAGTTCGGCAAGACGCACCGGCACCGAGGGGTCACGCTCGGACGGCTTGAGGATGAAGGCGTTGCCGGTGGCGATCGCGGGGCCGAACATCCACATCGGGATCATCGCTGGGAAGTTGAACGGGGTGATGCCTGCGCCGATGCCGATCGGCAGCCGCATCGAATAGACGTCGATGCCGGGGCCTGCGCCGTGCGTGTATTCGCCCTTCGAGGCGTGCGGGATGCCGCAGCAAAATTCGATGACTTCAAGACCGCGCTGGATATCGCCCTTGGCGTCGGCATGGACCTTGCCGTGCTCGCTCGACAGGAGGGCTGCGAGTTCGTCGATATTCGCTTCGACCAGCTGCTTGAACGCGAACATCACGCGTGCACGGCGCTGCGGGTTGGTCGCGGCCCAGGCGGGCTGCGCGGCGAGCGCGGCATCGACCGCGGCGTCGAGCACGGCGCGGTTGCCCAGATCGACCTTGGCCTGAACGGTACCGCTGTTGGGATCGAAAATGTCGGACTGGCGGGGGCTCGCCGGGGCGGTGGTACCGCTCGCCAGACGGTGGGTGACGGTGCGCATGATCGCTCTCCTGAATGTGCTTGTCGCTTGGGCACCGCATTAGCCTCTGGCATAACTGCAAGCAATTGCGTAAAAACGTCACAACAGGCTGCATAAAAGCCATGGTCGGAGAGCGGGTGCCTTATGAACTGGGACGATCTGCGCATCTTCCTGATGCTTGCGCGCGCGGGCTCTGTGGCAGAGGCTGCGCGCCGGCTGGAGATCGACCCGACCACGGTGGCGCGCAGGCTTGCGCGGCTGTCGGGCGATCTGCAATCCACCCTGTTCGAGGCGAGCGGCAAGGGCATCGCGCTCACCGAACATGGCCGCAAGCTGCTGCATTATGCCGAGGGCGCCGAACAGTCGCTGGTCGACGCGCGCACCGAGCTCACCGGCGAGCAGACGGTGTTTGCCGGCACCATCCGGGTAAGCGTTGCCGAGGGCTTTGCCGCGTGGATCATTGCGCGCAACCTCCCCGATTTCCACCGCCGCCACCCCGCGATCCGCATCGAGCTGGTCGCCACCAACGGCTTCCTCAACCCCAGCAAGCGCGAGGCGGATCTGGCGATCATGCTCTCGCGCCCGACAGCGGGCCCGCTCAAGGTGCGCAAGCTGGTCGACTATCAGCTCGGCGTCTATGCGGACCGCGATTACCTCGCCGCCGCCGGGCCGATCGCCAGCGTGGACGACCTGCGCCGCCACCCGCTGATCGGCTATATCCCCGATTTCATCTATGCCGACGAGCTGCGCTATCTCGACGAGATCGGCCCCGGGCTGGAACCGGTGCTGACCAGCTCGAGCATCAACGTGCAACACAGCCTGATCGCGTCAGGCGCGGGCGTGGGCATTTTGCCGTGCTTCATGGGCGAGCAGAACGCGCGGCTGCAGCGGGTGCTGGCGGACAGCGTGACCATCCACCGCAGCTTCTGGCTGGTGGTCCACCGCGACATGCGCAAGCTCGCGCGGGTGGATGCGTTTATCGGCTGGCTGGATGATGTCGCGCGGAAGATCGCGCCGGGGGATTGAGGCCGCCTGCTCTCTCCCCTTTAGGGGAGAGATACGAAGCCTTGCCAGCTTTGCTGGCTAGGCACAGTTGAGAGGGGCCAGCGGAAGAGCAGCAAGATGAATTTTGGATGGAGGTCAGAATGCTATATTATTTTTTGGCTGCTTCAATGATAAAAACGATCTTGCTTGCGGACAAATGAAGTGCATAGGCCGCGATGTATCCAGGCACTTCTTTTGGTTTCGCGCCTTGACCGTGAGATGAATCATTGTCTCGTATCTTTGGCAAGCCGCTCTGAAGTGTAGATACCAATTGATCGAAACTGCCGTCAAGATAATCCGGCCAAAGGCCGTGAGCTTTCGCCACTTTCACTAAATCTGAAATTCTCGCCTTTTTCGAATATTCCCAATTATTTTTCTCAAATATAGATTTAAAGGTGCTCTCGAGCGCATTCGCGGCCATGCCTACGGCTTGTCGATACTCTCCGCATCGGTAGTGCTCATGTGCTGAGATAAATTCCTGCCTTGGGCCTTCGAATCCCTTCCCACTTAGGAGGCTTATCGCAGGCTTAACAATCTCGGCGTGAATGTACTGACTATCCACTCTGATGAGGCTTGTCCCTTCTAGCTGATAACCTACGCCCGCTTCGCGCAGCCGATAGTTCAGCTCATCTATTGCATCCTGCCCAATTAGAGAAACCTGCCATTTTTGTCGTTCATAACCATTCTGGTCATGAGCCATAATTTGAGCAGCGGTTGCGATTAGCTCGAGTAGATCCAACCAATCCTCAGTCGAGCATTGACGCATAAAAGCCAGTACTCTGGAGCCCGCAAAATTTCCAGAAGCTAGCGAGTCAAGGCCCTTTTCTCGTCGAAATGCTTTGTCTATTTCTATCCAAAGTTGATTTGATTCTGGGCCACTTAGAACGTCGCCCTTATCACCAACCAATCCGATTGATTCTAACGCAATTTGATGGACTTGAACACGAAGCCGCTCAGGTATAACATCATATTGGTAGACGTCTTCCTGTCCTGACCGGGTAGCTTCTGCCTGCCGCTTCGAAAACAGTTTGAATATTGCCATTACTCAACTAGCCTTAATATACCAATACCCAACAACCTAATATCAAACATGGCAGGTTTTCGGTGTTGTGCAAATGTTATGTATCGTGCTTGGACGGTGTGGGCACATGAAATGGCAAAAGAGGTGAAAAATTTGTTCCCTTAAGGCACCACCACCTGCCGGATCGCCGTCCCGCTCGCCAGTTCATCGAACAGCGCGTTGATCTCTGACAGCGGGCTCACCGAGCTCAGCAATTTCTCCACCGGCATCCGGCCTGCGCGCCAGAGGGCGATGTAGCGGGGGATGTCGCGGGAGGGGATGGCGTTGCCCATATAGCTGCCCATCAGCGTCTTGCCGTCGCCGACCAAAGAGACCGCGGGGATCGAGAGCATGTCCGCCGGGTTGGGCAGGCCGACGGTAACGATACGCCCGCCGCGCCGCCCGAGGCCATAGGCTTTCGCCAGCACCGCCGCCTTGCCAACGGTTTCGATCACCAGATCGGGCTTGCGGCCCAGTGCAGCGATCACCGCGTCCTCGCCGTCCTCGGGCGGCACTGCGGCGAGCGCGCCCAGTTCCATCGCCAGCGCGCGCTTGGCGGGCACCGGATCGATCGCGATCACTGGATGCGCGCCGCCGGCGATTGCGGCCATCAAGGCGGCGAGACCGACGCCGCCCAGGCCATAGACGACCACGCTTTCGCCCGCGCGCAGCGCCCCGCTGTTGAGCACCGCGCCCGCGCCGGTGAGAACCGCACAGCCGAACAGCGCGGCGATCTCCACCGGAATGTCGCTATCGATCTTCACCGCCGAGCGCCGGTCGACCACCGCGTGCGTCGCGAAGGCCGACGAGCCCAGATGATGCTGCACCGGATGTCCATTCTCGGACAGCCGCCGCTCGCCGCCGAGCAAGGTGCCCGCGCCGTTCGCCGCCGCGCCGTTGCCGCAGAGATACCCCTCGCCCGAATGGCAGCTGGGGCAGTATCCGCACAAGGGCAGGAAGCTCAGCACCACGCGGTCGCCCTGTGCGAAATGCTTGGCGGCGATCGCGCCCGGCTCGATGACGGTCGCGACCGCCTCATGCCCCAGAGCCATCGGCATCGGGCGCGGGCGGTCGCCGTTGATGACCGAAAGGTCGCTATGGCACAGCCCCGCCGCCTCAATCTTGACCAGCATCTCGTCTGCGCCCGGCGGCGCGAGATCGACCTCGGCGAGGCGCAACGGGTGGGTATCAGCGAAAGGGCCGGTGTGGCCGATGCTATCGAGAATGGCTGCGGTGATCTTCATATGCGTCACCTCATGCAACCTCGTTTGCCTCGCCGCAAGCGCCGCGCCAGCCCCTCGCCCGACTGGCGGACAACGCCTTGCCTATCGCACACTCGCCAGCTGGTACATGATCTCGGCATAGCCCAGGGTCGCATCGGTCATCCCGGCGACCTTGGGGTTGGATGATTCCACCACATAATATTCGTCCGGTGCGTGCTGCGCGCTGCCATGTCCGATGCCGAAATGGCCTGCGGGGATGCTCACCGGCGGGGCGGTAAACACCGCGCCCGGCCAGGACCCTGCGAGCCGCGGGTTGAGGTTCGCCTTGACCCCCAGCTTGGCATAGGCCGCAAGCTCCGCCTTGATGAGGCGACTGTCCTCGGCGACCTCGGTCGGGTCGTACCCGCCCGAGACATTGGCCTCGACATCGCTGAAGCCGTTTTTATCCAGATGCGCGCGCAGCTTGGCTTCGGCCTCGGCGCGGGTCTGGTTGGGCACCAGCCGGAAATCGAGCTTGGCGACCGCCCTGCCCGGCAGCACGGTCTTTCCGCCCGGGCCGGTATAGCCCGCGACCAGCCCCTCGATATTCGCGGTCGGCTCCTGCGCCAGCCGCATCATCGCCTGGTCGAGCGGCAGATTGTCGATCCAGTGGGTAACGCCGAACGCCTGCTTCATCTGCGCTTCGTCCATGGTCTTGGTGGCGGCGGCGATCAGCGCCTTTTCGCGCTCGGACAGCGGGCGGACATTGTCGGACCAGCCACCGATCGCGACATTGTTGCCATCGGGCGTCACCAGCGTCTGCAGCGCCTGCACCAGCCGCCAGACCGGCGAATCGATCATCGCCTTGTAGCTGGAATGCACATCGCCCTTGGGGCCCCTGCCCCATTTTGCGCCACTGGCGACCAGCTCCAGTTCGATCACCCCCTTGGAGCCCAGGTTGACCTGCACCTCACCGTTCGCGCCCTGCCAGCTTGCGGGGATGAAGATGCCTTCGCATGTCTTGAGCGCGGTCAGCACATCGGGCCGCGTCGCGATCTGCTTGAAATTGGGCGAGCCGATCTCTTCCTCGCCCTCGGCGATCAGGACCAGGTTGACCGGCGGGGTGACGCCAGCCTTTTTCATCGCGTGCAAGGCTGCGAGCAAGGTCGCCTGCGGCCCCTTCTGGTTGACCGCACCGCGGCCCATGATCGCCTTGCCCCAGCCGGGCTTGTCGACGATCCGCGCATCGAGCGGCGGCGAGGACCATTCCGCCGGGTCGAACTGCTTCACGTCGTACATGAAATAGATGCCCAAAGTCCGCTTGGCGCCATTGTCCATCACGCCGAACACGCCGGGATGGCCATCGGACGGGACGGTGGCGACGCCGGTAAAACCGGCCGACTTGGCAAGGTCCGCCATATAGGCTGCGCCTTCGGCCATGTTCAGGTTTTCCGCCGCGATCGAGGGCAGCTTGATCCAGTCCTGGATGCGCCGGATGTCCGCATCGCGGCTGCTTTCCGCCGCCTTGCGGATGCGTGCCATCTCTCCTTCGGCTGCGGCCAGCGCGGGGCCTGCGCCAGCGGTCAGCGCCACGCCCGAACCCAGCAGCGCGGCCGAACGGAGCATCTGACGACGCGTGGCGGATGACGGCGGTGTTTGTGACATTCTGGCTTACCCCTCAATGGCTTGGATCTGCGAGACTGGATCACCGCGACGAACCGCGCAAGCGGTAACCTCCCGTAAACCTCGCCAACCTAAATCCCCGGATATGGGGCTACCTTCTGCTGGCAGTCGCCATCAACACGGGCACAGTTCATGACCAGCAAGGCGTTTGCCGATCATCACGACCAGCTAGTGGGATTGGCCAAGGGGATAGTGGCGACCGTCACAACGGGATCGTCCGATGCGTTGCAGCATCTGCCGGCGCAGCGCATGGCGCTGTCCAAGATGGTCAACCGGCATTGCGGCGAAGAGATTGCGCTGATCAATGCGCGCGCGCGCGAACTGCAGAGCGACCCGACCAAGGCGGCCCTGATCCGGCGCTTCCATGACGAATTGCTCGCCTGGCGCGGCGATCTGATGGAATGCAATGCGAGCTGGCCGCAACGGGCGGTGGTCAGCGATCCTCGCGGCTTCCTGTCGGTCTTCACCGGCCTGAGCGACCGGTTGCAGGCCCGGGTGCGGTGGGAAGAGGACGAATTCTACCCGGCGGTGATGGGCCAATTCGCCCGCCACTGACTCAGCATTTCCGTCCTCAGTCGGCGTGCGCCGTCCGGCTGCGGGTGACGCGGTAAAGCGGCTGCATCGGTTGCGCGGCGACATCGGCCAGCGGGATCGCGGTCTCGCACACCGCGCATTCCGCGCTCATCCGCCCGACGTGCCAGCTCTTGCCGCCGCATCCGGGGCAATGATTGACGTGGCCAGCATGGTAGAGCGGCATGAACCCGCGACCGGCAATGCGGCGCGCAAAGGCGTGGCCTGCCGCCAGCGCGTGGCCGGGGTCGAACGAGAGCCGGGGATAGTGCATCGTCATGGCCGTTTTCCTCAAAACTGTGACCGTCATTACGCGCGGTCGGCGAAACGGTTTCCTGGGGCGATGAACCGTTCACCGCATTTCTACACCATCGGCCGCAGCCCGTTGTGATGCGCGGCATATTGCGTCCGCAACGCGCGGCGCAAATCCCTGTTGCCAAACATGATATTTGATATAAATATGATATCACAATTTGAGTCGGAGGGAGTCACACATGCAAGAGCATTCCACAGCAGGCAGCAGCCACCCATCGGGGGCCATGGTAGCGAGCGTCGAAAGCCCGGCGAGCACGTTCAACGGCTATATCTTCCTGCTGCTGTTGCTGGTGTCGATGGCGCTTCCCGTTCTGGGGGTCGGCATGGCCAAGGGCGGCAATCCGCTGGGCTTTGCCATTATGATCGTCAGCGGTATCGCGTTTCTGCTGATCATCAGCGGCTTCTACATGCTCAACCCCAACGAGGCCGCCGCGATCCAGCTGTTTGGCAGCTACAAGGGCACCGATCGCAACACCGGCCTGCGCTGGCGCTGGCCCTGGCTCAGCCGCAAGAAAATCTCGGTGCGCGTGCACAACGTCACGTCGGCCACGATCAAGGTCAACGATCTGCGCGGCAACCCGATCGAGATGGCGACCAATGTCGTCTGGCGCGTCGCCGATACCGCCAAGGCGCTGTTCGATGTGGAGAATTATCAGGAGTTCGTGGACATCCAGATCGAAAGCGCGGTCCGCGTCATCGGCGCGCGCTACCCTTATGACGATTTCAACGTCGACGAGGTGACGCTGCGCGGTGATGCTTCCGAGGTCAACCACGAACTGGAAAAGCAGCTGCACGAACGTGTCGCCGCTGCCGGTGTGCAGATCGACGAATGCCGCCTGACGCATCTGGCCTATGCGCCCGAGATCGCCCAGTCGATGCTGCGCCGTCAGCAGGCCGAGGCGGTCATTGCGGCGCGTTCGCGTCTGGTCGAAGGCGCGGTGACCATGGTCGAGCACGCGCTGGCGATGCTGAGCGAGAAGAACGTGGTCAACCTCGACGACGAGCGCAAAGCCGCGATGGTCTCCAACCTGATGGTGGTGCTGTGCGGCGAACGCGATACCCAGCCCGTGGTCAACGCAGGATCGCTCTATTGAGCTGAACCATGGTCGCACCCCCCAAGAAATCCTTCGCCCTGCGCCTCGAGCCGTCGCTTCATGCGGCGATCGAGCGCGCAGCCGCATCCGAGTTCCGCAGCGTGAATGCGGAAATCGAGGTGCTGCTGCGCGAGGCGCTGGCGCGGCGGGGGATCAAGGTGGCAGCCCCTGAACAGCGACCGAGGGGGCGTCCACCCAAGGAGGGTTCGGACGATCCCGAGGTATAGTTCGCGTTTTGGACGCAAGGCTGCTATCGTCCCGCTATCGGCCGGGACCAGCGCGATGAAGCGCAGTCCCGCGCCCGCCTCTCCCCCGGTTGCAAAACCAGCCAACGCCAAGGAGGGCACAGTGTGCGCGTCACCGAAAAATTCTGCCGCGAGCAGGAAAGCCTGCAGATCGCCAAGGCTGCCACCGAAACCCTGACCAACCGCCGCAACATTGCGCTGGCTGCCGCCAAGGCCTGGGACAGCGCCGCGCAGCTGGCGCACAAGCAGGAATCGAAGACCGAGCCGCTCGACAAGCTCGACGCAGCGATCACGCTCGAATTCGCCGAGGAAGAAGCGGCGGGTCTGGATGGCGAGGACGACGTGCCCGAAGGCGACGACAGGGCTTGAGAGATCAGCGTAGCGAAGGCTGCCACTCGCTGAACACGGCATCGAATTCCGGCCGTGGCCGTTCCTCCTGCGGCTGGCCCGCGGTTCCCATATAGACGAAGCCCGCGATCTGCTCGGGCGCGGATCCGAACAGATTGCGCACCATATCGCTGTAGCTGGGCCAGCCGGTGATCCAGCCACCAACGAAGCCCCGCGCGTGGGCGGCATGGAGCAGGTTCATCACGAACGCGCCTGCCGAAAGCTGTTGTTCCCACAACGGAATCTTGCTCGATTCGCGGGGACAGAACAAAACCACCAGCATCTCGGGTGCGTGGCGCGCGAAGGTCTCCATCGCCTCGATCTCCAGCCGCCCGGCTCCGGGCTTTTCGGCGCGATAGGCCTGCGTCAGGCCTTGCGCCAGCGCATCGCGCTGGTCGCCCGCGACATGCACCACGCGCCACGGATTGAGCTTGCCATGGTCGGGCGTGCGCAGTGCGGTCGCCACGATCTCGCGGATCTGTGCGGCATCGGGCCCCGGCGCGATCATCGCGCGCGGGCTGCCCGAACGGCGGGTGGCAAGATAGCGGGTCAGCGAGGAAAGGTCATTGAATTCGGTCACGCAAAGGCTCCGGCAGCAGGGGCGCAAGCGGCAGTCTGGTAACAACTGCAACAAGGCGCTTCACACCCGCGCATTTTTGTCTAGGTTGGCCGCCACGCTATGGACGGCCCAGGGACAGGCCGCCAACAAAAAATCGACGGGAGATATGCGATAATGGCCAGCGGTTATGCCGTCAGCGGCGATTCCAAGGGCACGTTTCTGGGACACCCCAAGGGGCTGTACGTGCTGTTCTTCGCGGAAATGTGGGAACGCTTTTCCTATTACGGCATGCGCGCGCTGCTGATCTTCTACCTCACCAAGCACTGGCTGTTTTCGGACGAGAAATCGGGCGTCATCTACGGCGCCTACACCGCTCTGGTCTACATTACCCCGGTGCTCGGCGGCTATCTGGCCGACCGGTATCTGGGCCAGCGCAAGGCGGTGACCTTTGGCGCGGTGCTGCTGACCTTCGGCCACGCGCTGATGGGTTTCGAGGGCACCGGCGGGCAGGATCCCGCATCGCTCAGCATCTTCTGGCTGGCATTGGCGTTTATCATCGTCGGTTCGGGCTTTCTCAAGGCGAATATCTCGGTGATCGTCGGCCAGCTCTATCCGCGCACCGATGTGCGGCGCGATGGCGCGTACACCATCTTCTACATGGGCATTAACCTGGGCGCGTTCCTCGGCTCGCTGGCCTGCGGCTATCTGGGTGAAACCTATGGCTGGTCCTATGGCTTCGGCGCAGCGGGCATCGGCATGCTGCTGGGCCTGATCGTGTTCATCCTCGGCAAGCCGCTGCTGTGCGGACGCGGCGAATCGCCCGATGCCGCCGCGCTCGCTGCTCCCGTCATGGGCATCAAGAAGGAATGGCTGATCTACGGCGTCGGCATCGCCGCGGTTCTCGGCATCTGGGCGCTGATCCAGTACCAGGACGTGGTCGGCTGGCTGCTGCTGGGCTCGGGCATCATCCTGGTCGGCTATGTGCTGCTGACCGCGGTCACCAAGCTGGAACCGCATGATCGCGACCGCATTTTCGCTGCGATGTTCCTGATCCTGGGCTCGATCCTGTTCTGGGCGCTGTTCGAACAGGCCGGTTCATCGCTCAACCTCTACACCGACCGCTATGTCGATCGCGGCGCGGTTCCCGCCTCGGTCTTCCAGTCGGTCAACGCGATGTACATCGTGCTGCTGGCGCCGTTCTTCGCCGGCATCTGGACCTGGCTGGGCCGCCGCGGGCTTGAGCCTTCGGCGCCTGCCAAGTTCGGCCTGGCGATGATCCAGCTGGGCGCGGGCTTCCTGGTGCTGGTGGCAGGCGCTGCCGCCACCGGCGAAGGCGTGCCCACCCCGGTGCTGTTCATCTTCCTCATCTACCTACTCCACACCATGGGCGAGCTGTGCCTGTCGCCCGTCGGCCTCAGCGCCATGAACCGGCTGGCGCCGGCGCACATGGCCTCGCTGATCATGGGCACGTGGTTCTTCGCATCAGCCTCGGGCAATTTCGTCGCGGGTCTGATCGCGGCGGCCACCGGCTCTGAAGCGGCAAGCGGCGAAGGCGCGGGCCAGCAGACGGTGCTCGACGTCTATTCGAACATCGGCTGGATCGCGATCGGCGTCGGCATTGCCGTGCTCGTCGTTGCTCCGCTGATCAAGAAGCTGATGCACCTCGACACGCTGCAGGATGCAGAGCCGCTGGCGGGCGAAGCCGAGCTGGCCGAAAACCAGGCAGCGGGCGTCCATCCGGCCACCCGCGGCGTCTGATCCGCGCACACCCACTACCGAACTGCGACAGGGAAACATCTATGCGATACGGGTTCACTGCGCCGCTGGCGGCCATATTGGTCGTCGGCTGCGCCAATACGACAAGTGCCGAGGCACCTTCCACCGCGAGCAGCAATGCCCCCAAGGCCGCGAAGGTCAGCTTTGACGAGAACCCCTATCCCAGCACGTACAAGCCTTATGGCGGCGCGGCGACGGCGATCCGCAACGTCACCATCTTCGATGGCGAAGGCGGCCAGATCGACAACGGCGTGGTGTTCTTCTCTGGCGGCAAGATCACCGCGGTCGGCGGTGCGGACACGCCGATCCCTGCCGATATCACGGTGATTGATGGCACCGGCAAGTTCGTGACGCCGGGCATCATCGATATCCACAGCCATCTGGGCGATTATCCCTCGCCCGGCGTGCAGGCGCATTCGGACGGCAACGAGGCGACCAGCCCGGTCACCGCTGACGTCTGGGCCGAACATTCGGTCTGGCCGCAGGACCCCGGTTTCAGCCGCGCGCTCGCCAATGGCGGGATCACGTCGCTGCAGATCCTTCCCGGTTCCGCGAACCTGTTCGGCGGTCGTTCGGTCACGCTCAAGAACGTTCCTGCCCGCACCATGCAGGGCATGAAGTTCCCCGGCGCGCCTTACGGCCTCAAGATGGCGTGCGGCGAGAACCCCAAGCGCGTCTATGGCAGCCGCAACCAGAAGCCCGCCAGCCGCATGGGCAATCTGGCCGTCAACCGCCAGACCTGGGCCCGCGCCGCCGAGTACAAGGCACGCTGGGACGAGTATGAAAAGAAGGGCGGCACGCCCCCTGCGCGCGACATCGGCATGGATACGCTGAAGGGCGCGCTGGAAGGCAAGATTCAGATCCACAACCACTGCTATCGTGCCGATGAAATGGCCATCGTCATCGATATGGCCAAGGAGTTCGGCTATACCGTCTCGACCTTCCACCACGCGGTGGAAAGCTACAAGATCGCCGATTTGCTCAAGGCCAACGGCATCTGTTCCGCCGTCTGGGCCGACTGGTGGGGCTTCAAGATGGAATCCTATGACGGCATTCCAGAGAATGCCGCGATCATCCAGAACGCAGGTGCGTGCACCATCATCCATTCGGACGATCAGGACCAGATCCAGCGCTTGAACCAGGAAGCCGCCAAGGCCTTGGGTGATGGCCGCCGCATGGGCTTCAACATCACCGATGCCACCGCGATCCGCTGGCTGACCTACAACCCCGCCAAGGCGATGGGCATTGCCGACCAGACCGGCAGCCTGAGGCCCGGCAAGATGGCCGATGTCGTGCTGTGGAATGCCAATCCGCTGTCGGTCTATGCCCGGCCTGAAAAGGTCTGGGTCGATGGCGCGATGCTGTATGATGCGAATGATCCCAAGCGCCGTCCGGTGAGCGATTTCGAGCTGGGCCAGCCGGGTGAGGGAGACACGAAATGAGCCGTAACATGAACAAGGCGCTCCTCTTCGTCTCCGCCGCTGCAACGCTGTTTGCAGCCCCCCTCGCCGCCCAGACGGTCGCGATCACCGGCGGCAAGGTCGTCATCGGTGATGGCAGCGCGCCGATCGAGGGCGGCACCGTGGTGCTGCGCGATGGCAAGGTCGTCGCGGCAGGTGCAGGCGTTGCCGTGCCCGCAGGCGCACAGGTGGTCGATGCCAGCGGTCGCTGGGTGACACCTGGCCTGTTCGCCGGTTTTACCCGGCTGGGCCTGATCGAGGTCGAGGCGGTCAACGAGACCAATGACAGCAGCGCCGGCCGGGGCGAATTTTCCGCCGCGATCGATGTGGTCCCGGCGATCAATGCCAAGGTCAGCGCGATTGCGGTCAACCGCGCGGCGGGGATCACCCGTGCTGTCGTGGCCCCCGCCGCACCCGCTTCGATCTTTGCCGGAATGGGCGCGGTGATCGACCTCGGCGATGACTATGACGCGGTCACCAAGGGCCGCGCCTTCCAGTTCGTCGAACTGGGCGAGACGGGCTCGGCCAAGGCAGGCGGCAGCCGCGCCTCGGCGTTCCTCGAGTTTCGCAACTCGCTGATCGAGGCGCGTGCGCTGGCGACGGGCCAGCGCGGCGTGGCAGCCCATCCGCACGATGCCCTGCTCAACCGCCAGGATGCTGCGGCGCTGGTGCCGGTGGTGAATGGCGAAATCCGCCTTGTAGTGCATGTCGAGCGGGCGGCCGACATTCTGAACGTCATCAAGCTGCGCGAGGAGTTCCCCTCGCTCAAGCTGGTGCTGGTCGGGGTGTCCGAAGGCTGGCTGGTCGCCAACCAGATTGCCGCCGCCGGCATCCCGGTGATTGCATCGGCATTGAACGACCTGCCATCGGACTTCGAGAAAACCGCCGCCACCCAGTCGAACATCGGCCGGATGAAGCGCGCGGGCGTGACGGTCGCGATCGGCATGATCAACGATAACGAGGCACACCGGCTGCATTACTCGCCGCAATATGCCGGCAATCTGGTAGCGCTGCAGCGCGTGCCTGGCGCCACGGGGCTGACCTGGGATCAGGCCTTTGCCGCGATCAGCTCGGGCCCGGCCCAGGCGATGGGCGTCGACGCCATGCTGGGTAGCCTGAAGCCCGGCCGCCAGGGCGATGTCGTGATCTGGGACGGCGATCCGCTGGAGCTCTCGTCCGCACCGGTCGCGGTGATGATCGACGGCGTCCAGCAGCCGCTGGACAATCGCCAGGCACGGCTGCGTGACCGCTATCGCACCCCGCAGGAAGGGGCTTTGCCAAAAGCCTATGAGCGCTAGTATGCCCACCACGGGGACTCGCTGACACTCGGCATTTCCGGCGACAGGGGGAAGAGCGGTGATGCAGGGCTATGCGATGCTGTTGGCGGGGGCGATCGGCTTTGTCGGCAGCCATTTCGCGATGTCTCACCCCTTGCGAGCCCCGTTGGTGGCGCGGCTGGGCGACAAGGGTTTCCAGCTGGTCTACACTCTGGTGTCGTTCGCGACCTTCTTCCTGATGGTCGAAGGCTTCCGCCGCGCGCCCATCGCAACACCCTATTGGACCGCCGGGGATGGCATCTGGGCGGTCAGCACCGTGCTGATGCTGATCGCCGCCATCCTGTTTGCAGGCTCGCTGATCGGCAATCCGGCGCTGCCGGTGCCGGAAGCTGCCGCCAAGAAGATCGCGGTGAAGGAGCCGGCGGGCGTCTTTCGCATCACCCGCCACCCGATGATGTGGAGCTTTGCGCTGTGGGGCGTGTCGCACATCCTCGTCGCGCCGCGGCCGGATACCTTCATCCTGTGCGGTGCGATCATCATTCTCGCGCTGGTCGGGGCCAGGCTGCAGGACGGCAAGAAGTTCGTGCTGATGGGCGATGCCTGGCTGCATTGGCAGGCGCGCACCAGCTTCCTTCCGTTCGCACGCGGCGTTGCCTTTCCCGGCTGGCTGGCGCTGATCGGAGGCACGCTCCTTTGGCTGGCGGCGCAATGGGCGCATATGCCGGCAGGCGTTGGGGCGGCCGGTATCTTCCGCTGGTGGTGAGGCGGGGCGCCCTAGCCCTTTAGTTGCCTGCCCCTTTAGTTGACCGCACGCGCGCCCTATATCCTGCCCATGGCGCTGCCCCCGATCATCACCGACTGGTTTGCGCAGCGCGGATGGGCACCCCGACAACATCAGCTGGCCATGCTGGCCGAGGCCGAGGCCGGACGGCATGCGCTGCTGGTCGCGTCGACCGGCGCGGGCAAGACGCTCGCGGGGTTTCTGCCCACCTTGCGCGATTTTGCCGATGGGGCGGGTCATGACGGGCTGCACACGCTCTACATCTCGCCGCTGAAGGCGCTGGCGCACGATGTGCAGCGCAATCTGCTCACCCCGGTGCAGCAAATGGGGCTGGGCATAACCATAGAAACTCGCAGCGGCGATACGCCCTCCGACCGCAAGGCGCGGCAGCGCGCCCGCCCGCCACACATATTGCTGACCACGCCCGAATCGCTGAGCCTGCTGCTGTCCTACCCCGAAAGCGCGGAGATGTTCGCCGGGCTGAAAACCGTGATCATCGACGAGGTCCATGCCTTTGCCACGTCCAAGCGCGGTGACCTGCTCAGCCTGTCGCTCTCCCGCCTGCAGGGCATCGCGCCGCAGATGCGCCGCGTGGCGCTGTCTGCGACTGTCGCGGATGCCGATGCCTACAGGGCCTGGCTCGCGCCGTTCGGCGATATCAACACCGTGGCATTGGTCGAGGGCGAGCCCGGCGCGGAGCCCGACCTGTCGATCCTGATCACCGATGACCGCGTGCCCTGGGCGGGGCACAGCGGCCATTATGCGGTGCCGCAGGTGCTCGAGGAGATCACCCGCAACCAGACGACGCTGGTCTTCTGCAACACGCGCTTCCTCGCCGAATTCATCTTCCAGAAATTGTGGGAGCTCAACGAGGCGCACCTGCCGATCGGCATCCATCACGGATCGCTCTCGGTCGAGGCGCGGCGCAAGGTCGAAGGCGCGATGGCGCGCGGCGAACTGCGCGCGCTGGTCGCCACCGCCAGCCTCGATCTGGGCGTCGACTGGGGCAATGTCGATTGCGTGATCCAGATGGGTGCGCCGAAGGGATCCTCGCGGCTGTTGCAGCGCATCGGCCGCGCCAACCACCGGCTCGATTGCTCCAGCCGCGCGATCCTCGTCCCCGGCAATCGTTTCGAATATCTCGAGGCGCAGGCGGCGTTCGATGCGGTCACCGAAGGCCAGCGCGATGGCGAAAGCTTTCGCCCCGGCGGGCTCGACGTGCTGGCGCAGCACATACTGGGCGCGGCCTGTGCGGGGCCGTTCCACGAAGACACGATGCTGGCCGAGGTGCAGTCCGCGCTGCCCTATAGTGCGCTCGACCGCGACGCCTTCCAGCGCGTGCTCGGCTTTGTCGAAAACGGCGGCTATTCGCTGAAGGCCTATGACAAGTTCAAGCGGCTGCTGCGCCTGCCCGATGGCACCTGGCGGCTGGTGCACCCCAAGTTCGCCGCGCAATACCGGCTGAACGCGGGCATCATCGTCGACACGCCGATGCTCGATGTGCGCTTCAAGAACGGCCGCTCGCTGGGGCGGGTGGAAGAAGATTTCGCAGCCCAGCTTTCGCCCGGCGACACCTTCATCTTTGCCGGCATGGGCTTGGAGGTCGAGCGGATCAAGGACTTGGACCTTGTCGTCAAGGCCTCGGCGAGGGCGACGCAGATCCCCAGTTACAACGGCGCGCGCATGCCGCTGACCACGCATCTGTCGTCGCGCGTGCGCAGCTTCCTCACCGACCGTGCCGGCTGGGGCCGCTTTCCCGATGATGTGCGCGAGTGGCTCGAGATGCAGGACTATCGCTCGGCGATGCCCGAGCCCGACCAGCTGCTTGTCGAGACGTTCCCGCACCACGGGCGGCAGTACATGGTCTGCTATCCGTTCGAAGGGTGGAACGCCCACCAGTCGCTGGGCATGCTGCTGACGCGGCGGATGGAAAGTCGCGGGCTGCAGCCGATGGGGTTTGTCGCCAACGACTATGCGCTCGCCGTGTGGAGCCTCAAGCCCGTCACTGACCCCGCCGCACTGTTTTCCGCCGACATCCTCGCCGATGAATTCACCGACTGGGTGCAGAATTCCTATCTGTTGAAACGTGCGTTCCGCGAGGTGGCGGTGATCAGCGGGCTGGTCGAGCGCCAGCATCCCGGCAAGAAGAAGTCGGGGCGGCAGGTCACCTTCTCGACCGACCTGATCTATGACGTATTGCGCAAGTACGAGCCCAACCATGTGCTGCTCGAAGCCGCCTGGGCCGATGCGCGGGCCCGGATGACCGATGTCGGCAGGCTGGGCGATCTGCTCGACCGTGCGGCAGGCACCATGCTGCATGTCGATCTGGAACGGGTCAGCCCGCTGGCGGTGCCGGTGCTGGTGATGATCGGGCGCGAAAGCGTGGCGCAGGGCTCGGCCGATGATGCGCTGCTGATCGAGGCCGAGAGCCTTGCGGCCACCGCGATGCGCGCGGATTGATTGCGCGATGCGCGCCCGCTGTGATACGTCTGCGGCGCACGCAAAGACCGTTGAAATCGCAGCGTGTGAGAGGACCCGATCGATGCCATTCCGCCCGCTCGCCGGTGCGTTCACCCTGATCGCGGCGCTTGCCGCTGCGCCTTCCGTCTCGGCCCAGGAGGCGGCACCCGCCTCGTCCGACGCCCTTGCTGCTTACCCCAAGACCACGGTCGGCGATTTCACCGCCGCCGATGCGCCGGGGTTCGATGCAGAGACCATCGCGATCGCGCGCGACCGCGCCAGCCGCATGACCGTCCCGGTCAGCATCGATGGCCGCGGGCCGTTCTCGTTCATGATCGATACCGGCTCCGAGCGCACGGTGGTGTCGCGCGATATCGCCTCGATCCTGGCGCTGGAATTTGCCCAGATCGCCCGGCTGGTGAGCATCGCGGGCAGCAAGATGGTGCAGACGGTCTATCTGCCCGAAGTCACGCTGGGCCGCCGCAATTATGGCGAGCTGGTCGCGCCGATGCTGGAGCCGCACCATATCGGCGCAGATGGCATATTGGGGCTCGATGGCCTGCAGGACCAGCGCATCCTGTTCGACTTTCTGGAAAACGCGATCACCGTCGAGGATGTGACCGAACGCGTGCGCACCGGCGATTTCGAGATCGTGGTGAGCGCACGGCGCAAGTCCGGGCAGCTGATCTTCACCGATGCCACCATCGGCGGCAAGCGCGTTAACGTGGTCATCGATACCGGTGCGCAATCGAACATCGGCAATATGGCGCTGCTCAAGCGACTGGGAACCGCCAATCAGGCCAGCGCGCAGCAGGCCAGCCTGACATCGGTCACCGGACAGACGATCATGGCCGATTCAGGTCTGGCGCAGGATTTCCGCATCGGCCGGGCGCAGTTCGATTATGTGCCGATCGTGTTCGCCGACGCGGATGCGTTTCGCGAGCTGGGGCTCGACAAGACGCCCGCGCTGCTGCTGGGCATGAGCACGCTCAGGCTGTTCAACCGGATGATGATCGATTTCAAGCAGCGCCGGGTGCTGTTCGACATGCCCTCCAGTTCCCCGCGCAAGCCCGAACGCGCCCGGATCTGACCCGCGCGCTCAGCACCAGTCGGGACGACCGTTGCCAAACCAGACAGCAAGCCCCTCGCCCACCAGCGCGGACCCCAGGCTCTCGCCGGCGCGCGTGACGCGAAACAGCTTGCGGCCATAGCGGTCCTCGGCGCGATCGGCGGGTTCGAGCACGAACGGCCCCGCATTAAGCAGCTGCTGCATCCGGTTGGTCGCCCGGCGGCCGAGCGCGAGTTCGGCGGGACAGCGCGGTGAAGACACCTCGGGCGTGTCGATATCCGACACGCGAATCTTCTCGCCGCGCAACCAGAAGGTGTCGCCATCGACTACGCAGGTGTAGCGCTGCCCGCCGCCGCAAATCGGGAAATAGATCTGGCTGGCGTCCGCAGGTGCACTGGCCGAAATGGCCAGAGCTCCCGGCATATCTGCCGTCGGCTTCGTCCAGCCAGCCAGCCAGTCGGGCGCATTCCAGCCCACCAGTGCCGCCAGCGCAATCGCCAGTACGACCGGTCGGCGGCTGGGGGCAGCAGGCTGCGCGAACACGAGTGTGGGGGATTGCCTGGCCATGCACCGATCATCCCTGCCACAGGTAAATCAAACCTTACCCGTGCGGTGGGCCGTGGCCTCATTTGCCCACGAACAGAAATCCCACCCCCGCCATGATGCAAGCGAACGCCGCGATGTGGCGCCATCCCAGCGCCTCGCCCAGCACGGTGACCATGAATATTCCGAAGATGGTGAGCGCGAGCGCCTCCTGCACGATCTTGAGCTGTCCCGGCGTCCAGCCCGCGGCAAAGCCGATGCGATTGGCGGGCACGGCAAAGCAGTATTCGATCAGCGCGATGCCCCAGCTGGTCGCGATCACCCAGATGATCGGCCGCGCAGCGGCGGCCTCCGGCCCGCCCTTCAAATGCCAGTACCAGGCGGTGGTCATGAAGATATTCGAGACGGCGAGCAGCAGCACGGTAGGCGCGATCTGGCTGGGCATGGGAAAACTCTCAGGAAGGTTCGGCGAAATTTGCCCGATGCGGGATGGCGAGCGGCGGCAGGAGGTAAAGAGAAGATAAATCTGTCGTCAACGCCTGCTTAACCTTTGGTGCCAAGCAGCGCTTAACCAGGGACACGCACATCTTGTTCAACACCAGAACATTGGGGGTCAGTATGTCACCGGACAATCTGTTCATTTCGTTCCTGTCGATCTCGCTCGCATCGGTTTTTCTGGCGTTGATCATCGGTACGCGCGGCGAGGAAATCCGCAAGATCGCAACGGCGATCGGAGAGGAAAGCGGAGGCCTGACCCGACGCAAGGCGCGCATCGCGGCGGTCGAGCGCAAGACCGCGATTGCCGACGAAGCGATGATGGCCCGCGCGCGCGGCGAACGCTTCGTGCCGCCGCGGGACTATCGCAAGGTCTGATATCCGAGGGTTCAGCCCTGGCCGGCAGATCCTGCGGTGATATCGATAATGTATCCCAGCATGCCGATGGGGGTACCATCCCGGTCGAACCGGCATGTTCCGCGCGACATCACCTCGCGCTGCTCGCCGCTGTCGGTGATGATCCGGGCGCGGAAGTCATAATCCTCGCCATGGTCGAGCGCGCGCTGCACCGCGTCGGCCACCGTCAACCGATCATCGGGATGGTAATAGGCGATCGCCTCCTCCAGCCCGGGCTGGCCGCGCCTTGGGTCGCGCTGATGAATGGCGAACACCTCGTCCGACCAGAACAGCGAGGAATCCGCCCGCTCGAACTGCCAGCTTCCCATCCGGCCGATCGACAAGGCCAGGTCCAGCGACAGTGTCACCCGGTTGTGATCGCGGCTGAGCGCAAGCACCCGCCGCCGGGCCAGACGCAACCGGCGCAAGAGCTCCAGCGCCGCCAGCGTTGCCAGCAGCGCGCATGCCCAAGGTAAATGCTCGATCAGCGCCGTGCCCACGTCAATCCCTGCTGGTGGCTGCCTTGTGCGCCTTGGCGTTTTCGACGTAATGCGCCACGCCGATGCGCATGCCTGCGATGGCAGGCGGGGGCAGGTCGCGCATGTACTGCGCCGGACGTCCGCCCCAGAGCTGGCCGGAAGGCATGACCTTGCCAGGGGTCAGCATCGCGCCGGCGGCGAGCATCGCATCACCCTCGATCCGGCAGCCGTCCATCACGATCGCCCCCAGGCCGACAAAGGCGCGGTCTTCCAGCACGCAGCCGTGCACCATCGCCAGATGGCCGATCAGCACATCCTCGCCGATCAGCGTGGGAAAGCCCTCGGGCTGGCCGGGGCGGGGGCTGTCGCAATGGATGACGGTGCCATCCTGCACGTTGCTGCGCGCGCCGATGACGATGCGGTTGACGTCGGCCCGGATCACGCAATTGTACCAGACGCTCGCATCGGGGCCGATCTCGACATCGCCGATGATGCGGCAGCCGGGCGCGATGAAGGCGCTGTCGTGGATGCGCGGGGTCTTGCCGTGCAACGTGATGATCGAAACGCCATCCATCGGATCAGCCCTTTGCCAGCAGTCTGGCCGCATGCGGCGCATGATAGGTCAATATGCCGCTGCACCCGGCGCGGCGGAAGGCGAGCAGGCTCTCCAGCACCACGGCATCGCGGTCCCCGGCCCCTGCCGCGGCCATCGCCTCGATCATCGCATATTCGCCCGAGACCATATAGGCATAGGTTGGCAGCCCGAAGGCCTGCTTCACTTTGGCAGCGATATCCAGATAGGGCATTCCCGGCTTCACCATCACGCTGTCCGCGCCTTCGGCGATGTCCATCGCGACTTCGCGCAGCGCCTCTTCGGCATTGGCCGGGTCCATCTGATAGCCCTTCTTGTTGCCCTTGAGCAGCCCCGAAGAGCCTACTGCATCGCGGAATGGGCCGTAGAAGGCGCTGGCATATTTGGCGGCATAGCTCATGATCTGGACATTGTGATGACCGTGCGCCTCGAGCGCGGCGCGGATGGCGCCGATGCGACCGTCCATCATGTCCGACGGCGCGATGATGTCTGCGCCCGCCGCCGCCTGGTTCAGCGCCTGTCCGACCAGCACCTCGACCGTCGCGTCGTTGAGCACATAGCCTTCGTCGTCGACGAGCCCATCCTGGCCGTGCGCGGTATAAGGGTCGAGCGCGACATCGGTGAGCACGCCGATGCTGTCGCACAGCGCCTGCTTGATCGCACGGATCGCGCGGCACATCAGGTTGTCGGGGTTCAGCGCCTCTGCCCCGTCCTGGCTGCGGCGATCGGCCTGGGTGTTGGGAAACAGCGCCAGGCATGGAATGCCAAGCTCCACCGCCTCGCGCGCGCGCTCGACGATCAGGTCGACAGACCAGCGCGATACGCCGGGCAAGGATGCGATCGGCTCTTCGACCCCCTCGCCCTCAGTGACGAACAAGGGCCAGATCAGATTGGCGGGCGAAAGGCTGGTTTCGCGCACCATGCTGCGGCTCCACGCGGTGGCGCGGGTGCGGCGAAGGCGGGTAGCGGGATAGGCGGCGGTGGGCGAGTTGTGCGTCATGCAACGGCTTTAGCGGGTGCGTTCGCGCAGGGAAAGATAGTTCCCCCAAAGCAGCGAAAATCAGCCCACCGGAAGCGTCAGCACCGCGCGCAGGCCTTCGACCGCTCCGCCCGCGCCGCGGCGGTTCTGCAGTGTCAGCGATCCGCCATGCTGGTGCGCGATGGCACGCGCGAGCGTGAGCCCCAGGCCGGTGCCGCCGGTCGCCATGTTGCGCGAGGCCTCCAGCCGGGTGAACGGCTCGAACATCTGCTCGATCCGGTCATCGGGAATGCCCGGGCCATCATCGTCGATGGTGATCGCGACGCTGCCGGACCCAGCACCAGCGGTCGATGCAATGCTGACCCTCGCCCGTTCGCCGTAGCGCACCGCATTGCCGATGACGTTGCGCAGCGCCCGGCGGATCCAGGTCAGCTGCAACGGCGCGACGATGCGTGGCGCATCCGCCAGCGCGACATCCTCGCCCAGGTCGTGGAACTCCTCGGCGATCATTTCGACGAGCGCGACCAGATTGACCGGCTCTGCCACTTCGCCCGTGCGCCCGATGCGGGCCAGTGACAGAATGTCGTCGAGCGTGCGGGTGATATCGTCGATGCTGGCAACCATGCGGCTGCGGTGGCGCTCGTCGGGCACCGATTCCACCCGCACCCGCAACGCGGCGAGCGGCGTCTTGAGGTCATGCCCGATCGCGCCCAGCATCACGTCCTTTTCGTTCAGCATCGCGGAAATGCGTGCGCTCATCGCGTTGAACGACCGGGTCAGAGCGACCAGATCGCTGGGGCCGGAAGGCTCGATCGGTTCGGCTTCCTGCGTCCGTTCGAACCGCGCCACCCCCTCGCGCAGCGTGCCCATCGACCGGGCGATCCGCCGCGTCAGCCAGATCAGGGGCACCAGCATCACCAGATAAAGCACCACCGTCTGCGCGATGATGGTGGCGACGATCCGACCCGATGCCTCGGCCACGGGCACATGCACGCTCAGCCAGCGGCCGTCGGGTCGCTCGATCGCGACCAGCGCCAGCTGCCGGATGCGACGGTCGTTGCGGCCGCCAATTTCTGCGGCGAGTCGTTCCATGCGCCGTGCGCGCGGCGGCGCCTTCACCGTCACTGCCTCGATCCGGCGATAGCTGACGCCATAGCTGGGCAATATGGCATCCAGCCGCGAGACCAGACCGGGGACGCGCTGCATCTGAGGCGTGATCGGGCTGGTGTCGGTCAGCTGGGTCCGCCGGAAGCGCAGCCCGGGCGCGCGCCCCATCCGGCCCAGCATTCGCTCGCGCAGCGGGCGCCCCTGCTCCAGCCGATCGGTCGCCGCAATCAGCCGCACCGCCGCCTCTGCGGCAACGCGGTCCATCGCCTGTTCGCGCTGGGCGCGGACCATCAGCGCGGCGTTGAGCAGCTGCCCGACCAGCAAGGCGAGCGCGATGGTGAGCAGCAGGCGGCCGGAAAGGCTTGACGGCCACAGCCGCTGGACCAGCTTCATGGGCTGTCGGGGCTCGCCAGTCGCCGCACTCGCGCCGCCAGCGTATAGCCCCCGCCCCATACGGTCTTGATCAGCCGCGGGGTCCGGTTGTCGGCTTCCACCTTCTTGCGCAACCGGCTGATCTGGTTATCGATCGCGCGGTCGAACAGATGCGCCTCGCGGCCATGCGCGAGGTCGAGCAGCTGATCGCGATTGAGCACATGGCCCGCATGCTCGCAGAACACCTGCAGCAGCTTGAATTCTGCGGTCGAGATCGGCACCAGGGCGCCATCGGGATCGGTCAGGCGGCGCTTGACGGTATCGAGCCGCCAGCCATCGAACTCGAAGCCCTGCACCGCGTCCTCGATCGGCTGGGGCGCGCGCGCCGCGCGGCGCAGAACGGTCTTGATCCGCGCCACCAGCTCGCGCGGGTCGAACGGCTTGACGACATAATCGTCCGCACCGATTTCCAGACCGATGATCCGGTCCATCGCCTCGCCCTTGGCGGTGAGCAGAATGACCGGAATTTCCGACTGCGCCGCGACATGGCGGCACAGGCTGAGGCCATCCTCGCCGGGCATCATGATGTCGAGCAGCAGGATCGCAAAGCGCTGGTCGCGCATCAATGTGCGCGCCTTCGCGGCATCGCCCGCCTCTGTGACGGCAAAGCCCTGCCCCACCAGATATTCCGCGAGCGGTTCGCGCAGGCTCGGCTCGTCATCGATCAGCAGGATATGGGGGGCATCGGTCATGGTGAATCCGCATGTGCCGGTTGGCAGCGACAAAGGCAACCGGCCCCCGGCGCATCAGGGGAATCTGCGCCGGGGGCCGGAAGCTTGTGCAGGGCTTGAAGATCAGCTCTGGGGAGCGGCCCGGCGGTCCTGCCAGCGCTGCTTCATCGCTTCGCGGGCGGCCTCGCGTTCGGCCTTGGTGACCTGGCCGTCGTTGTTGGTGTCCTGACGCTTGAAGCGTTCGAGTGCACCGGCCTCGAATTCGGCGAGCGTGATCGCGCCGTCCTTGTTGGTGTCGAGGCGCATCATGCCGCCGCGCATGCCCATGCGATGGCCACCGCGCATGCCCTTGCCGGGGCCACCGCGCCATTTGCCGCCCTGGCGAGCGCCGGGTTCACCCTTGCCTGCCTCGGCGCGCATGCTCATCCGCTCGGCGCGCTTGGCTTCGCGGGCTTCACGCGCTGCGGTCATTTCCGCAAGGCTCACCTCGCCGCTGCCATCGGTGTCGAGCTTCTTGAAGCGTTCGGCCATCCGCGCCTCGCGATCGGCCTTGTCGATCTTGCCGTCCTTGTTGACGTCCATCCGCGCGAACATCGTCTGCGCCTGGGTGCGGACTTCGGCCTGGGTGATGACGCCATCCTGATTGGCATCGGGGCCGCGCATCTTGCCGGGAGCCGGCTGGGCGACGGCGATGGTGCCGGACAGCATCGCGGCGAGCGCGGCTCCGGCGATAAGGGTCTTCTTCATGGGGGCATTCCTTTGTGAAACTTGGGGTCGATCAGGTAGGAAGCCGCCCCGGCCTGCAGGGGGGCATAATGGCCGGGGCGACTTCCTTGAGATCCGTTCTAGAACCGCAATGTCGCACAGGTTTGCCGGTCTGGCAGCAAAAGTGTCGCAAAATGTATCGGATCGACCCACCCGTTCATGTCCGTGCAAGATCGCGACGCCATGGGTGCGCTGCATTGCAGCATACATGCTTGGCGAATGCGCCGTGTCCTGATAGGCGCTGCCCCCATGCTTTCGATGAACAACATCACGGTCCGTCTGGGCGGCCGCACGATCCTGGACGGCGCGACCGCCGCCATTCCGCCGGGCAGCCGCATCGGGCTGATCGGCCGCAACGGCGCGGGCAAGTCGACGCTGATGAAGGTGATGATCGGCGAGCTCGAGCCCGATGACGGCGAAGTCGAGATGCCGCGCCTCGCCAAGCTGGGCTATATCGCGCAGGAAGCGCCGCACGGTGCGATGACCCCGCTCGATACCGTGCTTGCCGCAGATGTCGAGCGCACCAGCCTGCTCGCCGAGGCAGAAACCTGCGAAGACCCTGACCGGCTGGGCGATCTGCACGAACGCCTGCTGGCGATCGATGCGTATAGCGCGCCGTCGCGTGCAGCGATCATCCTCACCGGGCTGGGTTTCGACGACGAGATGCAGAACCGCCCGCTCGACAGCTTTTCGGGCGGCTGGAAGATGCGCGTGGCGCTGGGTGCGCTGCTGTTCTCGCAGCCCGACGTGCTGCTGCTCGACGAACCGTCGAACCACCTCGACCTCGAAGCGACCTTGTGGCTCGAGAACTTCCTCAAGGCCTATCCTGCCACGCTGATCGTCATCAGCCACGAGCGCGACCTGCTCAACAATGTCGTCGACCACATCCTGCACCTGCAGGGCGGCAAGGTGACGCTCTATCCCGGCGGCTATGACAGCTTCGAGCGCCAGCGCGCCGAACGCGCCGCGCAGCTCGCCGCCGCCAAGGCCTCGCAGGATGCACAGCGTGCCAAGCTGCAGGATTATGTCGCGCGCAACAGCGCCCGTGCCTCGACCGCCAAACAGGCGCAGTCACGTGCCAAGATGCTCGCCAAGATGCAGCCGATCACCGCGCTGATGGAAGACCCGAGCCTCAGCTTCGACTTCCCCAACCCGACCGAGCTGCGTCCGCCGTTGATCACACTCGATCTGGCGGCAGTCGGCTATGCCGAAGACAACCCGATCCTGCGCCGCCTGAACCTGCGGATCGATCCCGACGACCGGCTGGCGCTGCTGGGCCGCAACGGCAACGGCAAGACCACGCTTGCCCGCCTGCTCGCCGCGCAGCTGCCGCCGCAGGAAGGCGCGATGAACACCGCGGGCAAGATGCAGATCGGTTATTTCACCCAGTATCAGGTGGAAGAGCTTGAAAGCGACAGCACGCCGCTCGAGCAGATGACCCGCGCAATGAAGGGCCGCACGCCTGCCGCAGTGCGCGCGCAGCTCGGCCGCTTCGGCTTTTCGGGCAATCGCGCAACATCGCAGGTCGGAACGCTTTCGGGCGGCGAACGCGCGCGGCTGGCGCTGGCGCTGATCACCCGCGACGCCCCCCACCTGCTGATCCTCGACGAGCCGACCAACCACCTTGATGTCGACGCACGCGAGGCCCTGGTGCAGGCGCTCAACGACTATACCGGCGCGGTCATCCTGATCAGCCATGACCGCCATATGGTCGAGCTGACTGCCGACCGGCTGGTGCTGGTCGATGCCGGGACCGCGACCGAGTACAACGGCAGCATGCGCGACTATATGGACTTCATCCTGGGCATCAACCAGCCCAAGGGCGAGGCCAAGCCCAAGATGTCGAAGAAGGACAAGAAGGCCGATGCCTTCCACCGCGACCAGGTGCGCAAGATCGAGAACAAGGTGAAGGCGGCGGAAAAGGCGGTGGCCGAGCTGCAGGCGCAGTGTTCGGATATCGACCGGGCCATGTTCGATCCGTCGTCGGCCAAGCCTGAGCTCACCAAGCTGACGATGAGCGAACTGTCGCGCCGCCGCGCGGCGCTGGGCGATCAGCTGGCCGAGGCCGAGGCCGCATGGCTGGAATGCAACGAGAAGCTCGAAGCGCTGAATTGACGCTTGCTGGCGCTGCGGCGATGCTTTAACTGATCGGTTAAATTGCAACAACCGAGAGGATACCAGCATGGCCGAAGCCTATATCATCGACGCTGTCCGCACCCCGCGTGGGGTCGGCAAGCCTGGCAAGGGCGCGCTGTCGCACCTGCACCCGCAGGATCTGGCCGCGACCGTGCTGAAGGCGATCAAGGATCGCAACAATCTCGACACCGCGACCGTCGATGATGTCATCTGGTCGACCTCGACCCAGAAGGGCAAGCAGGGCGGTGATCTGGGCCGTATGGCGGCGCTGGCAGCGGGCTTCGACGTTAAGGCCAGTGGCATGACGCTGGACCGTTTTTGTGGAGGCGGCATCACCTCGGTGAACCTGGCAACCGCAGCCATCATGTCCGGCATGGAAGATTGCGTCATCGCGGGCGGCACCGAGATGATGAGCTACACCCAGACGGTCGGCGCGGCCGAAGCCAATGCCGGCATGCCGCCGCCGCTGATGGGATCGCACAACCCCGCGCTCGATGAACTGCACCCCCAGTCGCATCAGGGCGTCTGCGGCGATGCGATTGCATCGATGGAAGGCATTTCGCGCGAGGCACTGGATGCACTCGCTCTGGTCAGCCAGCAGCGCGCCGCGCGGGCGATGGCAGAAGGCCGTTTCGACAAGTCGGTGGTCCCCGTCCACAACCCCGATGGCAGCGTGGCGCTGGACAAGGAAGAGTTTCCCCGCCCCGACACCACCGCCGAGAGCCTGGCTGCGCTGAAGCCCGCCTTTGCCGGCATGGCCGATTTTGAGATTGGCGGCACCACCTTCCGCAAGCAGATCAACCGGCGCTATCCCGACCTCAAGATCGAGCATGTCCACCATGCCGGCAACAGCTCGGGCGTGGTCGATGGCGCGGCTGCGGTGCTGCTGGCATCGAAGGACTATGCCGACAAGCACGGTCTCAAGCCGCGCGGCCGCGTCGTCACCTATATCAACATGGGCGATGACCCCACGCTGATGCTCAACGCCCCCGTCCCCGCCGCGAAAAAGGCACTGGAACGCGCGGGCCTGACCAAGGACGATATCGACGTCTGGGAAATCAACGAAGCCTTCGCCGTGGTCGCCGAAAAGTTCATCCGCGACCTGGAACTCGACCGCGAGAAGGTGAACATCAACGGCGGCGCGATGGCGCTGGGCCATCCGATCGGTGCAACCGGATCGATGCTGATCGGCACCGCGCTCGACGAGCTGGAGCGCTCGGGCGGCCGCTATGGCCTGATCACGATGTGCGCCGCGGGCGGCATGGCCCCCGCGATCATCATCGAACGCATCTGAAGGTGAAATCCTGGCCCGGTGGGCGCGCTGTTACAGCAGCGCGTTCACCGCCGCCATGAACGGGCCGATCGATACCGGCTTGGAAACATAGCCTTCCGCGCCCGCCGCGCGAATCCGGTCCTCGTCGCCCTTGCCGGCATACGCAGTGACCGCCATGATCGGGATCAGGCGCAAGTCACGATCGCCCTTGATCGCCTCGATCAGCTCGAGCCCGCTGACATGCGGCAGCTGGATATCCATGATGATCAGGCTGGGCACGAACTGGCGCGCGCGCTCCAGCACCTCACGCCCATCGGCCAGCCCCTCGACGGCAAAGCCGTGCGCGGTGAGGAGATCACAGAAAAGTTTGCGATTAAGGTCGTTATCCTCGACAACCAGCACTCTTTTTGCCACTGAACCGCTAATCCAATCTGTCGGGCCGGAAGGCTCCGGCGGTTGACCCTCAAGCATGCGGATGTAGGCGAAAGCCGTGGGCGACACAATCAGGACAGACGGACCAGGCGCAGAGGATTCGGCAACGCTGGCGCTGCTCGCTTTGGGGTGGATCCTGGGCGATCCGGACCGGGCCTCGCGGCTGCTGGCGCTGACCGGAATGACCGCCGACGACCTGCGCAGCGGCGCTGGAAATCCCGCCATCCTTGCCGAGTTCATCCGCTATCTCGAGGGCAATGAATCAGACCTGGTGGCGGCGGCCGAAGCCGTGGGCACCACACCTGTGCGGCTGGTCAACGCCCGCATCGAGCTGGAACGCCAGTGCTGAACCCGATGGAGATTGCATGAACGCTCACCCCGCCTCTTCCCGTCCGCTGCTGGTCACCGATTGCGACGAGGTGCTGTTGTACATGGTCGCCCCGTTCCGCGAATGGCTGGGCGAGGAGCATGATATCGATTTCGACTTTTCCGGCGGAGACTTCGCCAAGGCGCTGATCGACCGCAAGACGCGCGAGGCGATCAAGCCCGGCGATATCTGGCCACTGCTGGGCGCGTTCTTCGACACCGAGATGCACCGCCAGATGCCGATCCCCGGGGCGATCGAGGCGCTGAAGGCGATCGGCGAGCATGCCGATATCGTCGTGCTCACCAATCTGATGGATGACCGCCAGGAGGCGCGCAGCCAGCAGCTCGCGCGCTTCGGCATCCACCACCGCGTGGTGTGCAACCAGGGGCCCAAGGGCGAGCCGCTCCGGCGGATCGTCGAGGAACACAATCCCAGCGTGGCGATCTTCGTCGACGACCTGCCGCAGCATCACGAATCGGCGTCCGAGCACGTGCCCGAAGTGTGGCGGCTGCACATGGTCGGCGAAGAGGGCCTCGCCCCGCACATCGCCTGTGCTGCCAACGCCGGCCACGCCCATGCCCGCATCGACCGGTGGGACGATGCACTGGCCTGGGTGCTCGAACGTTTCGCCCAGGGGGCCCCTGCCCCCGGCATCCAGGCTGCGGCCTGATCCGTAACTTTTGAGGAATGTGACCCATGACCGACAGCATCGAAGCCAAACTCGCCGAACTGGGCGTCGAACTGCCCCAGCCGGCGGCCCCCGTCGCCTCCTATGTCCCGGCCGTCGAGGCAGGCGGCATGCTCTTCATTTCCGGCCAGCTGCCCTTTGTCGATGGCAAGGTCGTCACCGGCCGGCTGGGCGAGAATGTCTCGCTCGAAGCCGGTGAAGCGGCGGCGCGCGCCTGCGGCATCATGCTGATCGCGCAGATGAAGGCAGCTTTGGGCTCGCTCGATCGGGTCGAGCGGATCGTCAAGCTGGGCGCATTCATCTCGAGCACGCCCGAATTCAACGCCCAGCCCAAGGTCGCCAACGGCGCATCGGACCTGATGGTCCAGGTGTTCGGACCCGCAGGCCAGCACGCGCGCAGCGCGGTGGGCGTGCCCGTGCTGCCTCTGGGTGCAGCGGTGGAAATCGATGCCATTGTCGCCATTCGGCCTGCTTGACCGCTGGCTGGCGCCACCGCCAGAGCAGCGTCGCATCAGCTGGCTGGGAGAGCAGCCCTATGCCCATCGCGGGCTGCATGACGGCATGTGGGACGGGCCGGTGCTGGAGAACGGCCTGCCCGCCTTCACCGCCGCGATTGCGGCTGGCCATGGCATCGAATGCGATGTCCAGCGCAGCGGCGACAATCGCGCGGTGGTGTTCCATGACTTTTCGCTGGGCCGGCTAACGCTGGCGCAGGGCCGCGTCGCCAGCAAGACGGCAGCCGAACTCACCCAGGTTCGCCTGCTCGGCCAGAACGGCGCGATCGCCGAACTCGGCGCGGTGCTGGGCGTGGTCCGCGGCCGCGCGCCGATCCTGATCGAGATCAAATCGGAAAGAGGCCATGTTGCGCCGCTGTGCCTGGCGGTCCGCCGCGCGCTCGAAGGCTATGGCGGCAAGGCAGCGGTGATGAGCTTCGACCCCGCCGTCGGCGCGTGGTTCCGGCGTCAGGCCAGGCATATCACGCGCGGGCTGGTGATCACCGAAGAGGAGGCGCGCGGCTGGAAGGGCAATCTGCAGCGCCATCGCGACCTATGGCAGGCCAAGCCCGATTTTCTGGCCTATGACGTGCGCGACCTGCCCAGCCCGTTTGCCGCCAGCCAGCGCGCTCGCGGCCTGCCGGTGCTCACCTGGACAGTGCGGAGCGACGAGCAGCACGCGATTGCGGCCGAGCATGCCGATGCGCCGATCTTCGAGCGCGGTGCTCCGGCCGAAAGCGCGCTCGGCGCATGAGCGAGCGCGCGATCACCGCAGAGGTCGGTCGCAGCATTGCCGCGCTGGATGCGGGCCAGTGGGATGCGCTCGCAGGGCCTGCCAATCCGTTTGTCAGCCACGCCTTTCTCAGCCTGCTCGAACATTCGGGCAGCGTCGGCCGAGGGAAAGGCTGGACGCCCGCGCCGATCACGATCAAGGGCGAGGACGGCGCGCTGGTTGCCGCATTGCCCGCCTATCTCAAGAGCCACAGCCAGGGCGAATATGTGTTCGACCACAGCTGGGCGCATGCCTGGGAAAACGCCGGCGGCAGCTATTATCCCAAGTTGCAGATCTCCGTGCCGTTTACCCCAGCTACGGGCCCGCGTATCCTGCTGAACGATCCCGTCTGGTCGCTGCCCATTCTCACCGCCGCGCAGAACCTTGCCGAACAGAACGGCCTGTCCTCGGTCCACGCGACCTTTATCGATCCTGCGCAGTTGCCGATGTTCGAGCAGGCGGGCTGGATGCTGCGGTCCGACACGCAGTTCCACTGGCACGATGAGGCTTATGGCGATTTCGAGGGCTTTCTGGGGTCGTTGACCTCGCGCAAGCGCAAGGACCTGCGCAAGGAGCGGGCCAAGGCGCAGGAAGGCGTCGAGATCGTCCACCTCAGCGGCGACCAGATTACCGAGGCGCATTGGGACGCGTTCTGGGTGTTCTACCAGGATACCGGCGCGCGCAAATGGGGCCAGCCCTATCTCACCCGTGAGGCATTCAGCCTGATGGGCCAGACGATGGCGGATCGCATCCTGCTGATCCTTGCGCTGCACGACGGCCACCCGATCGCGGGAGCGCTCAACTTCATTGGCAGCGACACGCTCTATGGCCGTTATTGGGGCTGCACCGTCGACAAGCCGTTCCTGCATTTCGAATTGTGCTATTATCAGGCGATCGATGCGGCGCTCGCGCGTGGGCTGACCCGGGTCGAAGCGGGCGCGCAGGGCGGGCACAAGATGGCGCGGGGCTATGCGCCCGAACTCACCTGGTCGGCACACTATCTGCCGGATCCCGGCTTTCGCCGTGCTGTCTCCGATTTCCTGGTGCGTGAGCGCGCTGCGGTCGCTGCCGATCGCGAAATGCTGACCCAGATGCTGCCGTTCAAGCGCGGCCCATCTGACGCTTGACGCACGGGCGCGCCCGGCGCACGCTGCGCATATCTGCAACCCGTTGCGATTCCAGCAGAAAGCCCCTTCCCATGCGCCCGATCCGTCTAGCTGCCCTGCTGCTTGCCTTTGCCAGCCCCACCGCCCTGCTGGCCCAGGCCGCGCCCGATACCCGGCTGACCGGCCAGGACCTGTTTTCGCTCGAGGTCGCGGCCGATCCGCAGATCGCGCCCGATGGCGGCAAGATCGCCTTTGTCCGCCGCGCCAACGACATCATGGCCGACAAGGCGGTGTCGTCGATCTGGCTGGTCGATGCGAGCACTGGCGAGATGACCCCGATTGCCGCCGGGCCCGGCAGCCATAGCCAGCCGCGCTGGTCGCCCGATGGCAAGCGCCTCGCCTATGTCTCGACAGCAGAGGGCGGCGCGCCGCAGTTGTATGTCCGCTGGATGGCCAGCGGCGAAGCGGTCCGCATCACCGGCCTGCCCGAAAGTCCGGGCAACATCGCCTGGTCGCCCGATGGCACGCAGATTGCCTATACGATGTTCGTGCCCGCCGAAGGCCCCAGGCTGGGCCAGGCTCCGGTCAAGCCCGAGGGCGCGACTTGGGCCGCCCCGCTGGAAACCTATGACCTGCTGACCTACCGCGCCGATGGTGCGGGATACCTGAAGCCCGGTTTCGACAAGATCTTCGTGGTGCCCGCGACCGGCGGCGCGCCCCGGCAGCTGAGCTTTGGCGAGTATAACGACGGCGGCGGCCTGACCTGGAGCCGAGATGGCAAGACGCTGTATTTCTCGGGCAACCGCTCAGCGGACTGGGAGAGTGACCCGCTCGACGCCGAAATCCATGCGCTGGATATCGCCACCGGCGCGATCACCCCGCTCACCGACCGCGACGGACCGGACGGATCGCCAGTGGTCTCCCCCGATGGCAGCAAGATCGCCTATCTGGGGTTCGACGACAAGCTGCTCGGCTATCACAACGCGCAAGCCTATGTGATGAACCGCGATGGATCGGGCAAGCGCGCGGTCGCACCCTCGCTGGATCGCAGCATCGACACCCTGGTCTGGGCACCCGATGGTCAGGCGCTGATCGCGCAATATGACGACCATGGCGAAACCCTGGTCGCGCGCATCGACCTCGACGGATCGGTGCGCGAAATCGTGCGCGGCCTCACCGGCCCGTCGCTCGACCGGCCTTATTCGGGCGGTTCGTTCAGCATCGCAAAGTCCGGCGCGATCGCCTATTCGGGCGGCAATGCCACCAGGCCTGCCGATGTGATGCTGGCGAGCGGCGGCAAGACGCGCGCGCTGACCCGCTTCAACCAATCGCTGATGGCGGCCAAGCGGCTGGGCGAGGTCCGCAAGATGACCACGGCCTCGACCTTCGATGGCCGCGAAATCGAAGGCTGGCTCACCCTGCCGCCCGATCACGTGCCGGGTGCCCGCGTGCCGCTGGTGCTCGAAATCCATGGCGGACCGTTTTCTGCCTATGGGCCGCATTTCTCGACCGACAACCAGCTGTATGCCGCTGCGGGCTATGCCGTGCTCTCGGTCAATCCGCGCGGTTCGACCAGCTATGGCGCGGAATTCGCCAACCTCATCCACCATGCCTATCCGGGCAACGATTATGACGATCTGATCGCGATGGTCGACAAGGCGATCGCCGACGGCATCGCCGATCCCGAACAGCTGTTCGTCACTGGCGGATCGGGCGGCGGGGTCCTGACCAGCTGGATCGTCGGCAAGACCGACCGATTCAAGGCCGCCGCGACGCAAAAGCCGGTGATCAACTGGACCAGCCAAGCGCTGACCGCAGATGGCCCTGCCTTCTTTGCGAAATACTGGTTCGGAAAGATGCCGTGGGAAGACCAGCAGAGCTATTGGGCACGTTCGCCGCTGTCGCTGGTCGCCAATGTGAAGACGCCGACGCTGGTTGTCGTCGGCAGCGAGGATTATCGCACCCCGGTCAGCGAGTCAGAGCAGTATTATACCGCGCTCAAGCTGGTCGGCGTACCGACGGCGCTGGTCAAGGTGCCGGGCGCCAGCCATGGCGGCATCGCGGCGCGGCCATCGCAAAGCGCGGCCAAGGCGTCAGCGATCCTCGCCTGGTTCGAGCGCTACCGCAAGCCGGCAGCGCAATAGGTCAGGCGGCGCGGGCTGCGATCTGCTGAAGCCAGGCGCGGGCTTCGCGCTGGGCTTCGGCGATCTGCCGTGCGGTCATTTCCTCGGAAATCTCCGCGCGGCACAGCTGGCTTTCCTCATGGCCCTTCACGGCGGCGAGGTTGAACCACTTGTGCGCCTCGATCAGATCGACATTGACGCCATGTCCACCGGTGGAAAATGCCACCCCCAGATCGAAATAGGCGTTGATGTCACCGCGCGCGGCAGCGGCCAGTTTGCTTTCGATCAGAAACGTTGCTGACTTCAGACTGTTTGCCATCGTACATGCTCCTCTATGCATGGCCGGGTCACCCGACAGGCGAACAGTGTGTTGGCGTGGTAAAAAAATGGTTAATCCGGCAGTTACCATGCCAGAAGTTTTACATTCAGTGTGACGCTACTGCCATATTGTCGATCAGCCGGGTCTTCCCGATCCGCGCAGCGACCAGCAAACGCGCGGGTCTGTCGGCCTTTTCGAGCGGCTCCAGCGTCACCGCATCGGCGAGCGTGACATAGTCGACCGAGGTGAAACCGGCGGCGAGCAATGCCTGTTCGATACCGCCGGTGGCATCCTCCACGGCCCCGCCGGCCTCGATCACCGCAATGCCTGCCTGCATCGCCCGCGGCAGCATCGCGGCCGCCGCGCGCTCGTCCGGCGTCAGATACGCATTGCGCGACGACAGCGCGAGGCCATCGGCATCGCGCACCGTCGGCACGCCAATGATGTCGAGCCCGAAGTTGAGATCGCGCGCCATCGCCCGGATCACCGCGAGCTGCTGATAATCCTTCTCGCCAAACAGCGCCATGTCCGGCTGGACCTGGTTGAACAGCTTGGCCACCACGGTCGCAACGCCATCGAAATGGCCCGGGCGCGCCGCGCCGCACAGGCCATCGCTGACCCCGGCCACGCTGACGCTGGTGGCAAAGCCCGGAGGATAGACCTGATCGACATCGGGCGCCCACAGGATCGCGACCCCGGCCTCGCTCAGCATCGCGGCGTCGCTTTCCTCCATGCGCGGATAGGCATCGAGATCCTCGTTCGCGCCGAATTGCTTGGGATTGACGAAGATCGACGCGACAACATGGTCGGCACGCTGCCTGGCTTCCTTGACCAGCTGCATGTGTCCGGCGTGCAGCGCCCCCATGGTGGGAACCAGCGCCACCTGCCCGCCCTGCCTTCTGAGCAGCGATACAGCCGACCGCAACCTGTCAACCCGACGTATGATTTGCACCTTGCCTAAGCCTCCGATAGGGAACTGCCGCTATGGGGTGCGGCACGCACCGCACGCGATTCACACATCAGCACTGGCACATTGTCGGGCCTGCTGGAAGGGGCTGGAAAGACCATGGACATGATGACGCGCAAGGCGTCCACGCACCATATCGTGTTTGCCAATGAAAAGGGCGGCACCGGCAAATCGACCAGCGCGGTGCATGTCGCCGTCGCTTTGTCCTATCTGGGCTTCCGGGTGAGCGCGATCGACCTCGATCCGCGGCAGCGCACGTTGCATCGCTATCTGGAAAACCGCGTCGCCACCCTGCAGCGGCGCAACATCAACCTGCCGACCCCCCGGTTCGAGGTCTTCCAGGACGACAATCAGGCACGGCTCGAGCAGCTCGTCACCAGGATGAGCGAAGACTGCGACTTTCTGGTCTATGACACGCCGGGCCGCGACGACAAGTTCGCCCGTTTTGTCGCCACGCGCGCCGATACGCTTGTAACCCCCCTCAACGACAGCTTCGTCGATTTCGACCTGATCGGCCAGGTGGATCCTGAAAACTTCAAGGTCCGCCGCCTCAGCTTCTATGCCGAACTGATCTGGGAAGCGCGCAAGGCGCGCGCCAAGACCGACGGAATTGAGATCGACTGGGTGGTCCTGCGCAACCGCACCCAGCAGACCGACGCCCGCAACAAGCGCAGGCTCGATGCGGCGCTCGCCGAGCTCTCCAAGCGGGTCGGCTTCCGCTATGTGCAGGGCCTGTCCGAACGCGTGGTCTATCGCGAGCTGTTCCCGTCGGGCCTCACGCTGCTCGACAAGGGGCATCTGGCAGACCTCGGCACCAGCCATATCATCGCGCGGCAGGAACTGCGCGAGATGGTGTCTGCGCTGAACCTCCCGGGTGTCGGCAGCCGCTCGTCCGAGCGCCAGCCGCAGCTGATCTGATCAGGGTGCCTTGGGCATCAGCCTGAGCGTCATCGCGGTCATCGCTTCGGCGGCGGTGGCGATGACGGTATCTGCCTCGGGTGCCCAGAACGGGCTGTGCAGCGAGGGCATTTCGATGCCCTCCTTCTTGGCCTTGTTGTATTCGGCCAGCGGCACTCCGCCGACCCAGAAGATCAGGCTGGTGATGTTGTCCGGGTCGGCGCGGTAGAAGCGGCTGAAGTCCTCGCCGCCCATCGACGGTGCAACCTGGGCGACGCGCTTGTCGCCAAAGCGGGTCTTGAGGAAAGTGCCGATATCCTGGGTGAATTCGGGGCTGTTGTAGACCGCCGGCGTAAAGGTGTCGGCGAGCTTCACCTCGGGCATCCTGCCCTCCGGCACGCCCGCAGCGATTGCCTCGCCCTTGGCGATGCGCTTGATCCCGTCGAGGATCTTGGCGCGGGTCTCGTCCGAATAGCTGCGCACGGTGAGCAGCAAGGTCGCCTCGTCCGAAATGATGTTGTGCTTGGCGCCCGCCTGGAAGCTGCCGACGGTGACCACGGCGGCATCCTGCGGATCAAGCTCGCGGCTGATCAGCGTCTGCAAGGTCGTGACGATGCGCGCGCCCAGCACGATCGGGTCCTTGGTGGATTGCGGATAGGCGCCGTGCCCGCCCAGCCCCTTCACCTTGATGTCGACGCTGTCGACATTGGCGAGCGCAAAGCCCGGGGTATAGCCGATGAACCCGGCTGGCGCCTGCGCGGCATCATGAAAGCCGAGCACGTACTGGGGTTTGGGAAAGCGCGTGAACAAGCCGTCGTTCAGCATGGCGAGCGCGCCCGAGCCGATTTCTTCTGCTGGTTGCAGGATCATCACCAGGGTGCCCGACCATTCGGCCTTGCGCTTGACCAGCTGGCGCGCGGTCGCGACCCAGCCGGTCATGTGCGTGTCATGCCCGCAGGCATGCATCACCCCGGTTTCGATCCCCGCCGGACTCATCGCGCGCACCTTGCTGGCGAAGGGCAGCCCCGTCTGCTCGACCACCGGCAGCCCGTCCATGTCGGCACGCAGCATCACCACCGGGCCGGGACCGTTCTTCATCACCGCGACGACGCCGGTCTTGCCGACGCCTTCGGTCACCTCGAAGCCCAGCTTGCGCGCTTCGGCGGCAAGCTTCTTGGCGGTTTTCACCTCCTGGAAGCTCAGCTCGGGATTGGCGTGGAGATCACGGTAGATTTCCATCAGGCCGGGCATGTCGGCGGAGATGTCCGCCCGGATCGTGTCCTGCGCCTGAGCGGGCAGGCTGGCCGTCAACGCGAGAATGGATACGGCAAGATTGCGCACGAACGACGGTGCAAACGGCATGAATGTCTCCCCAGACAAAGTTGGGGCGAAGGCTAACGTGTTGATCGCATTATGCCAGCGGATTTTGAATTCAGCGCATCGGCCGCAGATCGATGATGTCCATTGTGGATTCGTAATAGGGGCGCGGGAAGACGATCCGCCAGCGGTCCTTGCCGATCCGCTCGACGGTGCCGACAAGATCGCGTTCCTTGTCCTGACCATAAGGCACAAGGCCTTCATCATCGCCCAGCATCAGCGACCCCAGAAAAACGCCATTGCGCTTGCCATCGGCATGGATGAAACCCACCGGGCGCTGCGACCCGGTCAGCTTGACGAACTGCCGCTTGTCGCCCTCGCCATAGACCGCGCAGACGAAATCCGGATAGGCGATGAACGCCAGAAACTGCCCGCCCAGCTTGTGCGTCGCGCACAGATACTTGCCTTCCGGAGGCAGCGGATTGTCCAGCCGCTTGCTGGAATCATAAAGCAGCGCGTTCCTGGCCAGATCACCGGCAAATTCGGAAGCCCTCACTTCGGCGAGAGCCGCGGTGAAGGCGGCATCGCGCTGCTCCAGCCGCGCCTTGTCCGCCGGCGTTATGGCATCCTGCCAGCGGTCCGCAGCCACGGCACCGGTCGCCAACAGCAAGCCGCCAGCGGCCAGCGCGCGCAAGAAAATCCCCATCATATCGCGTTGTCTCCTCGTTCGCGTCGCTCAGCGATGCGGCACAAGATCGAACGCGGCGGTCTTTCCGTCCAGAATATTCTGCGCCAGCAGGTCACCCTTGCTCATCGCCGCCTGAACGGCCTGGATTCCCTGGTTCCAGTGCATGTCCATCGTTGCGCGCGAGAACTCGAAGTCGCGCATGCCGCTTTCCCATTTCTGCACGTTGTAGATCAGGTGGACGATGTTGACCGCGTTGTCCTCCACCAGGGCGCGCATGCGCTGGACATCGGGCATCGAGCACATCTCGGGCGGCAGCATCGCCAACACGTTGCGCAACGCGGCATGCTCGCGGCGCAGCTTCAGATAGTAATCGGTGACCTGGCGGGTGCGGCTGGAATAGCGGATGTCCTTCTCGCGGCTGAGGACATCGGCAAACTTGGTCGGCAGATCGCCACGCGCGGGGAAAAGATCGACCTGGAAGGCCAGCATGTCGCTGGTCTGGTTGTCGAGCACATAGGCCAGCGGCGTGTTGCTGACGAGGCCGCCATCCCAGTAATGCTTGCCGTTGATCTCCACCGGCGCAAAGCCCGGCGGCAGCGCGCCCGAGGCCATGACATGGCGCGCATCGATGGTCTGCGGTCCCTGGGGATCACGCGTATCGAAATAGTAGAAATTGCCCGATTCCACGTTCACCGCGCCTACCGAAAAGCGCACCGGGCCGTTATTCAGCCGGTCCCAGTCGACAAACCGGTTCAGCGTCTCGACCATGGGCGTGGTGTCATACAGGCTCACGGCTGCGGGCGTGCCGGGCCAGGCGAAGGACGCCGGCATCATGTGCGGGCGGAAGAAGCCCGGAACGCCGATGGTGGCTGCGGTGGCCGCGCCGGCAAAATGGTTGAGCTCGCGCAAATAGTCGCTGTTGCCCCAGGCCAGATCCATCGTGCCCGATGTCACCAGCTCCCAGAATTCGCGCAGCCGCTGGCAGGCAAGCCCCGGTTCGTTACCTGCGATGATCGCCGAATTCATCGCGCCGATCGAGATGCCGGCCACCCAGTCGATGCGGACGTTCTGGCGCACCAGCTCGCTGAACACACCGGCCTGGTAGGACCCCAAGGCCCCACCGCCCTGCAGAACCAACGCGACCGTGGGGGGAAGCGGGACGGCTGCGGACTGGGTATCGATCGAGTCCTGGGAACCGGGCATGGGAATTTCCTCAAACTGTGGCGAGCGGCCCGCCGGGACCTGCCCATTTATGACGCACTGCACAATAACGCAAATCGCTGAAAAAATCTGTGCTGCTAAATCGCTCCCCCCGGTGTTAGTGTTCGTGCCGACAGGCGAAAAAGGAACACTGCGCGCATGAAGCTCGACGACTATCGCACCAGCGACAATATTGCCGACCAGCGCGGTGGATCAGGCGGCGGCCCCCGCTTCCCCATCGGCGGCGGCAAGATGGGCATTGGCACCATCCTGATCCTGGGCATCGCGGCGCTGGTGTTCGGCATCAACCCGATGGAACTGATGCAGGGCGGCGGCCTGCCCGGTGGTGCGCCCGTCCAGACGCAGGTGGGCGGGCAGAACGCCGCGCAAAGCTGTGCGGTGGACGAAAAGAGCAAGTTCAGCTGCCAGGTTCTCGCCAGCACCGAAGACACCTGGGGTGCGCTGTTCAAGGCGCAGGGCGAGCGTTACCAGCCGGCCACGCTCACCTTCTACGATCGCAATGGCCAGTCAGGCTGCGGCGCGGCGCAAAGCGCGATGGGCCCGTTCTATTGCCCCGCCGACAACGGCATCTATCTCGACACCAGCTTCTTCGACGAGCTCGCCACCCGCTTCGGCGCGGCGGGCGATTTCGCGCAGGCCTATGTCATCGCGCATGAAGTCGGCCATCATATCCAGACGATCAGCGGCCGATCCAATCAGGTGCGCCGCGCCCAGCAGCAGGCCAGCGAGGCCGAAGGCAACGAACTGCAAGTGCGGATGGAACTGGAGGCGGACTGCTATGCCGGAGTCTGGGCCGCGCGCAACAAGGACCGGATCGAACCGGGCGATATCGAGGAAGGGCTGACCGCCGCAAACGCGATCGGCGACGATACGCTGCAAAAGGCCGCCGGACGCAGGCCAGTGCCCGAAAGCTTTACCCATGGCACGTCGGCACAGCGCATGGCGTGGCTGAAAAAGGGCTTGAGCACCGGGGATCCAGCGCAATGCGATACGTTCAGCGCGGCCCGGTTGTAAGGCGGCGCATCGTTTTGCAGGCCTGCGCGTAGCTGCCGGAAAGCCATTGGTATTGATGCAAAACTAGGGGACCCACCATGCACCGCACCGCCATCACGCTCGCCAGCCTTGCCTATCTCGCCAGCGCCCTGCCTGCAGCCGCGCAGAGCCAGGCCGCCGACCGCCCGCGCACCACCGAGAAGGTCGCAGAAGATGTCGTCAGCCAGCCGGTCCAGGATGTCGGCATCGACAAGAAGGATATCCCCGAGAACCTGATTGCCATTCAGGACAAGCCCTATTCGCTGGTCGGCATCAAGACCTGCGCGCAAATCCGCAGCGCGATCGGCGATATGGACGCGGTGCTCGGAGAGGACCTCGACGTTCCCTATGAAGCCACCCGCGACGACAAGCGCAAGGACACCGCAGGCAAGGTCGGCGGGCTGATCGTCAACTCGATCATTCCGTTTCGCGGCGTGATCCGCGAGATTTCGGGCGCCGCAGCGCAGGAGCGCCGCTACAATGCTGCCGTCTATGCAGGTGTCGTCCGGCGCAGCTTCCTCAAGGGCGTGGGCCTCCAGCGGGGCTGCAAATACCCGTCCGCGCCTGCGCCTGCCAGCCTGAAGTAAAATCCGCCCTTGATGAAATGCCGTTCTCCGGCAAAAGCCAGAGTCCAGGGGCGAGATGGCACTGCCGTCGCTCTGGGTTCCGGTCACTGCCGGAACACGGCATTTCGGATCGAGTCAGGGGCACATATCAATGCGACGTTTTCCGGTGCGGCGGCTGGCCGATTGCCACACGGTCGATGATTTTCGCGAACTCGCGCGCAAGAAGCTGCCCTATCCGGTGTTCCATTATATCGATGGCGCCGCCGACGACGAGGTCACGCGCAACCGCAACACCACGGCCTACGAGGAATGCGACCTCGTTCCCAATGTGCTCGCGGGCGTGGCGGATATCGACATGTCGACAACGCTGATGGGGCGCAAGATCGACATGCCGCTGTTCCTCTCCCCCACTGCACTGCAACGCCTGTTCCACTGGCGCGGCGAGAAAGCGGTCGGCGCGGCGGCGGAAAAGTTCGGCACCTTTTTCGGCATCTCCTCGCTCGCCACCGTCAGCCTGGCCGAGATCGGCGACAGCATCGCCAGCCCCAAATTGTTCCAGCTCTACGTCCACAAGGACAAAGGCCTGAACGCCGCGCTGATCCAGGCAGCCAAGGCGGCCAAGTTCGATGCCTTGGCGCTCACAGTCGACACCATCGTCTCGGGCAAGCGCGAACGCTGCCTGCACACCGGCTTCACCTCGCCGCCCAAGCTCACCCCCTCGTCCGCGGCGAGCTTTGCGATGCACCCGCGATGGACGCTCAACTATCTGGCGCGCGAGCGGTTCTCGCTGCCCAATCTTGAAAGCCATGTCGCAGCGGGCAGCGACGCGGCAATCTCGGTCGCGGACTATTTCAACACCATGCTGGACCAGAACATGGACTGGGCGATGGCCGAGGACATCCGCAAGGCCTGGGACGGCCCGTTCTGCCTCAAGGGCATCATGAGCGTCGAGGACGCGCGCCGCGCGGTCGCGATCGGGGCGACCGCGATCATGGTGTCCAACCATGGCGGTCGGCAACTCGACGGCAGCCGCGCGCCGTTCGACCAGCTCGCCGAGATCGTCGATGCGGTCGGCGACAGGATCGAGGTGATCTGCGATGGCGGCATCACCCGTGGCACGCATGTTTTGAAGGCGCTGAGCGTCGGCGCCAAGGCGTGTTCGGGCGGGCGGCTGTACCTCTATGCGCTCGCCGCCGGGGGGCAGCGCGGTGTCGAGCGGACCCTGAGCAATCTGCGCGGCGAGATCGAACGCGGCATGAAGCTGATGGGGGCGACCCGGCTTGATCAGCTGGGGCGCGACAACCTGCGCTGGCGCTGACTATTTGGGGCGACCGACCTCGCCGGTTGCGCTGATCACGATCCGGTCGCTGTTGGCACCGCGCGAGAGCAGCACGGTGACCGGCATGTTGGGCAGGCCCGTGCTGTCGAACCAGAAGCGCGCGCGTGATGGCGCTGCGGCTGCGGGGTCCGCGCCTGGAGGCACCACCGTTTCCGCTGCCTCGCCCTCGATTCGCGCCATGGTCCCCGGCTTCCAGTCACGGTTCGCAAGCGTGCGCGCGTTCAGCGGCACCCATTGCCGGTCCTGCCGCACATCGAAGCCATAGCCCGAAGGCGCGATCCACACCGCGATGGGGCGCGCGCTCACCACCGCCTCGTCACGCGCCGCCGCGACGCGCGCGGCAAAGCGGTCGGCATCTTCGGAGAGCGCCGCGCTGTCGCCGGGAATCAAAAGCACCACCGCGCCTGCCACCAGCCCGATGATGAACAGCACCACCATCAGCTCGATCAGGGTGAAGCCGTTCCTGAAATCCTTCCCCAGCTTGCTGGGGAGGGGTTTTGAGGGCTCAAGCCCCATCGGCGGTGATGTCCGCATTCTCGTTCTCGCCGCCAGGCGCGCCATCGGCACCCAGCGAATAGAGATCGAACGCGCCGGTCGTGCCGGGGCTGATATACTGATAGGGGCGGCCCCAGGGGTCCTGCGGCAGCTTCTTGATATACCCACCGCTGCGATAGCGCCCCGGCTGCGCCAGCGTCGGCGGCGCGGTGATCAGCGCATTCAGGCCCTCGGCCGAACCCGGATAGGCAAGATTGTCGAGCCGGTACATCTCGAGCGCCTGGCTCAAGGTCGCAATGTCGCTGCGCGCCTTCTCGGTCATCGCGCGGTCTTGGCTGGGCAGCACGTTGATGACGACGATCGTCGCCAGCAGACCGATGATGAAGATCACCACCATCAGCTCGACCAGGGTAAATCCGTTGGCACGCTTGCGCGCCTTGGGCGACAGACGCTTCAACAGCGCGGATCGGATATTCAGCATGTTGGTCCTCATAAGCCAGTCAGGTTTTGCAGCTGCAGGATCGGCAGCAGGATCGACAGGATGATCAGGGCGACTGCCCCGCCCATCACCACGATGATGGCGGGTTCGAGCAGCGCCATCGCGGTGGAGGTGAAGTTGCGGAACTCCCGCTCCAGATAATCGGCCGCGCGCTCCAGCATGGTGTCAAGCTGGCCTGCGCTCTCGCCGCTGGCGACAAGATACACCAGCAGAGGCGGAAATGTCCCCGCATTTCGCAGCGCGGCAGACAGCGAACCGCCCGAACGGATCGCCTCGACGGCCTCTTCCAGCGCTTCGCGCAGCACGCTGTTGCGCACCGTGCGGGTGGTGAGCTTCATGCCCTCGAGCAGCGGCAGGCGGCTCTGCACCATGGTCGACAGCGTCCGCGCGAGCCGCGCCGCGTTCATGTCACGGATCAGCCGCCCGATGAACGGCAGCTTGAGCACGAAGCTATCGACCCGGTACTTGAACGCGGGCACTTTCATCGCGCGCCAGAAGCCAAGACCTGCCAGCAGCAGCACCAGCGCCATCAGCCACCAGTAATCAGCCAGCACGGCGGAAATGCCGATGACGATGCGGGTGATCAGCGGCAGCTGGGTCTGCGCGTTATCGAACTGCTCGACCACGCGTGGCACCACCGAGATCATCAGCCCGGCAACAACGCCGATCGCAACCAGCGTGAGGATGATAGGATAGGCAAGCGCGGAGATGAGCTTGCCGCGCACCTCGGCCTGCTGCTCGAGCAGCGCGGCCAGCCGCTCGGTGATCACCGGCAGCGAGCCCGAGCTTTCGCCCGCGCTGATCATCGCGCGATAGAGCGGCGGGAAGCTGCGCGGCTCGCGGGCCATGGCCTCGGCGAGCGACTGGCCCTCCATCACGCCGGCATGGACGTTGATCAGCACCTCGCGGGCATTGGCCTTTTCGGTCTGGCGGCTGATCGTGCGCAGCGCCTCTTCCAAAGGGCTCACACTCATCAGCGACGACATCTGCCGGGTGAACAGGGTCAGTTGCTTGGGGCTCAATCGCGCGACGCGCTGGGTCAGGAACGCCTTGCGCGGCGGTGCTGGGGTGACGGTGACGATGTGGAACGCCTTGCGGATCAACGCAGCGCGCGCCTGCGCATCGGACGGCGCGCGGATGCGCCCTTCCCGCTCGCGCCCGGCCGAATCGATCACCCGATAGGCAAAGTCAGCCATCGATCATTTCGGGCGGCACAGGTTCCGCCTCACGCCGCGAAATGCGGATTGCCTCTTCCGCCGTGGTCTGGCCGGTCCGTACTAGTTCGCGCGCAGCAGATCCCAGGTTCGGCGCGTTGAGGAAGGCATGTCGGGCGATGATCGCCTCGTCGCCATTGTCGTTGATCAGGCGGCGGATGGTCTCGTCGACCCGCACCGCCTCGAACACGCCGATACGCCCTGCAAAGCCGGTATGGTTGCACGAATCGCAGCCGACAGGGCGATAGACCACGGTGCCCTTGTCGAAGCCGAGCAGCGAGGCGAGCGATCCATCGGCCTGCACCGGCTCGCGGCATTCGGGGCACAGCCGCCGCACCAGCCGCTGCGCGACCACCGCGCGCAAGGTCGACGCGAGCAGGAACGGCTCGATCTTCATGTCGCGCATGCGGGTGATCGCACCGATGGCATCGTTGGTGTGGACGGTGGACAGCACCAGATGCCCGGTCAGCGAGGCCTGCACCGCAATCTCGGCGGTTTCGTGATCGCGGATTTCGCCGATCATCACCACATCGGGGTCCTGGCGCAGGATGGCGCGAAGGCCCGCGGCAAAGGTCAGGCCGACCTTGGGGTTGACCTGCGTCTGGCCGACACCCTCGATCGCATATTCGACCGGATCCTCGACGGTCAGCATATTGCGCGAGCCATCGTTGAGCTGCTTCAGGCACGAATAGAGCGTGGTCGTCTTGCCCGATCCGGTGGGACCCGTGACCAGGATGATGCCATTGGGCTCGGTCAGCGCCTCCGCCAGGATCTTGTGGGTGCGCGGGCTCATGCCCAGCAGCCCCAGATCCATATTGGCATTTTCCTTGTCGAGCAGGCGCAGCACGACGCGCTCCCCAGCCCGGCTCGGCAATGTCGAAACGCGCACATCGAGCAGCTTGCCACCGATGGTGAGGCCAATGCGGCCGTCCTGCGGCACGCGACGTTCGGCAATGTCGAGGCGTGCCATCACCTTGATGCGGCTGACGATCACCGGGGCGACATTGGGCGGCATGCGCAGCTTTTCCTGCAGCACGCCATCCATGCGCATGCGGATGACCAGCCCGGTTTCATAAGGCTCGATATGGATGTCCGACACGCCTTGGCGCGCGGCCTCGGCGATCACACCGTTGATCAGGCGGATCGCGGGTGCGTCGTCGGCGCTGTCGAGCAGATCTTCGGCGCTGGGCAGATCGCTCGCCAGCAGTTCCAGATCGCCGCCATCGATGTTCATCGAATGCGCCATCGCGGCGGCATTGCCCTCGACCGCGTAATGATCGGACAGGTAGCGCTCGAACTGCGCGACCGGGGTCAGCTCGACATCGAACGGCATCGCCAGATAGCGCCTGACTTCAAGCAAGGTGATCGGGTCCGCGCCTTCGCGCAGCGCGACCTTCATCCGTCCGTCCGCCTCGCCCAGCATGACGACACCGTTGTCGCGGGCGAAGCCATAGGGAATGTCGAGCATCATCCGCGCAAGCGCACGGTCGGGCGCCAGATCGATCGGCGCATCGGCGATCGCGGCCGGATCGGCGGCTCCCTCGCTCGTATCGCCCTTTCGGATCTTCATGGCTGGCCTCCATTGATCGGCGGCAGCTGCTCTGCATTGCTCGGGGGCAAAGTCGTGCTGTCGAGCGGAGCGCTGCTGGGCATCGCGCGCGGGCTGATCACCTGGTCGGTCGGGCCTGCGGGCGGCGCCACCGGCACGTTTGCTCCCAGATAATCGCGCACTATCGTGTCGAGCGAGGGCTCGGCCTTGGGGTTGAACTCGATCTGCGCGGCGCGCACGTAATTGTAGCGGCGCGCGGCGATGGCCTGCGCGTCCTCGGATGTGCGCAGGATCGTCGGGCGGATGAAGACCATCAGATTGGTCTTGGTCCGCTCCTTGCCGCGCGACTTGAACAGCTCGCCGATCAGCGGAATATCGCCCAGCAGCGGAATCTTCTGGATCGTCCGCCGCTCGTTGTCGTCGAGCAGACCGCCCAAGGCGATGATTTCGCGGTCCTTGACCGTGACCGTGGTCTTCACCTCGCGCTTGTTGATGATCAGCTCGTTGAAATCGTTGCTGACCGGGCCGACGATCGAGCTGACCTCCTGCCGGATGTCGAGCTTGACCTGGTTGCCCGCGTTGATCTGCGGCTTCACCTCCAGCTCGATGCCGACATTCTGGCGCTGGATGGTGCGGAAGGCGTTGTCGAAATTGTTCGACAGCGCTTCGCCGGTGCTGATCGGGATCTCCTGACCGAAAAGGATCGAGCCCTGCACATTGTCGTTCACGGTCAGCGACGGGGTCGAGAGGATGTTCGACTCGCTGTCTTCCTGCACGGCATTGATGATCGCGCCCAGCACGCGGTTGTTGCCGATATCGGCGGCAAAGCCGGTGTATCCGCCCCGCGCACCCAGAATGCGGTTGGCCGCGTTCTGCCTCAGGAAGTCGCCCACCGCGCTGTTGGTGCTGGTGGTCACGGTATCGCCGTTGATCACCGTGGTGGTCTCGTCGAGATCATTCGCGAGAATGCCGCCCGCGATATCGAGGATATTGGGCGCGACATTCGAGAACGGCGTGACGAGGAACGGAATGTCCTTGCCGCCGATCAGGAACTGGACGCCCAGCTCGCGCGCGACGCGGTCCGAAATCTCGACGATGATCGCCTCGACCAGCACCTGCTCCTGGCGGATATCGAGCTGGCGCACCAGCTCGGCGAGCGAACGCTGGACATCGACCGGTGCGGAAATGATCACCGCATTTGCGCCCTCATAGCGCGTGATTATCGCCGTGCCGCGACCGTTGGAAAGGCCCACCGCGCCGCCGATCGGAGCAGAGGCCGCTGCTGGCGTCGCGCCATTGGCCGAAGGCGCAGCAGACGCCGCAGCGGCCATCGGCTGGACGCTGCCGCCGCCCTGCCCGCCGACCATCATCTGCAGCACCGGCACCAGTTGCTCGGCATCGGCGTAATCCAGCCAGATGACGCGGATTTCGCTGCCATTGGCGGCGCGCGCATCCAGCTCCTTGGCGATCGCCGTCAGCCGCGCGACGGTCGGCGCATCACCGCGGAGCGCGACCGAATTGCTGCTGTCGACCGCCACGACGGAGACCAGAGGCGCACCCCCGCCGCCGCCTTCCGCGCCACCACCGGGCGCGGGTGCGAGCTGCTGCAGCGTCATCGCAATCTCGCGCGCGCCGGCATGGCTGAGCGTGATGACCTGTGTCGTCGCGTTGTCGCGGTCGATCTGGCCGATCAGCGCGCGGATACGGCGGATGTTGTCGGCATAATCGGCGACGACCAAGCTGTTGCCGCTGCGGTTGGCGGTGATCGATCCCTCGCGGCTGACCAGAGGCCGCAGCGTTTCCACCGCGGTGGTCGCGTCGATCGCGCGCAGGCGGAACACCTCGGTCACGAACTCGTTCTGCCCGCCGCGGCTGCCGATCCGACCCGGCGCGGATGCTGCGCCATCTGTCGGCTGGATGCGGTAGGCGCCGTTGGCGGTCGGCACCGCGATCAGCCCGTTGGCGCGCAGCGTGGAGAGGAACACCTCGAAATATTCGCTGCGGCTGAGCGGCCGATCGGTCACGACCGAAACCTTGCCCTGCACACGGCCGTCGATGATGAACGTGCGGCCCGTGACCGAGGCTGCGTCCTCAATAAAGGCGCGGACATCGGCGTCGCGCACGTTCAGGCTGTGCTGCGCAAACAGCGGGGATGCCAGCTGCGTGGCCAGGGCGAGTGCCGCGCCCAGCGCGAAAAGAGAGCTGTGTTTTTTCATTTTTCCGGGATGATCAGGGCAATGGGAAGGGTTTCCGTGCCACGTTCGATAACAAGCGAGAGGCGTGCGCCCGGGCGGATCTGCCCGGAGAGCGCGGCGCCGTCGGCGGCGGACGCGACCTTGCGACCGTTGATTTCAATCACGATGTCGCCGGGCTTGAACCCGGCCTGCGCAAACACCGAACCATCGCCCTTGGGGGTCACCGCAAAGCCGGTCGCGCGGCCGTTTTCGGTGCGCGGTGCAAAACCGATGCCGCCGGTGATCGCCTCGGGCGTCAGCGGTCCCGGGGCCTGAACCACCGGGGGTGCGCCTGCGCCTGCGGGCGGAGCCGCGCCAAGCGGCGCATCGCCCACGGTATCCGCTGGTACCGATTGATCGAGAAACAGACTTTCGCGCGCACCACTGCGCTCGATCACGACATGGTCGAACAGCACCTGCACCAGCTTGACCCCGGGCGATACCTCTTCGCCGACATCGAAGCTGCGCTGGACGCCATCCGATCCGGCAATGATCGCCGAACCACCGCCCGACGCCTCGTTCATCCGCAATCCGTAAAGCGTCAGGTCAAGCGAGGTGACCGCTGCGCTGGCATCGCCTGCGGCCGCCGCCCGATCAAAACCGTCGAAGCTCGCGAACAACGCGGCCCGTGCAGCAGGGGACATCACGTTGGCGGTGCGCGCCTGCCAGTCGCCCAGCGGCGCAATCGGGGTGACGATTGTCCAGACAAGCCGCGCCACCTGGATTACCAAAGCCAGCACCAGCAGGGCCCGCAACCAGCCATAAAGGCCCTGGGGCAGAAAGCGCCCAAGCCCGGTGCTCCCGGCTTCGAATCGCGCCGACCGGAATCGGGAAAGCGAAGCACTGAGGCCGGTCTGCGCGCCATTTTGGGCCGCTGATGCCACGAATCACTCCCCGTTGCAGGCCGATCCCCATGGCCCTCAGACGCTGCTAGGCGCGCTGGATGACGCTTGGATTACCAGTTTGTGACAGATATTTGAATGGCCTGTCGCGTTTGCAGGCACAGTCTGGACGCAAAAAGGGAAGCCGGTCGCCACCGGCTCCCCCTTTGCAGGTCTATCGGCAAGGATGCGCGATCAGAATTCCAGCGAAGCGCTGATCGAAAAGGCCCGGCCGATTTCATAGGCGTTATTGCGGATCAGCGAGTTGTTGAGACGCTGGAACTCGACATAATCGGTGCTCAGCAGGTTGCGCGCCTCGAACTTGAGTTCACCCACCCGGTTGAACAGCTTGAAGCCTTCGCGCCAGACGAAGTCGAGCCGCGGACCGGTGAATTCGACGAAGTCGGGCTGTCCCGCCGGACCACGGTTGGTCACGCGGTTGCTGTTCCAAGACAGCAGGATCGTCTGCTGCGACAACCGCTCGCCGGTGCTTTCCATGCCGAACTGGACGTTGGCAATATGGTCGGACTGGCCGGTCAGCGCGAAACCGCCGGTGCGGAAGATCGTCGAGGCCGGCACCATCGCACCGCTCAGAGGATCGGCGATCTGGTCCTGCGCGGTCACCTTCACCTCGGAATTGGTGAAGGTATAGTTGCCCGCGAGCAGCATCCGGCGTTCGTCGAAGAAGGAACCGCCCAGATCGATCATGTCGAAATACTTCACCAGCTCGATTTCCGCGCCGTACAGCGTCGCCGTCGGTGCGTTGGCGAAGGTGGTGAAGAAGTTGTCGCCCTGGCGGAAGCCCAGGTTCTCGATCGGATCCTTGATGTCCTTGTAGAACACCGCTGCGGTCAGGCGCTGATCGCGATCGAAATACCATTCGAAGCGCGTTTCCAGGTTGATCAGGCGGCTGTTCTTGAGGAATGGGTTGCCGAAGAAGGTGCGGTCGAATTCCAGATCGAGATACTGCTGCGGCGCCAGTTCGCGGAACTGCGGGCGGGCAATCGTCTTCGATGCGGCGAACCGGATCTGCATGTTCTCTTCGAGGTTCCAGGTCAGCGTCGCCGCCGGCAGGAAGTCGTCCTTCTTGATGTTGGTCGCCACCAGATTGGCGCTGCCCAGACCGAACAGGTCGATCGGCAGCACGAACTGGTCACCATCCTCATAGCGGACACCCGCCTGCAGCCTCAGGCTCTCAGCCAGTTCGGCCTCGAACTGGACATAGCCTGCATGGACCTCGAGGCCCGCCGAATAGGCCGCTGCGCCGTTGGTGCCCGAGGTTTCGACTAGGCGCACGTCATAGGTATAGACGTTGAAGTCCGAGAGCAGGAAGTCGGGGCGCTGCTGCGACACAGCGAAGGGCAGCGGGCCGTTGCCGCTCAGGAAGCGGAAGTCGCGGCGGATCGAGGTACGGTCGTTCTTGTAATAGGCATAGCCGGCCGAGAAGGTGATCGGCACGCCGATATCGGTTTCATAGGCCAGATCGACATTGGCGCCATAGACGTTGTCGTCGAGATCGCTGAACGCGATACGCGCGCCTTCGCCCGCCGACTGCAGGTCATTGACGAAGTCGTTGGCCAGGGCGCTGAAGGTATAGTCGAAGGTCCGCTCGTACGGCGCTTCGCGCTGCGAATTGGCGTAGCTGCCGCGGAAGTTGAGGCGGAAATTGTCGAACTTCATCTCGCCGACGAACTGGGTGTTCATCAGCTGACGTTCGAACCAGTTGGTGCGGCTCCGGTTGATCAGCCGGGTATCGGTGACGCGCGCGTCGATACCTTCGCGGATCGACGCATCCTTGAGCGTATCGCGGATGTAGATGTTGGTGAGCTTGAACTTGTGCTCGCCGACATCCGCGGTCACGCCGAACAGGCCGTTGACGACGATGCGGTTCTCGGTGGTCAGATAGTTGAAGTTGATGTCGGGCAGCAGCGTATCGACGCCGGCCACCGGAACGATGCCCTGCGAAATCTGCTGGACGCCGCCGCGCGTACGCCAGGTGTTGTTGATGCCGGCGGCACCGACGATGCCGATGTTGACATCACCCACCAGAAAGCTGGTCGCGCCGCTCAGTTGGCCGGAGAAGTTGACCGGGATGTTGTTGTTGCGCTGGATCAGCGAGGTGTTGGCATTAGCGAGGCTTGCGGTCAGGTCACGCACCTGTGCGGCGGTGAAATTGGCGCCGGCCGCAATCGGGTTGCCCGATGCAAAAGCGTTGCGCAGGTTGGCGGGCAAGGTACGCGCGCCATTGTCGAAGCCGGTAAAGTCGGTCGACGAACCGAAATAGGTATAGCCCACCTCACCCGTGGTGATCGTGTCGCCGCCGGTGCCGAATTCGATCTTGAAGAACGGATCGCGGGGTACCGACTTGGTGGTGAGGTTGATGGCGCCGCCACCGAATTCGCCCGGATAATCCACCGAATAGCTCTTCTGGATGGTGGTCGAGGCGATGACGCTGGTCGGGAAGATGTCAAGCGGCACCGTACGGCGCAGCGGGTCGGGCGATGTCAGCGGCGAGCCGTTGAGCAGCGCGAGCGAATAGCGCTCGCCCAGGCCGCGGACGAACACGAAGCGGCCGCCGACGACGCTGAGGCCGGTCACGCGCTGCAGCGAGCCTGCGATATCGCCATCGGCAGTGCGGGCGATATCCGCCTCGCTCAACACCGATACGACTTCGGGCGTCGCCTTGATGGGATTGGGGATGAAGCGGCCACGCACCACGATCTCTTCATTGCCGCCAGCACCGGGACCCGAGATCTCGATCTCTTCTTCAACCGGCTCTTCGACAGCAGACTCTGCGGGATCGGCCTGCGGCGCAGGGGGAGGCGCTTCCTGGGCAAATGCGGCTGGCGAAACCAGGCCGGTACTGACCATCAGCAATGCAGCGAATGAAAGCGGCGTGATTTTCGCCATGAGTCCCTCCAGTAATTCAAAAAAGGGGCGGCGGCGCTTGTTCGCCGCCGCCCCGCATCCGGTCAGCGGTCTGCTATCAGGTCGTGGGAATGCTCGGCACGGCGGTGCAAGCAGGCGTCGTGCTGTACAGGCCGCAGGTCCATCCCTGGAAGCGCGTGTCGGCAGCATCGCGCACCGCACCGATATAGGTGACTGCGGTGTAGAAGCTGTTGATCGACGTCACGTTGAACACCGGACGCGCGGTTTCGTTCGCGCCGTTGATGAAGATGCCCGACAGCGTCGAGGTGCCGTTGGTGGTGTTGTTCGATCCGGCGGTGAACAGCGCCTGGATTGCCGCCACGGTGACGTTGCCATCGTCGGTGAAGGCATTCGGGCAGCTGAGGAACACCGATTCAAAGCGCGGCGGACCGGCTTCGTCGCCGGCACCGGCGGTGCCAGTCGCCTGCATCGTCACGGCGCTGTCGACATCGAGGCACCAGCCCGGACCGCTGATCACGCTGTTGAACGCGGCAAAGTCCATGCCGCCGCGCAGCAGGATCGCCGCTTCGTCAGCGGTGGTCTGGGTGGACACGAAGGTCGCGTTCGACATCGACCACGCGGTGCGCGGTTCTGCCTGTTCGTTGCCGTTCGAATCGCCTTCGATCACGTGGTTGGCGCTGGCGGTCTGCACGCCGATGAGGAACTGGTTGAAGCCCTTGTAGCCCAGATCCATGTCGAACGTGTCGTCGTCATTGCCGAGGCCGACGAGGTTGCGGCCGTTGACGCGTCCACCGAACCATTCGATGCCGTCATCAGAGCTGTTGTAGACCTGGACGTTCTGGAAGAACGTGCCCGAGCCGACGCCGGCCAGCGTGATGCCGTTGAGCTCGTTGCCCGGCTGCACTTCGAAGCCCGAATAGCGAACCTGGAAGAACGAAATGCGGCCCGAGTTGTCGGTCGGCACGGCGCCACCGTAGTTGGCGTTGGTACCTTCCACCACGCCCGAGCAATCGGTGCGGGTGCCGCCCGGGTTGGTCGGCGAACCGGTGGCGCAATCCGACAGCGGCGCACGGCCGAGGATCACGACGCCGCCCCACAGGCCCTTGGAGTTGGCGGTGGCGGTTCCGGTGATGTTGTCGCGGGCGGTAAAGATGATCGGACGCTCGGCGGTGCCTTCAGCGAACAGCTGCGAACCGCGGTTGACGAGCAGGAAGTCCGCGCCCGACGAACCGAAGAAGGTCACGCCCGGCTCGATGGTCAGGATGGCCGAGGTGCCGGTGTTGCCGGTGGGGCCGACATCGACGCCGACCTGAACGCGGCCCGAAAGCGAATAGACGGTGCCGGCGCGACGCGGAATGACGAGGTTGGTCGTCAGCGTGCCGGAGAGCTGGCAGTTGCGGGCAACCGCGCCGCCGCCCAGCGTGATGGTGCCGACATTGGCGGTGCCATTGGGGCAATCGGCAGCCGGGCCGGTCGGGGTCGGCGTCGGAGTGGGGGTCGGCGCGGGGGCCGGAGCAGGTGCCGGAGCCGGGGCGGGCACAACGACCACGCCTTCACCGGGCGATGCGACATCGTCTGCACCACAGGCCGTCACCACCAGGGCAGCGGCCGAAGCCATCAGGACCGAACGAACACGTGCATTGAGCATCTTGGAATCTCCGCAAATCTGGACAGAACTGGCTGTCGGCTTTTCAGGAACGAGCGGAGATGATGTGATTCCACCCCCTGGAACGTCGCTCGAGGGGGCTGATAGGCAGGCATGATGAACCTGCGGGGCCATTTTGATGACAGATGGGAGTCAGGTTTGTGACTCTTCGGAGTCATTTGTGAAAATCGTGCGACAATCGACGCTATTTGTGCATCATCATCTTGATTTTATAGCATTTTCATTCAGCCAGAGCGAGCGGTCGTGTGCCGAAATGAGGCATTGCGCGACGGTTGCAGACCATCGCCGCGCCCCATTATGCCGCTCATGGGTGGCCAATCGGCAACAGTCGGGCGCGGGGACAATGCAAAACCCGGCCGAACCATGTTCGACCGGGCTGCTGAAGGTTGAGGTATGAAGGTGCTGCGCGATCAGCGGCTGGCATAGCCCTGATCGAGACGGCGAAGCGCATGGCGCGCCGCGACCCGGCTGTCCATCACCCGGCCATCGGCCAGGATCACATCGAACGACCGCTCGGTGTCGATCGCCGCCTGATAGTGGCTGCGTGCCGAGACCATGTCGCCCATCTTGGCATAGGCCAGACCCATGTTGATCAACCTTGCGGGATCACGACGGGCGGCCGGAGAAACCTGTTTTTCGGCGGCCTGCATCTGTTCGAGCGCGGCCGGATAATTGCCCTTGAGCAGCGCAGCATAGCCCAGCGCGCCAGTCTCATAGCCGATTTCGGTCGCCGCCGCCCGGTTCTGCACAGGCTGGGCAATGCCCGGAGCAGCCATACCGAGGGCGGCCAGGGCCGCGATTGCGATAACTTTGGTGGTCATGTCATCATGTCCTTTCTGTTGGTGACAAGGCAAATGCTACGCTTATGTGACAGCCGTGGCAATATGGATGTCACATAAAATACTCCTTAATGTCATATTTCTGTAATTTTCGGCTTTTTTGCGGATTGTCACACGCCCGACATCGCTCTTGACCAAAAGGCCCCGGCGCTGTCCGATGCGCAAAACCCAAGATTCCGCAGGAGAGGCCACCCCCATGACCATGACGATCGATCGCAGGCTGCTCATCAAGGCCGGCACCTTCGGCCTTGCCGCGCTGTCGCTGCCAGGCGCTGCGCTGGCATTCACATCGGCGCGCGGGTTTTCGCATGGGGTGGCGAGCGGCGAGCCGAGCGCCGATTCGGTGCTGCTGTGGACGCGCTTCGTCGGCGACAGCGACACCCGCCTCACCGCTGAGCTTTCGACCAGCCCCGATTTCGCCAAGACCGTGGGCGGCGGATCGGTCACCGCGAGCGGTGCGCGCGATCATATCGCCAAGATCACCGTCACCGGGCTGAAGCCCGACAGCTGGTATTTCTATCGCTTCGTCGCCGCCGATGGGAGCAAGTCGCCGATCGGGCGCACGCGCACGCTGCCGAAGGGGGAGACAAGCGCGTTCAACCTCGGCGTGTTCTCATGCTCCAACCTGCCCTTCGGCTGGTTTAACGCTTATGGCCATGCCGCCGCGCGCAAGGATATCGATCTGGCGCTGCATCTGGGCGACTATATCTATGAATACGGTCCCGATGTGTATCCCACCCGCGGCCAGGCGCTGGCCGGGCGCATGGTGCAGCCCGACCACGAGATGGTGACGCTGGCCGATTACCGTCTGCGCTATGCCAGCTACCGGCTCGATCCCGATCTGCAGGCCCTGCACCAGAGCGTGCCGATGATCGCGATGTGGGACGATCATGAAATCGCCAACGACGCCTGGAAGGGCGGCGCGCAGAACCATCAGGATGCGACCGAGGGCGATTATGCGACCCGGCGGCGCATCGCCGAACAGGTCTATCGCGAATGGATGCCGGTCGCCGACCTGACCCCGGCCGATGCGCTGTGGAGCAGCTACCAGATCGGCAATCTCGCCACTATCATCCGCACCGAAAGCCGCCTTTCCGGACGCGACAAGCCTGCCGAGCTGGCCGAGGCGTTTGCCGGCGGCGGTGACCTCGCACAGGCGCTCGCCAAGTTCCGCGACGAGACCTGGATGGCCCCGTCGCGCCGGATGCTGGGTGACGATCAGGCGCGCTGGCTGGGTGAGCAGTTCAAGGCATCCAAGGCATCGGGCACGCGCTGGCAGGTCTGGGCGCAGCAATGCGTAATGGGATCGCTCAAGCTGCCGCTCGAAACCGCTGACTGGGTGCCCAAGGACGCGCCGCAGATCGTCCGCACCCGATCGGCCGCAGGTCTGGCCGCGAGCAAGGCGGGCCTTCCGTTCAACATGGACGCGTGGGACGGCTACCCCGTGCAGCGCGAGGCTCTGCTCAAGGCAGCGCAGGGGGTGGATGCCGACCTTGTCGTGCTGTCGGGCGATAGCCACAACGGCTGGGGCTTCGATCTTGCCGCCGATGGCAAGCCGGCTGGCGTCGAGTTCGCAGGCCATGCGGTCACATCGCCGGGATTTGAAGCGTATGCTCCGACAATTCCGGCCAAGGATGTCGCCGGCGCGCTGATCCGCGGCAATCCGCAGCTCAAATGGGCCGATACCGGAATCCGCGGCTATATGACGGTCAACCTGACGCAGGAAAAGGCCACATCGCACTGGCACGCGATGCGCACCATCCGCGAACAGTCCACGGAGCTCGCCGGCACCGAAAGCCGCAGCGTGCTCCCCGGCCGCAAGACCATCTCCGAACCCGGCTGGTCGCGCTGGAGCCCGGTGAGCGACACCGCAGACAGCTGATCGCCACGCCGTTTGTCGACGCTGACCTGCCGCCTGCCGAAAAGCCTGGCGGGCGGACGGGCGTCTCTCTACGCTCTCGCCCATAGCCGCTGCCCGCTATCTTGCGGGATGCCAGCGGTTGCCCGCACGTGCGGGCACAATCAGACATCCGGGGAGCTATGAATGGTCAAGAATATCCTGTTTGCATCGGCCGCGCTGATCGCGCTGGCCACGGTGCCCGCGCGAGCGCAGGCGCCTGAGAGTCAGACGAGCGACATCGATCTGCTGATCGAGGATGCCGACGCGCCGGGCGATGCCTCGATGAGCGGCACGCCCGATGCCGAGGGCATCACCACCACCGCGCGCGATTATTGGGGCACCTGGGGCGTCGATACCACGCTGATGAACCCCGCCATCAAGCCGGGCGATGACTTCTATGCCTATGTCAACGGCAAGTGGCTCGACACGTTCGAAATGCCCGCAGATCGCACGCGCTATGGCGCGTTCACTCTGCTGGCGGAAAAGTCCGAGCAGCGCGTGCGCAAGATCATCGACGAGCTGGCCGCGACCAAGCCCGATCCGCAGACTGGCGCAGGCAAGGTCGCCGCATTCTACAACGCCTATCTCGACACGGCGGCGATCGATGCAGCGGGCCTGGCCCCTGCCCAGCCCTATCTCGACAAGATCAAGGCCGCCAAGACCCGCGAGGATCTGGCCAAGCTGTTCGGCACCCCCGGTTTCCGCAGCCCGGTTGCCGGCTTTGTCGACATCGATTCCAAGCAGACCGACAAGTACATCTTCCAGGTGACCCAGGCGGGCATCGGCCTTCCCGACCGCGATTATTATCTGGTCGACAGCGAAGCCAACGTGAAGATCCGCGCTGCCTATATGCAGTATCTGACCTTCCTGATGGGCAAGGCAGGCTATCCCGATCCGGCAGCGGCCGCGCAGATGGTCTATGATCTTGAGAAGGCGATCGCGACCGAGCATTGGGACCGCGCCGTCGGCCGCAACCGCAACATCACCTATAACAAGATGACCAAGGCCGAGATGATCGCGCTGGGCGGCGGTTTTCCGGTCGAGACCTTCATCAAGACGGTGGGTGTCGACGGCCAGCAGGAATTCGTCGTGCGGCAGCTGACCCCGACGGCTGAAGAGCTGGCGACCGAAAAGATGACCCCCGAACAGGCGGCCAAGCTCGGCGGCGGCATCCCCGCGCTGTTCAAGCTCGCCAACACCGCGCCGATCGAGGCCTGGCAGGCGTGGCTGGCAGCCGGCTTCCTGTCGAGCGCGGCCAGCGTGCTGCCTTCGGACATCGATGCCGCCAGCTTCGCCTTCTACGGCACCGTCCTGGGCGGTCAGCAGAAGCAGCGCGAACGCTGGCAGCGCGGCGTGGCGGCGGTCGAAGGATCGATGGGCGAGATCGTCGGCAAGATCTATGCGGACCGCTATTTCCCGGCGGCCAACAAGGCGGCCATGGACGAGCTGGTCGGCAACCTGCGCAAGGCGATGGCGGCGAACCTCACCGACATCACCTGGATGGGCGAAGCCACCAAGGTCGAGGCCCGCGACAAGCTGGCCAAGTTCACCCCCAAGATCGGCTACACCGAAAAGTTCGAGACCTATGACAGCCTGAAGATCACCCCCGGCAAGGCGCTCGACAACGCGATCGCGGCGGGGACATGGGCCTACAAGGACAATATCGGCAAGCTCGGCAAGCCGATCGACAAGACCGAATGGTTCATGCTGCCGCAGACGGTGAATGCCTATTATTCGCCGCCGCGTAACGAGATCGTCTTCCCGGCCGCAATCCTGCAGCCGCCGTTCTTCAACCTGTCGGCCGACCCGGCAGTGAACTATGGCGCGATCGGCGGAGTCATCGGCCACGAAATGGGCCATGGCTTTGATGATCAGGGATCGAAGTCGGACGGAGATGGCGTGCTGCGCGACTGGTGGACGCCCGAGGATCAGGCCAATTTCAAGAAGCTGACCAGCGCGCTAGTCGCGCAGTACAGCGCATTGTGCCCGCTCGACGACGGCAAGACCTGCGTCAACGGCGCGCTGACCCTGGGCGAGAACATCGGCGATGTCGGCGGACTTTCGATGGCCTATCGCGCCTACAAGATCCACCTCAATGGCAAGGAGGACAAGGTGATCGACGGCATGACCGGCGATCAGCGCTTCTTCATGGCCTGGGCGCAGGTGTGGCGGAACAAGTCGCGCGAACAGGCGCTGCGTCAGCAGCTGCAGACGGACTCGCACTCGCCGCCGAACTACCGCGCCAACGGCACCGTCCGCAATTTCGACGAATGGTACAAGGCGTTCAACGTCCAGCCGGGCGACGCGCTGTACCTGCCGCCGGAACAGCGCATCCGCATCTGGTAACGCCGGTCGAGAACATGAAAGGGCCCGTTGTCATTGCCGTGACAGCGGGCCCTTTTTTTGCATTTGGAATGCGCGTCAGTGGGTGCGGAGCTTGCCGAAGTGCGTATCGAGCAACGCCTGCATCTTGTCTGCGGCGTCGCGCAGCGCGCTTTCGACCTGGCCGGCATTGCCCTTGACGGTGACCGGCTTGCCACCCTCGGGCCGCGCCTCGATCGTGCAGACGATATCATCGCTGCCGCCCTTGGGGCCGTTGACGTCGGCCAGATGCACCTCGACCCTGCTCAGCTTCGACGAGAAGCGGTTGAGGCGGGAAGCGATGATGTCCTCGGCCTGCGCGGCCAAGGCCTCGTCACCGGTGATGCGGTTGTCGGTATTGAACTGGATCAACATGCCGCTCACCTCACCTTTCTGGAGCGTTCGAGCACAGGCCGGTGGCCTTCGGCATCGAGCGCTCCCATCGGCGGGTTATGGTCGCCAGGCTCGGCGATCCGCCCCTCGTTCGGGGTATCGGTCTGACGGTCGAGATAATCGGCATCCTGCCGCTGCTCGTCCTGCTGGTTCAGCTTCAGCGCCTTTTCGGACAGACGGGTCTGTTCGGACGCGGGCGTCGGGTTTTCATGTGTCTTGCTCATGCGTCATCTACGCACGGCGGCCGCGCCAAGTTCCTGTATTGATGAAGGAATGCGTCTCATCCCCTCCCGCAGGCGGGAGGGGGGCAGCGTTCAACGCATGGCGGTTTCGACCGGCTTGGCCTTGACCTGCGGATTGCTCACCCGCCAGACGATCCCGGCGACATCGTCGGTCACCAGCAAGGCGCCAGTGGCATCGATCGTCACATCGGTGGGCCGCCCCTTGGCATCGCCCTGCTTGGAGAGGAAGCCGGTCAGGACATCGACCGGCAAGCCCGCAGTGACCTTGCCATCAGCATTGCGCTTCACCGCCGGGCGGCCATCGCTGCCGAAGGGAACGAACACGACCTTGTAGCCGGAGGCCGGCTTGCGGTTCCACGAACCATGCAGCGCGACGAACGCGCCGTTGGCAAAGCCGCCGCCCAGTGCCGCCTTGCTGGCGAAGGTCAGCCCCAGCGGCGCGACATGGCTGCCGAGCGCGTAGTCGGGCCTGCGGGTATATTCACGCAGTTCCTGGCGGCGCGGCTCGACCCGGAAATCCTCATAGCCGCCCCAATAGTTCCACGGCCAGCCGAAGTGCATCCCGGCATCGACCCGGGTCAGGTAATCGGGCACCAGGTCCGAGCCCAGCATGTCGCGTTCGTTGACCACGGTCCACAGGGCCTCGGAATTGGGCTCCCAGGCGATGCCGACGGGGTTGCGCAGGCCGACGGCATAATCGCGCTTCTTGCCCGTCGCCAGATCCACCTCGATGATCCGCGCACGGCCCTTTTCGGCCTCCAGCCCCTTTTCGGCGATATTGGTGGCAGAGCCGATCGACACGTACAGCTTGCTGCCATCGGCATTGGCCAGCAGGTTGCGCGTCCAGTGATTGTTGGGCTTCTGCGAGGGCAGATCGATGATCTTGCGGCCCTTGGCGGTGATCTTGGTCGTGCCCGGCGTGAACGGATAGGCCATCAGCGCATCGGTATTGGCGACGTACAGCGTGTCGCCCACCAAGGCCATGCCATAAGGCGAATTCAGCCCCTCGAGCAGCGCGGTCTTCACCTCGGCCTTGCCGTCGCCATCGGCATCGCGAAGCAGCGCAATACGATTGGCCGAAGGCACGCCCGCGCCCGCCTTGTTCATCAGCAGGCGCATCACAAAGCCCTCGACGCCCTTGTTCTCGCGCGGGGGGCTGTTGGTTTCTGCAACCAGGACGTCGCCATTGGGCAGCACCAGCATCGAACGCGGATGATCAAGACCGTCAGCAAACCGCGCAACCTTCAGGCCTTGCGCTGCCTCGGGCGCTTCGCCCGCGCCCCAGACCTTGACGTCTGCGACATTGATCGTCGGGAAAGTTTCCTTGCGCGGTGCGGAGATCACCGGAGAGGGCCCGCTGACCTCGGCGATATCAAGCTCTGCGGTGTCGCCGCTCAGCAGATACCAGCCGGCGCCTCCCACGAGTGCGGTGGAAAGGCCCAGAAAAATGAGGATGTTGCGCGCTTTGTTTGTCATGCCGCCAAATTAGGTCGGCAGGCTGACCCATGCAAGCGCCATCACCCGGTATAATCGGGCAGCGAGTGGAAAGCGTTCTTCAGCGCATCGCTCCACTGGTCGGCGATCAGGTTGTAATAGGGATCGCTGGCCGAAATACGGCGGTTGCGCCCGGCGAAGCTGTTGGACGCGTAGATCTGCAGATCGAGCGGCAGCGCCACCGAGAGGTTCGCCTTGATGGTCGAATCGAACGACACCATCAGCAGCTTGATCGCGTCGTGGAACGACATGTCGCGGTCATAGGCGCGCACCAGGATGGGCCGCCCGTATTTGGTCTCGCCGATCTGGAAAAACGGCGTGTCGTCGCCCGCCTCGATGAAATTGCCTTCGGGGTAGACCATGAACAATTTGGGATCCATGCCCTTGATCTGGCCGCCGACGATCATCGTCGCGCTGAAGGCGGAGGACGCGGTCTGGCCGGCAATCGAGCGCGTGCGGCTGATCTCGTCGCGCAGAGCCTCGCCGATGATGCGCGCCACCTGGAACATCGTGGGCGCTTCCATGATCGATGGCTTGCGCTCGTGCGGGGCCTTGGTCCGTTCCTCGAGCACGCTGACCACGCCCTGGGTCGTCGCCAGATTGCCGGCCGTCATGATGGTGATGTAGCGATCACCGGGCTTTTCCCAGGTGAACATCTTCTTGAAGGTGCTGATGTTGTCGACACCAGAGTTCGTCCGGGTGTCCGACATGAACACCAGCCCTTTGTCCAGGCGCATCCCGACGCAATATGTCATAGGAGCGTCCTCCCCCTTTATTCGCATGAGGTTCATAAGGGATCATGCGCAACAATCGGTCAAGGGCGAATGCCGCCTGCCCGGTTTTGCATGTGGAAAACCGCTAGGACGGAACCCCGCCCTGGGACTGCGATTGCGACTGCTGGGATTGAGATTGTGCCTGCCCGCCTTGCGATTGCGACTGCGATTGGGACTGGCCTTCCTCCACCTTCAGGGTGACGGTCATCGCTTCGCTGCCGCGACCGAAGGTGATCCCGGCAATCGGTGCGGCCTCGCGATAATCCAGGCCCGTCGCCACGCGGACATAGCGCTCGTCGGGCGAATAGCCGTTCGATATGTCAAACCCGACCCAGCCCAGACCATCGGCGTGGACCTCGGCCCAGCCGTGCCCGGCATCTTGGTCGATGCGGTCGTTCATCAGCAGATATCCGCTGACATAGCGCGCGGGATAGCCCAGCAGCCGGGCCAAAGTGATGAACAGGTGCGCATGATCCTGGCAGACGCCATGGCCTGCGCTCAGCGCCTCTTCGGCGGTGGTGGTGGCCCCGGTCTGGCCGATCTCATACGCAACCGCGCCGCGCACCAGTTCGGACAGCGCGTGCAGTCGCGCCGAGTCGCCCTGCGCGGTGCCGGGGTCGTCGAACTGGCGCAGCAGCTTGCGGATGCCTGGCCCTGCCCGCGTGAACGGGGTTTCGCGCTTGAAGTACCACAGCGGCGCCGATCCGCCGTGCTGCCCGACCATTCCGGCCCGGTCGCTGGTCTCGATCTCGCCTTCGCAGTGGATCACGACCTGATGCTGATCGGGGTTGAAGCTGAACAGCTCGACATGGTTGTTGTGATGATCGAAATATTCGACCTGCTTGGTGCCGCCCTCGACATCGGTCTTCCAGCGGATGACGCGCTGGCCGGCCGAATCCTTGGGGATCATCCGCAGCCGCTGCAGCGCGTAAGGCATCGGCGTATCGTAATGATAGGACGTGCGATGGACGATATGCAGCCGCATGGTTGACCCGGTACCCTTAAATGTTTCGCCCCGTATCGATGTCGCTCTCCGCCTCAATGATAGAAGCGGAACTCCTGCTCGATCTGGGCGGAAATGGCGTTGTTGCGCTTGATGAAATCCTGGATGAACTGGTGCAGCCCATTGTCCACGATCATGTCGATATTGGTGCCGGCCAGCTCGCGGCTCAGCGCCGAGGCCAGCGCCAGGCTTTCCCCTGCCCCGCCATATTCGCGCGCGATGGCCTCGAGCGCGCTCGCCATCCGGCTGGCGCAGAACGCCAACGAACGCGGCATCACCTGATCGAGGATCATGAACTGGGCGATGTTGCGCGGGTTGGTCTCGCCCGGATTGAGCCAGCGGAACGCGCGATAGGCCGAGACCGACCGCAGGATCGTTTCCCACTGCACATTGTCGAGACTGGAGCCGACATAGGACAGCGAGGGCAGCAGCACGTAATATTTGACGTCCAGAATGCGCGCGGTGCTGTCCGCGCGCTCGACGAAGGTGCCAAGCTGCGCAAAGAAATAGATGTCGTTGCGCATCATCGTGCCGCTCTGCGCGCCGCGGACCTGCGCGCTCTGCTGGCGGATCAGGCTGAGCACATCCGGCAGGTCGTTGTCCGAAATCTGGGTGCGCAGTGCCTCTTTCAGCGTCATCCAGCATTCGTTGGTCGCTTCCCACACCTCGCGGGTCAGCGCGGTGCGCACCAGACGGGCGTTGTTGCGCGCGCTTTCGATCACCGACATCACGCTCGATGGGTTGGCCTTGTCGCGCAGCAGGAAGTTGATGACGCTGGAGCCATCGACCTTGTCGTAGCGCTGCGAATAGGCCTGGCGCACCCCGGCGGTGGTCAGCACCGATGCCCATTCGTCCTCGGCCGCTTCCGACCGGGTGAGCGCAATGCGGAAACCGGCGTCGACCAGTCGCGCGATATTCTCGCTGCGCTCCAGATAGCGCTGCATCCAGAACAGGCCGCCTGCCGTCTTGCCCAGCATCAGCGCGCCCCCTCGATCACCACAGCGGCACTCATTCGTCGAGCACCCAGCTGTCCTTGGTGCCGCCGCCCTGGCTGGAATTGACCACCAGCGATCCTTTCTTCAGCGCGACCCGCGTCAGGCCGCCGGGCGTGATGTCGATGCCGTTGGGCGAGACGAGCACGAACGGCCGCAGGTCGACATGGCGCGGTGCCAGCCCCTGCCGGGTCATGATCGGCACGGTCGACAGCGCCAGCGTGGGCTGCGCGATATAGTTGCCGGGCCGCGCCTTCAGCTTGTCGCGGAAGGCGGCGAGTTCCTTGCGGCTCGCCGCAGGTCCGACCAGCATGCCATAGCCGCCCGATCCGTGAACTTCCTTGACCACCAGTTCGTGCAGATGCTCCATCACATAGGCCAGCGAATCCGCCTCGGAGCAGCGCCAGGTGGGCACGTTTTCCAGGATCGCCTTCTCGCCGGTATAGAATTCGACGATCTCGGGCATGTAGCTGTAGATCGCCTTGTCGTCGGAAATGCCGGTGCCCGGCGCATTGGCGATGGTGATGCCGCCCGCACGGTACACGTCCATGATCCCCGGCACGCCCAGCGCCGAATCCGGACGGAAGGTCAGCGGATCGAGATAATCATCATCGACGCGGCGGTAGAGCACGTCGATCGGGCGGTAGCCCTGGGTCGTGCGCATCGCGACACGCCCATCGACGACGCGCAGATCGTGTCCCTCGACCAGTTCGGCCCCCATCTGGTCGGCGAGGAAGCTGTGTTCGAAATAGGCGCTGTTGTGGATGCCCGGGGTCAGCACCGCGATCTCGGGCGCACCTGCGCAGCCGCGCGGCGCACTGGCAGCGAGCGATCGGCGCAGCTTGCGCGGATAATCGGAAACTTCGCGCACCCTGTTCTTGCGGAACAACTCCGGGAACATGTGCAGCATCGTCTCGCGGTTCTCGAGCATGTACGACACGCCCGACGGGGTGCGCGCATTGTCCTCGAGCACATAGAACTGGTCCGGCCCGGTGCGCACGATATCGACGCCGATGATGTGGGTGTAGATGCCGCCTGGCGGATCCATGCCGATCATCTGCGGCAGATAGGCATCGTTCTTGGCGATCAGCTCGACCGGCACGCGGCCCGCGCGCAGGATTTCCTGCCGGTGGTAGATATCGTGGAGAAATGCGTTGATCGCGCGCACCCGCTGCTCGATGCCGCGGCTGAGCCGGGCCCATTCGCGGCCCGATATGATACGCGGCACGATATCGAACGGGATCAGCCGCTCGCTCGCCTCTTCCTCGCCATAGACCGCAAAGGTGATGCCGGTGCGGCGGAAGAAATTCTCCGCATCGCGCGCCTTGGTTCGCAGCCTCGCGGCATCCTGGGCGCTGTACCAGTCGCAAAAGTCGCTATAGGGCGCGCGCACCGAACCATCGGGCAGCAGCATCTCATCAAAGTGCGGATTATCCCCTGTCATTGGCACAAGATGTGACAGCTATTGTGCACTGCCGCAAGATGGGAAATTCCTGACCCTTCATCCCGCATTTGCCCCTGGTCTCCCGCCGCGCTTGCCCTTCCCGCCCGACTGGTGTGTATTCGCCGCGAAACACGCGGAAGGGACACGCATGCTGAAATTTTCGATGGGGATGGCGCTCGCCAGCCTTGTGCTGGTTGCTGGATGCGGGTCTCCCGAAGCGGGCAAGGAGACGCAGCAGGCAGCGATCCCCGATGCACGCCCCGATGCGGTGAACGACCGCTTCGCCCGACTGGCATTGACCTGTGTCCACAAGGAATATCCCAACAAGATTTCGCATGTGCTGAACGGCGCTGCCGACGCGCGGACCCCGGCCGAGCTGACCCCGGCATTCTATGGCTGTTTCGACTGGCACAGCTCGGTGCACGGTCACTGGCTGCTGGTCCGCATCCTCAAGACCGATACACAATCGCCGATGAAGCCTGCGATCCTCGCTGCGCTCGATCGCAGCTTCACGGCCGAGAATATCGCTGCGGAGCTGAAATATATCGAAGGCGAAGGTCGCAAGGGGTTCGAGCGACCCTATGGCACCGCATGGCTGCTGCAGCTGGTGGCCGAGCTCGACGAGAGCGACGATCCCAAGCTGAAGGCCTGGCGCGAGACACTCCGCCCGCTGGAGGACAAGATCGTGGCCGAAACCCAGGCCTGGCTGCCCAAGCTGGCCTATCCGATCCGGCTGGGAACGCACAACCAGAGCGCCTTCGCCTTTGGCCTGATGATCGACTACGCCCGGCAGACGGGCAATGCCGCATTCGAAAAGCAGCTCGCCGACAAGGCGCTCGAATTCCACCGCGCCGATGTGAACTGTCCGTTGGCGTATGAGCCTTCGGGCGAGGATTTTCTGTCCCCCTGCCTGATGGAGGCCGATCTGATGCGGCGAGTGATGCCGCAGGCCGAGTATGCGGCGTGGCTGGGCCGGTTCCTGCCGCAGATACCAGCCGATGGGTCGACCGACTGGCTGACGCCCGGCGAAGTGCGTGACCCCACCGATGGCAAGCTGGTGCATCTCGATGGCGTCAACCTGTCGCGCGCCTGGGCGATGGAAGGCATCGCCAGCGCGCTGCCCGAAGGCGATGCGCGGATTGTGGCGCTGCAGGCCACCGCCAAGGCACACGCAACGAGTGGTCTCGCCGCGGTCAGCGACAAGAACTACGAAGGCAGCCACTGGCTGGGCAGCTTTGCGACCTATCTCACGACGAAGCGCGGGATCGCGGGCTGCTGACCTTGCGCGCGGTGCCCCGGCTCAGCTGTTGTCTTCGATCGGGGCTTCGGGGCCGTTCTTCTTGATCGATTCGATCGCGTTCTTCGCCGACGCCTTGCTGGCATAGCCTTCGGTGGTGAACATCACTTCCGAATTGTACTTGAACCGCACCCGGAACTCGCCGGCCTTGTCCTTGGTGATCTCAAAGCTGTGCGCCATCGACTCGTCTCCCTCAAACCGGGGCCGATGGTAATCAACTCGGGCCAGCGCTGCCAGCGCGTTCAGCCGAACCTTGCCGGATTATACATTTGCGCGTCGATGCCCGCGATCATCGCATCGGGCGTGAGGCCAAGCAGGATCGCAGCGCCCAATCGCGCGGCGGCAGGCGCGGTCTGGATACCGAAGCCGCCCTGGCCTGCGAACCAGAAGAAGCCCGGCGCATCGGCCGCAAACCCGATCAGCGGCAGCCTGTCGGGCGCGAAGCTGCGCTGCCCCGCCCAGCGATGCTCGACCGCCTCGATCTTCCAGTCGACCACTTGCCCGAACCGGTCGATCGCCAGCGCCATGTCAAGCTCGTCGGGTGCGGTGTCGGCGGGGTCCTCGGGCGTCTCGTCATGCGGGCTCAGCCATAGCCGGCCCGCCTCGGGCTTGAAATAATAGTCGCCCTTGATGCCAAGGGTCAGCGGCAGATCGGGCGATGCCGCAGGTGTGGTGCGCAGCTGCAGCACGGTCCGGCGGTAGGGTTGCACCCCCAGAGGCCGCACGCCCGCGCGCTCGGCAACCGGGTCGGCCCAGGCGCCTGCGGCATCGACCAGCCAGGTCGCGCTGACCTGATTGCCACCCAGCGTGATCGTCCACTGCCCACCTGCATAAGCCGCCTGCTCCAGCGGCGAACGCAAGGCGATCGATGCGCCGGCCCGCCGCGCGACCGACAGAAAGGCCTGGTGCAGACCGCCGACATCGATGTCCTGACAGTCGGGCTCGTAGATCGCGGCCTGGATATCGCTCGCCAGTCCCGGCAGCAGCGCATCGAGCCGTTCGCGCGACCAGCGCTCCATCTGCACGCCGGACCCCGCGAAATCCGCCTCGAATGCATCGAGCAGATGCTCCTCGCCGGTTCGCGCAAGGGTCAGTGCGCCGCGCGGGGCCAGGAAGCTGCGGTCGCCATAGCCCGGTGGCGGCGAGTGTAGCCAGGGCCCCGACGCGGTGGTCAAGGGCTGGACCTTGGGTCCGCCATAGCTTTCCGCCCAGAATGCAGCGGACCGCCCCGTCGAATGATAGCCGGGCCGGTCCTCGGCCTCGGCCACCAGGACCCGGCAGTGCGGTGCGATCTCTGCCGCAAGGCTGGCCCCGGCGATCCCGGCGCCGACGATGACGACGTCATAATCCGGCATCAGGCTGTGGCCCCGACCCTTTCGGTCACCGCTGCGCTGGCCTTGCGCGCCAGAAAATCGTCGATGGTCTGCAGCACGCGGTCACGGATCGGATCGACCTCGCGCAACACCTCGTGCCGCGCCTCGCGTCCGAAGGCGAGCAGTTCGGCCCCGGGGATGCGTGCCGCCGCAGCGAGAGTCGCCTTGTTGTCGACCAGCTGGTCGGCGCTGGTGCCGATCAGCAGCATCGGCACGCGCACCTTCTCCCATTGGCCGGGCGCGTTGAGCCGGATATTCGATTCATACGCGCGCTCGACCCAGTGCCAGCTGGCCGGACCCATCACGACCTCGGGGCGCTGGGCCCACCATGCCAGCTCATCCTGATAGCGATCGTTATCATGCGTCAGCAGCGTCTGACGGATGGCGAGCGGTGAGGCCGGCTTTTCGCTGACCTTCCATGCCGGGCGCTCGGGATTGCCCAGCCCGCGCATGACGCGCGTGACCATGTGACCAAACGACATCGGCAGCCCCAGCCCCTTGAGGCCCAGCATCGGCGCGCTGAGCACCGCCGCATCGGGCGCGATGCGCTGTTCCTGGATGGCGCGAGCGACCAGATGTCCGCCCATCGAGTGACCGACCATCACATGGGGGCCAGGATGCGATGCCGCCCATTCTGCCCAGAAACCGGCAATATCCTCGATCCACTGTGCGAAATCCTGGATATGGCCGACATATTGGTGGTCGGTCATGCGGCCGCTGCCGCCCTGCCCGCGCCAGTCCGCTGAGGTGACGTTCCAGCCTAGAGCCTGCCAGTGGGCCAGTGTCTCGAGATATTTTTCGTAAATGTCGCCGCGCCCGGGCATGAACAGGATCGACCCGCGCGCCGCCCCGTCGGCCATCCAGTCGATGCGGCGCAGCGCCCAGCCATCGGGTGCAGTCCAGCGGCTTTCGACCGCGCCCGCCGGAATGGCGCGCCGATCAATGGTTACTTTTTGGTAAGTCATCGCCGCTATACGCCAATTCCCATGGAAAACGGTCCTCTCGTCTACGGTCTGCTGGCTGCCTTGGCAATCGCGCTGTTGCACGCGGCCTATACCGATATCCTGCGCCGCGAGATCGAGGATTGGCTCAACGCCGCCATCGCGCTCAGCGCTCCGCTCTTCTGGTGGGCCTGCGGCCTGTCCGTCTGGCCCGACATGGCGCTGCAGCTGGCGCTGGGTGCCGGGGTGTTCGTCTTCTTCGCGCTGATGTTCGCGATCGGCGCGATGGGTGGCGGCGATGTGAAGCTGATCGGCGCGATCGCCCTGTGGTTCCCCTGGATCGAAATGGCCCGGATCACGATCATCATGTCGCTGGTCGGCGCGGCGCTGACCCTGGTGGTGCTGGCGGAGCACCGGATGCGCAAGCGGCCGGGCCAACCGGAGGTGCCCTACGGCGTTGCCATCGCTTTTGCGGCGCTATGGCCCGTTGGCGAACGGTTTTTTAACCATTTTGCGTGAAAAGATCAACATTCTGAAGGACTTTGGGGGCTGTCAACGCCATGGATAAACGGAAAGTCATCCTGCTGGTAGGAGCGCTCGTGATCGCGCTCTGCACGGCGTTTCTCGCCAGGAGCCTTTTCACCGGATCGGCAGCGCCCGAGGTGACGGCGGCCCCGCAACAGGCGGTTCCGACCGGTCCGCGGGTGCTGGTGGCCAACCGCTCGCTGCCCGTCGGCACGATCATCACGCCCGACAGCGTCGCCTTCCAGCCCTGGCCGAGCGAGCTCGTCAGCAACGCCTATTTCATCGAAGCCGAATCCAACGTCGAGTCGCTGCTGGGCACCGTGGTGCGCAATGCGATCACCGCCGGACAGCCGGTGACGCAGGGCTCGCTGGTCAAGCCCGGCGACCGGGGCTTCCTGGCGGCGGCGCTTGGCCCTGGCATGCGCGCCGTGACCGTCCCTGTGTCTGCCCGCACCGGCGTGGCAGGCTTTGTGTTTCCGGGTGACCGCGTCGACCTGGTGCTGACCCAGTCGGTCGGCGGCGACGATGGCCCACCGCTCAACGCCTCTGAAACCATCATCCGCAACCTGCGCGTGCTGGCCACCGACCAGCGTGTGAACGCAGAAAACGCCGAGGGCAAGACCGAGGTCATCGCCTTCACCACCGTGACGGTCGAAGCCACGCCCAAGCTGGCGGAAAAGATTGCCGTCGCCCAGACCATCGGCACGCTCAGCCTGTCGCTGCGCTCGATCGCCGACAACGAGGCCGAGCTCGAACGCTCGATGGCCGCAGGCGACATCAAGCTGCCCGAGGGTGCCGACCGCAAGACCGAGGAAAAGCTGATCAAGGCGTTTGCCACGCGGCCCGTCGACACCGACGTGACCTTTGTCACCGGCGGTGATGTGTCGCGCTTCCAGCGTCGTTCGGTCCCGACCCAGTCCAAGGGTGGCCGCCAGGGTGAAATGTCCGGCCCGGCAACCGCTTCGGGCGCTCCGGCGAGCGTCGCAGCGCCGATGGTGCCCAGGGGCCCGGTCGTCAGGGTCGCTCGCGGAAATTCAGTGACCGAAGTTCCGGTCGGAGGAAAATGACCATGCGTTATTCCAAGATCCTCAAGGGCGCTCTTCTGTGCGGAGCGGTGGCAGCGATCGGTTCGCTGACGGGCCTCGCCCCGTTCACCGGCAGCACGGCCATTGCCCAGTCCGCCACGCAGCGCCCGGCCGAAACCCTGGTCCTGTCGATCGGACGCGGCCAGCTGATCCAGCTGCCCGGCGTGATGACCGACCTGTTCGTCGCCGACACCGGCGTTGCCGATGTGCAGGTCAAGTCCTCGCGGCAACTCTATGTCTTCGGCAAGGCGGGCGGCGAAACGACGCTGTACGCCAGCAATGCGGCGGGCCAGGTGGTCTATTCCGCCACCGTGCGGGTCGGATCGAACCTCGATTCGATCGACCAGATGCTGACGCTCGCCATGCCCGATGCCAAGGTGCGCGTGAGCACGCTCAACGGCGTGGTCCTGCTCACCGGCACGGTCGGTGCCCCGGTGGACAGCGCCGAGGCCGAACGGCTGGTGCAGGCCTTTGTCGGTGACAATGTCAAGGTGATCAGCCGCTTGCAGACCGCAACCCCGCTGCAGGTCAACCTGCAGGTGCGGATCGCCGAAGTCAGCCGTTCGCTGGTCAAGGAAATCGGCGCGAACCTGCTGACCCGCGATCTGACCGGTGGCTTCAATGTCGGCGTGTCGCGCGCTTCGCGCAACTTCGCGACCATCCAGGACACGCTGAACGTCAGCAACCTGCCGCGCATCGACGCATCGGCCCAGTTCGGCCTGCCTGCCGGATCGTTATCGCTGCCGTTCAATCCTGCCACAGGACAATTCGTCGCCGGCGGCACGACGACCACTTTCAACACCGCCATCAACGGCAAGACGGCCATCGAGGCCGCCGGTCGCCTGTTCGGTGTCGATATCGCCAGCGCCTTCGACCTTGCCGAGCAGGTCGGTCTGGTGACCACCCTGTCGCAGCCCAACCTTACCGCGCTGTCGGGCGAAACTGCAGACTTCCTTGCCGGTGGCGAGTTCCCGATCCCGATCAACCAGGGCCTGGGCGCGACGACCATCGAATACAAGAATTTCGGGGTCAGCCTGTCCTACACGCCCACCGTCCTCGCCAATGGCCGCATCTCGATGCGCGTGCGCCCCGAAGTGTCCGAACTGTCGTCGGCAGGCTCGGTCACCCTGGGCGGCTTCCAGGTCCCTGCGCTGACCACCCGCCGCGCTGAAACCACGGTCGAGCTTGGCTCGGGCGAAAGCTTCATGATCGCCGGCCTGCTCAGCAACAACTCGCAGGATCTGGTCGACAAGGCACCGGGCCTGGGCGACATGCCGGTGCTGGGCAACCTGTTCAAGTCCTCGAACTTCCGCAAGGGCGAGACCGAGCTGGTGATCGTGGTGACGCCGTATCTGGTCAAGCCGGTCAATGCCAACGAGATCAAGCTGCCCACCGATGGCTTCCGCACCCCCGATGAGGCGCAGCGGCTGATCAACAACCAGCAGTCCGATGGTATCTCGGGCGGCGATCGTCCCAAGCCCAGCGTGGCCCCGGCCGAAGGCGGTGGTGCTCCCGAATTCGGTGCGCTGTCAGCCGATCCGCGCGCGCTGCCCTCTGCCCCCGCAAAGCCGCAGCGCGATGCGAGGAAGGGCAAGGCCAAGACGGGTGGAAAGTCCACCGATATGGCCGCCGCCCCCGGTTTTTCGTTCGATTAAGGCCAGCGACCCGCTCTGAGGAGAATATCAATGCGCGCTTATCATGCAGCCATCGCCGCAGCGGCCGTGCTGACCTTGTCGGGCTGTGGCAACATGGCCAGCAACCGGATGCTCGAAAGCGTTCACCAGCCGGTGGTGTCGCGGAACAACTACACGCTCGATCTCAACGCACAGGGCGGCTCGCTGCCCGCGCAGGAACAGCGGCGTCTCGCCGAATGGTTCCAGGCGATGGACCTTGGCTATGGCGACCGCGTCGCGATTGACGACCCGGCCGGCCGCAATGTCGTGGTCAAGGCCGCGGTCGAGGCCGCCGCTTCGCGCCACGGCCTGCTGGTGGGCGATATCGCACCTGTGACCACGGGGCAGATTGCCTCGGGCACGGTCCGCGTTGTCGTCACCCGCACGCTGGCGAGCGTCCCGGGCTGTCCGGATTGGCAGACCAAGCTGGAAATGAACTATCGCAATGCGACCAGCAGCAACTACGGCTGCGCCATGAACAGCAATATCGCTGCGATGGTCGCCAACAAGGAAGACCTGGTGCGCGGCGAGGCCGGTGGCCCGACCACCTCGACCCAGCGGTCCGACACCGTCATCAAGCAATATCGCGAGGCTCCGCCGACGGGCGCCAATGGCCTCAAGGAAAGCACGCTTCAGCCGGGAGGATCACAGTGAACGCACCCTGGAAGCCAGGCGTAGCCGCCAACCGCGATCAGTTCGCGGCGTATATCTGTGACGATGCGACGCTGGACATTGTCCGGGCGATGGCCATCAACATGGGCTGGCCGCCGGAAAAATGCAGCAAGGGCGGCCTGCGCAACGCGGTGCAGTCGCTTTCGATCACCGCCAGCCCGAACATCCTGCTGGTCGATCTGTCGGAATCGGGTGATCCGCTCAACGACATCAACGCGCTGGCAGAAGTGTGCGAGCCCGGCACCGTCGTCATCGCGATGGGCCAGGTCAACGACGTGCGCCTGTATCGCGATCTGATCGCCAGCGGCCTGCACGACTATCTGCTCAAGCCCGTCGGGCCGGACCAGATCCGCGACACCATCCTGCAGGCACAGGCGATGCTCAATGCGCCGAAGCCTGGTGAGGCTGCGACCGAAAAGGCGCATGTCGGAATCATGGTGATCGGTACGCGTGGCGGCGTCGGCGCTTCCACCGTGGCGACCTCGCTGGCCTGGCAGCTCAGCAAGAACGCCGGCCGGATGACCGCCCTGCTCGATCTGGACCTCCATTTCGGTACCGGCGCGCTGACCATGGACCTGGAACCGGGTCGCGGGCTCACCGATGCGATCGACAATCCCAGCCGCATCGATGGCCTGTTCATCGAACGCGCGATGATCAAGGCCAACGACAAGCTGTCGATCCTGTCAGCCGAAGCGCCGATCAGCTCGCCGCTGATCACCGATGGCACCGCGTTCTTCCAGTTGCAGGAAGAGTTCCGCCACGCCTTCGAGAACACCGTGGTCGACCTGCCCCGGCAGATGCTGATCGATTACCCGCACCTGGTGGCCGAAACCAACATCGCGGTGCTGGTCACCGAGCTGACGCTGGCGTCGGCGCGCGACGCCATCCGGCTGCTCGCCTGGCTCAAATCGAACGCGCCTGCCGCGCGCGTGTTGGTGGTCGCCAACAAGGTGCAGCCGGCGGCGCTGGAAATCGGCCGCGCCGACTTCGAGACCACGATCGAGCGCAAGATCGACTTCCTCATTCCGTCGGACCCGAAGACCGCGGCCCAGGCAGCCAAGCTGGGCCAGCCGTTCTGCGAGGCGGGCAAGTCGACCAAGGGCGGTGCGGTGATGAAATCGCTGACCGACCGGTGCCTAGGCATGGCCGAAGAAGAAGCGGTGGCAGACAAGGACACCGGCGGAGCGAAGAAATCGCTGCTGGGCAAGTTTGGCGATTTCAAGTCGCTGCTGCCTGCCAAGCCGGGCAAGTCGGGCAAGCCCGCCAAGAAGTAACCGGATCCGCCGCTTCTCCCAAAAGGGTGGCGGTCCGACATTGCGAGTAGATGGCGCATGGATATGGTGCAGACATTGCTGTTGGCGGCGGGCCTTGCGAGCATCCTCGGATTGCTCGTCATGGCTTTTTCCGGCCCGTCATCGCGCAAGGAGCTGCAGCGCCGGGTGCTCGCCGTGCGCGAGCGCCACAGCGAAAGTGCCAGCGCCAAGGTCGAAGCGCAGATGCGCAAGGCCATTGCCAACCGCAAGCCCCGTTTCAACCAGACCGGTGAGCAGCTGACCAAGATCCAGATGCTGGGTCGCCGCCTGGCGATGACCGGCAAGAGCTGGACAGTGGTGCAGTTCGGGCAGGTCGTTCTGGGCCTCGGCCTGTTGGTCGCCATCGCGGTGTACCTGCGCACCGGCCAGATGATGATGAGCCTGTTCATCGGATCGGCGCTGGGCTTTGGCCTGCCGCACATGATCGTCGGCCATTTCATCAAGCGCCGCCTGAACCAGTTCACCGCGCGCTTTCCCGATGCCATCGATCTGCTGGTGCGCGGTCTGCGCTCCGGCCTTCCGGTCACCGAGACGCTGCAGGTCGTCGCCAAGGAGGTTCCAGGCCCTGTGGGCGAGGAATTCAAGCTGGTGACCGAGCGGATCAAGATCGGCCGGTCGATGGAAGATGCGCTGCAGGAAAGCGCAAACCGGCTCCAGACGCCCGAATTCAACTTCTTCTGCATCACCCTGGCGATCCAGCGCGAGACCGGCGGCAACCTTGCCGAAACGCTGTCGAACCTGGGCGCGGTGCTGCGCTCGCGCTCCCAGATGAAGCTCAAGATCCGTGCTCTGTCTTCGGAATCCAAGGCTTCGGCCTATATCGTCGGCTCGCTGCCGTTCCTCGTGTTCCTGATGATCTGGTGGGTCAACCCCGCCTATCTTGCAGGCTTCTTCTACCAGGAGCGCCTGATGATCGCCGGCATCGGCGGGCTCGTCTGGATGGGCATCGGCGTCTTCATCATGGCCAAGATGGTCAGTTTCGAAATCTGATCGGGGGGAGGGTTACGTGCAGAAAATAGCCAATCCGACCCTGATGGGGTTCGATGTCGTGATGGTGGCGACGCTGCTTGCCGCAGTTGCCACGCTGGCGGTGCTGATCGCGATCTATGCCGCGACCACGGTGCGCGATCCCATGGCCAAGCGCGTCAAGGCGCTCAATGAGCGGCGCGAGCAGCTGAAGGCCGGGATCACCGCATCGACGGCCAAGAAGCGCGCCAAGATCGTCCACAAGAACGACACCACCGACAAGATGCGCAGCACGCTGCAGTCGCTGCGGGTGCTGCAGGACGAGCAGCTGAAAGCGGCGCAGCAGAAGCTGGCGCAGGCGGGCATCCGGTCCAAGGATATCGCGGTCGCGATCATCTTTGGCCGCATGGTGCTGCCGATTGCGCTGGGCGGGCTGGCCGCGCTGCTGATCTATGGCCTGGGCGTGCTGGTGCCAGACTGGACGCCGATGAAGAAGTTCGGCCTGTTCGCCGCGATCCTGGTCGGCAGCTACAAGGCGCCTGACCTGTTCGTGCAGAACATCATCACCAAGCGCACCGATGCCATCCGCAAGGGTCTTCCAGATGCGCTCGATCTGCTGGTGATCTGCGCGGAAGCCGGCCTTACCGTCGATGCTGCGTTCAACCGTGTCGCCAAGGAACTGGGCCGCGCCTATCCCGAGCTTGGCGACGAATTCGCGCTCACCGCGATCGAACTCGCGTTCCTGACCGAGCGGCGCCAGGCGTTCGAGAACCTCGCCTATCGCGTTGCGCTCGATTCGGTGCGCGGCGTGGTGACCACCATGATCCAGACCGAGAAATACGGCACGCCGCTGGCCTCCGCGCTGCGCGTGCTGTCCGCCGAGTTCCGCAACGAGCGCATGATGCGCGCCGAGGAAAAGGCCGCGCGCCTGCCCGCGATCATGACCATTCCGCTGATTCTGTTCATCCTGCCCACGCTGTTCGTGGTCATCCTGGGCCCGGCGGCCTGCTCGATCGCCGACGCCTTCGGCAAGCAGTAACTGCGGATCGACCGTCCTTCATCGTGACGAAAAAAGGGGCGGCTGCCGTTGCCGGCGCCGCCCCAGGTCACTGATGTTCACTGCCCGATCTGTCCGGCATCGCCGCGGCTCAGGCAGTGTCCCCCATCAATCCGTTCAAACCCTCAATATTTTGCGCGCAGCGTGATGCCGTACATGCGCGGTTCCTCGACAAAGCCGATGCGCGAGCGCGTGCCTGCACCGCCCCGCAGCGGCGTGTTGGCCGTGATGCCGCGGGTAATCTCGTTGTTGAGGTTGGTGCCCCACAATTCGAACGAGAAGCGGTCATCCGGTGTGGTGAAGCCAAGACGGGCATTCATCTTGAAATAGCTGTCCTGAATGTCGAGCGGGATCGGCAGGCCATTGCTGTCCAGCGGCGAGGTGCTGGTGCGGCGGTCGTCCGAATAGTTGATGTTGAAGTTGGCCAGCATCTTCCAGCCGGAGTCGGTGATCTCCTTGTCATAGGTGATACCGAAGACGCCGGTGAACTTGGGCGCGTTGGTCAGATCGGCCCCGCACAGGCTGCGGATGGTGGCCAGGGTCTGCGGCGTGCCGACGACACCTGCGGCGCAGTTGCGCGGATAGCGGGCATCGGCATAGGTGACCGCCAGGTTGACCGAAATGCCCGAGCTGAACTGTCCGAACATTTCAAGTTCCACACCGGTCGACTTGGCCGCCGCGACGTTGAACGTCTGGAACTGCACGCCGGTGAATTCCAGCACCTGGAAGTCGGTCATGTCCATGTGGAACACCGCCAGGTTCGCACGGACGCGGCCGTTGGCGAATTCGGTCTTGATCCCCGCCTCATAGGCATCGACCTTTTCCGAGTTGAAGCGCGGGTCGGCCCCCAGCGCCGCAGCTGCCGGGTCAAGGTTGAAACCGCCCGACTTGAAGCCATGGCTGAACCCGGCGTAAGCGAGGAACCCGTTGTTGCTGTTGTACGCCACCTGCGCGGTGTAGGTCAGCTCGTCATCCTTGAAGACCAGATCATATTCGCGCGGCAGCGGCAGGCCGGGGATCGAGCTGGCGAGCACGGTGCCGCTGGTCCCGGGAACCGTGATGCCCACAGAGGTTGCAAACGGGAAGCAGGTCAGGCCCAGCGCGCCCGCGCGGAGCGCCGCCGGAATGGTGCCCGCAATCACGCCATTGGTGATCGCCTGACACGCTGGCGAGCTTGCTGCGAGCTGATCGAAGCTGCCGCGCTTCTTTTCATCGACATAGCGTGCACCCAGCGTCAGGCTAAGATTGTCGGTGAAGTTGATCACGTTGTGCGTGAAGATCGAGAAGCTCTCCGCGTCCTGCTGGAACCGGTTGACGGCAAAGTTACCCGCAGCGTTGACAGGAACCCCGCCGTTGCCCAGCGCCGTCAGCGCGAACAGCGGATTGACGCCCGCAGCATTGGCAAAGTTGCCCGCGCTCACCGCCCGCTGGAAATCGGTGCCCAGGGTCAGCGACTGGATTTCATCGATCTGCTCGTCCGAATAATAGACGCCGACCAGGAAATCGAGCGCGTCGTTGAACGCACTGCCCTGGAAGCGCAGTTCATGCGTCATCGTCTCGATCGGACCGCCGTTGCTGGGCGTCGTCGGCGCTGCCGTCGAACCCGCCCCCGAGCTGAACACGTTGAGGCCGATGAAGTCCGATTCCTGGTCCGAAGATGCCTCGAAATGGCGGTAGGAGCCGATGTAGGTCATCTGGACAGGTCCGATGTCCCACTTCAGCTCACCCGAGAAGCCGTATTGCTCGGTATCGTTGTTGAACAGCTGGCTGTTGGTCTGCAACCGGTTGAGCGCCTGCTGGCCAGAGGCCGCAACGCCGCTGTTGGGCAGGCCATGGAAGGCGAAGAAGGGCAGCAGTTCGGTTTCGCGAACGATCACCGCATCGCAGCAGTTCTCGTCGGCCTTGGCATAGTCGCCGATCAGGCGGATGCTGACGTCCGGCGAAGGTTCCCACAGCAACTGGCCGCGCAGGACATACCGGTCACGGTTGCCGCTGCGAGCGCCGGGCACGGTGACGCTGCGCAGATAGCCATCCCGCTTGCGATAGGCACCGGAGAGGCGGAAACCGAGCTGATCGTTGACCAGAGGTACGCTGACCCCGGCCTGCACATTGAAGAAATCATAGTTGCCATACGTCACGTTGCCGAACGCCTTGACGTCGTTCAGGTCAGGACGCTGCGTGGTGATGTTGAGCGCGCCGGCCGAGGTATTGCGGCCGAACAGGGTGCCCTGGGGCCCGCGCAGGATTTCGAGCCGCTCCAGATCGAGCAGATCGCCCAGCGCAATGCCGGGGCGCGACTGGTACACGCCGTCGATGAATACGCCGACCGAGCTTTCAAGCCCGGTGTTGTTGCCGGTGGTGCCGACGCCGCGAATACGGATCGAGGTGCCCTGGCTTTCGGTCTGAGACGACTGGACGTTGAAGCTGGGCGAGATCGACGTCAGCGACTTGATGTCCTGCACGTTCTGGCGATCAAGCTGTTCCGGGCTGACCGCGGTCACCGCGATGGGAATGTCCTGCACATCGGCCGCGCGCAACGTCGCGGTGACGATGATGACATCACGCTCAGGCGCCTCGCGATCCTGCGCGTCCTGCGCCTGAGCAACCGATGTCATCGAGACAGTACAAAGCAAGCCCAGAACGGGCTTCCACAAAGTGCGCATCCTCTTCTCCCACAAGCAGATTATCAGTCTTGCCGTTGCCCCCCACCGCTCTTCAGGCGATGTCTGGTGCTGGAAGAAAATTGTCACATCGGATGCATGAATGCAATTTTTTAATGTAGCGGTGATGTTTTTGCATCTTTCCGCAACGCGCGGAAATGCGCGCTTTATCAACATATTGCAGTGCAGCATTGCGTTGACGTTACGGTAAGTTGAGACTGGCGCGGCACGCGTCCGCCCCGTGCGGCAGTGCAACAGCGCCCCGGCCCAAGTGCCCCCTTGCAAAGCTGGCAACGGGCGTTAGCGTGCACTGTTTTAATCGAGTAATTAAACAGGTGAATGACATGGGCGGAGCGCTGTCGGGAGTAACGATCATCGAGCTGGCGGGCATCGGCCCGGGTCCGTTTGCGGCGATGATGCTGGCCGATCATGGTGCCCGAGTCGTTCGTGTCGAGCGGGCGTCGGGACGGAGCAAAGTGGGCGATTCCGGCAGCCGCGACATCCTCAACCGCAATCGCGAATTAATCGCGGTCGACCTGAAATCCGAAGAGGGCATCGCAAAGGTGCGCGAACTGGCCCGCAGCGCAGACGGGCTGATCGAAGGGTTTCGTCCCGGCGTGATGGAGCGGCTGGGCTTGGGCCCTGACGTGCTGCTCGGCGACAATCCGGCGCTGGTCTACGGCCGCATGACCGGTTGGGGCCAGACCGGGCCCTATGCGCCGCTGGCCGGGCATGACATCAACTATATCGCACTGTCCGGCGCGCTGCACAGCTATGGCCGCGCGGGCGAGAAACCGACCCCGCCGGTCAATGCCGTCGGCGATTTCGGCGGCGGCGGCATGATGATGGCGTTCGGCATGGTCGCGGGCATCCTGTCAGCGCGCAGCACCGGCAAGGGACAGGTGATCGATTGTGCGATGACCGACGGCGCCGCCGTTCTCTCCGCGATGACCTATACCTTCCTCGCCAACGGACAGTGGCGCGACGAGCGCGGGGTCAACCTGCTCGATACCGGCGCGCATTTCTATGACACCTATGCATGCGCCGACGGCAAGTACATCTCGATCGGGTCGATCGAGCCGCAATTCTATGCGCTGCTGCGCGAGAAGGCAGGCCTTTCCGACCCCGCCTTCGACCTGCAGATGGACCCGCGCCAATGGGGCCCGCTCAAGGACAGGCTGACGGCCCTGTTTCTCACCAAGACGCGCGACGAATGGTGCGCCATCATGGAGCATACCGATATCTGCTTCGCGCCCGTGCTGAGCCTGACCGAGGCGCCAGAGCACCCGCACAACAAGGAACGCGGAACGTTCGTCGAGGTGGACGGCATCCTCCAGCCCGCCCCTGCCCCGCGTTTCAGCGAGACGCCGGCGCCGCCGGTGCGGATGGGCTAGAGGGGGAGACGGTCGATTCGGGGGGTGTTTCCATAAAGTTGGCGAGACATTTGCAAAGGCTTTGCACGGTTTTTCGCAGCAACTTTAGCGTCTCATCTGCGCTGTCATGATCAATGACCATCTGGTGAGTCTTCACGGTCTGGCTTCCAAGACAAATGACTTTGAACTGCGCCAACCAAAGGCCCTGCCTGTTCGCGTAGACGGTCATGTCGCCGTGGCACAAATCCTTACGCAGTTCGGCATATTGCACAAACCGTTCTAGCGCCTGAGCCGCTTTTTTCGCTGTCTTGATCTCTTGAATTTTTGGTTGGGCAAACGCCTCTCCCAAGTCGGTCAGCTTCTGCCCAAAAAGATGGCCCTGCTTGACGACAAACTCATGCCCAAAATGTTCGCGAAGGAAGATTAAGGTCTGGCTGATCGAACGTTCGGCTTCGGTAAAACAGTCGATGCACCGACCTCGCCAAAGATGGACCTGATCGTCCATTGCCTCCCAGCCACGTGCAGCTTCTTCCACCAGATTGAGTGTAATTGCGTTCATATAGAGGAAGTTACCTATCTTGCCTTTCTAATTCCTTTCGTTGACCCTGCTCACACAAAAACACTCCACCCGGTCGCTTCCACCAGTTCCTCCAGCGCGATCGCGCCGACCATCGAGGTGCCCGAAGCATTGAGGCCCGGCGACCAGACCGCGATCGCGCCGTGCCCCGGCGCAATGCACAATATGCCACCGCCGACGCCGCTCTTGCCCGGCAGCCCGATGCGATAGGCGAAATCGCCGCTGTTGTCGTAATGGCCGCAGCTCATCATCACCGCGTTGATCCGGCGGCAGTTCTCGCGGGTGACGAGCTGTTCGCGGTTGATCGGGTCGCAGCCATCGAACGCCAGGAACAGCGCCGCGCGCGCCAGCTGGCGGCAGCTCATCCGCACCGCGCATTGGCGGAAATAGGCATGCAGGCTGTCTTCCACCGGGTTGGCCATGTTGCCAAACGCGGCCATGAAATGGGCGAGCGCCCGGTTGCGCGATCCGGTCGCCGATTCCGACTCTGCCACTTCCTCGTCGATCGCGATGCTGGCATCGCCCGACAACCGGTGAAAGCGCGCCAGCAGCTCTGCCACCATGCCATCGCGCCCGCTCGCGGCGACCAGCATGTCGGTGACCACGATGGCGCCGGCGTTGATCAGCGGATTGCGCGGAATGCCCTTTTCGCTTTCCAGCTGGATGATCGAATTGAAGGCGCTGCCCGAAGGTTCGCGGCCCACCCTGTCCCACACCGCTTCGTCATACTGGCGCAGCGCCATCGACAGCGTGAACACCTTGGAGATCGACTGGATCGAGAACGGCTCGTGGCTGTCGCCCAGAGTGATCATCTCGCCATTGCCCAGCACGATCGCCATGCCGAACTTGGCAGGATCGACCCGGGCCAGCGCAGGAATGTAATCCGCCACCTTGCCGGTCCCGATATGCGGCGCCACCGCCGTCTCGATCGCATGCGTGATCGCCTGCCAGTCCATCGCCCTGCCCCCAATTATCACGCGGTGCGGCTGTGCAAGCCGTTGCACCCCTTGCCGAAACATAGCAGGGGGAAATGACATGTCGATTCTCACCCGCCTGATCCCCGACCGCTTCGTTCTGACGCTGCTGCTGACGGTTCTCGTCGCCGCGCTGCTGCCGGTGACCGGCCAGGCTGCGGTCTATGCAGGCTATGGCGTGTCGGCCGCCATCTTTCTGCTGTTCTTCCTGCATGGCCTGCGCCTGCCCCGGGCCGAAGTGCTTGTCGCGATGCGCAACTGGCGGCTGCAGGGGCTGATCTTCGCGTTCACCTTTGCCTTCATGCCGGTGCTGGGCCTGGCGGCGGCCACCGCACCTGCCAGCCTGTTGCCGCACGGATTGGTGATCGGGCTGATGTTCCTGGGCATCCTGCCGTCCACGGTGCAATCGGCGATCAGCTATTCGTCGCTGGCTGGCGGCAATATCGCTGCCTCGGTGATGGCATCGGCACTGCTCAACCTGGCGGGGATCGTGATGACACCGCTGCTGGTCGTGCTGCTGATCGGATCGGACGGGGGCGCGGCGATCAGCGGCGACACCGTGCTGCGGATCGTCGCCATCCTGCTGCTGCCCTTTGCGCTGGGGCAACTGGCGCAAGGCTGGCTCAATGCCTGGGCGATGCGCAACAAGCCGCTGCTCACATTGCTGGATCGCACCGCGATTGCGCTGGCCGTCTATGTCGCCTTCAGCTCGGCGGTCGCGGGAGGCCAGATGCAGGCTCTGGGCTGGGCCGCGATTGCACTGCTGTGCGCGATCATCCTGGTCATGCTGATACTGGCGATGTTGGCGGCCTGGGGGCTGGGCGGCGTGCTCGGCCTGCCACGCGCCGACCGTATCAGCCTGCTGTTTGCCGGATCGCACAAGAGCATCGCCACCGGCGCGCCCTTGGCCGCGATCCTGTTTGCAGGACCCCAGGCCGGCATCGTGATTCTGCCCGCACTGATCTATCACCAGTTCCAGCTGGTCCTCTCTGCGCCCCTGGCGTCACGGCTGGCCAAACACCACGACGACTGACGTTTTTCGCTTGGCCAAAGCGCAGCGCGCGGTGATACACACAGGGTGATGGATACCGACACCGCCAGCCCCTTCGCCATGCTCGGCGTGCCCCGGCTCGACCCTGCCAAGTTTCGCGATCCCAATATCACGGCCAAGGGAGAGCCCCGCGCCAGCGTCGGCATGACCCGGCTGGACACGCTGTGGTTCAACACCGGCACGCTGTGCAACCTCGCCTGCAAGAGCTGCTATATCGAAAGCTCACCGCGCAACGATGCGCTCGTCTATATCAGCCTGGCCGAGGTGACCGCCTATCTCGACGAGATTGCGCTGTCCGCTCTGCCGACGCGAGAAATCGGACTGACTGGCGGCGAGCCGTTCATGAACCCGGACATCATCGCCATCCTCGATCTGTGCCTGTCGCGCGGGTTCGAGGTGCTGGTGCTGTCCAACGCGATGCGCCCGATGCGGCGGCACGAGACGGCGCTGCTCGACCTCAACGCCCGATTTGGCGACAGGCTGACCGTGCGGGTGAGCCTCGACCATTACACGCAAGCTGTGCACGAGGCCGAGCGCGGAGCCAACAGCTGGGACAAGGCGATATCCGGCCTGCAATGGCTGGCAGCGCACGGCTTTGCCATCGCGGTGGCCGGACGACATCTGGCGCATGAAAGCGATGCGGAGGCCCGCGCTGGCTTTGCCGCGCTGTTTGCGCACCATGGGCTTGCCATCGATGTGGATGCCCCTGCCCGGTTCGTGATGTTCCCCGAAATGGAGGCTGGCGCCGATATTGCCGAGATCAGCACCGGATGCTGGGACATATTGGGCAAGAGCCCCGATGCGATGATGTGCGCAACCAGCCGGATGGTGGTGAAGCACAAGGGCACCGACCGCCCGACGGTCGCTGCCTGTACGCTGCTGCCGTACGACCCGGGGTTCGACATGGGGGCGACCCTGGCCGAAGCGTCGCGCGCAGTCTCGCTCAACCATCCGCACTGCGCCCGCTTCTGCGTATTGGGCGGGGCAAGTTGCAGCTGAACCGCAGCGCACCTACATAACGGCCACGCGCGCATCTATCCCGATGCTGCCGCGCGCACAGGTCAACACCCCGCATGCTTCCCCCCAAAACGCGTCGTGCCGATCAATCCTCCGGACAGGCTGTTCCCAGCGGCCGTCTGGCCCGGTTTGCCGGGTTCAGCAGCATGGCGGGCGGCATTGCAGGCACGATGCTGGTCGATGGCGCCAAGCAATGGGCGCAAGGCAAGCGCCCCAGCGTCGGCGAACTGTTGCTGACGCCCGCCAATGCCCGCAAGATCGCCGACAAGCTGGCGACGATGCGCGGCGCGGCGATGAAGCTGGGTCAGCTGATGTCGATGGACACCGGCGACTTCCTGCCGCCCGAACTTGCTGACATCCTCGCCCGGTTGCGTGCCGATGCCCAGCACATGCCACAGGGCCAGCTGCGCAACGTGCTCAATCAGAACTGGGGCCGCGGCTGGGAAAAGCGCTTTGCCAGCTTCGACTTCAAGCCGATCGCTGCGGCCTCGATCGGTCAGGTGCACCGCGCACGAACGCTCGATGGCCGTGACCTTGCGATCAAGGTGCAATATCCCGGCGTGCGCCAGAGCATCGACAGCGATGTCGACAATGTCGCCTCGCTGATCAAGCTCACCGGGCTGCTGCCGCCCGAGCTCGATATCGATCCGATGCTGGCCGATGCCAAGGCGCAGCTGCACGAAGAGGCCAACTACACGCATGAAGCCGGGCACCTTGCCCGCTTTGGCGAACTGCTCGCGGGCAGCCAGCATTTCCGGGTTCCTGCCCTGCATGCAGACCTTACCACCTCCGACATTCTGGCGATGGACTATATCGAGAGCATCGCGGTCGAAGAGACCGTGCAGCTGGACCAGCCGCAGCGCGACCGCATCGTCGAGCTGCTGGTCGAGTTGCTGCTGCGCGAGCTGTTCGACTTCCAGCTGATGCAGACCGACCCCAATTTTGCCAACTACCGCTTCGATCCGGAGAGCGGCAAGCTGGTGCTGCTGGATTTCGGCGCAACGCGGATCGTGGCCGACAGGGTGTCCGAAGCCTATCGCACGCTTCTGCGCGGCGGGATGGAGCGGGATATCGCCCGGATGCGCGAGGGCGGCCTGACGCTGGGCATGCTGCATCCCGATGCACCGGAAAACCACAAGGTGGCGGTGCTGGGCATGTTCGATACCGCCTTCGAACCGCTGCGCATCGACGCGCCGTTCGATTTCACCTCCAACGAGATGACGATGGAATTGCGCGACGAGGGCATGGCCTTCGCCAAGGAACGGACGTTCTGGCAGATTCCGCCGGTCGACACCTTGTTCATCCAGCGCAAGATCGGCGGCGTGTTCCTGATCGGCAGCCGCCTGAAGGCCAACACCAATGTCCACCGGCTGATCCGCGCCGCCCTGTGACGGCGCGCGCCACGATCAGCCGCCCAGCTTGGTGACTTCCTGGCCCTCGGGGCTGGTGAACGAGAAGCCCGACAGCTTGTTCTTGGACAATGTGTTGACGAACGCCTGAGCCTCGGCAGCGCTTCCGAATGGTCCGGTCAGCAGGCGGTTGGTGGCGTTGAGCGGCGTCCACCAGCCCTGCTTGCCCTTGAACACGGCCGGTGAGGTGCTGGTCAGCCGCTTCCATTCCTTGGACAGATCGGCGCGGTTTGCACCGCCTGCGACCTGCACCCAATAGCGCTTGGGATGCTTGGGCGCGGCCTTCTTGGCCGCTGCCGCCTTTTTATCGGCAGCCTTTTTCTCGGCCAGCTTCTTGTCGTCTGACGCCTTCTTGTCGGCAGCCTTCTTGTCCGCGGCCAGCTTGTCCGCAGCCAGCTTGTCGGCGGCCTTTTTCTCTTCTGCCTTCTTCGCGGCATCTGCCTCATCCGGCTTCTTGGCCGCAGGAGTCAGCTTGGTGATATCGACTGCGTCTGCAGACGGCGCGAGTTCCGCCGCCGGAACCTGGATGCTCGCGATCACCGCAGCCAGGCTGACGCGCTCAGGCTCGGGCGCAGCGGGCACGGGTTGAACCGTGGCTGGAGTCGGCGCAGCGCTGGCGAGCGTCGGCGCTGGCCCTGAAGGCGCTGGTGCGACGCTCGAGGGTACAGCGCTGCCGGGTGATGGCGCGGGCGCCGGAGGCCCCATTTGCGCGAGATCGAAGGCCTGCGATGCGCCTGCCCCGGTCGGCGCAGGCTGAACGGACTGCATCGCCTGTTGCGCCGGCTGTGCGACAGTCTTCGCAGGCTGCGTGTTTACCGGCTGGGTCGTCGGCTGGGGTGCGACGGAAGGCGGCGGCGGGCTGGCCGCGGCAGGCACCGAATCGAAGCCCGGTCGCGGCAATTCCTTCACACCCGGAAGCAACACCGGCTTGGCGGTCGCCACCTTGGTCTGCACCGACTCCAGCCTTGCGGCTCGGGCCGCGGCTGCACTCTGCGCGGCGGCTGTCTCGCCCGATGGCATGGCATCGACCCTGACAGCACCGCGCGGTGCATCCAGCGGGCTCTGCCCGGCATCCGTGGGGGCTGCAGCGATACGCACTGGCGCAGGCTCGGCAGCGCGCGGCGCCGGGCTCGGCGCAGGAGATGGCGAGCGCACCTGAGACGACGATCCAGGCAGAGGTTGCACCGTCGCGCGCGACGGCTGAGCCGACGCATAGGAGCCCGGCAGGGGCTGCACGGTCGCCCGCGCCGTCTGCCCATAGCCGCCGGTGTCGGACGCACCCGTTCCGCGCCCGGGGATCAGCAGATCGGACGGTGGCACGGGCCCCGGAGGCCGGGTCTGCACCGGAACCGGCTTGGCAGCGGCCTCTGCCTGCGCCAGCGCGATTGCCTCGCGCTCCTTCTTCGAGAGTTTTCCGGGCCTACGCCGCTGCGACTTGTCGACCTTGGCGACCTTGCGTGCCTTGCTGTCGGTCGTCGGGCCCAGAGGCTCGCCTGCGGGGATCAGCCCGGCATCGGCCCGGCTGGACCGGACCCGGGGGCTGCCCGCGGAGGCATATTGCCGGTTGCGCGGATCATCCTTGCCGATCGCCGCCGATTGCGGAAACTGGCCGAAATGCGCGGCTGCCGCCTGCTGCGCCGGGGTCAGCTTGCCCATGAAGCGGAAGAACGGCTGGATCGATGCCGCCATCCGCCGGGGCATGGTGGCATCGGCAATTGCGATTGCGCCTTCGGCATCGCCGCTGACCGCCAGCACGAACGCGCGGGTGCGCCAGGCGGCGGCATCGCGCTTGCGCAGCAGCGGATCGAGCTGCGCTTCGGCAGCAGCCCGATCGCCCGAAATGCCGAGTGACAGCGCATAGCGCCGGATGGTCTCGTCGTCGCCGCCGCGCCGCAGCGCTAGCTCGTAATCGGCCTGGGCGGCATTGGAATTGCCGACCAGATCATACGCGAGGCCCCGGTCCGAGGCGAACACCGTCTCGGGGACACCCAGCCTTTTGGCTTCCTCGAACAGGCGCAGCGCCTCATAGGGGTTTTCGTTGAGCAGCAGGCTGGACCCCAGCCCGGCCTTGACCCGGCCATTGCCCGGCGACATCTCGTCCGCGCGCGCGAAAAAGCCGATCGCCGCCTGCGGATCACCCAGCAGCAGCGCCGCGTTGCCGCCATCGATCAGCGCATCGACATCGCCGGGGTTGAGGGCCAGCCGCTGCAGCGCGTTCTGCAGCTCGCGCGTTCCGCGCGGGGCCGAGACATCCAGCGACGAATAGCCGGTCTCATCCGCTCCGGGCGAATCCGGGCCTTCCTCCTGCGCGAAGGCGGGGGAAAGCGAAAGGCTTGCCGCTGCGAGCAGCCAGCTGGCCACGCGCAGGCGCAAGGGACGCGAAAACGGTTTCAATGCCATATCGCCCCGTCAGTCGCGCGTTGTAACGGCGAATGCAAGCGCTGCCATCACAGGTGCACGGCAGGGCGTGGCGGGCATTCGACAGCTTGCGGGAACGTTTTGCCCGCCGTCGCAAGACAGGACGGCGGGCAAAGATATCACTGGTTGTTCTGGCGACCCAGGAAGCGCGGAATGTTGAGCGGCGGCGCATCGGTGGTCTCGTCGCCTTCCTCTTCCTCGCTGCGGGCACCGCCCCGCGACAGGCTGGACATGCGCTCGAACAGCGTACCGCCACCGGTGGTCACGCGCGGCGCCTTGGCGGCGACGACACCCGGTTCGGTCGTGGGTGCAGCCTGGCCCAGAACGGCAGGTTCTGCGGGCAGCTCGGCACTGGCAGTATCGAGCAGCAGTTCGTCTGCGCCGCCACCATGGTCGTCAAGCGACTGGGCCGCAACGCCCAGATCCAGTGCTTCAGGCTCGGCGGCGGCCATCGGAGCAGGCGCGGGCGCAGGAGCCGGTGCCGGACGCGCAGCGGCAAAGCTGGGGGCGGGTGCGGGCGCAGGTGCGCTGAAGGCGCGCGGTGCGCTCTGGTTCAGCGAGAACGGGCGAGAGTCATCCGTCTGCTGCAAGGCATCGCCATCGATGCCGGTGGCCACCACCGACACGCGGATCTTGCCTTCGAGATCAGGATTGAACGCGCTGCCCCAGATGATGTTGGCATCCGGATCGACCAGTTCCTTGATGTGGTTGGCCGCTTCGTCGACCTCCATCAGGCGCATGTCGTCGCCGCCGGTGATCGAGACGATGACGCCCTTGGCGCCCTTCATCGACACGCCATCGAGCAGCGGGTTGGCAATGGCCCGTTCGGCCGCTTCCAGCGCGCGGCCATCGCCTTCGGCTTCGCCGGTGCCCATCATCGCCTTGCCCATCTCGCGCATCACCGAACGGATATCGGCAAAGTCGAGGTTGATCAGGCCCGGGTTGACGATCAGGTCGGTGATCGAGCGCACGCCCTGCTGCAGCACTTCGTCTGCCAGCTGGAACGCTTCCTTGAAGGTGGTGTTGGGATTGGCGACCAGGAACAGGTTCTGGTTGGGAATGACGATCAGCGTGTCGACATTCTTCTGCAGCTCGGCAATCCCGGCCTCGGCCGCGCGCATGCGGCGCGTGCCTTCAAACGTGAACGGCTTGGTGACGACGCCGACGGTCAGGATGCCGCGATCGCGCGCAGCCTTGGCGACGACGGGGGCCGCACCGGTGCCGGTACCACCGCCCATGCCGGCGGCGATGAAGCACATGTGCGTGCCTTCGAGGATCGCCTCGATGTCAGCGACGGTCTCTTCTGCCGCCGCACGTCCGACCTCGGGCCGCGAGCCTGCGCCCAGGCCCTGGGTCACATCGGGGCCCAGCTGGATGCGCTGTTCGGCGGTGGACGAATTCAGCGCCTGCGCGTCGGTATTGGCAACGATGAAATCGACGCCCTCGACATTGGCCGCGATCATGTTGGCGATAGCGTTGCCGCCAGCGCCGCCAATCCCGATCACCGCAATGCGCGGGCGCAGTTCGTCGACGGTCGGCGGTCCGATGGTGATGCTCATGCCTTAATTCTCCCCTGCTTCATAATTCTGAAGCAAATTACCAGATGCACATTGCACAGATTGATTCGCTAATTCACCCAAAAAATCGGGTTTTTCCACCGCTTCGTGCGTATTGGGCGATGAAACGCGCTCCATGCTCAGAAATTCCCGGCCAGCGCCCGCCACAATCGCTGCAGAACCGCCGCACCGGAATGGCGATGCACCTGCTGATAGCTGGATGCAATGCTGCGAATGTCGACCGGCTCGTCCGCCGCGAACAGTGCGAGCCCTGCGAGCGTCGAAAACGCAGGTCCCGCATGCGCGTCGGGCAGGCCAGCAAGCCCGGTCGGGCGGCCGATCCGCACGGTTCGGCCCAGCGCCACCTGCATGTGGTCGGCCAGGCCGCGCAGTTCGGCGCAACCGCCGGTGAGCACGATCCGCTGACCCTGCGCGCCGGTAAAGCCCAGTTCCTTCAGACCCTTGGTGATTTCCCCGATCAGATAATCGAGCGGCTGGCGGATCACCGAGACGAGTTGCGCGCGGCTGATCGAATGGCGGTCGTCGGGCCGTGTGCCGGCGCCGACGAGCTTGCTGTCCTCTTCGGGCAGCCGCAGGTCGATCATGTCGTGGTTGTCGCGCGGCGAAGATGTCGCGGCGCCATGGAAGCACTTGATCCGCTCTGCCTCGGCACGGCGCAGTCCGAAGGCCGATGCGATCGCATCGGTGATGTCCGCGCCGCCGAACGGGATGGTGAACAGCCCGACGAGCATGCCGCCGGCGTACAGCGAGATGTTGGTGACAGCCGCGCCCATCTCCACCAGCGCCACGCCCAATTCGCGCTCTTCCTCGCCCAGGCACGCCGTGCCCGCCGCGATCGGCGCGGCCACGATGCCGCTGACACCCAGATAGGCGGCAGCGACGGTCTGGTCGAGATTGCGCACCGGCGCGCCATCGGCGAACACGACGTGAATATCGACGCCCAGGCGCTCGGCGTGAAGCCCGATCGGCTTCTTGACCCCGGTCGCGCCATCCAGCGTGTAGAGCGCGGGCTGCGCGTGCAGCACCATGCGCCCGCCGGGCTGGATCGTCTCGCGACCGGCGGCCAGCAGATGGTCGACATCATCCTCGTCGATGCGACCGCCGCCGAGGTCGATCTCGACCCGCGCGATGGTGCTGGTAAGCCCGCCCGAGGTGCAGCCGACATGAACATGATCAATATTGAGACCCGCGATCCGCTCGGCCTGTTCCACCGCCTCGCGCACCGCCAGTTCGGTCGCCGCCATGTCGACGATATAGCCGCGCTTGACGCCCTCGCTGGCGCGCTGGCCGGTGCCCAGCACCAGCAGTTCGCCCGCGTCGGTGCGCCCGACGATCATCGCGCTGACCTTGGACGAGCCGATATCGAGCGCGCCGAAGGTCTTTTCGATCCGGGGGACGGCCGCGCCGCCCTTGCGTCCCTTGCCGCCGCTCATTGTGCTGCCGATGCCATCGCATCGCCCTCTGGTTTGCCCATTTCGCGCGGTCGGCGCAGATACGCGCGTTCGGGATCGCGCAGGTCGAAATAGGTCACGCCCTTGCCGAGCAGCCGGTTGACCCCATCCATCCGCGCGAAATTGACCAAAGCCGCCTGCGACAGCTCGTCGCCTTCGGGCAGCGCCAGCACCTCACCGGTGTGGAAGGTGAGGTTCCAGCGGCGGTTGCCTACCCATTCAGCCTCTTTCACCTGCGGGGTCAGCGCGGGCGCTGCGTCGAGCAGTTCGGTGAGGTCACCGATCCGCACATTGGCGCGCTTGCCGACGATGCGCAGCATCTTGGGGTCGATCTGGCCCGGGCTCGGCTCCAGCGCGACGCCTTCGGCGTCGACCAGCATCACACGCCCACGATCTTCCCACACCGCCAGCGGCTCGCGCTCGACGATGTCGACGATCAGCGTATCGGGCAGCTGGCGCGAGATGCGGGCATCGGCGATCCAGCTGAACCGGGTCAGCTCGCGCCGCAGCTCTTCGAGATCGACCTGCGGCATCGAGCGGTCCTTCTGGGCCAGCACGATCTCGTAGACCTTGAGCTCGTTCATCTTGTCGACGTTGCGCACTTCGACCTTCTTGACCTCGAAGCCCGCGCGCCCGGCGGCCAGCGCCATCTCTTCCTGCACCATGCCGGGCAGGCCCATGAACTGCGCGGTGATCACGCCTGCCAGTGCCAGCAGTCCGAGCACGCCGATGGTCGCAGCCTTCTGCAGCTGCGCCTCGGTGAACGGCAGCCGCGCCAGCGCGGCGTTGGTGCGCGATCGTTGGGCGGTGCGCGGCTTGGCGCGGGTCGCCCCGCGCTTGGCCGATGTGCCGCGTTTAATCCGTGTCGTCATGCCGGGTGCCCCCCAATGCGCTTTCCACGATGATTTCTACCAGATCGGCATAGCTGATGCCGATGTGCGCCGCCTGTTCGGGAACCAGGCTGAGCGGCGTCATCCCCGGCTGGGTGTTGACCTCGAGCAGATAGAGCCCGTCGGCGCCCTTTTCGTCGTCCCAGCGGAAGTCCGAGCGCGAAGCCCCCTTGCAGCCCAGAATGTTGTGCGCGCGCAGCGCCAGATCCATGCACAGCGCCGCGATGTCCTCGGGGATATCCGCCGGGCAGATGTGCAGCGTCAGGCCATCGGTATACTTGGCGTCGTAATCGTAGAAGCCCGACTTGGTCTGCAGCTCGGTGACGCCCAATGCGCGGTCGCCCAGCACGGCGGTGGTCAGTTCGCGGCCCTTGATGAAAGGTTCGGCGAGCAGCTCGTCGAATTCCTGCCATGGTCCCACGGCATCGCGCGCAATCGGGTCGCCATAATTGCTGTCCGCCTTGACGATGGCGACGCCGACCGACGAGCCTTCGTTGACGGGCTTGAGCACATAGGGGCGCGGCAGCGGATCGCCCGCATACAGGCTTTCGGAGCGCACAATGTGACCGCCGGGCATCGGAATGCCATGCGGCAGCAGCGCCTGCTTGGTCAGCACCTTGTCGATCGCGATCACCGAGGTGGTGAGCCCCGAATGCGTGTACGGGATCTGCATCAGATCGAGCATGCCCTGCACGCTGCCATCCTCGCCCGGCGTGCCGTGCAAGGCATTGAACACCACATCGGGGCGAATTCCCGCCAGCACGGCTGCGACATTGCGGTCCATGTCGACGCGGGTCACAGTATGTCCGCGCGACTCCAGCGCCTTGGCCACGCCTTCGCCGCTCATCAGCGAGACTTCGCGCTCAGCCGACCAGCCGCCCATCAGCACGGCGATATGGAGCTTGGACAGGGTCAATGCTTCAGCCCTTCAAGGTACAGAGCTGGCTGCAATTCGATGACATCCGCGCCACATCCTTGTTGCCATGGGAAAAATCCATTGGTGCTATCCGGCCAAACCAATTGGAAAGCACGATCAAGCGGCCTTCCAAATTTTAGATAATGAAACCAATTTGCAGAATTAAATTCTTCTATTGAAATATTCCCCGGAATTATTTTCTTTATAACAATATCAAAATCATTCAACAAACCGGAAACAGACATTCCATCTGTCATGATCAGGCCATCTTTACATTTTACGAGCAGCTTTTTGATGACATTGCTAGAAACATTGCTGGGAAGTCCAAATATTATCACATCACCCTGATCTATTGTGAACGTAAATCCAGTCGAATAGGTAAACAGTCTCAGATCGTCATGCGGATCAAATACAGTGGTCAAATGGCAGCCGAATTTCGCCACATTCGAGAAAATCTCCCGCTCATAATCTGTCAACGAAGGGTCAAAGTTCACGTCGCAACCCCTATCCGCTGGATTTCCCATTCCAGCTCGACGCCCGATTGCGCCTTCACCCGCGCGCGGACTTCCTCGCCCAGCGCCTCGATGTCGGCGCTGGTGGCGGTGCCGGTGTTGATCAGGAAGTTGGTGTGCTTTTCGCTCACTTGTGCGCCGCCGATCGTCAGGCCGCGACAGCCCGCCTGATCGACAAGGGCCCAAGCCTTGTGGCCTTCGGGGTTCTTGAAGGTCGATCCGCCGGTCTTGCTGCGCAAAGGCTGGCTCGCCTCGCGCGAGGCGGCGATGCAGTCCATCTCGGCCTGGATCGCGGCGGGCTCGGCGGGCGAACCGGTGAAGGTCGCCCCGATCACGATCGCACCATCGGGCAGCTCGGAATGGCGATAGGTATAGTGCAAGTCCGCCAGCGCCAGTGTGCGCCGCGAGCCATCGCGCAACACCACGTCGCAGTCGATCAGGATATCCTTGACCTCGCGGCCATAAGCGCCACCGTTCATCCGCACGAAGCCACCGACGGTGCCGGGGATCGAGCGCAGGAATTCCAGCCCGCCGATGCCCGCATCGCGCGCGGTGGAGGAAACAAGGATGCCTGAAGCCCCTGCCCCGCAGCGCAGGGTCATGTCGCCGGTGCGTTCGACCTGCGCGAACGCCTTGCCGAGCCGCACGACGACGCCAGGAACGCCGCCATCGCGCACGATCAGGTTCGATCCCAGCCCCAGCGCCATCACCGGCACAGAGGGGTCGAGCGCGGCCAGGAATTGCGCGAGATCGTCCGCGTCCTTCGGCTCGAACAGCCAGTCGGCCGCGCCTCCGGTCTTGAACCACAGCAGCGGGGCCAGCGGCGCTTGCGCCGTCAGCTTGCCGCGCACATCGGGCATGGTTTCAGGACGAGGCGCGGTTGAAATCACGCAGGCACTCTCCGTGCGCCGATAGCGTCTGCCAGGCCCGCTGCCCATTTGGTGATGTCGCCTGCGCCCAGGCAGATGACCATGTCGCCATCCTGCGCCTCGGACGCCAGCAGATCGGCGAGTTCGTCAGCGCCAGTGATCGTGCGCGCCTGGCGGTGGCCGCGCGCCTTGAGGCCGCTGGCCAGAGCCTCGGCGCTGACGCCCTCGATCGGGTCCTCGCCCGCGGCATAGACCGGCGCGACATAGACGATATCGGCATCGTTGAACGCCTGCTGGAACTCGTCCATCAGATCGCCGAGACGCGAATAGCGGTGCGGCTGCACGACCGCGATGATGCGGTTCTGCACGCCCTCGCGCGCTGCGGCCAGCACCGCGCGGATCTCCACCGGGTGATGGCCGTAATCGTCGATGATCGTCACGCCATCGATGGTGCCGACATTGGTGAAGCGCCGCTTGACCCCGCCGAACTTGGCAAAGCCGGTGATGATGTCGCTGTCTTCCATGCCCATCTGCAGGCCGACCGCGATCGCGGCGATCGCGTTCTGCACGTTGTGGCGGCCGGGCATGGGCAGTTCGATGCCGGTGATCTGACGGGTGGAGCCATCGCGTTCGCGTACGGTGACGTCGAAGCGGTTGCCGCCGGGGATCGAGACGACATTGTCGCCGCGGACATCGGCCTGCGCGCTGAACCCATAGGTCACGATCCGCCGGTCCTTGACGCGCGGCAGGATCGCCTGGACCTCGGGATGGTCGAGGCACAGGATCGCTGCGCCGTAGAAGGGCACATTCTGGACGAACTCGACGAAAGCATCCTTGACCGCGTCGAAGCTGCCATAATGGTCGAGATGTTCGGGATCGATATTGGTGACGACGGCGATCGTGCCGTCGAGCCGCAGGAAGCTGCCGTCGCTCTCGTCGGCCTCGACCACCATCCATTCGCTCGCACCCAGACGCGCGTTGGAGCCATAGCTGTTGATGATGCCGCCGTTGATCACGGTGGGGTCGATCCCGCCGGCATCGAGCATTGCCGCGATCATCGACGTGGTCGTGGTCTTGCCGTGCGTGCCGGCCACCGCGACGGTGGATTTCAGGCGCATCAGCTCAGCCAGCATTTCGGCGCGACGCACCACGGGGACACGCGTCTCGAGCGCCAGATCGACCTCGGGATTGCCGCGCTTGATCGCGGTCGAGGTCACCACCACCGCCGCATCGCCCAGATTTTCCGCCTTGTGGCCGATCATCACCTTGATGCCGCGCTTGCGCAGGCCCTCGATGACATAGCCCTCGGCAATATCGGACCCCTGAACCTTGTAGCCCAGATTGTGCATCACCTCGGCGATACCGGACATGCCGATGCCGCCGATGCCGATGAAATGGATGGTCCCGATGTCGATTCCGACGCCCTTCATGCTTCTGCTCTTTCCGTATCGCGCGCGAGCGCCTCGCCGCCGATGGCATGCCCCTTGGCGGATGGCGCCACGCGGATGACATCGACCAGCGGCGCACCGCCAAAACTTTCCACCAGATCCGCCAGATCGCGAACCGCATTGGGGTAACCGCACTTGTGCGCGGCCAGCGCGGCATTCTCCAGCGCGTGGGGATCGAGCGCCATCTTCTGGATCTGCTTGGCGAGTTCCTTGGGGGTGAACGCCTCCTGCCGGATCGACCGTGCGCCGCCCGCCTTGACCATCTCGCGCGCATTGGCGGTCTGGTGATCATCCATCGCGCTGGGCAGCGGCACCAGGATCGCGGGCCGGCCCGCAGCGGTCAGCTCGGCGATCGTCGAGGCGCCTGCGCGGCCGATGAACAGATGCGACCAGCCCAGCTTTTCGGGCAGGTCGTTCATATAGGTGGCAAGCTCTGCCGGGATGCCATACGCGGCATATTTGGCGCGCACGGCCTCTATGTCCTCCTCGCGGCACTGCTGCACCACCTGCAACCGGCGGCGCAGATTGACCGGCAGCATCGCCAGGCCATCGGGCACCACTTCGGAGAGGACACGCGCGCCCTGGCTGCCGCCAGTGACCAGCACGCGGAACACGCCATCTTCCAGCAGCGGCGGGTAATTCTCGCCGCGCAAGGCCAGCACGGAATCGCGCACCGGGTTGCCGACGACATGGGTGCGGTCGGCATATTGGGGGCTCAGCCGGTCGACCTGCTTGTAGGCGGTGGCAATCGCGTTGACGCGGCCCGCCATGAACCGGTTGACCCGGCCCAGCACCGCGTTCTGTTCATGGATGATCGTCGGGATGCGCGCCTTCTGCGCCGCAAGCAGCGTCGGCAGCGCCGGGTATCCGCCAAAGCCCACGACAGCGGTCGGCTGGAAATTCTCGAACAGGTTGAGCGCCATGTTGCGGCCCGCCCAGATGCCCCTGATGCCGCGCAGCCAGCCTAGAGGGCCGCCTGCGATCCGGCCCGGCGGCAGGATGTGCACCTGATCGCCCTCGAAGATGCCGGGGATCTTGGCGCCGCGCTCGTCGGTCACCAGGGCGATGTGATGCCCGCGCTGCTGCAGTTCGCGCGCAAGAGCATAAGCCGGGATGAGATGCCCGCCGGTGCCGCCTGCGGCGAGCACGTAATGACGTGAAACGGTCATTTCTGGCTCCAGTCCGATCCGAGCATGCTGCGCTCTTCGAACGGATTACGCCGGGTCAGCGACAACAGCAATCCCGCGCCGATGCCCAGCGCGATCATCGACGATCCGCCATAGCTGATGAACGGCAGGGTCATGCCCTTGGACGGGAACAGCTGCAGGTTCACCGCAATGTTGATGAACGCCTGGCCGCCCAGCTGCGCGGTCAGCCCCGCCACCGCCATGATCGTGAACAGGTCGCGTTCCTCGAGCAGCCGCATGCAGATGCGCGCGATGATCGCGAAATAGACCAGGGCGATGGCCGCGCAGGCAAGCAGGCCGAATTCTTCGCCGATCACCGAGAAGATGTAATCGGTATGCGCCTCGGGCAGGTTGAACTTGTGGGTGCCGAGGCCCGGGCCGGTGCCGATCAGGCCGCCGCCGGTCAGCGTCTTGTGTGCGAACATCACATGGTCATATTCGCCCGCGCCGAACAGCCAGCCGTTGATGCGCTGGGTGGCGACGGGATAAAAGAAATAGGCCGCCGTCATGCCGACCGCGCCTAGGCCGACACCGGCTGCGACCACCTGCATCGAGAGGCCCGCGAGCAGCATCAAGGTGAACCAGATGCCCAGGAACATGATCGTCTGACCCAGATCGGGCTGGCGCATCAGCAGCACCGCGATGCACGCGGTGATCGCCGCAGACAGCTTGAGCACCGGAAGCGTGGGATCCTTGACGCGCAGCGAGACGATCCAGCCCATGGTCACCGCATAGGCAGGCTTGAGGAATTCCGACGGCTGAATGCCGATGCCGTAGCCGATCCAGCGCTTGGCGCCGTTGACCGTATTGCCCGCGATGGGCACCAGCATCAGCAGCACGAAGCACACGCACGCCATGATGATCGCCAGCCGTCGCGCTTCGCGCTTGGGCAGCATCGAGACCACGAACATGAAGCCCAAGCTGACGATCACCCAGCCGAGCTGGCGGTAGAAGAAATAGAGCGGACTCAGCGTTTCGGTCGCTGTCGACAGGCGGCGCGCGCTGGCGGGAGAGGCCGCCTGCACCGCGATCAGACCGATGGCGATCAGCATCAGGATCATCGCCAGCAGCACGCGATCGAGCTCCCAGAACCAGATTGCCAGCTGCGAACGGTCGCTCCGCCCCAGCCTGCGGCTGAGATTGCGCGGCAGCTTGTATGCGCGCTGACCGGCAAGACCGGTGGCGGCGGGCGGCAGACCGGGGGCGGTGGCAGCCAGATCACTCATTGCGTGGCATCCTCCTGCTGGCTCAAATCCTGGGCGATCAGCGCATCGACGACCTGACGGAAGCAATCGCCGCGCGCTTCGAAATCGCGGAACTGGTCGAACGACGCACAGGCGGGCGACAGCAGCACCACCTCGCCGGCCTGGGCATTATCCATCGCGCTGCGCACGGCGCTCGCCAGCATCTCGGACCGCGTCACCGGCATCACCTGCTCGAGCTGGTCGGCAAAGGCGGGGCCGGCCTCGCCGATGGTATAAGCGTGCACGACATGACCGAAATGTTCGGCGCATTCATCCAGATTGTCGCCCTTGGGCAGCCCGCCGACGATCCAGTGGATGCGCGAAAAGGCGCCAAGCGCCGGCGCGGTCGAGGCGGGATTGGTCGCCTTGCTGTCGTTGACGTAGAGCACACCGCGATGCTCGGCCGTCCGCTCCATCCGGTGCGGCAGGCTGGCATAGGTGGCGAGCGACGCGCGGGTGCGCTGCGCATCGAGGCCCAGCGCCTCGGCTGCGGCCAGCGCGATCGCGATGTTCTGCGCATTGTGCGGACCCTGCAATGCGGGCCAAGCCAGTTGGTCGGTCGCGGAAATATCGGCGGCGTGCACCTCGACCGGCGAGCTCAGCGTGGCAGCGATGGCGCGGGTGGGTTCGTCATCGGTGGCGATCACCGCGACATGGCCCGGGTCCTGCTGCATCGCGAACAGCCGCGCCTTGGCAGCGCAATAGCCTTCGAACCCGTTGTAGCGATCGAGATGATCGGGCGTGATGTTGAGCAGCACCGCGACATCGCAGTCGAGGCTGAAGGTCAGGTCGATCTGGTAGCTCGACAGTTCCAGTACATAGACCCCGGTGCCGGCACCATTGGGCGACAGCGGCGGCTGCGACAGGATCGGCAGGCCGATGTTGCCGCCCATGATCGTCGGCACGCCCGCTTCGTGCAGGATATGGTGGATCAGCGCGGTGGTGGTCGACTTGCCGTTGGTGCCGGTGATGCCGACCACGCGGTGCGGCGGCAGGCTGGGCCGGGCCAGCGCGAACAGTTCGATATCGCCGATGATCGGCACGCCCGCTGCGCGCGCGCGATCGGCCACCGGATGGCGGTTCAGCGGCACGCCGGGCGAGACGATCAGACCGTCGAAACCGGCAAGCTCGATCTCCATCGGATCGCCGATCAGCACCTGCGGGTGGTGCGACACGGCCGTCTCGCGCGCTTCCTCGCGATTGTCCCACACGGTGCATTCCGCCCCTGAGGCCATCAGCGCATCAAGCGTCGCCAGCCCGGAGCGCGCAAGCCCGAGGATGCAATAGCGTTTCGCGGCAAAGGCGGGCGAAGTGATCAACGGATCTTCAACGTCGCCAGGCCGACCAAGGCCAGCACCAGGGAGATGATCCAGAAGCGCACCACCACGGTCGATTCCGCCCAGCCAAGCTGCTCGAAATGGTGATGGATCGGTGCCATGCGGAAGACGCGCTTGCCGGTGCGCTTGAAGAAGAACACCTGGATGATCACCGACATCGCTTCGACCACGAACAGACCGCCGACGATGCCGAGCACGATTTCATGGTGCGAGGCGACCGCGATCGCACCCAGCGCGCCGCCCAGTGCCAGCGATCCGGTGTCGCCCATGAACACCGCAGCCGGTGGGGCGTTGAACCACAGGAAGGCGAGGCACGCACCGATGATGCAGCCGCAATAGATCGCAAGGTCGCCCGCACCCGGTACATGCGGGATGCCCAGATAGGCAGCGAACTTGGCGTTGCCGACCATGTAGACGATCAGCAGGAAGGTGAGGCTGGCGATGATCACCGGGAAGGTTGCAAGCCCGTCGAGCCCGTCGGTCAGGTTCACTGCATTGCCGAAGGCGACGATGGTGAATGCCGCGAACGGAATGTAGAACAGCCCAAGGTCGAACGGCGGGTAGTTGATGAAGGGCACGTAGAGCAAGGTGCCGGTCTCGCCCAGGATCACCCAGCTGGCGACGCCTGCGATGATGAACTCGCCCAGCAGCCGCACCTTGCCGGACACGCCCTTGTGGCTGGCCTTGCGGACCTTGTCGAAATCGTCGAGGAATCCGATCAGGCCGAAGCCCAGCGTCACCGCAAGGCACGCCCAGACAAAGCTGCTCGACAGGTCCATCCACAGCAGCACTGATGTGGTCAGCGAAATGAGGATCATCAGCCCGCCCATCGTCGGCGTGCCCCGCTTGGCAAGGTGGGTCTGCGGACCATCGGTGCGGATCGGCTGGCCCTTGCCCTGCCGGGTGCGCAGCATCATGATGAACCGCGGGCCGATCAGCAGGCCGATCGCCAGCGCGGTGAGGATCGCTGCGCCCGAGCGGAAGCTCAGATAGCGAACCAGATTGAGCGGACCTTCAAAGTCCAGATATTGCGCCAGCAGATACAGCATCAAACCCCCTCCCGCACCACGGCGGTAGCGGCTGGCTGTTCGGCCAGCGCGCGCACGAGTGCGGACAATCCCACGGAATTGGAGCCCTTGACGAGCAAAGCATCGCCATCGGCCAACAAACCCTGCAGCGCGCCCAGCGCCGCATCGGCGGCGGGCACATGCGCGATTGTGCCCTGCCACTCAAGCGAATTGGCGAGCGCATCGGCCAAGGGTGCCATTTCATCGCCGACCAGAATGACATGCGCCACGCCCGCAGCGATCACCGGTGCGGCAAGGCCTGCGTGATAGGTATCGGACGTCTCGCCCAGTTCCTTCATCGCGCCCAGCACGGCGATGCGGCGCCCGGCCTGTTCCTGCCCCAGCAGCGCCAGCGTTGCAGCCATCGATGCCGGGTTGGCGTTGTACGCCTCGTCGATCAGCAGCGCGCTGCCGCCTCCGGGGGTCGCCACCGTGCGACGCTCGCCGCGGCCCGACATGCCGGGCAGATCGGCCAGCGCCAGCCCGGCCACCGCCAGATCGCCGCCCGCCGCCTCGATCGCGGTCATCACCGCCAGCGCGTTCATCACCCAATGGTCGCCGGGCGCTGATACGCGGAAGCACAGGCGAGCCTCGCCAATCTGTGCGGTGATCATCGAGCCACCCTCGGGCGCGCGGATCGCGTCGATCAGGCGGGTCTCGCTATCCGCCTGGCTGCCAAAGCGCAGCACCGTGTCGGTGCAGCGGCGTGCGGCATCGTAAAGGCGCGGATAATGGCGATTGTCGTGCGGCACGATCGCGGTGCCAACGGGCTCCAGCCCCTGAAAGATCTCGGCCTTGGCATCGGCAATGCCCTCTTCGCCATTGCTGAAATTGCCGATGTGCGCAGGCGCGATGGTGGTGATGATGGCGATGTGCGGGCGCACGATGCGGGTCAGCTCGGCCAGCTCGCCAGCGTGGTTCATGCCCATCTCGAACACGCCATAGCGCGCATCGCGCGGCATCCGTGCGAGGCTCAGCGGCACGCCGACATGGTTGTTGTAGCTCTTGACCGACCGGTGCACCGCGCCAGGCGCCATGCGGTCCAGCGCGTGAAACAGCGCTTCCTTGGTGCCGGTCTTGCCCGCAGAGCCGGTCACGCCGATGATCTTCGCGGTGCTGCGCGCGCGGGCGGCATGGCCCAGGGCGGTGAGCGCTGCACTGCTGTCGGCCACCAGCACATGCGGATGATCGACGGCCTGCTCGGTGATCACCCCTGCTGCGCCCGCTGCGATCGCGCGGTCGATGAACAGGTGCCCATCGGTCGCCTCGCCGCGCATCGCGACGAACAGGTCGCCTGGCATGATCTCGCGCGAGTCAAAGGCGACACCCTGCACGACAAAGTCGGCCGAGGCGGTGCCGCCGGTCGCTTCGGCGATCTCGGAAGAGGTCCAGAGGGTCATGCCGCGCACTCCCGCGCAACCTGAACGTCGTCGAACGGCAACACGCGGTCGCCGACGATCTGGCCCTGCTCGTGCCCCTTGCCTGCCAGCAGCACGATGTCGTCCTTGCCCGCCATCGCGATGGCTGCGGCAATCGCCTCGCGCCGCCCGCCGATCTCGGTCGCGCCGGTTGCGGCCGCCATGATCGCGGAACGGATGCTCGCCGGGTCCTCGGAACGTGGGTTATCGTCGGTGACGATCACGACATCGGACAGCTCGCTCGCCACCTGGCCCATCTGCGGGCGCTTGCCGGTGTCGCGATCACCGCCTGCGCCGAACAGGGTGATCAGCTTGCCGCTGACATGCGGGCGCAGCGCCTCGATCGCAGCCTGCAGGCCATCGGGCGTGTGCGCATAATCGACATAGACCGGCGCGCCGGCCCGCGTGATCACCGCGCGTTCCAGGCGGCCGCGCACCGGCTGCAGCCGCGCCATGTGATCGAACACCTGTGCCGGAGCCCCGCCTGCCGCGATCACGATCCCTGCAGACACCAGCGCATTGGCCGCCTGATAGGCCCCGATTAATGGCAGGTTGACCTTCACTTCCTTGCCATCATGCGCGAGCACGAGCTGCTGGCCGAGCTGGGTCGGGGTGCGACTGACCAGACGGATCGCCTCGCCCGCGCTGCCGACGGTCATCAGCTGCAGGCCGCGCGCCGTCGCCCGGTCGATGACCCGGGCCGACCATTCGTCATCCGCCCAGACCACGAAATGGCCGCCATCGACGACAACTTCGTCGATCAGCCGCATCTTGGCCTCGAAATAGGCCTCCATCGTGCCGTGATAGTCGAGGTGATCGCGGCTGAGGTTGGTGAACGCGCCAACCTGCACCGGCAACCCCTCGGTGCGGAACTGCGACAGACCGTGGCTCGATGCCTCGAAGATCGCGTGAGTGACGCCTTCGCGCGCCAGGCCCGACATGTTGCCGAGGAACGTCACGATATCGGGGGTGGTCAGCCCTGTGGAGGACTGATCGACCGAAGTGGTGACGCCGAGGGTGCCGATAGAGGCGGCATTGTGCCCGGCCATGCGCCAGAGCTGGCGAGTCATTTCCGCGGTCGAGGTCTTGCCGTTGGTGCCGGTGACGGCGGCGACATGCGCGGGAACCGGGGTAAAGAAACGCGCGGCGATCTGGGCAAAGGCACGGCGCGGCTCGGCATCGGCGATGTGAACTGCACCCTCGACCACGGCGCCGGGGGCTGCCACGACGGCAACCGCACCCGAAGCGACAGCATCTGCAATGAAATCCTCGCCGTTGAAGCGCGCACCGGCAAAGGCACCGAAAACGGTGCCCGGCGCAACCTTGCGGTGATCGATGGCAAATCCGGTCACCGTCAGCGCCGCATCGTCGCTCGACAGGCCCAATGCCAGTTCACCCAATTTCATGTGCGTCCCTTTGTTGCGACCCTAAAAATTCCTGCCTCCTCTATGTCTGGTCCGCGCAGATGCAACCCCCTGCATCGCGCGGCCCATGTATAATCGCCTATGCCGGGTCATCTCCCGACGCCTTGGCGGCCGCCTTGACCGGAGCCTTCCACAGCAGCGGCATCAGTTCGGACACATCGACATCGCGGCGATCGTCGGGAATGATGCCCAGCATCGGGCCGATGCGCGGCACCAGCCGCGCCACCACCGGCGCTGCGGTCCAGCCCGCGGTCCGCTGGAAGGACGAGGCCTGGTTGCCCGAAGGCTCGTCGATCATGATGATCACGACATAGCGCGGTGCATCCATCGGGAAGGCCGCAGCGAAGGTCGCGACAACCGAGCTGCGCCGATATCCGCCTGCACCCGGCTTTTCGGCCGAGCCCGTCTTGCCGCCAACGCGAAAGCCCGGAGCCTCCGCCTTGCGGCCGGTGCCGTCGCGCACGATCATCCGCAGGAGCTGGTTCATCCGGGCGCTGGTCGAGGCCTTGAACACCCGTTCGCCGCGCGGCACGTCGGCCGGGTTCAGCTTCATCAGCGTGGCCGGGCGATAGAGCCCGCCGTTGACCATGGCAGCGTAAGCCGACGCCAGATGCAGCGGGGTCACCGCGATGCCATGACCGTAGCCTACGGTCATGTTGGTCAGCCGACCCCATTGCGCGGGCCACAGCGGCTTGGCGCGCTCGCGCAGGTTGATCTCGGCCTGACGATCGAAATGCAGCTTGCGCATCACCGCCTGCAGACGTTCAGGCCCCAGTTCATCGGCGATCTGCGCGGTCACGATGTTCGAGCTGTGCACCAGGGTCTCGGGCACGTTCAGCCAGCGGCCCGACGAGTGGGAATCGCGGATCTGGAAGCCTGCGACCTTCAGCGGGCGGCTGGCGTCATAGCGGCGCGACAGGTCGGTGACGGTGCCCGCATCGATCGCGGCCGCGACGGTCAGCGGCTTGAAGGTCGATCCGAGCTCGAAGAAGCGATAGGTGACCTGATTGGCCTCGAACGCTGCGCTGCTGGCATCGAAACGGTTGGGGTTGAAGCTCGGGAGCGAGGTCATCGCCATCACCTCGCCGGTCTCGACATCGAGCACCAGGCCAGCGGCGGCCTTGGCATCATAGGACTTCATCGCCCGGCCGAGTTCGTCCTCCAGTGCTGCCTGCACGCGGATATCGACCGACAGCGCGGACGGGGTCAGCCGCTTCTTGGGGTCGATGAGGTCGGCGTCCATCGCGCGCTCCATGCCGGAGACGCCATGGCCATCGGGGTGGACATAGCCCAGCACGTGCGCTGCGAGCTGCAGCTGCGGGTAGAAACGCTCCTTCTCGCGCGGGAACTCGATGCCGACCTCGCCCAGCGCATGCACCCGGTTGACCTCTTCGGGCACTGCGCGGTGGCGCAGATAGGTGGGCTTGTCGCGGCTGAGCAGCTTCAGGAAACGCTCTTCGCTGGTATCGGGGAAGATTGCCGCGAGCTTGCCCGCGAGCACCTTGCGATCACCGATCAGCCGGGAAGGCACGACGCGAACGGCATAGCCATCGATCGTGCGCGCGAGCGGCACACCGTTGCGGTCGACAATGTCGCCGCGGCCTGGATCGACCAGCGCTGATCGCGACGCGGCCTGCGCCTGTTCGCCAAACACACCGATGAAGGTCAACCGCAGCAGGATCGCGCCCATGCCGAGGCCAAACAGCGCCAGCACCGCAACCAGGCGAACCTGCGCGGTGAGCGTGAGATGCTGGCGCTTGCTGGCCAGACGGACCCTGTGACTGCCAGATGCAAGCGCGGTCATTGTCCCCCCGTTTTCTTCAGTTCGGCATCGGCCTGCTTGTTGATCCGGTCGAGCAGCCGGTCGTCGAGCAGCCGGCGGCCTTCCGCCTTGCCGCCGGTGCCCGGCTCTGCCTTGGCAGATTTGGGCGCGGTTGCGGCAGTAGCCGCGCGCGCCGGGCTGATGATCGCCACGCTCGCCGAAACCGACAGCGGCTCGGGCGTCTTGACGGTATTGGCGGCCAGCTCGGCCGGCTTGATCGCGGCAGGTTCGGCTTGCGGCTTGATGGTCATCGCGGCCACCCGCACCGGCCGGTCGAGCGGCTTGGTCGCATCGCCCAGATTGGCCAGTTCGCGCTCGCCATCCAGATATTGCGCGGCGCTGGGCGCCTCATAGCCATATTCCAGGTCGTTCCACATCGCGAGCTGCGCCAGGCTGGCGCGGGTGGCGAATTCGGTTTCCAGATAGCGGATCTCGGCGCGGGTGCGCAGGATGTCGCGCTCGGTCCGCGTCAGGTCGCTGCGCAGCGTCGCGACGCTCAGCGACAGCGGGTAGAGCGCGATGGCCACGATGAAGATCAAGGCGATCCAGCCGATGGTCTTGAGGCGCTTGACTGCCAGGATCATGCCGCACGCCTTTCCGCATCGTCGTCCGCGCCCCAGGCCGGAGCCTCGCTGCGAACCGCGACCCGCAAGGTGGCCGAACGCGCGCGGGGGTTACGCGCGCATTCGGCCTCGCCCGCCCGGGTCGGCCTGGCGGGTTTCTCGAAACTGGGGGCCCGGCGCTGGCCGGACATGTCGGGCAGGTGACGCGAGCCCGCGCCTTCGCTGCCGCTGCGTGCCTTCAGGAAGCGCTTGACGATGCGATCCTCGAGACTGTGGAAGCTGACAACCGCAAGCCGCCCGCCGGGGGCCAGCATCGCCTCTGCGGCGACCAGGCCGTCGCGCAGTTCATCAAGCTCGCCGTTCACATGGATGCGGATCGCCTGAAAGGTGCGCGTCGCGGGGTCCTTGGGCGCACCCGGGCGATAGCCCAGAGCCTTGCGCACCACCGTCGCCAGCTCGAGCGTCCTCTGCAACGGACGGGCGGCGACGATGGCGCGGGCGATGCGGCGCGACTGGCGCTCTTCGCCATACAAGTAGAGGATGTCGGCAATATCGGCTTCATCGGCGGTGTTGACGAAATCCGCCGCGCTCAGCCCGTCCTGGCCCATGCGCATGTCGAGCGGGCCATCGGACTGAAACGAAAAACCGCGCTCTGCCTGGTCGAGCTGCATCGACGAGACGCCGATGTCGAACACGATGCCATCGACCTGAGCGACGCCCGCTTCGCGCAGCACGTGCGCGATCTGCGAGAAGCGCGCGGCATGGAAGACGAAGCGCCCATCGGTCTCGAGCGCGAGCGCTGCACCGGCTGCCGCCGCATCGGGGTCGCGGTCGATACCGTGGACGCTGGCCCCAGCGCCCAGCATCGCACGGCTGTAACCGCCCGCGCCAAAGGTCGCGTCGACATGCACTTCGCCGGGCTGGATGGCGAGGCCGTCGAGCACCTCATCGAGCAGCACCGGAATGTGCGGCGCGTCGCTGCGGAGCGTGCCGCGGGTTGCGCCGGGTATTGCGTCGGGAGTTGCTGGGCCGGCCATCAGCGCTTGCCCCCCAGCTCTTCCATCAGGAAACGGGCATTGAACTGGTGCGACGCCAGGCGCGGATCGTCGAGCGTCAGCAGATGCTCGACGCCCCAGACGCTGAAATCGGTGCCGTTGCCGCTGAAGAACACGTGCTTTTCGATCTTGGCCATGGCGACCAGCATCTTGGGCAGGATCAGGCGGCCACTGCCATCGAAGCTGATCGTCGCGGTCGCATTGAAGCGGGGTCCGCCGACGATCTCCGTGCGGAACTCCTCGCCCGATTCGTTGGCCAGCTCCTCGCGGCGGCGCATCTGCGCCAGCAGCGCGGACAGCCGCTCGGTGCCATAGCCCTGCAGGCACTGCGCCTGCGCGTTGTACGAGAAGACGACCGAGCTTTCGCCGCTGGAGCTGGTGATGATGGGATTGCGGAAGATAGCCGGGATGGCCATCCGGCCCTTGGGGTCGATGGTGGTCAATGCAGAACCAAGAAAGGCACTGATTTCCGCCACTTGGTCAATTCACCCCTTAATCCGCGCCGATGCGTTTCCCTGACTGTTCGGGGGTGTTCCGTTGGCCTGCCCTGTCCCTGCCGACGACTCTCCCTCGCCAGGCAAGGGATAAAGTCTTCATGCGCCCGAGGTGCGCAAGCACCGCAGGAGGGCAGGACATCACAAATGGTTGAACCCCGATTAAGGGCATCCATAACAGGGGAGATTTGGGGATGGAAGGGTTTTTTTGGGTCCAACCCGGCAATATTGGGGTCAGTACTTCAGATTCGGGACGAAACGAAGACCCTGTTCGTCGGATCGCTCAAGAGCTGTCCTCCCCGTCCAGTTCAGCGACAATATCGTGGACCCATTGCCGGTTGGCGCGCGCCGAATCAGCGGAAACATCGATCCTTTCCGGGTCGAGCAGATCGGCATCGGCGATTAGCACCGCCCTGCCCCGCCCCACGCTGCACCGCGCGACATGGCCCTCTGCGGCGATGCGGCAGGATGCGTCCCCAGATTTCCCCGGCCGTTCCCCGAACTGCCCCGGATGCACCAGCACCGCCTGCGATGGTGCGAGACGGACCTGGTCGAGACCGGGGTCGACAAGCTCCAGCCCCCAATGCGCGAGCAACGGCGAAACCAGCGAACTGCGCAGCGGCCCGGCCGGATCACCCAGCCCCATGCCGGCCGGCCATTCGAGCCGGGGATCGGCAAACAGCAGCATCCGGCCTCCGCCCCGGACGAACCCGTCCAGCGCCACCAGTTCCTGCGGCGTCAGCGCGCGCGGCTGCACCAGCACGATCAGCCGCGCGCCGGATAACGCCTTGCCATCGAGCACATCGGCGACGACGAGATCATGGTCCTGCACCAGCGCGCTGTAGAGCGGATGCGGCCGGGCCTTGCCCGCGATCATGCCCGCCATGTCGACCCCGGCACCATAGACCAGCGGCAGGCTGCTCATCAGCACGATCCGCTGGCGCGGCAGATTGGGGAAAATCGGGGTCGCCGATAGCGGTGATGCCGCGTCATCGCGCGAACCGCGTTCGGTGGTGGAAGCAGGAAAGCAGGCCGCCGCCAGTAGCGCTATCGCCGCCAGGGCGACCGCTCGCCCGGTCACGGCTGGGGCTGTGCGGGCGGACCGGCTTGCGGATCAGGCTGCAGTTCGCCGACAACCGGCGTCTGCCCCCCGGCGCTGTGCTGCGTGCCCTCGGCGGGAAGATCGGGGACGACCCCCAGATCGACCAGCGGCTCGCTGGCTGCCGGGGTCTGCACGACGGGGGGTGCGGACGCTTCGGGCAGGCCGGGATCGATCACGCCCGCGCTTTCCACCGGCGCGTCCGATCCGGCGCGCTGCAGCAGCATGTCGGCCAGCGCCACCGTCACCAGCACCGCGAAGATGCCGCCAACGCCGATCTGCAGGCGATGCATGATGGGGGTGCCCCCGGTGTTGCGGGCTTTGTCAGCGACCATGGGTGGCAATATAGGTCAATCGGCCAGCCAGGGGAAGACGGGCAATCCCTTGGCGCGCAGCCATTCGGGGTTGTACAGCGTCGACAGATAGCGAAAGCCGGTGTCGCACAGGATGGTCACGACGCGCGATCCCGCGCCCAATGTCCTGCCCAGTTCCACCGCGCCTGCGACATTGATGCCCGATGACAGGCCGAGGCACAGCCCCTCTTCCTTGAGCAGCCGCTGCACCCAGTACATCCCGACCTCGTCGGAAATGCGGAACTGGGTATCGATCGGTGCATCCTCGAGATTGCCGGTGATGCGGCCCTGACCGATGCCCTCTGCCACCGACGAGCCTTCGGCCTTGAGCTCGCCATTGGCAAAGTAATTGAACAGCGCCGCGCCGTGCGGATCGGTGAGCGCGATGGTGACATTGGGGTCGTGCGCCTTGAGGCCCATGCCGACACCGGCAATCGTGCCGCCGGTGCCCGCCGCGCAGGTGAAGCCGTCGATGCGGCCGTCCATCTGCGCCCAGATTTCCTCGGCCGTCCCCTCGATATGCGCGCGGCGATTGGCGATGTTGTCGAACTGCTGCGCCCAGACCGCGCCCGGGGTCTCTTCCGCGATCCGGCGCGAGGTATGCACGAAATGGCCCGGGTTGGCATAGGGCGCCGCCGGCACCAGCACCAGCTCGGCCCCCAGCGCGCGCAATGTGTCCATCTTTTCCTTGGACTGCGTCTCGGGCATGACGATGATGGTCTTGTAGCCCTTGGCATTGGCCACCAGCGCGATGCCGATACCGGTGTTGCCCGCCGTTCCCTCGACGATCGTGCCGCCGGGCAGCAGGGTGCCGCGTTCCTCGGCATCGCGCACGATGTAGAGCGCCGCGCGATCCTTCACCGATGCGCCGGGGTTGGCATATTCGCATTTGCCGAAGATGTCGCATCCGGCGGCCTCGCTGGGGCCAGCGAGACGGACGAGCGGGGTGTTGCCGATCAGGTCGAGCGTGCTGGGGATCGTTGTCATCGGGGGATAGATAGGCTGGCACCCGCGGGGCGGCAAGCCAGTTGCTGTTGTCACGCCCCTAGCTGGGATATGGCGGAGCACGCCCGCCATATCCCAGCCGCGAGGCGTACAGGGTCAGTCGCGATCCGCCGCTGCCGGGGCAGCAACGGCTGCCGTCGTGGTCGGGAAGCCCCGGCGCTTGAGCAGCGCATTCACGTCAGGATCGCGCCCGCGGAACGCCCGATAGGCCTCGACCCGCTCGGACTCGTTGCCGGTCGACAGCAACGTCTTGCGGAAACGATCGGCAATCTCGCGATTCCAGACATCGCCCGATTCCTCGAACGCGGCCCAGGTATCGGCGTCCATCGTCTCCGACCACAGATAGCTGTAATAGCCCGCCGAGTAGCTGTCCGACGAGAACAGATGGCCGAACTGCGGCAGGCGATGGCGCATCACCATCTGCGAGGGCATGCCGATTTCGGCGAGCGTCGCCTTTTCGAACGCACGCGGATCGGCGACCGGATCGGTGCGGTTGTGCAGCTTCATGTCAACGATCGCCGACGACAGATACTCGACGGTCGAGAAGCCCTGGTTGAAGGTCTCGCTGGCGTTGATCTTCTGCAGCAGCTCCGCCGGGATCGGCTCGCCGGTCTTGGAATGGGTCGCGTAGTTCTGGAGGATGTACGGCGTCAGCAACCATTTCTCGTTCACCTGGCTGGGATATTCGACAAAGTCGCGCGGCGTGCCGCGCAGGCCGGGATATTCGACATCGGTCAGCAATGAATGCAGCGCATGGCCGAATTCATGAAACAGCGTCGATGCGTCATCCAGGCTGATCAGTGCAGGTTCGCCCGGCGCAGGCTTGACGAAATTGTTGTTGTTCGATGCCAGCACATTGCGGTCCCCGCCCAGCCGCTGCTGCGCGCGATACGACGTCGCCCAGGCGCCGGAGCGCTTGCCGGTGCGGGCATAGGCATCCATGTAGAACAATCCGACATTCTCGCCGGTCAGCTTGTTGGTGACGACATAGGTGGTGACATCGGGGTGGAAGACCGGCACCTCGCCGGTGTTTTCCTTAAACTCCAGATCATAGAGCTTGCCGGCGGCATCGAACATGCCCTGGATCATCTTGGAGAGCTGGAAGTACGGCTTGATCTCGTTCTGATCGAGATCGTATTTCGCCTTGCGCACCTTCTCAGAATAGAAACGATAATCCCACGGCTCGATCTTCAGGCCCGCGCCTTCCTGATCGGCCACCGCCTGCATGTCGGCGACCTCTTGGCGGACCCTGGCCACGGCTGCTGGCCAGACCTTCATCATCAGGTCCATGGCGCGTGCAGGATCCTTGGCCATGGTGTCGTCCATCCGCAGATACGCATGGGTCTTGAAGCCCAACAGCTCGGCGCGCTGCTGGCGCAGCTTGAGGATCTGCGCGATTGTGGCGTTGGTATCGTTGGCGTCCTGATTGTCGCCGCGCATCACATACGAACGCCATACCTTCTCGCGCAGCGCGCGGTTGGTGGCATTCTCCAGCACCGGCTGCATCACCGACCGGGTGTTGACCAGCACCCAACCATCGACCTTGCGCTCTTCCGCCGCCGACTTGAGTGAAGCGACGAAGCTGTCGGGCAGTCCTGCCAGTTCGGCCTTGTCGGTGATGACGATGTACTTTTCCTCGTCCGCCTGCAGCTTTTCGTTGAAGGTCGAATACAGGCCCGCAAGCTGGCCATTGATCGCGATCAGCTGCGCCTTGGCTGCATCATCGAGCAGCGCGCCGCCCCGCACCAGCCCGTCATAATCGCGCTCGAGCAGCCGCATCTGCTTGGCATCGAGGCCCAGCGTCTGGCGGCGGTCATAAACCGACTTGATGCGGGCGAGGATGCGCGGATCGAGCGTCAGTTCGTTGTAGAACTTGCTGATCTTCGGCGCCCATTCGGCCTGCAGCGCGCGGACCTGCTTGTCGGCGAGGTTGCTGGTATAGACGCCCCACATCGCAAACACGCGGTCCATCTTGTCGCCCGCCATTTCGAGCGCAAGGTTGGTGTTCTGGAAGGTGGGTTCGCTCTTGTCGGTGGCGATCGCCTCATACTCGGCCTTCAGCTCGTCCATGGCCGCCTGGATCGCCGCCGGGAACGCCGCAGTGGATACCTGGTCCCAGGGCGGCACGCCTTCGTAAGGACCAGTCCAGTCCTGATAGATCAGCTTTGCCTGCGCATCGGTGCTGGCCGGAGCCGCCGGTTGCGCCATCGCGGGCATGGCCGTGCCCACGGCCAATGCCGATGCTGCCATCAGCAGAAATGTCTTTACCATGATGATCCCTTTTTTCGGTGCCCACCCGCTGCCACCGCATGTGGGCAGCCGGACTGGGGTCGCAAGGGGATGCGCCGCTTTGCGGCAACCCCAAGCCCATGGCCCGTGGTCGCACATCCAGCTTCGGGTTTCCAGCCCTGCAGGGCCATCAGTCAGGGATCAGCTGGGCCTTTCGGCCAGCAGGCTGCGCACCAGAGGCTGCATCTTCTCGTCATAGCGCGCGAGCATCACGTGTTCGTCGGCGGTTTCGTAATGCGTGATCAGCTCGCGCCCGTTCCACCAGTGCAGCGCAAAGGCGGGCGGATCGGCGATGATCATGTTGCGGCCATCGGGTACATCCGGATCGATCGGAGCCAGCTCGAGCGCCACCTGCGGCGCGCTCGACGGGCAGATCGCCACCGGAAAGCCGCTCCAGCTGCTGACGATCGCACGATGCACATGGCCGCACACCATGCCGATGACGTTGCTGTGGCCGGCAAAGCAGCCGCGCAGCCGCTCCACCCAGGGTTCCTCGGGATGGGTGTTCATCCACTCGATCCCCACCTCGATCGGCGGGTGGTGCTGGACGATCAGCGTCGGCCGATCGGTCTGTTCGGCCAGGCGTGCGCGCAGCCAGTCGGCGCGGACTTCGCAGAACGCGCCGCCATGACGCCCCTCTTCCAGCGTATCGAGTACCAGCAGGCGGATCGGCCCTGCGTCCACCTCATACTGGACGAAGCCGTCCGCGGTCGGGACATCGGGAAACTGCGCCAGAAAGGTATCACGCTGGTCGTGGTTGCCCATGCACATATAGACCGGAAAGGGGCAGACCGAGAGTGCGTTGCGAAGCCGCCGATAGCTGTCCTCGTCGCCCCGGTCGATCAGGTCGCCGGTCGCGAGCAGCATATCGGGCACCGGATCGAGATCGCGCAGCATCGCGATGACCTGGTCCAACCGCTTGCGGTTGAATTCCGCCGGATTGTCCGGATCGAAGCCCAGATGAATATCGGTGATCTGAGCAATCAGCATCCGGCGCTTCGATCCTTCGTCTTGGGTGGTGCAGGTGCCGTCCTCTATCGTCGCAATCGGGCCGCCGCGCCGCCCGGATGCGCCATCGAGGCCGTTATCTCTGGCCGCTTTTTCTTCTTGTCTTGCTCGCGAAGCAGCCATGGAGCCCCCTTGTCGGCATGGTAATCGTGGCACATTGCGCAGGTCGATTCGACCGGCTTTTTCACCTTGTTCAACGATTCGCCCGTTTCGCCCACATGGCAGGTGCGGCAATCCTTGATCCCGGGCAACAGCAGGTCCGATGCCTCGGTCGACTTTTCGGCAAGGTGGCAGCTGGTGCATTCTTCCTTGTCGTGCGCATCGTGCGTGAACCAGCCCTTCTGCAGATAGCGGCTGGTCTGTGCGACCGGTGCAATACGGAAGTCGAGAGCGCCCGATGACGAGGGCGGGACAACGACGTGGCAGTCGTAACAGGCACCGCCACGGCTGAAGACCTGGCGGATAGCCTGATCGGCGCGGCCACCGCGGAAGTTCACCGCGCGCGCATAATCGGACGCGGTCCTGCGCGAGTTGACGACACCGGGCCGCTGGCGCGCCAGGCTGCCCAGATTGATCGGCCGCGCTGGCGGGGTGGAGCGATAGAAAGCACGCAGATCGGCCTTCACCTGTTCGGGCTGGCCGTGGCGAAGGGTGCGGAAAGTCCCACCGATCTTGTCGAACGCCAGACTGTGGCACATCGCACAGCTCTTCTCCATGTCGACCTCCACAAAGCCGACATTGTTCTTGTCCGCCTGGTGGCAATCGGAGCATTCGAGGGCATCGCCGAAGTCATACTTGGCCGAAAGCCGCCGCCCCATTTGCGCGACACCGCCGGTCTTGTTCAGGTGCAGGTCGTGCGGGAACTTCAGCCCGTTGTTTTCGCGCGGTTTCTTGTCGAGCGAAATGCGCTTGCGCGGGGCCTTGGCGTCGTCTCCGACCAGCGGACGCAGCAGCACGGCAGGCTGGAACTGCGGATGCGCATTGCCGAAATCGGCCGCGTTATCGAGCTTGGTATCGGTCAAGCGCGTGTCCATCCCGTCGTGACATTCCGCACAGAATCGCTGTTGCGTAGGTTCCATAGCACCGGCACCCTCATGCTCGGTGTGACATTCGACACAGCGTCCCGCCGGTTTGTTGAAACTGGCGGCAACGAATCGGGTGAACGCGGCAAATCCGGTGGGGTCGCCGCGCGCCGTGAGCTGTCGCGTCATCGGCGCATGCGGCCCTGCGTCCTTCTCGTGGCAGGTCATGCAGGCATTGTCGCGCACTGAAACGAACGCATCGACATGGCAGGCCTGGCAATCGTTCTTGAGCGTCTTGTGCGCCTGACTCATCTTGCCCGACGACCACAGGCTATCGGCATGGAAACCTGCGGGACGCGACACCTTTTCCTTGTACGCCAGGTCCTTGTAGCTCGACCAGGTGTAGACCGGCCAGGCCAGGCACGCGATCAGCACCAGCAGCGCAAAGCCCCAGGCGCTCATCCGCTTGCCGGGCAGCAGGCCCTTGAGCGAATAGATCGCCGCTTCATCCTTGTCCTCGGCGCTGTCCGATACCGCCTCAATGCGGCGAACGGTGAGCGTTACCGCCTCGCCCTCGACCCCCACTGCGATGATATGCCCACCGAAACGCAGCTCGGCGCCGCGCGCCAGATCGACCTTGGCCGATTCCACGCTGCGGCCATCGACATCGAACGGCTGCTGCGACTGCGAGGTGATGAAAAGTTCGCCACCGCGCCGCTCGACGCGCGCATGCACGGGATTGACCGCAAGATCGGGCAGATGGACGCCATTGCTGGCGTTGCGGCCGATAAAAAGCTCTTCGCCCGCCACTTCGGTCTGGCGGACAATCTCGCTGCCATCTGCCTTCAAGGCGACCTGGCGGACGATAAACATCATGAAACTGCCCCCAAAACTTGCCGAAACCCCGCCCCCGGACCTGCGATCACCAATAGAAGAACACGCTGAAGATATGCGCCGAGAGCGCCGCGAGCAGCGCGAAGGTCATCGGCACGTGCACGTACAGCCACACCTGCAGCATCGCCTTGATCTGGAGATGCTTGCGCAGCCGCGCGAGGGTCGATTCCTTGCGCTGCAGAAGCCCGTCGACCTTGTCGAGCGGATCATCGCCCATGCGCGGCTGATACGCGCGCATCCGGCGCAGCTCCGCCATGGCCGCGCGTGTCTCGCACCCCGAATAGCTGTTGCCGATGCGCTGGAAGAAATTGCCCGCGAACGGATCCTGCTCGAGCGAGGCCTGGACCAGCCCCGCCTGTGCGGGATCGAGCGGTTGCGCGGCATCGTGCAGCTGGCGGTCAAGCGAACGCAGCTGCTCGATCATCATCCGCTCGGTCACCGCGCCATCGCCATCGGCCCGGTTGTTCGACAGATTGTCGGGCAGGGTCGCGTAGAAATAGATGCCGACGATGCCGGAGACGATGACGATCATCATCAGCGACCAGGCCAGGGTATGCACGTTCCAGCCCAGCTGGAAGCCGGTGTGCAATGTGCCGATGACGATCAGGCTCAACCCCAGGTACACATGCGCGCTGGTCCAGGCCTTGAGCGACCAGCCCCCCGGAGTGATTGCCCGCTTGCGCATGCCCAGGCACGTCAGCCAGACGATCAGCAGCGCGCCGATGGTACCCAGAGTATAGCCATACCACGAGCCGCCATTGTGGCGTGGCTGCACGTCGACGAGGAAATAGCTGACCAGACAGGTGATCGACAGCACCGTGGCGATCTTCATCCAGCGGAAGTTGCGATGCCGCAGGAAGCCGTCGTGCATCGAATTGCGCTGACGGCCGGTGGTCTTCTTGCGCGCTGGCGGCGCTGCGGGTTGAGCCTGGCTAGCCATGGGTCAAGCCTCCTCCTGCTCGAGCCGGGCGACGGTCAGGAACTCGTCGGGCGCCACGCGGATGGCCGCGCCCGTCGGGCAGGCGCGCACGCAGCTGGGGCCACCCTCGATTCCGGCGCACATGTCGCACTTGATCGCCTTCTTGGGCTTCTCGACGCTGTGGTCGCTGTTGGCATAGGACCATTTCTTGCTCGGTTCGCCCGGGCCAGGGCCAAAGCCGAAGAACAGCCAGGAGAGCAGGCTGGGCTTCTTCGGCGGCACCTTGTCCATGCGGATCACGCCATAGGGGCAGTTGCGCTGGCAGTTGCCGCAGCCGATGCAGGTATCGTTGATATAGACCTCGCCGTCCGGGCCCCGATTGATCGCATTGGGCGGGCAATCGGCCATGCAGTGCGGATGTTCGCAATGGCGGCAACTGGTCGGCACGTGCAGATGCGCATAGGTGCGCCCGGCCTCGCGATCGAGCCGCGAGAGGCCGTCATGGCTGTCGGCGCACGCCTTTTCGCAATTGTCGCAGCCCACGCACAGGGTCTCGTCGATCAGCAGCACGTCGGTCGCCTCGCCGATGCCGTTTTCGACCAGGAAGTTGGCAACGCCCGAATACATGTCGACCACGCCCGAGAAGCTGTCCTTCTTCGCCTCGATGAACGCGTTGATATCCTGGCGGCTGGCCATGTCGCGCTTGGCGCGCTTGAGCAGTTCGGGATGAGCGTCGAGCACCTTCCTGAACGCCTCGCCATCGATCTGGATGACCTCGGACTTGATGGCCGCCTTCACCGTCGCGGTGCGCCTGCCGCCTGCGATCAGCGCCATTTCGCCGACATAGGAGCCGGCGGGCAGATAGGAGAGGAACACCGGCTTGCCGCCGATTTCCTTTTCCACGATCATCGACCCCACCCGGATCACGAAGATCTCGGTGCCCTCGTCGCCTTCCTTGAGGATCGCCTCGCCGGGCTTCACCTGACGGATACGGCTGGTATCGACCACCTCGCGGATGTCGTCGGGCTTGAGGCCCGAACCGAACATCTGCAGCAGCAGGCGCTCGGTCGAGATGCGTTCGATCGCCTTCTTTGCGGTCGGCACCTGGCTTTGCAGCTTGAGCGCGGCGTTGCGCGAAATCTCGACGCAGATCGTGTCCTCGGCCGCGACCACCGTCGCACCGCGCCGACGACCCGAAATCAGGCCCACCTCGCCGAAGATCGACCCCTGGCCGATCGGCACCGTCTTTGATGTGTCATTGGGGTCGATCTGCACCGCGACCGAGCCCTGCGCGATCGCGAACAGCGATGACCCAGGTGCGGCCCGTTCGAAAATGACATCGCCCTTGCGATAGAATTTGGCATCCGAATCGAGCATGAACTCGCGCATCTGCAGCGGGTTCATGCCGTTGAGGATCGTTACATTCTCGCGCAGCACATCGAGCCATTCGGCCACCGACTTGCGCCCCGGCAGGTCGCGGAACTTGGCCTCCAGAATGGGTTCGTCCGCCGGCTTCAGATCGGCATTGCCGTTGATGAACTCGATGACGTCATAGCCTTGGTTCATGCAATGCTTGATCAGCGGGTAACCGGCGAGCGCGCCGATGATGAAGATGTTGGGCGCGGTCGATTCGAACACCGGCGACAGCTGCGGAAAGGCCAGCCGGTCGGCGCTGGTAAACGCGATGCCGCATTCCTCGATGAACGCACGCGGCGGGGCCGATCCGATGCGCGCGATGATGCGGTCGCAGCGCACGCGCTCCTCGCCGTCGCGGGTGCTGAACGTGATCCAGCCCGGTTCGATGCTCGCGGTGTCGGTCTCGAAGCGGATGTTGAGCTTGCCGGCATTGCGGTCCGCCAGCAGCGCCAGCGCGTTCGCTTCCTTGGCGGTCGGGAAGGTTTCTCTCGGGCTGGGCGCTTCGGGCCCGCGGTTGACAATCGTGACGACGTTGCCCTGCGCCGAATCCTCGGCCAGGCCGCGCGCGTTCTCGATCCCCGCATCGCCCGCGCCGATCACGACGATATGCTCGTCGACATATTCGGTCGGGTCATCGAGCTGATACTGGACATGCGGCAGGTCACCGCCGGGGCAACGCATGCGGTTGGGATTGCCCTGGGTTCCGATGGCGAAGACGACGTTCTCCGCCATCACCTTCTCGCCGCTGGTCAGCTCGATTTCATAGGGCGGGGCGTAGCGCTGGATCTCTTTCTTGGTGACAGAGCCGTCGCGACCGCGCTGCTCGATGACATGGACGCTGCCCTCGATCGCGGGGCCGGTGCCGCGGATCGCCTTGGCCTCGGCATTGAACTTGACGTTGACGCCCAGTTCCTTGGTGCGCGCATTCCACTTTTCGAGGATCGCCTCGCGCTTGCCCGCATCGAATTCATGGTCGGAGCGCAGAACGAGCTGCGATGGCGTGGCCATCACATGCTTGCCCTTCTGGTATTTGTAGATGGTGTCGGAGAGGTGATCGGTCTTTTCGAGCAGGATGTGGCTCATGCCCAGGCTGGCGGCGCGCGCAGCGGCGCTCTTGCCCGCCGGGCCCGATCCGATGATGGCTACGCGGAAAATCTCGCTCACTGGTTCGCGCCCCCCAATTGCGGACGCAGATACGCCCGCGCTTGCCTGGCATCGGCTCAGCCCAGCGCACTGCAGTCCGATTTCTCCCCGATCGGTGCTGCTGTCGCCGGAATGCCCCGCTGCCGCAAGAAATTGCCCAAAATCCGGTTGCGAACCCTATGGCCATATTTCTAGCAAAGAATGTGATCTTTACCACTTAGAAATTGGAAAATTTGGCTGATCCGCTAGCTTCACTAACGGACGCGCACAAAGAGACCCCGGATGACACAAGCCATGAACGATCCTGCCCTCCCTTCCGCAGCAAGCGATGCCCCTGCCCGAACCTCCGGCGGTGGCCTGGGGGCCGGCAAGATCGCGCTCGCCGCCGCGGCGCTGATTGCGGTCAGCGCAGTGGGCTACAAGATCTATTCCGACCAGGCGCCCGCGGCGTCCGCTCCGGTCGCGCCGCTCAACGCCGAAGGGCAACCTGCCTCGGTCGACGAGGTCATCACCGCGCTGGAAACCCGTCTTCGCGACAATCCGGACGATGCCGAAGGCTGGCGGATGCTGGGCTGGAGCTATTTCGAGACCAGCCGCTTTGCCGAATCGGCCACCGCCATGCGCCGTGCGATCCAGCTTGCGCCCGGCAATTCCGAATATCACTCGATGCTGGGCGAGGCGCTGGTGATGGCCAGCAAGGACGAGGCCATCAGCCAGGATGCCCGCGCCGCGTTCAAGCGCGCAGTGGAGATCGACCCCAAGGATGCGCGCGCGCGCTATTTCCTCGCAGCGGCCAAGGATATCGATGGCCAGCATGCCGAGGCGATCGAGGACTGGTTTGCGCTGCTCGCCGAGACCCCTGCCGATGCGCCTTATGCCAAGGACATTCGCGACGTGATCCGCAATGTCGGCAAGGAACGCGGCATCGAAGTGGAAAAGCGGCTGGCGTCCGCCAAGTTCGCCGCTCCCACTGCCGGGTTCCGCACCGATGGCGCGCAGGCAGCGACCGCGGGCATACCCGGCCCCAGCCCCGACCAGATGGCGGCGGCCGCCGCGCTGCCTCAGGGCCAGCAGGACATGATGGTCGCGCAGATGGTCGACGGGCTGGCCGAGCGCCTCAAGCGCGAGCCGGGCGATACCGACGGCTGGATCATGCTGTTGCGCAGCCGCATTCAATTGGGGGAGACCGGCAAGGCGCAGGCCGCGCTGCGCGATGCCACCGCCGCGCTGAAGAACAAGGCGGCGGATCAGCGCCGCGTGCGCGAGGCGGCCTCTGCGCTGGGCGTTCCGGGAGCATGACCGGCTGACCGGCCAGACAGCCTGTTACCCGGCAGAATTGCGCTAGTCTCAAGGTTTCCGGCCACATTGCAGCAAACAAGATCGCACCGATCTGGACCAATGTAACCGTATATTGGTTGCCTGCTCGCCAGCAGGTAAATAGCAGGTAACCAAACGTTTGCATCTGATCTTGTTGCCCGCAGGCCGTTTCGGACCTTTTCGGGCTATCGCAATCTATCGGGAATTGAGCCAGGCTTATGCCGGAACTGGACCTAGTCGAGCGTGCATCGGCAGCTATTGAGGCCGCCGCTACGCTGGAAGACCTGCTGCATGTGACGGCCGAGGCCGCCCGGCCGTTCGGCTTTGCCTATACGGCGCTGGCGCGGCATGTTCACGTCCAGTCGGGGCTGATGCAGCCCGAGATGGTGACCAACTATCCGCAGGCATGGCACGACCTGTTCCAGCGCCGCGAATACAGCCTGACAAGCCCGGTTCTGGCCGCATGCCAGCGCCGCGGTGGGGCCATCCGCTGGACCGACCTCGAATCGATCATTCCGCTCACCCGCATCCAGCGCGAATATCTCGAAGAGATGCGCAAGCTGGGATTGGGCTCGGGCTGCACGATCGCCAGCCACATGCCCGATCGCCCGACGATCTCCGTGCATTTCGTGGTGGAGGACGGACAGGAATTGCAGTCGCGCCCGTTCATGCTGGCGATGCTAATCGGCGTGGCAGCGGGCCAGCAGGCGCGCAGCCTGTGGCAGGCGCAGCTTCCCGAGATCACCGTGAACAACGATGAAAAGCTCTCCCCGCGTCAGGTCGATTGCATCAAGCTGGTGGCGCGCGGCATGACCAGCTGGGAAATCGCGGCGGTGCTGAAGATCTCGGACCAGACGGTCAGCGAATATCTCACCGATGCGCGACGGCGGCTCGCGGTGTCGAACCGCGCGCAATTGGTGCTCAAGTCGCTGAAACAGGGCTATTTCACGCTCGACGATGTGACCGAATAGACCAGGCTATAGCGCGCACGCGTGCGTCAGGGCAGGCGCGCGCTGCGCATGATTGCCCGCGCATCCTCGATACCGCGCGCGAAATAATGCAGCCGCGGCGCATCGAAGCTGATCATGTACAGCCGCCCATCGATGATCGCGGCGTGCGCCTCACCCATGCGGGTGAGTTCATCTCCATCGACATATTCATAGGCAAACACCACACCCTCTCGCCCCAGAAAGGGTTGAGGCTGCACATCGGTGACGCGGAAATCGGCGATCTGCTTGGCGCTGCGATAGGTGGCTTCGAACAATTCGGGCAATTCGACCAGCAATGTCGATGCCGTGAACTTGGGCAAAGGGTCGCGCTTCTTGCTGCGTTCGCGTGCCAGCGGCTTGCCCGGCTCGATTCCGGCAAAAAAGGTGAGATCGTTGAGCTGGCTGCCGTCAAGTGTCCAGGTCTCGGTATGCTTGCCGATATTGCCATCAAGCCTGTTCCAGTCGCGACCCGGCATGACGGTGAGCGAAGTATTCGCGATGGCGACCACAGCCCCCTGCTCGCGCAGCTTGTGCGCGACAGCGACAGAAGGCAGCAGCCCGCAGAGCAGCAAGGCCGCAGCGGCGTAGCGAAAACCAGGGATCATGGCGCAGGCACCTCTTTGGGGATCATCATGCCGATCAGCTTTGCGTCCGCTGCATCCGGCCGCAGTTCCAGATAGCGGCGCAGCGCCTGCTGACCCGAAGCCGCCTGCCCGGTCTTGAGCAGGGAGAGGCCCAGGCCGCGATGCGCCTCGGGATGCGCCGGATCGAGCGCGATGGCCTCGCCGTAGAATGTCGCGGCATTGACCAGATCGCGCGGCGCCCCGCGCATCCGGTAGAGCTCACCGCGGGCGTGCCAGAGCGGCGCGGTCCAGCCGCCTTCCGCCAGCGCCTGGATGATGTATTCGCTCGCGCCGAAATCGTTGAGCTTGATCTGGTCGTCGAGCAACTGCGGCAGCCAGGGTGCGAGCGCCTCACGATAGCGCGCCGCACCATCATCGCGCTGCGCCGCATCGGCGCGGGCGAGCAGAGCGAGCGTAGTTGCACGCTCGACCTGTGGGGGATGGGTAGCGTAAAAAGGTACCCGGTCGAGGCGCGGCTTTTTCAATCCCTTGGAACGCGCATCTGCCTGATATTCTGCAATCAGCTTCTCCCACACCTGCGCTGCAGCTTGCGGTCGCAAATTGCTGCTGTTCAAATACGCAATCCCCAGCCGATCAGCCTCGCGCTCGTGGTCGCGGTTGAAGCTGTAGAAACTGCTGATGAGTGTGATTTCGAGGTTGCGATAAGCCCTGACCACATCATAGCTGGGGGCAAGACTACCCAGAACGCCAGCCCAGGCCAGAATATCTGTACTTGAACGGGCCGCTCGGAACCTTTCCAGAGTGTGACGCGCCTCGAAATGCCCGAATTCGTGGCCCAGTATCGCACCCAGCTCTGCTTCGTTGTGCACACGCAGCAGCAATCCGGTAAAGACCTGCATGGTTCCGTTGGGCGCCATGTTGGCGTTGAAGACCGGGACCCGCAAAATATAAAGCCGGACTGATCCGCACCGATCCTGCCCCACTGTGTCGCACAATATCTTGTGAACATAGGCATGCAGGGCTGGATCGCGGACGACGATATCCGACTGTGCAAGTCGACGTTCCTCCTCATCCATTTGCTGCCACTGGCCCTGCTCGTCCACTCCCTGGGGCTGATAGGCGCCGGCATAAGGTGGCGGTAATGCAGGTTCAGCCTGGGCGGAGCCTCCCATGGCCAGCGCCAGCAAACCGATCGTCAGCAGCACCCGCGCGATCATGGCTTGGTCCCGGATGCGGTCTCGGGGGGCGGCGGATCCTTGGCGATCGCGCTACCAGGAAAATCCTCGAGCAGCTGGCGTACCCGCTTCATCGCACCTTCGGGATCGCGCACATCGCCGCCCATCTGGCCATCGGCGTTAAGCCAAAGCAGATGGCCGGTCTTGAGATCGACCAGCCCGGCATAGCCCGCGTGCAACCCGGACGTCACGCCGACCCCGGCGACCAGCCCGACAATCTGCAGCATCTTGCGCCCGGTCGAGCCATAATGGTCATTGGTGACGATGAAGAGCGCATAATCGGCCTCATCTGCGCCGGGCAGCTTTGCAACATCGGAGCCCAGCGACCAGTCGAACTGGCCTGCCTTGTTGTCGCGTTTCTTGGTGGGAAGCCGGTTGCCGACAAAGAACTGGTACTGGATGACCGCTTCGGACACGGCACCGAACAGCGCCAGATGCTCGGCCACGCGGCGGGCATCCTCGCCATAGGTTTCGGGTGCGGCGATCACCGTGTTGCCAAGCTGCCGCTGCAATTCGACCAGCGCGGCATCGATATTCCGGCGCGCCTGGTCGGTCCATTCGGCGCGCGGCTCGGGTAGCCCTCCCGTCGATTGTTCGGCCACGCGAACCGACGGGCGCAGCACCAAGATGGTCTTGCCGCTTTGTGCAGGCAGAACAAATCCCTGCCGAACCGCTGAACGCTCCTGCGCCATCAACGGCGTCGAAACCGTTACCCCATTAAGAATGAGCGCGGCCAACAGGCCGAATACCGTACGCATCAACACCCCCGCTTGAGGGCAGGGGCATAGCGGCTATTCTACCTTTTATTCTACGGTAAAGCGCAAAATTGCTTCATTTTGGATACGATAGTTTGATCTGGTCAAAGTTGCTTAGCGCGCACCGAACAAGGCAGAGCCAATGCGGACATGGGTCGCACCGATGCGCACCGCGGTCTCGTAATCACCCGACATGCCCATGCTGAGCTGATCGAGCCCATGGTCACGCGCCAGCTTGGCGAGCAGGGCGAAATAGGGCGAGGGTTCGACATCGGCCGGCGGCACCGCCATCAAGCCGATCACGGGCAAGCCCAAAGCGCGGACATCCGCCAGGAACTGCGGGAGGTCGGCGATTGCACAGCCGCCCTTCTGCTCTTCCTCGCCGATATTGACCTGGACGAAGCACGGCACCTGCCGGCCCGCCTTGGTCATCGCGGCGGCGAGCGCCTTGGCGAGCGACATGCGGTCTAGCGAGTGGATGCAATCGAACAGCGCAACCGCCTCATCTGCCTTGTTCGATTGCAGCTGGCCGACCATGTGCAGCTGCAGATCGGGATAGCGCGCGCGCAGATCCGGGAACTTGGCCTGTGCTTCCTGCACCCGGTTCTCGCCGAACACCCTGTGGCCCAGTTCGATCAGGTCCTCGATCGCTTCTGCCGGCTTGGTCTTGGAAATCGCGATCAATGTGGTTGATCCGGCGGGACGCCCTGCGATCTTCTCGGACTGAGCGATGTTCGCGCGGATCGTGGCGAGCGGGGTGTCGGCGGGGTGGCTGGGCATATTCATGGGGCGCGGCTATAAGCCCGGTCATGCGCCGCCGCCAGCCCGGAAACACAATGCCCACGCTCTGGCTGATCAGCGATGCGCGCAACGATGCGCTGCTGGAGCGCGCAATCGCACGGCTGCCACGCGGATCGGGGCTGGTGTTCCGGCATTATCATCTTCCCCCGGAGCAGCGCCGCCAGCGATTCGTGCAACTGGCCAAGCAGATCCGCAACCGGGGCGGCGTGATCGTGCTGGCAGGCGATACCGCGATGGCGCGACGCTGGCGCGCGGATGGCTGCTACGGCGCGCCCGTCAGCGGTGCGGGCCACGGCCTGATCCGGCTGCTGACGGTACACGACATGCGCGAACTCGCCCGCGCCAATGCGATGAGAGGGTCGGCGCAGACCCTCATCTCTCCAGTCTTCGCCACCCGCACCCATCCCGGCGGCGCGCATTTGGGCGTCCCTCGATTCGCCGCGCTCGCACGGCTCTCGCGCCTGCCGGTGATCGCACTGGGCGGCATGACGAGGGCACGGGCGCAGCAGAACGGTGCGGTGATCGACGGCTGGGCTGCCATCGATGGGCTGTCGCGCTAGCCCGTCACCCTCCCCCGCGACGATTGGCGCCCGTTTGCCAACCGATCATCGACGATAACCTCGCCTGTTACGCCTTCCAGATGCGGGGCGGCAGCATCTGCGTTCGGAAAGTTCGTGGCATGCGACAATCCTGCTTGTACTTAAAACTCTACATATGTAGATCGATGGAATGCCAAGACGCTCCAACATCTCCAGACAGACGCAAACAGCCTTGCTGGCGCTCCACGAACGGCCCCAGGATTGGCGCTACGGCTATGAATTGATGGAGATCACCGGCATCGCTTCGGGCACGCTGTATCCGATGCTGATCCGGCTGTGCGATCAGGGCCATCTCGAGGCGCGCTGGGTTCCCTCGCCGCGCGAAGGACGGCCACCGCGGCATGCCTATCGCCTGACCCCGTCGGGTCTGGCCCTCGCCCGCACCATTACGCTCAGCGATGGGCCCCATGCCGACCTTGGAAAGGGATTTGCACTATGATTCGAAAGCCGAAACCAGGGGCGCAGCGCTTTGTCGCACTTGCCTTCAAGATTGCGCCTGCAGAACGCAGGGCGTGGTTCGAGGCAATGGCTGCAGAACTTGACCATGTCCCCGAAGCCAGGCGCGGGCACTTTGCCTTCGGCTGCCTGGTCGTCGCCGTCAGGGAGCGGCTGACGTCCCCGCAATTCCTGAACGCGGCTGCGCGCAGCCTGTTGATCGGCGGGGCGGTGGCATGGGCCGCGCTGAACATCCGCTTCGCAGGGCGCATGTCCGTCAGCGATGCCATCGTGCTGGAAGCGTTTGGCTACATCATAGCGACGATGTTTGCCGTCGGCGCGCTCGCCACGGCGCGGTTCGGATACCGGGCCACGATTACCCTCGCCGCCCCCTTGATGGCGGTGCTGGCAGTTACGGCGGCGCTGATCCGGTTCGGCAGCGTGGCGACGCCCACCTCCAGCCTCTATCTGGCTCTGGTCGTGGAGGATCTTCTCGTCCTCGCATGTGCCTTGCTGGTCGCAGGTGCCGCTGCGCGTATCGCGACCGCCCGGCAGGCCATCCGCTGATGCGCCTGCAGACATGCGCGGTGTCACTGGCGATTGTTGGCGGCCTGCTGGGGCTCGTTCACATCGCGCTGACCCCTTTGGCCTATGCCGACTGGACGATCGAGGCCTTGTGGTTCGTCGGCTCAGGCCTCACGATCCTCCTGGCAGCCGCCGCCAATCTCCTGGGCTTCCGATCGCCAGGTGTGGGCAACCGCGGGATTCTGACCGCGATCAACCTTGCCATGACGGGCTTCTTCGCGGCGGCCTGGCTGGTCCTGCCCGGGCCTCAGGTCTTCGTCGGTGGCGCGCTTTTCCTCTGCCTCGCCTGTTGCTCGCTGGCTCCACAGGCACGGACAACGGTGCAACGCTGAAGGGACGCGCGCGAACGCGGTCGCGCCTGTCGCGGGCAGCATGGGACAGGTCCCCGCGATCGGCAGGGGAAAACCTGTCCGTGATGTCAGCTAACCGGCAGGATCAGAAGCGGAATTCAGTTCCGACATAGACAGCCTGGCTGTCATACTGCTCGTTGGTGAGGCCGGTCAGGCGGTCGCGTTCGCTGCGCAGGCGAATGCCGGCGGTAACGTCGAGATTGCGGGTGACCTTGTAGGCGCCGCCGACATCGAGCGAATAGCTGCCCTGGTCGTTGAACGGCCGAACCGCGCGGGTGGTCGGAGCCTGGACATCGTCCAGCTCGATCCGCGGGCTGAAGCGGCTCTTGGTGCCGGTGGTGCCAGCGGCAGCGCGGCCCAGCTTGCTGATGTCCGGCAGGGCTTCGTCCTGCTGACGGATGCTGGTGGGCAGCGCGAACTTGGTGAAGCCCTTGGCGACGCCCAGGCTGAATGCGGTCGGCGTGATCTGGACCAGACCTTCGCCCTTGCCGCTGTCGCTGGCAAGGTCAGGCCGGATGTTGATGGCCTTGGCCGAATCGGGGCGCACGCGCACCGCGATGGTCAGTGCGCGCGGACCGTCGGTCGCGGCAGAGGCAGCCGGCGTGAAGCGGAACATCTTGTCGCCGCGCAGTGCCGAGAACTTGAGCTTGTCGGCCAGGCGCGGATCCACCGACGCCGGCGTGAACGAACCGATGCCGCCGCGGGCGTCGATCGATACGGGGCGCGAATCGAAACCGGAGGAAAAGGCGAGCGCGATCGACGGCAACAATGCCGCAGACCCGAGCAAAAGCCCTGATATCGCCAGCTTTTTCGAAACTCCCGTTTTCATTGTCTTTATCCGACCCCGCTCCGTCCCTGACGACAGAGTTATCATAATTACGCGGACATATATGCCCAAAGCCCTTCACGGAGAAAATAATCTTCAACCGTTGCACACAATCCACAATCGGTTGCAGCCCGCGCCCGGTCACACCCGGCCAGCGCACACCCCGCAGACCATAGAATATCGCGCAGATTCTTGCTGCGGGCTGAACATGTGGGCCCATGCGCAAGTGCTTGCCCAAGCCCGCCAAGCCACTATAGAAGGCCGCTGTTTCACGCAGTCGATATGTAAGGATGCCGCCATGCCCGTTCTGAGTTTTGCCCGCGCCGGCCTGTGCGCAGTTGGCACGCTGGCGCTGCTGTCCGCATGCGGTGGCGGCGAGAAGCGCGTGGAAGCCGATATCGCCGCGAGCCAGGTGACGACGATCGGCGTGAACAGCTATCTGTGGCGCGCCTCGCTCGATGCGCTGTCGTTCATGCCGTTGCTTCAGGCCGACAGCGCCGGCGGCGTGATCGTGACCGATTGGTATGCCAATCCGCAGACTCCGTCCGAACGGATGAAGGTCACGGTGTCGATCCTCGACCAGGATCTGCGCGCCGATGCGCTGCGCGTCGCCGCCAGCCGCCAGGTCAGCCAGAACGGCCAGTGGGTCGATGCCCCGGTGCGCGCCGCCACGGTGCAGAAGCTGGAAGAGGTTATCCTTACCAAGGCGCGCGATCTGCGCCAGTCTGCCATTCGCGAATAAGCCCCGACGTTTCAGAGGGATACAATGAACGAGATTACGCGGTTCAATCCGCTGGCCGCCGATGCCCGTTGGCAGTCGGTTTGGGACGAGCGCCAGTCCTTCAAGGCGGACAGCAACAGCCCCAAGAAAAAGGCCTATGTGCTGGAGATGTTCCCCTATCCATCGGGGCGCATCCATATCGGCCACGTCCGCAACTACACCATGGGCGATGTCATCGCGCGCTATCGCCGGATGCAGGGCTTTGAAGTGCTGCATCCGATGGGCTGGGATGCGTTCGGCATGCCAGCGGAAAATGCCGCGATGGAAAAGGGCGTCCACCCCGGCGGCTGGACCCGCGACAACATCGCCGCGATGCGCAAGCAGCTCAAGCGCCTGGGCTTCGCGCTCGACTGGAGCCGCGAACTCGCCACCTGCGAGCCCGAATATTACGGCCACGAGCAGGCGTTGTTCCTTGATCTGTACGCCGCCGGCCTGGTCTATCGCAAGGAGAGCGCGGTCAACTGGGACCCGGTCGACCAGACCGTGCTCGCCAACGAACAGGTGATCGACGGCAAGGGCTGGCGCTCCGGCGCGCAGGTCGAGCGACGCAAGCTGAGCCAGTGGTTCCTCAAGATCACCGACTTTGCCGACGAACTGCTCGAAGGCCTCGATACGCTGGAGGACTGGCCCGAGAAGGTGCGGTCGATGCAGGCGAACTGGATAGGCAAGAGCCAGGGTCTGACCTTCAGCTTTGCGCTGAACGGCTCTGCGACGACCATTCCGGTCTATTCGACCCGGCCCGACACTATCTTTGGCGCGAGCTTTGTCGCGATCGCCGCCGATCACCCGATTGCGCAGTCGATCGCCGCTGAAAACCCCGAAGCGGCCGCGTTCATCGAACGCTGCAAGGCGGGCGGCACGACCGCTGCCGAGCTGGAAACGGCCGAGAAGCTGGGCTTCGACACCGGGTTGCGCGCGCTGCATCCGTTTGACATCACCTGGGAACTGCCGGTGTTCATCGCCAATTTCGTGCTGATGGATTACGGCACCGGCGCGGTGATGGGCGTGCCCGCGCACGACCAGCGCGACCTCGACTTTGCCCGCAAGTACATGCTGCCGGTAACGCGTGTTGTCGCGGCCGAGGGCGACGAAGCCGCGCCGATCCACGACGAGGCCTATACCGGCCCGGGCAGGATCATCAATTCGTCGTTCCTCGACGGAATGACCGCGGATGAGGCCAAGGCCGCCGTCATCGCGCGCGCGGAAGGAGAAGGCTGGGGCGAAGGCACCACCGTCTGGCGGCTGCGCGACTGGGGCGTCTCGCGCCAGCGGTACTGGGGCACGCCGATCCCGTTCATCCATTGCGATGACTGCGGCGTCGTTCCCGTGCCCAAGGACCAGCTGCCGGTCACCCTGCCCGAGGACGTCAGCTTCGAAATCCCCGGCAACCCGCTGGTACGCCACCCGACCTGGAAGCATGTCGATTGCCCCAAGTGCGGCAAGCCGGCGCAGCGCGAGACCGATACGCTCGACACCTTCGTCGATTCGAGCTGGTACTTCCTGCGCTTTGCCAGCCAGCCGTCGGACAAGCCGTTCGACCGCGAGGAAATCGCCAAATGGCTGCCCGTCGGCCAGTACATCGGCGGTGTCGAGCATGCGATTTTGCACCTGCTCTATGCCCGCTTCTGGACGCGTGCGCTGGCCCGCATCGACAAGCTGGATGTGACCGAGCCGTTCGCCAGCCTGTTCACGCAAGGCATGGTCACGCACCAGACCTGGCAGGATGCCAACGGCAAGTGGCTCGGGCCCGATCAGGTCGAAAAGTCCGGCGAGGACTGGATCATCACCGAAACCGGCGAGGCTGCGATCGCAGGCCGCGTCGAGAAGATGTCCAAGTCCAAGAAGAACGTCGTCGACCCCGACGAGATCGTGAACCGCTATGGCGCGGATGCGGTGCGCTGGTTCATGCTTTCCGACAGCCCGCCAGAGCGCGATCTGCCGTGGAGCGAGGCGGGCATCGAAGGCTGCTGGCGCTTCGTCCAGCGGCTGTGGCGCGTGTTCAATTCGGTCGAAGCCTCCGAAGGACAAGACAAGGCGCTCGAGCGCAAGCTGCATCAGACGATCGATCTGGTCAGCAAGGACATCGAGGCCTTGGCATTCAACAAGGCGGTCGCCCGGCTGTACGAGCTGACCAACGCCATCGAGAAGGCCGAGAAATCCGCCAGCCGCAATATCGCCATCCGCGGCCTGATCCGGCTGGTCGCGCCGATGGTACCGCATCTGGCGGAGGAAGCCTGGGCGCTGATCGAAGGCCATGGTCTGATCGCCGATGCCGCCTGGCCCGAGGTCGACCCGGCTCTGCTGGTCGAGGACGAGGTCACCATCGCGGTGCAGATCAAGGGCAAACTGCGCGATACGCTGACAGTGGCCAAGGGCTTGCCGAACGACGAGCTCGAGCGGCTGGCGCTGGCATCGGACAAGGTGCAGCGCAGCCTGGACGGCGCCCCGATCCGCAAGGTGATCGTGGTACCCGACCGGCTGGTCAATCTGGTGGTGTGATGCCGTTGGGGTTCCCCGTAAAGGTGGGGACCCGTCTTCCAACTTTGCGGCAGACGCCATGGCAGGAGATGGATTCCCGCCTTCGCGGGAAACCGGTATTGGTCTATAGGTCGGTGCAGATGAAACGGATTTTCCCCCTGATGCTGCTTGCCGCATCGCTTTCCGCCTGCGGGATGCAACCGCTCTATTCCTCGGGCACGCAAGGGGCGGTCGCGACGACCCTGGGTGATGTCACGGTCGCGCCGATCCAGGGCCGCGCCGGGTGGTTGGTCAAGAATGCGCTCGACGACAAGCTCGATGCGCTGGGCAACGGCAACCAGCGGTTCCGCCTGCAGGTGGTGCTCGACGACAAGATCACCGGCTTCGGCCTGCTCGCCAACGACCAGGTGACCCGCGAACGGCGCACCCTGCGCGCACGCTATCAGCTGGTCGAGGTCGCCACCGGCGAAACCGTGCTCGATGCCACCGCCGCATCCGACGCCGGTATCGATATCGTCAGCAGCGAATATGCCACCATCGCCGCGGAAAATCGCGCGCTGGAGAACCTCTCGCTCGAGATCGCCGACCAGATCGTGACGCGGCTTTCGCTGTTCGCGCGCGAGGTTTCGGCGGCCCAATGAAGGCGCCTCCCCATGAAGGGTGACGCCGCTGCAATCCATGCGCTGGCGCGCAAGCCGCGCTCCGACATCCGCCTCTACCTGATCTTCGGCACCGATGATGGCGGCAACGCGTCGCTCGCGGCCGAGATCATTGCGAGCTTCCCCAAGGGTGCCGAGCGCACCGATCTGGATGGACCGCAGCTGGCGAGAGACCCCTCGCTGCTGGCGGCCGAGGCGGCGTCCCTCTCGCTGTTCGGCGATGCGCGCTATATCCGCGTCAGCACCAGCGGCGAGGAAAGCCTGCCCGCGGTCGAGGCGCTGCTGGCGGCGGACAAGACGGTCAATCCCGTGGTGATGCTGGCGAGCAGCGTCACCGACAAGTCGCGCATCGCCAAGGCGGTGCTGGCCGCGCCCAACGCGCTCGCGGTGCAGACCAAGACGCCGGGCCCGGACGACATGGCGCGGATCGTCACCGAGCTTGGCCGCGCCGCTGGCCTGACCATCGACAATGATCTGGCGCACGTCATCGCCGCCTTCACCGCCGCCGACCGCAGGCTGGCCGCGCAGGAGATCGAGAAGCTCTCGCTGTACCTCGACTCGAGCCCGCAGGAGCCCAAGGCGGTCACCCGCGAGGTCATCACCGCGCTGCGTGCCGATGCCGAGGACGATGCGATGCAGCCGATCATCAGTGCCGCGCTGTCGGGCGACCTGCGCCGCCTGCCCGAAGAGCTCAAGCGGATGCGCGAGCAGGCGGTGTCCGAGGTCGGCCTGGTGATCGTGATGCAGCGCCAGGTGATGCAGCTGGCCGCGGTCGCCCAGCGCATGGGCAATACGCGTGACGTGGCAGCATGGGTCACGCAGGAGATTCGGAGCCGCCGGCTGTGGGGCGGGGGCAGCGCGCAGGACTGGACACGGCAGCTGCGCGCCTGGGGCCGCCCGCAGGCGATGGCGCGATTGTCCGAACGGCTGCTTGCGCTGCAGCAGGCGATGATGCGCGCAAGCCCCGGCCCGGCGCTGCTGCTGGAGCAGGAACTGCTGGAAATCGCCCGCGCTGCCGCACGCGCATCTTGACTGTTTCCCCAGTCGGCCCATGTTGATCACTCCCCAGGAGAGACCCATGACCGATACCAGGATCAGCGACGCCGAGTGGCGCGCCAAGCTCAGCCCCGAACAGTATCACGTGCTGCGCGAAGGCGGCACCGAACGGGCCTTCACCGGCAAGTATAACGATCACAAGGGCGACGGCATGTACCGCTGCGCCGGTTGCGGCGCGCCTCTGTTCGAATCGGATGCCAAGTACAACAGCGGATCGGGCTGGCCCAGCTTCACCACCCCGGTCGAGGGCGAAGCGGTCGCCGAGATCGTCGACACCAGCCATGGCATGGTGCGCACCGAAGTGCGCTGTGCGCGCTGCGACGGGCATCTGGGGCATGTGTTTCCCGACGGCCCCGGCCCCGAAGGCCTGCGCTATTGCATGAACAGCGCGTCATTGGAGTTCGACCCCAAGAAGGATTGAGTTCGCGTGTCTCGCGCGCACGTCCCTCGGCTTCCCGGCGATGCTGGGAAGTCAAAGGACATCGCGAGTGCGCTAGCGGCTCAACCCCGCCGCCGCCTCAGCACGATATACAGCGCGCCATCCCCGCCATGCCGGGGATGCGCATTGCGCACGGCGGCGATATCGGCGGCATGGCGCGACGAGGCGAGCCAGTCGGAGACCGCCGCGCGGATCGCACCGCGCCCGGTCTCTGCCCCGCGCGCCTTGCCGGTGATCAGCAGCATCAGCCGCATGTCCGCCGCGATCGCCTGACCCAAAGCCATATCGAGCCGCGCATAGGCGCTCGCGAGCGTATGGCCGTGCAGATCGATGGTGACATCGGGCTGCACGCCGCCCTTGGCCATCCGCCGGTCCCAATGGCCATCAAGGTTGCCCTTGACGGCGGGCACCGGCGCGGGCGTGAAGGTCCAGGCGGGGCTGGGTTTTTGCGCTCTGGCATCGCGCAGCCATGAGGGATCGACCGAAGCTGCAGGCTTTACACCGGGGATGGGCAGGCTCGCCGCAGCGGACCTTGTTGGCCCGCCCCCGCCCTGCCCGGCCTTGCTGGTCAGGTTTGCCCCTGCCGAAGGCGGAACGGGAGAAGGTTTCGCTCGATCCTTGAATGGCTCGACGGTCGCGATCACCCGCTTCCAGAGCGCCGCTTCCGCATCGGTCAGCGGCCTCCGGCTCATCGCTCAGCGCGCCTGTGCGGCCAGCCGGTCGAAGCTGCCTCTGGGCAGCAGGATCAGCGCCAGCCCGCGCGCGGACATGCCGCCTGCAATCACGCGCGCCCGGTCGCCTGCGCCCCAGAAGGTATCGAAACGGTTCGCACCCTTGATCGCGCCGCCGGTATCCTGTGCGACCCAAAGCCCGTTGGGTTCGGCGCGGTCCATCGAGAGGAACACCGGCGCACCCAGCGGGATGAACTTGGGGTCGGCCGCCACCGTGCTGCCCGCCTCGACCTGATATCCCAACGCGCCCAGTGGCCCCGGGCCGGTCAGCTCGCGGAAGAAAACGAAGCTCTTGTTCTCGCGCATGATCGCGCGCCCCTCTGCCGGGTTGGCGCGGAGCCAGGCGACGATGCCCTGCATGCTCGCCTGCCCCGGCGCGAGAAGCCCGCGCGTGCGCATCAGCGCGCCGATGCCGGTGTAATCGCGGCCGTTCTGGCTGGCATAGCCGATCCGGATCACCGATCCATCGGGCGCACGCAAGCGGCCCGAGCCCTGCACCTGCAGGAAGAAGAATTCGATCGGGTCGGCCGCCCAGGCGATGATCGGAGCGCGGCCTTCGAGCGCCCCTTCCTCGATCTGCGTGCGGTCTTCATAGGGAACGAAATCGCTGCCCTTCACCTTGCCGCGGATCTTCTTGCCCGCCCATTCGGGAGAGAATTGCGACAGGTCGACATCCACCAGATCCGCCGGACGCCCATAGACCGGCACCTCGAAACCGGGCTGACGCGTCCGCGTGCCGGCAATCTCGGGCTCGAAATAGCCGGTGGCGAAGGCCGCGCCCTCGCCCACCTGCACCGCCTCGAACTGGTCGGCAAAGAAGCGCGCTGCGTCCTGATCGCTCCAGCGGGCGGCAGCCTCGCAGGAGGCGCGCCAGTCATCGGGCCGGGTCAGGCCGCTGGCGTCGGCTCGCCGCATGACCGCAGGGCAGCTCAGACGGAAGGCAGCGAGCGCTGCGCGGGCATCATCGGGCGCTATCGGAAGACTCGCGATATCGGGGCCGCGCCGCAGCGTCTGTCCTGCCGCCTGGCCGATATCAGCGCTGGCAACAACGCCGGCCCCCGTTATCGCGGGCAACGGCGTGGCGCGGGGAATGATGTAACTGGAGGCCTGCCGATCGTCGATGACAGGGACGGGCGCGGTCGGCGTCCGGCCAGCGACCGGCGGCTCGTTTTCATAAGGGAGCGATGCCGGCCTGGGTGTCGGCGCAACATCGGCGGACGGCACGACCCCCGCGCATCCCGCCAGCATCAGCGGCAGAAGGGCAAGCGCAAGCCTCCGCATCGCAATCCCCCGTTGCGACGACATCAGGCCTGGTCGGTTTCGACCAGAATCCAGTTGGGATCGTTGCTGCGCAGATCGCGGGCAAAGGTCCACACATCGTGCGTTTCCACCGCATCGGTCAGCGAACCGGCGACCAGCTCGCCATCGGGGCCGCGAACCACGGCCGCGATGTCGGCGTCGAAGCGCACCGTGATCCGCGCCATCGGCGCTTCATATTCGGCATCGACGATACGCGCCTCGTCGATCCGGACCAGCCGGTTTTCCAGTGTCTCGCCGCGCGCGGTGCGCTGATCGATCGACTCGGCAAAGCTTTCATAGACTTCGTCGTCGCACAGGGTGCGCAACTGTTCGCAGTCGCCCGACCAGAACGCCTCGAGGATCATGCCATACGCGGCCTTGGAACCTTCGCGGAACCGACCGACATCGAATGTGCGGTCGGTCGCGAGAATCTGGCGGATGCCGGGCTCGGCAGCGATATCGAAGACGGTCGACGTGCCCGGCGTCAGCGGCGCGGGCTTGTCATCCAGCTGCGGCCGCTCGATCGAGGTGGGGCGCTTGGCGGCAGGGCTATCCATGCCGCGGGTCAGCGGCTCCTGTTCATGGCCGGTGCGTTTGCCCAGCACCGAATAGAGCCGAAGGCCCAGAAACGCTGCTACCATGGCCAGAATGATGATTTCTACCGTCACAAGTTTTCCCGTTTGCCCACCCGCATGAAAGGTAATGCTGACATTGCAGCAGGTCGAATGCATAACATAGGGCATGTCCGCCAATATGCAAATTGCTTTGGGCGGATATCCCGTCGCTTTCGCAAGCCTTGCGCCTGCGGGCATGCGGCATTAGAGCGCCGCGCAAGACGCGCTGGCAGCGCGGAGCATTGAAAGGGAAATTCCATGGCCGAAGACGGCACCGTCAACTCGCAAAATCCGGCGCTGAACGGCGCATCCGGTCCGCAGGCAGGCCTGATCTCGCAATATGTGAAGGACCTGTCTGTCGAGAACCCGAACGCGCCCGACAGCTTCCAGTGGCCCGGCCAGCTGAGCTTCGACGTGCAGTTCCGCGCCGAATCGCGCCAGCTGAGCGAAGAGGTGCACGAGATGGTCTGCACCTACACCATCGCCGCCAAGGCCGAGCAGGGCACCGCCTATCTGGTCGAGCTGGCCTATGGCGCGCTGGTCGGCATCCGCGGGATGGATGAGGAGCAGATCCGCCGCTTCCTCTTCGCTGATACGCCGCGCATGGTGTTCCCCAACATCCGCCTGATCCTGGGCAATGTGATCCGCGATGCCGGCTATCCGCCGCTGGTGCTCGAGCCGATCGATTTTGCCGGCCTGTACGAACAGCAGAGCCAGGATCCGAATTTCGGCGCTCCGATGCCGCCGGCAGAAGGCAACGCCTGATCCGCGTTCGCCGGGTCATCGCCCAATGAGCCTGCTGCCATGAACCTGCTTCGCGCTGTGTCCACGATTGGCGGGCTCACTCTGGTCAGCCGCGTCCTGGGCATGGTGCGCGACATCCTGATGGCGCGCTATGTCGGCGCAGGCATGGCGTCGGACGCATTCCTGATCGCCTGGCGGCTGCCCAACCTGTTCCGCGCATTGTTCGCCGAAGGCGCGTTCGCGGCCGTGTTCGTGCCGATGTTCAACCGCAAGCTGGCCGAGGCGGAGAAGGACGCGCCAGGCACCGGCATGGAGGTCGCCAAGGCCTTCGCCGGGCAGGTCCTTTCGGTGCTGCTGCCGTTCCTGATCCTGTTCACTGCGCTGATGATGCTGGCAGCAGGCCCTGTCGTCTATGCCATGACCGGCGGCTTTCCCGATGGCGGACCGGAAAAGTTCGCGCTGGCGCGGCATCTGACGATCGTCACCTTTCCCTATCTTGCGCTGATCTCGCTGGTGTCGCTGCTCGGCGGTATCCTCAATTCGCTGGGCCGCTTCTGGGTCAACGCTGCAGCCCCCATCCTGCTCAATATCTGCATGATCGTCGCGCTGCTGTTCTTCCGGGGCGAGAGCGAGGTCGAGACCGCGCTGACCCAGGCGATCGCCGTCACCGTGTCGGGCGCAATGCAGCTATTGTGGTTGATACTCTCGTGCCGCGCCAATGGCGTGGTGCTCAAGCTGTCGCGCCCGCGGCTGTCGCCCGACGTCAAGGCGATGCTGGTGCTGATCGCACCCGCCGCGATCGGCCAGGGCGCGATCCAGTTCAACCTGCTCATTTCCACCTCGCTCGCCGCGCGCTACCTGAGCGAAGGCGCGGTGTCGTGGATCTATTATGCCGACAGGCTCAACCAGCTGCCGCTGGGCCTGATCGGCATCGGCGTCGGCACCGCGATCCTGCCGATGCTCTCGCGCCAGATCGGCGGGGGTGATCAGGGCGCGGCGCTCAACACCCAGAACCGCGCGCTCGAACTGGCACTGCTGCTGGCACTGCCCGCCGCCGTGGCGCTGGTGGTCGCATCGATGCCGATCGTGCACGGCGTGTTCCAGTACGGCGCGTTCACCCCTTCCGACACGATCGCCACCGCGCAGGTGCTTGCCGCCTTCGCCTGCGGGGTGCCCGCCTATGTGCTGATCAAGGTGTTGACCCCGGGCTTCTATGCCCGCGCCGATACCAAGACGCCGGTGCGGCTGGCATTGGCCGCGATGCTGGTGAACCTCGTCGGCAACCTGATCCTCATCTGGCCGCTCGGCCCCGTCGGCGTCGGCGTGGCAACGGCGCTGTCGGCCTGGGTCAATGTCGGCCTGCTGTTCGGCGTGCTCTACCGGCGCGGTCATATCCAGCCCGACAAGCGGCTGATCGCCAAGCTGTGGCGCATTGGCCTGGCGGCGGCACTGATGGGCGTGGCGCTCTGGCTCGGCGGACGGCTGGCCGAAAGCTGGATGGAAGGCCCGCTCGAACAGCGCATCGCCGCACTCGCCGTCTTGTGCGGTGGCGGCGCGGCGGTATATGGGCTCGCATCGCTGGCGCTCGGGGCCTACCGGATCAGCGAGATCAAGGCGATGCTCCGCCGCAAGGCATAAGCTGCGCCACCATCCGCAACCGAAAGAGTAAACACATGCGCGTCCTTTCCGGCATCCAGCCGACCGGCAATCTGCACCTGGGCAATTATCTAGGCGCGATCCGCAACTGGGTGAAGATGCAGGACGAGATGGACGCAGACAGCGCCTGCTTCTTTTTCCTCGCAGATTTGCACTCGATCACCGTGCACGAAGAGCGGGCAACGCGGATGCGCAACGTGCGCGAGATGGCGGCAGCCCTCATCGCCTGCGGCATCGATGCCGACCGCAGCGTGCTGTTCAACCAGGCGCGCGTGCCGGCCCATGCCGAACTCGCCTGGCTGCTCAACGGCACCGCGCGCATCGGCTGGCTGAACCGGATGACCCAGTTCAAGGACAAGGCCGGCAAGAACCGCGAAGGTGCCAGCATCGGCCTGTTCGTCTACCCCGTGCTGCAGGCCGCCGACATCCTGCTGTACCAGGCGACACATGTTCCGGTGGGCGAGGACCAGAAGCAGCATCTGGAGCTGACCCGCGACATCGCGACCAAGTTCAACACCGATTTCGGCGTCGAGCTGTTCACCCTGCCCGATCCCTACATTCCCAAGGAATCGGCGCGAATCATGTCCTTGCGCGACGGCACCGCCAAGATGTCGAAGTCCGACCCGTCGGACATGAGCCGCATCAATCTGACCGATGACGATGATGGCATCGCGCAGAAGGTGCGCAAGGCCAAGACCGACCCCGAGCCACTGCCCGAAACGGCCGCCGCGCTGGAAGGCCGCGCAGAAGCGCTCAACCTCGTCGGCATCTATGCGACGCTGACCGAGCAGACGCCCGATGCGGTCTGTGCGAGCTTTGCAGGCAAAGGCTTCGGCGCGTTCAAGCCCGCGCTGGCCGAGGTTCTGGTCGAAACCCTGCGCCCGATTCGCCAGCGTTTCATCGCGCTCAAGGAGGATGAAGCCGCGCTCGATGCGATCCTCGACAAGGGCGCGGAAAAGGCGCGGGCCGTGGCCGCCCCCACGCTGGACGGGGCTTACGAGGCGCTGGGGCTGATGCGCTGAGCCGATTATGAACGGCCCCGGAATTGCGTTCAAACGGGGTTCATTCGCGGTGGTTTAGTCCTATATCCATAGCTGGACCGCGCAGGGTCGCGCCGGTCCACGATGGAGAGACACACATGACTGCTCGCAGCCGCTTTTCCCGCCGCACCGCGCTGTTCGCCGTGCCCGCGCTGGCGCTCGCGCTTTCGGCATGCGCCACCCCGTTCAAGGCCGATGTCGCCCGCTTCCAGGCGCTGCCCGCTCCCCAGGGACAGAGCTTTGTCGTGACCGCATCCGATCCGCGCCTGCAGGGCGGGCTCGAGTTCGGCCAATATGCCGGGCTCGTCACCCGGCAGATGACGCAGCTGGGCTATGTTCCCGCCAATGATCCTTCGCGCGCCGACATGGTGGTGAGCTTTGCCTATGCCGTCGACAATGGCCGTGAAAAGGTCGTGTCCGATGGTCTGGGTGGCGGCTTTGGCGCAGGCTTTGGCCCCTGGGGCGGTCCCTTCGGCGGGTTCTACGGTCGCCGCGCCTTCGGCTTCGGCTTCTACGATCCGTTCATCTTCGGCCCCGGCTGGAACAACGATGTGCGGAGCTACACCGTCTACACCAGCGCGCTGGACCTGAAGATCGACCGCGTTGCCGACAACCAGCGCCTGTTCGAAGGCAAGGCCGAGGCGCAATCGCGCAGCAAGAACCTGCAGTATCTGGTGCCCAATCTGGTCGATGCGATCTTCACCGATTTCCCGGGACAGTCGGGCGAGACCGTGCGCATCTCGATCGCGCCCGAAGGCAAGAAGGTGAAGCCCATCCGCGAAATGCGGTGACACCCTTTCCTCCTTCCCCTCGATGACGGGCGAGCCGCTCTAGATCCTCCTCGAGCTTGTCTCGGGGAGGATTTTTATACTCCCGTGGAGCCGAAGCCCCCTGCCCCGCGCGCTGTCTCGTCGAGATCGTCCACCTCGGTGAACGCCGCGTGCTGAACCGGTGCCGCCACCAGTTGCGCGATGCGGTCGCCTCGGCGGATCGGGAAGGCCGCCTCGCCATGGTTGATCATGATGACCTTGAGCTCGCCGCGATAATCGCTGTCGATCGTGCCCGGCGTGTTGGGCACCGTGATCCCGTGCTTCAGCGCCAGCCCCGACCGGGGGCGCACCTGCACCTCATAGCCATCGGGAATGGCGATCGCAAAGCCGGTGGCAACGGCGTAGCGTTGCCCAGGCATCAGATCGAGCTCTTCGGCGGCGACCACGTCCATACCCGCCGCGCCTGAAGTGGCATAGGCCGGCAGCGGCAAACCCTCGCCATGGGCCAGCCGCTTCACCCGGATGGTGATCGCAGGCAACGGGTGTTCAGCGGACGACATCGGCGATCTTCTCCATCAATTTGCGCGCGACCTGATCCTTGGGCAGGTTCGACCAGCTTTCGACGCCCTGGGCGGTGACGATGTGCACCGCATTGTCGGCACCGCCCATCACATCGCCCGACACGTCGTTGGCGACAATCCAGTCGCAGCCCTTGCGCGCCAGCTTGGCCTGCGCGTGCTCGACCACGTTTTCGGTCTCCGCCGCAAAGCCCACCAGCAATGCCGGCCGCCGCGCATCGTGCGCGAGTCCGGCGAGGATGTCCGGGTTTTCCGCCAGTTGCAGCACCGGCAGCGCGCCGCCGGTCTTCTTGATCTTCTGGTCGGCAGCATCCGCCGTGCGCCAGTCCGCGACCGCTGCGACCAGGATCGCGATATCGGCAGGCAGCGCGGCATCGACGGCGGCGGCCATCTCCCGCGCGGTCTCGACATCGATCCGGGTCACGCCCGGCGGGGTGGGCAGGTGCACCGGCCCCGCGATCAGGTGGACATCGGCGCCGAGCGCGGCGGCGGCTGCAGCAATCGCGAAGCCCTGCTTGCCGCTCGACCGGTTGGCGATATAGCGCACCGGATCGATCGGCTCGTGCGTCGGCCCAGCGGTGATCAGCACGCGCTTGCCGTAAAGCGGCAATCCCTGCCCCTCCCGCAGACCCGAGGGGCGGGCCAGCGCCGCCTCGATCCGCTCCATGATCGCCACAGGCTCTGGCAAGCGTCCCGGCCCAAATTCGCCGCACGCCATTGCGCCATCATCGGGATCGATCACGGTCACGCCATCGTCGCGCAGCCGGGCGACATTGCGTTGCGTAGCCGCATGCTGCCACATCCGCACGTTCATCGCCGGCACCGCCAGCACCGGGGTATCGGTCGCCAGCAGCACGGTCGTCGCCAGGCTGTCCGAAATCCCCGCCGCCATCTTGGCGAGCAGGTCGGCGGTCGCGGGACACACCACGATCAGGTCCGCCTCGCGGCTCAGCTGGATATGCCCCATCTCGGTCTCGTTCTTGAGATCCCACAGCGTCGTGAACACTTCATTCTCGCTCAACGCCGCCAGCGTCATCGGCGTGATGAACTGCGCCCCGCCCTCGGTGAGCACGCAGCGCACGGTCATGCCCGCCTTGCGGATCAGCCGGATCAGCTCGCACGCCTTGTACGCCGCGATGCCGCCGCCGACGATGAGCAGGATATGGGGTGGTTTCATGACGTGCAGCGGTAATTGCTGCACGCCCTTCGGTCAACGATAGTGCCAGCTGTCCAGCAACGTCGATGTCCCGCGCCGATAGGGCCGGGCATAGTCACCATGCGGCCGCGTCTCGCCGCAGCGATAGAGCGGGCCTGCCACCAGCCTGCGCCGGTACAGCAAGGTGACAATGATCGCATAGGCAAGCGCGCTCAGCGCCAGACCGACCGCCTGCCCGGCGAGGCCGTCTGCCAGAAGCGAACCTTGCGGGATGGCCGGATGCAGATCGATCAGGCCGATGCCATGCGCGCAGGCGAGGCTTGCTGCCATCGCGGCGATGTGATCGCGCAGCCGGAGGATGTTGGCGTGAAAGCTCATGCGATCTGCCTACACCGCGCGCGCCAGGCGCGCTGTGCGGCAGATCGCATCCGAGCCAAAAATCAGGCCGTGACGGCGCGAAGCCCTTGGATGAAGTGCGGGATGTTGGCATCAGTAAAGCCCGCAATGTTGATGCGGCCCGACCCTGCCATGTACACGCCCCAGTCGGCGCGCAGCGCGGCGATCTGGTCGGGCGTCAGCTGCAGCACCGAGAACAGGCCGTTCTGATGACCGACAGCGGCGAGGTTGACCGATCCGATCGCCTGGTGCGCCGCCAGCGAATCGCGCACGCCACGCATCCGCGCCCGCATCGAATCGAGCTCATCCAGCCAGATCTTGGTCAGCCCTTCATCTTCCAGCACGATCCGCACCGACGCTGCGCCATGATCAGGCGGCATCGACCAGTTGGCGCGCGCCAGCGCTGCAAGGTTAGACTGGATCGCGGGCTGCTGCGCGGGGCTTTCGGTCATCACATAGAGCGCGCCGACACGCTCGCGGTAGAGGCCGAAATTCTTGTCGCAGCTATAGGCGATCAGCGCCTCGGGCACCTGCGCCAGCACGGTGCGCAGGCCATAGCCATCCGCCTCGAAGCCATGGCCCAGGCCGTGATAGGCCAGATCGATCAGCGGAAACAGCCGCTTGGCCGCGACCGTCTCGGCGATCTGCTGCCACTGCTGCTCGCTGTAATCGGCGCCGGTGGGGTTGTGGCAGCAGCCGTGCAACAGCACCGCATCACCCGCATCAGCCTTGTCCAGCGCGGCTTCAAGCGAGGTGAAATCCAGCTTTTGCGTCGACACGTCCATGTGGCGGAAGGTTTCGCAAGCCAGGCCCACCGCATTGAGGATCTGCGCATGGTTGGGCCAGCTCGGCGTGCCCATCCAGATCCGCTTGACGCCCGCCTTCAGCAGCAGGTCCGCGGCCAGTCGCACCGCGCCGGTGCCGCCGGGAGTCTGCAGACCGTCGATGCGGCCTGCGGGGTCGAAATCGCCCAGCATCCACGGCATGATCGCCCGGACAAAGCCCATGTCGCCTTCGGGGCCAAGATAGCTCTTGCTGTCCTGACCATCGAGGAGCCGGGCTTCTGCGGCCTTGATCGCCTTGAACACCGGCGTCGCACCATCGGCGGTGCGATAGACGCCCACGCCCAGGTCAATCTTTTCGGCCCGCTGGTCGGCGGCATAAAGCTTGATAAGCGCGAGCAGCGCGTCTGCAGGTTGCGCTTGCAGTTGTTCCAACACGGATCAATCCCCCAATGGCTTGGTTTGAATATTGCCGGAAAACACCCTTCCGGCGTCAGGAAAATGCGCGAGCCTCCATGCCGACCGATGCGCGCCGGGGCAAGGCCAAAAGCCCCTTTGCGCCAAGCTGCACAGAAAAAAGGCCGGTTGCCGCAACGTCGCGACAACCGGCCTCCTGGTGCCCTTTGGCAGTTGCGACCCTGCGGGCTATCTCGCAGCGTTCCCGTGCGCGCCGGCGGCGCGATCAGAAGGGAACGAAATTCCGTTTGCGGGTGAACTTCATGTAACCGGCATTGACGCCCAGCCTGAGGCCCAGCCCCATCCGCACCGGGATCAGCACCACATCGCCGCGGCGCAGATAGCTGGTGTGGAAACCGCCGACCAGATAGGCCGCGCCCTCGCCGGCGCCGAAGCGCTTGTAGAGGTCTTCGCTGTCGTAGAGATTGTAGACCAGCACAAAGGTATTGCCTGCGTTGGCGCCTGCGTCGAAGCCGATCGACGGGCCGGTCCAGTAGACCGGGCGCTCGCCTTCGACCTTGTGGTGCAGCGTTCCCGAGCCGTAGCGAAAGCCGACGACAAACGCGCCCGAAGCTTCGCGCCCGATGATATAGCCATTGGGCTCACCCTGCTTGCGCAGGATATCCTCGATCAGCCCGGCGAGCCCCTCGGCACCCTTGCCGAACACGCCTTCGGCCGCGCCGATCAGATCGTCCTTCTGATAGCCCTTGCCCGGAGCGGCCTGGGCTGTCTCCAGGCCGGGCTGAGCGGGGGAAGCGGGCGGCGGGGCATAGACCGTGTCGCTGGTCGCACCGCTGTCGGGCTCGCCATAATCATAGCCCTGGTCGAGCGGCGCCTCGGTCACAGGCTCGGCCTGGCGCGTTCTCTGGCCGGACTGCAGATCCGCGTCGATCGCATCATTGGGATCGACGGTGCGCACCTGCGCCTGCGCTGTAGCGATGACGGGGCCGCCAAGTCCCATGGCTGCCATGGCGAAAATCGCCAGACCCTGTCTGAACCAGCCCGATCGCATAAATTTGCCTCCCGCCCATGCACGTGCGCTCACGAATCCCGCATTTGTGCGCGGGGCACAATGAACCGGCGATGACCCGAGTCGGTGGCGCGGTGACCCGAGTCCGAAATGCGACAAACCGCACAATCCACTGTATTTTTCGGGCTCTCGACCAAATTTTGGAAAAGCTTTGGCAGCACCAAACTATCCGGTTGATCCCCGACGAGCCCCCCGCTATAGCGCGCTCTGGCCAATCGACCGGCCCCCTGGCAGGGGCTTGCACGCATCACAATGCGCGCCATGCGGAGACGTGGGTGAGTGGCTGAAACCAACGGTTTGCTAAACCGTCGTACTGGTAAATCCGGTACCGAGGGTTCGAATCCCTCCGTCTCCGCCATTTCTTTAAATCAAAGAATTGAAAAATAAGAAAAATCACTGCTGCGAGGCAAACCGACCTCACGTCTATCTCCACACACTGCATCGGTTACCCGCTCAAGCCTTCTGCCCCTGACCGATCCAATGGCCAGTTCGCAGAACAACGAGCCCGACCACCCCTAACGCCAGAACTGCTAGCGCAGCGCGTCCAGCGATGAACAGCATCCATCGTCGCGCTTCAGCGGTGGCGGCAGCTTCCCCCCGATTACGCAGTCCAATCGCCAGGCGTGGCAAAGCCGCATCGGCTATGTGCCCCAGGACATCTATCTTGCCGCCAGCAGCGTCGCCGAAAACACTGCGTTCGGCGTTGATGCCGAGGCGATAGGCCATGCGCGCGTGACCGAGGTCGCGAAGATGGCGCAGATCGACCAGTTCATCGAAACCCGGTTGCCACTGGGTTATGCCACAAACGTCGGCGAGCGCGGCATCACGCTTTCGGGCGGACAGCGTCAACGCATCGGTATTGCCCGCGCGCTCTATCGCGATCCCGACTTGCTGATCTTCGATGAAGCGACAAGCGCACTCGATACCGACACGGAAGCCGCGGTGATCAACGCGTTGAACCAGCTGGCGGGCAGAAAGACGGTCATCATGATCGCGCATCGCCTGACGACCATCAGCCGCTGCGATGCCGTGATTCGATTGGACAATGGCCGCATGGTCGCAACCACGGATGGGCCGCATCGGTAGCAAAACCTCGCAAACGGAATGATGAATGACACTTTGGCTGCACATTACCGGATCGTATTTCTGGCTTCGGCCGCCGGCGGGAATCATCCGGGTCGAACGCGAACTGTTTGCGGCTCTGGCGAGGCGGTCGGAAGAGCCTTTGCGCTATTGCGTGTTTGTCGATGGCGAGTTCTTTGAGGTCGAACCCGATGCAATGGCGGACAACACCGAGCCGCCGCCCAAGGCCGGAAAGGCCACGTCATTCTCGAAATTGCGCGCTGCCGCGTGGGAAGGCAACGCCGGGTGTCCTATAGCCTGGGCAAGGTCTCGCGGGTCGGGGTGGCGTAGCCGGCGGTGGCGCCCAGCTTTTCGAGCGCCATCTCGGCGGTGACCGCCTTGTCGTAGAGGAAGCCCTGACCGAAGGTGCAACCCACTTCGGCGAGGCGATCGAGCTGGCTGTGCGTTTCGATGCCTTCGGCGATCACGCCGATGTTGAGCGCGCGGGCGATTCCCAGCATCGCATCAATGATGTCCCATGACACATTGGACTGGCCATCGGTCACGAACGAGCGATCGATCTTGATGTTGTCGAACGGCAATGTCTGCAGATGGGTGAACGAGGAATAGCCCGTTCCGAAATCGTCGAGGCTGAGGCGGATGCCCATCGCACGCAGCGCTTCGAGCACCGTGCGGGTATGCTCGCGGTTGGTGATCGCCGCATTCTCGGTGAGTTCGATCACCAGCACCCGCGGGTCGACATTGGTCGCAGCGATGATATCGCGCACCTGATCGACGAAATTGGGCTGCAGGAACTGGCACGGCGCCACGTTGATGCTCATGTAGAACGGCGGCAGATCGGCACAGGCGCGGCGCCAGCCGGCAGCGACGGTGGCAGCTTCGCGCAACACCCATGCGCCCAGCACGTTCATCAGCCCGCTGTCCTCGGCGACCTGCAGGAAGTCGCTGGGATAGACCAGCGTATCGCCCCGCTGCCAGCGCAGCAGCGCCTCGAACCCGACGATCCGGCCCGATCCGATATCGATGATCGGCTGATAGCGCAGGCGGAATTCGCCCAGCTGCAGCGCGGTGCGCAGCTCTGCCTCCAGCTTCAGGCGGCTCACAGCCTTTTCGCGCATGCCCAGATCGAATGTCACCGTCTGGCCGGGTCCGCGCGATTTGGCATCGTACATCGCCACGTCCGCATCGCGCATCAGATCGGCGGCGGCGGCATAGCTGCCGTCATCGTGCGCGATGCCGATGCTGGCAGCGCAGCGGACCTCATGGCTGTCGATCACATAGGACGGTCGCAGAATGGCATGGATATCCTTGGCGATGTCCGCCGCGTCGTCGCAATGCTGTTCGCCTTCGACCAGGATGATGAATTCATCACCGCCGATCCGCGCAATGAGCACGCTTTCGGGCGCTCCGGCATAAGGGGTGGTGGCATAAGCCTCGGCCACCTGGCGCAGCCGCCCCGCCATCTCGACCAGCAGCCGGTCGCCGGCCTGATGGCCCAGCGCGTCGTTGACCAGCTTGAAGCCATCGAGATCGATATAGATCAGCGAGGTGCGTAGGCTGGCGGCGGCGGTGTTGCGCTGAAAGATCGTTTCGAGCCGGTTCTCGAACTGGGCCCGATTGGGCAGATTGGTCAGCGGATCGCGCAGCGCGTTCTCGATCAGCCGCTTCTCGTTGGCCTTGCGCCGGAACACCCGGCCAATCTGCGTGCCGATCTGAGTGAGCACTTCAAGCTGCTGCGGATCCGGCTCGACGGCGCTCTGGGTGAAGAACTCCATCACGGCAAACAGGTCCTGCCCCAGCAGCACCGGTACCGATATGCTGGCGCGCAGGTTGCACTGGCGCGCCAATCCGCCCCGGCCCTGATCGCCCGATGCCTGGATGTCGGGAGTCCAGACCGCCGCAGGGTGGATCAGCAACCGGCCCGGCGCGGTGGCGCAGGGCCAGGCGATCAGCCGGCTCGACAAATCGACAAAGGCGTACATCTGGTCGGGATGGCGCGCATGCCACAGCCCGCAGCCCTCCAGCCTGGCGTCGCCGCCCTGGCCCTTGCGCAGCAGCACATTGGCAAAGGCCCAGTCATTGACCGCACAGATTTCGGCAATGGCAAAGCGCAGCGTGTCCATCGGATCGACGCTCTGGTTGGCGGCATTGGCGACATTGCACAGCAGTTCGAAGCGCTGATTGGTCAGATAGGCTTCGCGCAGGCCACGTTCGGCGATCGATTCCGCTTCCAGCCGGATCTGGCGCTCGCGCTTGAGCTGGCGCTCAAGCTGCGCGCAGCGCGCCTCCAGCGATACATCGAAGGAAACAGGATCGGGCCGAACGCTCATTGCGGCCAGGTCACCTGCAGCTGGCAGCCCGGAGCGCCATCGTGCATGCAGGTGGGCTGCGAGAAGACGATGGTCTCATTGTAATGCGCGGCGACACCCTCGACAAAGCCGTGCGCCAGATCGCACAGCTTGCGCGGCGATCGATAGCCCAGGGTCAGGGTGTTGGCGGTCTCGGCGAAATGGAAATGCGGGCAGGATGCGCCCGAATAGAGCTTGCGCACCTCCGGGTGGATGATCGTGTTGACCGAGAGGATGAAACTGCGCGCATCGGGCGCGCTTTCGAAAAAGCCGGGATAGCGCTCTGCCAGCTTCGGAAGGGCATGGATGCCGAACCAGTGCAGCAGCTGGCGCACCGGAATTCCGGTAAGCTGCGAGGCGGCCTCGACCAGCGCATAGAGCTCCGCATCAGCATAGCTGCCAAGCGACGTGTAGACACCCGAGCTCCCCGCCGATGCCAGCAGGGCATCCCATACGGAATCGCCGTGATGGTCGACGACCACCTCTTCGAGCAGATTGAAAATGACACCCTTCATGCAGCCCCCCTGCAATCGATTCCGGCGGTTGAACGGCAACGTCCAGTCCCGGGTCCGTTCTTACGCAGGCTATGATGACAAGAAGTTAAATTTCCGCGACGTCAGCGCCGCATCTGGCTATCGCTGGTGTCCCATTTTCGATCGCTGGCAAACGTCCCTGGGCTACCAGCCCATGCTCCCCGGGCCGCCCTTGAAAGGCCCCGCGTAGCCCGCTGTAATCCAGCCACCATAAAAGCCGCCAGGCTGGGGAAGAACGGTCTCGCCGTTGACAGTGCAGCGGTCGAAAGGGCCGGCATAGAAGGCGATGTGATCGCGCAGGCTGGCAAAGCCGGCGGTGGGGCTGGGATAGCTCCAGCCGACGCGGGGGAGCACGGTGTTGCCCACCACCACATCCCAATAGACCGCCGCGCCCTTCCATTCGCAGAACGAGCTGCCTTGGGCTCGGCGCAGCACGCCTGGCGCGATCGCGTCGGGCGGAATGTAATAGCTGGGCGGGTGGCTCGTTTCGAAGGTGCAGATGCAATCGCGCGATTCGGCGATGACCACGCCGTGATGCTCGATCCGGACATGCGCATCGCATGGCGCCGCGATCGCGGGCCGCGGGAAATCCCAGACACTGCGCTGGCCGGGGCCTACGGGATCTCGCTCGGGCGTCAACATGCTCATTCCTTTCAGCACTTCGGCCCCCGGAACCGGTTAGCATAGCAAAACGGTGCGCGATACGCGTACCGCGCCCGGTCGCGGAGGCGACGAGCCGGCAACCGCTGCGCGGATGGATCGTTGGAGCTGAAACCCCAGCATCATTGCACACCCTGCCCCGCTGGCCAGACAAGGATCCGATCATCATGACCCTCAAAGCCATCGCGCTCAACTGCACGCTCAAGCGCTCGGGCCAGGAAAGTTCCTCGACCGACGCGATGATCGACCTGATCGCCGAGCAGCTGGCCAAACACAAGGTGGAGCTGACCGAGACGATCCGCATCGCCGATTACAATGTGCTGCCCGGCGTCAGCTCGGACGAGGGCGAGGGCGATGACTGGCCGAAGTTGCGCAAGCGCATCCTTGCCGCCGATGTCCTCATCTTCGGGACCCCGATCTGGATGGGCCAGATGTCGAGCATCGCCAAGCGGGTGCTCGAGCGGATGGACGCCTTTCTGAGCGAAACCGACGAGCTTGGCCGGATGCCGAGCTTTTCCAAGGTCGCTGTGGCGGCGATCGTCGGCAACGAGGATGGCGCGCACCGCACTTCGGCCGACCTGTTCCAGGCATTGAACGATGTCGGCTTCACCATCCCGGCGAGCGCGGCCTGCTATTGGGTCGGCGAAGCGATGAGCAGCACCGATTTCCAGGATCTGGACGAGACCCCGCAAGCGACCTTCGAAACGGCGCGGATGCTGGCGGCGAATACCGCGCATCTGGCCGGATTGCTCAAGGCCAAGCCCTATCCCGGCGACGAAGAGCATGACGACGAAAGCTGATCGGCGAGCCGGTATCCGCCGCCGCACATAAACCGTCACGCCGCGGTTGCGCGACGCCTCAAGCTTGTATAAGCATACCATCAAAGCAGGAGAGGCGAGATGGTATATGTGCTGGGCGGATGCCAGAGCGATTTTGCGCGCAACTGGGCGCGTGAGGGCCTTTCGATAGGTGACGGTTTTGTCGAGACGGTCCGCCAGGGACTCGAAGCGACCCGCCTCGACGCCACCGAGATCGAAAGCGGCCATGTCGGCAATTTCGTCGGCGACCTGTTTTCAGGGCAAGGCCTGCTCGGCGGGTTCTTCGCCTATGTCGACCCTGCGCTCGATGGTCTTCCCACCTCTCGCCACGAAGCGGCCTGCGCCTCGGGCAGCGTCTCGGTGCTCGCCGCCGCCGCCGAGATCGAGGCGGGCCGCTATGACCTTGCCTGCGTCGTCGGCATCGAGATGATGCGCAATGTGCCAGGGCAGAAGGCGGCCGAAAATCTGGGCGCTGCCGCCTATCAGGGCCGCGAGTTCGGCGATGCGCAGTTCGTGTGGCCGCGCGCCTTTTCCGATCTGGCCGAGGAATATGACGCACTCTACGGCCTCGATTACGATCACCTCGGCCGCATTGCCGAAATCAACTTCGCCAATGGCAGGCGGAACCCCGCCGCACAGACGCGGCAATGGCAATTCGGCCCAGACAGCTTCAAGGAAAACGACGAGGCCAATCCGGTCGTCGAAGGCCGCACCCGCAAGAATGACTGCGGTCAGGTCACCGACGGCGCGGCAGTGGTGTTCCTGGCGTCGGAAAGCCGCGCCCGCGAATATGCGGCCAAGCGGGGCATTCCGATGGAATCGCTGTCGCGCATCGCCGGCTGGGGCCACCGTTCAGCAGCGCTCGGTTATCGCGACAAGCGCCGCATGGCGGGCGACAGTCCTTACCTGTTTCCGCAGGTCAAGCGCGCCATCGACGACGCGCGCGCCCGCGCCGGTGTCGCGGGTGTCGAGGCCATCGATGCGGTCGAGACGCATGACTGCTTTGCGATGACCGAATACATGGCAATCGACCATCTCGGCCTCACCGCCCCTGGCGAGGCATGGAAGGCGGTCGAAAGCGGCAATATCGAGATCGGTGGCAAGCTGCCGATCAACCCCTCGGGCGGGCTGATCGGCCTGGGTCATCCGGTGGGCGCCACGGGCGTGCGCATGCTGCTCGACGCGCACCGCCAGGTGACGGGCAATGCCGCCGACAACCAGGTGGAAGGCGCGCGCCGCGTGCAGACGCTGAACATCGGTGGATCGACCACGACCACGGTCAGCTTCATCGTGGAGCAGGCAGCATGAGCGATGCCCGTTTCAACCAGTTCAAGCAACTGATCGCCGCCTGGACCCGCAAGGACGCCGAAGCCGTGCTTGGCATGCTGCATGAGGATGTCGTGTGGCATTATGCTGCCGCCATCGCCCCGCCCGCGCGCGGCAAGGCCGAGGCGCGTGCGTTCATCGAACGCTTCGGAGCGACGATTGCCGAGGTCAACTGGCGGATCTTCGCGCATGCCGAAACCGCCGACCGGCTGTTTGTCGAGGGCGTCGACGAATATGTCACCACCGATGGCGTCCGCGTCGCCGCGCCTTATGCCGGGATCATCGAATACAGCGGCGACAAGATCATCGGCTGGCGCGATTATCTCGACCGCGCGACGGTCGACGCCATCAAGGCGGGCAAGCCCTATCCTGCTCAGGTGAAGGAACTGCTCGACCGGCCCGCCGCATGACGACGATCATGCTGGCCGACGCGCCGTTTCGCGAAGCCGAGTTCATGCCGGTCGACCTCGATGTCGAACGGCGCGCTGATGGCACGATCATCCTCCAGAGCCGCGTTCCGCTGCGCGATTTCGACGCCAATATCCCGCGCGCCTTCGCGGCACGCGCGGCGTTGAAGGGCGATGCTCCGGCGATCGGCTGGCGCGGCGCCGATGGGCAATGGGCCTATCGCAGCTATGCGCAGATCAAGCGCGACATGGATGGCGCGACCCGCTGGCTCACCGACCATTTCCCGCGTGGCACACGGCTGCTGATCATCGCCGAGAACAGCCTGCCAGTCGCGGTGATGACCTTTGCCGCCTGGGCTGCGGGCATGATCATCGTACCGGTCAGCATCGCTTACGGTCTGGCGGGCGGCGATTACGCGCGTCTCCGACACGTGGTTGCGCGGACGGCGCCGGATGTGATCCTGGCCGAACCGCACCCCGCGATCGCCGCTGCGCTGGCAGCGACCGCACCGGAAGGCGCACAGATCATCAGCAGCGACCCTGCCCCCTTCGCCGGGGCGACCGCCTATGCCGATGTCATCGCCACCGATCCCGGTGCGGTCGCAGATGACGCCATCGCCGCTGTCGATCCTGCGGCCCCGGCGATCTACATGCTCACCTCCGGCTCGACCGGCCTGCCCAAGATCGTGCCGCACAGCCTGACCGCGCTCGCCGCATGCGGCGCGCAGGGGCTGGACATGATCGGAAAGGCAGCAGGCTGGGATGACGTCATGCTCGACTGGCTGCCCTGGCATCACGCGGCGGGTGCGTCCGTCATGCGCACCTGCCTGCTTGAAGGCGGCACGCTGCATATCGATGCGGGCAAGCCGCTTCCCGGCCTTTTCGACCAGACCATCGCCAACCTGCGCGAGATTTCGGTCTCCTATTTCAACAACGTGCCCACCGGCTATGCGATGCTGGTCGATGCGATGGAGAAGGACGCGCAGCTGCGCGCGCGCTTCTTCGCCAAGATGCGGCTGATGCTCTATGGCGGTGCCGGGCTCCCCCAGCCGGTCTACGACCGGTTGCAGGAACTGGCGATCGCCGAGACCGGTCACCGCGTCCACATGACCACCGGCTATGGCATGACCGAGACGGTCTCGGGCTGCATGGCGATCCATTTTCCCGCCACCCGGGTCGGCATCGGCCTGCCCGCGCCGGGCCTGGCGCTCAAGCTGGTGCCGTGCGATGGCCGCTATGAGGTGCGCCTCGCCGGGCCGAACGTGATGAAGGGCTATCTCGACGATCCCGAAAAGACGGCAGCGGCCTTTGACGAGGAAGGCTTCTACCGCACCGGCGACGTCGCGGTCTTCCACGACGAGACCGATCCCGGCCAGGGCCTCGCCTTTGCCGGACGGCTCGCCGAAGAGTTCAAGCTCGCCAATGGCAACTGGGTCTATGGCGGCGCGGTGCGCGAGAAGCTGCTCAAGGCCTGCGACGGTCTGATCGCCGATCTGGTGCTGGCCGATGACGGCCGGCCTTATCTTGCGATGCTCGCCTGGCCCAAGCCGGGCGCGACGCTGGAATCGGTGGCCGATGCAGTGCGCAGCTATAACACAGGCGCGCGCGGCGGGGCGGTGATCAGGCGGGTAGCCCTGTTCGACACGCCGCCCAATGCGGGCGCGCACGAGCTTTCCGACAAGGGCACGATCAACCGCCGTGCGGTGCTCGATGGACGGCGCGAATGGGTGGAGCGGGTGTTTGCCGATCCACCAGGCCAAGGCGTCGCCATCACCGGCTGACGCACGCAATACCAACGATAATCGGGAGAAAACGGGATGCTGACGATTCTGGCGATCAACGCGGCTGTGCTGGGCTCATGCTTTGTCGCTCTATGGCTGATCTGTCTGGGGACACGCGACGTGACCCCGGTGGACAGCTTCTGGGCGTGGGGCATGCTGGTGATGGCAGCATCCACCTATGTCCAGGCCGAAGGCGACCCGACCCGCATGCTGATGCTGCTGGCGATCTGCGGACTGTGGGCCGCGCGACTGGGCAGCTTCATGCTGTGGCGCTGGCGCAGCCATGGGCCCGACAGGCGCTATTCGGCGCTGCTCGGCAAGGCCCAGCAGCACAAGGGCTGGAGCTTTGCCCGCGCCTCGGGCCAGCTGGTGTTCGCCACGCAGGCACCGTTGCTGTTCGTCGTCTGCCTGCCGGTGCAGCTGGGCCAGATCGATGCCGCGCCACCCGTTGGCCTGCTGGGCCTGATCGGCGCAGGTCTTGCGCTGTTCGGGATCGCGTTCGAGACGATCGGCGATGCGCAGCTGGTTGCGTTCAAGGCGAGGCCGGAAAATCAGGGCAAGCTGATGACCGGCGGCCTGTGGCGTTACACCCGCCACCCCAATTACTTTGGCGATGCGACCACTTGGTGGGGTCTGTGGCTGATCGCGGCAGAGACCTCGACCGGGCTCGCCGCCATCATCGGCCCGATGCTGCTGACCTGGACGCTGATGAAATGGTCGGGCGCGCCGACGGTCGAAAAGCGGCTGGCCAAGACGCGCGAAGGCTATGCCGAGTATGTCGCGCGCACCTCCGGCTTCATCCCGATGCCGCCGAAACGCGGCTGAGCGGCCCGCGGGTCAGTTGGTTCCGGCCCGCTGACCCAGTCGCTCAGATGCGGTGCGGAAACCGGCCTCGATCTCGTTGACGATGGCGCTGATCGGCTCGATGCTGCGGACGGTGCCGACCCCCTGCCCTGCGGCCCACAGATCCTTCCACTTGGCATGCGGATCGCCGCCATAATCGCGGGTAGCGGGCTTGCCGAGGTCCTTGGGGTCATAGCCGTAGGCGACCAGCGACGGGATCAACCAGGACGCGGGCGTGCCGGTGATCGCGGGGCTGACGACGAGATCCTCAAGCCCGCTGTCGACGACCATCTGCTTGTAGCCCGGCACCGCCATGCTTTCCTCTGCCGCGAGGAACCGCGTGCCCATATAGACGAGGTCTGCGCCCGCCGCGATCGCGCCTGCCAGCGCCGCGCCGTCCGAAATTCCCCCGCCGACGCAGATGATGCCGTCGAACTCGGCGCGCAGCGCGGTGATGAAGGCGAAGGGCGAGAGAAAGCCGGTGTGCCCGCCAGCGCCCGCCGACACGCAGACCAGTCCATCCGCGCCCGCCGCTGCCGCCTTGCGACCCAGCGCCACGGTGATGACATCGGCCAGCACGACGCCGCCATAGCCGTGCACCGTCTCCACCGCAGGGGCCGGGCTGCCCAGAGCGGTAATCACAATCGGCGGCTTGTGCTTGGCGATCAGCGCCAGATCATCCGCCAGCCGCTGATTGCTGCTGTGCGTCACGAGGTTCGCCGCCCACAGCCCAGGAGCACCCGCGGTCTCGGCGGCGATCCGCGTCATCCAGGCGTCGAGGTCCGCGGCTGTGCGGCAGTTGGGCGTGGGGAACGACCCGATGATGCCCGATCGCGCTGCTGCGATCACCATCTCGGGGCCCGACACCAGAAACATCGGCGCGGCCACCACCGGCAGGCGCAATTTGTCGATGATCATTCAGATTCGCTCCACGATTGTTGCCACGCCCACGCCCTGCGCGCCGGTCGCCACCACAAGGCCCAGAGTGCCGCCCGACGCGGTCAGCGCATCGATCAGCGTCGAAAGCAGGATCGCGCCGGTCGCGCCCATCGGGTGCCCCTTGGCGACATGGCCGCCGCTGACATTGACCTTGTCCGGATCGGGCGCGCGGTCGCGCAGGAACTTGGCGTGGGTGACCGCGAACGCCTCCATGAACTCGATGCGGTCCATGTCCGCCAATGTCACCCCCGCTCTGGCCAGCGCCTTGTCCATCGCGGCAAAACCTGCGGTCAGCGAATCCCAAGGATCGCCGCCAACTTCGACATGCGCGACGATGCGCGCGATCGCACCCTCGCGCGGGCCGACCAGCGCGAGCCCGGCACCATCGGTCATCGGCGGGGCATGCGCGACGCTGTGGCGGTGGTCGATCTGCCTTTCGCCCAATACCGCACGATAGCCCTCGGCCAATGCCGGAAACGCCGGCGGCAGCGCCTGCAGCCGCTCCAGCGTCATCGGCCGCACCGCTTCCTCGCGATCCAGCCCTGCCACCGCGATCCGCGAGGCGAGCAATTCGGGGCGATCCTCTGCCGCCGCCGCGCGCGCCTGCGAGGTCATCGCCACCGCATCAAGCTCGGCGCGGGGAATGCCTTCCTTTTCAGCGAGCATGTCGGCCGCCAGCGCCACCTGCATGTAACGCCGGTCGGGCGGCATGTCGGCGGCGGTATAATAATCGGCCTTGTCGGCCATGAAGGCGACCTTGGACAGCATCTCCACCCCGCCGCCGAGCGCCCATTGCGCCTGGCCCGAGGCGACCGCCGCCGCCGCCGCGCCGATGGCGGACAGGCCCGAAGCGCAGAAATTGTTGAGCGTATGCACCGCAACCCCATCGGGGAGTTCGGCCTTCAGCTTGGCGACCAATGCGATATGCCCGCCCTGCGCGCCGACCTGGCCGACACAGCCCAGGGTCATCCGCTCGGCGCGCCCGCGCGGATCGGCCCCGCGCGCCTCCATCGCATCGACGAGATGCGCGACCAGCCCGTGCGGCGTCTCTTGCGCCAGCCCGCCATCGGGCCGTGCCCTCCCACGCGGCGTGCGCAAAGCGACATGCAGATAGGCCTCGCTCATGCCGGAGCCCTCCACGCGCTGGGCGGCTGAAAGGCGAACAGCCCCGGCGGTGCCGCGATCACGGCGGGGATCGCGTTGATCGCCACCGCGACCGTCGCATCAGTGAGCGCGCGCGAGGGCGGCGCGTTCGGATCGGTTTCGGTGATGTCCATGGTCAGATGGATATTGGGACGCCCTTCGATGCGCACGTCCCAATGCCCACGCCCGCCCTCGTGCAGCGCCGGATCAGCGGTCCACAGGATCGCCAGCGTGAAGCGCGTGCCGCAGGTGTAATGCGCGGTCCAGCGCCATTCGGTCGCCGCCACGGTGTCTTGCGGGATGGTACCGGCGGGTATGACAATGTCGGCGGGGGCCATGGTCAGCCGATGATCTGGTTCGATTTTTCCGACCTTTGTACCCATTTGGTGCGCGGCAAACACCAGCACTTCGGAAAAAAGCGCACGGTAAAGCTCTGCCAGGGGCCCGGTGCGGATGTCGCGCACCGCAGGATCGCTGCCCAGCCCCATCAGATCGAACACGAACGCGGCGCTCGCCATGGCCGAGGCATCGACCGTCTCGCTGACATGGATGTGCTCGACCTCGACCGACATCGCGGTGGCGGCCAGCGCGATCCGCTCGACGATCATGCCGGGGCTCACCCCGACGCCCGCCAGCGTGGCATTGCCTTCGATCGCGGCGCGGTGCAGCCGATCAGCATAGTCCGGCCCCTGCGCTGCAGGCCAATGGAAACCGGCGGTGGAAATCACGTTCTTGCCCGAACGCAGCAGCGCCTCGACATCGGGTACCAGCGCATCATAGGGCAAGGTGATCCGCGGCGTGTGGATGACAACATCGGCGTCAATCGCCAGCGTCTGGGCCAGATCGGACGTCGCCAGCACGCCGGTGAGCGGACGGCGCGCGATCTCGCCTGCGTCCTGGCCCGCCTTGCCCTGCGAATAGACATGCACGCCTGCCAGAGCGAGCGCGGGATCGTCGATGATGCGGCGCAGCGCGGTGCGACCCATCGCACCGGTCGCCCATTGGATGACCTTTATGGTGATGCCAGCCTCCCCAGTTCCGTTTGTTTTCAGGGGGTCGATAAATCACCCCCGGGCCGCAGCTTTGGCTTGCGAAGGGTTTAGGTATCTTTATGAAAGCTGTAAAGCACAAGACAGGAGAGCGCGATGTTTCTGACCCCAGCAGAGCGGATTGCGGACCACATGGCGCGCGGCTGGTGGGAAGGGATCAGCGTCGATGCGATGCTGCGCCGCGCGGTCAGCGAATGCGGCGACGCGCTGGCGATCGTCGATCCGATGAACCGCGAAACACTCGATGGCTGCGCGCCGGAGCGGCTGAGCTGGCTTGAACTCGATGCGCGGGTCAATGCGATGGCCGCCGCCCTGATCGGGCTGGGGCTCGCCAGGGACGATGTCGTTTGCGCGCAACTGCCCAACACGGTGGATGCGGTGATCCTGTTTCTTGCTGCCGCCCGGCTGGGGCTGATCGTCAGCCCGGTGGTGATGCAGTATCGCGAGCACGAGCTGGCCCATATCCTGTCGCTCACCGATGCCCGGGCGTTCGTCACCGTGCCCACGTTCCACGGCCATGATCATTGCGCGATGGCGGCAGGTCTGGCCGAGGTGCGCCCAGGCATGCAGGTGCTGACCATGGGCCCGGCGGCCCACGGCACCGATCTCAAGGCGCTCGCCGCCGCTGCAGACCCCGCGCCGGTGACGGAATGGTGCGCCGCAAACCCCGTCGATGGCGGCGAGGTGCTGACCATCTGCTGGACATCGGGCACCGAAGCGCGGCCCAAGGGCGTGCCGCGCGATCACAACCACTGGGTGCTCAACGCCAAGGTGATCGTCTGGGGAACCGGCATGGTGGCGGGCGATGTGCTGCTCAACCCCTTCCCCTTGGTCAACATCGCCTCGATCGGCGGGCTGGTGCTGCCCTGGCTGGAGGTGCGCGGCACGTTGGTGCTGCACCACCCGTTCGACTTGAGCGTCTTCCTCAAGCAGATCGAAGCCGAGCGCGTCACCTATACGATCGCGCCGCCCGCCGTGCTCACCGCTTTGCTCAAGCAGCCGCAGATTGCCGCCTCGGTGGACCTGTCGTCGCTGCGCGCGATCGGCAGCGGTTCTGCGCCGCTCACCCCCTGGCTGATCGAGGGCTGGGCGCAAGCGCACGGCATCGAGATCTGCAACATCTTCGGATCGAACGAGGGCATGGCGCTGATGTCGTCCCCCGGTGACATTCCCGACCGCGCCGAGCGCGCGCATTATTTCCCCCGCTTCGGCGCCGAGGGTGTCGAATGGTCCAACCCGGTCTCGGGCGTGATGCGCACCCGGCTGGTCGATCCGGCGAGCGGCGCGGTGATCACCGAACCTGGCCAGCCGGGCGAGATGCATATCGCGGGCGGCAACGTGATGTCGGGCTATTGGCGTTCACCCGAGCTCACCGCAGCCGCCTTCGACGGCGACTGGTTCCGCACCGGCGACCTGTTCGAGATCGCAGGCGAAGGACCGCTGGCGCGCTTCTACCGCTTTGTCGGGCGATCGAAGGAGATCATCGTGCGCGGCGGGGTGAACATTTCGCCGGCCGAGATCGACGAACTGCTGGTCACCCTGCCGGGCGTGCGCGAGGCGGCCACGGTCGGGATTCCCGACGCCGATCTGGGCGAACGGATTGCCGTTGCGGTCGTCATCGACGACGGCACGAGCCCGCCCGATATCGCCGGCATCGGCGCGCATCTGGCGGCGGCAGGCGTGGCGGTGTTCAAGCGCCCCGAACGGCTGGTCGTCCTGCCCGCGCTGCCGCGCAACGCGATGAACAAGGTGGTCCGCGCCGATCTGCGCGAGGCGGTGCTGGCAGCGATGAACGGCGCGGCTTAGGCCGCGACCGCCATGGCCCGCTCGCGCCGCGCGGCCTTGTCGCGCTCCAGCACATCACGCTCGACCCAGTGCGAATGGGTGCCGCTGCTGATCTTGTGCGGCAGCGCGATGCGGCAGACGGGGCCGTCGGCAAAACGCTTGCAATCGATGATGATGCACTCGGACGTGCCCTGGTTCTCGTCGATCACGAAGCTCACCAGATAGCCGTCATCCTCGTCCTCGGCCCCGACGCGCGGCGCGAACGGTGCTTCGGAGGCATAGCGGCCTTCCGGCAGCGTGATCGTGGTGGATGTGCCCGTGTGCAGGTCGTGCTTGACGAAGCCGTTGAACAGGAACCAGCCCGGCCGGGTCGTGGTCGAATAGGCATAGCGATAGGGCTGCGCCAGATAGCGCTGGTTGATCATGCCGAACTCGACCAGCTGATCGCCCAGCGATTGTTCGCGCGTCTTGCCGGTGCGCAGATTGAACCGCCAGCGGTGCAGCGTGGGCTTGAAGCTGTTCTCGTCGATATGCGCCATCATCGCGCCATGCCCGCCCTCATGCTCGAGCGGATCGGGCGTGGGGTTGTTCTGGAAATAGCCGTCGAGCACAACCTCCTCGCCTTCTTCCCAGGCGTTGAGCCAGTGCAGCACATAGGTCGGCGCGGCATCGAACCAGCGGATGTCGGACGGATCATGGCGGTTCACCAGGGCAAAGCGCGAGGGCAGATCGTGCATCCGCACCGCGTGGATGTTGCGCTCGAGCAGCTGCTCATCCCAGAACACGGGAAAATCGTTGAGGATCGCCCAGTTCTCGCTGAACGCCATGTCGTGCGGCAGGCGCGGCCCCGGCAGCGGCACCGGCGCATAAGTCGTCAGCCGGCCTTCGGGGTCGACCACGCCGTAATGCATGAACGGCGCATGCTTGGAATAGTTGAAGAACAAGAGCTCGCCGGTGCGGTCATCGACCTTGGGGTGCGCGGAAATGCCGTCGATCGGCACCCAGGGTGCAGGACCCATCGGCTCGAGCGTTTCGGGGTCCATCACATAGCCCTCGCCGCACTGGTAGAAGGTGGCGATCGCCTGGCCGGCATGGACGATGATGTCGGTGGAGGCACTGTCCTTCAGACTGCCGTGCGCGCCGAAGCCGGGACGACGCGAGAGGCTCGGCCTGTCCTGCAGCCCGCCCCACAGCGACCCGCCCGCCTCCTGCTCGGCCTGAAAGCAACGCGAACGGACGAAGCGGTTGCGGTAATGCGCCGTGCCGCGGCGGAAATCGATCTGGTGGATCATGCCGTCGCCATCGAACGGGTGATAGCGGCCTAGCGGCTGGTGCACCTGGTTTTCGGTGTTGCGCAGGTAAATGCCGTCAAGGTCCTCAGGGATCGCGCCTTCGATCACATCCAGATCGAAGGCGTTGACCTCCTCGTACTGCGGGGTCCACGGCCCGGTGAGATACGGATGGTTGCTCGGCTGCAACGTGGAACGGATCGCAGGCAACCGTTCGATCCTCATGGCCATAACCTCATCCTCTGGCTTTTCAGTCCTATCCCGTCCGGATAGCAGAATGGTCTGGTTACGCAAGTGTGTTTGCGGTACAGCGATGCGGCAGGCCGGACGCACCGGCCGCATAACCAAAACCAAGGAGGATGCCATGACCCAATTCCGTACCGCTGCATGGGCGTTTGCCGCCCTGTCGCTGGCCGCAGGCGCATTGCTGCCCGGCACGGCCTGGGCGAAGGATGACGTGGCAGCCGATTCCGCAGCCAAGGAGAGCGCAATGACCGACCCCAAGATTGCTGTCGTCGAGAAGATGATCGACGCCTGGAACCGCCGCGACTGGAAGATGGTGGGCGATCTGTTCGCCGAGGACGGCGTGCTGCATTCGATGATGATCGAACCGGTCAACGGCCGCCCCGCGATTGCCGAGCGGATCAACGCGCTGGGCGCAGGCATCGAGAGCATCACGCTGCACATCCATAACATCGGCCGCATCGGCGATGTCGTGGTGATCGAGCGCACCGACGAGTTCGTCTACAAGGGCCACAAGGGCAAGGTGCCGGTGGTCGGCATCCTCGAGGTCGAGGGCGATCACGTGAAGGTCTGGCGCGAATATTACGACCGTGCCGAGCTGCTGCGCGAGATGGGCATCCAGGAAGAATTCCATACGCCCGCCGCAGCCCATTGAGGCAAAAGCCGCGCCGGAGCGAAAGGCTCGACGAAGCGCTCCGGCGCGCTTATTGTCCGTCCCGTGACTGTTGAACCGCAATTAATCCGTACCTGCTCGATCTGGCGCGCATTGGAAGTGGTGGGCGATGCGCCCACGGTGCTGGTGATCGAGGCAATCTGGCTGGGCACCCGCCGCTTCGATGCGCTGCGCAAGCGCACCGGGCTTCTCAAGGCGTTGCTGAGCGATCGGCTCAAGCGTCTGATCGCCAATGGCATGATCGAGAAGTGCCCGAGCAGCGACGGCGGCAACCGCCACGAATATGTGCTCACCCAAAAGGGGCGCGATCTCTACTGGACCTCGCTAATGCTGCTGCGCTGGGAACAGCGCTGGGGCCTGGGCCGCAACAAGATCAAGGTCGAGCTGACCCATCAGACCTGCGGCCACACCTTCGAGCCCGAACCGGCGTGCCGCGCGTGCAACCAGACGATCGACGCGACACAGGTGGAGTGGGAGCCCGGCCCCGGCGTCGGCATGATGGAGCCGGTCTATTCGCGCCGCCGCCAGCAGCGCGAGACGACGCAGGATGCGACATCCTTGTTCGACGAGGCCGCGCGCATCATCGGCGACCGCTGGGCCAGCCTGATCATGCGGTCGATCTTCACCAACATCAACCGCTTCGACGATATCCGCCGTGACACCGCCATCGCCACCAACATCCTGGCAGAACGGCTCGCCTGGCTGACCTCGATCGGGGTGATCCGCCAGCAGCAATATGTCGAGAGCCCGCCGCGCTTCGAATACCGCCTGCGCCGCAAGGGGGTGGATTATTACCCCGCGCTGCTGATGCTGATGATGTGGGGCGACAAATATTTCTGCTCGCCCGACGGCCCGCCGGTGTTGCTGACGCACCGCGATTGTGGTCATCGGCTCGAACCGCAGGTGGTGTGCTCGCACTGCCGCGAACCGATCGAGGCGCATCAGGTGGACTTCCGCATCGTCGAGATCGCCGAAAGAGAGGCCCCGCGGCACGATGCCATTCCCGCCTGATCGCCATCGCCGAACCCGGCGATTTTAAGCTTTCATTATCATACCAAACTGGCTAGCCTTTCCCCATCGGGAGAGAACAGGCCATGGTTTCCAGCGTCGAACGCGCGGTCATCGTCACAGGTGCGGGCAAGGGCCTGGGCGCAGCTTTTGCGCAGGCACTTGCCGCTGACGGCGCTGCGGTGCTGGTCAACAACCGGCTGCGCGATGGCCAGCCCGACAGCGCAAAAGCCATTGCCGAGGCAATTTGTGCCCGTGGCGGCGTGGCGATCGCCAACCATCAGGATGTGGCAGCCCAAGGCGCAGCAGAGGCTCTCGTGCAGGCAGCGCTCGGCGCCTTCGGGCGGATCGACGCGGTGGTGTTCAATGCGGGCATCATGGGCCCGGCTGCCAAGCTGCCCGATATGGACATGGCTGCGCTGCACGATGTGCTGAACACCAATTTCTTCGCCCAGGCCGCGCTGGCGCAAGCCGCCCTGCCCCACTTGCTGCAAAGCCCCGCTGGGCGGATGGTGTTCATATCCTCTTCCGCCGGGCTGCATGGCGTGCGCGGGCGCATCCCTTATGCAGCATCCAAGGGTGCGCTCAATGCCATGGCGTTGACGCTGGCCGATGAATTGAAGCGGACCCAAGTGCGCGTGAACGTGCTGTGCCCCTATGCCGCCACCCCGATGACCGCGCAGGATGGCGTGGCCGACGACCCCAGGCTTGCGCCCGACCATGCGGCGGGGATGGCGGCCTATCTTGCCAGCGCAGCGTGCACCCTCAACGGCCAGATCTTTCTCGCGGGCGGCCGCCGCTATCGGCGCGCACGCACCATCGAAGGCCGCGGCGCGCTTGCCGCCGATAACAGCAGCAGCTGGGTCGAAGCCAACATCGCCGCCATCGCCGCGATGGACGACACCCGCGAATTTACCGGCGCAGAGGCGGCCTTTGCCGACCTCTATGCCAGCATGGAACACCCAGAAACCGGAGAATGAGGATGCGACTGACCGTGGAACAACTGCTCGACAGGCAGGAAATAGAGGACATATTGATCGGCTATGCGCGCGGCGCCGACCGCGCCGATGTCGATCTGATCCATGCCGCCTACCATCCTGACGCCATCGAGGATCATGGCGGCGTCTATGTCGGGCCCGCGGCGGATTATGTCGCGCTGATGGCCAAGATCCTGCCCACCGCGCCGCTGATGTCGCACATCTGCACCAACATCTCCGTCGAGTTCGTCGAGGACGATCTGGCCGTGACCGAATGCTATTTCCTCACCTTCTCGCGCCGCCTGGCCGACAATGGATCGTTCGACAGCCTGACCATGGCCCGCTGCGTCGACCGGTTCGAGCGGCGCGAAGGCGCATGGAAGATCGCGCACCGCAGGCTCGCCTGGGAATGGAACCACGAAATGCCGATCAACGAGACCTGGGGCCGCGGCATGATCATCCCCGACATGGGCAAGGCGGTGCGCGGCGCGAAAAAGCCCGACGACATTCTCTATGGCGCCTGGGCGCGCGAGCGCAGCAAGGTGGAGGCCGCAGCATGAAGATCGAGGGATGCACCGCCATCGTCACCGGTTCCAACCGCGGCATCGGCTTTGGTTTCATTGAGGAACTGCTCGATCAGGGCGCAGCGCGGGTCTATCTGGCTGCTCGCAAGCTGGCGGACGCTGAGGCCGCCGCTGCGCAGACCGGCGATGCCCGCGTCGTGCCGATCCAGCTCGACGTCACCAAGCATGACGAGGTCGCAGCAGCCGCTGAGCGCTGCACCGATGTCGATCTGCTGGTCAACAACGCTGGTGCCTTCCACCGCCAGACCCTGCTCGAAGCGCCGGACATCAGCTTCGCGCGCGACGAGATCGAGACCAATTATCTCGGCATGCTGGCCATGGTCCGCGCGTTTGCACCGATCCTCAAGGCAAACGGCGGCGGCGCCATCGTCAACGTGCTGTCGGCGGGCGGCATCTGCGCGGTGCCCAACATGGGCGGCTACAGCCCCAGCAAGTTTGCCGCGCGCGCCGCAAGCGACTGCCTGCGCGCCGAGCTGGAACCGCAGGGCACGCATGTCGCCGCGCTGATCGTCGGGTCGGTCGACACCCGGATGGCCGAGCATGTCACCTGGCAGGCCAAATCGTCCCCGCGCGATATCGGCAAGGCCGGGCTGATGGCCGCTGCCCGCCGCATCGACGAGCACGATACCGATCCGCATGCCGAATCGGTCCGCGCCTTCCTGGCGCGCGATCCGCACACGCTCAAACGGTCGATGGCCAAGGCCCTGCACGACGGGAGGCGCTGAAATGAAATACGCCAACACGCTCGAGACGATGCTCGCCAAGCAGGACATTGCCGATTGCCTCGCGCGCTATGCGCGCGGGGTCGACCGCGCCGACGGCGAGATGCTGCACAGCTGCTATTTCGATGACAGCATCGAGGAGCATGGCTCGAGCTATTCCGGCCCGGCGCGCGCCTATATCGACGGTGCTATCCAGCGGATGCAGGGCGGCGACGTCATGGGCCATTATCTTTGCAACCTGCATGTCGAGTTCGAAAGCGACACGCTCGCTTATGCCGAATGCTATGTGCTGACCTTCGCGCGCTTTTCCAAGCAGGGCGAAAAATGGGACACCTTGACCGGCGGACGGATTGTCGACCGGTTCGAGAAGCGCGACGGCGAATGGCGGATCGCGCACCGCAAGATCACGCTCGACTGGAACCGCGACATGCCGATGGCCGAAGGCTGGTGCCTGGGCCTGTTCAAGCCCGAGGATCCGCGCATGCTGATGGGCGAAAAGGGCCGAGGCGACCTCAGCTACAACCGCTTCTGATCTGACAGAAGCCGTCACGAAAAAGGGGCAGCCGGTGCGGACCGGCTGCCCCTTTTTGTTACCCGGCAACCCCGGTCAGAACTTGACCGAGATCTCCGCACCATATTGGCGCGGCGCGCCCAGACGGCTGACCTCATCCCCGAAGAAGGCGATGATGTTGGTCCGATAGAGCGTGTTGGTGAGGTTGCGGCCCCAGAGCGAGAACGTGATGTCGCCATTGCCCGGGGTGAACGAAACGCGGCTGCCAAGCTGGCCATAGCCGCCTTCGCGCTGCAGATTGTCCGGAGCCCAGAACAGCCGCGCCTGGTGGCTGTAATTGACGTTGAACCGCAGCGCATCCGACCAGTCGCCGATATCGGTGACGAAATCGGCCGCGACATTCCACTGCGCTTTGGGTGTGCGCTGCAGGAAGTTGCCCGAATTGTTGTTGCCCAGCGAATCGGTGAACGCGATGTACTTGGTGTCGAGCAACGTCAGCCCGCCCGACAGCGTCAGCCCCGTCGCCACTGCAATCGTCGCTTCGGCCTCGACCCCCTGGATCTTGGCGTCCGCCGCGTTGTCGGTGATGTTGCACAGGCACGCGGCGGAGGTCTGGGTGACCTGCAGGTTCTTGTACTTCATGTCGAACACCGCGACGTTGAGCCGCAGCCTGCGATCGAACAGATCGACCTTGCCGCCCAGTTCGAAGCTGGTCACCGTCTCGGGGTCATAGCTCGAGACGGCAGCAGCCGCGTTGGCCGGATCGTCCTCGAAGCCGCCGCCCTTGTAGCCGGTCGAGAAGGTGCCATAGAACAGCATGTCGTCATTGGGCTTGAACTCGATCGTCGCCTGCGGCGTGATCTCGCTCCAGCTGTCCGAATAGCGCGCGGTGAAGCTCTGCCCTTCGCGGAACGTACCCGCGAGCGGAGTCAGCGCCACCTGGTCGTTGGGATTGAACTTGTCGCCGCCTTCGACCGCGGTACCGGTCACGCGGCCCGACTTGCGATCCTTCGAATAGCGGACACCCGCCACCACCCGCAACTGCGGCGAGAAGCGATAGCCGAGCTGGCCGAAGAACGCGTAGCTCTCGTTGGTGGCGCGATTGTCCCACCGGCTTTCGCCCGACAGCGTGGTCAGCACGGTCAGCGGCACCTCGGCCCAGAACCGGTCGAGCTTGGTCACCTTGTCGTGCTGGTAATAGGCGCCGAAAATCCAGTCGAACCCGCGATCCGACTGTTCTTCCGAGACGACACGCAGTTCCTGACTGAACTGGCGGATATTCTCGTCCTCGTTGACCGGGAAGGTGAACAGCGTCGGCGAGATCACGCCAAAGCCGTTGTCCGGCCCGATGCCGGTCTGGTCATAGACGTTGAACGCATCCCCCTTGCGATAGCCGGTGATCGACGACAGCGTGCCGAGGCCGCCCAGCCCCTGGTCCATGCGCAACGACAGGCCCCAGGCCTCACGGTTGAGCTGTTGCGGCGTATCGGCGGTCTCGCCCTTGTAGCGCGGCCATTCGGGCAGGCCTTCGCGCAGCTTGAGCGGGCGTCCGCGGATCACGCCGATCGCAGCGCGCGCCGCGCTCCACGGGCCGGAGCCTGCGGCCGGGCCATCGATGGCGACCGAATGGAAGCCGTTCGACTTGTCCTTGGTATAGTCGAATACCAGCCGTGCGGTGAAATCGCTGTCGTCAGGCTCGACCATCAACTGGCCGCGGAACTGGATGCTGTCGACATCGTCGAGATCGACATCGTGCAGCAGATCCTGGTTGAAGCCGTCACGGTTGCGATACTGGAAGCTCAGGCGTCCGGTCAGCGGTCCGCTGATCGTTCCGGTGATATGACCGCGCGCCAGCTTCTCGTTGTAATTGCCGTAGGAGACCGCCAGGCTGCCGCCCGTATCGGCTTGCGGGCGGGCGCTGTAAATGCTGATCGCACCGCCGACGACGTTGCGCCCCAGCAGCACGCCCTGCGGCCCGCGAACGACCTCGACCCGCTCAATATCGTACATGTCGAAATTGAACAGGCCCGAGCGGCCAACATAGACATCGTCGACGAAGATGCCGATCGACTGGTCCGCCGAGGGGCTGTCGAGCCGGGTATTGGTGATGCCGCGAATGTTGAATTCCTGGTCGATCGGCGACAGCGCGGTGAAGCTCAGCGATGTCGCCTGCCCGGCGAGATCCTCGAAGCTCAGGATGCGGGCAGTTTCGATCGATTCTGCACTGAACGCCGAAATTGCGGCCGACGTATCCTGCACGGTGGAATCGCGCCGCTGCGCGGTGACGACGATATCGGCAATCTGCGGACCCTGGCTATCCTGCTCGCCCCCGGCCTGCTCTCCGGCATCCTGTGCCGTTGCGGGCGTGGCGACCGCCGCCATCAGCGCGACGCCCAGCGCGGTCATCGAAATACGGTTGAATCGGCAACGCGCGACGCAATTGTGCTTTGGCATCAATCAGTTCCTCCCCCTCATCGCCAGCGCTTGTCGCCGGTCACTTGCAATACTAGACCTAACTCAAAGGTTCGTCAATGCAAGTTACTGCCCTCGGTTCGGGGGCAGTTGAGAGGGACCAAGCGCGAGCGCCCGATGCCGTAAAGGAAAATCAGAGTCGGCCGGCCGCCTTACACCGGCAGACCGACATAGTTCTCCGCAATTGCGGTCTGCATCGCGGGCGAACGCGACAGATAATCGAGCTCTGCGATCTGCATCCGCCGCTCGAACGGCCCCTGCTCGGGGAAGCTGTGCATCAGCTTGGTGAGCGACCAGCTGAAGCGTTCGGCCTTCCAGATTCGCGACAGCGCCTTGGCCTGATAGCCCAGCATCGCCTGCTCATCCTGCCGCCGGTAGAATCCGATGATCGCATCGGAAAGATAGTGCACGTCGGATGCCGCAAGGTTGAGGCCCTTGGCGCCGGTGGGCGGCACGATATGCGCCGAATCACCTGCCAGGAACAGACGGCCATGGCGCATCGTCTCGAACACATAGGATCGGAGCGGCGCGATCGACATTTCGAGCGCCGGGCCGCGCGTCACGCCATGCTTGGAAATGCCGTTGAACCGCTCTTCCAGCTCGTCCCACAGCCGGTCTTCGGGCCAGTTCTCGATACGCTCCGTCAAAGGCACCTGAATGTAATAGCGGCTGCGCGTGGTCGACCGCATCGAGGCCAGCGCGAAACCGCGCGGGCCATTGGCATAGATCAGCTCGTCGTGGCAGGGCGGCACATCGGCCAGAATGCCCAGCCAGCCGAACGGATATTCGTGGATGTATTCGCGCGCCAGATGCGCCGGGATCGCGCGGCGCGAAGGGCCGTGAAAGCCGTCGCAGCCCGCGATCAGATCGCACTGCAGCGTGTGCGCCACGCCGTCCTTGGTGTAGGTCACGCTGGGCTGGTCGCTGTCGACATCGTGCAGCGCCAGGTCTTCGGCTTCGAACACGATCTCGAGCTCGCGCTGCGGCGCAGCGGCGATCAGGTCGCGGGTCAGCTCGGTCTGCCCATAGACCACCACGGTCTTGCCGGTGAGAGCCTTGATGTCGATGCGCACCAGCATGTCGCCATCGGCCAGGTTGAAACCGTCCTCGACCATGGCCTCGCGGTTCATCCGCTCGTCCAGCCCCAACCGGTGCATCAGATCGGTGGTCACCGTCTCCAGCACGCCCGCGCGGATGCGGCTTTCGACACGTTCGCGGGTCTGGCGTTCCAGGACCACGCAACCGATGCCCTCGGCCTTGAGCAGATGACCGAGCAACAGCCCGGCGGGGCCCGATCCGATAATCGCGACCTGGGTGCGGCGCGCGCTCATGCCAGCAACTGCTGTTCGAGTTCGCCCAGCACCCGGTAGCAATCGAGCACCTGTGCGACCGAGCTGTTGGGCTCGCGGCCTTCGCGGATCGCGGAAATGAATTCGCGGTCCTGCAGCTCGATGCCGTTCATCGAGACGTCCACCTTGCTCACGTCGATCGGCTCTTCCTTGCCGTTCACTAGGTCGTCGTAGCGCGCGATATAGGTCGCGGTGTCACCGATATAGCGGAAGAAGGTACCCAGCGGCCCGTCGTTGTTGAAGCTCAGCGACAAGGTGCAGATCGCGCCGCTCTCGCTCTTGAGCTGGATCGACATGTCCATCGCGATGCCGAGATCGGGATGGTGCGGACCTTCCAGCACGTTCGCCTTGACGATGCGGCCCGCCTGATAGGCGAACAGATCGACGGTGTGCGCGGCATGATGCCACAGCAGGTGGTCGGTCCAGCTGCGCGGTTCACCCTTGGCATTCATGTTCTTGCGGCGGAAGAAATAGGTCTGCACGTCCATCTGCTGGACGTTGAACGCGCCTGCCTGGATCTGGTGGTGGACATATTGGTGGCTGGGATTGAAGCGCCGGGTGTGCCCGACCATGCAGACGAGGCCTGTTTCCTTCTGCTTGTCGAGCACGGCCTGCGCATCGGCCCAGCTGTCGGCCAGCGGAATCTCGACCTGGACATGCTTGCCCGCGTTCATGCAGGCGATGGCCTGCGCGGCGTGCATCTGCGTCGGCGTGCACAGGATGACGGCATCGACGTCGTCGCGAGCCAGCGCCTCGTCGAGCTCGGTGGTGGCATGAACCGCGCCATATTTCTGCGCGACAGCCTCGGCCTGTTCCAGACGGCGGCTGACGATCGAGGTGATTTCCACCCCGTCGATCAGCTTCAATCCGTCGAGATGCTTTTCACCAAAGGCACCTGCGCCTGCGAGGGCAATTCTCATGTCTGCGGCTCCAATACTAAATGTCCGATGGCCGTGTTGCTGCACGGGATGTGGTAATGGCGGTGCAGCGTCCTGACGCGCTGGCCCAAAGCGCCGCGCATGATCAGCCACATCACCATCTCGATGCCCTCGCTGCCGGTTTCGCGCAGATATTCGATGTGCGGAATGTGCCGCACCGCGTCGTCATCCGCCTCGAGCATATCGAGAAAGCGGTTGTCCCATTCGCGGTTGAGCAGGCCTGCGCGCGGTCCCTGCAGCTGGTGGCTCATGCCGCCGGTGCCCCAGATCTGCACATTGAGGTCTTCAGGGAAGCTGGCGACCGCGCGCGCGATCGCCTCGCCCAGCGCCCAGCAGCGGTTGCCCGATGGCGGCGGATAGGTGACGACATTGACCGCGAGCGGAATGACCGTGGTCGGCCATGCCTCGCACGCCCCGAACATCATGCTGAGCGGCACGGTCAGGCCATGGTCGACGTCCATCTCGTTGATGATCGTCATGTCGAACTCATCGAGGATCAGGCTCTGCGCGATATGCCAGGCGAGGTCGGGGTGACCGATGACATCGGGCACCTTGCGCGGGCCCCAGCCCTCGTCCGCCGGCTTGTAGCGCTCGCCACACCCGATCGCGAAGGTCGGGATGAAGCGCATGTCGAAGGCGGATGCATGGTCGTTATAGACCAGGATCACCACATCAGGCTTCTGGGTCTTCTCCCATTGCCGCGTCCAGTCATAGCCCGCGAAGATCGGGCCGAAATAGTCGTCGCGTTCCTTGCCCTGGTCGTGCGCGACGCCGAGCAAGGGGACGTGGCTGCTGGCCACGCCTGCGGTAATCCGGGCCATCAGCGTTTCTCCCTGATCGACCGCAGGCCTTCGGGCGAGCGGCCGCCATCCATCATCATCTGCCGGTATTCGGGCCAGCTCATGTCGGTCATCGTGCTCACCGCTTCGGCAAAGGCGATGCCGTCGGTCGAGAACAGCTTGGAGAGGAAATAGATGTTGCCCCCCAGATCGATCATCGCGTTGTAATCGCGCGCGATCACCGCGAGCTTGGCCTCTTCCGAAATCGCCCATTCATCGAGATAAGCCCGCTGGTCCGCCTTGAACCGCGCGCGGTTGTCGGCCTTCATCAGGCTCATCGCGAACTGGTTGAGGTGATAGCCCTGCCGCGCCCTGGCCGCGGTGAAAACGCGGGTGCCGGGAATGTCCTCAAACTCGGCGAGATAGGCGTGGATGTCCTGATGGTTCACAGGCCGCGCTCCTTGAGTTGCGCGTCCAACCGCGGAAAGACGCGGCGGGCATTGCCCTCGAAGATCATGTGCCGCTCGGCATCGCTGATCTCCAGCGCGTCGACATAGCGCTTGGTATCGTCGAAATAATGGCCGGTGGTGGGGTCGATGCCGCGCACCGCGCCGACCATCTCGCTGCCGAACAGGATGTTCTTGTTGTCGATCACATCGGCGAGCAGATCGATCCCTGGCTGGTGATAGACGCAGGTATCGAAGAAGATGTTGTTCATCAGATGGGTATCGAGCGCAGGCTTCTTGAGCATGTCGGCCAGGCCGCGATAGCGCCCCCAATGATAGGGCACCGCACCGCCGCCATGCGGGATGATGAAGCGCAGCGTCGGAAAATCGGCGAACAGGTCGCCCTCAAGCAGCTGCATGAAGGCGATGGTGTCGGCCGCGATATAATAGCCGCCGGTGGCGTGCATCGCCGGGTTGCAGCTACCCGACACGTGGATCATCGCAGGAACGTCGAGTTCGACCATCTTTTCGTAGAACGGGTACCAGAAGCGGTCAGTCAGCGGGGGATGCTCGAAGCGACCACCGCCCGGATCGGGATTGAGGTTGCAGCCGATAAAGCCGAGTTCGGTGACGCAGCGCTCGAGCTCCTCGATCGAACCCTGCATATCGGCCTTCGGGCTTTGCGGCAGCATGCACACGCCGGCGAACACATCCGGAAACAGGCCGACGACGCGTGCGATCAGATCGTTGCAGCGCCGCGCCCATTCGCGCGCTACCGCCTCGTCGCCGACATGCGGTGCCATCGCCGATGCGCGCGGCGAAAAGATGGTGAGGTCCGCGCCGCGCTCCCTGATCAGCCGCAGCTGGTTGGCTTCGATCGTCTCGCGGATTTCGTCGTCGGAAATCTCGGGGTACGGCGGGCATGGCGTACCCGCCTTGAACGCGGCCTTCTGCTCCTCGCGCCAGGCGTCATGCGCCTTGGGCAGGACCGTGTAATGGCCGTGGCAATCGATGATCAAAGTCATGCGGTTCTCGCAGGTTCGGGGGTTTGAATCGCGGCCAGCTTGGCCTCCAGGCCTTCGGGCGGGACAAGGCCCAGCGTACCGATCGCGCGCTGACGCTCGATCGTGCCGCGCGTCATCACCGGGTCGACGCCCAGATCGGAAAGCGTCACGGCAACCTCTTCCATCTCGGCAGCGCGGCGCAGGCCATGCGCCATCATCCGATCAAGATTGTAATCGAACCGTTCGCCCCAGCCCTGCGGCTTCCAGCTGGCATCGAGCGAGGCGATCACCGCATCGCTGACTCCTGCCCGCTCGGCTGCCAGCGCGCATTCGGTGGTCAGCGCCTCGAGACCCTTGACCATGACCGAACGGATCATCTTGATCGCCGAGGCATCGCCGACGTTGGCTCCCGCCACCGACACATGGCCAAAGCCCAGCGTTTGCAAGACTTGCGCAGCCTCGCTGGCATGGGGCCCCGCGACCAGCAGCGGCACGCCCAGACGCTGGGGCAGCACCGGCGCCATCACCGCGACATCGGCATAACGCCCGCCCGCGGCCTCGATGAGTTCGGCCGCTTGCCGCTTGGAGCCGGGCGAGACGCTGTTCATGTCGAGCCAGAGCGCACCGGCGGGCAGCAACGGCGCATAATCGCGCGCCGCCGCCACGGCCTTATCCGCGGTGACCAGGCTCAGGACGGTGTCCGCCTGCGCCAGTGCCTCTGCTGGATCGTCGGAGCCCTGCACCCCGCCTGCCGCAAAGGCAGCAAGCATGTCGGCGCGCTTTGCTTCATCGTGCGCCTTGACGTCGTAGGCGCGTGCACCTGCCGAGGCAAAGGCGCGCCCTGCCTCTCCAAAGCCGATAAAGGTGACGTTGCTGGTCATGCCGGTGGCCTAGGCGAGGAGCGCGACCCACCACCAATCCAATTGCACGGCTTCCTATTGGTTTTCCTGAAGTCTGGTTTCCACAGAGGCCTGTTGCAGCAATTCGACCAGCCGCTGCTGCGCGGTCGTCGGTCGCCATCCGCGCCGCGTGGTCAGCCCGATGGTGCGCACACTGCCCGGCAGGTCCAGATCGATCCGCACCAGCATCTCGGCATCCATCTCGACCGAAATCTGGTCGGGCGACAGCAAGGTCAGCAGGTCGCTCTGCGTCACCAGCCCGCGGATCACCATCACCGACCCGCATTCGACCGGCACCGGTGGCGGGTCGCCTGCGAACAGCGCCTGCCAGTGCGCGCGCAGCGGCGTGCCCTGCGGCCCCACCACCCAGGATTGCGCCTGCAGTTCTTCCAGCTGCACCGGCCTGCCCGCGAGCGGATGCCCCTTGCGCCCGAACACCGCCAGCCGGTCGGTGAACAGCGGAACCTGCTCGACCTCGGATGGCGGCTCGTCGCGCAGCGCACCGATCATCAGATCGATGACCCCGTCGAGCAGCGGATCGACCAGTTCGCGCCACGACCCTTCGACCACATCGACGACGGTGCCGGGGCAATCACGCAGGAAATGCGCGATCGCGCGCGGCACCACCAAGGCGCGGCTGAGCGGCATCGCACCGATGGCGATGCGCGTCGCGGGATGGGTCTCGCCCAGTGCCTCGGCAATCCCTGCGGCAATTTCGCCTGCCGCCAGCCGCACCCCGCGTGCCATCGCTCGGCCCGCCGGAGTCAGCGCCATGCCGCGCCCGCGTCGCTCGGCCAGCACCTGCCCGCTGATCTGCTCGAGCTCGCGCACCGCGCGATGGATTCCCGGCTGCGACAGCCCGCTCGCCGCTGCGGCCCCGGCAAAGCCTTGCGCATCGGCGAAATAGAGAAAGGCCTGGAGCTGGGTCGCGGTCATCAGCTGCTCGGGCCGGGAAAAGCCGCGCGCCGCACCCCGGCCAGGGCGCCGCACGGCAGCCGCCAGATGGACGAACGCCCGATCCACCCGTTCGGCCAGCGCAGTCCCCGCCAGCGTCGGATCGACCCCGCCCGAATGACGATCGAACAAGAGCACGCCCAGCTGCCGTTCCAGCTTGGCCAGCCCCTGGGTCAGCGCGGGCTGCGACAGCCCCGCCGTCTCCGCCGCACGGTTGAGGCTGCGCAGCGCGACGACGCTGACAAGCGCGCGCAAATGGCGCAAGTTGAGATCGAACGGTTGAATCATCGTATCAAGACATAGCAAAATCTTATTGCCCGTCCACAAGTTGGATTGGCGAAAGGACCCTGGCGGGGGCCACGGCAGGGCAGCAAGGAGCTTTGACATGGCAATCGTGGTTCAGAATATCGCCCGTACCGATCTCACCGTGGTGGATGGCCTCGGCGCGGCGGGCGTTGCCACCGTGCACGAGGCACAGGGCCGCATCGGCCTGCTCGCGCATCATATGCGGCCGATCTATGCGGGCGCGCGGATCGCGGGCAATGCGGTCACCATCTCCGCGCCTCCCGGCGACAACTGGATGATCCATGTCGCGATCGAGCAACTGCAGCCGGGCGACATTCTGGTGCTCGCCCCCACCAGCCCGTGCGTCGACGGCTATTTCGGCGACTTGCTCGCAACCAGCGCAATGGCGCGCGGCTGCCGTGGCCTCGTTATCGACGCCGGCGTGCGCGACGTGCGTGACCTGACGCAGATGGGCTTTCCCGTCTGGTCGAAGGCGGTATTTGCGCAAGGCACCGTCAAGAACACGCTGGGCAGCGTCAACGTACCGATCGTCTGCGCGGGCGCGGCGATCGAACCGGGTGATGTCATCGTCGCCGATGATGATGGCGTGTGCGTGGTCAAGCGCACCGATGCCGCTGCAGTACTCGAAAAGGCGCAGGCGCGTGAGGCTGCCGAAGAGGCCAAGCGGCAGCGGCTGGCAGCGGGCGAACTGGGCCTCGACATCTACAACATGCGCCCGCGCCTTGAAGAGATGGGCTTGAAATATGTCTGATCGAAACGCTTCCCTCCCCTTCAGGGGAGGGGCTGGGGGTGGGTCCGCCGGATTGCGCGCCCAGTCCCCCACCCCAACCCCTCCCCTAAAGGGGAGGGGCTCATGAGCGGCACACGGTGCATGTGGATGCGCGGGGGCACGTCCAAAGGCGGTTATTTCCTGAAGGACGACCTGCCCGCCGACACAGCCGAGCGCGATGCGTTTCTGCTGCGTGTGATGGGGTCGCCCGACGAGCGGCAGATCGATGGCATGGGCGGCGCCGATCCGCTGACCAGCAAGGTCGCGGTGGTCAGCCAATCCGACAGGCCCGGCGTGGATGTCGATTACCTGTTCCTGCAGGTGTTCGTCGATCAGGCAATCGTCACCGATGCGCAGAACTGCGGCAACATCCTGGCAGGCGTCGGTCCGTTCGCGATCGAGCGCGGGCTGGTGGCGCCGACCGGCGACAGGACGCGCGTTGCGATCTTCATGGAGAATACCGGGCAGGTGGCGGTTGCGACCGTCGCCACCCCTGGCGGCGTGGTCGACTATGCCGGCGATGCCGCGATCAGCGGCGTCCCGGGCACCGCCTCGGCGATCCCGCTGGCGTTTTGCGATACCGCAGGCTCGTCCTGCGGCGCGCTGCTGCCCACCGGCAACGGCGTCGATGAAATTGATGGCGTTGCGGTGACGATGATCGACAATGGCATGCCCTGCGTGGTCATTGCCGCTGCCGACATGGGCATCACCGGCTATGAGGACCGCGACACGCTCGATTCCGACACCGCGATGAAGGAAAGGGTCGAGGCGATCCGGTTGAAGGCCGGGCCGCTGATGAACCTGGGCGATGTCACCGCCAAATCCGTGCCCAAGATGATGCTGGTGGCAGCCCCGCGCGAGGGCGGCGCGATTGCCGTGCGCTCGCTGATCCCGCACCGCGTGCATGCCTCGATCGGCGTGCTGGGTGCGGTCAGTGTCGCCACCGCCTGTCTGATCGAGGGATCGCCAGCGGCCAAGGTCGCTCATGTTCCCGAGGGCGCGTCGAAGACCCTGGGGGTCGAGCACCCCACGGGGGTTACCGAATGCGTCGTGACCGTCGATGCTGACGGCCAGCCGGTTGAAGCCGGCATGCTGCGCACCGCGCGCAAGCTGATGGATGGAGAGGTTTTCGCATGAGCACGACCGACACCGATGGCCGCATCCGCAGCTGGACGCTCGAGCCCAGCAAGCCGCGCTTCACCCCGCCGCGGGGCGCGGTCGATGCGCATTGCCATGTCTTCGGCCCGCAGGCGGAGTTTCCGTTCAGCCCCAAGGCCAAGTATCTGCCGCAGGACGCCGGGCCCGACGCGCTGTTCGCGCTGCGCGATCACCTGGGCTTTGCGCGCAATGTCATCGTCCAGGCGAGCTGCCATGGCACCGACAACCGCGCGACGCTGGAGGCCATTGCGCGGTCGAACGGTCTGGCGCGCGGGGTTGCGGTGGTCGATCCTGCGATCACGGACGCCGAACTCGACGCGCTGCACGCAGGCGGTATCCGCGGGGTGCGATTCAACTTCCTCAAGCGGCTGGTCGACGACGCGCCCAAGGACAAGTTTCTCGAGGTTGCACGCCGTATCGAACGACTGGGCTGGCATGTCGTGGTCTATTTCGAGGCGGATATTCTGGAAGAGATGCTGCCGTTTCTTGCGGCGATTCCGGTGCCGATCGTCATCGACCATATGGGCCGCCCCGATGTGACTCAGGGCCCGGGTGGCGCGGACATGACCGCGTTTCGCCGCCTGCTCGACAGCCGCGACGATATCTGGACCAAGGTCACCTGCGCCGACCGGCTCGATGCCGCTGGCCCGCCTTATGCGGACTTTGTCGCCGCAGTGCGCCCGCTGGTCGAGGCCTATCCCGACCGCGTGCTGTGGGGCACCGACTGGCCGCACCCGAACATGGAAAAGGTGCTGCCCGATGACGGCCATCTGGTCGATACGATCCCGCAGATCGCCCCGACGGCAGAGTTGCAGCACAAGTTGCTGGTCGCCAATCCGATGCGGCTTTACTGGGCAGACTGATCGCCGGTCAGAACCGGTCGAGGTCGTTCGCCAGCGTCACCGGCCCCTGAAAATGGCTGCGGATCTGAGCGACATAGCCCTTGGTCCGTTCCGGATCGGGCGTGCCGGCCGCAAAATGGGTGATCGCGAGCGCCTTGACCCCAGCCCTGGCCGCGAGCTGCCCCACGGCGTCCGGGGTCAGGTGATGGGTCGAGAGATGCTGTTCGAGCTGGCGCTCCGCCTCCGGCGGCATGTCGGGAGAATTGCGCGCGACATTGGCCATCGTCCCGCCCATGTCGATCATCTCGCTGACCAGCAGATCCGCGCCCTTGGCCAGCGTTTCGACCGCTGCGCTCGGCCCGGTATCGCCGGTATAGACGATCGAGCGCCCCGGCAGGTCGAAGCGGAAGCTCAGCGACTTGTAGTTGCGGTCTTCGGCGCTGCCCGGTGCGAAGTCGTAGTGCGAGTTCTGCGCGGCGGTGACCGTCATGCCATCGACCGTCAGCCGCTCGCCATCGCCCAGTTCGATGACCCGCACCGTATCGGCGGGCGGCGCCCAGGGCTGGCCGGGAATGCCATAGCCGACGCGCGCTGCCGGCTGCATCGATGCGACCATGCCCGCGACGAGCTCGCGGGTGCCCGGCGGGCCGTAGACGGTGATCGGATCGCGCTGGTTGGTCTGATTGCGCAGCGCAAGCACAGCGGAAAGCCCGCCCGTGTGGTCGGCATGCAGGTGGCTGATGAAGACCGCGCGCACACGCGGCAGCAATATGCCCGCCCGCGCCAGCTGCTGCACCGTGCCGTCCCCTGCATCGACCAGATAGACCTTGCCCTGATGCACCAAAGCATTGGCAGGTTGCGACCGGTCGGCCGACGGCACCGGCCCGCCCATCGTGCCCAATGTGATGAAGCCATCTCCCTGGGGCGATGGTTGCGCCACAGCCGGTGCAGCGGCCAGCAAGATCGCCAGCACCGGCACGATGACGCCCCCCGCCATCAGAAGCTGAACCCGACGCGCACGCCATAGGTCCGCGGCGGACGCAACGTGCCCACCGGGAAGTCGAGGATCGGCCGCGTGCCCGCACGCGCCAGCACCTCTTCGTCGGTGATGTTGTTGATGAACCCGGTCACGCTCCACCCGCCGGCGCTTTCCAGCGTGGCATAGGCATCGGCCATGGCAAAGCTGCCCTGGCGCTCTTCCGGACGGAAGTTCGAGTTGAGGAACCGGCTGCTTTCGATGTTGCCGCGCGCACCGAAGATCAGGTTGAGATCGCCGGTCAGTTCGAACGTGCGTTCATAGCCCAGATTGACCGCCCATTTGGGCGAGTTGACCGTGGGGTTGCCCGAGCAATCGATGTCATAGAAGCGCGCGGCATTGACGCCTGGATTGGCCAGACGGCTGCCCAAGGTGGTGCAACCCGTGGTCACCGGCGCGCCGGTCGGCGAGAAGTTGGCGGTTTGCAGGCTGTTGTACTTGCCGTTGAGATACTGGACATTGAGGCTGAACAGGTCGTTGCGGCTGGGGGCAAAGCGTGCCTCGAACTCTGCGCCATAGATGCGCGACTTGCCTGCGTTGACCGTGGTCGACCCCTGCGCGAAAAGACCCGCGCCCGTGCGCACACCACCGACAAAGGTAATCTGCTGGTCCTTGTAGTCCCAATAGAATGCCTCGATGTTCAGCTGCAGCTTGTTGTCGAAGAACCGGTTTTTGGCGCCCACGGTATAAGCCGTCAGCGTTTCGGGCGCGAAGGTGTTGTTGGGCGGCTGGGCGACGAAGAAGCCGCCCGATTTGAAGCCGGTGGCGACATTGGCATAGACCAGCGACTGCGGCCCCGCGTCCCATTCCACACCGGCTTTCCAGGTGAACTTCTCGAACGAAAGGTCACCGGTGAACGGCGCGCTCAGCGGCGGCAGCACTGGCCCTGGCAGTCCGCCCGCCGCAGTCGATGTGAACTGCGACTTGTCTTCCTTGGTGTACCGGCCGCCCGCAACCAGCCGCAGCCCATCGGTGAGGTCGAACGTCAACTGCCCGAAGACCGCGAGGCTCTCTGTTTCCAGCCGCGGGTTGAAGCGCGTGGTCGAGATGTTGCCCTGGCGGAAGAAGTTCTCGGTGACCTGATCCTCGCCAAAATAGAAAGCGCCCAGCACGTAGCGCAGTGGCTGGTCCTCGTTGGACGCCAGGCGGACCTCCAGCGACATCTGCTCGGCAAGATCGGTCACGTCTCCGGCAAAGCCCGGCAGATAGGTGCGGAACTTGACGTCCGACCGGCGATAGGCCGGGATCACGGTCAGCGTGCCGAAGCCCATGTCGCCGACGATCGTCGCGCTGACGCCGATGAATTCGTTGTCGAGGAAGCCGTCGGTGCCTGCCAGCGCGACGCAGCCGCTGTTGACGAAATTGCCGGGCCCGCCGCAGAACGGCGGCGCAAATATCCCTCGTGCCAGATTCCGCACCGCAGCCTGAGCACGGGGATCGGAAACGCTCACCCGGTCCTCGAGCGCCGGCACGGCATAGCGTGCCTCGGGCAGCAAGACTGCGCCGGAACCCTTGCCGTGCTGATTGTAATAGTCCGCAACCAGCGTCATCGACCAGCTGTCGGACGGCTCGATCAGCAGCGAGGCACGGAAGGCCTCGCCCTTGTCGTCGTCATAGCCGTCCGAGATGAACCCGTCGCGATCGACGATCTGCCCTGCCACACGCAGCGCGACCGTATCGCCGATCGGGATGTTCAGCGCGAGCGAGGCCTTCTTGCTGTCGTAATTGCCGTATTCGAACAGGCCCTCGCCGCTGAACGTGCCCAGCACCGGCTTTTTCGGAATCACGTTGATCGCGCCGCCGGTGGCGTTGCGGCCATAAAGCGTGCCCTGCGGCCCCTTGACCACCTCGACGCGTTCGAGATCGTAGAACACGCCGGCCGGCGCAGTCGGGCGGCCGACATAGATGCCGTTGAAGTTGAACGCGACGGCATTTTCGGCGAACGAATTCTGCGAATTGGTGCCGACGCCGCGCAGGAAGAAGCTGGTGGTGCCGCCTGTTGGCTGAACGACCAGCGAAGGGACCAGGCGGCCCAGATTGGCGGTTTCGGTAATGCCCGACTTGGTGAGATCATCGCCGGTAACCGCGGTGACCGCGACGGCGGCGCGCTGCAGGCTTTCCTCGCGACGCTGGGCGGTCACGACGATTTCGCTCAGCCCTTCGGTCTGCTCTGCCTCTGCGCTCGCGGGTGCAGACTCCTGCGCCAGTGCGGCACACGGAACGCTAAGCGCGGCAAGCGTGCTGGTCGCCAGCAACAATGCTCTCATCATACATCTCCCCAAAAACTGCGGGCTTGCCTGCTCGGGCAGCCGCTTGATCGATGCTGCTGTTTAGGTCACGCTCTAGCCATAGGTTAAATCTTTTGTTTTAATGGTAATCCAATCATTTGAATGATAGGTTAAGTCGATGCGATTCAAGGGCCTCGATCTCAACCTGCTGGTGGCGTTCAACGTGCTGATCGAAACGCGCAGCGTGTCGCGCGCGGCCGAGCAGCTGCACCTCAGCCAGCCGGCGATGAGCGCCGCGCTGGGGCGCCTGCGCGACTATTTCGGCGACGACCTGCTGGTGCTGCAGGGCAAGCGCATGTTCCCGACCGCCTATGCGGAATCCCTGGTGCCGATGGTTCAGGATACGCTGCGCCAGATCGATGCGCTGATTTCCACCTCCACCAGCTTCGATCCTGCCACTTCGCAACGCACCTTTCGCCTGATCGCGTCCGACTATATTACCGCAGCGATCATTGCGCCGCTGTCACGGCGGCTGGCGACGAGCGCCCCCAGCATCCGTCTGGAATCGATCCTGCCTTCCGATGGCAGCGCCGATCTGATTGCGCAAGGCGCGTTCGACCTGCTCATCACGCCGGAGGACTTCACCAATCCCAACCAGCCCGCCGAACTGTTGTTCGAGGAACGCCATGTGATCGTCGGATGGAACCGCAACCCGGTGTTCGAACGCCCGTTGACCGAGGCACACCTGCTGGAGGCGAGCCATGTCGGTATCCAGATGGGCAACCAGCGCACCAGCGCGTTTGCCGACAAGATGATGGAGCAGATGGGCCGGCTCCGCCGGATCGACATGACGGCATCATCGTTCACGGTGGTACCGTGGCTGATCATCGAAACGCATCGGCTCGCGCTGATGCACGAGCGGCTGGCGCGCCAGATGGCCAGCATGTTTCCGCTGGCGATCGCGCCGATTCCTTTCGACTTTCCGCTGATGCGCGAGATGATGCAATACAACCGCGCCCGCGCCAACGATGAAGGCCTGCAATGGCTGCGCGAACAGCTGCGGATCGACAGCAGGCTGCCCTGACGATGCCCCGAACGATCAACAAGATCGATCAAAACCAATCAATTCAATAAGATTTACAGATTTAACGGTCCTCCCCTATTGAAGTCTCCTGATAAGTGCCCCGGTGCGGATGGGGCGCATGGAGAGGCAGCGCGTGAAGGACCTGAGCATATTGGTTGTTGGCGGCGGGATCGGCGGACTGACGTCTGCCATCGCCTTGTGCCGCAAGGGTTTTGAAGTCGAGGTGATCGAGCGCGATCCCGATTGGTCGGTCTATGGCGTGGGGATCATCCAGCAGGGCAATGTCGTCCGCGCGATGACCGAGCTGGGCCTGATCGACGACTATATCAGCGCCGGGTTCGGGTTCGACCGGGTGCAGGTCTATCTGCCAAACGGGCATTGCGTCGCGGACATCCCCACGCCCCGGCTGGTCGAAGGCTATCCCGGCAATGTCGGGATCGGGCGGCGCGCACTGCACAATGTGCTGGGTGATCGTGCCAAGGGCGCCGGGGCCGGGATTCGCCTGGGCATCACCGCAGAGACGCTGGACGATGATGGCGAGGGCGTTTCGGTCACCTTCAGCGATGGCAGCACTGGCCGGTACGATCTGGTGATCGGCGCAGACGGCCTTTATTCGCAGACGCGCGGGATGATTTTCCCCGATGCGCCGCAGCCCGAGTTCACCGGCCAGGCCGTGTGGCGCTACAACTTCCAGCGCACGCCCGATGTCATAGGCCTGCAGGCCTATGAGGGGCAGACCGGCATCGGCCTGGTCCCGCTCTCGGACGAGCTGATGTACATGTATGTCACGACGCCCGAGCCGGGCAATCCCTGGTACGCCAAGGAAGATCTGGCGAGCACGATGCGCGCCAAGATCGCCGGCGTGCCATCGCCCGCCATCCAGGCGCTGGTCGGGCAGATCACCCAGGATGACGAGGTGGTCTACAAGCCGCTCGAATGGATGTTCCTCGAAGGCGCCTGGCACAAGGGCCGCGTCGTACTGCTGGGCGACGCGGTGCATGCGACCACGCCGCATCTGGGCCAGGGCGCCGGCATGGCGATCGAGGATGCGCTGGTATTGTCCGAGGAGCTGGTTGCAGGCGATGCGATCGACGCTGCGCTCACCGCCTATCGCGACCGTCGGTTCGAGCGTTGCCGCTACATCGTCGAATCTTCGCGCGCGATCTGCTTTGGCCAGATCGGCAAGGGCCCGCTGGTCGACAACGCGGCGGCCACCCAGGAAATGTTCATCAAGGTCGCCGAACCGATCTGACCGGCCGGCCATCTATTCAAGACGTTCAAGGAGTTACCTACATCATGGCACGCGTTAGTGAAATTCGCCATGTCGGCTATGCCGTCACTGATCTTGCCGCCGAAGCGGCGTTTTATCGCGACGTCTGGGGCCTGAAGGACGCGGGCGAAAAGGATGGCATGCTGCATTTCGCGGCCGAGGGGCATGACGAGCTGTATGTCGTGCGCCTGCGCGCGGCGGAACAGCAGCGGATCGACATCATCACCCTCGCCGCGGACAGCCGTGCCGATGTCGATGCGCTGCACGTCAAGGTGGCGGCCTATGGCTGCGAGATCGTGTTCGCGCCGAAGGAGCTCGACACGCTGGGCGGCGGCTATGGCTTCCGCTTCTTCAGCAAGGACGGTTTGCCGTTCGAGATCTCGAGCGATGTCGCACGCGGCACGTCGCGCGAACTGACCCGCTGGGAAGGCATTCCGCAGAAGATCAGCCATATCGTGCTGCACTCGCCCGACCACAAGGAAATGGTCCGCTTCTTCATCGATGTGCTGGGCTTCAAAGTCAGCGACTGGCTGGGCGATTTCATGTGCTTCCTGCGCTGCAACCAGTGGCACCACCGCATCGCGCTGCTGCCGGGACCTGCGTGCCTCAACCATGTCGCCTATGACATGCTGAGCGTGGACGACATGATGCGCGGCATCCACCGGCTGAAGCAGCAGGGCACCGACATCCGCTGGGGCCCCGGCCGCCACACGGCGGGCAACAACACCTTCAGCTATTTCACCACGCCCGCGGGCTTTGCGGTCGAGTACACCGCCGAACTCGAGCAGGTCGACGATGCCACCTGGGAAGCGAAGGTGCACACGCCGGCACCCATGGTCATGGACCAATGGGGTGTGGGCATCGGCGGACCGCAGACCATGCCCCACCCGGCCCCCGATGCCGGCCTTTTCCAGCCTGCCGGAGTCTGAGCCCCATGGCGCTTTTTGAATATTTTCCGAACTACATCTGGAACCTCTCGGTCGCGATCGCGATCGAGAGCGGCGGGCAGATCGGCGAGATCATCGACATGTGCCAGCCGATCCGCGATGCGGCGGCCAATGGCGCGGATGCCGGAACGCCGCAGTTTCTGCAGCAGTGGGTGGCGATGGGCGACAAGCTGATCGGCCTGGCCGCCGAGGACGAGGCCAAGGGCCGCAGCTTTTCCGCCGGGGCCAAGCTGGAGCGTGCCGCACTCTATCTGCTGGTGGGTGAACGGATGCAGGGCCATGGCAGCCCCGAGCGCGTGACGACCTTCGCCAAGGCGCAGGAAACCTTCAAGCGCGCGATGGCGCTGGGCAACCATCCGGTCGAGCGGGTGATGATCCCGTATGAGGGCAGCGAATACCCCGCCCTCTACTGCCGTACGCCGGGCGAAGGCCCCAAGCCGGTGGTGGTCTATTGCAATGGCCTGGATAGCTCGAAGGAGCTGCTCTACTGGTCCTGGCTGCCGCATGCGCTGGCCAGGCGCGGCATTTCCACCTTGTGCGTCGACCAGCCGGGCACGGGCGAGGCGCTGCGCCTCTACAACCTTCCCGCAACGCCGCATGCGGAAAAATGGGCATCGCCTGCGGTCGACTGGCTGGAACAGCAGAGCGATGTCGACCCCAAGCGCATCGGGATGACCGGTATCTCGCTCGGCGGCCATTTCGCGCCGCGCGCGGTGGCCTTCGAGCCTCGCTTTGCCAGCGGCGCGGTCTGGGGTGCCAATCACAATTGGGCTGAAGTCCAGCAGAAGCGGCTGCGCCGCGAGGGCGAAAATCCGGTGCCGCATTACTGGGCCCATGTGATGTGGGTGTTCGGTGCGACCGACATGGACGATTTCCATGCCAAGACGAAGGACATGACGCTCGACGGCGTGATGGAGCGGATCAAGGTGCCGTTCCTGGTCACGCACGGCGAGCAGGACCGCCAGATCGGCCTGGAATATGCGCATCAGAGCTACGAGCAGCTGACCAGCAGCCCGCAGCGCGAGCTCAAGATCTTCACCCCGCGCGAGGGCGGGGTCGAGCATGTCGGCGCGGACAACATGGCTTATGGGCGCGATTACATCGCCGACTGGTTCGCCGAAACGCTGGGCGGACATACGTCAGGAACGGCACAATCATGACCTTCATCGCCACCGCCCGCATCCTCACTCCAAGTGCGTCCAAATACCTGCAGCAGGTCTGCAAGCATTGGGAACACAATCTTCCGGTGACCTTCGACAAGAACCATGGCGAAATCACCTTTGCCAGGGATGCGCGCGGGGCAGACTGGCCTGCCGACGCTCTGGTCACGCTCGATGCCGAGGCCGACACTCTGGTGTGCACGATCCACGCCAGCGCCGAGGGCCAGCGCGACGGGCTCAAGGGCGCGCTGGAACGACACATCGACCGCTTCGCGTTCCGCGAGGTGCCGCTGGCCTATAACTGGACCGACGGATGACGGCGGTCGCCGCTCATGTGCGGACCAGCACGCTGATCTCGGTCATCATTTCCATGGCCATCAGCGCGGCCTTCTTTCTGCTGGTGTTCGGGCAAAGACCGCTGATCGCAGTGTTCGCCGCGGGCGGGCTGGCTCTCGATTTCATTCCGCAAACGCTCGCGGCCGGCTTCATGGCAGCGCTGATGCCGTCGCTGCAGACGCGCGCCAAGCTGCTCACGGGCCGTATGCCGGGCACACCGCCCGCGATCGCCGCCATCGTCAAGCGCGCGCTGGCTCTCGCCGTTGCCGCACTTGCTCTGGCGGCCATGATCACCGCGCTTTTGTGGATCGGCAAGGTCGAGGCGATGCCCTGGGCCAGCGCGCTGGCGCTCAAAATCGGTTATGGCGGGCTGCTGGGCCTGATCATCACGCCCGCCGCATTGCGTGCAATTCTGCCGAGAGGATAAACCATGGCCCGCACTTTCGTCGATCTGTCGATCTATCTGGAAAACGACGTCATCACCGATCCGCCGTTCATGCGGCCCAAGATCACCTATCAGCAGCACGCCGACACGATTGCGGAGCTGGGGCATTTCTTTCCCGGCGTGACGGCCGAGCAGACCCCCGATGGCGCGGGCTTTGCCGCCGCAGAATGGGTCACGCTGACCACGCACAATGGCACGCATCTCGATGCACCCTGGCACTTCCACCCGACCATGGATGGCGGCCAGCGCGCGATCACCATCGACGAAGTGCCCTTGGAATGGTGCTTCAACCCCGGCGTGAAGCTCGATTTCCGGCATTTCGAGGACGGTTATGTCGTCACCGCGGCCGATGTCGAAGCCGAACTCAAGCGCATCGACCACGAGCTTCAACCGTTCGAGATCGTGCTGATCAACACGGCCGCAGGCGGCGCGGTGGGCAATCCGGAGTTCGTCAATATCGGCTGCGGCATGGGCTATGAGGCGACGATGTACCTGCTGGAGCGCGGCATCCGCGTGACCGGTACCGACGCCTGGAGCTGGGATGCGCCGTTCAGCCACACGGCCAGGAAGGTTGCGGAGACCGGCGACACCTCGCTGATCTGGGAAGGGCACAAGGCCGGACGCGATATCGGCTACTGCCACCTCGAGAAGCTGCACAACCTGGAAAGCCTGCCCGCGCATGGCTTCACCGTCAGCTGCTTCCCGCACAAGATCCGCGGCGCTTCTGCCGGATGGACGCGTGCGGTGGCGATCATCGAAGACTGACCGATGGGGCCGGGCGCGTTCGATCTTGCGGGCCGCACGGCCATCGTCACCGGATCGACGCGGGGCATCGGGCTCGCAATCGCTGAGATGTTTGCCGAAGCGGGCGCGAATGTCGTCGTATCAAGCGAGGATCCAGGCGATGTGGCCGAGACGGAAACCGTCTTGGCGGGGCAAGGCTACCGGGTGCGCGGCATCGCCTGCGACGTCACGAAAGGCGATGCGCTGGCCGGGCTGATCGAAGGCACGCTGGCGGCCTTTGGCGGCATCGACATCCTGGTGTGCAACGCGGGCATCACCGGCGAGCCGGGCAGCTGGACGCTCGACGATTTCGACCGGGTGATGGCGATCAACCTGCGCTCGATGGTTGCCCTCACCAGCCTTGCCCTGCCGCCGATCGCCGCGCGCGGTGGCGGCAGCGTGATCCTGATGTCGAGCCTGTCGGCGCTGCGCGGCAACGGCGCGATCAACGCCTATGCGCTGGCCAAGGCGGGCGTCGCGCAGCTGGCGCGCAATCTGGCGGTGCAATGGGGGCCGCGCGGCGTGCGCGTCAACGCCATCGCCCCGGGCCTGATCCGCACGCCATTGTCCGAGCCGCTGATGGCCGATGCCGCGTTCATGGACCGCCGCCTGCAGATGACGCCATTGCGCCGCGTCGGAGAGGTGGACGATGTCGCGGCGCTGTGCGCCTTCCTCGCCTCACCCCATAGCAGCTTCATCACCGGCCAGCAGATCGCCATCGATGGCGGAACGTCGATCACCGATGGCAGCTGATCCCGCCCCTATCCTTGTCACCGGCGCGGGCGGCTTCGTCGGCCAGGCTTTGGTGCGCGCGCTGGCAGGCACGCGGCCTGTCATCGCGACCGACCGTACCGGGCTGGACAATGCAGACCTGCCAGGTGTCACCGCCCTGCCCGGCGAAATCGACGACCCCGCGCTGATCGCCCGGCTGACCGCCGAGCCACTGGGCGCGATCATCCACCTCGCGACCATCCCGGGCGGCGCAGCCGAGAGCGATCCGGCGCTCGCCGCGCGCATCAATGTTGCAGCTCCGATGGCGCTGATCGATACCGCCGCAGCGCACGGCAACGCTCCGCGCCTGCTGTTCGCCAGCAGCATCGCGGTGTTCGGCGACCCGCTGCCGCAGCATGTCGATGACGATACACCGGTGCGCCCGATGCTGCGCTACGGCGCGCACAAGGCGATGCTGGAGGAGTGGATTGCGACCCTCACCCGGCGCGGCGCGGTGCGCGGCCTTTCGCTGCGGCTGCCCGGCATCGTCGCGCGTCCGCTGGCGCCATCGGGGATGAAATCGGCGTTCCTGAGCAACCTGTTTCACGCGCTGAAGGCGGGCGAGCCGATCACCCTGCCCGTTTCGGCCGATGCCACCTGCTGGCTGCTCTCGCGCCGGGCGCTGGTGGGCCAGATGACGGCCGCGCTGACCCTCGCCAGCGATCCGGAAACCACCCGGCTCAACCTGCCCGCGCTGCGCGTGCGCATGGGCGATCTGGTGGCCGAAGTTGCGCGCCAGGCCGGGGCCGATCCGGCGCGCGCGACCTATGCGCCCGATCCGGCCATCGAGGCCGCCTTCGGGGCGCAGCCGCCGCTTGCCACGCCTGCCGCCGATGCGATGGGCCTCCGCCACGACGGCGATCTTGCCGCGCTGGTCGCACACGCGCTGGCCGATCTCTGATCCACGAAAGGACCCTCTCGATGAAGCTCGCTACCCTCGATACCGGCACGCCCGATGGCACGCTGATCGTCGTCAGCCTTGATGGCAGCCGCTATCTGCCCGCCAGCACCATCGCCGCAACGCTGCAGCAGGCGATCGATGGCTGGGCCAACGCCGAGCCAGCCTTGCGCGCGCTGGCACACCGGCTGGACGCAGGCGAAGGCGAGAGCATCGAGAACGCTGCCCTTGCCGCGCCGCTGCCCCGCGCCTGGCAATGGCTCGATGGTTCGGCCTATCGCAGCCACGGCGAGCTGATGGAGACCCTGTTCGGCACAGAGCCGCCGCCCGCGGGCCGCCCGCTGATGTATCAGGGGCTGTCGCACCAGTTTCTCTCCGCCACTGCCGACGTGCCGATGCCGCGCGAGGAGGACGGCATCGATTTCGAAGGCGAGTTCGGCGTGATCACCGATTTCGTGCCAATGGGCGTCACCCCCGAAGCGGCGATGACCCACATCAAGCTGCTGGTGCAGATCAACGACTGGTCGCTGCGCGCGCTGGCGCCGATCGAGATGAAGACCGGCTTTGGCTGGGTGCAGGCCAAGCCCGCCTGTTCGGTCGCGCCTTTTGCGGTGACGCCCGATGTGCTGGGCGAGGCCTGGCGCGAGGGCCGTGTCCACCTTCCGCTTGGCGTCGACTGGAACGGCCAGCGCTTCGGCAATGCCCAGGGCGGCCCGATGGAATTCGGCTTTCACGAGCTGATCGCGCATGCCGCGAGCACCCGTTCGCTGTGCGCGGGGACGATCATCGGATCGGGCACGGTCTCGAACAGCAATTTCCGCGAGATCGGATCGTCGTGCATCGCCGAGCGGCGCGGAATCGAGATGCTTGACGAAGGCCAGGCGCGCACCGGCTTCATGCGCTTTGGGGACACCGTGCGGATGGAGGCGCGGCTGCCCGATGGCGGGCTGCTGTTCGGTGCGATCGACCAGAAGGTGGTCAAGGGATGAGCGCCGTACCCTCGCCCCCCGTCCGCCGCATCGTCACCGGGCACGATGCCTCAGGCCGCGCGATCATCCGCAGCGACGACCTGCTGCCGGTCGAACCGATCCCCTCGGGTGACGCGGCGTTCAGCCTGGTGTGGACCACCGCGACGGTGCCTGCCGACAACAACGACGAGACCGATGGCCGGACGCGCGACGCCGGGCTGACGCTGCATCAGGGATCGGTGATCCGCATCGTCGACATGGTGCCGGGCGGTGTCTCGCCCTTTCACCGATCGAGCAGCATCGATTACGGCATCGTGCTGTCGGGCGCGGTCGAGCTGGAGCTGGACGATGGCGCGGTCACGACGGCGCGCGCGGGCGATATCATCGTCCAGCGCGGGACCATCCACCTGTGGCGCAACCCTTCGCCGACGGAGACCTGCCGCATCGTCTTCGTACTGATCGAGGCGGCACCGGTGACTGTAGACGGAGCGCCCCTGCCCGATGTAATGCCCTGATCCCATGACTTCGCGCGAAACCGTTATCCTTGTCCCCGGGCTGTTGTGTGACGACGATGTCTGGACGCACCAGAGCGCGGCCTTGGGCGCGCATTACGACGTCATCGTCCCCGACCTGACCCGGCACGATTCGCTGGGCGGCATGGCAGCGCACATTCTGGACACGGCACCGGCGCGCTTCTCGATCGTCGGCCATTCGATGGGCGGGCGCGTCGCGCTGGAGGTGTTCCGCCTGGCGCCCGAGCGGGTGGCGCGGTTGGCGTTGCTCGATACCGGGGTGCATCCGGCCGGCGCGGAGGAATTGCCCAAGCGCCAGGCGATGCTCGACATCAGCGCCGGGCAAGGCATGACCGCGCTCGCCGATGCCTGGCTTCCGCCAATGGTCAGACCGGGCCTGCTCGATACCGATCCAGCGCTGCGCGCGACACTTTATGCGATGATCGAACGCATGACGCCCGCCATCCACCGGCAGCAAATCACCGCCCTCGTGAACCGGCTGGATGCTGCACCGCTGCTGGCGCAGATCCATTGCCCGACCTTGGTCGGTGTCGGCGAATTCGACCTGTGGAGCCCGCCCGACCAGCACGTGCCCATCGCCGATGCCATTGCAGGTGCAAGACTGGTGGTCTTCAAAGGCGCAGGCCATATGGCGCCGATGGAAACGCCGGAGGCCGTCAGCGCGGCTTTGCGCGAATGGATGGCAAGCTGAACCTGTTTGGTTTCGGCGAGATGGCGACAAAACCGACGCGCCTGCGGTTGCTCAGGCCCCATCGCTCAGCGCCCGCGACCTCTTTTCCCACGCTGGCCCCACGTTCTCTATCGCGTCAGTCCAGATCAAGCCGCCGAAGCCGGCTGGAACAGCGTCCAGCTCTTGTGGGTCGGTTATTCCCGGTGCACCGTTCTCGTTGTCGATACTGCCAAAGAATATCACGGTGGTGTTGGTCTGCCGCATCCGATCGAGGAACCGGTTGGGCCAACCCCAGATGAAATGCCGGTAGTTGATGGGCACCCCGATGGCGCCGTTGACGCACGATTCCGGCAATCTGGTGCTCCAGCCCACCTTCATGTAATCGAGGGTGCACGCCTTCATATCCGCCTTGGAGAACGCAAAGCCGTTCGGGTAGATGGTTTTCCAGCGCCCAACTGGTCTTTCATGGCCATAAACCATGATCCTGCTATCCAACTTGATGCCATGCCGATCGAGATAGTCGCGCAACAGATCGGCTTCCTGAATCCAGCGGCTCTTGAAGTTTATCAGGAAGCGCTGCTCGGGAAAGGCCCTGAGAACCTGGGCGAGCGACGGCATCATCCCCTTGGCCTTGCCGCGAAAAGGAAATGTCTTGCCGCCGTCGGCAGTATATCCATAGCCGACATCAAGCGACTGGAGATAGGCGAGCGATTTCTCGCGCGTGACTCCGCTGCCTTCGGTCCGGCAATCGATCGTCCAGTCGTGAAAGACGACAAACTCGTTGTCGGTCGTCGGATGGACATCAATTTCGAGAATGTCGGCTCCAGCACGAAAGCTGGCTGCCATCGATGGAAGGGTATTCTCGATATACGGGTTTGTCGGGGGCAGCATCCGATTGGCCGTGCAACTGTCCTTGTCGATCCCGACCCGGCTGTAAAGCTGGTGGATTCCCCTGTGAGCCATCAGTTGGGCCTTGCCCTTTGGCGCAGGCGCAAGCCACGAGGCATTGGCAAGATAGACCGCGCAAACCACGACAAGTGCGGCCATGAGAAATACGCGACGTCGGTTCATAAGCCGGGCTCGGTTTCGATGCGGATGCCCCTGCTATAGGCCAATATTGCCGATGCAGGAATGCCTGCAATGGGTCGTTTGCGAAACGGGGGTCTTGTTCTCGAAATGCTCGGTCACCGCTGCCTGCTATAGCGGCCCCACCAGCGGCATCATGCCGGGGATCAGCGCGGCGCGGGCGTGGCGGCGCATGCGCGCCTCGGCCTCTTCAGGCTTGCCGGCGAGGATCGCCTCGGCGACCGCATGATGGTCCTGATGCGCGGCATGCAAGCCCCTTCTCGCGCTTGCAAGATCGTCCCAGTCCACCGCCAGCGCCCCCGCCGAAGCGAGCGGCAGATGGTTGTTGCGCGACAGCGCGACGAGGATCGCGCCATTGCCGCTGGTATCGAGCAGCAGATCGTGAAAGGCCAGGTTGTAGTTGTAGAAGCGGTCGATATCCTCGGCGGCAAAGTCGTCGCCTGCAAACAGGGCATCGCCTTCGGCGAGGCACGCCTGGAGCTTGCGCACGAAGCCGGGCGCGATCGGCCGTGAGGCAATGATGCGCACGGCCAGCCCTTCGAGCACACCACGCACCTCGACCGCGTCCTCGATCGACGTCGGCGTCGGCCCGCGGGCGGCATAGCCGCGCCGCCCCAGCCGCACCACCAGCCCTTCCTGCTCCAGCGTGCGCAACGCGGTGCGCACCGGCATGCGCGAGACGCCGAAGCGCTCCGCCGTGCCGATCTCCGCGATCCGCGTTCCATCGGGGATCTCGCCGGATACGATCATCTTGCGCAGTGCGAACAGCACGCGCTGGCCGGGCTTCATCGCTTGGTCCATCGGTGATGGTCATAGCTTTTGCACCGCGCCCGGCAAGCCCTCTCATCCGACTTGCACAGCATCAGGATTCCGATTATTGGATCCAATAATTGCATAGCAGGGAGAGATACCGATGGCCACCGCCCCCGATCTGGAAGAGCGCGGCGTCGCACGTGCCACAGCGCCATGGCCGCGCAACACCTGGTATGTCGCCTGCATGCCAGACGAGATCGACGGCAAGCCGCTGGGCCGCACCATCTGCGGAGAATCGATGGTGTTCTTTCGCGGCGAAGGGGGTGAGGTCGCTGCGCTGGAGGATTTCTGCCCGCACCGCGGCGCGCCGCTATCGCTCGGCTTCGTGCGCGATGGTGCCCTGGTCTGCGGCTATCATGGCCTCGCCATGGGGTGCCATGGCAAGACGGTCGGCATGCCCGGCCAGCGCGTGGGGGGCTTCCCGCCGATCCGCACCTTCCCGGTGATCGAACGCTATGGCTTCATCTGGGTCTGGCCGGGCGATGCCGCTCAGGCCGATCCCGCCAGGCTGCGCCACCTGGAATGGGCCGAAGATGCAGGCTGGGCCTATGGCGGTGGCTTGTATCACATCGCCTGCGATTACCGGCTGATGGTCGACAATCTGATGGACCTGACGCACGAGACCTATGTGCACTCGACCAGCATCGGCCAGAAGGAAATCGACGAAGCGCCGGTCAAGACGCGGATCGTCGGCGACGAGGTGGTGACCAGCCGGTTCATGGACGCGATCGAGCCGCCGCCGTTCTGGGCGATGGCGCTGCGCGGTGCGGGGCTGCCCGATGGCGGTCCGGTCGACCGCTGGCAGCTTTGCCACTTCCACCTGCCCAGCAGCGTCGAGATCGAGGTCGGCGTCGCGCCGGTGGGCGAAGGTGGCTATGATGCCCCGCTCGACCGCAAGGCCTATTCGGTAGTGGTCGATTTCATGACTCCCGAGACCGAGGGCTCGCACTGGTACTTCTGGGGCATGGCGCGTCGCTTTGCGGTCGACGATACAGCGCTAACCGCCACCATCCGCGAAGGTCAGGGCAAGATCTTTGCCGAGGACATGGAAATGCTGGAACGCCAGCAGAGGAATCTGGACAGCCATCCCGACCGCCGCCTGCTGTTGCTCAACATCGACGCCGGCGGGGTTCGCTCGCGCCGCCTGATCGAGCAGGCGATTGCCGCAGAAAGCAGTGCCGCCGCCTGATGCGGTAAATCGCAGCACTACCTACAGCATTGTCAGTAGACGCGCGCCGATTGCTTGATAAGGTGCGCGCCATGCGTGTGCTCAAACGTCTGGCCCTCGGCCTCCTCGTCCTTATCGCCGTCACCGCGCTGGCGCTCGCCTTGTGGGAGCCGCTGGTGGCTGAATCGGGCAAGGCGCCGCCCGCGCGCACCTATGATGTGGAGATCGTCCGCGACGATTTCGGCGTGCCGCATATCTTCGGCAAGACCGACCCCGACGTCGCCTATGGCGTCGCTTATGCCCATAGCGAGGACGACTTCTCGACGATCCAGGAAGTCGCGGCGATGACGCGCGCGCGCACCGGCGCGATGACGGGCGCGGATGGCGCGAAGGTCGATTTCGCAGCGCACCTGCTCGACATTCGCGGCACCGTCGATCGCAAGTACGAAACGCTGCCCGCCGATATCCGCGCCCTGCTCGATGCCTATGCCGCGGGCCTCAACCATTATGCCGACAAGCACCCCGAAGAGGTCCGTCTGTCCGGCCTGTTCCCGCTGAACGGGCAGGACATCGCCGCCGGGTTCGTGCTGCGCTCGCCCTTTTTCTTCGGGCTCGATTCCGTGCTCGGCGCATTGGTCGAGGGCAAGGACCTGCCGATCGAGGGCGGCCCCAAGCTCTCCGGCCCCAAGGAGAGTGGCAAGGACGTTGCGCGCATCACGCCGATCGGCCCCGAGCCCGACATGAACGGGTCGAACGCCTTTGCGGTCGCACCGGCGCGCTCGGCCGACAATGTCACGCGGCTGATCTCCAACTCGCACCAGCCCTGGCGCGGCGGCGTGGCGTGGTACGAGCTGGTGGTGCATTCGGATGAAGGCTGGGATTTCGCGGGCGCGACCTTCCCGGGATCGCCCTATCCGTTCCTGGGCCACAACAAGACCCTGGGCTGGACCAACACGGTCAACCGGCCCGACCTGATCGATGTCTACAAGCTCGAACTGAACGACAACAAGACGCAGTACAGACTGGATGGAAAGTGGCGCGACCTTGAATCGAAGCGGGTGTGGCTGAAGGTGAAGATGGGGCCGTTCACCCTGCCCTATCCGCAGACCGTCTACCGCTCGGTCCATGGCCCGGTGATCGTGAACGCCAAGGGCGCATTCGCGATCCGCTATGCCGGGATCGACGAACTCAAGATGCTCGAGCAGTATTTCCGCATCAACAAGGCGCGCAATTTCGACGAGTGGAAGGCGGCAATGGCCATCCAGGGCGTGCCCGCGACCAATTTCATCTATGCCGATGCTGAGGGCAATATCGCCATGGCGTACAACGCGCTGTTCCCGGCGCGCAAGCCCGGTGCAAACTGGCGCGGCGTGCTGCCGGGCAACCGCAGCGACCTGATCTGGAAGAGCCATCTGCCCTGGGATCGGGTTCCGATGCTGGTCAATCCGGCCTCCGGCTACATCATGAATGCCAACAACACGCCCTATGTCGCGGCGGGCCCGGGCGATGAGCTCGACCCGGCGACCTTCTCCCCGCTGATGGGGATCGAAGCCGACATGACCAACCGCGCGCGGCAAGCGATCAAGCTGTTCGAGGCCGCGGGACAGATCGATGCGGCGACGCTCGATCGGATCAAGTACGATGTCGGCTATGACAAGTCCGATTATGCCACCGGCTGGATCAATGCGCTGCTGGCGGTCAAGGCCGATGGCGACACGCGCATTCCGCAAGCGCAGGCGCTGCTGCGCGCCTGGGACTGGCAGATGGACGGCAAGGGCAAGGGCGATGCCCTGGCGCTGATGCTTATGCGCCCGGCAATGCGGCAGAGCTATCGCCGCCTGCCGCTGCCCGATGCGCGCGAGGAACTGGTGGCCGCGATCGATCATCTGGAAAAGCACTTCCAGTCGCTCGATCCGAAGCTCGGCACCGTGCTGCGGCTGCGCCAGGGCAAGGTCGACCTGCCGATGGACGGCGGTTCGGACACGCTGCGCGCGGCGACCTTGTGGGATGTCGACGAGAAGGACGGGCGCTTTGCCGTCCGCCATGGCGACAGCTTCATCCAGTTCGTCGAATGGGATGTGGACGGCAAGCTGACGTCGCGGTCTATCCAGCCATTCGGCGCTGCCACCACCCGGCCCGACAGCCCGCATTACACCGACCAGGCCAAGCTGTTCGTCGAACACAAGACGAAGCCTGTCTATTTCACCCGCGAACAGCTGATGCCGCATGCCAAGCGGCGCTATCGCCCGTGATTGTCGCTTGAAACAAGGCTCGCAACGCTTATGGTTTCAATCAGCAACCCGAGGCGGCACCGGCGCTCCTGCGACACACCGGTGACACCCGGAAGAACAAACCAATACGCTCCCAAGAGAGGCTCAATTCCCATGCTCAAGCCCTTTCGTTCGCTTATCGCCGTCTCCTCGCTGGCGCTCGCCGTGGCGCTCGCCCCTGCGCACGCGCAGCAGGCCGCGCCGGTGGCCGACCTCGTCAAGACGGTCAACATCCCCTATCAGCAGTTCACGCTGTCCAATGGGCTGACCGTGATCGTCCACGAAGATCGCAAGGCGCCGATCGTTGCGGTGTCGATCTGGTATGATGTCGGCTCGAAGCACGAGCCCAAGGGCAAGACCGGCTATGCCCATCTGTTCGAACACATCATGTTCAACGGATCGGAAAACGCCCAGGGCGATTATTTCGAATATCTCAAGAAGCTGGGCGCGACCGATTTCAACGGCACCACCTGGTTCGATCGCACCAACTATTTCCAGACTGTGCCCAAGGCAGGGCTGGAAGGCGCATTGTTCCTGGAAAGCGACCGCATGGGCCATCTGCTCAACGGCATCACCCAGGACAAGCTGACCAACCAGATCGGCGTGGTGCAGAACGAGAAGCGCCAGGGCGACAACCAGCCTTATGGTCTGGTCGAATACAAGCAGATCGAGATGCTGACCCCGCCCGAGCATCCTTATGGCCACTCGACGATCGGATCGATGGCCGACCTCGAGGCTGCCTCGCTCGACGACATGAAGAAGTGGTTCACCGATCACTACGGCCCCAACAACGCGATCCTGGTGCTGGCGGGCGACATCAACGTTGCCGAAGCCAAGCCGCTGGTGGAAAAGTATTTCGGCGATATCGCCAAGGGCCCTGAAGTTGCCAGGCTGAACCCGCCGCTGCCGACGCTGGATGCGGAGAAGGTCGCGGTAATGAAGGACAAGGTGCCCACCGCGCGCCTGTATCGCTTCTGGACCGTCCCGGGCCTCAACGATCCCGATTTTGCGGCGCTGGATGTTGGCGCGACCGTTCTCGGCGGCCTTGCCAGCTCGCGGCTCGACAACATTCTGGTGCGTGACGAACAGACCGCCGTTGCGGTCACTGCATCGGCGCAGCCTTTCGTTCATGGCAGTGTGTTCGAAGCCTATGTCGATGTGAAGCCCGGCGCGGACATCGACGCCGTGTCGAAGCGGTTCGATGCGATCCTCGCCGATTTCATCGCCAACGGCCCGACCGCCGATGAGGTCCAGCGCGTCGCCACGCGTGAGGCCGCAGGCCGGATCACCGGCCTCGAACAGGTCGGCGGCTTTACCGGCAAGGCCGTGACGCTGGCCGAAGGTGCCCTCTATTCCGACGACCCCGCCTTCTACAAGAAGCAGCTCGACATGCTCGCGGCGATGACGCCCGAAAAGGTCACCGCCGCGATGAAGAAGTGGCTGACCCGCCCGGTCGCCAAGCTGCACGTTCTGCCCGGCGAGCGTGATGCCTATGCCGATGACGCTGGCGGCGGCGCAGGCCAGGCGACCGGATCGGGCCCTGCGATGCGCACCGGCGTCCTTGCGGCGCCTGCTTTCTATTCGAGCATGGCTGACGATGCGATGGCGGCAGGCTCTGCCAGCAAGCAGCCGCTGGCAGCAGTGGACCGCTCGACCTTCCCCGAAGCAGGCAGCGTGCCCGATCTCGATTTCCCCGATGTCGAGGAAGCCACGCTCTCGAACGGCATCAAGGTGCGTTTCGCCAAGCGGACCGCGGTCCCAGTGGTGCGCGTCGCCGTCAGCTTCGACGCGGGCTTTGCCAGCGATCCCAAGGACGCACTGGGCACCAACAGCCTGATGATTGCGCTGCTGCAGGAAGGCACGCAGAAGCTCAATTCAGTGCAGCTGGCTGAAGCGCAGGAGCGACTGGGCACCAACATCAGCGCATCGTCCGATCTTGATCGCACGATCGTGTCGATGAGCGCGATGAAGCCCAACCTCGGCGCATCGCTCGACCTGCTGGCCGATGTCATCCGCATGCCTGCCTTCGATGCCAAGGAACTGGAGCGCGTGCGCGTGCAGCAGCTGACCCGCATTCAGGCGGAAAACACCCAGCCCCAGGGCATCGCGCTGCGCAACCTGCCGCCGCTGCTCTACGGCACCAGCCACCCCTATGGCGTGCCGCTGACCGGCACCGGTGATCCGGCCGTGGTCAGCAAGCTGACCCGCGACCAGATCGCGGCCTATCACAGCCAGTGGATGCGGCCCGAGCGCGCGTCGATCTTCGTCGTCGGCGACACCACGCTCAAGGACATGCTGCCGATGCTGGAGGCGCGCTTCGGCAAATGGCCGTCGAACCGCATGGCGCTGATGCAGAAGGATTTCAGCGCAGCGATCCCCGAAGGCCAGGGCCGCATCATCCTGATCGACCGTCCCAATTCGCCGCAGTCGCTGATTCTGGCGGGTCAGGTGCTCAAAGCCAAGGGCACCGACGATCTGCTCGCGCTGGAAACGGCCAACGACATTCTGGGCGGCGATTTCCTCTCGCGCATCAACATGGACCTGCGCGAAACCAAGGGCTGGTCCTATGGCACCCGCACCCTGATCCAGCGCCCCAAGAACGACGTGCCGTTCCTCGCGTTTGCGCCGGTGCAGACCAACCAGACAGGCCCTTCGGTCGCTGCGATCATCGAGCAGATGAACGGCTTCATCGGTGACAAGGGCGTCACCCCCGAAGAGCTGGACCGCACGGTCAAGGGCAACAGCCTGGAACTGGCGGGCACCTACGAGCGCTCGTCCTCGGTGCTCTCGCAGATGCAGTCGGACGCGCTTTATGGCCGCCCGACCAACTATGCCGAAAGCCTGGCAGCACAGTATCGCGGCATGGATGCCGAAAAGCTCAATGCCGCGATGCGGGGCGCTCTGAACCCCAAGGCGCTGACCTGGGTCATCGTGGGCGATGCCGCCAAGGTCGAGGAACAGCTCAAGGCATTGAACATGCCGATCGAAGTTCGCCGTGCTGCCCCGGCAGCCGGAGACAAGTAAGCCTAGTATTTTCAACCACCCAAGAGAGGACTGAACATGTCAGTAGCTGGACAATATGATTGCGTGACCAAATCGCCGATGGGCGACCAGAAGTCGGTGCTGACCGTCAATGTCGACGGCGACAGCTGGACCGGATCGAACGCCGGCCAGATGGGCGCGCTCGACATCACCGACGGCAAGGTCGACGGTAACACGCTGACCTGGACGATGGACATGAAGGTGCCGATGCCAATGAAGCTGGAAGGTACCGCCACCGTCGATGGCGACACCATCACCGGCCAGGTCAAGGCAGGCGCCTTCGGCACCATGGCGATGACCGGCACCCGCAAGGCGTAAGCTTTCGCTGGAATTTCGAGAAACCCTCCCCGTGCTCGCCATGGGAAGGGTTTTTTATGGCCGGTGCGCCGCGACTGGATCGTTGGGATCGGGCGTGTCGGCCGATGACACATGGTTGAGCGCAATCACCCAGCGCCCGCCAACCCGCCGCATCAGCCGGGTGTTGATGCCATATTGCGGGTCCACAGGCCGGTCGAGGTGATAGCGGCTGATCAGCTGCGCGGCATCCGGCGCCAACATCTCCACCTTGATATCATAGAAATGCAGCGTCCCCCGCCGTTCGGGCGCGCCGCCATAATCGCGGACATAATGATCGAGCGTGCCCTGCCAGTCGCGCTGGAACTGCCCGCGCGAGACGAACACCACACCGGGGTTCTGGAAGCCGCGCATATAGCCTTCGAAATCGCCGCGATTCCAGGCGGCCTGCATGTCGGCGATGACCGTGCGAATTTCGGCTTCTGGCGAGGGCGCTTCGGCATGGGCTGGCGCGGCGCAAAGCAGCGCCAGTGCTGCAAATACCCCAAGTCGCCGTCCCTCGTCACTCCCGCGTACGCGAGGATCCCGCTTTTGCGACACACTCTGCGACGACAGCGGGCCCCCCGCCTTCGCGGGGGTGACGAATTCACAGCGGGTAAAGAGGCTCACTTGCCCGCCTTGGCGAGCTTGGCCTTTTCGGCCGCGATGAACTCTTCCATCTTCTGCTCCATCACCGGCAGCGGGACCGACCCCAGATTGAGGAAGGTGTCGTGGAACGGCCGCTGGTCGAACGCGGTGCCCAGTTCGGCCTCTGCCTTGGCGCGCATCTTGCGCAAGGATATCTCGCCCAATTTGTACGCCAGCGCCTGCGCGGGCCAGGAAATGTACCGATCCACCTCGGTCTCGACATCGCGCTGCGCCAGCGCGGTGTGCCCGGCGAGATAATCGATCGCCTTCTGCCGGCTCCAGCCCTTGGTATGGATGCCGGTGTCGATCACCAGCCGCACCGCGCGCCACATCTCGAAGGTCTGGCGGCCGAACTCTTCATAAGGCGTTTCGTACAGGCCCAGCTTGGTCCCCAGCCATTCGGTGTACAGGCCCCAGCCCTCGCCATAGCCCGAGAAATAGGTCTGGCGGCGGAAATCGGGCCGGTCGGGCGCTTCCAGCGCGACGGCGGCCTGGAAGCTGTGCCCCGGAATGCACTCGTGCAGCGCCAGCGCGGTCAGGTTGTACAGCGGCCGTGACGGCAGGTCGTAGGTGTTGAACAGGCAGCTATCCAGCCCGCCGCGTCCCGAGGTGTAGATCGGCGCGATGACATCGGGCACCGGCAGGATGGTGAAGCGGTAGCGCGGCAGGAAATTGAACGTTTCCTTGAGCTTGCCATCCATCCGCTTGGTCACATAAGCCGCGTAGGACAGCAGCTCGCGCGGAGTCTTAGCGTAGAATTGCGGGTCGGTGCGCATGAACTGCAGGAATTCGGGGAACGTGCCCTTGAACCCCGTCTCGCGCATCGTCTTCTGCATGTCGGCATCGATCCGCGCGACTTCCTTCAGGCCGATCTCGTGGATCTGCTCGGGCGTCAGGTCGAGCGTGGTATAGAGCTTGATCTGATCCTGGTAGAAGCGCTTGCCATCGGGCAGCGAATAGGCGTCGATCTGAGTCCGTGCCTTGGGCATGTATTCGGACCGCATGAAATTGAGCAGCTTGGCATAGGCCGGCACCACCGACGTCTCAATCGCCTTCAGCGCCTCGGCGCGCAGCCTGGCCTGCTCGTCCGGCGCGATGTTCTGCGGCATCACGCGGAAGGCGTCGTAGAACGGGTTGGCCTCGCCCGCGACGGTATAGGCCTCGATCGTCGCATCGCGCCCCTCGATGCCGACACGCGGCACCGTATAGCCGCGCGCCAGACCAGCGCGCATGTTGACGATGTTTTCGTCGAAAAAGCGCGGGATGTCGTTCATCCGCCCCAGATAGCGCTTGTAGCCGGTGGCGTTGCCAAAGCCCTGGCGCGGGTTCAGCCCGCCCCAGAAGAAGGTGTCGCTGTTAAACGGGGCTTCATAGGTCTTGTACTCGATGCTGTTGGCATTCTCCCACACCGACTGGCGGAACACCGCGGCATTGACCTGCTCGTCGGGCGACAGCTGGTCCATCGGAATGGCATCGAGCTGTTTGAGGACATCGGTCCAATAGGCCAGCCGCCGCGCCTGCGCCTCGGCGGTTTCGTCCGAGAAGCGATCCCCCTGCACCCAGCGGCCGCCCTCCTTGACCTGCGCATATTCCTTCTGCCGCCATTCCCATTCGGCATCGTAGAGCGCGCGCAGCTTGGCATCCATTGGGCCGGGGGCGGGCTTCACCGTCGCCGCTGCAGGCGCGGCTTCCTGTGCGAAAACCGGGCCTGCCCCGAGGCTCGCAGCCCCCAGCAGAAGCGAAACCAGAAGACGTGATGCGCGCATGGTGAGACCCCGGACGTAGCTGCGTTGGACGAGCCACATTAGACGCAGCATGCAATCAGATGGTCAAGCAAATAGTATACGAAAAACGACAAGCTATTGAATTGCCGCTTATCGTCACTGGACGGCGGGCGAAAACCGGCGCAGCGTCAGGCGTCCCGCTTCTTGATCAGCGCCGAGCGCAGGCAGCGGCACACCACCTCGCCGCGCTGGTTGATCAGCTCATGCGTGAAGGTGACGATCCCGGCGTTGGGGCGCGATTTCGATTCTTTCAGCTCGGTCACCTCGCTGGTCGCGCGCATGGTATCGCCGATGAACACCGGCTTGGGCATGACGAGCCTGTCATAGCCCAGGTTCGCCACCAAGGTGCCCAGCGTTGTATCGCCAACCGACAGCCCGATCATCAGGCTGAAGGTGAAGGTGCCGTTGACGAGGATCTGCCCGAACTCGCTCGCCTTCGCCGCCTCGACATCGAGATGCAGCGGCTGAGGATTGTGCGTCATCGTGCTGAACAGCAGATTGTCGGTCTCGGTCACAGTCCGGCGGATCTCATGCTCGATCCGGTCGCCGATCTGCCACTCGTCGAAAAACTTGCCTGCCATTTACGCTTCCACCGCCTCGATGCGCACCAACAGCGCATCGACCTGCACCTGTGCGCCCTCGCTGGCGTTGAGCTCTGCCACCACGCCATCGAACGGCGCGACCAAAGAATGCTCCATCTTCATCGCCTCGAGCGTCAGCAATTTCTGCCCCTTGGTGACCGACTGGCCTGCGGTCACATCCACCGCGATGACCTTGCCCGGCATGGGAGAGAGGATGGAGCCGGAGGAGGCGGCACCACTGCCCGAGCCGCGCACGGAAGCCAGGGCCACCGTATAAGGCTCCCCCTGCTCGAACATCACGATGCCGTCGTCATGTTCTTGCCACCGCAGCATGCCGACATAGTCAACCTCTGCATTGTGATCGATCGCGAGCGTGCGCGGCACACTGTCCACCGCAAAGACCCCGGTGGCCAGACGCGCGCCATTCAAGCGAAAGCCGCGCAGCCCATGGGGAACATCACGGACATGGCGCGGAACCAGCAACCTTACCGCTTCGTCCAGGCCCTGCGGATCAGGCTTGGTTACCAGCCGATCGAGATTCGCCGCGATGAACCCGGTCTCGACATGGCCGTCGCGAAACGCCTGCTCGTCCAGCAGCCGGGCCAGGAACCCCGCATTGGTCTTGACCGGCCACACCTCGACCGTCTCGCAAAGCGATTTCAGGTTGTCGATCGCCAGTTCGCGATCCTCGCCCGTCGACACCAGCTTCGCGATCATCGGATCGTAGAAGGGGGAAATCTGGTCGCCCTCTTCGACACCGGTTTCGATCCGGTCGCCGTAATCGCTGTAGTGCGAGAAATGCGCCAATCGCCCGATGCTCGGCAAGAACCCCTTGGCCGGGTCCTCCGCATAGAGCCGCGCTTCCATCGCCCAACCGTTGATGGCCAGCTCATCCTGCCTGAGCGGGATCGGCTCGCCGCTCGCTACGCGCAGCTGCCATTCGACCAGATCGACCCCGGTGATCTCTTCTGTCACCGGATGCTCGACCTGCAGCCGCGTGTTCATTTCCATGAACCAGATGCGGTCGGCGCGCAGGCCTTCGGAGCCGTCGGCGATGAATTCGATCGTGCCTGCACCCTGATAATCCACCGCCTTGGCCGCGCGCACCGCCGCGCCGCACACTGCCTCGCGCGTCGCCTCGTCCATGCCGGGTGCAGGCGCTTCCTCGATCACCTTCTGGTGGCGGCGCTGCAGCGAGCAATCGCGCTCGAACAGATGGACGACGTTGCCGTGGCTGTCCCCGAACACCTGCACCTCGATATGGCGCGGGCTTTCGATCCACTTTTCGAGCAGCACGACATCATTGCCGAAACTCGCCGCCGCCTCGCGCTTGCAGCTGACGAGCGCGTCGGCGAAGTCCGCCGGTGCATCCACCTTGCGCATCCCCTTGCCGCCGCCGCCCGCGACCGCCTTGATCAGCACCGGATAGCCAATCTTGGCGGCTTGCTCGGCAAGGAAATCAGGGTCCTGATTGTCCCCCAGATAGCCCGGCGTGGTCGGCACGCCTGCGGCATCCATCAGCTTCTTTGCTGCGTCCTTGAGCCCCATCGCGCGGATCGAATCCGGCTTGGGGCCGACCCAGATCAGCCCGGCAGCGATCACGGCCTGCGCGAATTCCGCGTTCTCGGACAGGAAACCATAGCCCGGATGGATCGCCTCCGCGCCGGTCTGCCTGGCCGCGGCGATGATCTTCTCGCCCACCAGATAGCTGTCGCGCGCAGCCGACGGCCCGATATGCACCGCCTCATCGGCAGACCGCACATGCAGCGCCCTGGCGTCGGCGTCGGAATAGACCGCAACGGTGCGCACACCCATGGCGCGGGCGGTGCGGATAATCCGGCAGGCGATCTCGCCGCGGTTGGCGATGAGGAGGGATTTCAGCATGGGGTGCAACCTTCTTCGTCACCCTGAACTTGTTTCAGGGTCCATGGTGCGGCATTGCTAGGGGCCTGATGGACCGGCAACCGTGCGTCTACATTCTGGCCAGCGACGCCTATGGCACGCTGTACATCGGCGTAACATCGAACCTGATCGGTCGTCTGCACCAGCACCGCACTAGCGAGATCAAGGGCTTCACCTCGCGCTACAGCGTCCATCGCCTCGTCCGCTTTGAACTGTTCGATACCATGGAAGGCGCGATCGAACGGGAAAAGCAGCTCAAACGCTGGCACCGGCAGTGGAAGATCAACCTGATCGAAAGCGAAAACCCTCAGTGGATCGATCTGGCGGTGGGCTTTGGTTTTGATCCTGTGCCGCCGCGCGGCAGGCGAGATGGACCCTGAAACAAGTTCAGGGTGACGTGGGGGCTGCCCCTCCACCCCCCTCACATCCGAAACACGCCGAACCGCGTGCCCTCCTCGACCGGCGCATTGAGGCACGCCGCGAACGCCAGGCCCAGCACGTCCCTCGTTTGCGCGGGGTCGATGATGCCATCATCCCACAGGCGCGAGGTCGCGTAGTACGGATTGCCCTCGTCCTCGTATTTCTGCCGCACCGGGGCCTTGAAGGCTTCCGCCTGCTCGGGCGTCCAGCTTTCGGCGTCGCGGTGGACCGTCGCCAGCACCGAGGCCGCCTGCTCGCCGCCCATCACGCTGATGCGCGAGTTCGGCCAGCTGAACAGGAAGCGGGGCGAATAGGCCCGGCCACACATGCCGTAATTGCCCGCGCCGAAGCTGCCGCCGATCAGCACGGTGACCTTGGGCACGCTCGCGGTCGCCACTGCGGTGACCAGCTTGGCGCCATGCTTGGCGATGCCTTCCGCCTCGTACTTGCCCCCGACCATGAAGCCGCTGATGTTCTGCAGGAACAGCAAGGGGATGCGCCGCTGGCAAGCGAGTTCGATGAAATGCGCGCCCTTGACCGCGCTCTCGCTGAAAAGCACGCCGTTGTTGGCGAGGATCGCGACCGGCATTCCCCAGATATGCGCGAACCCGCACACCAAAGAGCTGCCGTACAGCGCCTTGAACTCGTGGAACTCGGACCCGTCGACAAGCCGCGCGATCACCTCGTGCACGTCATACGGCGCGCGCACGTCCGACGGGATGATGCCGTACAGCTCTTCGCTATCGAACTTCGGCGCGCGCGGATCGCGCAGATCGATATTCGGCTGAGGGATCGGCCCCAGGTGCGAGACGATGTCGCGCACGATGGTCAGCGCGTGCTCGTCATTCTCCGCGACATGATCGACCACGCCCGACTTGCGCCCGTGCAGATCGCCGCCGCCCAGGTCTTCGGCGCTGATTTCCTCGCCCGTCGCGGCCTTGACCAGCGGAGGCCCTGCAAGGAAAATCGTGCCCTGGTTGCGCACGATCACGCTCTCGTCGGACATCGCGGGGACGTATGCGCCGCCGGCGGTGCAGCTGCCCATCACGCACGCGATCTGCGGGATGCCCTTGGCGCTCATGTTCGCCTGGTTGAAGAAGATGCGACCGAAATGCTCGCGGTCGGGGAAGACCTCGGCCTGGTGCGGCAGGTTCGCGCCGCCGCTATCAACGAGGTAGATGCACGGCAGCCGGTTGGCCTCGGCAATCTCCTGCGCGCGCAGGTGCTTCTTCACCGTCATCGGATAGTAAGTGCCGCCTTTGACCGTGGCGTCGTTGCACACGATCATGCACTGGCGACCCGAGACGCGGCCAATGCCTGCAATCATCCCCGCGCCGGGAATTTCGCCATCGTACAGGTCACATGCTGCCAGCTGGCCGATCTCGAGGAACGGCGCGCCCGGATCGAGCAGCCGCTCAACCCTTTCCCGAGGAAGCAGCTTGCCCCGCGATGTGTGCCGCTCGCGCGACTTGGCGTTGCCGCCCAGCGCGGCCTCGCCGACCTTGCTCCACAGCTCATCGCGCAAAGCAATATTGTGCGTATATGCTGCGCGGTAGGTCTCTGAATTCGTGTCGATCTTGGTGTCGAGTGTGGGGGCAGACATCAACGCGCTCCGATCAGTTCGCGCGCGATCAGGAAGCGGCGGATCTCGTTGGTCCCCGCGCCGATGTCGTACAGCTTGGCATCGCGCAGGAAGCGCTCCACCGGCCAGTCGGTGGTATAGCCCGCCCCGCCCAAAGCCTGGATCGCCTCCAGCGAGCATTTCACCGCGTTCTCGCTGGCGAGCAAGATCGCGCCTGCGGCATCGAACCGCGTTGTCTTGCCCGCATCGCAGGCGCGGGCCACCGCATAGACATAGGCGCGGGCGCTATTGAGCGCGACGTACATGTCGGCGACCTTGGCCTGCACCATCTGGAACGCGCCGATGGGCTGGCCGAACTGCTTGCGCTCGCGCACATAGGGCAGCACCACGTCGAGGCACGCCTGCATGATGCCCAGCGGCCCGGCGGCCAGCACCGCGCGCTCGTAATCGAGGCCGCTCATCAGCACGCCGACGCCGCCGTTCAGCGGGCCCATGATGTTCTCTTCCGGCACGAAGCAATCGTTGAACACCAGTTCTGCGGTGGGGCTGCCGCGCATCCCCATCTTCTGGATCTTCTGGCCGATGCTGAAACCCGGCATATCCTTTTCGATGATGAACGCGGTGATCCCGCCCGATCCCTCTCCGGTCTTGGCATAGACGATCAGCGTCTCAGCATAAGCCGAGTTGGTGATCCAGAACTTGGTGCCGTTGAGCCGGTATCCGCCTGGCACAGCCTCGGCCTTGAGCTTCATCGAGACCACGTCGGACCCAGCGCCCACTTCGGACATCGCCAGCGACCCGACATGCTCGCCCGAGATCAGCCCGGGCAGATATTTCGCCTTCTGCTCCGGATTGCCCCAGCGGCGCAGCTGGTTGACGCACAGGTTCGAATGCGCGCCATAGGACAGCCCCAGCGAGGCGCTCGCGCGGCTCACCTCTTCCATCGCGATGACGTGTTCCAGATAGCCGAGGCCGAGGCCGCCGTCTTCCTCGCTCACGGTGATGCCGTGCAGGCCGAGCTCGCCCATCTGCGGCCACAGCTCGACAGGGAACCAGTCCTCGGCATCGATCTTCGCAGCGATCGGCGCGATCTTGTCGGCGGCGAAGCGTGCGGTGGTGTCGCGGATCATGTCCGCAGCCTCGCCGAGCGCGAAGTCGAAATCGGGGAGCGTGGACATGAAAAGGCATCCTCTCGTTTATCGTTCGATTGAAGCGGCTTTTAGCCCGAGCGGTCAACAAAGGAAAATTGATATCGACCGGGGTTTATCCTAGACGGTGTCTATGATCGAACGCTATCTGCTGCGCTACTTCCTCGCCGTGGTCGAGCATGGCAATTTCACCCGCGCGGCAGAAAGTTTCAACGTCACTCAGCCGACGCTCTCGGTGGGCATCGCGCGGCTGGAAGAAAGCGTGGGGCAGCGCCTGTTCCACCGCTCCAATCGGCGGGTCGATCTGACACCGACGGGTGCACAATTCGCCGAGCACGCAAGGGCCATCGAGGCACAGTTCAACCTGGCCGAGGAGGCGATGAAGCAGGGCCGACCCGATGCCATCATCCGGCTCGGCGTCCTCTCGAGCATCCCCACGGCGATCATTGCCGCGATGGCCGGGTCTTTGGGCGAGATCGACGGCCTGCGCACCGAATTCGTCGAGGGCCGCGCGAGCGAGCTGCAGGACCGGCTGGACGCGGCGCGGATCGACATGGCCATCACCACCGAGCCGCAGGGACGGCATCGCGCGCAGTTCGATCCCGTGGCATCCGAAGGCTATGGCCTCGCCCTGCCCGCCAGCCACCCGCTTGGCCAGCGCGCCTCGATCGCCGCGCACGAGCTCGCCGACAACGTGATGCTGGTGCGCCGCCATTGCGAATTGCTCACCGCGACCAGCCAGCACTTCACGGCAAGAGGCGTCCGCCCCTTCTTCGCCGCCCGCTCGCGAAACGACGATCGCATCCTGGCGCTGGTCGCCGCAGGCGTGGGCGTGACGGTGATGCCGGATTGCTTCACCGCGCCGGGGGTAGCGCGCGTTCCGATGGAAGACTTCGCGCATATGCGGACTTTGGGGCTATTGGTGCGCAAGGCGGACGCGGTGCCCGAAGCGGTGGTGGCGCGAGTGCGTGGGGTGCTGGCGGAGCGGATTGGTGGGGTTTGGGGGTGAAGGAAGAAATTTTACGCCGAGGTGCGGGGTGGCATGGTCGGCAGCCGGCGGCAGTGCGTACTTTCCTGATGGCCCTACCGGGACTTAGCTTATAAGGAGTTGCTAACTTATTAGGATATCCTTATAAGGATACGACTGCGTCTTGAAAGGAACTGTCGTATGGCTGTCGTGTCCTATGTATCCACCACTAAATTGCTTTCACTTCTTGCCACAGCGGATCCGCAGAGGACCTATAATGTTCGCGTACTTAGTCCGACGAAGTTGTCGCTTGAGACCGAAACCTTTCAGCCGGTCTCGATCATCGACCTTGCAGACGAGAAGGTTATTCCCGCAAGCGGAAGCGTTGAAATCGCTCCTGTCCCCAAGAAGGCGAGTCGTCGGCGGGGAGAATATTGCCTCTCTGTTTTTGGAGAAACGACAACCCTGTACTCGCTGAAGGATTTGCTCGCCGCTGGGCTGATAGCGCTTGAGAAGCATCGTCCGGGAACTCTCGACAAGCTATCGAAGATCAAAACTACGACGAAGCGTATCGTCGCACATGATGCCGCACACCTGTACGATGCAAAGGGGCTATCCGAGAAATATGCCGCCTCCTTGGGCAGCGGTTGGTGGTACGGTACCAACAATTCCGCCCAGGAAACGGAGGCATGGCTTAAGCGAGCCTGTGAATGCGCCGGAGTCCAATGGGGGGGCAAGGATTTTTCAATTGTGGTCTGAAACGAACTACCGCCGGGAACGGCCCGGCGGTAGCTTTTCCGGTAATAAACCCACCGTGGCCGCTTCGCTTGAATTCTGAGGACATCTGTGCCCACAAACACACCCGGCATCTAAGCATGACTTGCCGATGCCATATGGTTTGATATCAAAATGCACCTGAAACACCGACACGCCCCAGCCTAAGCCAGCACCCCCAACCCATGCTTCTGCACAATCGCCAGCAGTTTGAGCGCCATACCGCTGGGGCGTTTGGCACCGGTTTCCCATTTCTCTACGGTGCTTTCGCTGGTGTTGAGATAACGCGCAAACACCGGCTGGCTCACGCGATGGGCTTCGCGCAGTTGCTTGATCTGCTCGGGCTTGAAGGCGGGTGGCGCTGACAGGCAGCTTTCGTCGAAAGTGCGCATGGTCGCCTTATCGATAGCCCCCACTTTGCGCAGCGCAGCGGCAGAGGCGTGGATCGCCTCGAAAGCATCGCTCTTAAATTTAGTTTTGGTCGTCATTGCAAATCTCCATGATGTCGCCATCGGCAAGCAAGTGCGCAATCTGGGCTTCGGTCAGTGTCTCATAAATCTTGGACAGCTTCCGAAAGGCCGCCAGTTCGTTATTCTCGATGTTGGCCCTGTCCTTCTTTGCGAACAGATATTCATACATCCAGTGCCGCCCCACCTTGGCGACAATGATCGCGCGATGCTGGTTCTTGTTGAGGCGCTTCTTGAAAACGCCGCCGCCAAGATCATCGGCCTGCCCCAGCATGACCTGCGCAATCGCAACGCACAATTCACCGTCAGTGATACGCGCCTTGCGGGCCGCTTTGGCGAACCAAGCGGTTTTGAACACGCGGGCAGGTTTTGAGGCGACCGCATTCATGTGCCAAAAGGTAGCACTCAGTGCGGTCTATTGTCAATGCGCCAACCGCCTCACCCTAGTCGGCAAAGTTGTTTACCGCCCAAACTCCGGCCGCCCCATCGCTCGCCCATACAGCGCCGCATACCTCTCCAGCATCTTGCGCTCATCGAACTCGGCCTCGGCCTTCGCGCGGTTGGCTGCCCCCAGCGACGCGCGGAGCGCGGGGTCGCTGGCGAGGCGCTTGAGGTTGTCGATCAGGCCGGCCTCGCTGCCCGGTTCGCCCAGCAGGATCGCGTTATCCGGCGCGACCATGTTGGCGACGTCGCCCACCATCGGCGCGGCCACCGGAAGCCCTGCCGCCATTGCTTCCATCACCGAGATCGGCTGCTGTTCGCTGTCCGACGACAGAGCAAAGATGTCGAACAGGCCGATATAGCGCGCAGGGTTCTTGAGGAAGCCCGGCATCAGCAGGCGATCGGTCAGGCCGACGCGCGCGGCTTCGGCCTCGATCGCGGCGCGTTCGGGCCCCTCGCCCACGATCACCAGCCGCACCGGCATATCGAGCGCGGCGACGGCGCGGACCAGCCGGGGCAGGTTCTTGACTGCGCGCAGGCCTGCGAGCGTGCCGATCACGATCTCGCCATCGCGGCGCTGGAAGCCGGGCATCGCGCCGCGCTGCGGGCGCTTGGCGTACGCTGCGATATCGATGCCGTTCGGAATGCGGCGCACGCGGCTGTCGGGCTGTTTCCACATATCGAAGGCGATCCGCTCGAGCGTGTGCGAGGGGACCACCAAGGCCTCGGTGCGCGCGAGCCCCATGATGCGGAACCAGTTGCGCTTGCGCTTGAGGCGCACCGCCTCGTCCTCGTTGAAGCCATCCTCGTGGTGGATCACCGGCGGCAGTGGCGTGGTGCCGGCAAAAATGGTGCGCGCCATCACGCCATCCATCGCACCCCAGTTGTAGCTGAGGATCAGGTCGAAATTCTTGAAATAGTCGACGAACTGCCGGTAGCGCGCGATGCTGGGCTTGCCCGCCAGCGAGGGCGCATCGGTCGGGAAATCGGCGCGGATGCCGGGCGCGATCGCAGGCCGCGCGCCCAGCGCGCCGGGCACCGCCGTCAATATGGTGTGGTGCGCTTGCGGCCCGAAATGGTTCATCAGCCGCACCGCGCGCGCCTCCTTGCCGCCCAGGTCGAAGGTGCTGTGCAGATGCAGGATGCGCGCGGGCCGGGTCGCGGATTTGGCAGGGGGCTTCATGGGCTCGAGGCTATAACCGCTTACGGGTGGGTCGCAAGCACCGCGGCATCGACGCGGGTGAGCAGATCGTCGATCGCGGCGGCCACTTCAGGCTCTTCGAGCGTCGGCGCGTGGCCCTTGTTCTCGACCGTCAGCAACCGGCCCTGCGGCAGCATCGTCAGCATCCGCTGCGCCGTCGCCTCGCTGAACACATCGGAAAGCGCGCCGCGCACAATCAGCACCGCCGCGGGCGAGAGCCCCGCCATCGCGGGCCACAAATCGACCCCCGCCTCGCCGCCCGGCACCGCGAACGGTTCGGCGATCTTCATGTCGTAATCATAGACGATGCGCCCGCCCGCGCCGATCTTCATCGTCTTCTTGGCAAGGTCCAGCCATTCGCTCACGCCATAGCCAGGGAAGACCGCGCCTTGCGCTTCGGACAACGCGCGCGCTGCGTGCATCCAGGTGGGGAACGAGCGGCCCTGGCCGACATAATCGCGGATGCGCGCCAGCCCCTCGGGCTCCAGCTGCGGCCCGACATCGTTGAGCAGCGCACCGACGACGCGCCCGGGGCGGGTCGAGGCGAGCAGCATCGTGATCAGCCCGCCGAGCGACGTGCCGAACGCCACGAACCGCTCGATAGCCTCGGCGCGCAGCAGCGCCTCCATGTCCTGCACATAGGTGAGCGGGACATAGCTCATCGCGTCCTTGGCATAGGCGCTGTCGCCGCGCCCGCGAAGGTCGACGCAGATCACGCGCCAGTCGCCCGCAAGGCGAGCTGCGACCTGTTCGAAATCGCGTGCGTTGCGGGTGAGGCCGGGGATGCAGAGGATCGGCGGGCGATGCGCGTTTTCGGGCCGCGCAGGATAATCGCGAAAATGCAGCCGCAGCCCGTCATTGGACCACCAGAAACCGTCGCTATAGGGTTGATCTGGCTTGGACATGGTTGCGCGCGCTCCGTTCAAACCCCACTATCGCCCGATGACCCCAGAACCGCAAGCCGCTTCCACCCGCGCCGATCCCGCGATCCTGTCCATTGCCGATGCCATCGCGCACCCGGTCAAGGCGGCCAATTTCCCGCAGACGATCCTGCGCTTCCGCAACGACCGGCATGCCGCCACCATCGGGCTCGATGCGCTGGACGACAAGAGGTGGTGCCACCATTTCGGGCGGTTCAATCCGATGCCCGGCAACCTGCCGCAGCCGCTGGCGCTGGCCTATCACGGCCACCAGTTCCGCAACTACAACCCGCAGATCGGCGACGGGCGCGGCTTTCTGTTCGCACAATTTCGCGACGATAAGGGGCGGCTGCTCGACCTCGGCACCAAGGGATCGGGGCAGACGCCGTTCAGCCGCGATGGCGATGGGCGGCTGACGCTGAAGGGCGCGGTACGCGAGATCCTGGCGACCGAGATGCTCGAGACCTTGGGCGTGCACACATCCAAGACCTTCTCGGTGATCGAGACCGGCGAGAGCCTGTGGCGCGGCGACGAACCCTCGCCCACCCGATCGGCGGTGCTGGTGCGGCTGAGCCACAGCCATATCCGCTTCGGCACCTTTCAGCGGATCGCGTTCGAGGATGATGCCGCGAAGATGCATCGGGTGGTGCGGTACGCGCTCGAGACGCTGTATGACCAGCAGAACGGCGAGAACGATGCCGCGGCGCTACTGAACCTCGCGGTCGAGCGCATGGCAGACCTTGCCGCCAGCTATATGGTCGCAGGGTTCGTGCACGGTGTGCTCAACACCGACAACATGAACATCACCGGTGAAAGCTTCGACTATGGTCCGTGGCGGTTCGCGCCGACCTGGGACCCGGGGTTCACCGCGGCCTATTTCGACCACGGGGGCCTGTACGCCTTTGCGCGGCAGCCCGAGGCGATCCACTGGAACCTCGGCCAGCTCGCCGTCGCGCTGCGGCTGATCAGCGACGCGCCGCCGCTGATCGCTGCGCTCGAACGGTTCGGGCCGCTGTATCAGCAGGCGCTGGTGCGGCGCTTCTGCTGGCGGCTGGGCGTCGTCCCGCAGGGCATGGAGACGGACCGCGCGCTGGTGGGCGCGGCCGAGGCGCTGATGATGCAGGGCGGGCTGGGCATCGATGCGTTCTTTTTCGCCTGGATGGGCGATGCCACGCCGGAATGCCCCGCGGATCAGCAGGGCACCGAGGGCGAGGCGTTGTGGTCAGCGTTCGGGGCGGTCAAGGCGGGCTATGCGCCTGCGCGCGTGCGGACGCATGCGTACTGGCAGGGCGATGCACCGCAATCGATGCTGATCGGTGAGGTCGAGGACATCTGGGCGGCGATCGCCGAGCGCGACGACTGGGGCCCGCTGTCCGCAAAGGTGGACGCGGTCAGGACGATGGGCGAGGCTTTGCGGGGTTGAAAATCCTCCCAGAGCTTGTCTCGGGGAGGGGGGCCGCCGACCGAAGGTCTGGGGTGGAGGGGAAGCGAGGTGGCACATCGACTTATAGGCGGCACGCGCCCGCTGCCCCTCCACCACCCGCTGCGCGGGCGGTCCCCCTCCCCCAGCAAGCTGGGGGAGGATTTATTTAAAGCCACACCGTTGCCGTGTGAATCGCCAGGCCCACCAGGCCGCCGACCAAGGTTCCATTGATGCGGATGAACTGCAGGTCCTTGCCCACCGCATTCTCGACGCGGTCGGTGATCGTACGCGCGTCCCAGCGGCGCACCGTCTCGGACACCAGCCGCACGATCTGGTCGCCATAGCGGTTGGCGATGCCGACCAGGGTGCGGCGGGCGAAGCGGTTGATCTGCTGCTGCATGCGCGGATCGTTCTGCAGCGATTCACCGATCTGGCGCAGCCCGTCGCCGAACTGGCCGGACAGCGCATTGTCCGGATCGCGTGCCGCCCGCAGCAGCGCGGCGCGGCTGCGTTCCCAGATGCCGTCGAGCCAGCGCGCCATCGCCGGGTTGGCCAGCATCTCGGCCTTGATCTCGGCGACCTTGCCCTGCATTTCGGGGTCGTTGAGCAGCCGGAACGCCATCGTCTCCAGCCCCTCTTCCACCTTGTGGCGCAGCGGGTGTTCGACGTCCTCGGCCATGTCGAACAACAGGTTGTGCAAGCCATCGATGATTCCGGTGGCGAGCCTCTCGTCGAGCCCAGTCCAGCGCATGATCGAATTGGCGCGGCTGCGAACCATGTCCTTGAGCAGGTCTTCGTTGGCAAACAGCGTGCGCTGCGTCCACTTGATGATGCCGTCCATCAGCGGCAGATGGCGGTTGTCGGCGATCGCCGCGCTCAGGATCTGGCCGAGCAACGGCGCGACATCAAGCTTCTCCAGCTGCTGGCGCAGGGCCTCCTTGGCGTTGCCACCCAATCGGTCCTGATCGAGCGATTCCAGCACATCGGCGACCATGTTCGATGCGCCAAGCCGCAGCCGCCCCTCACCGCCTGTCGGCTGGACCAGGAAGCGCCCCGCCGCCGCCGCGACATTCATCGTGCGCATCCGTCGTGCCACCACCAGTGGCGTCAGGAAGTTGCTGCGCAGGAACTGCGCCATCGTGTCGCCGATGCGATCCTTGTTGCGCGGGATGATCGCGGTGTGCGGGATCGGCAGGCCGAGCGGATGGCGGAACAGAGCGGTGACCGCGAACCAGTCCGCAAGGCCGCCTACCATCGCCGCTTCGGCAAAGGCACGGACATAGCCCCAGCGGGCATCGACATGGCCCTCGGCCCAGTGCGTCGCCAGGAACACGCCCGCCATCACCACCAGCATTCCGGTGGCGATGGCCCGCATGCGCCAGGCCGGATCAGCGCTTCTGGGCAGAGCCACAGCGGTCATGACGGACGTCTGCCGTTCACTCCGCAGGCTGGATACCGTGGGGCTTGCCAGCCAACATGGCTTCGTCCGCAGCATTGTCGCCGGTCTTGTAGGTCAGCAGCTTGCGGCTCAGCCAGGGTCCGACCCGCTTTTCGATGCCGTCTGCCAGGCTGAAGCCAGCGGGCACGATGACCAGGGTCAGCAGCGTCGAAACGATCAGGCCGCCGATCACCACGATCCCCATGGGCGCGCGCCAGGCGCCATCGCCCGAAAGCGACAGGGCGGTCGGCACCATGCCCGCAGTCATTGCGACCGTGGTCATGACGATCGGCTGCGCGCGCTTGTGCCCGGCCTCCATGATCGCCTGCAACTTGGGAACGCCGTGGTGCATTTCCTCGATGGCAAAGTCGATCAGCAGGATCGAGTTCTTCGACACGATCCCCAGCAGCATCAGCACCCCGATCAGCACCGGCATCGATACCGGCTGGCCGGTGGCCCAGATGAGCAGGATGCCACCCAGCGGCGCCAGCGCCAGCGAGCCCATATTGACCAAAGGCGACATCAGCCGCTTGTAGAGCAGCACCAGCACCGCGAACACCAGCAGGACGCCAGAAACCAGCGCGATCACGAAGTTCAGGGCCAGTTCGGCCTGCCATTCCTGCTCGCCGAACGGCTTGGTGCTGACGCCTGTCGGCAGATTCTTCATGATCGGCAGGTTGTTGATGGCGGTCATCGCCTCGCCGGTCACGACGCCGGGCGCCAGATCGGCACCGATGAACACGCGGCGCTCCTGGTTGTAGCGCTGAATGGTGGTGGGACCCGAGCCGAAGGAAATCTCGGCAACGCGGCTCAGCGGAACCGATCCGCCTGCTGCGGTCTGCACCGGCAGGTTCTGGATCGTCTTGAAGTCATTGCGCGATTCCTTGGGCAGCACGACACGGATCTGGATCTGGCGATCCGACAGCGAGAATTTCGCGGCGTTCTGCTCGATCTCGCCCAGCGTTGCGATACGGATCGCCTGGCTGAGCGCCGCAGTGGTGATGCCCAGCTGGGCGGCCAGATCGGTCCGCGGCTTGATGATGATTTCAGGCCTGCGCATATCGGCGTTGACCCGCGGGCCGGTGATCAGCTTGAGACCCTTCATCTGCTCGACCAGGGTACCAGCGGCCGCATACAGCTTCTCGGGATCGGAGCCGGTCAGCATGATCGAGATATCGCGATTGGTGCCGCCACCGCCGGACTGCGAGGCAAAGCTGACCCGCGCATCGGGGATTGCCTGGAGCGTCTTGGCAAGATCGCGCTCGAACTCGAACGACTTCTTCTCGCGATCCTTCTTGAGCGTAACGAAGATCGTGCCAGTCCCCTCGCGAATACGGATCAGGGCACGCTCGACCTCGGGCTGCTTGTACATGATCGCGGCGACCTTGTCGGCGACGACCTCGGTCTGCTCCAGCGTGGTGCCGGGCACCATCTCGATCTGGATGCGGCTGTTGTCTTCGTTGATCGTCGGCTGGAACTGCGCGGGGGTGATCATGAACAGGATCACCGTCACCACGAAGGCCAGCAGTCCCACGCCCATCATCCACACGCGATGGTCGAGGAACATCGCGGCAAACTTGCGGCCGAAACCGGCCTTTTCGCCGCGGAAGGCACGGGCCCGGCTCTGATCGAGCGACCAGCCCAGGACCTTCATGTACATGTCCATGAGCCTGCCCTCGCCGTGCGCGCTGTGGCCCTTGGCTTCCAGGAAATAGGCCGCGACCATCGGCGTGATCATGCGCGCCACGGCAAGGCTCATCAGCACCGAGACCACCACGGTGATGCCGAAGTTCTTGAAGAACTGACCCGAAATGCCGGGCATCAGGCCTACGGGCAGGAACACCGCGACGATGCAGAACGAGGTCGCCACCACCGCCAGACCGATTTCGTCGGCCGCATCGATTGATGCCTGATAGGCGGATTTGCCCATGCGCATATGTCGGACGATATTCTCGATCTCCACGATTGCGTCATCGACCAATACGCCTGCCACCAGACCCAGCGCCAGCAGCGACAGGAAGTTCAGGTTGAAGCCCAGCAGGTCCATGAACCAGAAGGTGGGGATAGCGGACAGGGGGATCGCGATCGCCGAGATGATCGTTGCGCGCCAGTCGCGCAGGAAGAAGAATACCACCACGACGGCAAGCACGGCGCCTTCGATCATCGAGGCGATCGAGCTTTCATACTGGCCTTCGGTATATTCGACGCTGGTGCCGAGCGGGATGAACTCGATCCCCGGATTTTCCTTTTTCAGGTCCTCCATCGCATCGAGTGCTTCATAATAGACCGTGACATCGGATGCGCCCTTGGAGCGGGTCATCGCGAAATTCACGACTTCCTTGTTGCGCACCTTGCTGATCGAGGTCGGCTCGCCATAGCCATCGGTCACTGTGGCGATGTCGGTCAGCTTGATGGTGCGGCCGCCGCCGAGCGGCACCTGCATTTGCGAAAGGTCGAATGCAGTATCGGCGTTGCCCAGCACGCGCAGAGACTGCTTGGTGCCGCCGACATCGGCGCGACCGCCCGCGGCATCGATATTGATCTGGCGCAGCGCATTGTTGACCACACTGGCGGTGACACCGAGCGCCTGCATCCGCGCAGGATCCAGAACGACGCGAATCTCGCGGTCCACCCCGCCGAAGCGATCGACCTCGGCCATGCCATCGATCGCCAGCAGCCGCTTGGTGACGGTATCGTCGACGAACCAGCTGAGCTGCTCGATCGTCATGTCGTCGGCTTCAACGGCGTAATAGGCGATCGGCTCGCCCGTCGCATCGACCTTGGTCACCGACGGTTCGAGAATGCCCTCGGGAAGGCTGCCGCGGATCTGATCGACCGAGTTCTTGACCTCGTTCACCGCCTCGATGACGTCGACGCCGATCTCGAACTCGACAAAGGTGCTCGACGAGCCTTCGCTCGCGGTCGAACTGATGTTCTTGACGCCGTTGATGCTGCGCACCGCAGCTTCGATCCGCTGGGTAATCTGGTTTTCGATTTCGGTCGGCGCCGCGCCTGGCTGCGAGATCATGATCTGCACGGCCGGAAAATCGATGTCCGGGTTGTTCACCACATCCATGCGCATGAAGCTGAGGATGCCGGCAAACAGCAGACCGGTGAAGAAGACGAGCGGGATGATCGGGTTGCGGATCGACCAGGCCGACATGTTCCTGAAATTCATCGCTTTGTCCTCAACCCGCCGGGCAAACGGCCCGTGTCAGTTACGCTGTTCTCATACGGCCAGATGCATAGGCCATGCAACCCGCGCGGCCCGCCTGCGCCTCTCCCGGCTCCGGTCGCTCGACCAACGCACGGCCGCTTTCGACAATCGGCAGGGCGGGAACGACGCATCGGTCACCCCGCAGATGCCTTTCAGCCGCGTTTGGCACCCTGGATCTGCGGGCGCACCGTCTCGCCAGGATTGAGGAAGCCGCCTGCGAAGAGCACGACGCGTTCCTTGCCGGTGATCCCGCTGGCGATGGCAATGCCGCGTGCGGTGACCGTGCCAGTGGTGACATCGCGCCGCTCCACCTTGTTGTCCTTGCCGACAACATAGACATAGCTGCCCTTGTCATCGCTGAGCACGGCCGATTCGGGCAGCACCGGCGATTGCGACGAGCCGCTGACCACTGCAGCGCTGGCAAAGCCGCCAGGCCGCAGCGCCTTGTCATAGCCCAGCGCAATCCGCGCGATGCCCTGGCGCGAGGTTTCGTTGATGATCGGGGCGACCTGCCACACCTGACCGGTAAAGGTCTTGGCGGTGCCGACCGGACGGACCTCGGCACGGACGCCGACGCTCAAGGCTGCCAGATCCGCCTCGCCCATCTGCGCGCGCAGCTCCATTTCGCCGCGCGCGGCCATGCGGAACAGCACGCCGCTGCCCGCGCCAACCACTTGGCCAGGTTCGACATTGCGCTCGAGCACGAGGCCGGCTTCGGGCGCGCGAATGTTCAGGCGGCCGTTGCGCGCCTGCGCCTCGCGCAGCTGCGCCTGAGCCACCTCGACCCGCGCCACGGCGGCATCGCGCGTTGCCCGGCGGCGATCGACATCGGCCTTGGAAATGAAGCCGCGACCGACCAGCTGCAGCGCGCGGTCCAGTTCGTTCTGCGCCAGCACGGCGTCTGCCTGGCTGACCTGGATCTGAGCAGCGAGCGAACGCGCCTGCTGGCTCTGCACGTCCTGATCGATGATCGCGAGCACCTGCCCGGTCTTCACCCAATCGCCGGGCTGGACGAGCACGCGGACCACCTGCCCGCCTTCGCCCGCGATGCCGATCGGCATTTCGCGGCGGGCGGCGAGCGTTCCGGTGGCGTTGATCACCCGTTCGACCGAGCCGGAGCCAGGCACGATCACGGTGACTGCGGGAGCCTGCGAGTCGGTGCCGCCGGCGCCGGCCTTGGCGGCCTCGCTGGCTGCGGTCTCGGAATCTCCGCCAAAGAAATAGACGCCCGCTGCGATCAGCAATGCCAAGGCAATGATTACCCCGATGATCGTGTTGCGTCGCCGCGTCTTCGCAGCGGTATCGACGTCCGATCCGTAAAGGTCTTCGCTACGTGCGGTGATCGTGTCGCCGCCAAAGCTCGATTCGTAATTCATTGCCAGATTCCGTCCAAACCACGCCGCCCTGTCACTCGATGAGTCCCCGGATCAGCCGCGCATCCGCGCCGCGCCCGCCCATCGGCAAAGGACTTTCCCCCATACCCGTGCTGTTGCACCGGGAGAAGTTCATGGCACTGTGTTATCTAATTAAGTCACCGCGCGCAAGCCATAATGCTGCGCCGCACCGGGCGTCTCTAGACGGTGTCACAGCCAATGGCAATTTCAGCTCGGCACACGGGCGTGCAAAAAGGGGAGCGCCGACCCTTCGGTCGACGCTCCCCTTGGTGCGACGGAAAAGTGTCTTGCCGGTGCGGCGTGACCTTTTAGCGTGCGCGGCCGCGCTGGATGAAGTTGACGATCGCCAGCAGTACCACCGCGCCGATGAACGAGTTCAGCAGCGTCAGCGGATCGAACGCGTCGGCGCGCAGGCTGCCGCCGCCGATCAGTCCACCGAACAGGAAGCGACCCAGGACCGATCCCACGCAACCGACCACGACGTTCCAGAGAATGCCCATCTGAGCATCACGGTTCATCACCTTGCTGGCCAGCCAGCCCATGATGCCGCCCATGATCAGCGCCAGAATCAAACCCATATTGTCCTCCTGTTTTGCCCGATGTCCGCGTTCCGGTCATCATGGCAGCAGGTACGGCAGAGCGACGAAACGGTTCCAAGCTGCGGCAGGCGAATGGCGAGGTTATTGCGCTATTTTACAAGGCACCCAGTACGCGCCGCCACCGGGGCTGGGTCTGCTCAGGCGACGAGCGGGTACGGCAGGTCGATCGCAATGGCGTTCACCCGCGCCACTTCCAGTGCCCAGAGGTGCACCTTGTCGATCTCATCGCCATGAGCGCGCCGCGCAAAGTCCTGCTCGTCCGCGCGATCCTCCATCGTGAACGCCTGGCCGAACTTCGAATGGCTGGTGAGCGCGGGATTGGCGAGCAGCGCCGCCTGCAGGTCGGAAGTCAGCCCGAGTCCGAAATGCCGGGCGAGCGCCAGCAGGCCCGCGGGCTTGTCCTGCGTCAGCGTTTCGCTGTCGAGTGTCGCCACGCGCTGCGGCCCCAACTGGCGCGCAATCTGGCCGAACAGGCGATGCTGCACCAGCCAGCCCAGCGCTGCGATCTGCAGGTCGCTCTGCCGGAAAAGATCGGCCGGGCCGAACCCCATCTCGACCATGCCTTCGCGCAATTGCCCCTCGAGAAGCTCGCGCGCCCACAGCCGGCACCACAGCCCCTTGCGCGCCACCGAGGCGAGGAACACCGGCAGCGGCGCATAAAGCAGCAGCGCCCGGCTTTCTGGTCGCAGCGCCATCGCCGCGCCGATCAGCGGATTGAAGATGTTGGACGGCTTGACCACCACGGCTTCGTCGGGGCCGAAGGGGCGTTGCAGCAGGGCGAGCGATGCATCGAGCACGGCCGCCACCTGTCGCCGGTCGGCCCCGCGCCAGCGCCAGCCCATCAGATCGTTGCACAGCATCGGCTCTGACAGGCCCATCGCCAGCCCCGGGACGTCGAGCGCCCGCACCAGCATGGTCGAGGCGCAGAAGGCGGAATGGAACACGAAATGCAGTGGCGCGCGCCCTGCCCCTGCCGCCAGCGCCTCTGGCCGCGGCACCGGCACGATACGCGTCGCTTCGCCCAGATACTCGTCCGTCAGAAAGGTCGCCTTGCGGTGCTGCTCGCGCGCGACATGCCGGAACTGGAACGCATCCATGGCGGGATCATAGCGGTGAGCATGCCAGTGCGGATCGCGCACCATCGCGGCCTTGTCGCCAGCGAAATCGGGGCCGGTTTCGGTCATGGCGGCGATCCTTGCCAATCCCCCGGCGGCGTGGCAAGCAGGACGTGGTCGGGGGACTCAACACCATATGTCAGTGACAGCACAGAATGATCCGGTTGCGTTGAACAGCGCCGGGATGGTCGCGCTGCGCGAAGGGCGTTTCGGCGACGCGGCGCGCGCCTTCGATGCGGCGGTTCGGGCCGATCCTGCCGCCACCGCGCTCTGGCGCAACCTCGCGACCGCCCGCCGCGCGCTGGGCGATGATGCGGGCGAGATTGCCGCGATCGACGCTGCGATCGACATCGATCGGCGCGACTTCATGGCCTGGTTGCGCAAGGCTGAGGCGCACCAGCGGCTGGGCGATGATCCCCGCGCGCTTGCCGCCTGGCAGGCCGTGCTCCAGCTGGCGGCACATATCGATCCGCTGCCGGAAGCGCTGGTGCCCGTGCTGGCGGCCGGTCGTGACTTTTGCATCGCCTGCACACGGACCATCGAATATCAGGTCGCCGAAGCCCTCGGCGATTTTTCGGCCAATCTGCCGCTGCCTGCCGCCAGGCGCGCCCGCACATTTGTCGATGCCGCGCTGGGCAAGCGCAAGATCTACGTCAACGAGTGCAACGGCCTGTGCTATCCGTTCCTGCCGGCCGACGAGTTCTTCGACGAAGCCCATTTCCCCTGGTTTGCCGAGATCGAGGCGCGGACCAGCCTGATCCGCGACGAGATGCTGGCGCTGCTCGCCGATTCTGGCGACGCGCTGCGCCCGTATGTGCGGATGGAGAAAGGCGCGCCGCAAAGCAAATGGTCCCCGCTCGACCAATCACTCGCCTGGGGCGCGTGCTTCCTGTGGGAATATGGCAGGCCCAACCCCGCGGTGCTCGATCGCTGCCCCGCCACCGCCAGAGCACTGGCCTCCATCCCGCAGAGCCATATTCCCGGGCGAGCCCCAACCGCCTTCTTTTCCATTCTGAAGCCGCGCACGCATATCCCCGCGCACACAGGCGTGACCAATACCCGGGCCATCATTCACCTGCCGCTGTTGGTGCCCGATGGCTGCAGCTTCCGCGTCGGCGGGGAAACGCGGCAGTGGCAGGTCGGCAAGGCCTTTGCCTTTGATGACACCATCGAGCACGAAGCCTGGAACAACAGCGACGAAATGCGCGCCGTGCTGATCTTCGATGTCTGGAACCCGCATCTTAGTTCCGAAGAGCAGGCGATCATCGCGGGCTATTTCGAGGCTGCCGATGCGAGCGGCTTCAACACCAACCTCGATTGATTTCGCACCAGCGCGCAAAAATTACTGTTTGTTTCAATATACCGGCATGATACGCTTGCGTTGTTAAGACGGGTGCTCTGTGATTCCTTCCACGGCAGCATCGACGGGTAAGCGGCACGGCTTTTCAAAGCCTGCCAAGACGGGGATGGACAACACATCATGAAGAAATCTGCACTGATCCTGGCCGCCGCAGCATCGTGTCTGTGGATGCCGCTCGCCACGACCAGCGTCCACGCCAAGGATGCCGCAGCCGACGGCGATGCGCAAACCGAGGACAACAAGATCCGCTGCCGCAAGATCGAGGTCACCGGTTCGCTGGTCAAGAAGACCAAGGTCTGCAAGACGGTCGCCGAATGGCGCCAGATCAGCGCCAAGGGCAACCAGAATGTCCGCGATCTGGTCGAATCCGGGCAGGTCTGCGCCGGTGGCCCGATGTGCACGGGCGGCTGATCGCCGGATTTTCTCCGCCATCTTGCTGCTGCCCTGCCCTGCTGATGCTGCACTGAGCGCATCAGCATGATCCCGCGCGAACTGCTGGCGACTGCCCATGTCCCGGGCGGCGGCGACCCCCTGCGCCTGATCCGCAGAGGTACCGAATACTCGATCATGCTCGGCGCAAACGAGCTGATGAACAGCCGCTTGAGCGGATCGGAAGAGGCGATGAGCCGGCTCGCGCAGGCGTGTATCGCAGGCGTGGCTGCTCCCCGCGTGCTGATCGGCGGGCTGGGGATGGGGTTTACGTTGCGCGCCGGGCTGGAAGCGTTCGGCCCCAAGACATCGATCGATGTCGCCGAACTGGTCCCTGAAATCGTCGATTGGGCCCGCGGGCCGATGGCGCATCTGCACGCGGGCACGCTGGACGACCCCCGGGTCACGATCTGTGTCACCGATGTCGGCCAGCTGATTCGCGCCGCGCCCGCACGGTATGACGCGATCCTGCTGGACGTCGACAACGGCCCCGATGGCCTTTCGCGCGAGGGCAATGACGCGTTGTACACCGCCAGCGGGCTGAACCAGGCGCGCGCGGCGCTCCGCCCCGGCGGGGTGCTGGTGGTCTGGTCCAGTGGCCCGGATGCCCGGTTTACCGCAAGACTGCGCAAGGCAGGATTTGCGGTCCGGGAAGAGATCGTTCGTGCCCGCACCACCGGCGGGGGCGCGCGGCACACGATCTGGCTCGCCATGCACGACTGACCGAGCAAGCGTTCCCCGGCAGATCAGGGCAAAGCGTCGATATCGGTCGGCAATCTGGATCGCTCGCCCGGCAGCGGCTCGACCCCGTAACGCTTGACCAGCGCCCAGACATGATCGGGGATCATCGATTTCATCTTGGCCGGCGCTGAGCGGCGCAGGTGCAGCACTGTCTCGATCGCCTTCATCTCGACCCGCGCGCGGGCGAACTCGACCCCGCGCGGACCGACGCGGGGCATCAGCCAGCCGAAAATGCCGCGCAGGATGTTGGGCATGCGCCGCAGCGGCAGCCCTCCGGCCGCACGCTCGGTATTGGCCAGGAACCCCTTGACCGGCCCGGCGCGATTGCCCGCGCTGGTGACGTCCCGGGTCCGCAGATCATCCCCGAGCAACCCGATCAGTTCCTCGCCGCGCTCGTTGCGAACGACCAGCCACTGCTTGCCGCCGCCTGCCATATAGCCGATCGTGATATCGGCCAGCACGTTGGTGTAATCGACACAGGTGCGGCAGGTGAGCGGAAAGAAATCCCCCGGAAGATCGGCAATCGGCAGCTTGAGAAACGGAATTTCCTGCACCCGTCCATCGTCGAAGCGCAGTTCGACATGATAATCGGAACGGAATTCGAGATAGCTGATCGTCTCCGGCTGCTCCGACAACAGTCCCAGAAACAGATGGAAATTCTCGGTCGTGGTGTTGTCCGCGCAAGGGGTGCCGATGACGTAGATCCGCTCGAACTCCAGCTCGTCCTCGAGCGCGCGCAGCGCGTGAACCTGGCAAGGTATGCCGATCAGCGCGATCCGGCGGTGCCCGGCATCGCGCGCGGGCTCGAGCAGCGCGAGCAGCGGGGCATAGCCCATCCGCATCCCGCGCACCGACGCCATGTCCTGCGCGCGGGTGATCAGCACCGGCGTGGGCCGCCAGCGATCCTCCGGGTCCGGTCCGATCGCCAGCACGGCATCGACCGCGCCGGTTTCGAGCAACCGTTCACCGATCCGGGTGACGATGCCCGTCCACTGCGCGCCGGGCGACGGCTTGATCATCTCGGCCGCGACCATGCGGCGGAAGGGACCGAAGAACAGCTCATCGGGCCGCTCGGGATCGCGCGCACGACCTTGCACCTTGCGCTCGAGCGCTTCGTAATCGGGCTTGATGAACTGGCACGCGCGCCCGCACGCCTTGGGGTCGCTGCTGCGCGAGATACCGCAATCGGTACACAGGCTGCGCGGGACGGCCGGTGGGAATTCCCCGGTCGTCACGCGATTCCGACTTTGCGGCCCCGTGTCCATCCTCTTGTCTTACCCCTTTTTCCGCTTTTCGACAAATAATCGCTGATTCGTAAAGCCTTTAACGGCAATGCGCAGGGGTAACTTCACACTGCCGCAATTTGTCGCTACGTTGATTCATCATGCGAAAGGCAGAAGACATGCAATGGTCCAGCACCCAGCAACAGGGTTGCATTGTTGCGAGCCCCGATGGCCGCGTTGACGAGGCCACCGCCGAAGCATTTACCGAACATCTGGCGAGCAGCGTGACCCTGGCCGCCGAGGCACCGGGCCGCAAGCTGATCATCGATTTTTCCGGACTGGATTACATGTCGTCGCGCGGCCTTAGGGCGCTGACCTTGGCCAAGCGCCAGGCCGATGCGGCAGGGGTCGCCATGGCATTGGCGCGTCCCAACGAAGTGATGCGGGAAATTCTGGCCATCAGCCGCTATGACAAGCTGTTTGCTGTCACCGAAAGCATAGAGGCAGCCATCTAGAACGTCGCATCGGGGGACGGCAAGGCGCAGTCAAATGGGGGGATAGGATGCTGGTCCGGTTCTGGGGAACGCGCGGATCGCTGCCAGTGGCGGCGACCGCGTCTGTCGTGCAGGAGAAAGTGGCGCAGGCCCTGCTGGCCGCATCGGGCCGCAGCTTTGCCGACATCGAGGAAGCGCGCAGCTTCGCGCGCAACGACCTGGACTTTGCCACCAGCAGCACCTTTGGCGGCGCCACCACCTGCGTCGAGATCGAGGCGGGCGATCCGGATGCGGGAGACGCCTACATCATCTGCGACATGGGCAGCGGGCTGCGCGGCTTCGGGCTGGACGCGATGCGCCGCTGCGCGCAGGGCCACGCGCGGGTCTATCATTTCTTCATGTCGCACCTGCACTGGGACCATATCATGGGCTTCCCGTTCTTCGTGCCCGCGTTCGACCCCAATGCGCACATCATCATCCATTCGGGCCATGAGGATGCCGAGACCGCGCTGCGCCGCCAGCAGGAGGAAATCTCCTTCCCGGTCGCGTTCGACTGGCTGCGCGCCAGAATCGAGTTCCGCACGCTGAAGACCGGCGAGACCTATCAGATCGGCGCGGTGCAGGTCGAAATGATGGAGCAGCATCATTCGCACACTAGCTTCGGCTATCGCTTTACCGATGCCGCCGGCAAGGTCGCGGTGTTCAGCACCGACAGCGAGCACAAGATGGAGAAGATGGAGGGCGAGGCAGACGTCGAGCAGTTCTTCCGCGAGGCCGACCTTGTCATCTGCGACACGATGTATTCGCTCGCCGACAGCGTCTCGATGAAGGAGGACTGGGGCCATTCGAGCAACATCGTCGCCATCGACCTGTGCCATGGCGGCCGCGCGAAACGGCTGGCGCTGTTCCACCACGAACCGGTCTATTCGGATGCCGATATCGCGCGGATGCACGCCGAAAGCGTCCGCTACGAGGAACTGACCCGCGAGCATGCTCCGCTGGAGGTGCTGTGCGCCTATGACGGCCTTGAAGTCTCCCTCTAGATCCATTGTCATTGCGCGCCCGTCGCGCAGCCTGTGGCTGGCCGCGCTTGGCGGCTTTGTGCTGGCCGGGCTGCTGAGCCTGGCGCTGGGCGATCGCGAACAGAATGCGGTGTTCGATGGCTGGCAACGGTTGGCCCCGCGCTCGATGGCCGACAGCAACGTGCGTGTCGTCGCGATCGGCGAGGAAAGCCTCGATGTCATCGGCAGCTGGCCCTGGCCGCGCAGCGTGCTCGCGACCATGACCCGGCGGCTGACCGAAGGCGGCGCGGCGGCGATCGGGTTCGACATCCTGTTCGTCGAACCCGACGCGGTCAGCCCGACGCGATTCTCGCGGCTTTATGCGCCCACCGATCCTGCCATCCAGGCATGGATCGAACGCTTGGAAAGCCAGGATGGCGATTTTTCGGATGCGATCAGCACCGCGCCGGTCGTGCTCGGTCGCGCCGGGGTGACGCTGGGCGGGGCCGATCCTGCGACGCTGACCCAATGGGCGACGATCACCGGCACTCCGCCTGCCAGCCTGCCGCGCTACCCGGTGGTGCAGACCAATCTGGAAGCGCTCGAATCGCGTGCGCCGGGCTTTGGCATGCTCAACGGCACGCCTGATTCCGATGGTGTGGTGCGCGCCGTTCCGCTGGTGCTGAAAACCGGCGAGGCCCTGGTCCCGGGGCTGGCGCTGGAAATGGTGCGCGTCACACTGGAGCAGCGCACGGGAGTCGATCCCGAGATCAGGATGACGCCCGGCAAGGTCACGATCGGCAAGCGCGCGATCCCGGTGGATGACCGCGGCCGGATGCGGCTGCACTTTGCCCAGATACCCGATGCGCATGTCTATTCCGCGATCGAGATCATGTCGGAAAGCTTCGACCTGGCGCAGCTCGAGGACAAGATCGTCGTCATCTCGCTCACCGCCGAAGGGTCGCCCGATATCGTCGCCACGCCGCTCGGCGCGGAGATGTTCGGCGTGCTGGTCCAGGCGCAGGCCGCCGATGCGATCAGCCGCGGCGGCTGGCTGGTCCGTCCGGGCTGGAGCCAGGCGGCCGAATGGCTGACAGGTGTGCTGCTCGCTCTGGTTCTGCTGCTGGCGTCGACTGCGCCGGGGCGTGGTCGCGCAAGCTGGCTGGTGCTGCTGGGATCGGCGTGCGCCTTGCCGCTGGCGAGCTGGCTGCTGTTCCGCCTGGGGGACATCCTGTTCGATCCCGTCCGCCCGCTGCTGCTGGGCACCGGCAGCGTATTGGCGGTATCCGCCGCGCTGTTCAGCGAGGCGCGGCGCGAGCGGGCGGCGTTGCGCGATGCACAGAACCGCAGCGAAGGTGAGCTGGATGCCGCGCGCTCGATCCAGCTGGGCATGCTGCCCGACCGCGCGGCGCTGGCGAGGCTCGATCCGCGCATCGACATCGCCGCGCAGCTGGAAGCGGCCAAATCGGTGGGCGGCGATTTCTACGACATCATCCGGCTGGACGCAGACCGCATCGTGATCCTGATCGCCGACGTCACCGGCAAGGGCGTGCCGGCCGCGCTGTTCATGGCGCTGTCCAAGGCCCTGGCACGCAGCGTCATGCTGCGCAGGCCCGGAGGCCTTGCTGACACCGCAGCCCTGCTCAACGAGGAACTGATGCGCGACAGCGGCGATGCCTTGGGCCTGACCATGCTGCTGGGCATCATCGATCTTGCCACCGGGCGGGTGGAGATGGTCAATGCCGGGCACGACAACCCCTTGCGCATCGCCACCGACGGCACGGTGATCGAAGAAGCGATGGAGGGCGGCCCGCCCTTCTGCATCATGGACTATCCCTGGCCCGCCGAAGCGCTGGTGTTGCAGCCCGGCGAAGCTTTGGTGCTGATCACCGACGGCGTGACCGAGGCGCAGAACCGGCAGGAACAGCTGTTCGGCAACCAGCGCACCCGTGATGCGCTGACCGCCGATCAGTCGAGCGCGGCGGCGATGGTCGCCAGCCTGCGCGGGGCGGTGCGCCGATTTGAAGACGGCACCGACGCCAGCGACGACCTCACCGTGGTTGCCTTCCGCTATCTGGGTGCTAATCCCGCCTGATCACAGGAGGACCCATGTTCGACACCGCACGACCCCGGCGCAGCGCGCTCTACATGCCCGCCTCCAATCCGCGCGCGCTGGCCAAGGCGCGCAGCCTGCCCGCCGATGTCATCATCCTCGATCTGGAAGACGCGGTCGCGCCCGAAGCCAAGGAAAGCGCGCGCGAGGCCGCGATTGCAGCAGCGGCCGAAGGCGGTTTCGCGCATCGCGAACTGATCATCCGCATCAACGCGCTCGACACGCCCTGGGGCAAGGATGATCTTGCCGCCGTCGTGCATGCCGATGTCGACGGGGTTCTGATCCCCAAGGTCAGCCGCCCGTCCGACATCACCGCCTGCAACGCGGCGCTGGCCGACGCGCCTTCGCGGCTGAAGCTGTGGGCGATGATCGAGACCTGCGCGGTAATTCCGCATCTCGACGCGCTGGCAGCGCTCGGCGGGTCAACGCGGCTGTCGACCTTCGTGATGGGGGTCAATGATCTCGCCAAGGAAATGCGCGCGAAGCTGACGCCCGAGCGGACGCCCTTCCTCCCGATCCTCACCCTGACAGTGGCTGCGGCGCGCGCGCATGGCGTGGCCGTGCTCGACGGGGTGTGCAACGAGTTCCGCGATCTGGATGTGTTCGAAGCCGAAGCGCGGCAGGGGCTGACGTTCGGGTTCGACGGCAAGACGCTGATCCACCCCGATCAGATCGCCCCGTGCAACGCGGTGTTCTCGCCGAGCGAAGACGAGCTCGCCTGGGCCAACGCGGTGATTGCCGCGTTCGCGCTGCCCGAAAATGCCGGCAAGGGTGCGATCCGGGTCGAGGGCCGGATGGCCGAACTGCTGCATCTGGAGCAGGCGCACCAGCAGGTCGCGATCGCGCAAGCGATCACCGCGCAAGGCTAGACGCTCAGCCCGCCCGGTTCTTGCGCCGCAAGTCACCCTTGCAGCGCTCCGAGCATGTTTTCACATTGTCCCAGTCGCGCTCCCATTTCTTGCGCCAGGCAAAGGGGCGCCCGCACGCCTCGCAGGTCTTTTCGGGCAGGTTCGACTTGGTGTAGCGTTTCTCGGGCATGGCGGCGATATGGGCGCGGGCAAGCCGGGCCGCCAGAGGCATCGCAAAAATCGCACGCCCCATCTTGCCCGGCGACCGGCGCGCGCTATCGTGGCCGGATGCGCACCCTTGCCCTGGCTCTCGCCGCCCTCACCCCGCTTGCCGCCCCGGCTCCGCTATTCGCCCAGACCGAGCAGGTCATGGTGGATGTCGAGGAGAAATCGATTTCCGAACTCGCCGCGATGCTGAACTCGGGCAAGGTCACCAGCGAGCAGCTGGTCCAGGCCTATATTGACCGGATCGGCCGGATCGACGAGGATCGCAGCGTCGGGCTCAACAGCGTCATCGCCGTCATGTTCGATGCGCCGAGCGAAGCACGCAAGCTCGACGAAGAGCGCAAGGCCGGAAAGCTGCGCGGACCGCTGCATGGCATCCCGATCCTGATCAAGGACAATATCGAGGCGAAGGGCCCCATCCCCACCACCGCCGGATCGACGGCCCTGCTCGCCAATGTGACCGACCGCGATGCGCCCTTGGTCGCGCGTTTGCGCGCGGCGGGCGCGATCATCCTGGGCAAGACCAACCTGTCGCAATGGGCCAACATCCGCTCGAACGATTCGGTCAGCGGCTGGTCGAGCGTCGGCGGGCTGGTGAAGAATCCGTACGCGCTCGACCGCAATTCCTGCGGTTCGTCCTCGGGCAGCGGCGCTGCTGCTGCTGCGAGCCTGGCGGCAGCGACCATCGGCACCGAGACCGATGGCTCGATCATCTGCCCCTCGTCGATCAATGGACTGGTCGGCTTCAAGCCCACGCTTGGCCTTGTCTCGCGCACCCACGTGATTCCGATCAGCCACAGCCAGGATACCGCCGGGCCGATGGCGCGCTCGGTCACCGATGCCGCGCTGGTACTGACCGCGCTCGCCGGGACCGATCCCGCCGACCCTGCCACCGCAGAGGCAGACGCGCGCAAGACCGATTATGCCGGAGGCCTCTCGCCCGATTATCTCAAGGGCGTGCGCATCGGCGTGCTCACCGACCGCAAGGGTGGCAATGCCCGCGTCCATGCCGCGTTCGACGCCGCGCTGGAAAAGCTCAAGGCCGCAGGCGCGGTGCTGGTCGAGATCAAGGACAGCCGCACCGGGCTGGAGGGGCTGGGCGAGGCCGAATTCAAGGTGCTGATGGTCGAGCTCAAGGCCGATCTCAACGCCTATCTCGCGACCACGCCCCCCGAGGTCACGGCGCGCACGCTCAAGGACGTGATCGCGTTCAACACCGCAAACGCCGCGACCGAACTCGCCTGGTTCGACCAGTCACTGTTCGACCTGGCCGAAAGCCAGAAGGGGCTGGACGATCCCGAATACAAGGAGGCGCTGGCCAAATCCAAGCGCCTCGCCGGAGCGGAAGGCATCGACAAGCTGCTGAAGGCGCACGATGTCCGCTTCCTCGTCGGCCCCAGCAACGCACCCGCCTGGGTCAGCGATCTGGTCAATGGCGATCACAGCATCGGCCCGAGCCAAAGCCAGATGCCCGCCGTCGCCGGCTATCCGCACATCACCGTTCCGATGGGATATGTCGCCGGGCTACCGGTCGGCCTGTCGATCATCGGCGGCCAGTGGCAGGATCATGATGTGATCAAGGCGGGCTACGCGTTCGAGCAGGCGAGCAAGGCTCGCGTCGCGCCGGGCTATGCGCCGCGGGCGGACGCGGTGGCGGACCCGATCGGGCGCTGACCCTCTCCCCTCCCTTGGGAAAACATGGTCCGGGTTCGCCTCTCCCTTGATGGGAGAGGCAGCGAGACTTGGCAGCTTGCTGCCTTAGTCGCAGCGGTGAGGGTGACGGTTCTGCTAGGCGCCAACTCCGCAGTATCTCACCCTCGACGCAATCTGGAGCCCTCACCCCCACCCAACCCTCCCCCATCGAGGGGGAGGGCTTTAGCGGCGGGAGGGGAGAATGCGATTAAAGCCCCAATATGTGCTTTGCGATGTGATAGATGCTGTGCTGCTCGATCGTGCCGTGGAACAGGTGCGCCTGGGGGCCGGCTGCTTTCAGCACCACATCCTCGCCGCCATGCGTTTCGCCTGAGGTCGGAACGGTCGCCTGCTGCAGATAGTTCAGCGCTTCGGTGTCTTCCTGCGAGGGATCGTTGCGCGGCTCGTTGACCTTCGCGCCGGGACCGTTGGCATAGCCCAGAGTCGTGTAGGGCTTGCCGTCCTTGGCGTTGACCGCTTCGCCGTCCTCGGTCACGCTGGCGAGGCCGAAGATCGAGGTGCCGCGCGGCGGATAGCCTGCGATGGTGAAGACATGGCTGTGATCGGCGGTGACCAGCACCAGGGTCTCGTCAAGATTGACCTTCTCAAGCGCCTTGGCGATCGCCGCGTCGAACGCAACCGTATCATCCAGCGCGCGGTGCGCGTTGCCGCCATGATGGGCATGGTCGATGCGACCACCTTCGACCATCAGCACATAGCCCTGTTCCGACTTCGCCAGCTTGTCGATCGCCAGCGCGGTCATGTCAGCCAGCGAAGGCTCGCCCGCCTTGTCGCCTGCGCGATCGGCCTCGAACTGCATGTGGCTGGGTTCGAACAGGCCCAGCACCGGAGCGTCACTGCCAGCATCGATCGCCCCGAACTGCGCTGCGTTCCAGATATACTGGCCCTTGGGATGGCGCTTCTTCCACTCGGCAATCAGGTCGCGACCGTCGGTGCGGTTGCCCTTCTTGTCAGCATATTCGGGATCGGTCTGGTCCTTGGGCGTGAACGCGGTGCGCCCTCCGCCCAGCACCAGCTTGAGCTGGCTCGCCTGTGGCCATTCGACCAGCTGGCGCGCGATATCGCGGCAACTGACGCCTTCGGGCAGTTCGCTGTTGCTTTCCCAGTTGCGATCGACGCTGTGGGCATAAGCCGATGCCGGGGTCGCGTGCGTGATCCGTGCGGTGGAAATGAGGCCCAGAGCCTTGCCCGCGCTGCCCGCCTGTTCGAAGATGGTCGGCACGTCCTTGCCTGCGGCGGTCTCGCACTTGCCGCGCAACGCGGCGGGCGCGACCGAGAGCATGCCCGAACGGGTCTTGGTGCCGGTGACCAGGGCGGTCGCGGTGGCCGCGGAATCGGCGACCTGAAAGTCATGGCTGTACGTCTTGACCAGCGCCGAGAAGGGCAGCGCATCGATCGCGGTCTCGTTCGATTCCCCATCGCGTCCGGCCTTCTGCCCCTGCCAGATGCGCCCCGCGGTCAGCGTGCTGACGCCCATGCCGTCGCCGATGAAGATGATGAGATTCTTCGCCTTGCCGGTGCGCGCCTGCATCGCCAGCCGCGCCTGCAGCTGCGCCTGGCCCTGCGCGGTGTAATCGGCGGCCGTCTGCTCGCCACGCTCCTTGTCGGGAGCGGCCTCCTTGGGGGCGTTGTGCTGGGCCATCACCGGCGCTGCCCAGAGAGCGGAAAGGCACAGCAAGGCGGCAAGCGGACGGTTCATTCGAGGTCTCCTTCAACAGCCCCGCCGCTCTGTCACGAACCCGTGACAAATTCGAGACTTTTTCCCATCCGTCCTTTGCAAACGATTGCATAGACGCCACGGACACCCTTGACCTCAGGATTTTTGCAGCGCAGCATAGGCACATGGCCGACTTTGACACCGCTTCCCCCGCCCCTATCAGCCAGAACCCCGACATCCGCTATCTGGGCCGGATATTGGGCGACGTCATCCGCGCCTATGGCGGCGAGAAGCTGTTCCGTCAGACCGAATACATCCGTTCGGCGAGCGTCGACCGGCACCGCGGCGTCGCCGGGGCCGACGGCATCGATACCGGGCTGGATTCGCTCAACCTCGACGACACGCTGGCCTTCGTGCGCGGTTTCATGCTGTTTTCAATGCTCGCCAACCTCGCCGAGGACCGGCAGGGCGTGGCGCAGGAGTCCGGCGCGACGCTGGCAGAGGCGGTGGAGCGGCTGCGTGCTCATGGCGTCAGCGATTCGGCGATCACCGATCTGCTCGATCACAGCCTGATCGTGCCCGTGCTGACCGCGCACCCCACAGAGGTGCGGCGCAAGTCGATGATCGACCACAAGAACCGCGTCGCCGATCTGTTGAAGATGAAGGATGCCGGGCTTGCCGAAACGCCCAGCGGCGACCGGATCGACGAGGCGCTGCACCGCCAGATCGCCTTGCTGTGGCAGACGCGGCCGCTGCGCCGCGAGCGGCTGTTCGTCGCCGACGAGGTGGAGAACGCGCGCGCCTATATGCAGGACGTGTTCCTGCCGGTGCTGCCGATGCTCTATGCCCGCTGGGAGCGCGTGCTGGGCCACCGCCCGCCGGCGTTCCTGCGGCTGGGCAGCTGGATCGGCGGCGATCGCGATGGCAACCCGTTCGTCACTGCCGATGCGCTGCGCCATGCGCTGGGGCGGCAGGCGGAAACCGCGCTGGTGCATTATCTCGATGGCGTGCACGCCCTGGGTCAGGATCTGTCCATCGCCACCGGCCTGTCGGATACCCCGCAAGAGGTGCTCGCGCTGGCCGAAAAGAGCGGCGACAACGCGCCGAGCCGCGCCGACGAGCCTTATCGGCGGGCGCTGGCCGGAATCTATGCGCGACTGTGCGCCACGCATGTCGCACTCACCTCCAAGCAGCCGCCGCGACCCTCCGCGCTTGCGGGGGAGGCCTATGCCAGCCCCGGCGAACTGCGCTACGACCTGGCCGTGCTGGCCAATGGCCTGGCGCATGACGGCGCGGGCATGCTGGCGAGCGGCGGCGCGCTCGGGCGGCTGATCCGCACGGTCGAGATCTTCGGCTACCATCTGGCGACGCTCGATCTGCGCCAGAACAGCGACGTGCACGAACGCGTGGTGAGTGAACTGCTCAAGGTCGCGGGCGTGTGCGCCGATTATGCCGCGCTCGACGAGGCGGCGCGCATCGCGCTGCTGCGCGCCGAGCTCGGCCATGGCCGTCTGTTGCTCAACCGCTGGCACGACTACAGCGAGGAAACCGCCAAGGAACTCGCCATCATCGAGGCCGCTGCCCGCGCACACGCGATGTACGGCCCGCAATCGATCACTGCCTACAACATCAGCAAGGCCGAGAGCGTGTCCGACATGCTCGAGGTCAATCTGCTGCTCAAGGAAGCGGGCCTGTACCGCCCGGGCGAGGCCCCCGGCGCGGTGGCCCAGGCTGCGATCATGGCGGTCCCGCTGTTCGAGACGATCGGCGACCTCGAAAACGCGCCGCAGATCATGCGCGCCTATTTTGCGCTGCCCGAAATCGCAGGCCTGGTGAAGGCGCGCGGCTATCAGGAGGTGATGGTCGGCTATTCGGACAGCAACAAGGATGGCGGCTATCTCACCTCCACCTGGAGCCTAAACCATGCCAGCCGCGCGCTGGCCAAGGTGTTTGCCGACGCCGGCATCGCGATGCAGCTGTTCCACGGGCGCGGCGGCGCCGTAGGACGCGGCGGCGGATCGAGCTTTGCCGCGATCCGTGCGCAGCCCAAGGGGACGGTGCAGGGCCGCATCCGCATCACCGAACAGGGCGAGGTCATCGCCGCCAAATACGGCACGGTGGAAAGCGCCGAGCTGAACCTCGAGGCGATCACCTCGGCCGCGCTGATTGCGACGCTCGACCATGACGGGGTGAGCGAAAGCGACGAGGCGCGCTTTGCCGCGGCGATGGACATGATCTCGCGCGATGCCTTCCGCGCATATCGCGACCTGGTCTACGGCACCGAGGGCTTCAACCAGTTCTTCCGCGCCGCCACCCCGATCAGCGAGATCGCCGACCTCAAGATCGGATCGCGCCCCGCCAGCCGCTCCAAGAGCCAGCGGATCGAGGATCTGCGCGCCATTCCCTGGGTGTTCAGCTGGGCGCAGGCGCGCATCATGCTGCCGGGATGGTACGGCGTCGGCCAGGCTTTGGGCGGCTTTGCCGACAAGGGGCTGCTTGCCAGCATGGCGCAGGGCTGGCCGTTCTTCCAGGCGCTGCTCGGCAATATGGAGATGGTGCTCGCCAAGTCCGACATGGGCATCGCGCGCCATTATGCCGGACTGGTGCCCGACGAAGCCCTGCGCGAGATGGTGTTCGGCCAGATCACATCAGGCTGGAACGCGGCGCACGACAATTTGCTGAGCATCACCGGCCAATCGCGGCTGCTGGCGGACAATCCCGCGCTCGACACCTCGATCCGCCTGCGGCTGCCCTATATCGAGCCATTGAACCTGCTGCAGATCGAACTGATCAAGCGCCACCGCGCAGGCGAGACCGACGAGCGGATCCCTGAGGGCATCCAGCTGTCGATCAACGCCATTGCCACGGCACTGAGGAACAGCGGGTGATGTCTGCTGAAAGCATTACCTGACCTGGAAGCTGCCCCGACCATGCGGGTAGACTATCCTCTTTGCGCCGATAACCGCTTGCGCCGCGTCGCGCCAGCGATCGAGCTCGGAAATGTCGGCATCAATGTCTTCGGGGTAGAGATAGGTGACGCGCACCTCCTTGCCCCGGATGAGACAATGCATTTCGGCCCACCGGCAACCTAAGGGCTCCATTGCCCAGAGCTCGATCAGGGTATCGCGATACTTGTCATAATCCGGCTGACCAAAGGCGATATAGCTGCCCCGATCCACGAAACGCGCAATACTGATGTATCGGCTTTCCACCGCGGCAACCATCAGCGTGCCCAGGGGACTGAAACTTGTCTCCGCACGCAGCGTTGATGCAAGATCGCTGAGCAGATCGGCCTTCCAGCGCCTGGAGCTCACATTCCACATTGCCGCTGCCTATCGTTCAGTATGCAATGCCTTGGCTGTCATTTAGCGCATTTTTGTGCGCCAACCGGACCGCGGAAGGTTTTCAGCGTCGCTGGGCATCGGCGGATATTTGATTGGATAATCCCCGAAATAGGAAATGACAAAGGACTCTCGGTCATCATACGGCAGCTGATCTTCGGGCACATCTTGTGGATAAACAATATTCGATGATGCCCCTCCATCCTTGATGAAAATTTCTATCCCTAGCGGCACCTTTTCAGGCGGCGGCACGAACCTCAAATCGTTCAAAAGCATTACATTCACGTTTTCCTGCTTATCGACAGAGATATATTCGACAAATCGATTTCTTCCGACGTAGACAGAATAACCGACCCCGCCAAAAAGATCAGCTAGAACGAGAATTCCTCTATTATCTTCGCCATGCCTCCTCAAGAGGTTGCACGCGACGTCGTGAATGATGTCAGCCATCTCAATCTGCCAATCCTTCATTTCCTCCTACTCCCTCTTGATTTTGGTGGAGACATGCCGGGACGATTATCGATTTTGACGTGCTTTTCCTTTCCCCCTATATTGTACCAAATTTCTATGAAGTCGGGGCGGCGTGACCCTTTGGGATATTCAATTTCCATTTTCAGGGACACTTCCTGGCCGACCTTATGGGCGTCCGCCCATTCCTGCTCGACCACGCGATATCGGCCTCTGTTCGAGGATCTATCCTGTGCAAAATGGTTGAAGGCGTCATTGGGACCGTTGAACCGATGGGCAATGAAATGGCCCCCATCATCAGTCGGAAGACGATCGGGTTTGCCCGCATTGGCCTGAGCCGACCTTGAGCGCGGCGTCTGCGCTGCCTTCGCCAGCTTGGGCACGTTAACTTTGCGCGGATCGCCGTTTTCATCCAGATGATACGTGTATCCATTGCGCTCAACGGGTCGCAGCGGAGGCGTTCTGACTGGCCGCGCTGGCGCTGGTCTTGCGGGAGGCCTCGGCCTCGGCCACGGAGCCGGCTTGAAAGGAAAACTGCCAGGCAGATGCTCGCGCGTCTTTGGCGCTGGCCTCGGCTTTGGCTTGGCCCTCGCCGGCTTTCCGAACGCCCCGCTAGCGCCAGCACCGCCGAACGATCCGCCGCCCGGGGCGACCCTGCCGCGCTTGCGAGGTTTCGCCGCAGCAGCAGAACCAGCGCGCCCTTGCCCATAATGCCGCCCCTGGCCCGCAAAGGTGAAGCGCCCGTCGTCCGGATCGTGCCAGGGGTTGAACTTGCGTTCGATCGCCGCGCCCGGAGCGTGATCGGGCCAGCGCCCTGTTCGCAACCAGATTGCAAAACCGCTTTGTTGCTCATGCGCCGAATCCCGCATCTTGCCGCTCCTGTCAGGAAAAACGGCAAGAACATATCAGCAACATTTTCCAACAAGTCAATCGACGGGAGCTCTCACCGCCCAACTGCAGGCGCTTGATTGATCCGATTTCGCGCTATTTCATCGGCTATCCTGCAGACGCACGAAAACGGCGGCGGGACCTTTCGATCCGCCGCCGCCTGTTACCTTCGAAGGGGAAGGTTTACTGGTTCGGGGTGGCACCCGGAACTTCGCTGGGAGCGACTTCGCCATTGTCGTCCATCGCATTGGCCTTTTCTTCGCCGGCGTCTTCCACGGCGTCAGCCTGTGCGTCGAGCGCGTCTTCCTGCGCTTCGGTGGGGGCTTCGTCAGCCATGTTTTCCAGCGCGTCGGCTTCGGCTTCGGCCTGGTCTTCGACCTGGTCGGCCTGTTCGCTCTGGCAGGCGCCAAGGCTGATAAGGCCAACGCTGGCGATGCTGGTGAGAATCAGTTTACGCATATTTCGCTCCACTACCCTGTTGATGCACAATGCATGCGGGGTTTTACGGGCAGCGCAGCAAAGGGTTGCCAAGGCTCGAAAATTTTTTCGCGGTCGCGCGACACGGCCAGCTGGCCCCGCCTGCCGGACACGCTGCCTAGCCAAAGCGTGCCAAAGCTGCTTTAGAGCAGCAGGATTTGGGCTTGGATAGACCGTTTTGACATCATTGCCGCCGCGCCAGGAGCCATTGCCCCCCAAAGACCCATCCGGGTCCGGCACCGCTGCGCAAGGCGATGGCTCCGCCACCGCCGATGCTCCGTCGGGCGGCGACATCCAGGCACTCGCCAAGGGTGGCCGCACCAACTTCTTCGGCTTTCTGCTACGGCTCGCAGCGCGGCTGCCGTTCCTGTTCATCGCCGGGCGGCTGTATGGCGCAGAGGCCCTCGGCCGCTTTGCCTATGCCGTGCTGGTGGTGGAATTTGCCGCCCAGATTGCAACCCTAGGGCTGAAGCGCGGGCTGGCGGCGCAACTGGCGCACACATCGCGCCCGCATGCCCAGGTCGTCGCCGATGGCCTGCTGGTGAGCTTCATCGCCTCGGCCATCGCGGCAACCGGCTTGATGCTGCTGCCCGAAATCATGTTCCCCAACAGCCAGGCGGGCGACATCGACCGGCTGCTGCCGCTGGTGATCTTTGCGGTCGCGGGATCGGATATCGCGCTCGCGGCGCTCGCCTATCGCTTCGACATCGCCGCCACGGTGCGCGCACGATCGGTGATCGAACCGTGGACGATCAGCATCACCGCGTGGATATTCTTCTATCTCACCCCGACCGACGGACTGATCCTCTCCTATATCGCCTCGATGGCGGCGGCCTTCATCGCCTCGATCTGGCCGATGATGCGCAACTACGGCGTTCCCACCGGCTGGCGCCCGCGCCCGCTCAAGCTGCTGCGCATGGCGCGGCGCAATGCCCCGCTGGCCGCGGCCGATGCCATCGAATGGGGCAGCCGCCGGCTCGATCTGGCGGTGCTGGGCCTGTTCGCGTCGCCCGCGGTGGTCGGCATCTATTATATCGCCCAGCAGGTCGCCAGCCTGCCGCAGAAGCTCAAGACCAGCTTCGACCCCATTCTGGGCCCGGTGATCGCGCGCAACCTGCAAAGCGGCAAGATGACCGAGATCGCCCGGCAAGTGAGCCAGGTCGGCTTCTGGATCATCGCGGCGCAGATGGGCGTCGCGCTGGCGCTGGGCATTCCGGGGGAAGGCGTGATGGGGCTGGTCGGGCCGAATTTCGTCGGCGGCACCGGCGCTCTGGCGTTCCTGCTGGCAGCGGAGGTCGTGGCCGCAACTGCAGCGGTGAGCGAATCCGCGCTGGTCTATATCGCGCGGCACCGCAATCTGATGATCTCGCTGGCGATGCTGGCGCTGCAGGGCGGATTGAGCGTTGCCCTGATCCTGACGGCACAGGCGATGGGCCTGCCGCCGCTGTTCCAGGCCGCCAGTGTCGCCTTGGCGCTGGCACTCGCGCTCGGCTTTGCCTCGATCGTCAAGGCGCGGCTGCTCTCGAAGCTGCTGGGCGCGCCGGTCAATGGTTGGCGCTGGGCCCTGGTCTGGGCAGCCGCAGCGGCGAGCGTCGTCGGCTATGGCTTTACCAAGCTGCCCGAATGGGTCGAGCTGGCCATCGGCATTCCTTCCATCCTGGGAGTCTATGGCTGGGTGATCTGGCGGCGCGGCTTCGGCCCCGATGACCGCGAGCTATTCCGGATGCGCAAGGGCAGCACAGAATAGCTCGCTCGGGTCCGCCGATTACTGGCCCACGCCCATTTCGGTCAGCAGGCGCTGCGCGCCATCGACCTTGTCCATCGTCCACAGCATGAAGCGGCTGTCGACATGGATGGTGCGGTTGATGGCGGCGTCATACGACCAATCCGACACCACGCCATCGAGCGTGCCATCGAACGCCAATCCGACGAATTCGCCGCGCGCGTTGAGCGTCGCCGATCCCGAATTCCCGTTGGTGATATCCACCGTCGACAGATAGTTCACCGGCAGCGTGCCCAGCTTGGCATCGGCATAGGTGCCGAAGTCGCGCGCCTTGAGCGTATCGATCGCGGCCTTGGGCGCATCGAACTCGCCGCGTCCGGTCTGCTTGGCGACAAGCCCTTCGGCGGTGGTGAACGGCGTCCAGATCAGGCCATCGCGCTGCTTGCCGGTGACCTTGCCATAGGTGAAGCGCAGCGAACCATTGGCATCGGGATAGAGCGTGCGCCCCTGCGACTTGGCGAAGGCAAGCTGGCCGGCCATCACCTGCGACCGCGCGGCCTGCACGCGCCCGGCGCGTTCCTTGGCCTTGTCCTCGTCGGCCTTGGCGCCGGGATAGGCGGCCACGGCAAGCTGGATGAACGGATCGCTCGAGGCCTCGAACTCGGATGCCGGCTTGTCCATCCAGCCGATACGCTGTGCGGTGACGCCCAGCTGCGTATCGGCATACATGCGGTCCATGCCGATCGAAGCGATCTTGGCCTCGAGCGGTGCGTTGCGCTTGTCGGCGGCGACCTTGGCATATTCACCCAGAGCCTGCTCGAACAGCACCCGGTCGACGCTGGCATCGAAGCGGCGCTCGATCTGGGTCAGCCGCTCGCGGATGCCCAGGCGGTCACGATCCTGGAAGCCCGGCTCGCGCTGGGCGTCGGGCTTCTCGCGTTCCTTGGCCCAGCGATAGAGCAACTGCGCCGCCGTCAGCAGCTGCGCGCGGTTGACCGTGCCCAGCCGCATAGTGTCGACACGCGCCTGGTTCGATTCTGCGACCAGGGCATCGAGATCGGCCAGGGCCTTGCCATATTGCGCGGTGCGCGCCGCGTCCGCCGCCACCCAGGCGCGGAAGTCGGCATCGGCCTTGTCCTTGCGGCCCAGCAGATCAATGGCATCGGCGCCGGCGATCTCACCCAGCAGCTTCTTCTTGTAGTTGTCCGATCCCTTGAGGATCGAGGCGTATTTGATCTCCGCGTCCTTGTTGCCCTTCACCGCCTTTTCGATCGCGGCGGAATAATCCGCGCGCAGCTGCTGGTCGATCGCATAGACCTGCTCGAAATTGTGCCGCACCTCGGCCGCAGTCCAGTGGCGCTGGGTGACGCCGGGGAAGCCTGCGACCATGACGAAATCGCCCTCGGCCAGCGGCTTGTCGGCAATCTTCAGCCACGACTTGGGCTTGTAGGGCACGTTGTCCTTGGAATAGGGCGCCGACGCGCCATCGGGCGCAACATAGGCGCGGTAGAAGCCGAAATCGCCGGTGTGCCGCGGCCACTGCCAGTTGTCGGTCTCTCCGCCGAAATTGCCGATGCCGCCCGCAGGCGCATAGACCAGCCGCACATCCTTGATCTCCAGCTGCTGCTGCAGGAAATAGGTCTGCCCGCCGAAATAGGGGCGCACATCACAGCGGCGGTTGGCCTGCTTCTCGCAGGCAGCGATCAGGCCCTTGCGGTTCGCTTCCAGCCGGTTGTAGCGCTCCAGCCCGGAGAGCTTGGACGTGACGCCCTTGTTCATCGCTGCCGTGACATCGCGCAGGTCCTCGATCACGAAGATGCGCGATCCGAGCGCGGCCTGCAGTTCATCGCCATAGGTCTTGGCGAGGAAGCCGTCGGTCAGATAGTCCTGCCCGGGCTTGGAATTGTACTGGATCGATCCGTAGACGCAGTGATGGTTGGTCGCTACCAGCCCTTCGGGGCTGACGAACGAGGCCGAACAGCCGCCCAGCGAAACAATGGCATTAAGCGGCGCAGCGTTGAGATTGCCCAGATCCGCAGGCGACAGCTCCAGGCCGGCCTCCTTCAGCTTCTCGCCCAGTGCGGGCGTCTGCCCGGGCAGCCACATGCCCTCTTCGGCCAGAAGCGGGGTGGATATCAGCAAGATGGTGGAAGCAAGCAAAAGGGGTAAACGCATCGGGGGAACTCCGGAGCTGGCGCATGAAAATAGGATGGCCGTGCAGATAGACGGCGGCATCGGGTGGAGCAAGCGCACTCATGGCGGCAGGAGACCCAGGCAAGCCACACAGGCACTTGGCCCCAGGCGAGTCGGATCAGTGCCATTCCGTACCACGCAGCGGCCAGTCGAAGTTGTTTACCACATCCCCAAACGCGGAATTCACCAGTATCTCCAAACTGATGTCTAATAAAAATGGTTGCCGCTGCGGTAATGATCGAATTGAAACGCTCTGCCATCCTCGCCTCAGCTCCCGCAAACATCGATCAACCTCGTGATTTTTAGGCGATATATTCCAATCTTTGAATATACGAACGTCACCCACCGCTGGCATGCAAATCAATTTGCACTGTCAGTGACGCAATTCGTATTAACCGAACCGCGAATTTAACTTTTGATTGAGAAATTGGTTGTCAAATCGTCACAGGTTCTAGGGGGGACCAAACGGATGGACACGACCTTAAAAGTTGGCTCCAGCGCCACTATCCAAAATTGCAATACTCTACGCGATGAGATTGTGGCGCGGCTGGATCAATATGGTTCGGTCAACATTGACATGTCAGAACTTTGCGATGCCGACCTGTGTTTTGCGCAGCTTGCTTATGCGACTGTGAATTACGCCTCGGCGTCGGGCAAGCCCGCAACCTTTCATCCCGCCTCCCATGAATATCTGTCGTCTGTGCTCGTCCGTGCCGGGCTTTCGCCATCGCTCCTTGCAGGCGCTCACGAGCCCTGTCTTGAAGAAGGACTTCTCCCGTGACTGCCTCGATCCTCACCGTTGACGATTCATCCAGCTTGCGCATCGCCATCCGCATTGCGCTGAGCGGTGCCGGCTATGCCGTTACTGAAGCCGAGGATGGTCTCGAAGGGCTCGAAAAGGCCCGCGCCGCCAAGTTCGACATGATCATCGCCGATCTCAACATGCCCCGGATGAACGGGCTGGAGATGATCCGCGAAATCCGCAAGCTGCCGATCCAGCTGGGCACGCCGATCATCTTCCTCACCACCGAGTCCGACGAGGGCATGAAGCAGGACGCCCGCCAGTCCGGCGCCACGGGATGGCTGGTCAAGCCGTTCGTCCCCGATCAGCTGCTGCGCGTGGCCGCCAAGGTGCTCAGCCGATGACTGGCCAGGACCCCATTGCCGCCTTTCGGGTCGAAGCTGGCGAACTGCTGGCAGGAATCGAACAGGCGCTGCTCGACCTCACCCACGATCTGACCAGCCGCGACCTGGTCGATACCGTCTTTCGGGGCCTGCACACGCTCAAGGGATCGGGGGCGATGTTCGGCTTCGATGCGCTGGCCAGCTTCACGCACCATTGCGAAACCGCCTTCGACCGCGTGCGCAAGGGCCAGGTGCCGGCAACGCAGGAACTGGTAGCGGTTATCTTGTCGGCGATGGACCACATGCAGGCGCTGGTCGATGGCGACGGCAGCGGGCTGGCAGCCACCGGCGACGAGATTCTGGCGCGGCTGCATGCTGCACTGGGCCATGAAAGCCAGCCCGCATCCGCGCTGCCGCCGGCCGACGAGGACGCCTCCGCCGTGCCCGCCACCGACCAGGCATCGGGCTGGCGCGTGACCTTCTATCTTCCTCCCGATGCGATGACCAACGGCACCAACCCGCTGGCGCTGCTCGACGAGATGCGCGGTCTGGGCGAAGCCGAGGTCACCGCGCTCACCGACCGCATCCCGTCCCTGGCAGAGCTTGACGCCAGCCAGTGCCATATTGGCTGGCAGGTGGATCTGCGCGGCGATGTCACCCGCGAGGATATCGAGGACGTCTTCATCTTCGTGATGGACGACATGGAGCTCGACATCGCGCCGCTGGCCGATGCTGAGGATGGCCCGGTGATCTCTCCGGTCGAGGTCGTGGCAGAACATGCGCTTGTGGCCGCGGCGCCGGTCGATGAACCCAGCGAGCCGTCGGCACCACAGGCCGGTGCGAACGCGCCTGCCGATGCCGCTCGCAGCCGCACCACCGGAACGCCGGCCGAAAGCGTCCGGGTTCCCGCCGAGCGGCTCGATGTGCTGATGGACCGGGTCGGCGAGCTTGTCATCGTGCAGAGCCGCCTCGCGCAGCTGGCCAATGGCGGCGTGCGCGGGCCCGTGGGCGAACTGGCATTGCGATCGGTTTCGGAAGATATCGAGCGCCTCGCCAGCGAGCTGCGCGATACCATGATGGTGCTGCGCATGGTGCCGGTCGCCAGCCTGTTCGGCCGTTTCCGCCGCCTGGTGCACGATCTCGCACGCGAGACCGGCAAGGCGATCGAGCTTTCCACCCATGGCGAAACCACCGAGGTCGACAAGACCGTGATCGAGCGCCTCGCCGATCCGATGGTGCACCTGATCCGCAATGCCTGCGACCACGGGCTGGAGACGACCGAAGACCGGATCGCCAGCGGCAAGCCCGCTGCCGGCCAGGTCACCCTGTCGGCGCATCAGGCTGCCGGCGAGGTGCTGATCACGATCCGCGACGATGGCCGCGGGATCGATCGCGATCGCGTGCGTGCCAAGGCCGAAGCCCAGGGGCTGATCGAACCCGGGCAGCAGCTGACCGACAGCGAGCTGCTGCAGATGATCTTCCAGCCCGGCTTCTCGACCGCAGCGCAGGTTACCAACCTGTCCGGCCGCGGCGTCGGCATGGACGTGGTCAAGCGCACCATCGAGAGTCTGCGCGGAACCATCGACATCACCTCGCGGCCCGGTGAAGGATCGACGGTGACGCTGCGCATCCCGCTGACGCTGGCCATTATCGATGGGCTGCTCGTGCGGGTCGGTGAAGGCCGTTATGTCATTCCGCTGGGTGCGGTCGAGGAATGCATCGAGCTGAGCCTGGAAGACGACCTGCGCTCGCGCGGTCGCAGCTTTGTCACCCTGCGCGACCGGCTGGTGCCGTTCATCCGCATGCGCGACATGTTCGAGACCGGCACCCGCCCCGATCCGCACCAGAAGATCGTCGTGATCGCCACCGGCGGCGAGCGGGTCGGTCTGGTCGTCGATCAGATCATCGGCAGCCACCAGACGGTGATCAAGGCCATGTCGGCCCTGCACCGCGATGTCCCCGCCTTTGCCGGCGCGACGATCCTGGGGGACGGCAGCGTCGCCCTGATCCTCGATACCGTGCAACTCGTCACCGTCGGCCAGACCCAGGAGGAGCGGCTGCGTGCAGCCGGCTGAGCTTATGCAGGATATTCTCTCCAGACCCCCTTCGGCACGCTGGGACGATCATGGCCAGCTGGAAGTGCTGACCTTCGATCTTGGCGAAGAGACGCTGGCGGTGGAGGCCATGCTGGTCCGCGAAATTCTGGACCTTTTGCCCGAAACCAAGGTGCCGGGCGCTCCGCCGCTGGTCAGCAGCGTGGTGAATTTTCGCGGCAAGATCATCCCCATCGCCGATCTGCGGCTGGCCTTCGACATGCCGCCCGCCCAGGTCACCGTCGACAGCCGGATCATCGTCATCGAGATCGAGATCGGCGGCGAGGCCACCCAGATCGGCATGCGCACCGACAAGGTGCACGAAGTGACCACGCTGAATCGCAGCGATGCCGAAACGCCGCCCGCCGTCGGCATGCGCTGGCGCCGCGACTTCATCCACGATCTCGTCCGGCAATCCGGCGGCATCATCGTGCTGCCCAACCTGGGCGCGATTTTCAGGACCGATACCGACGCCGCGTGCTCGTAGCACACGCCACGCACCCGGCGAGACCCATTCAATCAGGAGACCCGTTTCATGTTGCGCCCGTCCTTTTCCGTGAAGTCGACCTCTCATGCAGATGCTGCGATCGAGGAGGTCCGTCGCCTGACACAGGCCGTCAGAAGCGGTGACACACACGTCCGCATCGATCTGTCGGGATCGACCGGCGCGGCCCGGGACATGCTGGCTGCCGTGGGCGAGCTGGTCGACAGCCTCACCGCGCCCGTTCAGGCGCTCAAGACCGGAATCGACCATGTCGTGGTCGAGCACGCGCGCGGCGACATCGACGTCAGCCTGCGCCCCGCCGACTACCCGGGCGATTTCGCGGTGATTGCACAGGCGATCAATGGCCTGGTCGACAGCCATATCAGCGTCAAGAAGCTGGCGATGACCTGCGTCAAGGGCATTGCCGAGGGCGATTTCAAGGCACCGCTGGAGCAGCTGCCTGGCAAGAAGGCCTTCATCAACGACACCATCGAACTGTTGCGCGGCAACCTCAGCGGCCTCATCGCGGAGATGAACCTGATGTCGGCAGAGCACGACAAGGGCGACATCGACGTGTTTGTCCCGGCCGAAAAGTTCCAGGGAGACTTCGGGGTGATGGCCCATGCGGTCAACACCATGGTGATCAACCATATCGCCGCCAAGAAGAAGGCGCTGGCCTGTGTCCACCTGTTCGGTGAAGGCGATCTCGACGCGCCGATGGAGCAGTTGCCCGGCAAGAAGGCTTTCATCAACGACACCATCGAGCTGCTGCGCAAGAACCTGCGGCAGACGGCGAACCTGGCGGAAGCGATTGCCGACGGCGACCTGACGATCGAGCACACCGCCCTGTCGGACAAGGACAAGCTGGGCACCGCGCTGATCGCGATGATCGAGCGGCTGCGGACCGTGGTCGGGGATACGGTCGCTGCGGTCGGCAATGTCGCTGCGGGCAGCCAGGAACTGTCATCGAGCTCGGAACAGGTATCCCAGGGCGCGACCGAACAGGCCGCGGCGGCCGAAGAGGCATCCGCATCGATGGAAGAGATGGCGGCGAACGTCAAGCAGACCGCCGACAATGCCGCGCAGACCGAAAAGATTGCCCGTCAGTCCGCCAAGGATGCCGAAAACAGCGGTGTTGCCGTCAGCAAGGCGGTCGAGGCGATGCAGACCATCGTCGAGAAGATCAGCATCGTCCAGGAAATCGCCCGCCAGACCGACCTGCTGGCGCTCAACGCCGCGGTCGAAGCGGCGCGGGCCGGAGAACATGGCCGCGGCTTTGCGGTAGTGGCATCCGAAGTGCGCAAGCTGGCCGAACGCAGCCAGGGGGCTGCCGCAGAGATCAGCACCATGTCGTCGGAAACGGTCAAGGCCGCTGTCGAGGCGGGCGAGATGCTGAGCCGGCTGGTCCCCGATATCCGCCGCACCGCAGAGCTCGTCTCCGAAATCAGCGCCGCCTGCCGCGAACAAGACATCGGCACCGCGCAGATCAACCAGGCGATCCAGCAGCTTGACCAGGTGACCCAGCAGAATGCTGCTGCGTCCGAACAGATCAGTGCGACATCGGAAGAACTGGCCAGCCAGGCCGAAGAGCTTCAGCAGAGCATCGCCTACTTCCGCGTGGATCCCCATGCAGCCGGCGCTGGCGCCAGCCATGCCCGCCCGGCCGCCAAGGCTCTGCGGCGCCCCGTGCAAAAGGCCAAGGCTGCCAAGCCTGCAGCCCCCCGGGCCAAGCCAAACTCGGTCGCGCACCAGCAGGATCGGGTCAAGGGTTTCGCGCTCGACCTCGATCGCGGCGGTGCGGATCACGATGACGCCGAATTCGGGCAGGCCGCCTGATCAAGCGTCTCCCCGGATAACTCCACCAGAACTTTCAACACCTTAACCAGCCCAGGAGGCCTGTTTCATGCTGCGCCCATCCATCACCTTGAAGCCCAGTTCGCACGCGGATGTCGCCATTGAGGACATTCGTCGCCTGACCCAGTCGATCGGCAACGGCGATACGCGGGCCCGTCTGGACCTTTCGCAGGCCACGGGACCTGCGCGCGAGACCCTGGCGGCGGTCAACGATCTGCTCGATACCATGAACGCGCCCGTGGCGGCGCTGAAGCGCGGGATCGAGACCGTGTCGGCCGAGCATGTTCGCGGCGATATCGATGTCTGCCTTCGCCCCGACGACTTCCGCGGCGATTTCAGCGAGGTTGCGCAGCTGATCAACGCGCTGGTGACCAGCCACATCAACGTCAAGAAGCAGGCGATGGCCTGTGTCAGGGGCATTGCCGAGGGCGACTTCCAGGCGCCGATGGAGCAGCTGCCTGGCAAGAAGGCGTTCATCAACGATACCATCGAGCTGCTGCGGGGCAACCTGCGCGGATTGATCGCCGAAATGAACCACATGTCGGCCGAGCACGACAAGGGCGATATCGACGTGTTTGTTCCGGCCGACAAGTTCCATGGCGATTTCGCGACCATGGCGCATTCGGTCAACACGATGGTCGTCAATCACATCGCGGCCAAGAAGAAGGCAATGGCCTGCGTCCGGCAGTTTGGCGAAGGCAATTTCGACGCGCCGATGGAGCAGCTGCCCGGCAAGAAGGCGTTCATCAACGACACGATCGAACTGCTGCGCGGCAACTTCAAGGCGATCATCGGCGAAATTCATCGCCTGATCGATGCGTCCACGGCAGGACAGCTGCAGGAACGCGGCAACGCCGGCGACTTCCCCGGCGATTTCGGTCAGGTCGTGCATGGCATCAACGGAATGCTCGATGCGATTTTGCTGCCCATCGCGGAAGGCAACCGGGTGCTCGACCAGGTGAGCACGGGTTCGCTGATCGAGCGGGTCGAGATCGAATGCGAAGGCGATCACCGCCGGATGAAGGATTCGATCAACAATCTCGTCGACAGCCTGACGCGCTTTGCGATCAACATTGGCGGCGCGGCCGATCAGGTCGGCGCAGGCAGCCAGGAACTCGCCGCCAGCTCCGAGCAGGTGTCGCAAGGCGCCACCGAACAGGCTGCAGCGGCCGAACAGGCGTCCGCATCGATGGAAGAGATGGCGGCCAACGTCAAACAGACCGCCGACAATGCCGCCCAGACCGAGAAGATCGCCCGCCAGTCCGCCAAGGACGCCGAACACAGCGGCGAAGCCGTGAACAAGGCGGTCAGCGCGATGCAGACCATCGCCGAAAAGATCGGAATCGTGCAGGAAATCGCCCGCCAGACCGACCTGCTTGCGCTCAACGCTGCGGTCGAGGCGGCGCGCGCCGGTGAGCATGGCCGCGGCTTTGCCGTGGTGGCATCCGAAGTGCGCAAGCTGGCCGAACGCAGCCAGGGGGCGGCCGCCGAGATCAGCACCATGTCATCGGAAACGGTGCGAGCCGCCACCGAGGCGGGCGAGATGCTGGGCCGCCTGGTGCCCGACATCCGCCGCACCGCCGAATTGGTCTCCGAGATCAGTGCCGCCTGCCGCGAGCAGGACATCGGCACCGCACAGATCAACGAAGCGCTGCAGCAGCTCGATCAGGTGACGCAGCAGAATGCCGCTGCATCCGAACAGATCAATTCGACGTCGGAAGAACTGGCCGGCCAGGCCGAAGAGCTGCAGCAGAGCATCGCCTTCTTTCAGATGGGCGAACGCACAGGCAAGCCCGCTGCCGAGCGGATGGCGCGCCCGGCGGTGAAGACCGCGCCGCGCCGCCCCGCTGGCAAGGCCAAGCCCGCCCCTGCAGCGGCACGCGGCAAGCCCAACTCGGTGGCGCATCAGCAGGAGCGCGCAAAGGGCTTCGCGCTGGATCTCGATCGCGGCGGTCTGGATCAGGATGACGCCGATTTCGGACAGGCCGCATGAGCGCCCCGTCCGAAATCCAGGTGGTCGAATTCGGCCTGGGCGACGAGGTATTCGCCGTGCCGGTCACGCTGGTCCGCGAGATCCTGGACCATGTCCAGCCGTTCCACGTCCCCAACGGCCCGGACTATTTCCTCGGCCTGACCGATGTGCGCGGCGAAGGCGTGCCGACGGTGGACCTGCGCGTCCGCCTAGGCCTGCCGCCGGCCACGCCCACGCTGGCAACCCGCATCCTGATCCTGGACATGCCGCTGCCAGACCGTGCGCTGGCGCTGGGCGTGGTCATTGACCGGGTTCTGGGTGTCACCACCATCGAACCCGCCCAGGTCGAAAAGGCCCCCGATATCGGGGTGCGGTGGAATTCGGATTATATTACCGGTGTGGTCCGCCGCGAATACGGCTTTGTCGTGATCATCGATGTCGCCAGCATATTCTCGGCCGCAGAAACCCCCGCCTTGTCCGCCAGTGCGAAGGCGGCATGACGATGGCCGCCCCGCTTCTGCGCGCGCCCGTGTTCAACCCGGATGCCATCAGCCCGCAGCATTTCCGCGCGCTGGCCAGCCTGATCTACAGCGAGGCAGGCATCCGGTTGCCGCCGTCCAAGACCACGATGCTCGAGGGCCGGCTGCGGCGGCGGGTGCGCGCCACCGGCCACGCCAATCTCAACGCCTATTGCGCGCACATCCTGAGCAGCGACGTCGCGCGCGAAGAAATCGACGCGCTGCTCAATGCGGTGACGACGAACAAGACAGACTTCTTCCGCGAGCGCAATCATTTCGATTACATCGTGTCGCAGATCCTTCCCGCCTACAGCCGCGAGGGTCGGCGGACCGTGCGCTGCTGGAGCGCCGCCTGCTCGAACGGGGCAGAGCCCTATACCCTGGCGATGGTGCTCGATGATTACGCGCAGGCCCATGGCGGGCCCGATTACGAAATCCTGGCGACCGATCTCGACAGCAACATGCTCGAGACCGGCATCAAGGGCATCTACCCTGCAGAGATGGTGGAGCCGGTGCCGGCCGCGATGCGCCGCCGCTATGTCATGGAGCCCAAGGACCGATCGCGGCGCGAGGTGCGCATTTCGCCGGCGCTGCGCAAGAAGGTCAGCTTCGGCCGCCTCAACCTGATGAACCACCACTATCCCATCGGTGATCCCGTCGACCTGATCTTCTGCCGCAACGTGCTGATCTATTTCGACAAGCCCACCCAGACAGCCGTGGTCGAGCGCCTGTGCGAGCAGCTTGCGCCCGGCGGATACCTTCTGCTGGGCCATTCGGAATCGAACGTCGGGCTCGACCGCAGCATGAAGAGCGTCAGCAACACGATTTTCCAGAGGATTTGACACAGATGGCCGTCCCCAAGATCCGCGTGCTCATCATCGACGACAGCGCCAGCGTGCGCCAGGCGTTGACGTCGGTGCTGCAGGAAGACCCGGAGATCGAGGTCATCGGCGCAGCATCGGACCCGTTTGCGGCCGCGCGCTATATCAAGGACGAACTGCCCGACGTCATCACGCTGGATGTCGAGATGCCACGGATGGATGGCATCACCTTCCTGCGCAAGATCATGGAACAGTGCCCCGTGCCGGTGGTGATGTGCTCGTCGCTGACCGAGGAAGGCTCGGAAACGCTGATGCATGCGCTGGAGGCAGGCGCCGTCGATGTGATCCTCAAGCCACGCATGGGCGTTGCCGATCATCTGACCGAATCGCGCATGATGATCCGTGAGACGGTCAAGGGCGCGGCGCGGGCAAGGGTGCGCGGACGCAAGGCCCAGACGCGCCCGGTGCAGGTGCAGGAGAAGCTGACCGCCGATGTCATGCTGATGCCGCCCACCGGCCGCGCGATGAGCCGGACGACCGAGATGGTGGTGTGCATCGGCGCATCCACCGGAGGCACCGAGGCGCTGCGCGAAGTGCTGATGGCGCTGCCCGCCAACTCCCCCGGGATCGTCGTGGTGCAGCATATGCCCGAACAGTTCACCCGCGCCTTTGCCAAGCGGCTCGACGGGCTGTGCGAGGTCAGCGTCAAGGAAGCGCAGGACGGCGACACGGTGATGCGCGGCCATGTCCTGATCGCTCCGGGCGGGCGGCACACGCTGCTGCAGCGCCAGGGTGCGCGCTATCTGGTTTCGGTGCGCGAAGGACCGTTGGTATCGCGCCACCGCCCCTCGGTCGACGTGCTGTTCCGGTCCGCCGCGAACAGCGCAGGATCCAACGCGGTCGGCATCATCATGACCGGCATGGGCGATGATGGCGCGCGGGGCCTTTTGGAAATGAAACAGGGCGGTGCGCGCACCTTTGCCCAGGATGAAGCAACCTGCGTGGTCTTTGGCATGCCCAAGGAAGCCATCACCCGCGATGCCGTCGACAAGATTGTCCCGCTTGGCGCGATCGCCCGCGAACTGCTCCATGCGACCGCACGCTAGACACTTGCCTGAACGGGCGCTGCCGGGCGGTCCATGCCCCGGCGAAGAAAGGCCAGAATGACATGCGCCCTGCCCTCAAGTCCCTGCCGCCGCCAGATTTCGCACAGGATACCATTCAGGACCTGTTGAGCGATATCACCCAGGGCATCGATGCGCGTTTCGTCCAGGTCGGCAACACCCTGGTGCAGGCCGTGGGATCGATCGACGGGATTGTCGCCGCGCTGCACAAGGCGACATCGAGCTTCCAGTCTGGCAACGGCGCAGCAGCGGTGGGCAACCTGACGATGGCGGCGCGGCGGTTGTCGCAGGTGGGCCCGCAGACCCGGAACCGCGCAAGCGAGATCGGCGCCATCCAAAAAGCCTCGCGCCGGCTGTCGCTGCATGTCGAAGAGGTCCACAGGGCGCTGCGGGTGCTGGATATCTACGGGCTCAACGTCAAGATCGCAGCATCAGGGGCCGAAACGTTCGTGGACTTTGCCAATACCATGTCGGGGCAGATCAAGGTCGGCCAGGTCGAGGTGGTGGGGCTGAAGACCAAGCTGGACGAGCTGGGCGCCAGCCTGCGCAGCATGGAATATCACGACCGGCTGCTGGCCAGCGAATGCGAACGGGTGGTGCCCCAGGTCCCCGACCGGCTTGAAGCCGATGCCGCCGCGCTGCGGGCGCACCAGGCGCTGCTGGCTGCGCTTGCCGACGACACGGCGACGCTCGCCCGGTCGATCCAGGCCAATGTGGCCGGCGTGCTGGCTGCCATCCAGGTGGGCGATATTGCCCGGCAATGGCTGGAACATGTGCTGGCGGGCTATGAGAGCCTGCAGGCCATGCTGGCCGAGACCGAGCTGGAAGAGGGCGACCGCAACGCCGCGCGCAACCACATCCTGCAGCTGCTGCTGGCGCATGTGGTGGCCGCAGGCGACCAGTTTCGGCGGGAAACCCGGCTGCTGGTCACATCGCTGCGCGCAATGGTGCCGGAGGCGGACCGCCTGATCGCGCTCAGCAAGGGCAGCAGCGACGGCGATGGCAATGTGTTCCTGCGCAATCTCGAGGCGGGCATCGCCGAAGCCGATTCGATGATCACCCAGCTGCGCAAGACCGACGACCAGGCGGCCGAGACGCTGCGCATCATCGTCGACACGGTGGACGATCTGGCCGGCCGAGCCGCCGCCATGCGCATCCTGCGGATCGAGGTCCAGCAGATGGCGATCAACATCGGCCTGAGGTGCAGGCGGGTCGAAAGCATCAGCCGGCCGGTGGCGGTCATCGCGGAGGAAATCCGGGCGCACTCCGATGCGCTGCATGAGACGATCGCGGCCATCACGGCAGAGGCGGAAGACCTGAACGCCATTTCGTTGCGGATGCGCGAACAGGCCAAAGATCATGATGCGCAAGGGGGTGGCGGGCTGAACCAGTCGCTCAGCGCGATTGCCGATGGGGCGCAGCTGACCGAGGATGCGATGGCGGTGTCCCAGACCATGGCCAGCGGGCTTCTGGGTGCGCTTCGGTCGACCACCGACGAACTCGAGCGGAGCCTCGACCTGGGAGATGCGCTCGAACAGATCGAGGCGCTGCTCAAGGCGGAAATCGGCCCCGCAGGCATGCTGGCCGACAGGCCCGATCATCCGGTCAGAACCATCCTGGAAGACATGGCACGCAGCTATACCATGGCGAGCGAGCGCGTCATCCACGACCAGTTCCTGCTGCCCGGCATGGCGCCGCTGATTGTCGCGAACGTCGGCGCGCCGGACAGCCCCGGCGCGCTCGACGATGATGACGCGCTGTTCGACGACGCCCTGTTCTGATCAGCGCATCATCGCTCGGCGGCATTCCGCGCGGGCGTATCGATCACCAGCACCAGCCTGCGCTCGCCGCTGTCCTCGATCGGCGGTGAACGGTGCAGGCAGGCGGCATGACCGGGGCCGAATTCATGCCCCTTGAACAGCGCCACCATTCCGGTGGGGATGCACAGCAGCGCGCCGTCGGGATCGTCGCCCAGGGTGTAATCGGTCCCTGGACCCGCCAATGTGCAGATCAGCCTGAGGTCGGTGTAATCGGCATGCACCTTGCGGCAGGCATTGCCAGTCACGCCCTCCAGCCGGACCCGCACGGTGTCGCAGCCCATCACGCGCGCAAAATCTGCAGCCAGATCGGCGATTGCGGCGCCCAGCGCATCAGGCAACGGCGGCATATCCGCCAGGATGGCGTCGGGGCGTCCTGCAGCGCGATGGCCGAAGGGGGCGATATCCAGCAGCGGCTGAATATCGCCCCGCGGCAGCAGCACCGCATTCTCATCGATGACGATCCGGGTTCGGGGATCGCGGATCGCCTCCCAGCGCCGGTGGGTGGCGGCCGATGCGGGTTCGAGAACGTTCAGCGCTGCCATGGCTCAGGCACTCTCCAGTGCGCGGTCGAGAATGCGGGCGTTTGCGCCCCATTCGGGGAACGGATCGGGCAGCGGCTGCCAGCGTTCGGGCGTATAGCCATCGGCCTGTACCAGGCAGGCGTCGAGCCCGGCGCGCAGCCGCGCCTCGTCCATGCCGATGCCGATGAACACCAGCTCCTGCCGCCGGTCACCCCATTCCAGGTCCCAGTTGTGCGCGACGAACTGCTCGAACTGGTTGTCATCTGGCCACTGGTTCTTCGGCACCGACGCCCACCAGCGCCCCATCCGCGCGGTCATCGTCTGCGACCCTGCCACGGCGAGTTCGCCGACCCAGGCCGGGCGCGTCGCGAGCCAGAAAAAGCCCTTGGCCCGCACCGCGCCTTCCAGCCCTTCGCCGGTCAGAAAATCGTAAAAGGCTTGCGGCGCGAACGGACGGCGGGCGCGGTAGACAAAGCTTTCTATGCCATATTCCTCGCTCTCCGGGCGATGGCTGGCATAGCCATAGAGCTCCTTGGCCCAGAGCGGATGTTCCGCAGCGCGATCATCGTCGAACAGGCCGGTGCCCAGGATCTGGCCAAGATCGACCTTCGACCGATCGGCGGTGATGATACGCGCGTCGGCATTCAGCGACGCGCACAGCTTGGTGACGGTGGCGAGATGCTCGGCGCTGACATCGGACGCCTTGTTGATGATGATGACATCGGCAAACTCGATCTGCTCGACCAGCAGCCCGACCAGGCTGCGCGTGTCATCCTCGCCCAGCGATTCGCCGCGATCAGCGAGGAATTCGTGGCTGGCATAGTCCTTGAGCAGGTTCACCGCATCGACAACGGTGACCATGGTGTCGAGCGTCGCGACATCGCCCAGGCATTCGCCCGCCTCGTCGCGAAAGCTGAAGGTGGCAGCGACCGGAAGCGGCTCGGAAATGCCGGTGCTCTCGATCACCAGATAATCGAACCGCCCCGCTTCGGCGAGGCTGCGCACCTCTTTCAGCAGATCGTCGCGCAAGGTGCAGCAGATGCAGCCATTGGTCATCTCGACCAGCTCTTCGCTCGCGCGGCTGAGCGCCGCCTCGCCGCCGCGGACCAGCGCAGCATCGATGTTCACTTCCGACATGTCGTTGACGATCACCGCAACGCGCAGCCCTTGGACATTGGCCAGTATGTGATTGAGCAAGGTGGTCTTGCCGGCACCGAGAAAGCCCGACAGCACCGTGACGGGCAGCTTCCGGTCCAGGGCGGGCGACGAAATCGGCATGGGAAACATTCTCCAGCTTGATATGTGATGTTATATCATTATAGATCGCGCCAAGATTGCACAAGGGGAGAAATCACCGATGGACAGCGACGCCGAGGCGCGGGTGCGCGATACGCCCAGAGCCAGTGATCTGGCAGAAGGGCTTGCCATATCCGCATCGATCCTGTGCCTGGCGCACTGCCTTTTCCTACCGCTGGTGCTGGCCTGGTCCCCCGCGCTCAGCCGGACGTTCGATCTGCCATTCGACCTGCATCTGTGGATCGTGCTGATTGCAGGGCCCGTCAGTCTGACGATCCTGGTGAGGGCCGCCAAGCGGGCCCGCATGGGAATTCTGGTAACCGGCGTTGCGGGGCTGAGCCTGTTGGTTCTGGCGCTGGTGCTTCCCGTGACCGACATGCAGGAGATCGCGATCAGCAGCATCGGCAGCATGCTTCTGGCGATGGCCCATCTGGCCAACTGGGCCGCACGACACCCCAAGGCGCATCTCCATGCCTGAGCGGCACGGGCTTTTAAAATCCACGATCCGAACAAAGGCTTTGCCAAGCTTCCCTGATATGTTGTAACGTTGCCACTTCATAGCAAAGGGGTGTCGACCATGCGAATCTTGGCAGCAGCAACCATCGGTCTGGCAGGGTTTGCCGCATCCGCTCAGACGGCGAACGCGTGCGACCTGGAAGGTCTTGGTTTTACCCGGATCAACCCGTTTGCGCAGCACGCGGCCTGGGCCGTTCCTGCCGACAAGAATGCGCCGCCGGCTGACCAGCGCGCGGCTGCATCGGAACAGCAGACCACGGAACAGAGCGAACAGGCACGCGCCGAAAACGCCCAGAAATCTTCAGCCAGCCCGGCTTTCACCCCGGTGTCTGCCGATGCCAACGCCAGCCAGTCGCAGCGATTTACCGCGACCAAGGACTGACCGCCGCAATCCTGTCATGAGCCTTGCGATTCACAATCTGGCGTTCCGCTATGCCGGACGCACGATCTTCGATGATTTCGGTTTCGACATGGCGGCGGGCGAACAGAGCCTGCTCATCGGTGCATCGGGCAGCGGCAAGTCCACGCTGGTCAATCTGATCTGCGGTCTGCTGACCCCGGATGCAGGCAGCATCACCATCGGCGGCGAGCGCATGACGGGCATAGGACCCGGCTCGCGCGACGATCTGCGCCGACGGCGTATCGGGCTGGTGTTCCAGACGCTCAAATTGGTGTCTGCGCTCGATCTCACCGCCAATCTCCGACTGGCCCAGCGGCTGAGCGGCCATGGCACCGAGCAGGAACGCGTGGCGATGCTGATCGACCGTCTGGGCCTTGGCCATCGCGCCCATGCCCGCCCCCGCGAGCTCAGCCAGGGCGAGGCGCAGCGTGCCGCCATTGCGCGCGCGCTGATCGGCCGGCCCGACCTGATCATCGCCGACGAGCCGACATCGGCGCTCGACCACGACAACATGCAGAAGGTTGCGGCCCTGCTGCGCGAATGCGCGCACGAGGCGGGGGCGAGCCTGCTGATCGTGACGCATGACGATCGGCTGCGCGACCACTTCCCTTCGGTCCGGCAGATCGGCCCGAGCAGGCAGACCGAGGCGGCGGCATGATCCGCCTGGCGCTGGCCTATATGCGCGACCGCCCGCTGACGGTGGCGCTCAATGCGCTGCTGCTCGGGATCGCCGTTGCGACTCTGGTAATGCTGCTGCAGTTCGCACAGCAGGCGGGTGAGCGGTTCGAACGCGATGCGCGCGGGATCGATCTGGTCGTAGGCGCCAAGGGATCGCCGCTCCAGCTGGTGCTCTCCAGCGTCTATCATATCGACGTGCCGACCGGAAACATTCCGCTGGGCGAGCTGGAACGGCTGCGCACCGATCCTGGCGTGGCGCGCGTCGTGCCGCTGGCACTGGGCGACAATTTCGAAGGCTTCCGCATCGTCGGCAGCGATGACCAGTTGCTGCCGTTGTATGGCGCAAACGTGGCCCAGGGCCGCAGCTTCGCCAAGCCCAGCGAAGTGGTATTGGGCGCGGAGGTGGCGCGACGCACTGGCGCGACGCTGGGACAGAAGTTCATCGGCAGCCACGGCCTGGAAACCGGCGAGGAAGACGGCCAGGGCCACGATCATGCGCCGTTCGAGACGGTCGGCATCCTGGCCCCGAGCGGAACCGTGCTCGACCGGCTGATCCTCACTTCGGTCGAATCGGTCTGGGACGTCCACGGCATCGCGCATGATCACGACGAGGGTCATGACGACCATGCGGATGACGCAGGCCATCAGCCCGAGGCCGATCATGCCGATCATGCCGATCATTCCGAGCATGAGGGCGAAGAGCATCATGATGACGCCGCCCATCATGACGATGACGAGGCTGGCCCCGTGACGCCTGGCATGGAGCCGGAGATCACCGCGCTGCTGGTGCGCTATCGCAACGCCTCGGCCGCCCTGCGCCTGCCGACGCAGATTAACCGCCAGAGCGCCTTGCAGGCTGCAGCGCCCGCTGCCGAGGCGGCACGGCTGCTCGGGCTCTTCGGATCGATCATCGAGGGCGCCCGGCTCTTCGGCTGGCTGCTCGCGATCTCCGCCGGACTTAGCCTGTTCGTCGCCCTGTGGAGCGCGACCCGCGCGCGCGAGGGCGATCTGGCGCTGCTGCGCGTGATGGGGGCGAGCCCCGCGATGGTGTTCGGCACCATCCTGTTCGAAGGCCTGCTGATCGCGGCGCTCGGCGCGCTGGGCGGCATCGCTGCCGCGCATGCTCTGATAGCGCTCGCTGCCGCCAGCTTCCCCACACTGGGCGAGCTGGGTCTTTCGGCATTGCGCTTCCTTCCCGGCGAAGGCGTGATCCTGCTCGCCGCGCTTGTCATCGGCCTTGTCGCCGCCCTGATCCCCGCGATCCGGATCTTCCGGGTCGACCTTGCCACCACGCTTGCCCGCTACAGCTGAGGATAGCTTCCATGCGCCTGCCCCTGATCGCCCTCGCCGCCCTGAGCCTGATTGCCGTGCCGCAGACCGCGGGTCACGCCGCGATGCAACAGGGCAAGAAGGCGCCCGTCGATGATGTCTGGAAGCCCGCTGCAACCCCCAAGGGCGGCGTGTCCTGGGCGGTGCTGGAGGCGACCAAGGAGCAGACCCGCACCGGCAAGGATGGCTATCTTTATTCCAAGCCGCTGTTCACGCCGGCGGTCAAGTCCCTGGCGGGCAAGCGGATCAAGGTGGCCGGCTGGATGAAGCCGCTGGAAACCGGCGGCCGCCAGAAGCATTTCGTGCTGCTCGCGTATCCGCCGGGCTGCCCCTTCCATTTCCATGCGGTGCCCAACCAGTTCATCGAGGTGTATGCCGACATCCCCTTCCCCACCAACGAGACCAAGATGATCGTGGTGACCGGCGTGCTCGAGCTCACCGGTCAGGACGAGAGCGGCATCTTTTACCGGATGAAGGAAGCAAGCCCTGCCTGATTGGCGGAAAAATGCCAAAAAACCCTCATTAAGGATGTTTTCGCAGTTGCACAAAAGCCATTCGCAGCGCATTGTATACTGATCCTGAGAATTAGTAGCGGATGGTTCGATGCCTGTGATTCAGCACGCCCTTGACCCTGCCGTGGACGGAGCCTCACCATGCACGGCAGCATGATGAAGAAGAAGGCTGAGCCCAAAACCCTTGCGGTGGCGGACGTCAGCCGAAAGCCGCAGCAGGGCCGATCGCTGGCATCGCTCAAGCGCATGCTCGAAGCGGCGCGCAACCTGATGCTGGAGCGTGGCAACGAGGAATTCACGTTGCAGGAGGTCAGCGAACGCGGGCAGGTCTCGATCGGATCGATCTATCTGCGGTTCGAGAGCAAGGACAATCTGGTCCGCGGGGTGATCGCCGAAGCGCTCGAAGCGCTGTCGCAGGAGGAAACAGCCCTGGTGCAGCGGCTCAACGCCGACTGCGCGGAGCTTGCGCGCTTTCTCTTCGCCTATGTCGAAGGCTATGCCGAAATCTTGCGCAAGCACGCCCCGCTGCTGCGCCTGACGATGGAGCGGGCCGAGTTCGATCCGCTGGTGGCGATCCCGGGCAACCAGCAGGCCTTGCGCGCGGAAACCGACATGACCGAGGCGCTGTTGGCGCATGCCGGTGAATTCGGCGGGAGCAATCCCGATGATCACAGGATTCGCGCGCAATCGTGCTATCATGTGATCTTTGCCACGCTGGCGCGGCAGCTGAGTCTAGGCACGGGCGTCGAGGCGGTCCATGCCTATGACTGGAACCAGATGAAGCACGAACTGGCGCGCATGTCGCTGGCGTATCTGCGCGCGGACTGACCGACCTTCGCATGGCGGCCAGACCGGGGTATCCGGCGCAGGGCTGTCACCGGTCCGAAAGCCGACGCCGGAATTGCCAGCCCAAAGCGCTAGGTGCCGACCAGCGCCCTCAGTGAAGAGATCATCCCTGGCAGCATCTGCGGATCGATCCGCGACTGGAACCGCGCCTCGTGCGCGTCGATGATGGCTTGGGCCACCTCGACCTTGGCCATGCCGCCTTCGGTCAACGTGAGCGCCTGCGAGCGTCCATCGACCCGCACCTTCTGGATGAAGCCGCGCTTTTGCAGCCTCCCCATCAGAGGTGCCATGTTGGCGCGCGCGATGCCAAGCACCCGCCCGATATCGCTCTGCGTGAGTCCGGGGTTGGCCCGAATCAGGATGAGAATCGTCGCCTCCGTCGGGCGCAGATCCGCCTCGGCCATCCCCACCCCGAGGTCTGCCATCATCACGCCAGACGCACGCCGCAGCCAGTATCCCAGCAGATCCTCCAGAGGATCGGCCAGCCGCCCGGGCTCTGCATCCGTGACCGCGAGATCCGTCATAAAATCTCAAAACCGCTATTGTGCATAACAATCATTATAGCTATGCTATATAGCAATAAGAGTGAGTGAGAGGAATCCCCAAGATGCACACCATCTCCCTTTCCATCGGTGGCGCGCCCGTGGTGGCCGGCGCAACCTTCACACGCCATAACCCGGTTACCGGCGCCGCCGCAACGGCGGCGGTCGCAGCGACTCCGCAAGACGCCTGCGCTGCGATCGATGCCGCCGCTGCCGCCTTCCCCGCATGGTCCGCGCTGGGACCCAACGCCCGCCGCGCGCGGCTTGCCAAGGCTGCCGATGCGCTGGACGCCAAGGCCGATGCCTTTGTCGATGCGATGATGAACGAAATCGGCGCGACCGAAGGCTGGGCGCGGTTCAACCTGATGCTTGCCAGCGGCATGGTGCGCGAGGCCGCCGCGCTGACCACCCAGATCAGCGGCGAGGTGATTCCGTCCGACAAGCCCGGCTGCATCGCGATGGCGGTGCGCGAACCAGCAGGGGTGGTGCTGGGCATCGCCCCCTGGAACGCGCCGATCATCCTGGGCGTGCGCGCGATCGCGGTACCGCTGGCCTGCGGCAACACCGTGGTGCTCAAGGCATCGGAACAATGCCCGCGCACCCATGCGCTGATCGTCGAGGCGTTTGTTGAGGCCGGTTTGGGCGACGGTATCGTCAACCTGATCACCAATGCCCCGGAAGACGCCGGGGATGTCGTCGGCGCGATGATCGATCACCCTGCGGTGCGGCGGATCAACTTCACCGGTTCCACCGCCGTGGGCCGGATCATCGCCAGACGCGCCGCCGAACATCTCAAGCCGGTGCTGCTGGAGCTGGGCGGCAAGGCGCCGCTGATCGTGCTCGACGACGCCGATCTCGACGAAGCGGTCAAGGCGGCCGCCTTCGGCGCCTTCATGAACCAGGGGCAGATCTGCATGTCGACCGAGCGGATCATCGTCGTGGAGGCCATCGCCGATGCCTTTGCGGAAAAGTTCAGCACCAAGGTCGCCACGCTGGCGGTGGGCGATCCGCGCGAGGGCAAGACTCCGCTGGGTGCGGTCGTCGACCTGAAGACGGTGGCGCATGTGCAGGCGCTGGTCGACGATGCCGTCGCCAGCGGCGCACGGCAGATCAACGGCGGGACGTCCGATGGCGTGCTGATGCCCGCGCATGTCATCGATGGCGTGACGCCGGACATGCGGCTGTTCCGCGAAGAGAGCTTCGGTCCTGTCGTGGCCGTCATCCGCGCGCGCGACGAGGCGCACGCGATCGAACTTGCCAACGATACCGAATACGGCCTGTCCGCCTCGGCCTTCACCCGCGATACCGCACGCGGGCTGAGGATGGCGCGCCAGATCAAGTCCGGCATCTGCCATGTCAACGGCCCCACCGTGCACGACGAGGCGCAGATGCCCTTCGGCGGCACCAAGGCCTCTGGCTATGGCAAGTTCGGCGGCCAGGCGGGCATCGACAGTTTCACCGACCTGCGCTGGATCACCATCGAGACCCAGCCCGGCCATTTCCCCATCTGACACCCTTCTTGCAACGCCTATCTCGGAAAGCCTCTGACATGACCAATATCCTGAACATCGACGGTATCGATCCGGTCGAACTCGCCACCGTGTCCTACACCGTCGAAAACGGCATTGCATGGGTCAGCTTCAACCGCCCCGACAAGCGCAACTGCATGTCGCCGCGGCTTAACCGCCAGATGATGCGGGTGCTTGATGCGCTCGAATTTCGCGAGGATGTCGGCGTCCTGGTGCTAAGCGGTGAAGGCACCGCCTGGTCGGCGGGCATGGACCTGAAGGAATATTTCCGGGAGACCGAAGCGCAAGGCCTGCGCGGCACCCGCGGTGCCCAGCGCGAGAGCTATGGCTGGTGGCGCCGCCTGCGCTGGTACCAGAAGCCCACCATTGCGATGGTCAACGGCTGGTGCTTTGGCGGCGGCTATGGTCCGCTGTTCGCCTGCGACCTCGCCTTTGCGGCCGACGAGGCGCAGTTCGGCCTGTCCGAAATCAACTGGGGCATCCTGCCCGGCGGCGGCGCGGCCAAGGTCGCAACCGAACTCACCAGTTTCCGCAACGCGATGTATCACGCGATGATGGGCGAAAATGTCGATGGCAAGACCGCCGCGCAATGGGGCTTTGTCAACGAGGCGCTGCCGCTCGACCAGCTCAGCGCGCGCGTGAACGAAGTGGCCCATGTGCTGCTCAAGAAGAACCCGATCGCCCTGAAGGCCACCAAGGATGCCATCCGCCGGGTCCGCGAGATGAGCTATGACAATGCCGAGGATTATCTGATCCGCGCGCAGGAAGCCGCCAACAGCTTCGACAATGACGGCCGCAAGGAAGGGATCAAGCAGTTCATCGACGACAAGACCTACAAGCCGGGTCTGGGCGCCTATGACCGATCGAAGACCTCTGCCTGATCCGACCCAGACGCCATCCGGAAAGCGCCCTGACATGTCCGTCGACACCGTCCTTCCGCCCGCCACTACCACCGGAGCCGCCGCGCTCGACCGCCTGCTGCGGCCCCGGTCGGTCGCGATCGTCGGCGCATCGGAAAAACCCGGTGCGCTGGGCAATTCGGTGCTGTCCAATCTCCTGCGCAACGGGTTTGCGGGCGATATCCACCTGATCAACCCCAAGCGGGCCCAGATCGAGGGACGGCCATGCCTGCCCTCGGTCGCCGCGCTGCCCGACAACGTCGACTGCGCGGTGCTTGCCATTCCGCGCGCAGCGGTGCTCGAAACGATCTGGTCGCTGGCAGAGCGCGGGGTGGGATCGGCGATCATCTTTTCCGCCGGCTTTGCCGAAGGCGGCGAAGAGGGTGTGGCAGAGCAGCGGGCCATCGGCCGCATCGCCGCGGCCAGCGGCATGGTGATCGAGGGGCCCAATTGCCTGGGCATGACCAATTTCATCGACCGCATTCCGCTGACGTTCGTCGAAACCCTTGCAACACCGCTCGGCACCCGCGACGGCATCGGCGTGGTCTCGCAAAGCGGAGCGATGGCCTGCGTGCTGTGCACCACGCTGGCCAGCCGGGACCTCGGCCTGTCATTCTCGATCTCCACCGGCAACGAGGCGGCGAGCGGGGTGGAAGATTATGTCGAATATCTGATCGACGACCCCCAGACCCGGGTCATCGCGATGATCGTCGAACAGTTCCGCAAGCCGCAGCGCTTTCTCGCCGCGGCACGGCGCGCGCGCGCGCAGGGCAAGACGATCGTGCTGCTGCACCCCGGCAAGAGCAGCGCCGCGCGCGAATCCGCCGCAACCCACACAGGCGCGATGGCGGGCGATTATCAGCTGTTGCGGCTCAAGGTGGAGCGCGCCGGGGTGGTGTTTGCTGAAACACTCGAAGAGCTGGGCGACATCGCTGAAATCGCGCTGCGGTGCCCGACGATACCCGCAGGCGGCCCTGCGGTGCTGGGCGAATCCGGCGCATTCAAGGCGCTGACGCTCGATCTGTGCGAGGCCCTGGGGCTCGATCTGCCCGTCGTGGATGACGCAAACGCCCCTGCGCTGCGGGCGGCGCTGCCCGAGTTTGTCGGGGTGAGCAACCCGCTCGATCTCACCGCGCAGGGGCTGGTCGATCCTGATCTGTATTATCGCACGCTGGCGGCGGTGTTTGACGATGATCGCTTCGGCAGCGTGCTGGCCGGGATCATCCAGACCGATCCGGTGACGGTGGGTATCAAGCTGCCGCCAATCCTGCGCGCGGTGCGCGAGCTGGTCCCGGGCAAGCCTGTGATCCTTGCCGGGCTCGACGAAGGCGCACAGGTCGGCCCGCAATTCGTCGGCGAGTTGCGCGCGCTCGGCATTCCCTATTTCCCGTCGACCGAGCGCGCGTTGCGGGCGCTGCAGCGGCTCAACGCGCTGGCGCGGCGCGATTTTCAGGCGAGCGACGCCGCCCCCCTGCCCGCACCAGGATTGCCCGACGGCGAGGCGGTCATTCCGGAATACCGCGCCAAGCAGATCCTGGCGCCGCTGGGCATCGCCTTTCCGCAGGGCGTTATATGCACCAGCGTTGAAGCGGCGGTGGACGCGGCCACGGCACTTGGCTTTCCGGTGGTTATCAAGGCGCAATCCCCCTCGCTCAGCCACAAGAGCGATGCAGGCGGGGTGATCCTGAACCTTGCCGATGCGGACGCCGTGCGTGCCGGCTGGGACCGGCTCCACGCCAATGTCGCGGCTTATGATACGGCGATGGTGCTCGATGGCGTGCTGGTCGAGGCGATGGGCGCGCGCGGGACCGAGCTGATTATCGGTGCGAAGAATGATCCCGAATGGGGCCCGGTCATTCTGGTGGGCTTCGGCGGAGTGACGGCCGAAATCCTGCAGGATGTCCGGTTGCTGCCACCCGACCTGCCCCATGCCGCGATCGTTCGCGAACTGGGGCTGCTCAAGAGCGCCGCGATCCTGCACGGCTTTCGCGGCTCTCCCGCGCTTGATGTGGATGCGGTGGCGCAGATGGTGGCCACGCTTGGCCGCATCATGCTGGCAGAGCCGGGCATCCGCGAAATCGACCTCAATCCCGTCATGGTCTATCCTTGCGGCCAAGGCGTGGTTGCGCTGGATGCCCTGATGGTCATGGCGGAACAGCAACCATAATATCCAGGGCCGAATTGCGGCATCGCACCGGAGAGGGTGATCGGATGACACAGGATGTACGCGCCGTGCTGGATCGCGCGCCGATGGGCAGGCTACAGATAGCCGCCATCGTGCTGTGCATCCTGCTCAACGCGCTCGACGGGTTCGATGTGCTGGCGATCAGCTTTGCATCGCCCGGCATTGCCGCCGAATGGGGCATCGACCGGGCGGCGCTCGGCTTTGTGCTGTCCATGGAGCTGATCGGGATGGCGGCAGGGTCGATTCTGCTGGGCACGCTGTCCGATCGGATCGGACGCAGACCCACGACGCTGTTGTGCCTCGCGATCATGGCCACCGGGATGGGTGCGGCAACGTTGGCAGGCAATGTCACCGAGCTGTCGGTCTTCCGGTTGTTCACCGGCCTGGGTATCGGCGGAATGCTGGCCTGCGCCAATGCGATGGTGGCAGAGCTTGCCAACGCCCGTGCGCGCAGCCTGGCGGTTGCGCTGATGGCCGCCGGCTATCCGGTCGGGGCGATCCTGGGGGGCTCGTTCGCATCGCAACTGCTGGTCGATGGCAACTGGCGCGACATCTTCAGCTTCGGCGCGTGGGTCACGGCATTGTTCCTGCCGATCACCTTCCTGCTGCTGCCCGAATCCATCGGCTTTCTGGTCCACAAGCGGCCCGCCAATGCGCTGGCGAGGGTCAACGCGATCCTCAAGCGGATGGGTCATCCGCAGACCGCAATGTTACCCGAGGTCGACGCGAATGCGCCCAAGGCCAGCATGCGTCAGCTGTTCGCACCGCGGTTGCTGGCCACAACGTTGCTGCTCACCCTTGCCTATTTCTGCCACATCATGACCTTCTACTTCATCCTCAAGTGGATCCCCAAGATCGTCGTCGACATGGGCTATGCGGCCTCGGCCGCCGGCGGCGTGCTGGTCTGGGCCAATGTCGGCGGACTGGGCGGCGCACTGCTGTTCAGCGCGCTCAGCTGGCGCTACCCGGTGCGCGGGCTGCTGGTCGGCGCAATGGTCCTGTCCTTCATGGCTGTCGCCGCATTCGGCCAAGGACAAAGCGATATCGCGACGCTGGCAACGGTGGCCGCCGCCGCGGGGTTCTTCACCAATGCCGGTGTCGTCGGGCTTTATGCGCTGATCGCCCAGGCTTTTCCGACTCCGGTGCGCGGCAGCGGTACCGGGTTTGTCATCGGTGTCGGGCGCGGGGGTGCTGCTGCGGGGCCGATCGTGGCGGGTCTTTTGTTCAGCATCGATCTGGGCGTTCCTGCCGTCGCGCTGGGCATGGCCATAGGCTCGCTGGTCTCGGCGGCTGCGCTGCTGTGCCTGCAGCGCCCTGCCGTCGCGACGGCCTGAGAATATACGCCACCGTCTGCCTTGCGGGTGGGGACAATATGATAGGATGATCGTGTTTTGCTGCTAGATTGGCCGACACCGGAATTGGTATCGGAGGACACGTTGGCAGGGTTGGCGGCACGGCGTCGGGACGCAGGCCGCGCGGCTGAGCGCCGAAGAGCTGGAACTGCGCTGTCTTCCGACCTTGCGACGGCTGGCCGAGATGCTGTCGGTTACCGGCTAGCCGGACAGCCGCCCGCCTTCACCGGCCTGCGGCAGGACCAAAGCTTCATCCAGGGCGGCCATCGATCGGCCCGCCCACCGGCAGGCCGATCAAAGGTAACTGCGGCTTTCGGCCGCCCGGACGCCGATCAGAACAGCGTTTCCGAGAACACCGGGAAGGCATCGCGCTGGATGTTGACCGCAGAGAAATCGCTGACGCCCAGCAAGGTCACCGTGCCGCCGAATTCCAGCGTCAGCTCCAGATCGTCGATGCCATCGCGATTGAAGTCGCGCACGCGGGTGCGGGTGATATCAACACCGTTGTCGAGCAGGATCACATCGAGCGCCGTGTCGAAATCCGTGATCGTGTCGTTGCCTGCCACAAAGCTGAAGGCGAACGAGTCGCGGCCAGCCCCACCAGTCAGCGTATCGTTGCCGACATCCCCCGACAGGCGATCGTTGCCATTGCCACCCATCAGCGTGTCGTTGCCGATACCGCCCGAGAGCATGTCATTGCCGTCACCGCCAAAGAGCTTGTCGTTGCCGATGCCGCCCCACAGTTCGTCATGGCCGCCCAGACCGTTGAGCGTGTCGTTGCCGGTCAGGCCATATAGCGTGTCCTCGCCCGCCGTGCCGTTCAGCGTGTCGCTGAACAGCCCGCCAAACCGGGTGATGCCGTCGGCCACGCCGGTGACCTTGACTTCGACCGTTGCGGTGCTGGTCAGTCCGCCCGCATCGCGTACGGTATAGGTGAACCGGTCGGTCACGGTCTGGCCCGGAGCAAGCTCGTCGAAGCTGTCGTCGTCGGCGACATAGCGCAGGCTCTGCGATACCGGATCGAAGATCAGCGTGCCCAGCGTCTGGCTGTCATCGACCGCGCTGATCGAAAGTACGCTGCCTGCGTCGGGATCGGTATCGTTGCCCAGCAGCTGGGTCCAAAGATTGCCGGTGGTGCCATCCTCGTTGACCGCGACCATGTCGCCCTGAGCGCTGGGGGCTTCGTTGACGTTGCTGACCGCGACGGTGAAGCTCTGCTCGGTGCTAAGGCCGCCCTGATCGGTTGCGGTGGCCTTGATCGTCAGGGTCGGGGTCGCCTCGAAGTCGAGGCCCGCCACTGTCGTCACAACGCCGGTCGCTGCATCGACCACGAACCGGCCGCCGGCGTTGTCGGTCAGCGTATAGGTCAGCGTGTCGCTGGCGCGGTCGGTGGCGCTGAGCGTCCCGATCACCGAACCGGCGGCGCTGTTTTCAGCGACCGTAGCGTTGCTGATCACCAGATTGGTCGGCGCAGCGTTGGGCAGCGGCAGCAGGAACGAGGCGACCGACGGATCATGGTCCGACGCGCGGTTGGGGCCATCGGGCTGTTCCGAATTGATGTGCACCGGATCGAAGATCACATCGGCCAGCAGGCCCGGAGTCACCAGGAAGTTGTCGAGCGCCTGAGCGTTGCCATCGAAATAATAGCTGTAACGCTCTTCTTCCGGCAGCGTGCGCAGCAGGTTGGACAGGACGCCGCCTTCTTCGAGCAATTCGAGCGACTCTTCGAAATAGAAGCCGTTGAAATCACCCAGCACCGCGATGTTGGCACCGGGATCGTTGCTCAGGATATTGGTGACATAGGCGCGGATTGCCTGCGACTGCGCAATGCGCGCCCCCTCACCGGCATTGACGGGGGGCTGGGTCGCACCGAACAGCGCATCGCTGCCGCCGCGCGAGGTCGAGTGCACCCCGATTGCGGTGATCGACTGCTCGTTGAAGGTGAAGGTCGCGGCCAGCGGCGAACGGCTGTTGGTAAAGGCGGCGCCGGGAACCAGCGTGGCGCTGCCTTCGACATAGTCGACCCGGTTGACCTGATAGAGAAACCCGTTGCGGATGTTGCCATTGGGCTCGCCGCCGGTGGTGTTGTTCGCGGTCGGTGCGACCTCGACATAGGCGTATTGCGGGCCACCTGCGGCCGTGATCGCCGAGATCAGCAGGTTCGCCGTGACCGTACCCGAGTAATCGGTGCCGCTGCCTGCACCGTCGGCATCCTGCACTTCCTGCAGCGAAATGATGTCGGGCGCGCGCAGGTTGAAGACGATGTCGCTGGCCAGCAGGTTGAACTTCACCGCGCCATCGGTGGGATCGAGGTTTTCGACATTGGAGGTCGCGACCGTGAGCCGATCGCTGGTGCCGAACAGCGCGGTGGTTTCGCGCGTCGGGGTGCCCGCATCGGTCGTGATGGTCACGGCTTCGGTGACGAGCAGTTCGTACGACTGGAAGTTGTAGCTGATGATGCCGGTAACGTCGGACAGGACATCGCCCTGCGTGTAGTTCGGCGTGAACCCGGCAAACAGGCCGCTGTCGTCATCCAGCTGCAGCCGCTCGGGGTTGTAATCGTCAAACCCGTCGGCATTGCCCGAGATGGTGATGCCGCCGCGCGCGTTGACACCCGTTGCCCCGGCACCGCCCGAGGCAACCACGAACGTTTCGCCGAATTCGTTGGTTGGGCTGGTGACCAGCGGCGCGGCCACGGTGACCCGCATGCCTTCGAGCGATTCATAGAAATCGGCAGCGTCGTTTTCGGGATCATAGACCAGGAAATTGTCGTTATCGAACACGTCGGTCGGCGGCAGGACCCCGCCGGGCCCGGCGCTGATCAGCGTTGCGGCCGGCAAGGCGTTGCCAGCCGAGATCAGCGTCGCGCTGGTCTGGTTGATCTGCGTGGTGGTGAGGTTGTTCGTGTTGTTGCCAGGAAGCGCTTCCGTCACCGTTCCGCGGACTTCGACGGAGTCGCCGACCGAGCGACCGGGTGCGGTGCTGGTGAACACGAAAATCGCATCCGATGTGCGCGCATCGCCATCGCCGGTCACGTCCTGCAGATAATAGCCGTTGGTATCGACCGCCGTCACCACGCCGCGCGTGATCACCGTCTGGCCTACGAACTCCGAACGATGGCCCAGGCCCTGGATGGTGAAGATCGCGAGGTCAACGGGATCGTCGTTGGTGATCGTGCCGGTGGCCTGGCCATCGATGATGCTGGCGTTGGTGACATTGGCGAGCGAGACGCTCAGCGTCTCGTTGCCCTCGGGCAGCAGATCGCCCTGCACCGGCACGATGATCTGCTGGACGCTGACGCCGGGCGCAAAGCTGATGGTTCCGGTCAGGGTCGCGCCGGCGGCCAGATCGCCTGCATTGGCGGTGCCATCAAGGTTCACCGTGTAATCCACGGTCGTGGTGAGCGCGGTGCCACCGGCACGCCGCACGGTGAACACCAGGTTCTGGGTGCCGTTGTCGCCCTCGACCACAACCGCATCGCCGATGCGGATTTCTCCCGGCGCGTTGGGTGACAGGAAGGTCTGCCCGGTGTTGACCGCCGAATAGGTGTTGGCCTGGCCCGCCACCCAGGTGAAATCGGCATAGCTCGATCCGGTGCCGGTCAGCTGCAGCGAGTTGCCGATGGTGTCGTTGTTCTGCAGCACGCCGATGTCGGTGCTGGTCAGACCCTGCGCGGGTCCGTTGGTGGCGGTCATCGCGCCTTCATAGGAGAGGAACTGGACGACGCGGCCCTGCGCATCGACCAGCGCGATACCATCGGGCGCGCCGTTCTGCAGGCCGGGGGCGGCCACCGCGACCGTCCCGAAGCCATTGCTCTGGTCGGCGATCGTCCCGCTGAGCGCCAGGGTCGAATAGACTGCCCCGCCGTTGCCATTGTAAAGCACCAGGCTCCAGCCGGTAAGATCGGTGCTGGCCTGGCCCGCAACCTCAATGGTCTCGTTGGTGTCGGTGCCGGCGGGATCGTAGTTGATCTCGTTGATGAACACGTTGGCCAGCGGAGCCACATCGTCGTTGAGAATCGTTCCGGTGGCCACGCCATTGCCGATCTGTGTGCCCATGCTGGCATTGGACAGCGTCAGCGTGAACGTCTCGTTGGGTTCGACCACAGTGTCGCCCTTGACCTCGAGCGTGATCACGTCGGTCAGCACGCCATCGACCAGGATCACGCGAGCGAGCGAGGGCGTGTTGGGCGCAAAGTCGTCGGCGTCGGCGTTGCCGAACGTCAGCGTATAGTCTGCCGCCGCGTCGCCGCTGGCATTGCCCGTCCGCGTGACCGTGAAGGTGATCTGCGTCGTGCCGCTGTTGCCTTCGGTCACCGTGGCATCCGCGATCGACAGCGTCGCGACGGGCGACGCATCATCGTTGAGGATCGTCCCCACACCGGTTGCGGTGCCGATGGTCCCTGCCGTCGTCGAGTCGAGGCTGATCTGGAAGGTCTCGTCGCCCTCGAACACGGTATCGCTGGCAATCGGGATGCTGATCGTCTTGCTGGTCTCGCCATCTGCGAATTCGATGGTGTTGCCGAGCGCCAGGAAGTCGTTCGCGCTGGTGGTGATGTTGGTGACCGAATAGGTCAGCGTCGCCGCACCGCTGCTGCCGCCGGTGCGGGTGACGACCAGATCGACAGTGCCGGTATCTTCGTTGGCCGAGCCCGCAGCGATCGAGAAGACACCCGGATTGGCGGCCTGACCCAGCGCAGTGATCGAGAAATCGTCGATGCCCAGACCGTCGTCCGAGTTCGCAACATCGACATCAACCCAGCGAATCCAGAACGTCGCCCCATCGGCAATGGCGTTGGCGAGCGTCAGCGTTGACGAGACGGAGCGCTGATTGGCCGCAGAATTCCCATCGAGCGCGCCCACGGTGCCTGCCGTCACGGGTGCGATGAAATCGAGCGCATCGATGTCGGTCCATGTGCCGGTCGTTAGGCTGGTGGCATCGAAGCTGATTTGAAAGTTCATCTGGTCTGCTGTCGGACGGCTAGCTGCGCCGAGACGCCACTGTTCACCCGTATAGGAAATCTGGAGCGTCGATATCGAAGCACCGGTGTTGTTGGTGAAGGTTGCCCCAATCGTCGATATGGTCGATCCGCTCCGCAACTGCCCCAGCGCTCGTTCCGAACTTCCCGCAGCACCAAAGCTGTAGGTATCGCCGGCGTTCGAGGAACCAGTTCCGGCAGTGTAGACCGTGTTGTTGCTGGATTCGCTGAAGAACCAACCCATTGGCAAGGTCGAGCTCGTACCCGAGGCCGCGAGGCTGTTGAAATCTTCGGTAAACGCAGTTCCAAGGGCGGTCAGGCTGGGCATTCAAACATCCTCTTCAACAGTCCGCGCGCAGGCGTCGGCTTTCGTGACGGCGGGGTTAGCTGCGCCGCGTGACGCTTTGGTGACGTATTTGTGGCTGCGAGTAAATTCATTAACACCGCAACCGATGACCGCCCCGATTTGGGAATGTTCCCGGTTGTCATCAAATCGCCATGGAACTGCGCCAACGCAGCCGCTTGCCTGCCGGATTCGCATTGCCCGGCAGCGTTGAACCCGAGGATCGACCTTGCGCGCTATCGCAGCTTCGACAGTATTGCTCGTGCTGCTGGTGCATGCTGGCATGTCCTCCGCGCGCGCCCAACCGGTGTCGCTCCCGGCGCCCGTGAGCGATCCGCTGGCGATGGACCTGGACACAGACCCCCTTCTCGCGATCGAGCGCGAGGTGGCAGAAAAGACCGCATTTCGCGCCTTGCTCGCGCAGGCGCTGGAGGCCAACCCGTCGATCCGCGAGGCAGAGGCGCGCAATCTCGAGGCTGTGGCCGGGCGCAACGTCGCCCGCTCCGGGCAACTGCCCGCAGGCGAGCTTTCGGTGTCCAGCTTTCGCACCCTGTCTCGCGAGTTTTCCAATGACCCGCAGAACATCATCGAGCGTTCGCGCGCACGCCAGCGCACCGATGCCACGATCAGCCTGGCCCAGCCCCTGTTCGACTTTGGTGCCAGCGCAGACCGGATCGCCGCTGCGCAGCAACGCGTCGCGGGCAGCGAGGCGCGGTTTGCAGCCACCGCAGAAGACATCGGGTTGCGTGCCGTCGCGGCCTGGTACGAGCTGTTTGCCATGCGCACGCTGGTAGCGTTGGGCGAAGCGCTCGATGCCAGCCAGCAGACATTGGGCGAGGCGATCGACCGGCGGATCGAAGAGGGTGTTGCCGCGCGCTCCGACCGGGTGCGGATCGATGGAGCGATCGCTCAATCGCAGGCGCGACTGGCGGGATACCGGCGTGGACAGGCCGGTGCCGAAGCCCGCTTTGGCGAACTGCTGGGGCCGCCGCCTCCCACACTGTTGCGTGCACCGGTGGCGATAGCGCTCGCCGATCTGCAGGGCGACCAGCTAGAACAGACGGCCGATTCGGCTCCCATCGTCCGCGCCGCCCGCGCCGATGCCGATGCGGCGGCCCGTGATGCCGAAGCGGTGCGTGCCGATCTCTTCCCCACCGTATCGGCCAGCATCGAGGCGGGCCGCTATGGCGTGTTCGAGACCGACATCGATTACGATGTCCGCGCCCGGCTGAATGTCCGGCTGCGTCTGTTTGGCGGGGGCGACGCGCGCGCCGACCAGGCCGCAGCGCGGGCGATGGCAGACGGGGCACGCGCCGACCGCATCAGGCAGGAAGCGCTACGCGATATCCGGGTGGCGGCATCGGATGTCCGGGCGCTCGAACTGCAGCTCACGGCGCTCCGCAACAGCTATGTCGCGGCCAAGATCTCGCGTGATGTGCTGGTCGAACGGTTCCGGGTGGCGCGCGGATCGCTGTTCGATGTGCTCAGCGCCGAAGACGCCTATTTTGCCACCGCCACCGCCTATGTACAGGCTATCGTCGATCTCGACATCGCGCGCTATGTGCTCCTGGCGCGCACCGGGCAGCTGCTCCCCGCGCTGGGTTTTGACAGGCTTTCGCCTAGCACATGGGATTCCGTGCGATGACTATCGAAGAGCGCAGCCCGCGCTTTGCCCGCTGGCTTACCGAGCCGATGCAGCGCAACCGCGCGATCTACGTCAAGGTGGCCCTGGCAGCTGCGGTGATCAACCTCTTCGGAATCGTCACATCGCTGTTCACGATGACGGTGTATGACCGGGTGCTGCCCAACAACGCGACCTCGTCGTTGATCGCCCTCACCTTCGGGCTGGGCATTGTCGTGATGTTCGATTTTCTGCTGCGCACCTTGCGCGCCTATTTTGCCGACATTGCAGGGGCGCGGATCGACGAGGAAATTGGCGAAAATGTGTTCCGGCGCCTGCTAGCGATCCGCATGGATGTGCGCTCGGGATCGACCGGTTCGCTGGCAGCGATGATGCGCGAGCTCGAGACGCTGCGGGATTTTTTCGCTTCGGTAACCCTGACCGCGGTCGTCGACCTGCCGTTCATTGTGATCACGCTCGCGGTGATCGCCATGATCGGCGGGCCACTGGTGTTCGTGCCGCTGTTCATGGTGCCGCTGGTGGTGATCGTGGCGGCGGTCCTGCAGCCTGCGCTCGACCGCCTTTCCAGCCGTGCCCTGCGCGAAGGACAGCTCAAGCAGGCAGTCCTGGTCGAGGCGATCGGCGGGTTGGAGACCGTCAAGGCAAACAACGCCGCGCCGCTCCTGTCGGGGCGCTGGCAGGCCGCGATGGAGCGACACTCGCAGGTCTCGCTCAGCCAGCGGCTGGTGTCGGCGATCGCGGTCAATGTCGCGGTCATCGCCAACACCATTTCCTATGCCGGCGTGGTCGTGGCCGGTGTCGGCATGATCGCCAGCCAGGATCTGACGATGGGCGGCCTGATCGCGTGTTCGATCCTGGCGGGCCGCGCCGTCGCACCCTTGGGGCAGATCGCCCAGCTGATGACCCGGCTGACCCAGACGCGCACCGCCTATCGGCAGATCAATGGCCTGCTGGCACATCCCGCCGAGGGGCCGGTCGGCGAGGCCCTGGTGCCTGCGGAGCTTGCCGGCAGTATCGAGCTGCGCAAGGTCAGCTTCCGCTACCCCGGCCAGGCTGAAGCCGCCCTGAGCGATGTGTCGCTGCGCATCCGCCCGGGCGAGAAGGTCGCTATCCTGGGGCGCATGGGATCGGGCAAATCGACGATCGCGCGGTTGGTGCTGGGGCTGTATCCGCCCGCGGACGGGCTGGTGCTGATCGACGGGACTGACCTCAGCCAGCTTGATCCTGCGGCCTATCGCGCCCGGATCGGGGTGGCGCTCCAGGAAAGCGTGCTGCTGAGCGGCACCATCCGGGAAAACATCCTGCTGGGACGCACCGGGGTCGATGAAGCCGAAATGCTGCGGGTCGCGCAGATTACCGGGGCGCACGACTTCATCGGCGTCATGGCCAACGGCTATGACCTTACGCTGACCGATCGCGGAGAAAGCCTGTCGGGCGGCCAGCGCCAGGCGATAGCGCTGGCGCGCGCTCTAATCGGTTCACCCCGGGTGATGGTGTTCGACGAACCGACCAGCGCCATGGATGCGCAGACCGAGGCGCGGCTGATCAAGCGCCTGGCGGTCGAGCTCGCCGATCGCACCGTGCTGCTGATCACCCATCGCCCGCCGATGCTGCGGCTGGTCGATCGCGTGATCGTGGTGGAGGATGGCCGGATCGTCGCCGACGGTCCGCGCGATACCGTGCTGGGCAAGATGAATGCGGGTCCCGCATCCGCAGCCTCGACGACCGCGGTCAAGGTCGCATGAGCGCCATGGACAACGCCGATCCCGAAACCACCATCGAGCAACGGCTGTCGCGATTGCGCCCGGCCAGCGCGTCCAACCTGTTGCTGTGGGCGATCCTGGCCTTTCTGGTGATCTTTGTCCTGTGGGCCGCCTTCACCGAAATCGACCGGACGGTGCGCGGTGAAGGGCGTGTGGTGCCCAGTTCGCGGCTGCAGGTGATTTCGAACCTCGAAGGCGGCGTCGTCGCCCAGATCCTGGCGCGGAGCGGGGCGGACGTGAAGGCCGGACAGGTGCTGATCAAGCTTGATCCCACTCAGACCAATGCCGAGTTTGGCAGCAATCAGGCCACCAGCGGCGCGCTTGCCGCCAAGATCGCCCGGCTGGAGGCCGAAATCGACGGGCGTACGCCGGTCTATCCCGACCCCGCAAGCCCGCAGACCCGCATCGAACGCGCGCTGCACGATGCGCGCATGGCAGAGCTGGAAAGCCTGCTGGCCGGCGCACAGGCGCGCAGCGCGCAGGCCAGCCGGTCGGTGCAGGAGGCGCTCTCCGTCCAGGCCGCACGGCAATCGGCGCGCGATGCCGCCGCGGCCGAGCGCGACATGATCCGGCCCCTGGTCGAGCGCGGCATCGAGCCGAGGCTGGCGTTGCTGCAAGCGGACAATGCCGCGCGCGTAACGGCCAGCGAAGCGCTGGGCGCAGCTGAATCCCTGGGGCGTGCCCGCGCAGCGCAGGCCGAAGCGGCTGCCGAGGCCAACCGCGCACGCCAGGAGTGGCGTGCCCGCGCCGCAACCGAGCTTGCCAGCGTGCAGGCGGAACTGGGCGCGCGTCGCCAGTCGACCCCGGCACTGGCGGACAGGGTCTATCGCACCACGGTTCGCGCGCCGGTGGCCGGTCGCATCAACCGCGTGCTGGTCACCACCGTCGGCGGCAGCGTGTCACCGGGGCAGCCGCTGATCGAACTGGTTCCGGCACGCGAGCAGCTTCAGGTCGAGGCGCGCATTCGCCCGCAGGATATCGGCTCGGTGCACCTCAAGCAGCGGGCCAATGTCGACATCACGGCCTATGATCCGGCTGTCTACGGCTCGCTCAGCGGTACGGTCGTCGGCATCTCGCCGGATGCCGTGATCGATGAACGGACCGGCGAGTCCTTCTATGTGGTGCGGGTGGTGACCGACACATCCGCGCTGGTCGACAAGCGCGGCAAGCCGCTGCCCATCGGGGCCGGGATGGTGGCGACCGTCAACCTGCTCGGAGACAAGAGGTCCGTGCTCAGCTACATCCTGACCCCGATCACGCGCGTGACCGATACCGCTTTCCGGGAATAGCGAAGCTGCCCCGGCGAACGGTTCGTGGATCAGATTTCGCTGCGTCTCCTGCGTGTCAAACTGCACGATCGGGGGTGACAGGCACGCCCATGATGTCGGCCAGTTCCTCTATGCTGTTGCAAGACCAGTCCCAGTCCTGCGCTGCTGCTGCATCCGGGGCGGGGCGGCCACCGAATTCGAGCGGCCTGGCAACAAAGGCGGTCGCGAGGCCGCATGCGCGCGCAGCAGCGAGGTCGGCATGGTGCGATGCGACCAGACACAGGTCCTGCGGCGCCAGCCCCAGAATTTCGGCGGTACGCAGATAGGCCTCCCGGTCCGGCTTGTAGGACCGCGTCACCTCCGCGCCCAGCAGCGCATCCCATGCCAGACCGGATCGGCGCGCCATGGCGAGCATCATCTCGATATTGCCGTTGGTCACCGTGACGACCGGACAGAGCGTCTTCAGGCGCCTGATCCCGGCGACCGCATCGGGCCATGGATCGAGCCTGTGCCACGCCCGGTTGAGTTCGTCGATCGCCTCCGGGTCGAGCGATGCGGGCTCCAGTCCGAAGTGGCGCAATGTATCGTCGAGCATCTCGCGGTGCAGGATATCGAGCGTCACGAACCCCCGGCCCGACGCAGCATAAGCCGCCATCGCCGCGAGATAGCGCATCCGCCAGGCATCGGCGAAATCCGCAGGGTCGATCCCGCCTTGGCCGATCTCGGCGAAAAACCGTTCGACATCGCGGATCACGCCGCCGCGCCAGTCCACCACCGTGCCGAACACGTCGAATCCGAATGCCTTGGGCAAGGGCCTGTGCATGATCATGGTCTCCCGCGGGCAATGCCGGCCGCCCTGCAGGTGCCAGTTAGCATCAGGACCGCAGCTGTCACCAGCGTGCCATTTTGATAAACAGCGCGGTGCCCAGCCCCATCGGCACCATCGCCGCCGCCGACAGGGCGAACACCGTCCACAGCGGCGCGCCCTGCGCTGTCAGCGCCCAGCCTCCCACGAGAGCGACCGCCAGCCGCATCGCCTGCGCCGCGATCGCGCCGCCGACCCGCCCGGCGCCCTGCGAGGAGAAATACAGACACAGGCCCAGTCCGAAAAAGGCATAGCCGAAGCCTGCGATGCGCAGGTAACTGTACGCGGCGCTTTTGGCCGCCAGGTCATCGGTGAACAGGTCCGCCCAGATTCCGGGAAAGAGCAAGACCACAAGCCCGAGCGCGCCCAGCACCGATGCCGCAAGCGAACCGCTGGTCCAGGCGATGCGCCGCGCCCGCACGATGTCGCCTGCACCGATCGCCGTTCCCACCAGAGGCACACTGGCGACGCCGATCGAAAAGGCGATCGGGATCAGCAGAAATTCGAACCTGACCCCGATGCCATAGCCTGCAAGCGCCTCTGGCCCGAACCGCGCCACCAGATTGGTGAGCACCAGCACCGTCGACACCGACAGCAGCGGAGAGAGCATCGCCACTGCGCCGACGCGCAAAAGGTCTGCAAATCGTGCGGGCTTCAGCAACGCCAGGTCGAACCGCAGCGGCAGCCGCGTCTGCGTGGAGCGCAGATAAGCGAGCAGCACCAGCGCGGCTGCGCCAAAGGCCACGACCTGCCCCAGGGCCACACCCGCCATGCCCAGCCGCGGTGCAGGCCCCAGCCCCAGCCCCAGCGTTCCGCCGACGGCGACTTGCGCCAGGCCGGCGAGTAGCAGCACCCATGCCGGCATCGCCATGCTGCCCATGCCTCGCGCGATGGATGCCAGCATGTTGGTCGTCCAGATGAACACGATCGCCAGCGCCGCGACGTTGGAGAACGCCACCGCCTGCTGCAGCACCGCGCCCGACCCGCCGAGACCCGCATAGATGCCGGGGCCGGCAACAAGGACGATCATCGTCCATATCAGTCCCAGCACCAGACCTGTGACCAGCGCGCACAGCGCCAGAGACTGCGCGCGTTCGACATCGCCTGCTCCCAATGCGCGGCTGATCGCCCCCGATACCGTGCCGCCCATCGCACCGGCCGACAGCATCTGCATCAGCATGAAGATCGGGAAGGCAAGCGCTATGCCCCCGAGCGCAGCGACGCCCAGCGAGCCGACATAGGCTGTTTCCGCGATCGATATGATCGCCGCCGAACACAGCGCAACAAGGTTGGGCAGGCTGAGCCGGACCAGCGTGGACAGGATCGGCCCATGGCGCAGCAGCTGCGCCCTTGTCTCGGCCGCCGCTGCAGTCTTGCGCATCTTTTCCGCGCGGGTTTGCGCTGCGTGCGTGGCCACGCGGTCAGGCCGCCGACAGGGCGCGGACGCCGCGGATCGCGATTCTGCCGCACGCCCATGCCATGGCTGAAAAGGCGACCGGCCCGGATAATTCCTGCAGCGTCATCGTTTGCCTGTGGGTGTTCATCGCTTCAGCCTTCATCTCACGGATGTGTAGGGGGTGGCGTCACGCCTGAAGGCTTCCGCGTTTGCTCGGCGCGACATCGAAGACCAGCAGCGTGGAGGTGGCGGTGGCGCACAGCCGCCCGTCGCCATCGTGCAGTTCGGCCTCGGCAAAGGCGACGCGGCTTCCGACGGACACGGTCCGCCCCGTCGCCCGGACGGTGCCGCTGTTCTCGGTCAGCCCGCGCAGATAGGAGACCTTCAGTTCCAGCGTGGTGTGTCCGCGCCCTGCCCCGAGCATCGAATGGGTAGCGATGCCGCAGGCGCTGTCGAGCAGCGTGGCAGCATATCCGCCATGCACTGCGCCCAGGGGATTGTAGACGCTGCGACCGGGCTTGCCCTCGAACACCACGCGGCCGCGTTCCACTTCGACAAGGTCAAAACCCAGGGTGTGTCCGATCGGGGCCTTGAGGCCACTGCCAAGCAGCGCCTGGAGCTGCGTCAGCCCATCGGGCGCGGTTTCGTCGGGTGTATTCATGATAGGCACCATGGCTCGTGACAGCGGCGGGTTTCCGCCAGAAAGGATCCCGTTAATCGCACCTGCCCCCAGCCGAAGGGGCTGCAGACGCTGCGAAAATTGGAATATGCATCGATCGGTGGCATCATGATCGGCCGCCTCTCGATGGGTTGAGCATCCGCATGACATGCGCGTCAAAGCTCGCCGTAGGGCGCAGCAACATGCGCTGGCGCGGAACCGCCACCCCCGTCGTGGCATCGATCACGCCCAGCACCAGCGGATGACCGGTCTCGCGATCGATCACCTCGACCGGCGACGTGCCTGTTCCGGACGCATCCCAGCGGTCACCCCATTCGCGCAGGGCCATGCTGACCTTCCACAGATCGCGGCCCTTGACGGTCAGTCGATATTCGTCGCGCGGCGGGCGCTCCTGGTAGCGGACCCGCTCCAGAATCCCGCCGGATTCCAGGTGCCGCAGCCGGGCTGCCAGCGTGGCGGGCGGGATGCCCAGCCCCTCGCGCAATTCGTCATAGCGGCGCGGTGCAAACAGCAGGTCGCGGATCAGCAGCAGCGCCCATTTGTCGCCGATCGCCTCCAGCGCTCCGGCAATCGGGCATCGCATGCCCGCAAAGGATGTTACCTTTACCATGAACGAGGCTTAATACTTCAATCATTGAAGTCAATCCGGAGACAAATGCATGAAGGCCATGATTGTAGGGTCGCCCGCGTCGCTCGACACGCTGTCGCAGGCCGAACGGCCCGATCCCGGCCAGCCGGGTCCGGGCGAAATCCGCGTCGCGCTGCACGGCAGTTCGCTCAACTTCCACGATCTGGGCGTGGTGATCGGACGCATGGGAGCGCCGGCGGGGCGGATCCCGATGGCCGATGGCGCCGGAACGGTCGAGGCGATCGGCGACGGCGTGACGCAATTTGCCGTGGGCGACCAGGTGGTGTCCTGCTTCTTCCCCGACTGGCAGGACGGAACGCCGCCGCTGGGCAGCTTCGCCCGCACGCCCGGCGATGGCATGGATGGCTATGCCACCGAAGCGGTGGTCGTGCCTGCCACGGCCTTTACCCGCGCGCCCAAGGGCTATGATGCGGTGGAAGCGGCGACCATCACGACCGCAGGGCTGACGGCGTGGCGCGCCTTGGTCGGTGATGGCGGGCTCAAGGCAGGCGACTGCGTCCTGCTGCTCGGCACCGGCGGCGTCTCGATCTGGGGGTTGCAGATCGCCAAGGCGATGGGCGCGACCGTGGTGATCAGCTCGTCGTCCGGCGAGAAGCTCGAAAGGGCGCGTGCGATGGGCGCCGACCATGGGATCAATTATCGCGAAACCCCCGATTGGGGCCGGGCGGTGGCCGATTGGACCGGCGGGCGCGGCGTCGATCAGGTGCTCGAACTGGGCGGAGCGGGCACGCTCGCCCATTCGATCGCGGCGGTCCGCCTGGGTGGGCATATCGCACTGATCGGGACGGTCGCGGGGCTGGCAGGCGATGTCCCGACTGCGGCCCTAATGATGAAGCAGGCACGGCTGGGCGGTCTGGTCGTCGGGTCGTGCCAGCAACAGCGCGAATTCGTGACCGCGATCGAGGCCACCGGCATCCGCCCGGTGATCGATCGCCGCTTCGCGCTTGCCGACTTGGCCGATGCGTTCCGGTACCAGCTGTCTGGATCGCACTTCGGCAAGATCGGCATCGAATGGTAGTCCGACCGGGCGAGAATTCCCTGCCGTTTCGGCGGCAGTGGTGATCGCATTCGGCATCGACCCGCAGCGCGGCGGGTTTTTCCGGACCCGGTAGGTGACAGCACCATAAGTCTGCGGATTCGTTCACGATTGTTGCGGAAAGAGAACCTGGCGGAGAGGGTGTCTGTCTAACTACGCTCTCAAGAATCTGATTTTATGAATTAAAATCAAAGGATATCATTTCTATCCCACGTTTCTTACCACACTTATGCGTGGCGTCCTGCAGAATGGCATGTTCGGATTCGGCCAGAGCCAAACCTTATGTTCCGGGGCAGCGCCGAAAGAATGGGCTGTCCTTGGTTCTCCCCGTTAACGCCTTGCCGCCATCGGCTAAAGCAAACTGCCAAATCTCTGACACCTGATTACCGTCTTCGCCGAGTGCCGTTGTGTGAATGTCGATATCATCGCGAGACAGCAGCACCACTTTGGTAACGTCCCATGCTACCTCGAAGTTATACAACGCTTTGTCGGTGAGGTAGAAACGCGCCTCACGGTTGCGGCAACCGTCTTGGGTCAATTCATCCCACGCCCCGGTGAAAGGCTTAGGGACTGTTGCTGCGGTCTTAGGGTAATCGCCCGACGCAGTGGTGGTGTCTGTTTTTTCTTGTTTAAGCAGACCATTCATAGCGTCCTGATATGCACCGCCAATGATAGAGTTAGGGCTAAAGGCTGTCCTTCCCCCGTGCTCATATTTGATAATCTTACACGGGACTGCGCACGAGGAATATGCTAACATAGCCCCATCGGATCCTACGTTTGCAATCCTGTGATGCCCATCAGAATTTAATCCGAGATAACGGAAGCCGATTACATCGCCTGTCGACTTGCCCTGCTTTCGTTCATCCTCCGAAACAGCCCCGACATAGTAATACACCCCATCTTCTTCCTCGACAAAATTCGGCGTAGGGGCTGGCGGGCTAATTGGGCTGGCCTCGGCAATTGCCGTGGAATCAATTGCCGTGCTCTGCCCGTTTTGGTTGGCAGCCTCGTTGCTTCCGCTGCAACCGTTCAACCCAAGGGTCATTAGCAAGGCAAAGCTCAAAATAGGACGCATGGCAACCCCCCCAAGTAATCTGTGCGCGGCATCGTGCGGCATACAGTTGTGACCATCGCTATAAGCTACACGCGCGCGCGTTGGTGGATACCAAAAATTCCAGCTCGATGGCGGCGAACCGACTGCGGACAACCTGCGCAATCCTCGCGCGTGCTTTCGGCTAAGGAAAATTCGGGGAATCTACCTGCGTATGATGTCGGGACAACGCAGGGCTAGGCCTGAGCGCTACCATGGACACCATTTAACCAAGGGGCCCAGCGCTAAAAGTTCCGAGCCCCCTGGCCCAAACCTGCATCGGGTCGCATTATGCAGGTCTAGCTCGTTGGAGTGCATCGCGTTGATGCAATGCACTCGTGCGGTGATGTGTGATCCATTGCACTAAGTGAAGGGCTGGCGATGGTCTTGCGCTGTACCGAGCCTTTCCACTTTCCTACAACCCGGTCCGCGCGCCATTCTGACACCATGCGTAGAATCGACCAAGCCGAGCTGGAGTCCATCCTATACCACGCCATCAAGGCAGCGCCCGCAACTGCCAAGACGGGGTTGCGGTCAAAGCTGGCGATGGAAAGCGACCGCGCCCATGAGGCTATGGCCAAGCACATAGCCGCCCGCCTGTCTGGCGCATCGATGGCTGTGATTATGGCTGACTTGGTTGCCAATGGCTATTTTGGGCAGCGACCGGGGATTTGGGGAAAGGATGAGGCGGAGCCGGACTAGCGCCAAACCGTACCCCGGGCGCTGATTATGTCATGCCGTAACGCGCGCGCGGAATGCGTCACGGACTATCAGGACACATCGCGCGCGCCCGCACGTATCTGCGTCAACGCGATTTTTGCGACACTCCCGCGCGCGTGCGCGCGTAATGGTCCATTTATTGTTCCGCTGTTGCTATCAGGGCGCATCACTCAGAAGCGCAAAGCAAGGCCTCGCCTGTAATGCTTGTGCCTTCAAGCCAGCTATCCGTTTGCGTGATGATGAAAAGCCCATTGCCTCCCAACTTGGTAACCTTGCCCAAGGCCTTTATCAGTGCCTTTTCAGCGTTCTTGGTCCCGCCCGATTGCTTGCCACTGACAATGCCTAGGCCGTGTTGACAAAACACTTCA
>NZ_JROG01000008.1 GCF_000786215.1 Sphingomonas sp. 35-24ZXX
AACGGCGGAATGCGGCCAGTGCAACTGCCAACAGCAACAGCAGCCCCGCGAGCCCGAGCGACAGCAGATTGCCCCAGCGCGCAAAAGGCGTCGGGGCATGCGCGCCGGGCAGCACGCTGCCGATATGGCCCGCGCTGTGATGGGCGAGCGACTGCAGCAACCGTCCATCGGCATCGATCACCGCCGATATGCCGGTCGGAGTCGATCGGATCACGGGCAGCCCTTCTTCCAGCGCGCGCATCCGCGCCTGCGCCAGATGCTGCGGCGGACCCCAGGTGCCGAACCAGGCATCGTTGCTGGGGTTGAACAGGAAACCGGGCCGGTTGGCGGCATCGACCACCTCGCCCGAGAACACGATCTCGTAGCAGATCTGCAGCCCCATCCGGCCGAATGCCCCCAGGTCCAGCGTCTGCGCCCCAGGCCCGGGGGTAAAACCGATCGTCCCCGGCACCAGCCGTGACAGGCCGATCTGGCCCAGAATGTCTTCATAGGGCAGATATTCGCCGCCAGGGACGAGATGGCTCTTGTCGTAGCTCGCCAGGATTTCGCCCTGGCTGGAGAAGGCGAACACGCTGTTGGCCGCAGCCACCGCCTGACCGTTGCGGTCGAAGTCTAGCTTCACCCCGCCAGTGACCAGCAGATCGCCGTCGTTGAGCGAGCGGGTCAGCCGCGCGCGGACACCGGCGGCCGTTTCGGGGTAATAATAGCGGCGGGGATAGCCATCCTCGACAAAATCCTCGGTGGCTGCCTCGGGCCAGAAGACGATGCGCGGGCGCACAGCCTGGCGATCGACCGTCTGCCGTTCCAGCCGCGCGAAATTGCGCATCGCCTCCTGCGGGTCATATTTGTCCGACTGGTCGTTGTTCGGCTGGACCACGGTGATCGGCGTTGCGGTCGGCGGGGCGGCGCGCGGCTGGATGGCCCAGCCAGCGCTGCTCACCAGAACTACGCCTCCCAGCAGCGCTGCTGCGGCTCGCCATTGCCGCTGCACCAGCAGCAGCAGTGCGCCTGCGGTCAGCACGACCAGCGCACCAAGCCCGTAGGTGCCGACGATCCGCGCCGCCCAGCCCGCATCCAGCGCGACCACGCCCAGCGGGTTCCAGGCAAAGCCGGTGAACACCCAGGCGCGCATCCATTCGGTGATCAGCCACAATCCGGCAAAGGCAAGCACCTGCACGGCATCGACCTTGTCGCCGCTGCCGGGGCGAACGACCTTGACCGCCAATGCCGCCAGCGCCGGAAACAGCCCCAGATAGCAGGACAGCCCCACCACCGCGACCCAGCCCAGCCAGGACGGCATCGTGTCCTGATAGGTAAAGGCGATCGCGATCCAGTTGAGCCCGATTGTGAACTGGCCCAGCGCGAAAAACCATCCGCGCGCAAAGGCCGCGCGGCGGTTGGGGGCGATGGAGATCAGGTGGATCAGCAGCATCATACCCGCCAGCGTCATCGGCCACAGGCCCAGAGGAGCAAAGCCGGTGGCGGACAGACCGCCTGCGAGCAGGGCGAGCAAACGGGGATAGCGCTGGATCATGGGTGTGAGCCTATGCCCGCGCGCGCAGGCGCTGACAATCGGCGTTGCAACCTGCCTGTCACACTTGGCGGGGCACACTGAGCCGGTCACGCTGGTGCGGTCACACTGGGGCGGTCACGCTTGGACAGCGGCCTATCTATCGATGCGAAAGCAGGTGACAGGCAGTGCGCCGCTGCGCATAAGCTTGGCCGATGACCATGCTGACCGCCCTGCTGCTGACCCTGCAAGCTGCCCCTGCCCCTGCGCCCGCCGTCGCCGCGTCGGCGCCCACGCTGTCGCAGGCGCAGCGCGACGACCTGACCTGCGCCGCGGCCTTTGCGATCATCGCATCGGAACAGGCGCGCGGTGTCACCTCGGCGCTCGCCTATCCCACTTTGGTCAGCCGCGGACGCGTCTATTTCGTCACCACCGCCGAACGCATCGTCGCCGAAACCGGCTCGAGCGACGAAGGCGTCGGGCTGGCGCTGCAGGACATTGTTGAGCGGTTGCAGGCAGAAGCGGCGCAGTCGAACGACCCTGCCGGCGTGGTCGATGCCGTGATGGAGCCCTGCCTCAAGAAGCTGGACGCCGCCGTCCCGCTGCCGCCGCCGCCTTCGATGCTGCAATGCGCGGTCTATGTGCAGCTCGCCTATGACGAGGTGAAGGGCCGCGAGGGTGATTCGAGCACCGCGCGCGACCTGAAGACCCTCGCCAGCGTGCTCGAATCGCGCGCCCGCGACGAAATGCGCGACGAAGGGCTGAGCGGCAACGAGGCCGATGCCCGGTTCATCAAGGCGCGCGAGAGCGCGATCGCCGCCGAGGCCGTGCGCGAAACCGACGATACCGCCACCGATATCGATTTCGAGCACTGCTTCAATCTGGCGCGCCCCGCGGAAAAGCGCTGATCGACCCCGCATCGGCCGCTGCCCCGGATCGGGATTCCGCGGCGCCTGCGCCTGTCAAAAAAATGGCGAAATGTGTCACCTGGGCTGACGGCTTTACGCATCGTTAACGAATGACCCCTAAATCGTTAACTCAAGGCGGTAAGCACTGCCAGCAAGACATAATGGGGCAAAGTTGACATGGACAAGCTGGACGGACTGGCAATGGCGGACCTGATCGTGGGCAACAGCCTGGCGATCCGCGAAATCCGGGGCCTGGTGCGCTTTGCCGCCGAAACCCGCGCTTCCGTCCTGATCACCGGGCCTTCGGGCACCGGCAAGGAGCTCGTCGCCCACGCGCTGCACCGCGCGTCGTCGCGCACCGCCGCCCCGTTCGTCGCGGTCAACAGCGGCGCGATCCCGCGCGAACTGATCGAATCCGAACTGTTCGGCCATGAGAAGGGCAGCTTCACCGGCGCCATCGCGCGGCGCATCGGCCATTTCGAATCGGCCAATAATGGCACATTGTTCCTCGACGAAATCGGCGAGATGCCGCTCGACATGCAGGTGCGGCTGCTGCGCGTGCTGGAGGACCACAAGGTCCGCCGCATCGGCAGCAACGAGGATGTCAGCGTCGATGTCCGCATGATCGCCGCCACCCACCAGTGCCTGGAAAGCGCGATCGCGCAGGGCCGGTTCCGGGCTGACCTTTTCTACCGCCTCAACGTCCTGCCGATCGAGCTGCCCGCGCTGGCCGAGCGCATCGAGGACATTCCGATGCTGGTCGAGCATTTCCTGTCGCGCGGCTTTGCGGCGGACAATCCCCCGGTGTTCACCGACGAGGCGCTGGCCATCCTGATGGCGCATGACTGGCCCGGCAATGTCCGCGAACTCAAAAATCTGGTCGAGCGCGCCGCCGTGTTCTTCCAGGGCATGGAAGTTGGCACCGACCAGATGGCAATGCTGCTGCGCCCCACGCGCAGCGCCCGCCCGGCCGCCAGCGCTGCCCCTGCATCGCAGGACCTGCCCGTCAATGTCGTGGCTCTGGCCCCGGCCCAGCCCGCCACGCCGCGCTTCGCCCGCCCGATGGACCTGCGCGAGCATCTTCAGAACGAGGAAAAGCGCGTGCTGATCGAGGCGCTCGAATCGACCAATGGCGTGGTTTCGGCCGCGGCCCGGCTGGTCAAGCTGCAGCGCACGACCTTTGTCGAGAAGATGAAGCGCTACCAGATCGGCCGCGATATCGCGATGAGCGCCTGAACCCTTTCCCTCCTGCTTCTAGGAGAACGAAAGTCCTCCCCCTTGATGGGGGAGGGTTGGGTGGAGGTGATCGCTCCGGATCGCGCAACGATGCGATGGATCATCACCCAGCCGCACCGGCACCCTCACCGCTGCGACTAGGCGGCAAAGCCACCAAGTCTCGCTGCCTCTCCCATCAAGGGAGAGGCGTTACCGTCCGAAAGCTGAAGGGAATAAAACCCCTCAGAAATCCGCTTCCTCGTAATGCGAGGGAGGCTTGATCACTTCCATCCGTTCGGCCAGCAGCGGACGAAAGGACGGCCGCGACTTGAACTTGCGGTACCAGTCCGCAGTCTGCGCATGCGCCAGCCAGTCGATGCCGCCCAGATAATCCGCGATCGAGATATGCGCGGCGGCGGCCAGATCCGCGAGACTCATCGTCGCTCCGCCGATCCACGCATGATGGTCGAGCAGATAATCGATATAGTCGAGATGCGTGTTGGCCAGCCGCATCGCCTCGCGCAGCACCCGTCCATCGGGCGGCTGGCGATAGATCAGGCGCTTGCGCATGCGCTCGTGCATCAATGGGGCGACGACATCGCCGAAGAACTGCTCGTCGAACCAGGCCACCAGCCGGCGGATTTCGGCGCGGTTGTCGGCCGATCCGTTGATCATCGGGTTCTTCTCGACCGTTTCCTCGAAATATTCGCAGATCGCCCAGCTGTCGCACAGCGTCTGGTCGCGATCACGGTGCCGCATCACCGGGGTCCGCCCGGCGGGGTTCATGTCGAGAAATTCGTCGCGCTGCTCCCAGGGTGATTCGCGCACCAGCTCATAGCCGATGCCCTTCTCGCCCAGCAGCAGGCGGACTTTTCGCGAAAACGGACACAAGGGAAACTGAAACAACTGCCACATGGCATCATCCATGCAACAGCAACGCCGATGCGTCCACACAATGCTGGCGGGCTTGAACGCATTTTACGGCCAGATCGGGGGCAGTCGGCAGGGACCTCAAAGTCTGCCCCAACCTGAACAGACTGTCATTTTGTTTCGACCAACGGACCGATTCTGTCGATTTGCCGCATCTTTCGTTCAGCTTGGGGTCGGGCGCGACCAGCTAGACCCGGCCCGACGCCGGGCTTGCCCTGGCGTGACAATGAAGGACAAAACAATGAAAACTCTCTCCCCCATCAAGTTCGCTTGCCTTTCGGCTGTCGCAGCCCTTCCGTTCGCGCTGTCGGCCCCGGCCCTGGCGCAGGAAGCCCCGCAGGCTGACGTCTATGTCGGCGCGCAGGGTGGCTATCACGATCTGGGCGACAATCCGCTCGGCAAGGATGGCAGCCCGATCTACGGCGTGTTCGCCGGTGTCGACGTTCCCGTCGGCCCGACGCTGATCGTCGGCGCGGAAGGCAATTTCAACCTGGGCTCGGGCATCATCGACAGCGAATATGGCGCGACCGGCAAGATCGGCGTGCGCGTTGGCGACAAGGGCCAGCTGTTCGCGCGTGGCGGCTATCAGTGGGTCGACCTTGACGTGCGCCGCGCGACCGGCATTCCGACTCCGTCGGGCCTGGACGACACCAGCGGCGATTATCTCGTCGGCGTTGGCGGCCAGTACAAGATCGGCACCAACACCGCGCTGCGCGTGACGGTCGATACCCTGGGCTTCGACACCACCCGCGTGGCAGGCGGCCTGGCGTTCAACTTCTGAGCGCACAGCACCTGATGCTCGTCACCTGACGGGCACCGGCTGACAACAGACCCCACCTGCGGCCCTTTCCCCAAGGTCGCAGGCGGGGTTTTGTTTTTCCGGTTGCAGCTTATTCGGCCGCTTCCATCGCCACCGCATCGCTCAGCGGATGCGCGAGACGGGTGAGCATCTCCTTCGGGCAGACCTGCCAGAACTGCGGCAGGTACCGATCCCAGTTGCGCAGGATTTCCTGTGCCCACTGGCTGTCGGTGCCTTCGATATGCGCCGCGATCAGACCTTTCAGGCGGTCTTCCCAGTGTGCGCTGTCGATGCGCTGCCAGATGATCGATTCGGGGTTGGCCTGCCCTGCGAAGCGGTCATGCCGGTCGAGCACGAAAGCCATGCCGCCGGTCATGCCTGCCCCGAAGTTGCTGCCGGTCTCGCCCAGGATCACCGCAACGCCGCCGGTCATGTATTCGCAGCCATTGGCACCACAGCCCTCGACGACGACTTCCGCGCCCGAGTTGCGCACCGCAAAGCGCTCGCCCGCCTGGCCCGCGGCGAACAGCTTGCCCGCCGTCGCGCCATACAGCACAGTGTTGCCGATGATCGTGTTGGCATGGCTGACCAGAGGCGAGCTGACCGTCGGCCGCACGATGATGGTGCCGCCGGACAGGCCCTTGCCGACATAGTCGTTGGCATCGCCGAACACTTCGAGCGTGATCCCCTGGCACAGGAACGCGCCCAAGGACTGGCCCGCCGACCCGCGCAGCCGGATGCGGACATGCCCCTCGTCCAATGCCTTCATGCCGTAGATGCGGGTAATCTCCGCCGACAGACGCGTGCCCACCGCACGGTGCGTGTTGCGGACATTATAGGTCAGCTGCATCTTCTCCCGCCGGTCGAACACGGGGCGCGCATCCTTGAGGATCAGCGCATCGAGGCTGTCGGGCACCGGGTTGCGCCAGCTGTCGAGGTTGAACTTGCGCTGGTCGTCAGCGACATCGACCTTGGCGAGGATCGGGTTGAGGTCGAGATCGTCAAGATGCTCGGCGCCGCGGCTGACCTGACGCAGCAGATCGGTGCGGCCGATGATCTCGTCGAGGCTGCGGAAGCCCAGCCGCGCCAGGATCTCGCGCACCTCCTCGGCGATGAAGGTCATCAGGTTGATGACCTTTTCGGGCGTGCCGGTGAACTTCGCGCGCAGCCGCTCGTCCTGCACGCACACGCCCACCGGGCAGGTGTTGCTGTGGCACTGGCGCACCATGATGCAGCCCATCGCGACGAGCGACAGTGTGCCGATGCCGAACTCTTCGGCGCCCAGGATCGCTGCGATGACGATGTCGCGCCCGGTCTTGAGCCCGCCATCGGTGCGCAGCTTCACGCGGTGGCGCAGGCCATTCAGCGTCAGCACCTGGTTCGCCTCGGACAGGCCCATTTCCCACGGCGTTCCGGCATATTTGATGCTGGTCTGCGGTGATGCGCCGGTACCGCCGACATTGCCCGAAACCAAGATGACGTCGGCATGCGCTTTGGCGACGCCGGCGGCAATGGTGCCGATGCCAGCAGCAGAGACCAGCTTCACGCAGACGCGCGCATGCGGGTTGATCTGCTTCAGGTCATAGATCAGCTGCGCCAGATCCTCGATCGAATAGATGTCGTGATGCGGCGGCGGGCTGATCAGCGTCACCCCCGGGGTCGAGTGGCGCAGCTTGGCGATGTATTCGGTCACCTTGAAGCCGGGCAGCTGGCCGCCCTCGCCGGGCTTGGCCCCTTGCGCGACCTTGATCTCGATCTCTTCGCACGCGCCCAGATATTCGGCGGTGACGCCGAAGCGGCCCGAGGCGATCTGCTTGATGCCGCTGTTGGCATTGTCGCCATTGTCGCGCGGCAGATAGCGTTCGGAATCCTCGCCGCCCTCGCCCGACACCGCCTTGGCGCCGATGCGGTTCATCGCGATGGCCAGCGTCTCGTGCGCTTCGGGCGACAAGGCACCCAGCGACATGCCCGGCGTCACGAACCGCTTGCGGATCTCGGTGATCGCCTCGACCTCGTCGAGCGGCACTGCCTTGGCGGCGTAGTTGAACTCCATCAGGTCGCGCAGATACACCGGCGGCAGCTGGCGCACGCCTTCGGCGAACTGCAGATATTGCGAATAGCTGTCCTTGGCGACGGCGGTCTGCAGCAGGTGCATGAGGCCGGCCGAATAGGCATGCGCCTCCCCGCCATCGCGCTGCTTGTAGAAGCCACCGATCGGCAGCCGCGCGACATTGCTGTCCCAGGCCGCATCATGCCGCAACTTGGCGTTGAGATGCAGCGAGGCATAGCCCTCGCCCGAGATCTTGGACGGCATGCCGGGGAACAGGTCGTTGACCAGCGCGCGGCTGAGACCGACCGCTTCGAAATTGTAACCACCGCGATAGCTCGAGATCACCGCGATGCCCATCTTGGACATGATCTTGAGCAGCCCCTCGTTGATCGCCTTGCGATAGTTGGCGATGCACTTGGACAGGCTGATGTCGCCGCACAGGCCGCGCGACTGACGATCGGCGATCGAAAGCTCTGCCAGCCAGGCGTTGACCGTGGTCGCGCCTGCGCCGATCAGCACCGCGAAATGGTGCGTGTCGAGGCATTCGGCCGAGCGCACGTTGATCGAGGCATAGGCGCGCAGGCCCTTGCGCACGAGGTGGGTGTGGACGGCGGCCGCGGCCAGGATCATCGGAACGCCGATCTGGTCCTCGTCGGCATTCTCGTCGGTCAGGAAGATTTCGGTGCTGCCCTCTCGCACCGCCTGCTCGGCTTCGTTGCGGATGCGGGTGATCGCCGCGCGCAGCTGCTCGGGGCCGCCGTCGGCGGGGAAGACGCAGTCGATTTCCGCCACCAGGCTGCCGAAATCGGCCTTGAGCCGCAGCCAGTCGGCATTGGTCAGCACCGGGCTGTCGAGCACAAGCACGCGCTCGTTCTGGCTGTCCTGCTCCAGGATGTTGGCCAGGTTGGAAAAGCGCGTCTTCAGGCTCATCACATGCCGTTCGCGCAAGCTGTCGATCGGCGGGTTGGTGACCTGGCTGAAATTCTGGCGAAAGAACTGCGCGATCGGGCGCGGCTTGGCGCTCACCACCGCGAGCGGTGTGTCGTCGCCCATCGAACCGATCGCTTCCTTGCCGTCCTCGGCCATCGGCGCGAGGATCGTCTCCATGTCCTCGATGGTCAGGCCCGCCGCGACCTGGCGCCGGGTCAGCTCCGCACGGTTCATCTCGCCCAGGCTGTCGGGGCCGGCGGGCGGGAGGTCATCGAGGCTGCGGAAGCCCTTGACCAGCTCGCGATAGGGCTGTTCGGCGGCGATCCGGTCCTTGATCGCGCGGTCGTGATAGAAACGGCCCTCGTGCAGATCGACCGCGATCATCTGGCCCGGCCCCAGCCGACCCTTTTCGACAATGCTGCTTTCGGGCAGCACGACCATGCCGGTCTCTGACCCGATGACGAGCAGATTGTCGTTGGTCAGGCTGTAGCGCAGCGGACGCAGCGCATTGCGATCGACGCCCGCGACCGCCCAGCGGCCATCGGTCATCGCCAGCGCCGCCGGGCCGTCCCACGGCTCCATCACGCTCGCCATATATTCGTACATTGCCTTGTGTTCGGGCGGCAGCACCTGGTCGCCCTGCCAGGCTTCGGGCACCAGCATGATCTTGGCGGTGGGCGCTTCGCGGCCCGAACGGCAGATCGCCTCGAACACCGCGTCCAATGCGGCGGTATCGGACGCGCCTGCCGGGATCACCGGCTTGATGTCCTCGCTGTTCTCGCCGAACGCCAGGCTCGCCATCTTGATCTCGTGGCTTTTCATCCAGTTCTTGTTGCCGCGAATGGTGTTGATCTCGCCATTGTGCGCTAGGCAGCGGAACGGCTGCGCCAGCCACCATTGCGGGAAGGTGTTGGTCGAATAGCGCTGGTGGAAGATCGCGATACGGCTTTCGAAGCGCGGATCGGTGAGGTCGGGGTAGAACACCGACAGGCTCTCGGCGAGGAACAGCCCCTTGTAGATGATCGACCGGCACGACAGCGAGCAGATGTAGAAATCGTTGATCTGCGCCGCGATCACCTTGTTCTCGATCCGCCTGCGGACGAGATACAGCTGCTTTTCGAACTCGGCGACATTCTGCTCGTCGGGCATGGGGCCCGCGATCATGATCTGCTCGATCTCGGGCCGGGTGCGCTGCGCCTTGTCACCGATCACCGAGATGTTCACCGGCACCTGACGCCAGCCATAGATGGTATAGCCCGCCTCGATGATCTCGCTCTCGACGATCGTGCGGCAGGTTTCCTGCGCCTGCAGATCGGTGCGCGGCAGGAAGATCATGCCCACGGCCAGCTTGTTGGGCAGCACCTTGTGGCCCGAATCGGCGATCGCATCGTCGAAGAAGCGCACCGGCAGATCGACATGCAGGCCCGCGCCATCGCCGGTCATGCCATCGGCATCCACCGCACCGCGATGCCACACCGCCTTGAGCGCATCGATCGCGCTTTCGACGACGCGCCGCGAAGGCTTGCCATCGGTCGCGGCAACCAGACCGACGCCGCAGGCATCGGATTCGGTATCGGGCCGGTACATGCCCTCGCGGGCCAGGCGTTCGTGCTCGGGAGTGGGAAAATGGGTCATCGCAAACGTCTTTCTTCGCTGGGCAGCCCCGCTGCAGGGGCGGCCCGGATCATTCGGGTGTGGCGGCATCGCTGGAGGGGCCAGCCCCGCCCGGTTTGACCGGTGGCGGCAGATGCGCGGTCGCTGCCTCGACCTTGGCGGTAATCCCCGGCATCGCGGCCATCAGCTCGGGCACGAAGGACTGCATCTGCCCCATCAGCTCGGGGTTGACGAACGTCATCATGAACTCGCCGGCAAAGGCCGTGCCGGAAGGTGTCGCGAAAAAGGCGTTCATGTCGGCCAGCTGCGCGGCGGAAAACTTGCGCGCATAGACCGATGCCAGTGCCTCGCGGATGCCGGGCTCCAGCTTCTCGATCAGCGGGATCATCTCTTTCATCATCACATCGGTGGCGATGCTGGTGCGCTCGCGAAAATGCGGGTCGACCTCGCTGGCAAGCTCGCCCAGCGTCTTGTCGCCGACCGCATCGGCATCCGCGCCCGATGCGCCTGCGGCCTTGGCGAAATCGCCCGCGCGCATGTCGAACATCTGGTTCATGATCTGCTGCATCATGCCGGTCATGACGCTGTCCATCATCCGCCGGTAGGTGCCCAGCGGCCAGAGCTTCTCGACCACCGGCCGCGCGGCTGTCAGCCGGGCAGGGTCGACCGGCTCCGGCGCTTCAGACGCGACGCTTGCCGCAGGGGCAGGGCTGGCCTGCGCGTGAACCTGAACAGGCGACAGCGCCGCCAGCACCAGCCCGGCAAGGCCAAGCCGCGCATGACGCAACGTCAGGAAGGATGAGCGATCAGACATCATTTCAATCCGGTATGATCAGGCCATGCGGCTCAGGCAGCGACCTTTTCGGCCCCTGCGCGCGCCTTGGCCTTGAGATACTTGTGCATATGCTCGGCGACATCGCGGCCGTCGCGGATCGCCCAGACCACCAGCGAGGCACCGCGCACGATGTCGCCCGCGGCGAACACGCCGTCCAGGCTGGTCATCATCGTCTTGTGATCGACCCGCAAGGTGCCCCAGCGATTGACCGACAGGTCGTCGCAGCCAAACGCGCCCGGCAGGTCCTCGGGATCGAAGCCCAGGGCCTTGATGACAAGATCGGCGGGAACCGAAAAATCGCTGTCGGGATCGGGCTCGGGCGCGCTGCGGCCCGAAGCATCGGGCGCGCCCAGGCGCATGCGGCTGGCGCGGACGGCAGTCGCGTGCGGCGTGCCTTCGACCGCGACCGGGCCCGACAGCCAGACGAACTCGACGCCCTCTTCCTCGGCATTGAGCACTTCGCGCTGCGACCCGGGCATGTTGATCCGGTCGCGCCGGTACAGGCACTTGACCGAGGCCGCGCCCTGGCGGACCGCGGTGCGCACGCAATCCATCGCGGTATCGCCACCGCCAATGACGACGACATTCTTGCCGTGCGCGTTGAGCGCGCCGCTGTCGAACGCCGGGACCGCGTCGCCGAAGCCCTTGCGGTTCGAGGCGATCAGATAGTCGAGCGCGGGCACCACGCCATCGGCACCGATGCCCGGCACCTTGATGTCGCGCGGCTTGTAGACGCCGGTCGCGATCAGCACGGCATCGTGCTTTTCGCGCAGGTCGTCCATCGTGGCATCGCGCCCCACCTCGAAGCCGCAGTGGAAGACGATGCCGGCCTCTTCGAGCCGGGCGACGCGGCGCATGACCACGTCCTTTTCCAGTTTGAAGCCGGGGATGCCGTAGGTCAGCAAGCCGCCCGCGCGGTCGTAGCGATCATAGACGTGCACGTCATAGCCGCCCATGCGCAGATATTCCGCGGTGGTGAGGCCTGCTGGTCCCGCCCCGATGATGCCGACCGACTGGCCACGGGGCTTGCCGACCGCAACCGGCTCGACCCAGCCCTGTTCCCAGGCGGTGTCGGTGATGTACTTTTCCACCGAACCGATGGTGACCGCGCCATGGCCGGAAAACTCGATGACGCAATTGCCCTCGCACAGCCGGTCCTGCGGGCAGATGCGGCCGCAGATCTCGGGCATGGTCGAGGTGAGGTTCGACATTTCATACGCCTCGCGCAGCCGCCCCTCTGCGGTCAGCCGCAGCCAGTCGGGGATGTGGTTGTGCAGGGGGCAGTGCGTCGAGCAATAGGGCACGCCGCACTGCGAGCAGCGCGCGGACTGGTGCTGTGCGGCCTTGCCATCGAACCGGTCGGAGATTTCGTCGAAATCCTCGGCGCGTGCATCGGCAGCGCGCTTGGGCGGATAGGACTGGCCCAGATCGACGAATTTCAGCATCGCCAGCTTTTCCGCCGCCAATGCCGCTCCGTCGGCAAAACCCTGTTCGTGCTGGTGATCAGCCATGCCCCACCTGTTTCCTGCTGCAAGTCAAATGCGCGGCCCAGGCAAGTGCCCGCCGCTACGGACGCAGCTTTAAGCCATTGCGCACGGTGAGTCACGCATTTTTATGATAATAGGTAAGGGGTGTTGCCTTTTATATATCGCAGATTGCCACGATGGTCCGAAAGTCGGGGCTTGGCGAGCCCTTATGGGCCCATATCGGACCTATCGGTTGGCCAGCCAGATCAATGCCGCCGCGCCCGCCACGATCCGATACCAGGCAAACGGGGCAAAGCCATAGCGGGTGATGACCTTGAGGAAGGCCTTGACCACGATCAGCGCCACCACGAACGAGACGACGAAACCGATGGCAATCGCGCCGAAATCATCGGGCGTCAGCATCTCGCGGTTCTTGTAGAGCTGCAGCACCGTCGCGCCGGTAAGGGTCGGCAGGGCTAGGAAGAAGCTGAACTCCGCCGCGGTCTTGCGGTCGACGCCCATCGCCATCGCGCCCAGGATCGTCGCGCCCGAGCGGCTGACCCCGGGGATCATCGCGATGCACTGGACCAGGCCGATGCCGATCGCGGTCTTGAACGGAACCCCGGCCACGCCGCCGGCATCGCTGGTCTTGGCCAGCTTTTCGACCACAAGGATGGCAACGCCCCCGATGATCAGCGCCCAGGCGACGACCACCGCGTTTTCCAGCAGCTTGTCGATCTGGTCACCGAACGCCAGACCCAGCACCACGGCGGGGAAGAAGGCGATCAGCAGGTTGCGGGTGAAGGCGACCGCGGACGGCTCCCACCGCAGCAGGCCTGCGAGCACATCCATGAAGGTGCGCCAGTAGAGCACCACGATCGCCAGGATCGCGCCTGGCTGGATCGCGATGTTGAACACCGCCCAGGCCTGCGCATCAAAGCCCAGCAGCTCGGTGGCAAGGATCAGGTGGCCGGTGGAAGAGACCGGCAGAAACTCGGTCAGGCCTTCGACGATTCCCAGCAAAATGGGGATAAGGTACAGTTCGATCATGCGGCTTTAAGAGCGGCGGCGCACCCCCAAGTCAACCGAATATCGCCCGTTTGCGGCGTTTGACCAGGTCCGGTGCTTTACCCGGTCAGACTGGCGGTCAGCCGCGCCAGCGCCTCGCGCGAGAGCCCGTCCATGCCCTCGCGCCAGCGATCCGGGTTGGCGGTCATCGTGTATTTGCGCGACTTGTTGGTGCCGACGCCGCCCAGAAAGCCGATGACATTGCTGATCGTCTCGACCGTCTTGGCGGTGCCGCCGGTGGTGTCCTCGAACGTGCCATAGTCGCCGCCCATCGCGACCGGTTCCTTCAGGATCACCTGCCCCACCTTGCCGCCAGGGGCGAACACCGTCAGCTGGCTGACATCGGGAAAGGCCGCGAGGCTGGACTTGACGTTGACCGCCGACGTGTTGCGGAACCAGCCGCCGTAGCTTTCGGCATTGGCGAAATCGACCAGCAGCAGGGCATTGATCACCGGCTGGCCGGAGGTCTTGGCGAAGGTCTTGGCGGCCATGCTGGCCTGCCCCACGCTCATGTTGAAGCTGAAATCGAAGCTGCCGCCGTGGAGCAGGCCCAGCCATTCCATCAGCACCACCGGATCGCCGAGCGCTGCGGGGCTGAACACCCGCGCCTTGGCCTTGTCATCGCGCCCGGTGATGAGGTTGCGCTCCTCGCCATTGGGCAGGGGCTTGACCTTGGTACCATAGGCCTCGATCAGCCCCTGGCGGTCGCCCAGCGTGATCCCGGCGCTGCCCAGCCGGTCGAGAAAGGCCGCATAGGCGGCCTCGGTGGCAGCGATGAAATCGGCGTCGGTCAGCCCGGCGAGGTAGCTCTTGGCGGTCGAGCGACCGCCGAAGCCGCCGCCCATCAGGCCGCCGCCCGCCTTGGCGCGGTCCACCCGTTCGGTGAGGAAACCGACCGCGAACGATCCGATGACCGCCTGGCGCACCCCGGCCAGCGCGGCAGGGTTCTTCACCGCGACCGGTGACTTGGCCTTGGCGGCGAGCGCGGGCAGCGGCAACGCGGCGCAGGCGGCGGCGCTGGCCGAGGCCAGGATGAAATGGCGGCGATCGATCTGCATGGCGGCTCCCCCGGTTGATTTGAAGCGACGATCCCGACAGGCTGGGCCTGCCGGGATCGCCTTTCCGTTTCCATTCACCGGCCAGCAGGGTCGCGGTTTGCTGATGTTTGGCAGATGGCAACGAAAAGCGGATTGCGGTGTCGCAAGCAGGGTTAAGCGCGTCTTCATGCTTGCCACACCCCATTTGGGGGGGATTTGATTTTGCCGTGGCCTCACGAACTATAGCTGACAGCGCGCAAACAATATGGCAGCATGACTGCCAATAAATCGGACCGCATAGACGGCACAGGCAGGAGGGTGAATATGAAACGGCTCTGGACAACCGGAATGATGGCGCTCGCGCTGGCAAGTAGCGGCGCGGCGCAGGCGCAGCTGAGCGATGCCGAGCGCGCGGCGGTGCTGGCGCGGCTGCCCGCCGATGATGGCAGTGATCTGGCTGACGCCACCCGCGGCAAGATTGCCGAGATTCCCGGCGGCCTGATCACGTCGGCCGATGGCAAGACGGTCTGGGATGCGGGCGCGTTCGATTTCCTCAAGAGCGAGACCGTGCCCTCGACCGTCCACCCGTCGCTGTGGCGGCATGCGCGGCTCAACCATATCCATGGCCTGTTCGAGATCGTGCCCGGCAAGGTCTGGCAGGTGCGCGGCTATGACATTGCGGTAATGACGATCATAGCGGGCAAGACCGGCTGGATCGTGGTCGATCCGCTGTTGACCGAAGAGGCCGCCGCCGCTGCGATGCAGCTGGCGCAAGCCAAGATCGGCAAGCGCCCCATCTCCGCCGTGCTGTTCAGCCACAGCCATGCCGACCATTTCGGCGGTGTCGGCGGCATCATCGCGGCTGACGAGGTGAAGAAGCGCAAGGTTCCGATCGTCGCCCCGCACGGCTTTGCCGAAGAGGCGGTGAGCGAGAATGTGCTGGCGGGCAACGCGATGACTCGCCGCAGCGCCTATATGTTCGGCACCGCGCTGGCGCCGGGCGCGGAAGGCCGCGTCGACAACGGCTTGGGCACCGGACTGTCGATCGGCACCACCGGCTATCTGGCCCCCAATATGCTGATCGGCCCCGAAGGCGGGCTGAAGGTCATTGACGGGGTGAAATTCGACTTCATGGATGCCGCCGGTACCGAGGCTCCGGCCGAATTCCTGTTCTACCTGCCCGATTTCAAGGTGCTGCACACCACCGAGGTCTCGGTGAAGACATTGCACAACATATTGACCCTGCGCGGCGCACAGGTGCGCGATGCCCTGCGCTGGTCGAAGATTCTCGACAATGCGCTCGTCAAATGGGGCGATAGCGCCGAGGTGCAGATCGCCTCGCACAACTGGCCGACCTGGGGGCAGAAGCGGGTTGCCAGCTATCTCGAAAACCAGCGCGATGCCTATCGCTATGTCCACGACCGCACCCTAGGCCGGGCGAACGCGGGGATGACTCTGCACGAGGTCGCCGATGGCATTGCCGAGCCTTCCGCGCAGCAGCAGGCGTATGCCTCGCGCGGCTATTACGGCACGATCAACCACAACATGAAGGCAACCTATCAGCGCTATTATGGCTGGTGGGATGGCGTGCCCGCCAATTTCAACCCCCTGCCCCCGGTCACCGCTGGCAAGGGCTATGTCGAGCTGGCAGGCGGCGGCGAGGCGCTGCTGGCGGCGGGCAGGAAGGCGCAAGGCCAGGGCAACCACCGCTGGGCGGCAGAACTGCTCAACCATCTGGTCTTCGCCGAACCGAACAATGCTGCCGCCAAGGCCGCACTCGCCGACAGCTACGAGGCGCTGGGCTTTGCCGCCGAATCGGGCATCTGGCGCAATTACTATCTCGCGGGCGCCGCGACGCTGCGCGGCACCGAACTGCCGCGCAAGGGCGCGAGCACCCAGAGCCGAAGCTTCATCAGCGCCATCCCCACGGCGGAATTCTTCGACGCGCTCGCCACCCGCTTTGCCGCCGAACGGTCAGGCAACATGCGTGCCCGGATCAACTTCATCCTGCCCGATACCAAGGAGACCTTGGGCATCATGGTCAATGGCGATGTCGAGATCCCGCGCTATGGCGCGACGCTCAGCAATGCCAACGCCACGGTGACGCTCAACCGCAAGGACTTCGATAGCATCGTCATCGGCGAGACCGATTTCCCGACGCTGATGAAATCGGGCGCGATGAAGATCGATGGCGATTCGGGGCTGTTCCTGCGCTGGCTGATGCTCCACCCGCCGTTCGATCCGGCCTTTGCGGTGGTCACGCCGTAACGCGGCCCCGATCAGCGCAACTCCACCGGATCGCGCGGCAGGCGCTCGGCAAAGTCATAGACCGCCATCTGCTTGCCGCGCGGTGACGCGAGGACGCCATCTTCGGCGAGAAGTTCGGCTTGGCGGGCCATCCCGCCGGGCAGCTTTGGGTTGAGAAAACCGTCGCGCTTGAGCAATCGCCACCATGGCGTCAGCTCCGAAGCGGGCAGCCCCATCGCTCGGCGTTCTTCGGCCGCACGCGCGCTCATGTTGGCAAAGATGGCGGTCGAAACCGGGCAGGCGGTCGCCACCTGATGACGTCGTGCCAGCGCCGCGCGCAGGTCGTCGAGCGTCAGCACCTCTCCCGGCTTGAGCGCGCGCACCAGAGCATCGACCTCGGCTGGGCTGGACACCACCATGGCCCCGCCGGCAGCCTCGCGATAGCCGGGCGCGCCGGGCGGGATCATGTGCACGATATGGGGCTCGCGGCCCGATTCCAGATGCTCAATCGCCGACTTTGCCTTGCCCATAGCCCATGCCTCATCATCAACCCAAAGCGTTGCGCCGGTGATGGCGCGATTCGGGACTGAAAGGAATAAGGCGCTTTTTTTCCGGCTTCATTCCGCCTTGAGCGGGCGGGCAAGGAGGGCGGCGGCGGCTTCGGCTGCAGCCACCTCGCCCGCCAGCAGCGCACAAACGGTATCAACGATCGGCATCGCGACGCCGCGCGCCCGCGCGACGCGCTGCAGCACCGGCGCGGTGAACGCGCCTTCGGCCACGGTGGCGCGATCGGCCAGCACCTCGGCGGCCTTGCGCCCCTCGCCCAGCGCCTTGCCAAGCGAGAAGTTGCGCGAGCTGACCGACGAGCAGGTCAGCACCAGATCGCCGAGGCCCGACAGGCCCGACAGCGTTTCGGCCTGCGCGCCGCAGGCCAGGCCAAAGCGCGTCATTTCGGCAAAGCCGCGCGCGATCAACGCGGCGCGGGCGTTCTGCCCCAGCCCCAGCCCCTCGACCACGCCGCAGGCGATGGCGAGCACGTTCTTGACCGCACCGCCGATCTCGGCCCCGGTGATGTCGGTGGTGAAATAGGGCCGGAAGGCGGGACGCGCGATCCGCGGTGCGATCCGCTCCCACTGCGCACCATCCTGGCAGGCCAGCGTGACCGCGGTCGGCTGGCCCCCGGCCACCTCGTGCGCGAACGTGGGGCCGGACAGCACGGCAAGCGGCCTGCCGGGCGCAGCAGCGCGCGCGGCATCGACCATCAGATCGCCGCTCGCCTCTTCGATGCCCTTGCAGCACAGGACCAGATCGGCGCTGCCCGGCGGCAATTGCGCGAGCACCCGGCGCATGTGCTGCGCGGGCGTGACCACCAGCAGCAGAGCGCAATTGGCAAGATCCGCCAGATCGGTGCTGGCCGTGATCGCGGGGTTGAGGGCGATCCCGGCGAGATAGGCGCTGTTGCGGTGATGGGCGTTGATCTCGGCAACCACATCGGGTTCGAATGCCCAGAGCCTGACAGCGCTGCCATCGCTCGCCAGCATCTGCGCCAGCGCAGTACCCCAGGCACCGCCGCCGATGACGCCGAGCGCAGTTTGGCCGCCGGTCATGCCTTCACCCCCGCACCGCGCGCGGCTTCCGCTGCCGGGTCGAGCGGCCAGCGCGGGCGGGCTGGCATGTCGAGCGGATCCGTGAGCCCCAGCGCGAAGCGTTCTGCCCCCGCCCATCCGATCATCGCGGCATTGTCGGTGCACAGCCAAAGCGGTGGGGCGACAAAGCCCATGCCGTGGCGGCTGGCAAGCGCCTCGAGCGCCGAACGGATCGCGCCATTGGCGGCAACCCCGCCTGCGACCACAAGGGTTTTGGGCATGTCACTTTCTTGGGCAGATGCGGAAAGAGCCTTTTCCAGCCGGTCGATCACACAATCGACCACTGCCTGCTGAAAGCCCGCAGCGATATCCTCGGGGCGGTAGTTGCCGCTCTGGCTAGCGCGCAGCACCGCACTCTTGAGGCCGGCGAACGAGAAATGCGGCTCCGCGCTGCCCAGCAGCGGGCGTGGCAGCGGCACCGCCTTGGGGTCACCCGTCTTCGCCAGCGCCTCCACCTTCGGTCCGCCGGGATAGCCCAGCCCCAGGATCTTGGCGGTCTTGTCGAACGCTTCTCCCGCCGCGTCGTCGATCGTGGTGGCTAGGCGGCGATATTGCCCGACGCCATCGACGCGCAGGATCTGGCAGTGCCCGCCCGAAACCAGCAACAGCAGATAGGGAAAATCCAGGCTCGCATCGGCCAGCCGCGGCGAAAGCGCATGGCCTTCGAGATGGTTGACCGCGATCAGCGGCTTGCCCGCCGCCATCGCCAGCGCCTTGGCGGTCACCAGCCCGACCATCACCCCGCCGATCAGCCCAGGCCCGGCGGTCGCGGCGACGGCATCGACATCGGCGAGCGTCATGCCGGCATCCTTCAACGCGGCCTCGATCAAAGGGGTCAGCGTCTGCACATGCGCGCGCGCAGCGATTTCCGGAACCACGCCGCCATAAGGGCGGTGCGCGTCCTCCTGCCCCGCCAGCCGGTGCGCCAGGATGGTCCGGTCCGACCCGATCAGCGCCGCTGCGCTTTCATCGCAGCTCGATTCGATGCCCAGGATGATTGCCATAAGGCTTCCCCTTATCGGGATTGGCCGCTAGCACAAGGGCATGGGAGAGACACTGCACCCCGGCACCAGCGCCGACCTGCCCGAAGGCATATCCGAAATCCTGGCCACCCGGCCCATCTGGCTGGGCACGCGCGCATCGCCGCTGGCGATGGCGCAGGCGCACATGACCGCCGCGGCGCTGCGTGCGCGCTGGGGCCTCAGCGAAGATCAGGTCGAACTCTCGCCCGTGGTGGCCAGCGGCGACAAGATCACCGATCGCCCGCTCGCCGATGTCGGTGGCAAGGCCTTGTGGACGCGCGAGCTCGACTGGTCGCTGGGCGGCGGGACGATCGACCTGTCGGTGCATTCGATGAAGGATGTCGAGACGATCCGCCCTGAAGCGTTCGTCCTCGCTGCGATGCTGCCGCGCGCCGATGTGCGCGATGTGCTGCTGGGGGCCGCCAGCATCGATGCGTTGCCCCAGGGTGCGCGCTTCGGCACCAGCTCGCCGCGCCGCGCGGCGCAGATCCGCCAGATCCGGCCCGATGTCGTGCCTGTGCTGTTTCGCGGCAATGTCGCCACCCGCATCGGCAAGCTCAAGAGCGGCGAGGCGGACGCAACCTTGCTGGCCGCCGCCGGGCTCGACCGGCTGGGCGAGACATTGCCCGGCATCGCTTCGGTACGGCTGGAGACCGATGTCTGGCTGCCTGCGCCTTCGCAGGGCGCAGTGGGGATCGAAGTGCGCCGGGACGATGCGCCGATGCGTGCACTGATTGGCGGGATCGACGATGCCCCGACATCGGCCTGCGTGATGGCCGAGCGCGCGCTGCTCGAGGCGCTGGGCGGCGATTGCCATTCGGCGATCGCGGCGCTGGCGCGGATCTCGGACCGGACCATCCATCTGCGCGCGGTGCTCTATTCGGAGGATGGCGCCGAGCATGTCGCGGGCGACATCCGCTTCGCAGCGAGCGATCCGGGCGCGCCTGCGCAGCTGGCTGCCGATCTGCTCGGCCGGGCCCCCGAAACGATCACGCGGCTGTTCAAGGCCGGCTGATGGCCGCCCCGCGCATCATCGTGCTGCGCCCCCAGCCTGGGGCGACCGCGACCACGCAGGCGCTGCGCGCGGCAGGATACGATCCTCTGGTCTGCCCGTTGTTCCGGATCGAGCAGGTCGCCTGGACGCCCGCCGATCCCGACGCCTATGATGCGCTGCTGGTCGGCAGCGCCAATGTCTTTCGCCACGGCGGCCCGGCGCTGGCCGACCTGAAGGCGCTGCCGGTCTATGCGGTCGGCGGCAAGACCGCGCGGATGGCGCTCGATCTGGGCTTCCGCGTGCATGGCCAGGGCCAGGGCGGGCTCGCCGCTTTGCTGCCGATGCTGACCGGCGACGGGCACCTGCACATCCTCCGGCTGGCGGGGGAAGACCATGTCGATTTGCCCAGCTCGCGGCTCGCCATCGATACGCGCATCGTCTACCGATCGCGCGCCCTGCCGATGCCCGAAGCGCTGATCGAGGCGCTGCAATCGCCGGCTGTGGTGCTGCTGCATTCGGCGCGCGCAGCCCAGCATTTCGCGCAATCGGTCGATGCCGAAGGGATTGCGCGCGCGCATATCAAGCTGGCGCTGTTTGCGCCGGCGCTGGTCGATGCGGCGGGCAGCGGCTGGGCCGCGGTCCGCGTGGCGGCGACGACAGACGACCGTGCCTTGCTGGACGCCGCAGCCGCGCTGTGCCAGCATGGCCCGGGACCGCAACAGGCAGCAACGCCGGAGACATGATGAACGTTGATACACGCGAATCGCGCGGCGCGAGCGGCCGAACGCTGCTGATCATGCTGGCGCTGGCCTTTATCGGCGGCGCCATCCTGTCGGGCTGGCTGATCACCCGATCGGGCTGGTTTGCCGAGCCTGCCGCCGCACCCCAGGCCGCGCTGGACAGCAACGTGATCACCGCCGACCCCGCCAATCCTGCGCTGGGCGCACCGCCGGCACCGCCGCCGGGCGGCGGCATGCTGGCAGGGCCGGTGACCGGACGCGCGCTTGACGATCGCGTCGCAGAGCTGGAAAACCGGCTGTCGCTGATCAACGTGCAGGCGCAGGCCGCATCGGGCAATGCCGGGCGCGCGGAAGGCTTGCTGATCGCCTTTGCCGCGCGCCGCGCGCTCGACCGTGCCTCGGCACTGGGCTATCTGGAAGGGCAATTGCAGCTGCGCTTCGGCGCGGCGCAGCCCAATGCGGTCGCCACCATCGTCCGCGCCTCCAAGAACCCCGTGACGATGGACCAATTGCGCGCCCAGCTCGAAGAGATCGGTCCTTCGATCGTCTCGGGCAATGCCGATGGCGAGGGTTTCTGGGATACGCTGACCCGCGAGGCGAGCGAGCTGTTCGTGATCGAGCAGGAAGGCACCGTGTCGCAGACCCCGACGCAGCGGATGCAGCGCGCCAAGCGCTATCTCGAGGCAGGCCGGGTCGAGGCAGCGCTGGGCGAGATCGAACGGCTGCCAGGCCGCGACAAGGCCGCCGACTGGATGGCCAGGGCCAGGCTCTATGCCGAGGCGCGCCGGGCGCTCGACATCATCGAGAGTGCTGCGATCCTGGAACCGCGCGGCCTGCGCGATGCCAACGGCCAGCTGATCGGTCAGCCCTCGCCGCTGGCCCCCCAGCCGGGCACGAACTGACCACGCCCGCAGATGCCCGCGGACCCGCTGACCCTGCCGCTCGTGGTGCTGCTGGCAGGTGGGCAATCGCGGCGGATGGAAGGCGAGGACAAGGCTCTCGCCAAGATCGGCGGCCAGCGGATGATCGACCGGGTTCTGGATCGCCTCCGCCCGCAGGCAGGCGCGGTGCTGCTGTCGGCCCCGCATGATTACGCCACCGGCCTCGTTGCCATTCCCGACGGTGCGATCGGGCCGCGCGGGCCGGTCGGCGCGATCCGCGCGGTGGCAGCGCATGTCGCATCGCTGGGTGAGGACGGCTTCGTCACCTGCCCGGTCGACGCGCCGTTCGTTCCGCAGGACCTGGTCGCGCGGCTGCGCGCCTCAGGCCCGGTCGCGATGGCCGAGACGGGCGGCGCGCTGCAGCCGGTGTTCGCGCTGTGGAGCGCTCGCGCCGTACTGGCCGCGCTGCCGGAGGAGCGCTGTGACGAGCGCTGGTCGCTGCACCGTCTGGGCGAAGCGCTTGGCGCGGTGGGCGTGCCGTTCGAGGATGCATCGGCGCTGATGAACGTCAACACCCCGGGCGACCTGATCGAAGCGCGGCGGCGCGCCGAAGGCCGGGGGTGAAACGGCTTGGCGCTTCGCGGTGGACACGATATTCAGCATAATGAAAGCCGCAGACTGCATAACGCGGCGCTTTGCCACGGGAGGATCAGCAATTGCGTGGCAAGGATGACGTGGCAGGGATGACAGGGGCCAACAAGGCATGGCGGTGAAAGACAAGGGCGGCAAATCTGCCCCCAAGGGCGGCGCACGCCTGTGGTTCTGGCGGATCGTCAAGATCGGCGGCGCCACCGCGATCTTCGGCCTGATCGGGCTGATCGTCGCGGTCATCACCGTGATGGGGTCGCTGCCCAGCTTCCAGGACATGAAATCCTCGCCCAATGGCCAGATGATCCTCGTGCGCGCCGCCGACGGCACCGAGATCATGCAACTGGGCCCGAGTTTCGGCGAATGGCTGGATATCGAGGATATCCCGCAGGTGATGAAGGATGCGATGATCTCGGTCGAGGACCGGCGCTTCTCCTATCACCCCGGCGTCGACGTGATCGGAATCGGCCGCGCGATCTTCACCACCGCGAGCGGCGGCGGGCGGCTGCGCGCCACCTCGACAATCACCCAGCAGCTCGCGCGCAACATCTTCCTCAGCAACAGCCGGTCGTACACCCGCAAGATCCGCGAAGGCGTGCTGGCACTCGCGCTTGAGCAGAAGTTCAGCAAGGACCAGATCCTCGAGCTCTATCTCAACAAGGTCTATTTCGGCGGCGGGGCCTATGGCGTCGATTCCGCCGCGCGCAAGTTCTTCAACCATGACGGCACCAACCTGTCGCTGGCCGAAGCCGCGATCATCGCCGGGCTGGTCAAGGCACCGTCGCGCTATTCGCCCACCGCCGACAGCGAAGCGGCGATCGGCCGAGCGGGCGTCGTGCTGCAAGTGATGCAGGATGTCGGAACGATCACCCCGGCCCAGGCCGCAGAGGCCGATCTCGAAGGCGTCGAGTTCGCGCCTGAAAAGGGCCAGAATTCGGTACGCTATTTCACCGACTGGGCGCTGCCGCAGCTCGATACGCTAATCGAGGACAATGGCGAGCCGATCGTGGTGTGGACCACGCTCGACCTGTCGATGCAGCGCGCGGGCACCAACGCCATCCAGGCGAACGTTCCGGGCGGCGCGCAAGGCGCGCTCGTGGCACTGGACCGCGATGGCGCGGTGCGCGCGATGGTCGGCGGCACCGATTACGTCACCTCCAACTACAACCGCGCCACCAGCGCGCTGCGCCAGCCGGGTTCGGCGTGGAAGCTGTTCGTCTATCTCGCCGCGCTGGAAGCGGGCTATACGCCCGAGGACATCGTCACCGACGCGCCGATCACCATTGGCGGCTGGACCCCGCGCAACAGCGGCGGCAGCTATGCCGGCGACATCTCGCTGCGCACCGCCTTTGCCTATTCGAAGAACACCGTCGCCGCGCGCATTGGTGAGGATGTCGGCACCAGCACGATCGCCAACATGGCGCGCCGCTTCGGCATCACTACGCCCATTACCACCCTGCCCTCGATGGTGCTGGGGTCGTCCGAGGTGCGCGTGATCGACATGGTCCGCGCCTTTGCCGGGGTCAGCGCAGGCGGCGTCGCGATCGCGCCTTACGGCATCACCAAGGTGACGACCAGCAAGGGCGAACTGCTCTACCAGCACGAAGCCGACATGAGCCAGGTGCTGGTGCCGCCCTATGTCACGGCCGGGATGACCGACCTGCTGCAGACTGCAGTCAATGTCGGCACTGGCCGCGCCGCACAGATCGGCAGGCCGGTCGCGGGCAAGACGGGCACGACCAACAGCAACAAGGATGGCTGGTTCCTGGGCTTTTCGAGCGGCATCACCACCGGCGTGTGGATGGGCCGCGACGATGCGCGCCCCGTCGGCGGGCTGCAGGGCGGCACCGCGCCCGCGCGCGCCTTTGCATCGTTCATGAAAGTGGCAGTCGCCAAGCGCAAGGTCGAGCCGTTCGAGACCGAACTCAAGCTCCCCGAATGGCAGCTCGAGCCCGATGACGAGGCCTATTTCGGCTCGCCCGACGATGTCATCTTCATCGACGAGAACGGCAATCCGGTAGAGCCCGGCGGCGGCCCCGGCCCAGCGCCCGACGACGGTCCGAGCGAGGCACCGCAGCCCGAACGGCTCGACGAGAACTTCATCGACCGCGCTCTCGGCCGCGATACTGCCCCGCAACGCCCGCAGGTTCGCCAGGCCGAGCCGCGCCCGCCGGTGCGCAGGCCGCCCCCCAACCCGCAGGACGAACGCGTCGCGCCAAGGTTGCGGGATGAGGAAGGGCAGTAGCTAGAAGCGGCGCGTCCGTGTCCACGGTCGCGATGGGTAGCTTCCTTTGGGAGGCACTAGGGGCAATGCAGCCAGCACCGCTAACGCAATTCCGGTGACATCGCATGCAGCACCTCGGGGTCTGCATGCGTGTATGTGCGGCCATAAAGCGAAACCGACGTGTCAGTTTGCAAAAGCATGGGACGGAAGGGGATGCCAGCCATGAGGTTCATTAAAGCCTCTTGGAACGTGCTACCAACGAACCAGAAGCCCGAACCAACGCGACCGCCGCCAAACACACGACCGGTGGCGCTTATTAGCAATTCGCCGTGGCCATTATGATGCTCGGCGAATCCAATCAATTCCGTACCTAATTCAGCCTCCCAGCGCTCAGTGAGATCAAGCTTTTCGGGCACGAACTGGAAATCGACCTCACAAACCTCATAGCTATCGTTGAATCGATAGACCTGAAGCCCGCTAAGCTCGGCAAGCACAAGATATGCGGGGTGCGAGACTGGCACGCGATTATCGACTGTAATGCACCGGCCTCGATACCAGCCAGATTCCTCTAGCCTGTTTTCTAGATGAGTAGGGACAAGCGACACACTTGCGAGATTAACAAATTCGCCTTGAGTGACAAGATGTCAACAATGAGTTCGTGTGCCGACGAGATGCCTCTTCGGAGATCTATCGAAAACCCTCCACCTCCGCTCAGCCTGAGCTTGTCGAAGGCCCCGCTATATGGCCAGCGTGGGCGCGGGTCCTTCGACTGCGCGGGCTGAAAACCACGGCTCAGAACCTGGCCTGAACTTGTTTCAGGGCTGAGCGGAGGTTGTCAGGCGGCAAGGCAGCTCGCCCTCACAAGTTACGGACTTTTGAGGCAGATCACCAATCAATCCGCCGCGATCGCCACTTGCGCGCTGGCGACCAGATCGTGGAGCGCGGCGAGATGCGAGGCGAAGGCCTGGCGGCCGGCGCGTGTCAATGAGGCCCAGGTGCGCTGCCGACCATCCAGCGCCGCCTTGCGCAGGTCGACATAGCCGGCCTCTTTCAACGCAGACAGGTGCTTGGACAGGACCGAATCGCTCACCTCCACGAGGTCGCGCAGCGTGGCGAACTCGGCCTCCTGAACGCGGGCCAGCAGCGCTGCAATCTGCAGCCGCGCAGGAGGATGCAGGATGGTGTCCAGCCTGCCGGTCACTGCTGGCCCGATTCCGACAGATTGGCCCGGTACACCTTTTCCCAGCGCAGGCTCGCTGCGGTGCAGACCGCAAAGGTGATGACGCCCAGCAGATAGCCCATAGGCACCATAACACTACCATCGCGAAGGCTGGCGGACGCCCAGGCCATGGCGAGCGCAAACAGGACGATCAGGATCGTCAGCGGCAACGTGGCGCCACGCTGCCAGCCCGAAACGAACATGCCATCGCGCCGCCTGTCCCCCTGCACGCACAGGACCAGCAGCCCCATCGCCACGACGAACAATGCGCCAGCGTGCGCGATCGGCTGGGCTACGGCGGCGACCACCAACCCTTCGACCAGTCCGAACAGGGCGTGGCGGTACAGGGGCCAGTGTGCGCGCGCGGCCAGTCGTGTCTGAGCCAATTCGACCTGTGCGAGCGCGGCGGCCGCGTCTTTCGGGTTCATGGTGCGGTGATCGTTTTCCATCATGGAAACTCGATAACCCTGACTTTCCAATCTGGCAAGTCATTTCTTTCCAATTTGGAAAGCAAGCGTCAGGCCGGGTGGTGAGCGCAAAAGTGGCTGCCCGAGCATCCAGTCCCGAACAGACGCGGACAAACCCGCCCCCCAAACGCAATCCGGCCCGGAAGTTCGCACTTCCGGGCCGGATCGTTTGTTTGGCTCTGAGAGGCTGGAAGCTTAGTGCTTCACGCCTGCCCAGACGTTGCGATAGGCCATGTAGCCGAGGCCCGTCGCGATGATCAGGAAGACCAGCACGGCCCAGCCGGTCTGGTGACGCTTTTCCAGCGTGGGCTCTGCGGTCCACACCAGGAATGCGGCGACGTCTTTGGCCATCTGCTCGCGGGTGGCGTTGGTGCCGTCCGAGTAGGTGACGATGCCGTCGCTGCCCAGCGGGTTGGCCATCGCGATGTTGAGGTTCGCGAAGTACGGGTTGTAGTTCAGGCCCGGTCCCGGCATCGCATCGGGGAAGCGCTTGGCGAGTTCAGCCGGCGGTTCCTGATAGCCGGTCAGCAGCGAGTACACATAGGGTGCACCGCCGTGACGCGCCTTGGTGATCAGCGAAAGATCAGGCGGCAGGGCGTTGTTGTTGGCGGCGCGAGCCGCGGTTTCGTTCGCATGCGGCGAAGGGATATAGTCGGCGGGCAGCGGCTTGCGCGTCGTCGCTTCACCGGTGGCCGGATCGATCGACGGGGTCTGGGCGGGCCAGTTGGCGGCGATCGCCTTCACTTCGTCTTCGGTATAGCCCAGTTCCGCCAGGTTGCGGAACGAGACCAGCCGCATCGAATGGCAGGCCGAGCACACTTCCTTGTACACCTGGAAACCGCGCTGCAGCTGCTGGCGGTCGAACTTGCCCATCGGGCCGTCGCTGGCCAGCGAAAGCTTCTTGGGTTCGAGGTGGAAGGCATGCTCCGCCGTTTCCTGCGGCGGCTCGCTGATGTAGGCGGCTGCGCCCACACCAAACGAGACGATGAGCCAGCCGCTGAAGAACAGCCCCACCAAAAATGCACCAATGCGAATCATGTCGAATGACTTTCCTTATGGGTTCTGGCGTTACTCGGCGGGCTGCAGCGCGGGGCCGCCTGCCGTGCCGGTGCTGCTCTTGCCGAGCACGCTTTCCGTGATCGAGAAAGGCAGCGGCTTGGGCTTTTCGATCTTCGAGATGATCGGCAGGATGATCAGGAAGTGGGCGAAATAATAAGCCGAACCCAGCTGGCTGAGCATCACATAGGGCTCTTCAGCCGGAGCGCCGCCCAGATAGCCGAGCAGCAGAACGTCTGCGACCAGAATGCCGAAGAAGATCTTGAACAGCGGACGATAGTTGCCCGAACGCACCGGCGAACGGTCCAGCCAGGGCAGGAAGAACAGCAGCAGGATCGAAGCGAACATCGCCAGCACGCCCAGCAGCTTGGCAGGCACGATGAAGAAGTCGAAGGTGAAGGCGCGCAGGATCGCGTAGAACGGCCAGAAATACCATTCGGGAACGATGTGCGCCGGCGTCGAGAGCGGGTTGGCGGGGATGTAGTTGTCCGCATGGCCCAGGAAGTTCGGCGCGAAGAACAGCACCGAGCAGAACAGGATCAGGAACACGCCCAGGCCGAAGCCGTCCTTGGCGGTGTAATAGGGGTGGAACGGCACGGTGTCCGACTCCGACTTCACTTCCACGCCGGTCGGGTTCGACGAGCCGGGAATGTGCAGCGCCCAGATGTGCAGGATGATGACACCGGCGGTCACGAACGGCAGCAGATAGTGCAGCGAGAAGAAGCGGTTCAGCGCGGCGTTGTCAGGCGCAAATCCGCCCAGAAGCCAGGTCTGGATCGGTTCACCTACCAGCGGGATCGCGCCGAACAGGCCGGTGATCACCTTGGCACCCCAGAAGCTCATCTGGCCCCAGGGAAGCACATAGCCCATGAACGCGGTCGCCATCATCAGCAGGAAGATGACCAGGCCGAGCAGCCAGATCATTTCGCGCGGCGCCTTGTACGAGCTGAAATACAGCCCGCGGAAGATGTGGATATAGACGACGATGAAGAAGAAGCTGGCGCCGTTGGCGTGCGCATAGCGCAGCATCCAGCCCCAGTTCACGTCACGCATGATGTGTTCGGTGGAATCAAAGGCGACCAATGCGTTGGGTGCATAGTGCATCGCCATGATGATGCCGGTCACGATCTGCATGACCAGCGCGACCCCGGCGAGAACGCCGAAGTTCCAGAAATAGTTCAGGTTGCGCGGCACCGGATAGCCGCCACCGATCGCCCCGTAGACCAGCCGCGGCAGCGGCAGGCGTTGATCCAGCCATTTGGTCAGATCGGACTTCGGTTCGTAATGCTTGGCCCAGGAAAAGCTCATATTCTATGCTCCTCAACCGATCTTGATGACAGTGTCTGACAGGAATTCATATTCCGGCACGACAAGGTTGGTCGGGGCCGGACCTTTGCGGATCCGTGCAGCGGTATCGTAATGCGAACCGTGGCAGGGGCAGAAATAGCCCCCGAATTCGCCTTTCACTTCGCCCTGTGCCGCACCCAGGGGCACACAGCCCAGATGGGTGCAGACGCCCAGGGTAACCAGCCAGTTGGTCTTGCCTTCCAGCGTACGTTCAGCAAGCGTCTGCGGATCGCGCAGCGAGCCCACATCCACCTTGTTCGCGGCGTCGATTTCCGCCGGCGTCAGGTTGCGGATGAACATCGGCTGCTTGCGCCAGACGGTCTTGATCGCCTGGCCCGGCTCGACAGCCGACACGTCGACCTCGGTCGAGGCCTGCGCCAGGACGTCCTTGCTGGGCGCCATCTGCGTGATGAGCGGGATAAGAACCGTGGCGCCGCCCACGCCCGCGAAGCTGACTGCGGCGATGTTGATGAAATCGCGGCGACGCACGCCATCGGATTCGATCGCTGCAGTGCCATCCTGATTCATCGTGACTTGTTCTGCCATGTCGCTAACCTGACCCTCAAGCTATTGAAAAGTAAAAGCTTATTTTAGATTTTGGAAGCGGCATGGCACGGCTTTGCCCCTGGCCCGTCCGCATGATTGCGCGCCTGATAGACGCAAAACCGTCATTTTGCCAACAACGAAATTGGCGCATCGCAGCATAGTTGTTTTCAATGATGCCGATGGCTGCCTGCAAACGTGCCGGGCGGTGCCACAAGCCCTGTGACTTGGGCGTGCGGTTCGCTAAAGCAGCACCATGCGCATTGCCCTTTATCAGCCCGAAATTGCCGGAAACGTCGGCGCCATCCTGCGTCTGGCCGCCTGCATGGCGGTTCCGGTGGAGATCATCGAACCGTGCGGATTCGTCTTTGACGACAAGCGCCTGAAGCGCGCCGCGATGGATTACGGCCCGCTGGCCGAGATGCGCCGCCATGCCGACTGGGCGGCGTTCCAGGATTTCGTGCGGGCGCAAGGTGCGCGGCTGGTGCTGATGAGCTCCAAGGCGACATCCAGCGTCTATCGCACCGCCTTTGCCGACAACGACATCCTGCTGATGGGGTCCGAAAGCGCCGGCGTTCCGGCGCATGTGCGCGATGCCTGCGATCTTCTGACCACCATTCCGATGGCGCCGGGTGTCCGTTCGCTGAACATATCGGTTGCTACCGGGATTGCGCTTGGCGAAGCGCTGCGGCAGACACGGCATCTGGGCGAGGCTTGAAGGCCCGCCGCCGACAAGGGGAGCATGATGACCGATTGGAGTGAACAGAAGCCTGCAGCGCGGGCCTGGTTCGAAAGCCTGCGCGACGCGATCTGCGCCGAATTCACTGCGATCGAGCGCGAAGCCGGCAGCGACGCCAGCTTCGAGTACAGCCCCTGGGACCGGACCGAAGCCGATGGCTCGCACGGCGGCGGCGGCGTGCGCGGCCTGATCAAGGGCAAGGTCTTCGAGAAGGCCGGCGTCAACGTGTCGACCGTCGAGGGTCGATTCAGCGAGGAGTTCGCCAAATCGATCAACGGCGCAGGGGAAGACCCACGCTTCTTTGCGACCGGAATAAGCCTGGTCGCCCATATGTCGAATCCGCACGTTCCTGCGGTGCATATGAACACCCGTTTTCTAGTGACCACCAAGGCGTGGTTCGGCGGGGGAGCCGATCTCAACCCGCCGCTGCCTTACGCGGAAGATACGGACGATTTTCACGCCCGGATGCAGGCGGCGTGCGACAAGCACAATCCGGACTATCATGACAAGTTCAAGGCGTGGGCGGACGACTATTTCTATATTCCGCATCGCGGCGTCCATCGCGGCGTCGGCGGCATCTTCTACGACCATCTCGAATGCACCGATCAGGCGACGTTCGATGCGAACTTCGCATTCACCCAGGATGTCGGCCGCGCGTTTCTGGATATCTTCCCCGCGCTGGTCCGCCGCCGGATGGCGCAGGAATTCACCCCGGCCGAAAAGCACCAGCAGCTGGTGTGGCGCGGCCGCTATGCCGAATTCAACCTGATCCACGATCGCGGCACATTGTTCGGCCTCAAGACCGGCGGCAATATCGATGCGATCCTGATGAGCCTGCCGCCCGAAGCCGTGTGGGAGTGATCGGGACGTGACGGTGGAGCGGCTCGACCATGTGAACATCATCGCTGTGGACCTTCAGGCCACGGCGCAATTCTATGCCGAGCTGCTCGACCTCGAGATCCGCGACGCGCCGCCGCCGCTGACGCCGCAGAACGCACGCTGGGCCTTCGACCGCAGTGGTCAGGCGGTGATCCATATCAACAGCGTGAATTGCCCGCGCCGGTTCGACCGCGATGTCTCGCCCGGTCCCACCGGGTCGATCCACCACATCGCCTTTCGCTGCACCGGTTTTGCCGAGATGGAGGCGAAGCTGAAAGCGCGCGGCGCGGACTATAAGGCGAGCGAGGTCAATGCCATCGGCCTGCGCCAGATCTTCACGCTCGACCCCAATGGCGTGCTGCTGGAGCTCAATTTCTTCGCGGGCTGATGGCACGCCAATCCGCCCCCCATTGACAGCCGCACGGCTTGCCGCCAAGCGAACCCGCCATGGCCAGCGCAATCGCCCCCGTTTCTGATGATCGCTTCGGGCTGGACCGCAAGGTCACGCTGCTGGGCCCGCTGCCGCTCGATTGCGGGGCCGCGCTCGCGCCGGTGCAGATTGCCTATGAGACCTATGGCAGCCTGAACGCCGACAAGAGCAACGCGGTGCTGATCTGCCATGCGCTGACCGGCGACCAGTATGTCGCCTCCACCCATCCGCTCACTGGCAAGCCCGGATGGTGGCAAAGGCTGGTCGGGGCAGGCAAGCCGGTCGATCCCGCACGCGATTTCATCATCTGCGCCAATGTCATCGGCAGCTGCATGGGCTCGTCGGGCCCCGCCACCGTCAACCCTGCAACCGGCGAGCCCTGGGGCATGGATTTTCCGGTGCTGTCGATCGCCGACATGGTCCGCGCGCAGGCCTTGCTGCTCGATTATCTGGGCATTGGTACCCTGGCCGCCGTCATCGGTGGATCGATGGGCGGCATGCAGGCGATCAGCTGGCCGGTGCTCTATCCCGACCGTGTCCGCGCCGCTCTGGTCATCGCCTCGACCGCGCGGCATTCGGCGCAGAATATCGCATTCCACGAAGTGGGCCGCCAGGCGATCATGGCCGATCCGCGCTGGCGCAAGGGCGCTTATTATGCCGATGGCGATGTGCCCGCCTCGGGCCTGGCGGTTGCGCGCATGGCGGCGCACATCACCTATCTGTCCGAAGCCGGCCTCACCGAGAAATTCGGTCGCCGCCTGCAGGACAAGACCGGGCAGGACTGCAGCGGCAGCAGCTTCGGCTTCGATGCCGATTTCCAGATCCAGAGCTATCTGCGCCACCAGGGGATCAGCTTCGTCGACCGGTTCGATGCCAACAGCTATCTCTATATCACCCGCGCGATGGACTATTTCGATCTCGCCGAGCCGTTCGACGGCGTGCTGGCGAGTGCCTTCATGGGCACGAAGACGCGTTTCTGCCTGATCAGCTTTGACACCGACTGGCTGTACCCGACGGCGGAATCGCGCCGCATCGTCCATGCGCTCAATGCCGCAGGGGCCGAAGTCAGCTTTGTCGAACTGTCCTCGCCCTTCGGCCATGATGCCTTCCTGCTCGACTACCCGGAGATGAACCGCATCGTCGATGGCTTTTTGCGCGCGGGGTCCAAGGCTTGACCGCTCTGCGCCCCGATTTGCAGATCATCGCCGAAAACGTGTCGCCAGGCGCCCGCGTGCTCGATGTCGGCTGCGGCGATGGCGCGCTGATGGCGGCGCTGCGCGACAGCCGCCAGGTGCGTGCGCGCGGGCTCGAGCTCAACCCTGTCAATGTGAGCGCGGCGGTGACGCGCGGGCTTTCGGTGATCCAGGGCGATGCTGATACCGATCTCGTCGATTATCCGTCCGACAGCGTCGATTATGCGATCCTCAGCCAGACGCTGCAGACGACGCGCGCGCCGCATCTGGTGCTGGAAGAGCTGCTGCGTATCGGACGCCAGGCGTTTGTCAGCTTCCCCAATTTCGCGCATTGGCGGCTGCGGCTGTCGCTGCTGACCCAGGGGAAGATGCCGGTCACGCGGCTGCTTCCGGAAAACTGGTATGACACGCCCAACATCCACCATGTCAGCATCGACGATTTCCGCGACCTGATCGCCCAGCGCGGCTGGACCTGCGATGGCGAGTGGTTCCTTTCGGGGGGCCAGCCAACCTCGCGCGGGCTGGCCAATCTGCTTGCGGAGCACGCGGTGTTTCTGCTGCGGCGATAAGGGACAAGGCCATGAAGATCGGAATTATCGGAGCGGGCCTTGCCGGGCTGACCGCCGCGCGCGCGCTGGCCGAGGCGGGCCACGTGGTCACGCTGTTCGACAAAGCACGCGGCCCCGGTGGGCGGATGTCGACGCGGCGGGTCGAAACCGCAGCAGGCATGGCGTTTTTCGACCATGGTGCGCAGTATTTCAACGTTCGCGATACAGGTTTTGCTGAAACCGTCGCGCGTTGGGAGGCGGAAGGCGTCGCCGCGCGCTGGCCGGCCCCAGGCGACAATGCCTGGGTCGGCACGCCGGGCATGAATGCGATCATCAAGGCTGAAGCTGCAGGGCGCGACGTCCGCTGGAACTGCCGGATCGAGCGCATCGTGCGCGATGGCACGGGCTGGCAGCTGGCGCATGCCGAGGGCGAAGAGACGTTCGACACGGTGGTCGTCGCCGTGCCTGCCGAGCAGGTCGCGCCGTTGCTCGCGCAGCATGTGCCCGAATGGGCGGCGCTGGCGGACGCGACACTTTCGCAGCCGTGCTGGACGGTGATGGCGGCCTTTGCCGAGCCGGTGGCTTTCGGCCCCGATAGCCTGCGCGATCAGGGCGCGATCGGCTGGGCGGCGCGCAACAGTGCCAAGCCCGGCCGGACCGGGCCGGAAAGCTGGGTCATCCAGGGATCGGCGGCTTGGTCTGCGGCGCATCTGGAGGATGAAGCCGAGCCGGTGATCGCCGCGTTGCTGGCGGATCTGACTGAGGCGACCGGTGGCCCCTTGCCCGCGACGCTCGCGGTGCAGGCGCATCGCTGGCGCTATGCGCTGTCGGGCGCGGCGGGACGGACGGCGTTGTGGGATGGGGACTTGAGGCTGGGGGTGAGCGGCGACTGGCTCATCGGACCCCGGATCGAGAGCGCCTGGGCCTCGGGCCGGGCGCTCGCGGCAGCGATTGTCGAGAGTTGATCAGACAATCGCGCCGGGGGCAACGCTGGCGGCGATGAACAGCGCCGAGGTCATGATGGCGAGCATGGCCGAACCAATCTGGCTGTAGGTCTGGGCGAACATTGGGGTTTCCTTTGAGTGATGCGATGGGAAGGCGGTGATCAGACGATCACGCCGGGCAGGACGCTGGCAGCAACCAGAACGATCGACGAGATGGCAGCGAGAGCGGAAGCAACGAAGTTCATGTCTTGGGTCCTTTGATTGAGAGAGAGGCTGGAAGGTCGGGCGTTGCGGATTAGACGATGATGCCGGGAACGACGCTGGTGGCGACCAGGATGACCGAGCAGACGGTGGCGAGTGCGGTTGCGAGAATGTTCATGATGGTGGTCCTTTCGAATGCGGGTTGAAGGCGGGGTGGAGATCAGACGATCGTGCCGGGAGCGACGCTGGCAGCGATGAAGACGCTGGAGGTCAGGATGGCGAGAGCGGCGGCGAAGAGCTGGCTCTGAACGTTCGAGAAGATGGTCATGGCAGTGTCCTTTCGTGTGTTTCTGGTTGGTCCGGACCGTGTGTCCGGAGATGCCAGAAGCATTGCACGGGGCGTGCCAGTTTGAAAAATCGTTGTAATTCCGTGGTTTATTGTGGAGCGCGCCAAAATCTCAGATGAACGAATGCTGACTGTTGGGAAAATTTCCCATTAATCAGCATCGCGGTTTGGCAGAGAAAGGGGCGGCGCTCAGCCGGGAATGGGCAGCAGGCCCGTGGCTTCGGCTTCGGCCAGCATCCGGCGCCCGAAATAGGGCGAGATGGTGAAGGTCGCCAGAACATCGGCGGGCGGCGTGCCAGGCTTGGCACCGACCGATTTCTCGAGCTGGGCCCAGTTTTTGCGCGCCTCGTCGATGCGTCCATTGGCCGCGAGCGCCAGCGCTCTTGCCAGCAGGAAATTGGGTTGCGCTTCAAGCTCGGGCGAATCCGCAAGCAGCGCCAGGTCGAGCGCAGCCTTGGGCTTGCCGTTGATGACCCGGGTGATCACCAGCGAAGAAATCTGATATCCGCCAGGCTGCTCGTTCATTGATCGCGCGCGCTCCAGCACCGGCTCGGCCCCGACGGGATCGCCGCACGACAGCAGGAAGCTGCCGGCCAGACTCAGGGTATCGGGTTCAAGCGGATTGCTCTCCACCGCCCGGCGCGAGAACGCGATGGAGCGGGGACAGTTGCCGCGCACCCATGCCGACCGAGCGACCGCGATCTGCGCCAATGCAGACTTGCTGTCATACTGCAGTGCGGCCTCGGCCAGTTCGCGCCCGCGCTCGGACGCCGCGAGCGGCGCGGGTTGCGCGCGCTGGGGCCGCGACAGCTCCATGTAAGACAATGCCTGCAGCAACAGCGGCTCATCCGGATAGGCTTGCAGCGACCGAGCAAGGCATTGTTCGAGCATCTGCCGCTTCTCGGGCGCGCGACGCTGGCGGAAGCCGTCATACTGGACCAGGCAGGGATAGCCTGGCGAGACATCCTGGCCCAGCAGCTTGCGCTGGTGCTGGATGATCACCCCGCCGGACCTGGCGATGGTGGAAATGCCGGTGCCGATGGCCTGCTCGATATCGGGCGCGGCCATTGGGCTGCCCTTGCGATCGATTTCATACGACCACAAGGTGGTGCCGCTCGCCGTGTGGCGCAGCGTCAGAAAGATCGGCCCGCCTCGTGTGCCGTCATTCCCGGGAGCGCCGCGCACCAGCAGCGCATATTCGCGCGGACTGTCGCCATTATCGACATCATTGTGGCTGCCGGTGCTGACCGCCAGCATCTCGAAACGCTGGAGATGCATCTCGGCGATCTGCGCGGCGGTATTGAGATCATCGTTGCCCGCTACCGGGTCGGTGGTGATGTTCACATGCGCCAGCTGCGATCGCATGTCGCGCCGCGCGGCCTCTTCGCCATCATCGGGTCTCGCGACCTGCCAGACGACATAGGCGAGCGCGAGCAGCGCCAGGATGCCCACGGCCCACAAGGCCCAGCCGCGGTCGATGCCTTCGGGATCGGCAGGCAGCGGGGTCAGACGATCGCCCGCCAGGCCCGGCTGAGCTCCGGACGAATCCATGGGTCCGGCGCCTTCTTCGGCAGCGGAGAGCCCATCGGGTGCAGCCACCGGCGAAGGGCCCGGCACAGGCGCGGGTTCGGCCAACGGCACCAGCGTGACATTGTAATGGCCGACCGGGATAACGATGCGCTGGCGGCCTGCCGCCTGTTCGGGCGAGAGCCCGGCATAATGCAGATCGAGCATCTTGCGCAGCCGCCCGACCTGAACGCGGGGATAGCTGTCGCTCTGCGGATCGAAGCTGTCGTCGCGCCCCAGTCCCTCGACCGCGATCTGATAGGCCTTGAGCCGCTCGCCATTGCCTGCAGCTGTCTGCTGGACAAGATATTCGAGCAGGCGCCGCAAGACGGGCGAGCGCACAAACTCCGGCGATTCCATCACCAGTGCCAGTTCGGCCTGCATTGCGCTTCTATCGTGTGGCGCGTTCACCTGGGTAAAATCCCTTCAGTGTTGGCTGTTCTTCGATAGCAACGGATGAAGCGCCCGGAATCGATATCCTCTCCGCATCTGTCAGTTAAAAGATATAGACGCCAATGTAACTTTGCAATCAAACGTGACATGAAAATGCAGATTGATAATGAAAAAGCGACATTTCACGGGTAACATTGCGCCAGACTGAGGCTAGAGGTCTTTTTACGGCGAGGGGCTTGGAACCTTAGCTGATCGCCCCTATCGAGGAGGGATCATGCATTCCCCCCACCACGCGCCCCCGGCAGCGAGCGCCAGCCAGCCTGCCATGCGGCAGACCCTCGGACGCTTCCTGCCCTATCTCTGGCCCGCCGATCGGCCGGACCTGAAATTGCGCATCTGCGGGGCCATGCTGATGGTGCTGCTCGGTAAGGCCGCAGTGCTGTCGATGCCCTTCGCCTACAAGGCGGCGGTCGACCGCATGACCATCGACGGCACCACGATGGCGATGGCCGCGATCATCGCGGTGCTGGCTTATGGCGCGGCACGGCTCGGTTCGGTGCTGTTCGACAATCTGCGCAACGTGGTGTTCGAACGTGTCGGGCAAGAAGCGACGCGGACGCTGGCCGAGAACGTGTTCGTGCAGCTGCACAGCCTGTCGCTGCGCTTCCATCTGGCGCGCCGCACCGGCGAGGTCACCAAGGTGATCGAGCGCGGCACCAAGAGCATCGACGTGATGCTCTATTTCCTGCTGTTCAACATCGCCCCGACGGTGCTGGAGCTGGTCGCGGTGCTGGTGATCTTCTGGATCAACTTCGGCATCGGACTGGTGCTGGCGACCATCGCAATGGTGGCGATCTACATCGCCTTCACCCGGATGGTAACCGACTGGCGCAACCATTTGCGCGAAACGATGAACACGCTCGACGGCAAGCAGCTGGCGCGCGCGGTCGATTCGCTGCTGAACTACGAGACGGTCAAGTATTTCACCGCCGAGGAACGCGAGGCCAAGCGCTATGGCGATGCGGCGCGCACCTATGCCAATGCGGCGGTCAAATCGGAAAATTCGCTGGCGCTGCTCAACGTCGGCCAGTCGCTGATCACCAACCTGATGATGGCAGGCGCGATGGCCTATACCATCTGGGGCTGGAGCCAGGGCCAGTTTACCGTGGGTGATCTGGTGCTGGTCAACACGCTGCTGATGCAGCTGTTCCGCCCGCTCGACCTGCTGGGCATGGTGTATCGCACCATCCGCCAGGGCCTGGTCGACATGGCGGCGATGTTCGACCTCATCGATACGCCAGCCGAGATCGTCGATGTCCCCGGCGCACGGCCGATCGATATCTCGCTGCCCTCGGTCGAGTTCCAGAATGTCGATTTCGGCTATGATGCCGATCGCCAGATCCTGCACGGGCTGAGCTTCAAGGTCGAGCCGGGCCAGACTTTGGCGCTGGTCGGCCCATCGGGCGCGGGCAAATCGACGATCGCGCGGCTGCTGTTCCGCTTCTACGATCCCCAGGGCGGACGCATCCTGATCGGCGGGCAGGATATCGCCAAGGTCACGCAGGCATCGCTGCGCAAGTCGCTGGGCATCGTGCCGCAGGACACCGTGCTGTTCAACGACACCATCGGCTACAATATCGGCTATGGCCGCGAGGGCTCGAGCCAGGAGGAGATCGTGCGCGCGGCGCATGGCGCGGCGATCGGCACGTTCATCGAATCACTGCCGCGCGGCTATGATACCGAGGTCGGCGAGCGCGGGCTCAAGCTCTCGGGTGGCGAGAAGCAGCGCGTCGCGATCGCCCGCACCCTGCTCAAGAACCCGCCGCTCACCATCTTCGACGAGGCGACCAGCGCGCTCGACAGTGCCACCGAAGCCGAGATCCTGGGCACGCTCAAGTCGCTCGCCGAAGGGCGCACGACCCTGGTCATCGCGCACCGGCTTTCCACGGTCACCCATGCCGACAGCATCCTGGTGCTGGAAAACGGCCGCGTCGCCGAGCAGGGTTCGCATCGCGAGCTGCTGCGGCGCGGCGGGCTGTATGCTGCGATGTGGGAACGGCAGGCGCAGGAGCGCGAGAAGGAAGAAGCAGCGGTGGTGGCATGACGGGGTTTGGCGCATCGATTGCAGCGGCGGCCTTGCTGCTCGCCTCGGCGCAGGGGGATGGCAGCCAGGCACAGGGCCCCGCCCCCTCTGGTGCGTGGACGGATCTCTACGGCGATGCCCAGCATCCAGGCGCCAGCTACCGCGTCCGATTGTTCGTCCATGCCGCGCAGGCCTGTCTTCATTTTGCCGGGGAAGAGGCGTATGATGCAGAGCGCGCAGCGTTCCTCAACGCCATGATGGACGAGCATTGCGCCGGTCTGAAGGAGCGCTACACCGCGATTCTGGCCGATCCTGCAACCGATGCGCCGTCGCGCGCCTTGGTCGAGAAACACTGGGAGCCTTTGCGTGACTGAATCGCGATGGAGTGCATTGATGCTGGCCGGCCTTGTGCTGGCGCTGCCCGGCTGCAAGGACCGCAACCAGTCCGAACGTTCGCCCGTGCAGATGCCGCCGATCCTGGCATCGATGACCACTGCCCCTGTTGCCACGAAAGAGATGCCCATGTTCATACCGCTGACCGACGATATCCAGGTCTCCCCGCAGATTTCGCTCGATCAGGTCGCCGCCGCCAGGGCGCAGGGCGTGACCATGATCATCAACAACCGCCCCGATGGCGAGGATCCGTCCGCGCCGCAGAGCGCCGAGATCGAGACAGCGGCCACCGCTGCCGGCATCGACTATGTTTCCATCCCCGTCACCCATGCCGGTTTTTCCGCCCCGCAGGTCGATGCGATGATCGCGGCGCTGGGCAAGGCCGAAGCAGGCGGCGGCAAGGTGCTGGCCTATTGCCGGTCGGGTACACGCTCGACCTTGCTGTGGTCACTCGCACAGGCCAAGAAGGGTGCCAATCCGGTCGAGCTCACCCGGGTGGCTGCCAATGCCGGCTATGATCTCAGCCCGATCCGCCCGATGCTCGATGCGCTGTCGGGCCAGGTCGAATAAGCCACCCAGCCCCATATCGGGGGTTTTTCATCATGGTTAACCGGATGATAACCCTCTTGTGACCATCCTTTGCCATTCCGATTGCGGACCATCCGCTGCGGAAAGGCAAGGAGAATGGGGCATGGCCAGCCATCCCAGCGCGGCGTCCGGCAATTCGGCAGCAGCATTGACGCTCGCTGAACTACGCGAATTTGCGAGCTTCTCGCCAGGTGCGCAGCGCTACATCAAGCGCGCGCTCGATATCGGCCTGGCGCGCGAGGATGCCTTCAAGCGCTGGGCCCGCAATGCCGAGGAAACCGCCTCGATCCGCATGCATTATCTGGTCTATCAGGATCTCAAGCTGCTGCGCGGCAACGTGCCCGATGCGCCGCACGAGGACGGGTTCGAGCATTTCATGGCGCTGCTCGTCCGGCTGGCGGCGTTCGATCTGTCGCAGGGCCGCATCGAGAGCTTCTCGTCGTTCCGCTTCCTGTATGAACGCCTGCTGGGCGCGGACGTCCGGCCCTGGCTGCCCTCGGCCTATTGCGCCGCCGCCGCGCTGCCGCAGATCCAGCCCGACCGCCGCAAGATCCTGCTCCAGTCGATCAGCGAAGCGGCGGCCACCGCTCCGGGCTGGTCGCTGCGCGCGCCCGTGTTCTTCCCCGAGTGGGTGGAATGGGTCAGCGGCGACGCCGCGCATTGAGGGTTTCTGGGTTGCGCTAAGGTTGCGCGACGTCCCCAGTCAGCTCGTGCCCACCAGGGCGCCCAGCACCACGCGGCGGTAGATCCGCGTCAGCGCATCCAGATCGGCAATCGCCACTGCCTCGTCGAGCTTGTGCATCGTCGCGTTGCACAGCCCGAATTCGACCACCGGACAGATCCGCGACAGGAAGCGCGCGTCCGATGTGCCGCCGGTGGTGGAAAGCTCGGTCTCGATCCCCGTCTCTGCCCGGATCGCATCGGCGATCATCCCCGAAAGCTCGCCCGGCGGGGTCAGGAACGCCTCGCCCGAGATCTTCGCCTCGACGCTGCCGCCCATGGCTCCGGCGATGTCGGTAATCAATTGCGTCAGCGAGGCTCCGCTGTGCAGGTCGTTGAAGCGGATCGAAATCCGCGCCTCGGCCGCAGCGGGAATGACATTGTGCGCCGGGTTGCCGACGGCGAGGTCGGTAACCTCGATATTGCTCGGCTGGAACCAGTCGGTGCCCTCGTCCAGCACCACGCGCTTGATCTCGGACAGGATCGCGACCAGCCTGGGGATCGGATTGTCCGCAAGGTGCGGATAGGCGACATGGCCCTGCTGGCCGGCGACGCGGATCCACATGTTAACCGAGCCGCGTCGCCCGATCTTGACCATGTCGCCCAGCCGCGCAACCGAGGTCGGCTCGCCCACCAGGCAAAGATCGGGCACATTGCCCTGCGCCACCATCAGGTCAATGAGCGCGCGGGTGCCGTAGAGGGCAGGGCCTTCCTCGTCGCCGGTGATGATCAGGCTGATCGTGCCGGCCTCGCGCGGGATATCGTGCAGCGCCGCAACGAAGCTCGCGATCGAACCCTTCATGTCAACGGCGCCGCGTCCGTGCAGCAGGTCGCCCCGGACTTGCGGCACAAACGGGTCGCTGGCCCAGCCCTTGCCCGGCGGCACGACATCGAGATGCCCGGCAAAGGCAAAATGCCGTCCGGGATCGCCCGCCGGCCGCCGGATCGCGAGCAGGTTCTCGACCGGGCCGTCAGGAGCCTCGCCGCAGACGAAGCGCGTGACCGCAAAGCCCAAGGGCTCGAGCATCGCCTCGAGACAGGCAAACACGGCCCCGCGCGCGGGCGTGACGCTTTCGCACGCGATCAGGCGGCTGGCGAGGTCGAGCGGGGCGGCGGCAACAAGAGCAGTGTCGGTCATGGCGGCTTTCTATTTGACTGGTACCGCATTAGCATTGCGCCATGCCCAAAGTCGACCTGCAAGCCATCCCCCAGACCAACGCCACCGGCTATCCCGAGCATCTTGCCGATGTCGTGCAGGAGCGCTGGTACCGCCGGCTTTCACCCGCCACGGGCCTGGTCGATTTCGCCGCCAGCCATGTCGTGCTGAAACCCGGCGCCTGGTCGGCGCACCGCCACTGGCACGAACGCGAGGACGAGCTGCTGGTGATGGTATCGGGCACCGCGGTGCTGGTCGACGATTCGGGCCGTACGCCGCTGCATCCCGGCGATATCGCCACTTTTCCCAAGAACGATGGCAATGGCCATTGCCTGATCAACGAAAGCGATGCCGATTGCGTGTTCGTGGTGATCGGTCAGAGCGTCAATGGCCCGTGCCATTACCCCGATGTCGACATGCACGAATTCGGCGCGGGCGATAAGCGCCGCCGCGATGGTGAGGCTTTCTCGCCCCGTTGAGGCGGGTTTTTCGACCTTCACCGGCTGACCGGCCGATTGTTGACCCCCTTTTGCAATAACCGGTGACAATCCGATGGCTGCGGCTGACCGCGCAGGTAGCGCCGCTGCGTGCGTTCCGGCTGTTGACCGCACCAGCAAAACACCTCATAGGCTAATGCGAATCGCTTGCATTATCATTTGAGGGGACATCATGACACGCTGGTTGAGTTCCGTGGCCGTGCTGGGGCTGTGCGCGGCTCAATTTTCTGCAGAGGCGCAAACCGCCCCGCGCGCCGACACCGATGCTTTGGCGGATGCCGAAGCAGGTGACGGGCGCACCATCGTCGTCTCGGCCACGCGCACGCCGATCACCATCGACGAGGCACCTGCCACTATCTCGGCCAAGACCGATGAAGAGATTGCCGACGAACTGGCGACCGACATCAAGGATCTGGTGCGGTTCGAGCCGGGGGTCAGCGTTCGCCGCCAGCCCGCGCGTTTCGGCGCGGCGCTGGGCAGCACCGGCCGCGCGGGCAACGAGGATTTCACCATCCGCGGCATCGGCGGCAACCGCGTGCTGATCCAGGTCGATGGCGTGCGCATCCCGATGGGCTTCAACTTCGGCGCGCAAAGCGTGGGCCGGGGCGATTCGGTTGATATCGGGCTTGTCAAATCGGTCGAGATCCTGCGCGGCCCGGCCTCAGCGCTCTATGGCAGCGATGGCCTGGCAGGCGCGGTGAGCTTCACGCTCAGCGATCCCGAAGATATCCTGAAGGGCCAGCAGGTCGCAGGGCTGGTGCGCAGCCAATATGCCAGCGCCGACGAGGAATTTGCCCAGACCGCGATCCTCGCGGGGCGATCGGGCGATGTCTCGGCGCTGTTCTCCTATAGCCGCCGCGACTTCCAGGAGCTCGAGAACCGCGGCACCAATGACGTGCTGGGCGCCAATCGGACGACTCCCAATCCGCAGGACGGGCACAGCAATGCCGCGACCGCGCGCATCGTCTGGGACCCCGCCGGTGGCCACAAGCTGCGGTTGACTGGCGAATATCTCGACAACCGCATGGTCACCGATCTGCTGTCGGGCCGGTCGGCCACAGTCGACAATCTGGTCGCGCGCGACACCGGCGAGCGCTGGCGCATTGCCGGCGACTGGATCTGGGAGGGGACCGGCGCGCTCGAGATGGCGCGGGTCAACGCCTATTGGCAGTCAGCGAAGGACCGCCAGTTCACGCACGAAGACCGCACCCCGCTGGCCGACCGCACCCGCGACAACCGTTTCGACAACCGGGTCTATGGCCTCGCGGCAGAGGCGCGCCTGCGCTTTGCCACCGGCCCGTTGCAGCATAAGTTGGTGTTCGGCGGTGATGCCAGCTGGACCCGGCAGCAAGGGCTTCGCGACGGCACGGTGCCGCCTGCGGGCGAGACTTTCCCCTCCAGCGCCTTTCCGGTGACCGATTATGCGCTCGCCGGGCTGTTCGTCGGCGACGAGATCAGTGTCGGGCCGCTCACCCTGTTTCCGGCGCTGCGCTTCGATCACTACAAGCTCACCCCGCAGGCCGATCCGCTGCTGCCGGCAACCTTTGTTACCACCGGCCAGTCGGGCAGCCGGCTGAGCCCCAAGATGGGCGCGGTGCTCAAGCTCAGCCAGGAGGTGCGGCTGTTCGCCAATTACGCGCAAGGGTTCCGCGCGCCCGAGCCCAGCCAGATCAACCAGTTCTTCGAGAATCTGGCGCAGGGCTATACCTCGCGGCCCAATGCCGATCTGGGCCCCGAGCGCAGCGAGAGCATCGAGGGCGGCATCCGCTTTACCAGCGAGGCGGTGAGCCTCAGCGCCACCGCGTTCAGCGCGCGCTACAAGGATTTCATCAGCCAGGAGGTGGTCGGCGGCGGCTTCACCCCCGCCAATCCGGCGGTCTTCCAGTTCATCAACCTCGACCGGGTGAAGGTCGAAGGCGCCGAAGCGCGGCTGGAGCTGCGCGATACGTCGGGGATCAACGGCCAGGTCGCGCTGTCTTATGCCAAGGGCGATGTCATCGACCCGCAGGCGGGCACGCGCCTGCCTTTGGCCACGGTCGATCCGCTCAAGCTCATCGCCGGGCTCGGCTGGCGCGATCCCAGGGGCCGGTTTGGCGGGCAGTTGATCGCCACGCACAGCGCGCGCAAGTCCGATGAGCGCAGCACCGGGGTATGCACGCCGTCGTGCTTCCGTCCCGATGCATTCACGATCCTCGATGCCACTGCGTTCGTGACCCTGGGGCCGGTGACGCTGCGCGCGGGCCTGTTCAACCTGACCAACGCCAAATACGCCTGGTGGGCCGATGTACGCGGGCTCGCCAGCACGACAACGATCGCCGATGCCTTCACCCAGCCAGGCCGCAACGGCAGTGTCTCGTTGACTTATCGCTTCTGATTCGCAATACCGTTAGCATCCTAGAACAGGGGACTTGATCATGACCATGAAGATCATCTCGCTTGCCGCAGCCAGCCTGCTCGCTTTGACCTCCACCGCCGCCCTTGCCCATCCACCGATCGCCGAGCGGCCAGCGCAGGAAGAAGCCGCCGCCTTCGAGGCCGACCGCGCCGACATTCTGGCGATGGCGGGCAATTTCAAGGTCCGCTTCGACATGCAGGAAGCCACGCCCTGGCAACCGGGCTATGCCCCGCTCGACCGCAAGATCTCGGGCGGGCACGAGGTCGTCCGGGTGATCGAGGACACCGGCCGCCGCATCGTGCTGCAGCACATCCTGGTGTCCGAGCACGAGGGCAAGCCGCACATCACCAAGCACTGGCGGCAGGACTGGGAATATGAGCCCGCCAAGGTTCTGGTCTATTCCGACCGCAATGCCTGGACCTGGGAGGACGTGCCCGAGAAGATGCGCCGGGGTCGCTGGTCGCAGACCGTCTGGCAGGTCGATGACAGCCCACGCTATGCCGGGTGGGGCCAGTTCGAGCAGCAGGGCGGGATCCGCCGCTGGCGCTCCAACTGGACCTGGCGGCCGCTTGCTCGCCGCGATGCGGTGCGCAACCCCGTCTATGACCGCTATTACGCGATCAACCGCCACCAGCCGACGCCCGATGGCTGGGTGCACTGGCAGGACAATATCAAGATGGGCCTGAAAGACGGCGCGCTGCAGCCGGTCGTGCAGGAATATGTGCTGAACACCTACACCAAGTTCGATGGCTATAACGTCAAGGCCGCCGACGACTATTGGGCGGCGACACAGGGCTATTGGGCGGCCGTGCGCGCCGCCTGGGACAAGGTGGCCGCGACCAAGGGCGGCATCGCCATCCAGGAAGAGGCACAGGCCGGCACGATCATCAGCGCCCGCCTGCTGACCATGGCCGACGAGATTGTCGAGGGCAAGTTGACGGAAGGCAAGGCCACGGCCGAAGCGATCAAGCTGATCGACGACAATACCCGGATGGCGGGTGCACGGCGGGTCGCGAGCACCGGCCAATAAGGGTCGGCGCTCCGTCAATTGCCGGGCGGAGCGCCGTCATTCCCCTGCCCTGTTCACTGGACATGGCGGGGCAGGGGATGATGGTTCAATGATCGTGCTGCGCCAGCGCCGCGAGCACATCCTCCAGCCGCGCCGGATCGCCCATCGCGACCACGCGGCCATCGCTGCCCTTGTGCAGCGGATCGCCGTTCCAGTCGCACATATGCCCGCCTGCGCCTTCGACGACGGGGACGAGCGCGGCAAAATCATGCAGCTTCAGCCCGCTTTCGCACACCAGATCGACCGAGCCCTGGGCGACGAGTGCGTAATTGTAGCAATCCCCGCCCCAGATCAGCCGGCGCGTATCGCATTGCTTGGCGAGCGCCATGAAATGCATCGCGTCGTGGTCGCTGAACAGATGCGGGCTGGTGGTGGCGAGCACCGCGTCCTCGATATCCGGGCACAGCCGCGCCCTGACCGGCTGGCCGTTGAAGGTGGTGCCGCGCCCTGTCGCGCCGACCCAGCGCTCGCGCCCGATCGGCTGGTCGATCACGCCGAGCACCGGCCATTCCTCGGCGATCAAGGCGATCAGCGTGCCGAAGATCGGCCGTCCGGCGATGAAGCTGGTGGTGCCATCGATCGGATCGAGCACCCAGACCCGGCCGGTCGTGCCCGGCTTTTCCCCATATTCCTCGCCGATCACGCCATCGCGCGGCGCTTCGGCATCGAGGATCGCGCGCATCGCGGCTTCCGCCGCCCGGTCGGCCTCGGTGACAGGGGAGGCATCGGCCTTGCGATCGGTGGTGAAGTTCGAGCGGTAGAAGGGGCGGATCGCCTCGCCCGCCGCTTCGGCCAGCCGTTCGGCCAGCGCAATGTCCTTGCTGTGTATCATGGCTGCGGTGCTATCGCGTCGCGCCAGCCTTGGCCAGACCGATATGGTCAGAATGCGGCGAGCGCCCGGACCTCGTCGTCCGTCAGCACGATGCCGAATTCTTCAGCGAGCAGCACGCGCATCGCCTCTGGTCCTGCGATCGTCATCCGCTCGGTCTCACCGCCGCGCTGGAGGCTGAACTGGTCGTTGGTGATCGATTTGAGCCCGTCGCGTGTCACCTGGCTGACCAGCACGTTACGAATGAAGCGCGATTCGGGCGAGGTCGCGGTCCAGTGGTTGGACATCGCGATGTCGGCAGGATGCGCGAACTCGTCGGTGAAGCTGTATTGCGCCCGAACCTCCCCGCCAAAATGGCGATCGAGCATCCAGCCGAACGTATCGTCGCGGCGCAGACGGTGGACCGCGCCGTCATTGCCTTGTGCCTCTGCGCCTTCAGCCAGCCGCATCGCGGGCACATGGCCGCCGCCGAACCCGGCATCGGCCAGCCAGCGTTCGCCATCGATCGTCACCGCCAGCACGATATGCGTGCGCGGGGGAACCGGATCATCGGGTTGCTGGCGAAACCAGACGCGCGCGAGCAGCGGTTCGACCTGAAAGCCGATCTCGGCCAGCGCGCGAGCGAACAGCGGGTTGAGCTCGAAGCAATAGCCGCCCCGCGTGCCGGACAGCAGCTTGTCGGCCACGGCATCCGGATCGATTGCGACCCCGCGCCCCAGCCGCGCATCGAGCGCATCATAGGGGATGGCGAGCCGCTGCGCCCAGAGCAGGGCGTCGAGCCCGGCAAGATCGGCAGCCGGCCGTTCGGCAAGCCCGACGGACGTCAGATAGCGCTGGAGAAAGCCGGACAAGTCCCGCGATCAATCGAACAGGCTGGAGACCGAGCTTTCGTCGGCGATCCGGCGCATCGCCTCGCCGATCAACGCCGCCATCGGCAGCGTGCGGATGCGGTCCGATGCGACGACGGCCTGGGTCGCCTGGATCGAATCGGTGATCACCAGTTCCTTCAGCGCGCTGTTGTTGACGCGCGCGACGGCGCCGCCCGACAGCACGCCGTGGGTGACATAGGACACCACATCCACCGCGCCTGCGTTCTTCAGCGCCTGCGCCGCGTTGCACAGGGTGCCGCCCGAATCGACGATATCGTCGATCAGGATGCAGAAGCGCCCTTCGACATTGCCGATGATGTTCATCACTTCCGATTCGCCGGGGCGCTCGCGGCGCTTGTCAACGATCGCCAGCGGCGCATTGTCGAGCCGCTTGGCCAGCGCCCGCGCGCGCACCACGCCGCCGACGTCGGGTGACACGACCATCAGCTTGTGCTCGCCGAACCGCGCCTGGATGTCCGCTGCCATCACCGGCGCGGCATAGAGGTTGTCGGTCGGAATATCGAAAAAGCCCTGAATCTGGCCGGCGTGCAGATCGACCGAAAGCACGCGGTCGGCCCCTGCCTTGGTGATCAGATTGGCAACCAGCTTGGCCGAGATCGGCGTACGCGGCCCAGGCTTGCGGTCCTGCCGGGCATAGCCGAAATAGGGGATCACCGCGGTGATGCGCCGCGCCGAGGCGCGCTTCAAGGCATCGATGCAGATCAGCAGTTCCATGAGGTTGTCGTTGGCCGGATAGCCGGTCGACTGGATGACGAACACGTCCTCGCCGCGCACGTTTTCATGGATTTCGACGAAGATCTCCTCGTCGGCAAAGCGCCGCACGCTTGCATCGGTAAGCGGCATTTCCAGATAGGCGCCCACGGCGCGCGCCAACGGCAGATTGCTGTTGCCAGACAGGATTTTCATGTGATCGTGCTTCCCCGTCGCCCTGATCGAACGCCGTCCCCTTAACCAGAAGCCCCGCAAACCGGAAGATGAAACTTTGATGAAAGGTTCAACAGAGCCCTGACCGAGGCAAAACTGGTTGCCGCCCTTCCGGCCAGCCCCTATCCCGCAGCCATGACCGACCGGCTTATCATCACCCTCGTCCAGTGTTCGCAGACCATCGGCGACCTCGCCGGCAATGCCGATGCCATGCTTGCCGCCCGCGCCGAGGCGCAAGGCAGCGACCTGGTCGTTTTCCCCGAACTGCAGCTGATCGGCTATCCGCCCGAGGATCTAGTGCTCAAACCCGCGCTGATCGCGCGCGCCGCAGCCGAGCTGGAGCGGATGGCGGCCGCCACCGCCGATGGCGGCCCAGCAATGCTGGTGGGCAGCGTCTTCGCGCGCGAAAATGCATTGTACAACGGCATTGCCCTGCTCGACGGCGGCACGGTCTGCGCCGTGCGGCTGAAGCACGAATTGCCCAATTACGGCACGTTCGACGAGAAGCGGCTGTTCGCCTCCGCCCCGCTGCAGTCGCCAGTGCCCTTCCGCGGCATGATGCTGGGCCTGCCGCTGTGCGAGGATATCTGGTTCCCCATCGTCTGCGGCCATCTGAAGGCCATGGGTGCCGAATTGCTCATCGCGCCGCATGGCAGCCCCTATGAGATCGAGAAGGACGAGCGCCGCCTGCACAATGTCGCGCGCGCTCGCGTCGCCGAAACCGGGCTGCCACTCGTCTTCCTCAACCGCATCGGCGGGCAGGACGAGCTGGTGTTCGATGGCGCCTCGTTCGTCGTCAATGCCGATGGATCGCTGAGCCACCAGCTGCCCGACTGGGAGCCTGCCACGGTGCGCACCGAATGGACCAGGGGCGAGGCCGGATGGCATTGCGCGCCCGGCGAGATCCACGCGCTCGATCCCTATCCGCAGGATGCCTATCACGCGATGATCGTGGGGCTGCGCGATTATGTGAACGCCAACGGCTTTCCCGGCGTCGTGCTGGGGCTTTCGGGCGGCATCGACAGCGCGCTGTCGGCCGCCGTTGCCGTCGATGCGCTGGGCGCCGAGCGGGTGTGGTGCGTGATGCTGCCCAGCCGTTATACCAGCCAGGAGAGCCTCGATGATGCAGCCGAGTGCGCACGGCTGCTGCAGTGCAGGCTCGACAGCATCCCGATCCAGCCCGCGGTCGAAGCGTTCGATGCGATGCTCGCCCCCAGCTTTGCCGGGCGCGACCCGGACCTTGCCGAAGAGAACATCCAGTCGCGCATCCGCGCGGTGACCTTGATGGGGCTCTCCAACAAGTTCGGCCCGATGCTGCTCACCACCGGCAACAAGAGCGAGATGAGCGTCGGCTATGCCACCATCTATGGCGACATGTCGGGCGGCTACAATGTGCTCAAGGACGCCTACAAGCTGACGGTGTTCGAACTGTCCCGCTGGCGCAATGCCCACAAGCCGCCGCTGGCGCTCGGCCCCGATGGTCCCGTGATGCCCGAGCGCGTGATCACCAAGCCGCCCAGCGCCGAACTGCGCCCCGACCAGCGCGACGATGACAGCCTGCCGCCATATGAAATCCTCGATCCCATCCTGCACGCGCTGGTGGAAGAGGAGCTGAGCGTCTCCGAAATCGTGGCACGCGGGTTCGACCATGCGACGGTCGCGCGCATCGAGCGCCTGCTGTATCTGGCCGAATACAAGCGCCGCCAGGCGCCTCCCGGCGTGAAGCTCGGCATCCGCAACTTCGGCCGCGACCGGCGTTATCCGATCACGAACCGGTTCCGGACGGCGTAGACGCGGCCGGGCGTAATGCTTGTCCGGTTCGGACAAGCTCAGGCTTTGCGTGCGGATCGCTCGGATTGCATCCGCACCCTTTATGATGCGGCCACCGTCGCTAAATTCATAGTCTGCGATGGTCATCGCCATGCTTCGGCTTTTGCAAACGGTCACCTCGCTGGGCGAGAGACTGGCCTGGTCGATAACGCAGCGAAAAGCACCGGCTTGGTCAGGCACTGCTCCTGCGGGTTCGGAGGCTTGGTTACGCTCCTGGGTCAGCTGCCTTAGACTGGCGATAAAGGGAGGAAGACTGTCATGGGCCTGCTTGCCTTTCAGCAAGTCGATCTGCGACGCTAAAAGATTCAAGCGGTCGACAGCCTCTTCAAATCGGCCAAGCTCCCGCAACGCATTTGCGGCGCGCAAATTCAACCAGAACCATTCCTCTTCATTGCCTGATCGTTCTATCTTCGTCACGGCAGTAACAAATTCGTTCTGGTAACGCGCCTTGCGTTCAAGGTTGCGGTCGGTCTCCCAGCCCGCCACCATCAGATCGATAGCCAGCGCGCCCGGCTTTGCGTCAAGAGCCTTCCGAAGGATCCAGACACGATAATGTTGCGTCTCCGATCGACGGCTTGCCTGGAAATCCGCACCCCTGACGATGGGTTCGAGTATGGCAAGCGCATCCTGCGAGAATTCCTGCTCGAAAAGAGGAAATCCATTCGAGGGGCATTCGGGGTAAGGCACAACCGGCAAAGGGCTGTATGGCTTGCCATCGGGCCGCTGACCAAAAGTGCTGTTGCTGCCGACTTCGCTCGCCGTGAATGTTTCGTTGCCGATCGGACAGGTCTTCTTGACCTCGAAATAGATCGTTGCCTCAACCGGTGACGCCGATATCGCAGCCAGACAGATGGTCATCGACAAAACAGACAGGCAAAGCCTTTTCATTATAGAACCGCGCCTCCGTCACTTTGCGTCTTGACTGCCGCGGTTGCTGCTATAGCCGGATCGCCCATGACCGTCACCACCCGTTTCGCCCCGTCGCCCACCGGGCATCTGCACATCGGCAACATCCGCACCGCGCTCCACAACTGGATGTGGGCGAAGAAGACGGGCGGGCGCTTCATCCTGCGCATCGACGATACCGACAAGGAGCGCAGCCGCGAGGAATATGTCGAGGGCATCCGCGCGGACCTCTCCTGGCTGGGGCTCTCCCCGGATGCCGAATATCGCCAGTCCGAGCGCAGCGCGCTGTACGACGCCGCGTTCGACAAGCTGCGCGAAGCGGGCCGCGTCTATGCGTGCTATGAAACTTCGCAGGAGCTCGACCTCAAGCGCAAGATTGCGCTCGGCCGCGGTCTTCCGCCGGTTTACGACCGCGCCGCGCTCAAGCTTACCGATGCCGAGCGAGCGGAGTTGGACGCGCAGGGCCTCCGCCCGCACTGGCGCTTCAAGCTGGATCATGACGAGGCCATCGCCTGGGACGACCTGATCCGCGGGCCGCAGAAATTCGACGCGGCAAGCCTGTCCGATCCCGTCATCCGCCGCGCCGATGGCAGCTGGCTGTACATGCTCCCCTCGGCGATCGACGACGTCGACATGGCGATCACGCATGTCGTGCGCGGCGAGGATCATGTGTCTAACACTGCCGTGCAGCTGCAGATGTTCACCGCCTTGGGCAGCACCCCGCCCGCGTTCGCGCACGAGGCTTTGCTGGTGGGGGCAGAGGGCAAGCTCTCCAAGCGGCTGGGCTCGCTCGGCGTGGGCGAATTGCGCGAAAAGCACATCCTGCCGCAAGCCATCGTTGCCTTGCTCGCGCGGCTGGGCACCGCCGATCCGGTCGAGCCGCTGCATGACCGCGCAGCGCTGCTCGAGACGTTGGATTTCGCGCGTTTCGGCCGCGCGCCTGCGCGCTTTGCCGAAGAGGATCTGGAGCGGATCAACCGCCAGCTCGTCCACACCGCCGAGTTTGCCGCGATCGCCGACCAGCTTCCGTGCCAAGTCGACGAGGCCGCCTGGCACGCCATTCGCCCCAATATCGCCCACCTGGGCGAGGTTGCGGATTACTGGCGTGTGATCGAGGGGCCGATCGATGCACCTGCGCCTGAGGCGGAGGACGCCGCGTATCTCGCAGAGGCGCGCGCCGCGCTCGAGCCGCTGGCGTTTGGCCCCACCGTGTGGAAGGACTGGACAGAATTGCTCAAGGCCAGCACCGGGCGCAAGGGCAAAGGCCTGTTCCTGCCGCTCCGCCGTGCGTTGACGGGCATGGACCACGGTCCGGACATGAGCGAGCTGTTGCCGCTGATCGGCAAGGATCGCGCCCTGGAGCGGTTGGCGGGCTGAAGGGCCTCTCGCACTTTCCCTGTTCACGTCACCCCCGCGCAGGCGGGAGTCCCGCTTCTTTCTTCCGCGCAATCGCAAAGCGGGATTCCCGCGTTCGCGGGAATGACGAGAAGGTGAATACTCGGCACACCCTTGGATAATCCCTCCCCATGCCGCATATGTCTGGCATGACCATCACAGACCCCCGCTCGTTCCTGTACCGCCCCGATGCGCTCGACCCCGATGCTGCGCAGCGGCTCACCCGCGATGCGCTGAGCGCATGCGACGATGGCGAACTCTATCTGCAGTATGCCGCGAGCGAGAGCTTCGTCTTCGATGACGGACGGCTGAAGACTGCCGATTACTCGACCGATTCGGGCTTTGGCCTGCGCGGCGTGTCGGGCGAGATGACCGGCTTTGCCCATGCCAATGATGTCAGCGAGGCGGGCATCCGCCGCGCCGCCGAGACTCTGAAGCTGCTCGATCCCGCCAAGGGCGAGGCTGCCCCCCCGCCCCGGCAGAACAACCGGCACCTGTACACCGATGGCAACCCGCTCGAGAGCATTCCGTTCGAGACCAAGATCGCGCTGCTCGAAAAGATCGACGCCGCCGCGCGCGCCCGCGATCCGCGCGTCGCGCAGGTGACCGCGAGCCTGATCGGCAGCTGGTCGGTGATCGAGGTCGTGCGCGCCGATGGCTTCGTCGCCACCGATGTGCGGCCTCTGGTCCGCCTCAACGTCTCGATCGTCGCCCAAAGCGGCGAACGGCGCGAGGTCGGCAGCTTCGGCATGGGCGGGCGTTATCTCTACGATGGCCTGTTCGACGACGCGACCTGGAACCGCGCGATCGACGAGGCGCTTGGCCAGGCGCTGACCAACCTGGAGAGCGTCGCGGCCCCTGCGGGCGAGATGACGGTGCTGCTCGGCCCCGGCTGGCCCGGCATCATCCTGCACGAGGCGATCGGACACGGCCTTGAGGGCGATTTCAACCGCAAGGGCACCAGCGCCTTTTCGGGCCGCATCGGCCAGCGCGTCGCCGCCGATGGCGTCACCGTGGTCGACGATGGCTCGATCATGAACCGCCGCGGATCGCTCTCAATCGATGACGAGGGCACGCCGACGCAGGAGAACGTGCTGATCGAGAACGGCATTCTGCGCGGCTATATGCAGGACCGGCTCAACGCGCGGCTGATGGGCGTCGCGCCCACCGGCAACGGCCGCCGCCAGTCCTACGCGCATGCCCCAATGCCGCGGATGACCAACACCTTCATGCGCGGAGGTAACGACGACCCGGCGGAACTGTTGTCGCGCGTGAAAAACGGCATCTACGCCAAGAGCTTCGGCGGCGGCCAGGTCGATATCGTCTCGGGCAAGTTCGTCTTCTCGTGCACCGAGGCCTATCGCGTCGAGAACGGCAAATTGGGCGCCCCGATCAAGGGCGCGACGTTGATCGGCGACGGCCCTACCGTGCTCACCAAGGTCACCGGCATCGGCAACGACTTCGCGCTCGACGAAGGCGTCGGCATGTGCGGCAAGGCGGGGCAAGGCGTGCCTGCAGGCGTGGGCCAGCCGACGCTGCTGGTCAGCGGACTGACGGTAGGGGGGACTGGGTAGGCACCATCGATGGCAGGCATGGCGTAGCCGCTACCCGCCACCGATCTAGCGCATCATTCGTCAGCCCAGCGCGGCGCTGACCGCCGCTGCCATCGGCGTTGTGGGGCGGCCAAGCAGATGCGACAGTGCGCCGCTGGGATCTTCCAGCCAGCCTTCTGCGGCCTTCACGTCGACATCGACCAGCAACGCAGCAAACCCGGCAGGCAGGCCGAAGCTTTCCAAGATGCCCTGGTACTCTTCCGGCGGAAGATCATTGTAGGGTAGCGGCTTGCCCGACTGGCGCGCGACCTCTGCGGCGAGTTCGGAGAGGGTGAAAGCCTCGTCACCGCCCAGTTCATAGGTCTTGCCGGCATGGTCGGCGCTGGCAGCGACAACGGCAATGGCTTGGGCATAATCGCCGCGGGTGGCAGGCGTGAACCGGGCCGATCCCGCCGAGCCGATCAGCGCGCCGGCACCCAGCGCGGCGCCCAAGGTGCCGGTCCAGTTTTCGGTGTACCAGCCGTTGCGCAGGATCGTCGCCGACAGGCCAGAGGCTGCAATGAGCGCTTCGGTCGCACGGTGATCTTCGGCGATCAGCATCGGCGAGACATCTGCCTTGAGGATCGAGGTATAGATGATCCGGCCGACGCCTGCGGCCTCGGCGGCGTCGATCACGTTGCGGTGCTGGCCGACCCGGTCGTTGAAATCGCTCGACGAGATCAGCACCAAGGTCTCCACCCCGGCAAGCGCCAGGGCCAGGGCATCGGGCTGGTGGGTGTAATCGAAGGCGCGGGCCTCAACACCCAGGCCGCCAACCTTGGAAGGGTCACGCGCCAGGGCTACGATCAGTGCGGGTGAGACACGGACCTTGAGGAAATCGATGGCGGCGCGGCCAAGCTGGCCGCTGGCTCCGGTGATGGCGATGGTCATGGGTAAAGGCTCCTTCTGTGCAGTTGACCGCAAGCAGATAGAAGTATACGCACAAAACGTAAGTACCCACATTTTTGTAAGTATGAAGAAAGGCGTTTGCGGTGGAATTCAAACCCGATGTGCTCAATGAAAAATGCGGATCGCGGCAGGTGCTGGGCCATTGCACCAGCCGCTGGGGATCTTTGGTGCTGATCGCGCTGCTCGATGGCACCATGCGGTTCAGCGCGCTGCGCCGCCGCATCGGCGGGGTGTCCGAGCGGATGCTTACCCAATCGCTGCGGTTGCTGGAGGAAGACGGTCTGGTCCAGCGCACCGCGCACCAGGTGGTCCCCCCGCATGTCGATTATGATTTGACCCCGATGGGCCGGGAGGTCGCGCACCACGTGCTGGCCCTGGCGCAGTGTATCGAGGGCAATCTCGCAGCGATCATGCATCGCCAGACGAGCCGGGGCGCGGGCGCAGCCGCACCCCCCGCTTGAGCCCTGGCCTCACCATAAGCCGCAATATCACAGGTACAAGCATGTGCGGCGCGGTGAGCACGGACAGCGCCACAAAGCTGGCGGCAAACACATCCTGCGTGATCACCGCGCCCCGGTTCAGGGCAAAGATTGCCACCGCTATCCCCAGGCCGCCCAGGGTCAGCGGGATCACGGTGCCGCCCCATTGGCGAAGGCCATGCAATCCCAGTGCGCGGGAATGATCGCCGAACTGGATCGGCGAATGCACCAGACAGAAGAACAGCGCAAAGCCGTGGACGGGTGGCAGCACCAGCATCGCGGCCAGCCCGCAGACCGCTGACAACGCGCGGTTGCGCTCCCCTGCATGCCACAGCATCCCTGCGCCAGCGATCGCCAGCATGAGCATTGTCGGTGCGATCAGCACCATCACATCGACCAGCAGTCTGGCGGCAGCGTCGTTCGACAGCACCGCAAACAGGCTGGCAAGACTTGCAGAGTGCAACAATGACGGAGCCGAAAGAAAGGCCAGCGCCATTCCGGTCGCGATGAACCGCGACCCGCAGCGCTGCCAGTCTTCGGAAAAATGCACCGCCGCCATCAGCAGGAAGATGCCCAGGCCCCAGGCGGGCGCGGCCTGCCACAACAGATACATGGCGAGCGCGCAAACAAGATAGAGACCGATCAGCGTGCTGCGTCGCGGGGCTGCCGGGTCATCGGCCGAGCCGTTTTGCAGTAGCGCGATATCAAAGCTGCCATGTGGCATCCCGACCACCATCAGCGTGGCGGACAGCACCGCGATGGCCTGGCCGGTTTCAGGCAATAACCCGGCGGAGTATACCGCGATGGCCATGGCGGTGATCATCAGCATCCAGCCGACCGTGCCGGTGCCGAGGCGGGAGGGGGATGGGGAAGAAGGGAAAGCCGCGCTGGCCATGATCGGTGACCATCGGCCAGCCGAACCTTGGGGGCTCGGCTGGCCGATGACTCGCCCTTACTGAGCAACCACGACGGGGACCGGCTTAGCCGCATCGCCATATTCGGCTTCCGACTTCCGCACTGCGATCATGTAGACCAGGATGCCGACGCCCACCTTGGCGACGAGATCGGCAATCGTGTAGCCGATCTGCACCGCGGTTTCGACCGAACCACCCGACAGGCTGGTATAGGGGATCATGTAGACGATCGGGTAGAAGCCCCATGACGCGAAGGTCAGCAGGCGTGCCTGCTTGATCAGGCCACGCGCGCTTTCGGGCTGACGCTCGATAGCATCGCCCAAGCCCTTGAACAGTTCCCACACGATGTAGAGGAACGGAATCGAGGACAAGGTGCCCCAGATCGCGCGGGTGGTGTTGTCGTCGGCGATTTCACCCGGATAGCCCAGGATGATCATCAACGCTGCGGCCGAACCCAGCCGGACCGACAGCGAGACAGTCTTGCTCTGCGACAAGCGCATCACCAGCACCAGTTCGATCAGCAGCAATGGCACGGTCAGCAGCCAGTCGACATAGCGATAGGCATCATTGAAGCCCCTTCCGCTGGCGCTGATCACGCCATCGGTCAGCGCATAAGCCGATGACCAGCTCTCGAAGATGCGCAGATAATGATAGGCGGCAATCGCGGTGACGAGACCGGTGATGGTCAGCGCGGTCTTGTAAGCCGGGCCGACCTGCGAGCGGCCGAACCAGAAGAACAACGTTGCGGCTGCCATCGCGGCAAACGTGAATGAAAAGGCGTTATAGACCAATAAATATTGACCCGCTGTAATTGTATCCATGCTGGACCCCTGTGGAAATGGCGTTCGACGAACGATTGAGACAACATCATTGCCACAGAGCTTGGCGCTTCCTGCCTGCTAAATGCATCCACAGTGTTCTGAAGATCACCCGTTATCGTGCAGTACGATGCCAAGCACATGGAATCGATTGCCCAGATATTGGGTTGAGGCATGATCAATTCTATACGGTCTTTAGGCTGTACTGGGTCTAAAGCCCGGCTTCGACTGCGATGCGAATGACGTCGGCGACGTTGGATGTCTGCAGCCTGGAGAGCAGCGCAGACCGGTGCATCTTGACCGTTTTCTCGCTCAGCGACAGCCGGTAGGCGATGTGCTTGGTGCGGTGCCCGGCGGCGATCTGCTGCAGGATCTGGCGCTGCCTCGGGGTCAGCGTCTTGACAAGATCGACCGCGCGATGGTGGCGGTTGCTGTTGGGGCCGGCATCGTCATCACGCAACTCGACCTGTGATCCCAGGAAATAGGTCAGTGCGCCGTCTGAATCGAACACCGGGGCAACCAGCACGGCATTGCGGAAGGCCCTGCCATCGCGCTTGTAGTTCAGGATCTCGACCAGCACCGGACGGTGGCGTTCGACTCCGTCGCGGATCCGGTTGGTAAGCCATGGCTCGGTCGCCGGACCCGCCAGGAACTTGCAGTTGCGGCCGAGGATTTCAGACACGGCATAACCGGTCAACTCGCAGAACGGCGTGTTCACCGCGATGATCGGGTTGTCTGCCAACCGGGGGTTGCTGATCACCGCGGCTATCGGGCTGAGCCGGATTGAATCGATCAATCCGTCAGCCACCGCATCGAACGTGCCGGACATGTCATGCTGCTTTCGGGCTGCCGTCGCTTGGTCGCAACGGTCCTCGCCCCCCGCCTCGGGGGTACAGGGCATTGTGCGCACCTGCAACGCCCAATGCCGGTGCTTTGCAATGACTTTGCCCCCTGGCTGACCCATTAGGTGGCCCATCCCCCCTTCCCCCTTTCGCAACCTTGCGCTAAGGCCTGCCGCGGCATAACGGTTTCCGTATCGGCCCGCCGGTTTCGCGCAGAAAATGGTCGCGCGCGTCCCCATTCCGGCCTCTGGTGCGAACCGTCACACACCGGCGTCGTTCAGGCGCTACACGCATAACTGTTACTACTGGAAGGGACTCCACATGACCGCTGTTGGACAGGACACGCTCGGCACCCGTGCGACCATGGAGGTGGGCGGCAAGTCCATCGCATATTATTCGCTCGCCAAGGCGGCGGAGAAGCTCGGCGATATCTCGCGGCTGCCGTTCAGCATGAAGGTGCTGCTCGAGAACATGCTGCGCTTCGAAGACGGCGGTTTCACCGTGTCGGTGGCCGATGCGCAGGCGATCGTCGACTGGCAGAAGAACCCCTCGTCCGACGCGGAAATCCAGTATCGCCCCGCGCGCGTGCTGCTGCAGGATTTCACCGGCGTTCCCTGCGTCGTCGATCTGGCCGCGATGCGCGATGCGATCGCCAAGCTCGGCGGTGACACCAGCAAAATCAATCCGCTCGTCCCCGTCCACCTGGTCATCGACCACTCGGTGATGGTCGACGAATTCGGCCACCCCAAGGCGTTCGAACAGAATGTCGAGATCGAATATTACCGCAATGGCGAGCGCTACGACTTCCTGAAGTGGGGCTCCAAGAGCCTCGACAACTTCAAGGCGGTTCCTCCGGGCACCGGCATCTGCCACCAGGTGAACCTCGAGAACATCGCGCAGGCGGTGTGGACCAGCACCGATGCATCGGGCGCGACCGTGGCCTATCCCGACACCTGCGTCGGCACCGACAGCCACACCACGATGATCAACGGCCTGGGCGTGCTCGGCTGGGGCGTCGGCGGGATCGAGGCGGAAGCCGCGATGCTCGGCCAGCCGGTCTCGATGCTGATCCCCGAGGTCGTCGGCTTCAAGCTCACCGGCGCGCTCAAGGAAGGCGTCACCGCCACCGATCTGGTGCTGACCTGCACCAACATGCTGCGCAAGCACGGCGTGGTCGGCCGCTTCGTCGAATATTTCGGCCCGGGCCTCGCCTCGCTGAGCCTTGCCGACCGTGCGACGCTGGCCAACATGGCGCCCGAATATGGCGCGACCTGCGGCTTCTTCGGCATCGACGACAAGACGCTCGATTACATGCGCCTCACCGGCCGCGATGAAGAGTCGCTGGCGCTGGTCGAAGCCTATGCCAAGGAGCAGGGCTTCTGGATCCAGCCCGATGCCGCCGACCCCGTGTTCACCAGCACGCTCGAACTCGACATGTCGACCGTCGTCCCCTCGCTCGCCGGCCCCAAGCGCCCGCAGGACCGCGTCGACCTGACGGAAGTCGACGATGTCTTCGCCAAGGACATGGCCGAAACCTACAAGAAGGCCAACCAGCGCGTCGCAGTGGAAGGCAAGGACTTCGACATCGGCGATGGCGACGTGATGATCGCTGCGATCACCAGCTGCACCAACACGTCGAACCCCGGCGTGATGGTCGCCGCGGGCCTCGTCGCCAAGAAGGCGAACGAGCTCGGCCTCAAGCCCAAGCCCTGGGTCAAGACCTCGCTTGCGCCGGGATCGCAGGTGGTCACCGACTATTTCAACAAGGCAGGCCTGCAGACGCATCTCGATGCGGTCGGCTTCAACCTCGTCGGCTATGGCTGCACCACCTGCATCGGCAACTCGGGTCCGCTGGCTGAACCGATCAGCAAGGCGATCAACGAGAACGGCCTGGTCGCCGCTGCCGTGATCTCGGGCAACCGCAACTTCGAAGGCCGCGTCTCGCCCGACGTGCGCGCCAACTTCCTCGCCTCGCCGCCGCTGGTCGTGGCTTACGCGCTCAAGGGTACGGTGATCGAGGACTTCACCACCACCCCGATCGGCACCGGCAGCGCCGGCCAGGACGTGTTCCTCAAGGACATCTGGCCGACCAATCTGGAAGTCGCCGACACCATGGCAGCCTGCATGGACCGCGAAATGTTCCAGGCGCGCTATGCCAACGTCTATCTCGGCGACGAGCATTGGCAGGCAATCAATGTCGAGGGCTCGGAAACGTACAACTGGCGCGCCGGATCGACCTATGTCGCCAACCCGCCGTATTTCGAGGGCATGAGCATGACGCCTGCCCCGGTGGGCGACATCATCGAGGCCAAGCCGCTCGCGATCCTGGGCGATTCGATCACCACCGACCACATCTCGCCCGCAGGCAGCATCAAGGCTGACAGCCCGGCGGGCAAGTGGCTGATGGAGCATCAGGTCAGCAAGGCCGACTTCAACAGCTATGGCGCGCGCCGTGGCCATCATGACGTGATGATGCGCGGCACCTTTGCCAACATCCGCATCAAGAACGAAATGGTCCCCGGCATCGAAGGCGGCATGAGCCGCTATGGCCAGGAAGTGATGCCGATCTACGACGTCGCGATGCGTCACAAGGCCGACGGCACGCCGCTGGTGGTGATCGCGGGCAAGGAATACGGCACCGGGTCGTCGCGCGACTGGGCGGCCAAGGGCACCAACCTGCTGGGCGTCAAGGCGGTGATCGTCGAAAGCTTCGAGCGTATCCACCGTTCCAATCTGGTCGGCATGGGCGTTCTGCCGCTGCAGTTCCAGAACGGCGATACGCGCGAAACTCTGGGCCTGACCGGCGACGACAGCTTCACCATCGAAGGCGTCGCCGATCTCAAGCCGCGCCAGCAGGTCACCGTCAAGGTGACCCGCGCCGATGGTTCCACCTTCAGCTTCGAAGCGCTGTGCCGCATCGATACCGCCAATGAGATCGAGTATTTCATGAACGGCGGCATCCTGCATTACGTGCTGCGCAAACTGGCTGCATGAACCCGGTCCTGTCATCGGCCATGGCTGCGCTGATCGGCGCGGCCATGGTTGTTGGCGCGGCCTCGCAGGCGGCGGCGCAGGGTTCGCCTGCACCGCTCGCCCTGCCTGCCGATCCGCAGGAGGCTGGGCTCACCTGTTTCTATTCGGCGGTGGTCACGGGTGGCGGCAAGACCGAGGCGCTCGCCGAGGCGAGCTGGTTCCTGTTCGAGATCGCCCGGCAGAAGACCGAAGCTGCGCCCGACACGTTCGTCGAGCGGCTGGAGGAGGTGGCGGGCCTGCCGCCACCCAATCTCGATACGCTCGCGGGCGATGCGCCCAGATTGCTGCCCTTGTGCGCCGGGCGCTATCCGCAGATCAGCTCGAAGCGGGCGATATCCCTGCCCAGCGATCCGTTCACCCGCGACATGCAGTGCTTTGCGCTCGCAAGCTATCTCGCGGGCATGGCGGAAAGCGAGCTTGAGGATTCGGGTGAAAGCCCGTTCGGCAAACGGGTCGGCGCTCTGGCAGACACATTGTCCGCACGGCTGACCGAAGACCGCGCCAAGGCGGCAGGCATTGCCGATCCGGACGCGATGCAGCGGCAGTTTGCACGCTCGCTGCGCGACATCGGCCCGGCGGGCAATCCGATGAAGGTTCTGGAGGCCTGCGAGAAGGCGGGTTGATTTCATTGCTTGCCATCAACGCGGAAAATCGTCACAAATTTGCGTGCAAATTCCCGAAACTTCCAAACCGCTTTTCCGTTGAGCTTATCAGGAAGCTGGCGAGCAGGAATGAGAGCATGGAACACACACAACGTAATCAGAAAATTCTCGATGCCATTGCGCGTCAGACCGAACGCGGCACGGCATCGAAACATGCTGCTCGTGAAATGCTGATTAGCGAAGGCATTTACACCAAAAAGGGCAAACTCAAGGTTGAGTTTGGAGGAGACGGAAAAGGCAAGGCGGCAGCTTGAGTCGCCTCGCGACGTCATTTGTCTTGGGATACCATGGTTGCGACCGGAGTGTCGCAGACAATGCGGTACTGAACGGTGCCGAGGTTCTGCAGAGTGACCGAGACTATGACTGGCTTGGCCCAGGAGCGTATTTTTGGGAGTCAGACCCCATTCGCGCACTGGAATGGGCGCAATGGAAATCGGACATCGGCGATTACAAAAGACCTGCTGTTATCGGAGCGGTCATCGACCTGGGGAACTGCCTTGATCTGCTTGCCAGAGAGAATCTCGAAATTCTGAAAGAAGCGCACGCATCGTTTCTGCAACTGCGTCAACTTTCCGGGCTGCCTATTCCAGAAAACCGAAGTCCCAAGGGCATGAAAAAGAAAGACAGGCTGCTTCGCTTTCTCGATTGCGCCGTGTTTCGCCACCTGCATTCGATCATTGATGAATTGGCAAAGGACGACGCCAGCTTCCGCCCGTTTGATACCGTGCGCGGCATGTTTATGGAAGGAGGGCGGCTCTATCCGGGCAGCGGCTTCTACCGGAAAAGCCATGTTCAGATTGCGGTTCGAAACACGGATTGCATTAAGGGGATTTTCTACCCTCCAGAGCTGCGGCCTCTCCAGTTCCAGTCTTGATTAGCGGTAGAGTGCCACACTGCCCCCTCATCGCTTGACTTTACCCCCCCTCGACCGTATGCGGCCTGCTTTCGCGGGCATCGCAGCAGGTGATGTGCGCGGCGAATCATTTGAACCCGTAATTTTCAGGAGTGCCGCATGAAGCGCACATTTCAGCCCAGCAACCTTGTGCGCGCTCGTCGTCACGGATTCCGTTCGCGCACCGCGACCCCCGGTGGCCGTGCCGTTCTGCGTGCACGTCGCGCCCGTGGCCGCAAGCGCCTGAGCGCCTGATCGGGCCGCTGCCCGTGATTGCGGGCGCGGACGACAGCCAGGATATCGAGCAGACGGGCGCTCCGGATCGTTCCGGGGCGCCTGTTGTGTTGCGCCAAAGGTCGGATTTCCTGGCCGCCAACGGGGGCCTGCGCGTCGGCACCCCCGCCTTCGTGCTGCTCGTCAAATCCCGCCAGGATGCCGACACCACCTGCCGCATCGGCTATACCGTCACCAAGAAGACCGGCAACGCCGTGGTGCGCAACCGCATCAAGCGCCGGTTTCGCGCGCTGGCGCGCCAGGTGCTGCCCGATCACGGCCTGGCAGGCGCAGATCACGTGCTGATCGGCCGTGAAGACGCGCTGACCCGCGAATTCGCCGCGATGCAGGCCGATCTCGAACGCGCCCTGGCCAAGGTGCGCGATGGCAAGGCCACCACCGATCGCCGCCCGCCGCGCGGCAAACCCCGGCGGCGCTGACATGCGCATTCCGTCGGAGACTGGCGTATGCCGGTCGAGCGGTGCTCGCCTGGCAGACCTGGCTGTGATGGTGATGCCGGCCATGGAAAACCGATGCGCCAGTTGCTGATCCTGATCGCCCGGGGCTGGCAACTGGGCCCTTCGCGCATCCTGCCGCCGACCTGCAGGTACAGCCCCAGCTGTTCCGAATACGCCATCCAGGCGCTCAACCGCCATGGTGCGATTAAGGGTGGCTGGCTGGCGATGAAGCGGCTATTGCGCTGTCACCCATGGGGCGGGCACGGCCATGATCCGGTGCCCTGATGCACATATGCGCCCCCTTTATGAATTGCCGGAACGAGGTTTGAAGCGTGGAGAATCAGCGTAACGTCATCCTGGCCATCGGTTTGATGGCCCTGGTCCTGTTCGGATGGCCCTATGCGCTGGAAATCCTGTATCCAGCGCGTCCGGCGACGATCGAGGATGCGATCGAAGCGCCGCGCCCCGGCCTCGACAACCGTAACGCCGTGCCCGACACCGGCACCGCCCCCAAGGTCATCCGCAGCCGCAAGGCCGTGCTCTCCGGCACCAGCCGCGTCGCGATCGATGCGCCGCGCGTCGCCGGATCGATCAACCTCACCGGTGCCCGGCTCGATGACATCGTGCTCAAGGACTATCGCGAGAAGCTCGACAAGGACAGCGACCTTGTCCACCTGTTCTCGCCTGCCGGCACCGAAGACCAGTATTTCGCGCAGTTCGGCTGGATCGGCGAGGGTGTCGTCACCCCCACCAGCCAGACCGTCTGGACGCCCAATGGCGCCAAGCTGACCCCCGCGACACCGGTGACGCTGAGCTGGACCAATCCGGCAGGCCAGCGCTTCGAGATCGTCTATGCGATCGACGCCAACTATCTGGTCAGCGTCACCCAGCGTTTCGTCAATGCCGGCGCCACACCAGCGATCGTGCGCCCGCTGGGGCTGATCAACCGCACCCGCGCCAATGCCGACCCCAGCACCTGGACCGTGCGCAACGGACCGCTCGGCGTGTTCGACGATGTCGCCGATTTCGATGTGCACTATGACGACCTCGACGAGAATCCCAAGAAGCTGGTCGAGTATAACGGCACGATCGACTGGCTGGGCTTCACCGACCATTACTGGCTGTCTGCGCTGATCCCCGCACCGGGTGCCAAGGGCAAGATGGCGGGCAATTTCCGCAGCCTGGGCGGCAAGCTCTATCAGTCCGAACTGCTGTTTGACACCACGGTCGTGGCCCCGGGCAAGCAGATCGAGACCAAGTCGATGCTGTTTGCGGGTGCCAAGGAAACCGAGCTGCTCGACGATTATGTCGATGCCAAGGATATCAAGCTGCTCGACCGCGCGGTCGACTGGGGCTGGTTCATCTGGTTCGAAAAGCCGATCTTCAAGCTGCTCAACTGGCTCTTCGAGCAGGTCGGCAACTTCGGCGTGGCGATCATCCTGCTCACCATCATCATCCGCGGCCTGATGTTCCCCATCGCGCAGAAGCAGTTCGCCTCGATGGCGCAGATGCGCGCGGTGCAGCCCAAGATGAAGGCGCTGCAGGAACGCTACAAGGACGACAAGCAGAAGCTCCAGCAGGAGATGATGGAGCTGTACCGCAAGGAAAAGGTCAATCCGCTCGCCGGATGCCTGCCGATGTTCCTGCAGATCCCGGTCTTCTTCGCGCTCTACAAGGTGCTGCTGCTCGCCATCGAAATGCGCCACCAGCCGTTCGTGTTGTGGATCAAGGATCTGTCCGCGCCCGATCCGCTGACGCCGGTCAACCTGTTCGGCCTGCTGCCCTTCGATCCGCCGAGCATGATCGCCATCGGCATCCTGCCGATCATCCTGGGCGTCACCATGTGGTTGCAGTTCAAGCTCAATCCCGCGCCGATGGACCCGGTCCAGCAGCAGGTCTTCTCGATCATGCCCTGGGTGCTGATGTTCGTGATGGCCCCGTTTGCCGCTGGCTTGCAGCTGTATTGGGCGATGTCGAACGTGCTCACCATCGCGCAGCAGAAGTGGCTCTATAGCCGCCATCCGCAGTTGAAGGAGCTCGCCGCGCAAGAGGCGGCAGCCAAGGCGGCCAAGGCCGAGAAAGATAAAGGCGCGGCGTGACCGAAGAAACCCAGCCCGTTATCCACCCGCTGCTGCAGGAGGCCAACCGGCTGTTCTCAGGATCGGTGACGTTCCTGAAATCCGCGCCTGCGCTCGAATTCCTGCCGCCGCCCAGCGTACCCGAAATCGCGTTTGCCGGCCGCTCGAACGTCGGCAAGTCCTCGCTGCTCAACGCGCTGGTCGGCCGCCGGGCGATTGCGCGCACGTCGGTGACCCCGGGGCGAACGCAGGAGCTCAACTTCTTCGACATCGGCGATCCGCCGCGCTTTCGCGTGGTCGACATGCCGGGCTATGGCTATGCCAAGGCGCCCAAGGATGTCGTCAAGAAATGGCGCTTCCTGATCAACGACTATCTGCGCGGACGCCAGGTATTGAAACGCACATTGGTGCTGATCGACAGCCGTCATGGGGTCAAGGACGTCGATCTCGATGTCATGAAGATGCTCGATGAGGCGGCGGTCAGCTACCGGCTGGTGCTGACCAAGGCAGACAAGATCAAGGCCAGCGATCTGGAAAAGGTCGCCAACGCGACCCGCGCCGAAGCGCGCAAGCACGCTGCGGCCTTCCCCGATGTGATCATCACCTCGTCCGAAAAGCGCATGGGCATTGACGAACTGCGCGGCTTTGTGATGGATTCGATCAGCGAGTGAGCAGCACCGCAGGGGTAGGTCAGGGGCGCCCATGAAACTCTATATCGGCAACAAGAACTATTCGAGCTGGTCGCTGCGCGGCTGGCTTGCGTGCAAGCAGTCGGGCCTGCCGTTCGAGGAAATCGTGGTGCCGCTGTACGACGATGCCTGGGCCGAGACCCGCCAGCAGCCCGAGTTTCAGCCCTCGGCCGGCAAGGTGCCGGTGCTGTGGGACGGCGAAGCGGTGGTGTGGGATTCGCTCGCCATCATCGGCTGGCTCGCCGACAGGACGCACCGCGACCGCTTCTGGCCCAAGGATCCCGTCGCCGCCGCCCTCGCCCGATCGATGGCAGCCGAAATGCACAGCGGATACCTGCCGCTGCGCCGCGAATGCGGCATGAACATGCGCAAGCGCTTCGATGATTTCTCCGTCAGCCCTGAAGTGCACCAGGATGTCATGCGCATCCTGTCGCTCTGGGCGGAGGCGCGGGCGCGCTTCGGGCGGGGCGGACCCTTCCTGTTCGGCAGCTTCGGCGCAGCGGATATCATGTTCGCGCCCGTCGTCACCCGCTTCCAGACCTATGGGATCACTTTACCCGGATTTGCCCGCGCCTATAGCGATGCCATCATGGAGCATGAATGGATGCTCGACTGGGCCGCCGCCGCCGAGGCCGAACCCTGGGTGATCGAGCGCTTCGAGCGCTGACGCTTCAGCCGCCGCCGCTCAGGATGGCCGAAAGCCCGGCCTCGTAATCGGGATAGGCGAGCTGCCAGCCGAGCAGCCGCTTGGCCTTGCGATTGGCCACGCGGCGGTTCTCCGCATAGAAACCCAGCGCCATCGGCGACAGGTTGACCTCCTGCAGCGACTGCATCGGCGGCAGCGGCGCGCCAAGCAGGCGGCACGCAGCCTCGATCACGCGGTTCTGCGAGCATGGCAGATCGTCGGCGAGGTTGTAGACTCCGGCTGGCCCATCGAACGAGGCGATGATGCCGCCCGCGATATCCTCGACATGCACGCGGCTGAACACCTGATCGGGCATGTCGATGCGTTTGGCGCTGCCTTCCCGCACCCGGTCGAGCGCGCTGCGCCCCGGTCCGTAGATTCCCGGCAGCCGCAGCACCCGCGCCCGATTGTCGAGCGCCTGCCAGACGAGATCGGCCTCGGTCCGTGCATTGCGCCGTCCGGTGCCGACCACCGATCCTTCATCCACCCACGCCCCGCCCGCATCGCCATAGACACCGGTGGATGACAGGTACCCGATCCAGCGCGCGGGCGCGGCGCGAAGGATCTCGCCATACTGCGTCAGCACTGGGTCAAGCCCTCGGGCGCGCTCGGGCGGGACGCTGGAGAGCACATGCGTCGCCTGCCCCAGCGCGGCATGGACCGCGGCGCTATCCGCAAAGGCGACGTCCCCCGCCCGGCCCGTGCCGCGCACCTGCCATCCTTGCGCGCGGAGCCGCCGGGCGAGGTGGGTCGACGTGTAACCCATGCCGAAGATGAAGAGGGTGTTCATGGCCACGAACCTAGCGGCGGGGCGGGGGGATGCAAGGCGGTTGGCAGGGATGCGCCTCTGCAAATCCTCCCCCAGCTTGCTGGGGGAGGGGGACCGCCCGCGCAGCGGGGGGTGGAGGGGCGGCGGGGTCATGCAAATCCCAAGGCTTGTGCCATCCCGCTTCCCCTCCACCACCGCCCCTTGGGCGGCGGTCCCCCTCCCCGAGACAAGCTCGGGGAGGATTTTTTCGTGCCAAAGACCGACACGCCCACTAGTGTCACCCCCATGGCCGACATCCAGACCGCAACCGCCAGCCCGGCGCACCATGAAACCCCGGTGATCTACCGCGCGGACTATCAGCCGCCCGACTGGCGGGTGGAAACGGTGAAGCTCGAGTTCGACCTCGATCTGTCCGCGACCCATGTCACCGCGACGCTTGGCATGGTCCGCAACGGCGAGCACGACCGGCCCGTCCGGCTCGATTGCGATGGCGCGCTACCGGTCACGCTCGAGGTCGATGGCGCGCAGGTCCACTGGCGGAGCGAGGGCAGTCAGATCGCCTTTGACGTGCACCAGCCGCGCGCCACGCTGACACTCGCCACGCGGATCGCACCCGATACCAACACCCAGTTGATGGGGCTGTTCGCCTCGAACGGCATGCTGTGCACCCAGTGCGAGGCCGAAGGCTTCCGCCGGATCATTCCATTCATCGACCGGCCCGACAATATGGCGGTGTACGAGGTGCTGCTGCGCGGCGACAAGGCGCAGTTCCCGGTGCTGCTCAGCAACGGCGCGCTGGTCGATTCGGGCGATCTGCCCGATGGCCGTCACTTTGCCCGCTGGCACGATCCGCACCCCAAGCCGAGCTATCTATTCGCCTTGGTCGCGGGCGATCTGGTGGCGACCCGCGACAGTTTCACCACGAAATCGGGGACGGCTGTCGACCTTGCCATCTATGTCCGCGAAGGCGACGAAGGCCGCACCGCGCACGCGATGCAGGCGCTCAAGGCCTCGATGGCCTGGGACGAGCAGGTCTATGGGCTGGAATATGATCTGCCGGTGTTCAACATCGTTGCGGTCAGCGATTTCAACATGGGGGCGATGGAGAACAAGGGCCTCAACATCTTCAATTCGCGCTACATCCTCGCTGATCCCGATACCGCGACCGATTATGATTATGACGCGATCGAGGGCGTGGTCGCGCACGAATATTTCCACAACTGGTCGGGCAACCGCGTCACCTGCCGCGACTGGTTCCAGCTGAGCCTGAAGGAAGGCTTCACCGTCTATCGCGACCAGTGCTTTTCCGCCGACATGGGGTCGGAAGCGGTCAAGCGCATCGAGGATGTCCGGATGCTGCGCGCGGCGCAGTTCCCGGAGGATGCCGGGCCGCTCGCGCACCCGATCCGCCCTGACAGCTATATGGAGATCAGCAACTTCTACACCTCCACCGTCTACAACAAGGGCGCAGAGGTCATCCGCATGATGGCGACGATGGCGGGGTCCGAACGCTTCCGGCAGGGCTGCGACGTGTATTTCCAGCGCCACGATGGCGAGGCGGCGACCTGCGAGGATTTCGTCCGCGCGATGGAGGAAGGGGCAGGTCTGGACCTCACCCAGTTCCGCCGCTGGTACGAGCAGGCGGGCACTCCGCAGGTCCAGGCGCGGCTGGAGCATGACGCCGCAACCGGCACCGCGACACTGCACTTGCGCCAGAACTTCGCCGCGACGCCCGGCCAGCCGCACAAGCCGCTGATGCCGATCCCGCTGCGCACCGCGTTGATCGACCGCGACATGAAGGCGCATCGCGGCGAGACTCTGGTGATGCTGACCGAGGCCGAACAGAGCTTTGCCTTTCCCGGCTTTGCCCGCGCGCCGATCCTGTCGATCAATCGCGGCTTTTCCGCGCCGGTGAACCTCGACATCGCGCGCCAGCCCAGCGACCTGCCGTTCCTGGTGCGGCACGACGATGATCCCTTCGCGCGCTACGAGGCGCTGCAGCAGCTGGTGATCGACCGGCTGATCGCCGATATCGCCGATCTCGATGGCCCCGGCGCGGCGCAGACGCATGCCGTGTCGCTCGACGAGATCATCGCGGTGTTCGGCGATCTGGTCAGCGACCAGAGACTCGACGATTCGATGCGCGCCGAGATCCTCAGCCTGCCGACCGAGGCGTTTCTGGGCGAACAGATGCTGGTGGTGCGGCCCGAAGCGATTCATGCCGCACGCCGGGCCTTGCGCAAGGCGATCGGGTCGCGGCTGCTCGATCCGTGGCGCATCGCGCACGAACGAGCCAGCGCCGTACCCTATTCGCTGAGCCGCGAGGCGCGCGGCGCACGCAAGATCAAGTCGCTGGCCTTGGGCTATATCGCATCGGCCGAGGCTTCGGATGCTGGCACAATCGCCTTCGAGCAGTTCGCCCGCGCCGACAACATGACCGACCGGCAAGGTGCTATGGCGGTGCTTGCCAGCATGCAGACCGATGTTCGCGAAACCGCGCTCGACAGCTTCTACAACCGCTTTTCGGGCAATGCGCTGGTCATCGACAAATGGTTCTCGCTGCAGACCGGCTCTGCGCACCCCCAGGTGTACGACCAGACGCTCGAGCTGATCCGGCACAAGGATTTCACGCTGACCAACCCCAATAGGGTGCGCGCGCTCTACTGGCCGTTCGTCTCCAACCAGGCGGCGTTCCATGATGCCAGCGGGCGCGGCTATGAATTGCTGACCGACCTCGTCCTGCGGCTCGATTCCGTGAACCCGCAGACCACCGCGCGCTTCATCGCGCCTTTGGGCCGCTGGCGCCGGTTCGACGAAGCCCGCGCAGCCAGGATGCGCGGCTGCCTGGAGCGGATTCTGGCGCAGCCGGGGCTTTCGAAGGATGTAACCGAACAGGTGGTGAAGAGCCTTGAATAACACACAGCACGTGCCCCTCCTCACCTCCCCCGCTCTCGGCACGATCGCCCACGGTTTCACCGGGCGGCGCGGCGGCGTATCCACCGGGCTGGTGGCGGGCCTCAACGTCGGCCTGGGGTCGGATGACGACCCCGCTGCGGTGCACGAGAACCGCAGACGCGCCGCCGAGGCGATCCTGCCCGGCTCGGCGCTGGTCACGCTGCATCAGGTGCACAGCGCCGACGTGATCCGCGTCAATGCCGCCTTTCCGATCGAAGACCGCCCCAAGGCCGATGCCATGGTCACCGACCGGCCCGGGCTGCTGCTCGGCGTACTGGGCGCGGACTGCCCGCCGATCCTGTTCGCGGACGAGGCCGCAGGCGTGATCGGCGCGGCGCATTCGGGCTGGAAGGGCGCATTTGCCGGTGTCGGCGAAGCGACCGTCGCCGCGATGGAGCGGCTGGGTGCGGACCGCTCGCGCGTTGTCGCCGCGATCGGCCCGTGCATCCAGCAGAAGAGCTATGAGGTCGATGCCGGCTTCTTCAAGCGCTTTTGCGAGGCTGATCCGGAAAACGAGCGCTTCTTCCGCGAAGGCCGCGCGGATCACTATCAGTTCGATCTGGAAGGCTTCATCGCGTCGCGGCTGGCCGGGTGCGGCATCGGCACGGTGCATGTCAGCGGGGTCGATACCTATGCGGACGCGGACGGCTATTACAGCTTCCGCCGCGCCACGCACCGCGGCGAGCTGGACTACGGACGGCAGATGGGGGCGATCGGGCTGAGGGGGTGATCAGGGCGTGGCAACCTTGATCGGCCTCTCCCTTGATGGGAGAGGCAGCGAGACTTGGCAGCTTGCTGCCTAGTCACAGCGGTGAGGGTGATGGTGCGTCTGGGGGTCGGTGGTGCAGTGACGCGCCCCCAGCGCTATCCGAAGAGATCACCCCCACCCAACCCTCCCCCATCGAGGGGGAGGGCTTTGCAGCGGGGAAAGACAGCGTGGAAGGTTCGCATTGACCAACATCTGGGGCCTTATCATCGGTGTGCTGGGCTTTGCGCTGACGCTCGTGCTGCCCGCGCCTGCAGGCATGGAGCCGCAGGCGTGGACAACCGCCGGCCTGGTGTTCTGGATGGCGACATGGTGGATGACTCAGGTCGTGCCCTTGACCGTCACCGCCTTGCTGCCGTTCGTGGTGCTGCCGCTGACCGGGGTGATGAGCGCCAACGACATCGCCGCCGAATATTATTCGCCGATCCTGTTCCTGATCCTGGGCGGCGCGTTTCTGGCGCTGGCGATCGAGCGGGTGGGCCTGCACAAAAGGCTCGCGCTCGCCATCGTCAACCGCGCGGGCCATACTTCGGCGCAGTTGCTGTTCGCGTTCATGATCGCCACCGCGACTCTCTCGCTGCTGATCTCGAACACCTCGACCACCTTGATCATGGTCCCGATCGCCAGCGCGGTGCTGCTGGCGGGCAATGTGGCAGAGGGCGAGAGCGAGGGCCTGCCCGGCGCTTTGATGATGGGCATCGCCTTTGCCGCCTCGATCGGCGGGCTGGGCACGCTCGTCGGATCGCCGACCAACGCGATCGCCGCAGGTCTGCTTGAAAAGACCACCGGGCTGCAGATCGGCTTTGCCGAATGGGCCGCCTACGGCATGCCGATCGTAATCCTCAGCGTGCCCATCGCGGCCTATATCCTCGCGCGGGTACAGAGGCTCGCCAGTCATCCGTTCGATGTCGATGCAGCGCGCAGCGCGATTGCCCGGCAGGACCATTGGAGCGAACCCGAAAAGCGGCTGGTGCCGGTGATCGCGCTGGTGGTGATCGCCTGGATCCTGCAACCCTGGTTCAGCGGCATGTTGCCCGGCGGGGCGCTGACCGATGGCAGCATCGCGGTCATCGCCGGAATCGCGCTGTTCATCCTGCCCGATGGCACCGGCCGCCCGATGCTGGTGTGGAAAGAGGCGAACCGCGCGCCCTGGGATGTCATCATGATGTTCGGCGGCGGGTTGGCACTCGCGGCGGGTATCGGCGCATCGGGGCTCGACAGCTGGATCGGCACCGCGCTCGAGCCGCTGGCCGGCGTGCCGCTGATCGTCATCGCACTGGCACTGACCGCGCTGGTCGTGCTGGTGACCGAATTTGCCAGCAATGTCGCCACCGCGAGCGGGGTGATGCCCGTTGTCGCCAGCCTGATCGTGACCCTGGGCGTCGATCCGGTGCTGCTGGCGATGCCGGTGGCGATGGCCGCGAGCTGGGGCTTCATGCTGCCCTCGGGCACCGGGCCCAATGCCATCGCCTGGGCGAGCGGCAACATATCGCTGCCGCGCCAGCTGAAGGCGGGGCTGATGCTCGACATTGCGGGCGTTCCCCTCATGGTCGGCACGATCTGGATGGTTTCCTTTGTAATCAGTTGAGCGCTCGGGCATAGATGGCGGCATAACAAGGGCCGGGATATTCCCAGCACCCACATCCGCTCAACCTGAGCCCGTCGAAGGTCCCGCGCCCACGCTGGCGGTTTCCCGTGGCCTTCGACAGGCTCAGGCTGAGCGGGGGGTGGAGCCGGTATCAACCCGCCCCAATCGCAGGAACCCCGCATATGACCGACACCCCGATCAAGCCGATCACCACCCCCACCCCGCGCCGCAAACCCAAGCCCAAGGTCGAGATGCTCGGCGGGCGCAAGCTCAAGCCCGCGACGCTGATGATGGGCCATGGCTTCGACCCCGTGTTGTCCGAAGGATCGCTGAAGGCCCCGATCTTCCTCACCTCGACCTTCGCGTTCGAGAATGCCGCAGCAGGCAAGCGCCATTTCGAAGGACTGACCGGCAAGCGCCCCGGCGGCGCCGAAGGCCTGGTCTATTCGCGCTTCAACGGCCCCAACCAGGAAATCCTGGAGGATCGGCTGAGCATCTGGGACGATGCCGAGGATTCTCTGGTGTTCTCCAGCGGCATGTCGGCGATCGCGACGCTGCTGCTCGCCTATTGCAGCAACAACGACGTCATCGTCCATTCGGGCCCGCTCTACGCCGCGACCGAAACGATGATCGCACGGATCCTCTCGCGCTTCGGCATCACCTATCTCGATTTCCCCGCCGGTGCGACCCGCGAAGAGATCGACATGGTGATGGAGCAGGCCAGGGACATGGCGGCCAAGCAGGGCGGCCGCGTCGCGATGATCTATCTGGAAAGCCCCGCCAACCCGACCAACGCTTTGGTGGATATCGAGGCCGTGGCGGCATCGCGCGATGCCGTGCTGGGCGGCGAGACGCCGACGCCGATCGCGATCGACAACACGTTCCTCGGCCCCTTGTGGCAGCAGCCTTTGCACCACGGCGCGGACATCGTGGTCTACAGCCTGACCAAATATGTCGGCGGCCACAGCGATCTGGTCGCAGGTGGCCTGTCCGGCCCCAAGAAATGGATGGACCCGGTGCGCGCGCTGCGCAACACCATCGGCACGATCTGCGATCCCAACACCGCCTGGATGCTGATGCGGTCGCTCGAGACCGTCGAGCTGCGCATGAACCGCGCCGGCGAGAACGCCGCCAAGGTCTGCGAATTCCTGGCGCAGCACCCCAAGGTCGAGGGCCTCGGCTATCTCGGCATGATCCACGATGCGCGCCAGCAGGACATTTTCGACCGGCATTGCTCGGGCGCGGGATCGACCTTCTCGCTGTTCATCAAGGGCGGCGAGACCGAGAGCTTCCGCATCCTCGACAGCTTGCGCATCGCCAAGCTGGCGGTGAGCCTGGGCGGCACCGAGACGCTGGCCAGCCATCCTGCCACGATGACCCACCTGTCGGTCCCCGATGCGCGCAAGGCGGCTTTGGGCATCACCGACAATCTGGTGCGCATCTCGATCGGTGTCGAAGATCCCGACGATCTGATCGCCGATTTCGAACAGGCGCTTGACGCGGTGTGATGCAGGTCTCCGGCTTCCCGCATGCCGCGGGGAGCCGGAACCGCCTCAGCGGCCGGTGTTACCGGATCGCGCGATAGGGGACGCCGCCGCTGCCCGCCTGGCGCTGGCGGATCAGCCGGATATAGGTCGCGGCCAGCCCGCCATTGATCCGGTCCCAGCTGTATTTCTCGCTGCGGCGGACCCCGGCCATGCCATGCGCCTGGCGCAGCGCCGGATCATCGCAATAGGCCTGCAGCGCGTCGGCAAATTCCATCGTCGCGCCGGGGCGCACGAGCTGGCCGGTCACGCCATGTTCGACCAGGCTTTCGCTGCCCGTCGCGCGCGCGGCCACCACCGGCAGCCCGCATGCCATCGCTTCCAGCGTCACGTTGCCGAAGGTTTCGGTGATCGACGGGTTGAAGAACAGGTCCATGCTCGCGACCGCGCGGCCGAGGTCGGCGCCGCCCTGGAACCCTGCGAACACCGCGCCCGGGAGCCGCGATTCGAACCAGCCGCGTGCCGGCCCCTCGCCCACCACCAGCACCTGATGCGGGATCTTGCGGCGCACCAGCCGGTCGATCGAATCGGAAAAGACGTCGAGCCCCTTTTCCATCACTAGCCGGCCCAGAAAGCCGATCACCGGGACATCATCGGCAAGCCCCAGCGAGCGCCGCCAGTCCATGTCGCGGACCTGCGGGTTGAAGATATGCTTGTCGACCCCGCGCGACCAGATGCCGACATCATAGCTCATCCGCTGTTCGCGCAGCACCTGTGCCATCGAATCCGACGGCGCGACGATGGCATCGCACTTGCGGTAGAGGCGGCGCAGGATCGCCTCGAGCACCGGCTCGAGAAACGCCATGTTGTAATAGCGCGGATAGGTTTCGAACCGGGTGTGCACCGATCCCAGCACCGGCAGGTTGTGCCGCTGCGCCCAGCGCACCGCGCTGTGGCCCGCGCTGTCGGGGCTGGAGACATGCACGATATTGGGGGCGAACCGGTTGAGGTCCTTCTTGATCGACGGCGGCAGGATGGTGGTGACGCGATATTCGCTGCGCCCCGGGATCGGCAGCGACGGCAGGCTGACCAGATCGCCCGCCGGCTCGAACGCCGGGGTCTTGGTGGTGGGCGAATAGACCCGCACCGCCGCGCCATGCTCCAGCAGCCAGCCGACCAGGCGATTGAGCGCCTGGTTGGCGCCGTCGCGCACGTAATTGTAGTTACCGCTGAACAGCGCGATGCGAAGGTCGGAAATGTCCATGATCGGGACGCCTTAAGCGCGCTGGGCCGGAAAAGCCAGAGCGCGCCGCTCAGGCTTCGGCCACAACCGGTTGCGGTGGCGGGACCAGCCGGATGCGGGTGACCCGGCGTTCGTCGCCATCGACGATCTCGAGCTGCCAGCCGCTGTCGTGATCCAGCACCCGGCCGGGCGCAGGCACTTCGCCTGCCAGCACGAAGGCCAGGCCGCCCAGCGTATCGACATCCTCGTCGATCTCGCCCAGCGCGACGTCGATCAGCTTGGCGACATCGTCCAGCTCGGCGCGCGCATCGGCGTCCCAGCTGCCGTCCTCGCTCTGGGTCACCAGCGTCTCGGGTTCGTCGTCATGCTCGTCCTCGATATCGCCGACGATTTCCTCGACCAGATCCTCGATCGTCACCAGCCCTTCGGTGCCCGAATATTCATCGATGACGATGGCAAGGTGCGTGCGCGTCTGCCGCATTTCGGCGAGCAGATCGAGCACGCCCATGGTCTCGGGCACGAATCGCGGCTGGCGGATCAGGCTGTCCCAAGTGTCCGGGCGCGGGCCGTCCGCGGCGATGATCGGGAAGACGTCCTTGATGTGCACCATGCCGACGATGTGATCGAGCGATCCTTCGTACACCGGAACGCGGCTGTGGCCGTGTTCGGCGAAGATCTGCACGAGCGCATCGAAGCTCGCGTCCTTGTCGATCGCGATGATGTCGCTGCGCGGCACGGCGACGTCGTCGACGTCATGCTCGCTGAAGTGCAGCAGATTGCGCAGCATCTCGCGCTCGACGCGCGACAGGTCGCCCCGTGCGGACGCGCCATTGTCGTCGTCATCGTCCTCGTGCTCGTCGATGGCCTCTTCAAGCTGGGCGCGCAGCGACTGGTCGTGATGTTCTCCGAACAGCAGGGCCTTCAGACCCCGCCATATTCGTCCCGAACCCTCGTCGCTTGCGGCGGATTTACCACCGCCGTTACTGTCTCCGTCTGCCATGACTGGCTGTATCTTAACCCCGCTGTTCGTTGATATGGGAAGGCAGCATGCGATTACGCTGCGTCAATATGGATTGTCCAACCCCAGATTGGCAAGCGCTTTCACCTCCAGCGCCTCCATGTGCACCGCATCGGCCTCTTCGATATGGTCGTAGCCGACCAGATGCAGCGCACCGTGCGCGATCAGATGGGTAGCATGCGCGGCGATCGTCACGCCCTTTTCCGCCGCTTCGGCAGCGCAGGTTTGGAAGGCGAGCATGATATCGCCGAGCAGAACCTCGCCGTCATCGGTGTTGGCGAGCGCATCCAGCATATCGGGTTCGAGCATCGGGAACGACAGCACGTTGGTCGGCTTGTCCTTGCCGCGATAATCGCGGTTGAGCGCGTGCACCTCGTCATCGGTGCCGAAATGCACGCTGACCGAGACGGTAAACCGCGCATCGGCGAGCGATCCATAGGGGCTGACGGCCAGTGCGGCGGCGACGGCACGCGTGGCCAGCGCCTCCCAGTCGGTGTCGCCCGGCCACAGTGCGTCGACGGAAGTTTCGGTTTCGATCATGGAGTCGGGTTGCCTAGCCCCCTTCCGTTTGTCCCGAGCGAAGTCGAGGGATGCATGCGCAACCGTTCATAGTCACGTCCCTCGACTTCGCTCGGGACAAACGGGAGTATGGAGCGCGCAAGACGAGGATACTCACGCATCCTTGCCCTCATAGGCCTCCACGATACGTCCGACGATCGGGTGACGGACCACGTCGGCAGCGGTGAAGCGCACGGTGCCGATGCCCTGCACGCCTTCGAGCCGACTGACCGCGTCCGCGAGACCCGATGCCCCGACACCGCCGGGCAGATCGACCTGCTTGGGATCGCCGCAGATCACCATCCGGCTGTTCATGCCGAAGCGGGTGAGGAACATCTTCATCTGCGCCGGCGTGGTGTTCTGCGCCTCGTCGAGGATGATGAAGCTGTCCGCGAGCGTGCGTCCGCGCATGAAGGCCAGCGGGGCGATCTCGATCTCGCCGCTGGCGATGCGCCGCTCGACCTGTTCCGCCGGCAGCGTATCGTACAAGGCGTCGTAAAGCGGGCGGAGATAGGGGTCGACCTTCTCCTTCATGTCGCCGGGCAGAAAGCCCAGCCGCTCGCCTGCCTCGACCGCCGGGCGCGACAGGATCAGCCGGTTGACGCTACCGGTGATCAGCTGGCTCACCGCCTGCGCCACCGCGAGATAGGTCTTGCCGGTCCCCGCCGGGCCCAAGGCGAAGATGATGTCGTCGCGGACCAGCGATTTCATGTACTCGGTCTGCGTCGCCGAGCGCGGCACGATGGTCTTCTTGCGCGTGCGGATCATGATGCCGGGGGCCTCGGCGACATCGCTGCGCACGATGCCTTCGAGCGTCGGCTCGGCCGACATGCTGATCAGCGCCTCGACCGCGCCTTCATCGATATCCAATCCCTGTTCAATCCTCTTGTGCAGACCCACCAGCACATCGCGCGCACGGGCAGCCGCCTCGGCCTCGCCTTCGATCTGGATGCGGTTGCCGCGCGCGGCGATATAGACGCCGAGCCTGTTCTCGATCGCCACCAGATTCTTGTCGAACTGGCCGAACAGCGGCCCCAGCAACGTGGGTTCGTCGAACTCGACCCCGATCCGCGCCTTGTTGGCAGGTTCAGGCCGGTTGAACGGAAAATCGGTGCCATAGACCGGGGAGAGCTTCGCGCTCTGCGGTTCGGGCTTGCCCCGGAACTTGGTGCCATCGCTGCCGCGCCGGTCGCCACCGCTGCCGCCGCCCTGCTTGCGCGCCATCAGGCGGTCACCAGCTGGAGCGATAGGCCTTCCAGGCTGTTCGGCCCGGCCGACACGATCTCGACATCGATGAGGTCGCCCAGCCGGGCCGCCGGATCGATGACATGCACCGATTGCAGCCAGGGCGACTTGCCGACCAGCTGGCCGTCCTTGCGGCCCTGCCGCTCCAGCAGCACCCGGGTGCGCTTGCCGACCGTGGCCGCGTTGAAGGCATGCTGCTGTGCGCCCAGCAATTCCTGCAGGCGCTGCAAGCGTTCATCCATGATCTGAGCGCTGATCTGATCCTCCATATCGGCGGCAGGGGTGCCGGGGCGGGGCGAGTATTTGAAGCTGTAGGCCTGCGCGTAATTGGCGGCGCGCACGATATCGAGCGTCGCTTCGAAATCGGCCTCGGTCTCGCCGGGGAAGCCGACGATGAAATCCCCCGACAGCGCGATATCGGGCCGGCTGCGGCGCACCTTGTCGATGATCGCCAGATAGCTGGCGGCATTGTGGCTGCGGTTCATCGCCTTGAGGATGCGGTCGCTCCCCGACTGCACCGGCAGATGCAGATAGGGCATCAGCTTGTCGATATCGCGGTGCGCGGCGATCAGCCCGTCGGTCATGTCGTTGGGATGGCTGGTGGTGTAGCGGATGCGCTCCAGCCCCGGCAGCTCCGCCAGAACCTCGATCAGCCCGTCCAGCCCCTGGGGGCGGCCCTTGCCGTCGGTGCCGGCCCAAGCGTTGACGTTCTGGCCGAGCAAGGTGATCTCGCGTACGCCGCCATCGACCAGCGCCTTCGCCTCGTCGACCAGATCGGCAAACGGACGGCTGATCTCGGCGCCGCGCGTGTAGGGCACGACGCAATAGGTGCAGAACTTGTCGCAGCCTTCCTGCACGGTGAGGAAGGCGGTCGGGCGCGGCTGCTTGGTGCGCGCTGGAAGCGCACCGAACTTGGTGACCGCGGGCATGTCGGTATCGATCGCCGGTTGGCCGGTCCGCGCCTGCTCGATCAGCTGCGGCAGGCGGTGATAGGCCTGCGGCCCGACCACGATATCGACGCTGCGCGCGCGCCGGGCGATTTCCTCGCCCTCGGCCTGCGCGACGCAGCCTGCCACCGCGATCATCGGCTTGGACCCGTCCTCGCGCTTGAGGCGGCCGATATCCGAATACACCCGCGCAACCGCCTTTTCGCGGATATGGCAGGTGTTGAGGATGACCAGATCGGCCTCCTCGCGGGTCGCGGCGGCCTGCATGCCTTGCGCGCTGAGCATCTCGCCCATGCGCTCGCCGTCATAGACGTTCATCTGACAGCCGAACGAGGTCACGAAATAGCGGCTGGGCGCGTCGCCGATCGGGGCGGGCGCGGGGACGGTGGGTGTATCGGTGGGATGGCTCATGGATGACACGGCTATACAGCCGGTTCGCGCCCCAAGGAAGCACAAAGCGCCGCGTCGATGCGTCGACGCGCCTCGGCGGCAATCGCCTTGCGCCCCGGAAAATCGGCGGGGCGGAACGGTTCGAGAAAGTGCAGCGTCACCCAGAAGCTGCCCTTGCGGGTGAACAGCCGGAGCGCGTTGTTGGGCGCGGTCTCTTCCCCCACCCAGGCGATGTCGTGCGCGTCGCTGCCGTAATCGAGGTACATCGGCTGCACCAGCACGCCGGGCGGGGGCGGGTCGAGCACCTGCAGCAAGGGCGACTTGAACGGCAGCAGCATCGATCCGTCGGTGGTCGTGCCCTCGGGAAAGATGGTGATCGCCCAGGTTTCGGCGAGCGCATCGCGCAGTTCGTTGATCTGCCCGGCAATACCCAGGCGATTGGTGCGGGACACGAAGACGGTATCGTTGAGCTTGCACAGCCAGCCGACCACCGGCCAGCTCTTGATGCCGTCCTGCGCCACGAACGCGCTGCCGTTGCGCCCCGCGATCACCGGAATATCCAGCCAGCTCAGATGGTTGGAGATATAGAAGACATCGCGCTTGAGTGGCGTGCCGACCACCCGAACCTTGGCCCCGCAGGCCCGGCCGACGCCCCGCAGGAACAGTTTGGGCCAGGGGTTCGAAAGCCTGAGCGTGCGCCAGGTGTAATAGAGCGGCACGCAGGCGACCAGGGCGACGACGATCAGCAGCGCCCGGCAGGCCAGGCGGATGCGACCGACCAGCCCTGGATCGCGCCAGTGCAGATGCGCCATGTCGGGCGTATCGGGGTAAAGCGGTGGCGGGGGCGCGGCGGGCGCGGCTTCAGCCTCGCTCATCCGGCGATCAGTCCTTGCGGTCGAGCGAAACGCCGTAGAGTTCCATCCGGTGGTCGACCAGCCGGTAGCCGAGGCGTTCGGCGATCAGCTTCTGCAGCGCTTCCAGCTCGGGATCGACGAATTCGAGCACCTTGCCGGTTTCGACATCGATCAGATGGTCGTGATGCGCTTCGGGAGCAGCCTCGTAGCGCGCGCGGCCATCGCCGAAATCGTGCCGGTCGAGAATGCCCGCCTCTTCGAACAGGCGCACGGTGCGATAGACCGTGGCGATCGAAATCCGCGGGTCGATGGCCGAGGCGCGTTCGTGCAGCCGCTCGACATCGGGGTGGTCATCGGCTTCGGAGAGCACGCGTGCGATCACGCGGCGCTGATCGGTGATCCGCAGGCCACGATCGGCGCACAACGCCTCCAGGTCGATTTTCTGGCGCATGATGCCCCTTTGAATGCCGTTTCTGATGGTCCAGCCTCGTGCCCCAGGCATAGGGTTCACGGTGACTGGCCGGTGCGGACTGTCATCACGCACCGGCTCATCAATCTATCGTGCGCCGCCGCAATTGCAACCGCCACAGGCGGCCGCGCGGCGTCGGACGTGCTTACTTGGCCGTACGCTTGCCCGGCTTGCGGCCCAGGCCAATCTTCTTGGCGAGCTCGCGGCGGGTGGCGGCGTAATTGGGAGCGACCATCGGATAATCGGCAGGCAGGTTCCAGCGTGCGCGATATTCATCGGGGGTCATGTTGTAGTGCGTCATCAGGTGCCGCTTGAGCATCTTGAGCTTCTTGCCGTCTTCAAGGCACACGATATAGTCGGGCTTGATCGAGGCACGGACCGAAACCGCCGGTTCTGGCATTTCCGGCTCGGCGACAACTTCACCTGCCGACAAACCATTGAGCGCGCGATGAACGTTTTCGATCAGGCTGGGAATGTCGGACACCGCCACGCTGTTGTTGCTGACATGGGCGGCCACAATATCTGCCGTGAGCGTTATCAACGTCTCGTGCATTTCCAATTCGGTTTCTGCCATTTCAATCAATCCCGTTTCTATCTTTTGATTAGCGACCCTTTACCCGGCGTTTGACGCAGGGTGCGCGCGATATGCAAGATGACAATGCTCTCGTCAATGTCATTTGCGGGCACAGAAGCCGGTGAATACCACGTTGATCGTCGTTTTGACAGTAACAACCAAAACTCAGAGTTAAATTTCAATTGCCAAAGTCAAGGCATCATAATGTCTGGAATCATCACCCTTATAGTAATTGCGCCGCACACCGACCTGATTGAAGCCAAATTTTTGGTAAAGGTGAATTGCAGAGTTGTTACTTCTCATTTCAAGATGCAACCTTTTCACCCCCGCCTCTTTTGCGTCTTCGATGACTTCTGCCAGAAGCGCCGATCCGACGCCAAATTGACGCCATTTTGGGGCTATCGCGATCAGCAGCAATTCTTCCTCATCAGCCACGCGGCGTGTCATGGCAAAACCGATCGTGCCGCCATGGCCTGCCGGAAAGGCCGGACCGGGCGCTTCGGCCAGAAGAACCCGGGTGAGCGGCATGGCCAGCATCGAGCGGGTCTGGCTGTGATTCCAGGCCTCGCCGAACAGCGGATCGAACGCCTGCTGCATCACCTGCATCACCGGGCCGATTGCGTCCTCTGCAGCCAGGCCTGAGACCAGCTGGAAAAACGGTCGGTGGCCGGAATCGGGGGGCTGGCTGACCATCAGGCTAACCCGGAATGGCCGTGGCCATCGGCTTAGCATCCGCGCCGCGACCGTACAGGGGATCAGCCGGCAGGGCCCGTGCTGCGGGCGGCAGCAGCAGCGCCTGGCGCGCATCGGGCATCAGCACCCGTGCATCACCCTCGCCGCGCGCCTCGACCAGAGCGGCCGCCATGCTGCCCGCGACCAGATGCTGCGTGCAGGTGCTGCGCGCCGCATCGGGTGCGAGCGATGCCAGCGGCCCCGTTGGCTCGCCCATGCCATCAAAGGCTTGCGTGAAATATTCGCCATGGCCGCCGGTCATCACGACATCCACCCCGGACGCGCCAGGGGACTGGTCGAGCGCCATCGCCGCAACCAGCCGATGCGTCGAATAGCCGGAAACAGGAACGCCCCAGGCGAGCGCCAGCGCACGCGCTGCGGCCAGCCCGACGCGCACCCCGGTAAAGCTGCCGGGACCGCAGTTGACCAAAATCGCCTGGGCCTGGCCTCTGCCGGGGAGGCTAGCGATCATCGGCACCAGCCGTTCGGCATGGCCGCGCCCCATGATGGCATGGTCGGAGGCGACCAGGTGGTCGTCGTCAAACACCGCCACCGAACAGGCTTCGGTCGCGGTGTCGATGACAAGCAGGCTGGGCAGATCGGGTCGCATACCCGACAGCCGCTAGCTGATTGTGTTGAACCGGTCAAAACCCGGACGCGGGCTGCGATCGAAAATCGTCGCAGGGTCGCCATAGCCCAGGGTCGAAATGAAGTTCGACGTCACATTGGGCGTATCGGCAAAGAACGCCTTGTCGACCGCGGCATTGTCGAAGCCCGACATCGGCCCGGTATCGAGCCCCAGCGCGCGCGCGGCGAGGATGAAATAGGCACCCTGCAGCGAGGAATTGCGCAGCGCCGAATCGCGGCGGAACTGTTCCTTGCCTTCACCGACAAACCAGCTGCGCGCATCGGTATGCGGGAAAAGTTCGGGCAGAAGCTCGTAGAATTCGAGATCCATGCCGATGACGACGCTGACCGGCGCGGCCAGGATCTTCTTCGCGTTCGCTTCCATGCAGCAGGCCGCCAGCTTCTGCTTGGCCTCGTCCGAGACGCACCACACCATCCGCGCGGGCAGCATGTTGGCCGATGTCGGCCCCATCTTCATCAGATCCCAGATGGCATGCAGCTGCTCGGGGCTGACCGGCTGGTCGGTATAGCCATTATAGGTGCGCGCGGTGCGGAACAGCTGGTCGAGCGCGGCATCGTCGAGCGGTGCAGTCATGAAGAAACCTCTGGTCTGGGGAGAGAACGCACGTCAGGCGGCGCGAACCTCGATCACTTCGGGAACGTAATGCTTGAGCAGCGATTCGATGCCGTGCTTGAGCGTCGCGCTCGACGACGGGCAACCCGAGCAGGCACCCTGCATCTGCAGATAGACCACGCCCTTGTCGAAACCGCGATAGAGGATGTCGCCGCCATCGTTGGCGACCGCAGGGCGGACGCGCGTCTCGATAAGGTCCTTGATCTGCGCAACGATGTCGGCATCTTCAGGATTGCTCGGCCAGTCGGCATCTTCTGCCGGCACCGCGATGCCGGCTGCGGTGGCGGCGCGGAACAGCGGCATGTCGGCCGAGAAATGGTCAAGCAGCACCGAAAGCACTTCGGCGCGGAGCGACGACCAGTCAGCACCGGGCCCTGCAGTCACCGAAATGAAGTTGTGGCCGAAGAACACGCCGGTCACATCGCCCAGGCCGAAGATCGCTTCGGCGAGCGGCGAGGCTTCCGCCTCTTCGGGCGAGGCAAAATCGCGAGTGCCCATGTCCATGACCTGGCGACCAGGCAGGAACTTGAGCGTGGCGGGGTTCGGCGTGGTTTCGGTTTCGATCAGCATGTCCGGTATCTGGTGCAGCGCCGGCCTGCGCGCAAGGCAGTTTTTCTTTTGTGGCGGCAAACATTGCGGGCTTTGGCCTGTACCGGCGGTCGTGCGGTCTGCCGCATATTCACTGGCCAGTCAGATTGGGGCTGCCTATAGATTGCGCATGACCTTTCCCCTGATGCGCTGCGCGCCCATGGCCGCCATGCTTGCGGCTCTTTCGCTTGTTGTTTCGCCGCCGCTGCTTGCCAACCTGCCCGGCGAACCGGTGGCCAGCGGCAAGGACGCCAATGGCAAGCCGCTGCGGCCGCCCAATCTGGAACCGGGCGAAAAGACCCCCTGGCTGTACGAGCGCAGCAACGTGCCGGTCGACAAGGGCTGGACCTTTGGCGAGCTGAGCAACGGCGTGCGCTATGCCGTGCGCCGCAACGGCGTGCCGCCGGGCCAGGTCTCGATCCGCGTGCGCATCGATGCCGGTTCGATGATGGAAACCGACGCCGAACAGGGCTTTGCCCATCTGCTCGAGCACCTCACCTTCCGCGGCTCCAAATATGTCCCCGATGGCGAGGCGATCCGCATCTGGCAGCGGCTTGGCGCCAGCTTCGGCAGCGACAGCAATGCCGAGACCACACCGACGCACACCGTCTACAAGCTCGACCTGCCCGCCGCGACGCCCGCCGGGCTCGACGAGAGCATGAAGATCCTCTCGGGCATGATCCGCGAACCCGGGCTGACCGGCGAGGCGGTCAAGGCCGAGGTGCCGGTGGTGCTGGCCGAACTGCGCGAGCGATCGGGCGCGCAGGTCCGGGTCGGCGATGCGACGCGCCAGCTGTTCTTTGCCGGGCAGAAGCTTGCCGAACGTTCGCCGATCGGCAAGCCCGAGACGCTGAACGCGGCGACGTCGGACGTCGTGCGCGCATTCCACCAGCGCTGGTACCGGCCTGAAAACACGGTGATAGCGATTGCCGGCGATGTCGAACCGGCGACGATCGAGGCGCTGATCAAGACCTATTATGGCGACTGGAAGGTCAAGGGCAAACAGGCCCCCTATCCCGGCTTCGGGGCGCCCGACCCGTCAGCGCCCGTCGCGCGCACCATCGTCGAGCCCGGCTTTCCTTATCTGGTCAGCATGGGAATCCTGAGGCCCTGGAAGCCGGTCAACGACACCATCGAATACAACCAGCAGCTGTTGATCGATCTGGTCGCGACGCAACTGATCAACCGACGGCTGGAAGGCCGCGCGCGCGGGGGTGGCAGCTTCCTGCAGGCGCAGGTCAACAGCGAGGACGTCAGCCGCTCGGCCGACGGCACCTTCATCTCGGTGGTGCCGATCGGCGACGACTGGCAGGCGGCGCTCGCTGATGTGCGCGGGGTGCTTGCCGATGCCACCACCACCGCGCCGACGCCCGAGGAAATCGCCCGCGAAATGGCCGAATTCGACGCCGCGCTGGCAGTCCGCGTCGAAAGCGCGGATACCGAGGCCGGTGCCAAGCAGGCCGATGACATCATCGGCGCGGTCGACATCCGCGAGACGATCGCTGCGCCGCAGACCGCGCTCGATGTGTTTCGCGGCATGAAGGACATGTACACGCCCGAACGGCTGCTCGAAGCGACGCAGCGGCTGTTCAGCGGCGTTGCCACCCGCGCAATCCTCGTCTCGCCCAAGGCGGTACCCGAGGGCGAGCAGCTGCTCGCATCGGCGCTGACCCGCGATGTCAGTGCGGACGCCAGCGCGCGTCTGGCGGCAGCGGCAGTCACCTTTGATGATCTGCCCGCGCTGGGCACGCCGGGAACGGTGGCATCGACCACCGACCTCAGGCTGCTGGGCATCGAGATGATCGAACTGTCCAACGGGGTGAAGGCGATCCTTTATCCCAATGACGCCGAGGTCTCGAAGATCATGGTCAAGGTGCGCTTCGGCAACGGCTATCAGGCGTTTCCGGCGGACAAGCCCTCGCTCGTCTGGGCGGGCCAGTCGGCTTTGGTTGCCAGCGGCGTCGGCGAGATCGGCCAGGAAGGGCTCGACCGGCTGACCAACGGCCGCCGCATCGGTTTCGGCTTCGAGGTCGAGAACGACGCCTTTGCCTTCTCCGCCGATACCCGTCGCGCCGATCTGGAGGACCAGCTCAAGCTGTTTGCCGCCAAGCTGGCGGCGCCGCGCTGGGACGCCAACCCGGTGCGCCGCGCCAAGGCGGGAACCGAGCTTGCCTATCGCAGCTTCTCGATGTCGCCCCAGACCGTGCTCGAGCGCGATCTCAACTATCTCACCCGCGACCGCGATCCGCGCTGGAAGGTGCCCGATCCTCAGGATGCCGCGCAGCTGACGCCCGAAGCGTTCCGCTCGACATGGGAGCCGATGCTGGCGCAGGGCCCGATCGAGGTGCTGCTGTTCGGTGATTTCGACAAGCCTGCGGCGATCGCGGCGCTGGAAAAGACTTTCGGCGCATTGCCGTCCCGCACCGAAGTGCCCGTGGTGGCAGGTCCCGATACCGTGTCCTTCCCCGCGCCCAACAGCGAGCCTGTCGTCGTGCGGCACGAGGGCGCGCCCGATCAGGCCGCCGCGTTTATCGGCTGGCCGACCGGCGGCGGCATCGCCAATGTGCAGGAAAGCCGCCAGCTCGAAATCCTGACCGCGATTTTCAACAGCCGCCTGTTCGATCAGCTGCGCGCGCAGGCGGGGGCAAGCTACGCTCCGCAGGTGCTCAACAACTGGCCGACCGCGTTCGAAAAGGGCGGCTATGTCGGAGTCATCGGCCAGCTTGCGCCTGAAAATGTCGGCAAGTTCTTCGAGATCGCCAATGCGATCGCGGCGGACCTCGCTGCCACCCCGGTCAGCGCGGACGAGCTGGCACGGGCGACCGAGCCGCTACGGCAGCTGGTCTCGCGCGCCAGCACCGGCAACAATTTTTGGCTGAACCAGCTGCAGGGTGCGACGCGCGATCCGCGCCGCATCTCGGCGCTGCGCACGATCCTGCCCGATTACACCGTCACCACGCCCGAAAAGATGCAGGCGCTGGCGGCGAAATATCTGATGAAGGACAAGGCCTGGTCATTCGTGGTGCTGCCCGAGGACGCGACTGCGTCCCCGGGCCGCTGACCGGAATCGGATCAATAAGTCGGAGGTTGACGGTCACATCGTCTGCGGGGGAACCTCGTCGGGCCCGCGATCGGGTTCGATGATGTCCGGGCCGACCGGATCGATTTCGGGCGGCTGCTGGACCGGGTCTTCCATCGGCGGATCGTTGACCGGCAGTTCGGTCGGGCTCTGCGGCTCGATACGATCGGGTGCGGGGATTGCAGGGTCTTCAGGACGGGTAGCCATAAGCATGTTCCTTTCTGAAGAGCTTACGTTCGCGCAAGGGTGAGGTTGCAAGTCGATCCTGTGGGCGAGGACGGCGGATTTGCCCCCCTTGCCCTTTGCGGCAACCTTCTTTAGACGCGCACGCTTGATTACCGCGACGCGGGCGTGGCGAAACTGGTAGACGCGCCAGATTTAGGTTCTGGTATCGCAAGATGTGGGGGTTCAAGTCCCTTCGCCCGCACCATCGCATGGATGGCCGGGAAGGGGAGGAAATTCCCTTCTTTTTATGGAAAGACAAGAGTTGAAGCCGATGCAGATTGTCGAGACGCTGAACGAGGGCCTGAAGCGGGCCTACACCATCACCATCCCCGCCCAGGATCTGGAAGCGCGGGTGGATGCCGAAGTGAAGAAGATTGCGCCGCAGGTGCGCATGCCCGGCTTCCGCCCCGGCAAGGTGCCCGCCAACCTGATTCGCAAGATGCATGGCGAATCGATTCACGCCGATGCGCTGAACGCGACCATCCAGGAAAGCGTCGACAAGGCGATCCGCGACAACAACCTGCGCCCCGCCATCCAGCCTTCGGTCGACCTCAACGAGGATTACACCGCCGGCAAGGATGCCGAAGTGAAGATGTCGCTCGAGGTGCTGCCGCAGGTTCCGACCCCGTCGATCGATTCGATCACGCTCGAGCGGCTGATCGTCGAGCCGGGCGAAGCCGCCGTGACCGAAGCGCTGCAGCGCATCGCCGATGGCCAGAAGAGCTACACCGCTGCACCCAAGACCTACAAGGCCAAGGACGGCGACCAGGTCATCATCGACTTTGAAGGCAAGGTCGATGGCGTTCCGTTCGAAGGCGGCAAGGGCGAAGGCATGGCCGTCGTCATCGGTTCGGGCCAGCTCATCCCCGGTTTCGAGGACCAGCTCGTCGGCCTGAAGGCCAATGACGAAGCCGTCATCAACGTGACCTTCCCCGCCGAATACGGCGCCAAGGATCTCGCCGGCAAGGCTGCAACCTTCGACATCGTCGTGGGCGAAGTGAAGAAGCCCGGCGAAACCAAGCTGGACGACGATTTCGCCAAGTCGCTGGGTCTCGAGAGCCTCGAGCAGCTGACCGGCCTGATCAAGGGCCAGCTGGAGCAGGAACTGAACGGCCTGACCCGCACCCACATGAAGCGCCGTCTGCTCGACCACCTCGCCGAAACCCATGATTTCGAAGTCCCGCCCTCGATGGTCGAAGCCGAGTTCAACCAGATCTGGGCACAGCTCGAACAGGAAGCTTCGCAGGAAGAAGACGCCGAATCGGCCCGCGCCGAGATGGAAAAGGACCGCGACGAATATCATTCGATCGCCGTGCGCCGCGTCCGTCTGGGCCTGCTGCTTTCCGAAATCGGCCAGGCCAATGGCGTCGAAGTTTCGCAGCAGGAAATGAACATGCTGATCGCGCAGGCTGCGCAGCAGTATCGTCAGGAAGACCGCCAGCGGTTTGCCGAGTACATCCGCAACACGCCGATGGCCGCCGCCCAGCTGCGCGCACCGATGTACGAGGACAAGGTTGTCGACTTCCTGTTCGACAAGGCAACGATCACCGATCGCACCGTGACCCGCGAAGAGCTGGAAGCGGCGATCGAAGCCGAGGAAGACGCCGGCGCCAATGGTGGTCATGTCCATGGCCCCGATTGCGGCCATGATCATGGCCATGACGAAAAGCCCAAGGCCAAGAAGGCCGCGCCGAAAAAGGCTGCGGTGAAGAAGGACGCCGAGGCAGAGACCGAAGCAGCGCCTGAAGCAGCTGAAAAGCCCGCGAAAAAGGCAGCGCCCAAGAAGGCCGCTGCCAAGAAGGACGAGGCTCCGGCCGAAGCTGCCGAGGAAGCCAAGCCTGCTGCAAAGAAGGCTGCTCCCAAGAAGGCAGCCGCCAAGAAGGACTGATCTTCAGCCCTTTGCGCTACGAAATCAGCCCCCGCCAGGTTCGCCTCGCGGGGGCTTTTTCGTGCGCGTCGAACCCTTGCGCTAACTGCGCCGCCAGCGCCGGTCGGAGAGGATCACCCGGGCCGCATTGTGCCCCGGCGCGCCGGTGACCCCGCCGCCGGGATGCGTGCCCGATCCGCACATGTACAGGCCCTTCAAAGGCCCGCGATAATCGGCATGGCCCAGCACCGGCCGCGCTGACCACAGCTGGTCCAAGCTCATCCGGCCGTGGAAGATGTCGCCGCCGATCAGGCCGAAGGTTCGCTCCAGGCCCTTGGGACTGAGCACCTGCTTGCCGAGGATCGAGGCGCGGAAGCCCGGCGCATGCGCCTCCACTGTGGCAATGATCGTGTCGGCGGCAGCGGCTTCCTGCTCAGGCGTCCAGTCGAGCGCGGGGTCGAACTGCTGGCAGAACAGGCTTGCGACATGGCTGCCTGCCGGCGCCAGGCTGTCATCGACGATCGAGGGGATCAGCATCTCGACGATCGGTTCGCGCGACCAGCCGTGCGCGCGCGCGTCGGTGAAGGCGCGGTCCATGTAATCGAGGCTCGGCGCGATCACGATGCCGGCGCGCAGGTGCTCACCGTCTCCGGGCAGGCTGGCAAAGCTGGGGAGCCGGTCCAGCGCCACGTTCATCCGGAAGCTACCCGATCCGGTGACATAGCCGCGCATCCGGCGCGCGAAATCCTGGGGGAGCGCGGCTTCGGGCACCAGCCGTCCATAAAGCAGCTTGGGCCCCACATTGGCGATGATGCGGGGGCTACGCAGCGCCTCGCCACTCGCCAGCTGCACCCCGACCGCGCGGCCCTGTTCGACCAGCACCTGCTCGACCGGTGCGTTGAGCGTGATCTCCACCCCCTGCTCGGCGCAAGCTTCGGCCATCATCCGGGTGATGCTGCCCATCCCGCCCAGCACATGACCCCAGCTGCCCTTGTTGCCGTTCACCTCGCCGAAGACATGGTGCAGCAGCACATAGGCCGAGCCCGGCGTATCGGGGCTGGCGTAATTGCCGACCACCGCATCGAAGCCGAACGCCGCCTGCACGGGCGCACTTTCGAACCATTGCGACAGGAACTCGCGCGCCGACCTGGTGAACAGATCGAGCATGTCGCGCTGCACCTCGCGCGACAGCCGCGACAGCAGCCGCCCGGTGGTCAGCGCCTCGACCAGCCCCGCCACGCCCCCGCCGATATTGGGCGGCGGGCGCAATGCCAGATCGCGCAGCACATCGGCGACGCGCTCGAGCATCGCGTAATAGGCGGGCAGCGCTTCGGCATCGCGCTTCGAGAAGCGCGCGAACGCGGCTTGGGTGCGCTCCAGCCCGCCGCCCAGAATCAGATGGTCGCCGTGCGGCAGCGGCAGGAAGTTCGACACCGGCCGTTCGATCACCCGGTAGCCGCGCCGTACCAGGCCCAAGTCTGCAATGACCTGGGGCTGGAGCAGGCTGACGGTATAGCTCGCCACCGAATTGCGGAAACCGGGGTGAAATTCCTGCGTCACCGCCGCGCCGCCTGCGACATGCCTTGCCTCCAGCACGCGCACCTTCAGCCCCGCGCGTGCCAGATAGAAGGCGCAGGTCAGACCGTTATGGCCGCCGCCGATGATGATCGCGTCAGGCGATGTGCTGCTGTTGCCCATGTCCAAGGCCTAGCCCAGCACCTGGCCGCCGCCAAGGGGGGCACACCCACGCCGTCAGCCCCAAGAAATCGCTGGCGCGGCACGGCGGATATTGATAGCGGTTCGCAAAACCATGCTTCTTGACCAGCTTCCCAATGGCCAGCGTGCGGAGATTGCCGCGATCGACTGGAGCGTCCTGCCCCCAGACGAGGGCAAGCGCCTGCGTGCGCTGGGCGTGGATACCGGCGCGATGGTCTCGATCCGCCATCGCGGCATCTTTTTCGGACGCGATCCGATCGCGCTCAGCATCGGGCGGATGACGGTGGCGATCCGCCGCGTCCATGCGCGCGCGATCACCCTGCGCGAACCGGGAGCCGCCGCATGACCCGGCACCAGCCGCTGATCGCGCTGGTCGGCAACCCCAATGCCGGCAAGAGCGCGCTGTTCAACGCGCTCACCGGCGCGCGGCAGAAGATCGCCAATTATCCCGGCGTGACCGTGGAGCGCAAATCGGGCCGCTTTGCCTTTGCCGATGGCCGCCCCGCCGAGCTGATCGACCTGCCCGGCAGCTACAGCCTCGACCCCACCAGCCCCGACGAAGCAGTGACCCGCGATGTCGTGATGGGCCGCCAGGCGGGCGAACGCCAGCCCGAGGCGCTGGTGATCGTGCTCGATTCGGCCAATCTCGACCAGCACCTCGTCTTCGCGCTCGAGCTGCTGCAGCTCGGCCTGCCCACGGTCGTCGCACTCAACATGGTGGACCTTGCCGAACGCGATGGGCTGACGCTCGATGCGGCGCGGCTGGCGGCGGATCTGGGCGTACCGGTCATCCCCACCGTCGCGGTGCGCCGCCGGGGGCTCACCGAACTGGCTGAAGCGCTGGATGCGGTGATCCTCGCCAGGCAGGTGCCGCATGCGCCGCTGGGCGAGCCCGACATGCGCGCCCGGCGCAGGCGGGCCGAGCATATCGCCCATGCCGCCATCGTCAGCCAGACCCACAGCCGCCGCTGGACCGACCGGGCGGACAGCGTGCTGCTGCACCCCTTTGCCGGGCCGTTGATCCTGCTCGCCTTGCTGTTCATCATCTTCCAGGCGGTGTTCAGCTGGGCCACGCCCTTTGCCGACGCGCTGGAAGCGGGCGCAGCCGCTCTGGGCGAACTGGCCACCACGACGATCCCGGAAGGCTTTTTCCGCTCGATGATCGTCGATGGCGTGATCGCGGGCGTCGGATCGGTCGTCGTCTTCCTGCCGCAGATCATCATCCTGTTCTTCTTCATCCTGCTGATGGAGGCGACCGGCTACATGGCGCGCGCCGCGTTCATCATGGACCGGATGATGGCGAGCGTCGGCCTGTCGGGCCGCTCGTTCATCCCGCTGCTCTCCAGCTTTGCCTGCGCGATCCCCGGCATCATGGCGACGCGCAGCATCTCGGACGAGAAGGACCGGCTGACCACCATCCTCATCGCCCCGCTGATGACCTGCTCGGCGCGGTTGCCCGTCTATACCGTGATCATCGCCGCGTTCATTCCGCAGATCACCGTCGGCCCGGGCGTCGGCCTGCAGGGGCTGGTGCTGTTCGGCCTGTATGTCTTCGGCATCATCGGCGCGATGGTGGTGGCGCTGGTGCTGCGCTCGACCGTGGCCAAGGGCGGCGCGAGCGGCTTCCTGATGGAAATGCCCAAATACCAGCTGCCGCGGATCGGCGATCTGGCGCTCGGCCTGTGGCAGCGGGCCGCGCTGTTCCTGCGGCGTGCGGGCACGATCATCTTTGCCGTGACCATCGGCCTGTGGCTGCTGCTCACCTATCCGCAGGCGCCCGCAGGCAGCGGCATCAGCCAGTCCGAATATTCGGCCGCCGGGCGCATCGCCAGCGTGCTCGAACCGGTGGTCGCGCCGATCGGCTTTTCGCGCGACATCGCATTGGCGCTGATCCCGGCGATGGCCGCGCGCGAGGTCGCCGTCTCGGCGCTCGCCACCACCTATGCCATCGACGCCACCGACGAGGACGAACAGGCGCAGGCGCTGGGCGAGCGGCTCGCCGGGCGCTGGTCGCTGCCCACCGCACTGGCGTTCCTCGCCTGGTTCGTGTTCGCACCGCAGTGCATCTCGACAGTCGCGGTGACGCGGCGCGAGACCAACGGCTGGAAATGGCCGATCTTCATGCTGGTCTATCTGTTCGGCCTGGCCTGGGTGGCCGCCGGGATTACCTTCTGGACCGCGACGGCTTTCGGGCTATAAACGCCGCAACAGATCGGGGCGATGTTTCGCCCGGTCATCCACCACATCACAGAAATTCCGGGGAAAGCATATGTCGGGCAGCGTCAACAAGGTCATTCTGATCGGCAATCTGGGCGCCGATCCCGAGGTCCGCAGCTTCCAGAACGGTGGCAAGGTCGCCAATCTGCGCATCGCCACCACCGAAACGTGGAAAGACCGCAATTCGGGCGAAAAGCAGGAGCGCACCGACTGGCACAATGTCGCGATATTCGGCGATGGCCTGGCGGGCGTCGCCGAGCGCTTCCTGCGCAAGGGCTCCAAGATCTATGTCGAAGGCCAGCTGCGCACCCGCAAGTGGCAGGACCAGTCGGGCGCAGACCGCTACACCACCGAAGTGGTGCTGCAGGGCCCTGGCGCAGTGCTGACCATGCTTGACGGCAAGCCCGGCGGCGGCGGCGGAATGGGCGGCGGCGGTGGCGGCGATTTCGGCGGCGGTCGCAGCACCGGCGGTTCGTCGGGCGGCTCTTCGGGCAGCGGCGGGCGCGGCTTCAACGACGGCGGATCGAGCAGCGGCTGGGGCGGCGGCGGCTTTGACGACGACCTGAACGACGACGTTCCGTTCTGACAGGTCGCGAACGGCAGGGCAGCGGGATGACCGACCGGTCCGAGATGCTGAAGGCGCAGCTGGTTCGAAACTTCGACACCATTTCGCTCGAGCATCGCACCCGCACCGCCAGCGTCGACTTTCATCACGCCCGGCTGACCGATGGCACGCCAGCGACCAAGCTGGGCGCGGCAGTGCTGGTCGTCGCGCCGGGCAAGATCGCCTGCCCGTATCACCTGCACCATGCGCAGGAAGAGATGTTCGTCATCCTGGAGGGGAGCGGTACACTGCGCGTCGCGGGCGAGCATGTGCCGATCGGCGCGGGCGATGTCATCACCGTGCCGCCCGGCCCCGATTACCCTCGCCAGATTATCAACACGTCCGATGCGCCGCTCAAGTATCTGGCGATCAGCACCCAGGACGATCCGGAAATTTATGAATATCCCGATTCGGGCAAGTTCATGGCCGAGGCCGGGCTGGCGCGCGAACATCCGTTCGAGGTGATTCAGCGCAGCGGCGAGAGCCTGGATTACTGGGACGGCGAACCCTGATTTCGTTCAAGGCGGAAAAGAGACCCCGATGCAGATCACGATCTATCACAACCCCAAATGCGGCACCTCGCGCAACGTGCTCGCCGCGATCCGCGAGGCGGGGCACGATCCGCAAGTCATCGAGTATCTCAAGACGCCGCCGACGCGCGAGACGCTGGAAAGCCTGATCGCGCGCGCAGGCGACGGCGCACGCGGGCTGCTGCGCGCCAAGGAGCCCTTGGTCAAGGAACTGGGCCTCGACGCTGCGGGCGTGACCGACGCGCAGATCATCGACGCGATGGTCGCGCACCCCATCCTGATCAACCGCCCCATCGTGGTGACGCCGGATGCGGTCAAGCTCTGCCGCCCCAGCGAGACGGTCGCCGAACTGCTCTGAAGACGAAAACCCCGGCGCGGTGACGCCACGCCGGGGCCAGGAGTGTTCTTGTTCCGGCGTTTCAGCCCAGATAATCGTGCAACACGCGGCCATAAGGCAGCGTCATGTCGGTGACGAGGTGCAGGCCGCCGGTGTGTTCGAGCACCGGCAGGTCGGCGAGAGGGCAGTTGACTGAATCGACCAGCTCGACCCGCGCGCGGCCCGTCCAGGCGCCCTTCACCACCACATCGGCAAAATTGATGCCGACCAGCTGCGCGATGGCAGGCGTGCCATCGATGTCGGGGATCAGCTTCAGCGTCACCTGGGTGCGCTTGAGCAGCGCCTCGATCGCCCCCGGATCGGTCGGACCACTGTGCTTGTAGACCATCGTCCCGCTGGCCACGGTCTGCCCGGCATAGGTCAGCACGCCGGTCAGCGTGTCGCCCACGGTTTCGAGCTTGGCGATGCCGTATTTCATCGGATAGCCCCAGATCTCGCGACCACCAGCCAGAGGCGGGCAGTTGTCGACATACATCTGGGTGAGGAAGCTGCACTTTTCGCCCTGGAAGGTGCAGGGAATCGCCTGCGCCGCAGCCGAATAGGCACCAAAGCCTTCGCCATCGGGCAGATCGAGCCACTGGATCGATACCACGTCGCCATCGGGCTCGAGCGGCTCGGGCAGCATCTTGCGGATCATCGCCGGGTCGGTCCGGTAGTTGATGATCATGTATTGGCGTTCGAAGAACTTGTACGGGCCCACCGGATAGGTCGGGCTCTGCAACGGCATCGAGCTGAGCTTCAGCACATCCTGCTTTTTCATCGTCTGTCCTCCCCTCAGCCCGCGGCGTCTTTGATATAGTCGAACAGCACCCGGCCATGCGGCAGGGTCAGGTCGCTGACGAAATGCTTGCCGCCGACAATGCGCAGGATCGGCAGGTCCGCGACCGGCGCGTTGACATGCGGGATCAGCTGCAACCGCGCAGGGCTGATCCAGCAGCCCTTCACCGTGATGTCCTCCAGATTGTAGGCGACGAGCTGGCAGATCTTGGGGCTGCCATCGACATCGGGAATGATCTTGAGGTTGCACGAGGTCTTGGTCATCGATTGGGCCTGCGCCTCGCAGCCACCGGGGGCTTCGGCCCATTTATAGGCCATGGTGCCCATCGCTACCGTCTGCCCCGCATACGACAAGGTGCCGGTCAGCGTGTCCGAGGCGACGACCAGCTTGGGCAGCGCGTATTTCTTGGGGAAGCCCCAGATTTCGCGGCCGCCGTCGATCGGCGGCTGGTCATCCAGATACATTTGCGCGGTATAGTTGATCGGCTCGCCATTGAAGGTGCACGGAATGACAATGCCGCTTTCGGTGTAATCGCCAAAGCCTGAGCTGTCGGGCATCTTGATCCACTCGTAGAGCACCAGATTGTCGGTGTTGGGCTCGAGCGGCTCGGGCACCGCGGCGCGCAGGGCCACCGGATCGGTCTCGTAGGTGACGATCATGAATTCGCGGTTGATGAACCGGTAGGGCCCCAGCGGATAGCTGGGTGCCGCCGCCGGCATCGACGGCAGTTTGAGAATCTCTTCAGGCGTCATTGTTCGGTAAACCCCCTGTGATGGTGGACGTTACGGAAACACGAAATGGCTGGAAATCAGAGGAAGGATGCCTTGATGTCGGCCGACGAGCGGATGCCGACATCATCGAAATGCGCATCGAGCCATTGCGTCGCACTCTCCCGCCCGACATCGCGCAGCTTCTTCATGAAGCCCCAGTCGGGGTTCAGCTTGCTGGTGACCCCCAGGCTCTCCATGAACTCCTCGTCCTGGATCGAGTGGATCAGCATCCGCCGGTGCTTGTCGTCATTGAGCTGACCATCGTCGATCAGATGGCTGACAAAGGCGATCGCGCGCATTTCGCGCATCAGGCTGGAATTGAAGCTGATCTCGTTGATCCGGTTGAGGATATCCTTTGCCGTCTTGGGGATTTCGCTGCGGTTGAGCGGGTTGATGTGGACGATCACCACATCGTTGGTCTGGCTGCCGTAGATCAGCGGGAAGATGGCGGGGTTGCCCATGTAGCCGCCGTCCCAATAGGCCTCGCCATCGATCTCGATCGTCTGGAACATGAACGGCAGGCAGCCCGAGGCCAGCACCTGGTCGGGGCCGATCTCGTGATTTTCGAACATGCGCACCTTGCCGGTGCGGACATTGGTTGCTGAGAGAAACAGCTTGATCGGGCAGCCTTCGCGCAGCACGCCGAAATCGACGCTGCTTTCCAGCACCTGGCGCAGCGGATTGAAGTTGAGCGGGTTGAGCTCGTAGGGCGACATCACCCGCGACAGGATGTCCATGAACAGGAAGGCGGGGCTGAAATCGAGGCTGTGGTTGCCCATCGCCTTGTCGATCCACGAAGGCTGCAACGGCCCCTTGGCGCCTTCGTCGCTGATCTTCTTCCAGAATTTCTCGAGCTCTTCGCGTGCCCCCTCGGCGCCGCCGATGGTCAGGCCATAGCCCAGCACGGTGGCATTCATTGCGCCTGCGCTGGTGGCGCTCACCGCATCGAACTTGAGCCGCCCATCCTCGAGCAGGCGGTCGAGCACCCCCCAGGCGAATGCGCCATGCGCACCCCCGCCCTGCAAGGCCAGATTGACCGGCTTGCTGTTCGCGGCTGCAACATATTTGTCATTTTTCGGTTTCGCATCCGCAGCATAGGCTGCCGACGACGGACCTGACTTGGCCATCGCTTGTCCCCCCAGAAACTGTCGCGAAACCCGTCTTTTCCGTTGGAACCTAGGGGTAACTCACGTTAGACGAGTCGGCAAGAGTGATTCGCTGCAACTGCGAACATTCCTCCGGGCCGCGTCTTGCAACTGCTCTGAAGGGGAAATCACATGCTCAAGGGTTTGAACGCCATCGTCACCGGCTCGACCAGCGGAATTGGTCTGGGCATTGCCAATGTGCTGGCGTCCAAGGGGGCCAATCTGGTCATCACCGGCTTCGGCGATGCCGATGCGATCGAGAAGGAACGCGCTGGCCTCGCTGAAAAATACGGCGTCGAGGTGGTCTACAGCAATGCCGACATGTCCAAGCCCGACGATGTCCGCGCGATGGTCGAACTGTGCGTCGAAAAGCTGGGCTCGGTCGACATCCTGGTCAACAATGCCGGCATCCAGCACACCGCATCGGTGGAGGAATTCCCCGAGGAAAAGTGGCATCAGGTGATCGCGATCAACCTGTCGGGCATCTTCTTCGCCATCCAGGCAGCATTGCCGCACATGAAGGCCAAGGGCTTTGGCCGCATCATCAACATCGGATCGGTGCACGGCCTGATCGCCAGCAAGCACAAGGCAGCCTATGTCGCGGCCAAGCATGGCGTGGTCGGCCTCAGCAAGGTGGTCGCGCTGGAAAACGCGGGCACCGGCATCACCAGCAACACCATCTGCCCCGGCTGGGTCCACACCCCGCTGGTGCAGAAGCAGATCGAGGCGATGGCCGCCGACCAGGGCATCAGCGTGGAAGCCGCGACCGAAAAGCTGCTGATCGAAAAGCAGCCCAGCAAGCAGTTCGCGACGCCCGAACAGATGGGCGAACTCGCCGCGTTCCTCTCGAGCGAGGCCGCCGCGCAGATCACCGGCGTGGCGATCCCGGTCGACGGCGGCTGGACCGCGCAGTGATGCGATGATGGTGGCGGGGCCTTTCTTGGGGCCTCCGCTGCATTCGGATATTCTGGGAACCGGCGGGGTGAAAGCTCCGCCGGTTTTCGTTAGGTGACTTGATTGCGTCTTGGCCCATTGAGTGATATCTCATAAGATATGCTAAAGGTCGTTCTCGACACGGACGTTGTGGTGACGGCACTACGGAGCAGAGAAGGCGGCAGCAACGCCGTGCTCCGGCTGGTCGCCGCCGGACGGGTTGTTCCACTGGTAACGCCCGCGCTGTTCGTCGAATACGAATCGGTCTTGAAACGGCCTGAGCAATGCGCGGTGCATGGCTTCAGCCTGGACGAGATCGATCTATTTCTCGAGGCGCTGGCGAGCAGCTGCCAGGCGGTCGAAGTCAGCTTCCGGTGGCGCCCGATGCTGCATGACCCGAATGACGAAATGGTGTTGGAAGCCGCAATCAATGGTGGTGCCGACAGGTTGGTGACGCACAATGTTCGCGATTTTGCCAAAGGCGCGGCGCTGTTTGGACTGCCAGTTGTTAGACCTGGCGAGCTATTGAAGGAATTACGGTCATGAGCAAGGCATCTTATCCCTTGAAGCTGCCGGTTTCGATCAAGGAGGCTGCCGCGCGGCTGGCCAAGCAGGACGGCGTGTCGCTCAATCAGTGGATTTCAGTGGCCGTGGCCCAAAAGATCGGTGCCGTCGAAACGGCAGCAGATTTTTTGAAACAGCGCGCCGGGGCTGCCAAGCCTTCGGACATGCTGCCATTTCTGGATCGGGCAGGAACCGAGCCGTTGCCTCCCGGAGACGAGATTGAAGCGGGAGCAAAGCCGCGATAGGGCCTCACCCCACCGGCGCTCGTCTGCGATAGCTCAGCGCCTCAGCGACATGTACTCTCCCCACCGTTTCTGCGCCGCTTAGGTCCGCGATGGTTCGCGCGACCCTCAACACCCGCGTATACCCCCGCGCCGAAAGCCGCATTGCTTCGGCCGCTCTCGCTAATAGTTGGCGCGCGGGTTCGTCCGGTGTCGCGAACCGCTCCAGCGCTTCGCCGTCGATCTCGGCATTGGTGCGGGCCTTGATGTCGGCGTAGCGCGCGGTCTGGAGGGCGCGGGCGGCGGCGACGCGGGCGGCGACCTCGGCTGAGCCTTCGGCAGGTGGCGGCAGGGTGAGGTCGGCGGCGGTCACCGCCTCGACCTCGACGTGCAGGTCGATGCGATCGAGCAGCGGCCCTGACACCTTGGCCTGATAGTCCGCCGCGCAGCGCGGTGCGCGCGAGCAGCCGAGCGCCGGATCGCCCAGGTGCCCGCAGCGGCACGGGTTCATCGCCGCGATCATCTGCACCCGCGCCGGGAAGGTGACATGCGCATTGGCGCGCGCGACGCTGACCTCGCCGGTCTCCAGCGGTTGGCGCAAAGAATCGAGCACGGTGCGCTGGAATTCGGGCAGCTCGTCGAGGAACAGCACGCCCAGATGCGCCATCGAGACCTCGCCCGGGCGCACCTTGAGCCCGCCACCGACCAGCGCGGCCATCGAGGCGCTGTGATGGGGGCTGCGGAACGGGCGCGCGCGGCTGATCCGGCCATCGACCAAAGTGCCTGCGACGCTCGCCACCATCGAGACTTCCAGCGCCTCCTGCGGGGTCAGCGGCGGCAATATGCCGGGCAGGCACGAGGCCATCAGCGACTTGCCCGCGCCGGGAGGCCCCACCATCACCATGTTGTGCCCGCCGGCCGCGGCGATCTCGAGCGCGCGCTTGGCGGTTTCCTGCCCCTTGACCTGTTTGAGGTCCGGCCCCGGCGCGGGCTCTTCGGCGATGCCGGGCTTGGGCGGGCTGAGCCGCCCGTTGCCCTTGAGATGGTTGAGCAAAGTGAGCAGATCGGGCGCAGCGATGACGTCGATGCCGCCCGCCCAGGCGGCCTCGGCCCCTTGCGCCGCCGGGCAGATCAGCCCGCGCCCGGTGGCCGAAGCGTGCAATGCGGCGAGCAGGACGCCGGGCGAGGCGGCGATCCGCCCGTCGAGCGCGAGTTCGCCCACCGCGACATATTCGCTCGCAAGTTCAGCATCGATGATCCCCATCGCGGCGAGCATCGCCAGCGCGATCGGCAGATCGTAATGCGATCCTTCCTTGGGCAGGTCTGCGGGCGAGAGGTTGACGGTGATGCGCTTGGGCGGCAGCGAGAGGCCCAATGAGGCGATCGCGGCGCGCACCCGCTCGCGGCTTTCGCCCACCGCCTTGTCGGGCAGGCCGACCACCGCGATGCCCTTGTTCATGCCGGGCGAGATCTGCACCTGCGCCTCGACGCTGCGCGCCTCCAGCCCCAGATAGGCGACGGTCTGGACGATGGCGACCATGCGCTGCCCCCTGTTTGTTCGCGTCGCAAGACTGGCGCGGCGTCCCTAACGAGTCGAGCGAAAAGCGCGCAATTGGTTCATTCCGGAGGCAATTCCACCCGCGCCGGGAGCGGGAACAGGGTGAGGAAGCGCGCAATCAGCGCGGCGTCGCCCTCGGCGCGCAGCAGCCCTTCGGCCTCCAGCACCGCCAGCGGGACCCCGCCATAGACCGCGCCCGCCAGCGCATGGGGGCTGCCGACAAAGACCAGGTCGCAGCCGCGCACCTCGCCACGCGCGATGGCGATGCCGCTGCCATCGAGCACGCCGACATAGGCCATGTCGCCAAAGACGAAACCCACGCGGCAGCGCAGGTCTCCCACCCGCGCACGGTCGATCATCGTGCGGAACGACAGCATCACCGATACGCCGCTGATCGGCAGCGTCGGATCGTGCCAGGGCGAGCGCGCCGCCCAGCGGCCCAGCACCTGCACCAGCGGTTCGGCCTCATAGCCCCATGGGGTCAACTCGTAGACCTGCGCCGAGGCGGGCGGCGGAAGGCGGCGGCGGACGAGCAGGTGCCTGGCCTCAAGCCCTTCCAGCCGCTGGGTGAGCACATTGGCGCTGATCCCGGGCAGGTCGGCGCGCAGCTCGCTGAACCGGCGCGCGCCCAGCATCAGCTCGCGCATCACCAGCAGCGCCCAGCGTTCGCCGATCAGTTCCAGCGCATGCGCGGTGCCGCAGGCATCGTCATAAAGCCTCTTGGGCAATCATTCCCCCTTTGAAGTTATAAATAGTAACTACGTGGTTGCTTTTTGTAACACAGCTGGTCACTCTGGGCAACGACAGCTCCCGAGTCGCAGAAACAGGTGGCCGGACCAAGCGAGGATATGCCGATGAGCAAGATTGCCGCGTGCCTGTGGTATGATGGCGCCGCCCAGGAGGCCGCGTTCGATGCCATGTCGGCGATGATCAGGATCGACATTGCCGCGATCGAGGCCGCCGCAGACGCGGCCTGAATTTCCCTTCTGCGACAAGGATGAAAGCCCATGACCTATATCGACGGATTCGTGATTGCCTGCCCCGAAGCCAACCGGGACAAGTTTATCGAGCATGCCCGGCAGGGCGATGCAGTGTTCATGGAATTGGGCGCGCTGCGTATCGTCGAATGCTGGGGCGATGATGTGCGCGATGGCCACACCACCGATTTCCGCCGCGCGGTGCAGGCGCAGGACGGCGAGGCGGTGCTGTTCAGCTGGATCGAATGGCCCGACAAGGCGACGCGCGATGCCGCGATGGCTCGCATGCAGGAGATGATGACCGACCCTAGCAAGGTCGATCCGCGGATGGACCCGGAGAAGAACCCGATGCCGTTCGACGGCAAGCGGCTGATCTTCGGCGGTTTCGTTCCGGTCGTCGAACTGACCGCCTGACGGCGCGCAGCAGGAGAAGCACCATGACCAACCGCCAAGGTGAATTCGTCTGGTACGAACTGATGACCCGCGATGCCGATGGGGCGCAGGCCTTTTACGCCGCGCTGCTGGGCTGGACCTATGCCGAGTCCGGGCAGGCAGCGCGCGACTATCGCATCATCCAGGCCGGCGACGATCCGATCGGCGGCATCCTGGCGCTGAGCCCGCAGATGCTGGCGGGCGGCGCGCAGCCCGGCTGGCTGGGCTATATCGCGGTCGACGATGTCGATGCCGCGGCCACCGCGATCGCCGCCGCGGGGGGCCAGGTTCATCTGGCGCCGCAGGATATTGCGGGAACCGGCCGGCTTGCCATGGTCGCCGATCCGCAAGGGGTGCCGTTCTACATCCTGCAGGCCATGTCCGGGCGGACCTCCGCCGCCTATGTCTGCAATGGCGGCAAGCCCGGCCACTGCGCCTGGAACGAGCTGACCACCACCGATCAGCCGGCAGCGATGGCTTTCTACGCCGCACAGTTCGGCTGGGTGAAGGATGGCGAGATGGATATGGGGCCGATGGGCGCTTACGAGTTCCTGCGCCATGGCGAGCTCATCGGCGCGATGATGACCAAGCCTGACGACGTGCCGCAGCCCGGCTGGGCCTATTATTTCTACGTGGCCGATATCGATGCCGCGGCCCGCACCATCCCGGCGCGGCAGGGCGAAATCCTGTTCGGCCCGTCGGAAATCCCGGGCGGCGATTACATCATCACCGGCCGCGACCCGCAGGGCGCGATCTTTTCGCTGGTAGGACCAAGATCATGACCGAAGCACAGGACCAACCCGGATTTCCGCTGCAGGTGACCCGCCATATCGCTGCGCCGACCGACAGGGTCTGGCAGGTGATGACCGAGCGCCTAGAGGAATACTGGTGCCCGCGGCCCTGGCGGACCGAGATCATCGAGATCGACTGGCGATCGGGCGGGCGGATGGCGACGATCATGCGCGGGCCCGATGGCTAAAGCCACGAGGGCGATGGCGTGCTGCTCGAGGTGACTGCCGGCAAGCGCATCGTCTTCACCGACGCCTTTCGCGTCGGCTGGATACCGCAGAGCGCGTTCATGGTCGGCTGCCTGGAGATCGCGCCCGAAGGCGAAGGCACCCGGTACACCGCCACCACCTGGCACTGGACCCGGGAGGCGTACGACCAGCACAAGACGATGGGGTTCGAGCAAGGCTGGGCGACGATGGCCGATCAATTGGCCGAGCTGGCCGAGGCACGGTAACCACGTGTTGCACCGGCGATCCGCGGATGGCCGCGACCGGCAGACGTCATGGCGCGACCATTAACGCCAGCGTAACGTGTTGCCCTAACCATGGAGCGCAACACATCGGCAAGGCGGCAGGCGCATCGGGGAAGGATAGTCCCCCTGTCCTGGATGCCCGTTCATGCCGTATCCGCGCTGTCTGTCGTTGTTGCTGCCTGCGCTGCTGTCGGCGGGATACCTGCTTGCCACTACCCCCGTCGCCGCGCACGCGCCGGCTGCGATGGTCATCGAACCGGTCGCCAGCGGATGGCAGGAACAGCTGAGCTGGACCGAGACGGTCGATGCCCCCGCCCTGCCCCAGGCGGCACCTGCGCTGGCCCGCTTCGGTCCGTTCCATGTCACCGGTGCCACCACCGCCGACATGATCGGCGTGGTCGATTCGCACACGCCCCGGCAGTTCGCCGCCATGCTGAAGGCCTATCCCGGGATCGGCACGCTGCGGATGATCGAATGCCCGGGGTCCGAGGACGACGAGGCGAATCTGAAGCTGGCGCGGATGGTGCGCGCGGCGCGAATCGAGACGGTGGTCCCAGCCGGTGGATCGGTCCGGTCGGGCGCGGTCGAACTGTTCCTTGCCGGCGTGCGCAGGCGTGCCGATTCGCGGGCCGAATTTGCCGTCCACAGCTGGCGCGATTCGCTGGGCCGCGAGGCGGACGATCTGCCGCCCGACGACCCGGTACACAGTGAATATATTGAATTTTACCGCGAAATGGGTCTCAGCGAAGACAGGGCGAGGCAATTTTACGCGTTAACCAGCAGCGTTGCCTTTGATGATGCGCTGTATGTAGCGCCGTTACATTTGGCGGCGATGGGATTGCTGGACGTGATTTGAAAGCCGTGAAGCGCCTGAAAAGAGCGACGAAAATGCCAAGAATTGCGCCTGGCGCATGTTGCAATTGCTCACAGACTATGGAATACGGCAGGGGCTAGCAGCATGTCTGAAGGGACAATAGTATGAAACTTGCAAAGACCGCACTGGCTGCGCTTGCTCTGACCACCATGGTCGGCGCTCCGGTACTGGCGAAGGCTGCGAACCCCGCGGTTCGCGTCGCCAGCACCTCGAGCGAAGAGAGCGACGCAGAAGGCAGCACCGGCATCATCATTGGTGTCGTGGCCGCTGCCGCTGTTGTTGGTGGCATCATCGTCATCGCTGACGATGATGAGCCCAACAGCCCCTGATTTTCCTTCGGGAAATCAGGTTCTGATTCGGGAAAGGGCGGCCAGCAATGGTCGCCCTTTTTCGTATCTGCCGCCCCGGATCGGCGCGACCGGCGCCGTGCGCGGCACGCTCCCCAGGCCCGACGCCCTTGACTGCCGCCGGGCCGCCGCCATGTTGATCGTCGACGCATCTGCCGCAGCGACCGTGCTGCGCGCTGCTCCTTTGCGAAAGGCCCGATCATGACCAACTTTCCCGCCGATTACACGCCGCCCGCCGTCTGGACCTGGGACAAGGACAATGGCGGCGCCTTTGCCAACATCAACCGCCCGGTCGCAGGCGCGACGCACGACAAGACGCTGCCCGTGGGCAAGCATCCGCTGCAGCTCTATTCGATGGCCACGCCCAACGGCGTGAAGGTCACGGTGATGCTGGAAGAGCTGCTCGCTGCAGGCCATGCCGGCGCCGAATATGATGCCTGGCTGATCGATATCCGCCAGGGCGGCCAGTTCGGCAGCGACTTTGTCGCGATCAACCCCAACAGCAAGATCCCTGCGCTGATGGACCACAGCGGCGCGCAGCCGGTGCGGCTGTTCGAATCGGGGTCGATCCTGCTGTATCTGGCGCAGAAGTTCGGTGCCTTCCTGCCCAGCGATCCGGCCAGGCAGGCCGAAGTGATGAACTGGCTGTTCTGGCAGATGGGCAGCGCGCCGTATCTTGGCGGCGGCTTCGGCCATTTCTATGCCTATGCGCCGATCAAGATCGAATATTGCATCGACCGCTTCACCATGGAGGCCAAGCGGCAGATGGACGTGCTCAACCGGCATCTGGCCGACAACGAATTCATGGGCGGCAGCGACTATTCGATCGCCGATATCGCCATCTGGCCGTGGTACGGCGGGGTTGCGACCGGCGCGGTCTACAATGCGGCCGAATTCCTGCAGACGCAGGACTATCCGCACCTGCTGCGCTGGACCGATCAGATCGCCCAGCGGCCCGCAGTCAAGCGCGGACGCATCGTCAACCGCAACTGGGGCGATGATCTGAGCGAGCAGCTGCACGAGCGGCACGACGCATCCGATTTCGATCTGCGCACGCAGGACAAGCTTGCTACCGCACCCGCAGAGTAACCGGGTTACAGAAGGTCCGCCGCCAGTTCAAAGGCGCCCGCCAGCCCCGACACGGGGGCGAGCGCCGGGCGGCGGATCACCTGCGCCGCTGACAGCGCAAAATAGCCACCGTCGGTGCCGTGCGCCGTCGCGACGATTCGCTCGAACAGTCCCGGCGTGCCCATCACGCCGCCGCCCAGCACGATCGCATCGGGAGCCAGCGCTGCGCGCAGCGTGTTGCACATTTCGGCAAGATAGCCCGCAATGATGCCGTGCGCAGGATGATCGGTCGCCAGGTGCGAGAGGGACTGGCCCCAGCGCGCGATGATCGCAGGGCCGCTCGCCAATCCTTCCAGGCAGTCGCCATGAAACGGACAGACGCCCGCAAAATCCGTGTCATCGGCACCACGGCGCGGACGCATGTGCCCGAGTTCGGGATGCCCCTTGCCGCCGACGATCCGGCCATCGGCGATCACCCCGCCGCCGATCCCGGTGCCGATGGTGACATAGACGCTGACCGCCGAATCTTGCGCTGCGCCGGTCCGTGCCTCGGCCAGCGCGGCCGCGTTGACATCGGTATCGAAGGCCACCGGAACGGCGAGCGCCCGGGCGACAGTGCCCGCAAGGTCGCAATCGCTCCAGCCGGGCTTGGGCGTGGCCAGGATATGGCCCCATCTGGGGTGCCCCACCACGCGCTCGAGCGGTCCGAACGACCCGATCCCGACCGCGGCGAGACCCGGATGCGCGCGGAAGAAGGCGATCGTCTCGGCCAGCGTCGTTTCGGGATCGCGCGTCGCGATCTGCCGCTGCTCGATGATCTCGCCGGAGCAAAAGCCGACCCCTAGGACGAACTTGGTGCCGCCGGCCTCGATCGCTCCCAGGAGCGGGCGGTCAGTGGACATCGCAGATGGCATGCAGCCGCTCCATGGCCAGGCTTTCGACAATTTGCGCACGGTCCCCATCGAGCGCGATCCGCACCATCGGCGCGGGCGTGCCGCCGAAGGTTTCGGCAGCGATGAACGCGGAATCGGTGGGTCGGCGGCCGTTCAGCCCCCAGTGGTCGACAAAGCTGCATACCCACAAATCGGCCGTGGCAAACCAGCTATAGGCCTGCATCGGCTCTGCATCGGGATTGGCGATCACCAGGCCGCTGCCGTTGAGCGGGCGCCACGGACCAGAGAGCTGTTCGGCGACCATGCCGTAAAACCCGGTCGGCCCGGTCGGCCCATCGGGATTGAAGACGGATGTTTGCGTGGACCAGAAGGCATAATAGAGCCCCTGATGCGCGATGATCTGCGCGCGCTCAAGCTCGTTATTGAGCGTGTCGGCATGAATGATCGGGGGAAGAAGCGCCCATTGGCCCGCCGCATCGAGCTGCGCCATCCCCACCGCGCCGTTGAACGCGCTGTCGGATGCCGCCAGCGTTGCGGTGAACACCAGGTACCGCGCGCCATCGGCTGGATCGATGAAGAACGCCGGGTCGCGAAAGGCCTTGACCGTGCCGGGTATGCCCTCGTGCCGGTCGGCCGCGAGATACATGGTGCCATCGGCGGCGACGCTTTCGCGCACCGGCGACCAGCCGGTGATCCGGCCATCGTCCTGCAGCGTCCCCGTCGTTTCCGCCAGCCGCTGCTGGAAGCCGCCGGGCCGGTCGGCATAGCCTGCCGCGGTGAAGTAGAGCGTGACCGTATCGCCCTCGAGCACCGCAGAGCCCGACCACTCGCGCTCGAAATCCCCCAGGCCCGCAGGCAGCATGTCACCCAGATCGTGCCAGCCCGATGCGTCGAGATAGAGCAGCCGGATCTTCGCCTCGAAATGCCGCAGGACCGGATCGCCACGGTCAGGTGCTGCGAGCACCATCCACAGGCTGCCCTCGTTCACGCAGGCCAGCCGGCCATCGGGCCGCTGCAACGGCCACATGTCCCAGAGCATCAGATCGGGCAGGATCCGCCGCGCATCCTTCGCCTCGATCAGTCCCGCAACAGGAAGCGGCTGATCGGCGAGCGATGCAAGATGCGCGGCAGTCCAGGCAGTGGTCATCGCGCGCGTCAGAAGTCGTAGCGCAGCGTGGCAGAGATGGTGCGGCCGTTGATCGAGCGCGCCCGCACGATGCCGTTGGCCGGGATCGCCCCTTCTTCCGCTTCGGTGAAGCCGCGGGTGTCGAACAGGTTGTTGGCGTTGACCGACAGCTGCACCCGATCGAACGGCCGCACCGCGACAAAGGCGTTCACCTGGGCAAAGCCTGGCAGCACGAGCAGATTGTTGTCCTGCGCATAGCTGTCGGTGGTGCCGACCATGTTGGCGCCGACCGTGAACATGTCCTGTTCGTACTGGCCGCTCAGCTGATAGATGAAATCGGCCTGGCGACGCGGGGTATTGCCCTGGTTGGCAGGACTGATCCGGTCGCGGCTGATTTCCGCGTCGGTATAGGTGCCGCCCGCGCTGAGCGTGAAGCCGCCGGTGCGGTACGAGGCTTCCAGCTCGATGCCGTGCGCCTTGAACTGCCGGTCGAAGGTCTGGCGGCTGGTCGCCTCGAAATTGGTTTCCTCGGTCTCCGCATAGAAGCCGGTGGCATAGAGCGCGAGGCCGCCCGAACGGTATTTCACGCCCGCTTCAGCCTGCTTGACGAAGTCGATCGCCAGGCCTTCGCTGCGGATATCGCCGGTGACGAAGTTCACATTGTCGTTGTTGAACAGGATGCGGTCGGCATTGGCGCGGCCACCCTTGCTGTAACGCGCGAACAGCGCCAGATCGTCGCTCACCCGGTAGTTGGCGCCGAACGAATAGCTGAAATAATTGTAGCTGTAATCGACCAGGGCCGGCGCGTTCAGCGGAATGGTCGCGGTCTGTGCCTCGGCCGGGCTGATCGCACCGTTGCGGTTGAAGTCGAAGCTGGTGATTCCGACCCGGCCGCCGCCCAGATCCGAGCCGAAGGTCCGGCCCGAGGCATCGCCGAAGTCATAGCGGATGCTGCCATCCAGCGTCAGCCGGTCGAATGCCAGCGACAGCGAGGCGAACGGGGCGTTGGTATCATATTGCAGGTCGTAGCTGCGGCGGCAGCAGTTGCCGAAGAAGCTGGCCGAATAGGCAATGGTGCCAAGGTCGCTGCGACGCTGGCCGTTCGCGGCCACCACATCGATCAGCGCGGCATTGCCGCCACCGCGCACTTCGAGCAGGTGCGAGGTCCACAGCCAGTCGGTGTTGATGTCCTGCCGCGACTTGTAGAAGCCCGCAGTCAGCGTGGCGGTGCCGCTGCCGACCTCGAAGTCGCCGGTGATGCGCAGATCGTTGGTGATGTTGTCGAGGCTGTTCAGACGCGTGTTGAACAGCACGACGCTGGCGACCAGCGCGTTGCCCGGCACGTTCTGCCCGGCCTGCAGACCGTTGGCAAAGACCAGCCGCGAACCGGCGCCGGCAAGGCCCGTCGCGGTGGCAGCGGCGGTATCGACCGATCCGGGGAAGGGCGAGGCGAAGCTGCCCGACACGTCGGAGAAGCGGAAGCGGTTGGTCACCGTCCAGCCGTCGGCGACCTCGAATTCGCCTTCGAAGCCGAACGCCTTGACCAGCGGGCGCTGGCCTGCGGTGATGTCATAGCGCTGCGGCTGGTTGTTGCCGTTGAGGCTCTGCGCAGAACGGAAGAAGCGCGAGTGGAGGCTGTCGCCGCTGATGTCGAAGCCGGGGACGTTCGAATAATTGGGGTTGGCGTTGGTGCCGGTCACGCGCACCGGATTGGGCAGATAGGCGACCGCGCGGTCGTTGAGATACTTGCCGTAGAAGCGGATGAAGCCGCCGGTGAATTCCTTGGTGATGTTGATCTTGAACTGGCCGCCACGGTTGCCGTCATAGCCGATATCGCGCGGCCCTTCGCCCTGGCGCACGAAGCCGCCCATGTGGAAATACAGGTCCTGGCCGAGCGAACCGCCATAATCGAAGTCGAAGCGCTTTTCGTCATAATCGAGGCCGAGCGTCGCCTGGATCGTGCCGCCCTCCTGGCCCTTGCCGGTCTTGGAGATCATGTTGATCACGCCGCCGGGCGAGTTGGATGCGAAGGTCGAGGCACTGCCGCCGCGAATCGCCTCGACGCGGGCGATGTTGAGGTCCGAGCGCAGGAAGATGTCCGAGTTGCCGAAGGTGATGTCGCCGAATTCGAGGATCGGCAGGCCGTCTTCCTGCAGCTGCAGGAACTTGGCGCCGCCCGATGCGATCGGCAGACCGCGCACCGCGATATTGGCATTGCCTTCACCGCCCGACGATTCGGAGCGGATGCCGGGAATGTTGCGGAAGATTTCCGCGGCGCTGCGCGGGGCAGTGGTGGCGATCTGGTCGGCATCGATGGCACTCACCGAGACCGAGCTGTCGAGCACGTTGGCGCCGCGCGCCACGGCGGTGACGATGATGACATCGTCCTGTTCACCATTGTCCTGCGCCGCATCCTGGGCCAGGGCAGGGAACGTGAAACTGATGGAAGCTGCGGCCAGAACCGCATATGCGCTGCGTGCGCGCAGGGCCTTTGAAATCGTCATGACATCTCTCCTGAACCTGCCGGTTAGTCGGCTTTGAGCGCTTATGCTATCATTACCGCAAACGATTGCAAGAGACATTCTGCAATCGTTTGCAAAAAGGCTTGCCAACCCCGTCGCCTCAGGCATAGCATGCAGGGCAAGGCGCAAGGCAAGACGCCCTGAGGATGAAGGACCGGCCCATGACCAGCGCAACGCACGCCCTGCAGCCTGATGCCGCGATCGCGAAAGCCGGCCCGCCGCGACTGTCGCTGCCGCGGATCGTCGAGATGAATCTCGGGTTTTTCGGTCTCCAGTTCAGTTTCGGCCTGCAGCAGGCCAACATGACGCCGATCTACACCTTTCTGGGCGCAGACGAGGCGACGATGCCGCTGCTGTGGCTGGCGGGCCCGATGACCGGGCTGCTGATCCAGCCGCTGGTAGGCGCGTTGTCCGACCGCACCCGATCGAAGCTGGGGCGGCGCACGCCCTATTTCCTGATCGGCGCGGTCATCTGTTCGCTGTGCCTGTTCCTGATGCCCTATTCGAGCACCCTGTGGATGGCCGCCAGCCTGTTGTGGCTGCTCGACGCGGGCAACAACATCACGATGGAGCCCTATCGGGCCTATGTCGCCGACCGGCTTGAGCCGGGGCAACGCCCTGCAGGCTTTCTGGTGCAAAGCGCGTTCACCGGGCTGGCCCAATGCCTGTCCTACGCGACGCCCAGCCTGCTGGTCGGGTTCGGCATCAGCCAGAATCTGGTGGATATCAACGGCATTCCGGTGATCGTGCGAGTCGCGTTCGTCATCGGTGCGATCCTGTCGATCTCCAGTATCGTCTGGTCGGTGGTGCGCGTCCCCGAGATCAAGCTCAGCGACGCAGAGCTGGCCGAAATGGCGGCCAAGCCCTCGGGCGCGCTCGCCGCACTGGCGGAAATCCGGGACGCCTTTGTCGCCATGCCGCGGCCTATGCGCCAGCTCGCCTGGGCGATGCTGTGCCAGTGGTATGCGATGTTCGTCTATTGGCAGTTCATCTCGCTGTCGGTGTCGCGCACGCTGTTTCCTGGCGGCGAACGCGGCAGCGGGGCGGATTTCATCTCGGCCTCGCTCACCGCGCAGCAGATGGGCGTCGCGTACAACGCCGTCGCCTGCGTCGGCGCGCTGCTGCTGATCCCGATCGTCCGCCGGCTGGGCGCAAGGCCGGTGCACGCAGTGTGCCTGGTGGCCTCGGGCATTGCGATGATCAGCCTGCCGTTCATCGACAATCGCACCGCGATGTTCATTCCGATGATCGGCATCGGCCTTGGCTGGGCGGGGATGATGGGCAACACCTATGTGATGCTCGCCGATTGCATCCCGCCCGAACGCACCGGCGTGTACATGGGCATCTTCAACATGTTCATCGTGGTGCCGATGCTGATCGAGACGGTGACCATGCCGCTGCTCTATGCCCCGCTGCTGGGCTCCGATCCGCGCAATGCGATCCTGCTCGGCGGCGTCCTGATGCTCGCCGGTGCCTTGGCCACGCTGATGGTCCGCGCAGGCGGCCAGCCATCGCCCTCGCCGCTTGCACCCCGGGCCTGAGGGCAGGCTCGGCGCCCCCGCCACCGGCCCTGCTTCGGGCGTTCCGGATGCCTGCGCGCATCGGGGCTTGAACTCTTGCGCAAACAGGCCGATTTAGACGGGCGATACACACCCGATCCAACGGCGCAGAAAGAAGGCCCTCTATGTACGATACCGTCCGCGATGCTCTGGTCCCGATTGTCATCGAACAGTCGAACCGGGGAGAGCGCAGCTTTGACATTTTCTCGCGGCTGCTGCGTGAGCGGATCGTGTTCGTGACCGGCGAGGTCGAGGACAACATGGCCTCGCTGATCGTTGCCCAGCTGCTGTTCCTCGAATCGGAAAATCCGAAGAAGGACATCTCGATGTACATCAACTCGCCCGGTGGCGTGGTGACGGCGGGCATGGCGATCTATGACACCATGCAGTACATCCGCCCGCGCGTGGCGACCGTGTGCATCGGCCAGGCCGCATCGATGGGCAGCTTCCTGCTCGCCGCGGGCGAGCCCGGCATGCGCACCGCGCTGTCGAACGCCCGCATCATGGTGCACCAGCCTTCGGGCGGCGCACGCGGCATGGCATCGGACATCGAGATCCAGGCGCGCGAGATCCTGCGCATCCGCAAGCGCATGAACGACCTGTACGTGCAGTTCACCGGCAAGGATCTGGCGACCATCGAAAAGGCGATGGACCGCGATACCTTCCTCGAAGCGCACGAGGCCAAGGAATTCGGCCTGGTCGATCACGTCATGGAAAAACGCCCCGCTCCGTCCGACGAAGCAGGGAATTGACAAGGATTGCACCCTATCACGGGTGCGCTGCAGCCTTATCCGCTGTGGGGTTCATCGCAGCACCGGTGCCATGCATCGGTGTTGCGTGTTGAATTTCGCATTTTAGGCATTAGGCTGAAACGTCACGTTCCGGGCAAGAAGGCGCCGGAACAGAAGGAAGAGCTATGACCAAGCTGAGCGGTTCCGATTCGAAGAGCACCCTGTACTGCTCTTTCTGCGGCAAATCGCAGCATGAAGTGCGCAAACTGATCGCCGGACCCACGGTGTTCATCTGCGACGAATGCGTGGAGCTGTGCAACGACATCATCCGCGAGGAATCGAAGGCCGGTCTTGCCGGCAAGAAGGATGGCGGCGTGCCCACGCCGCAGGAGATCTGCGATGTCCTCAACGATTATGTCATCGGCCAGGACCGCGCCAAGCGCGTGCTTTCGGTCGCGGTGCACAATCACTACAAGCGCCTCAACCATTCGGGCAAGGGATCGGGCGAGGTCGAACTCGCCAAGTCGAACATCCTGCTCGTCGGCCCCACCGGCTGCGGCAAGACCCTGCTCGCACAGACGCTTGCCAAGACGTTCGACGTGCCGTTCACGATGGCCGATGCAACCACGCTGACCGAGGCCGGCTATGTCGGCGAGGATGTCGAGAACATCATCCTCAAGCTGCTCCAGGCGTCCGACTACAACGTCGAGAAGGCCCAGCGCGGCATCGTCTATATCGACGAGATCGACAAGATCAGCCGCAAGGCCGAAAATCCCTCGATCACGCGCGATGTCTCGGGCGAAGGCGTGCAGCAGGCTTTGCTCAAACTGATGGAAGGCACGACCGCTTCGGTACCGCCGCAGGGCGGGCGCAAGCATCCGCAGCAGGAGTTCCTGCAGGTCGACACCACCAACATCCTGTTCATCTGCGGCGGGGCGTTTGCGGGTCTGGAAAAGATCATCGGTGACCGCCTGCAGGGCAAGTCGATCGGCTTCGGCGCGCATGTCGCCGCGCCCGAGGAACGCAAGACTGGCGAGATGCTGACCAAGACCGAGCCTGAGGATCTGCTCAAGTTCGGCCTGATCCCCGAATTCGTCGGCCGTCTGCCGGTGATCGCGACTCTCGAGGACCTGGATATCACCGCGCTGGTGAAGATCCTCAAGGAACCCAAGAACGCGCTGATCAAGCAGTATCAGAAGCTGTTCGAGCTGGAAGACGTGGAGCTGAGCTTCACCGATGACGCGCTCGAGGCGATCGCCAAGAAGGCCATCGAGCGCAAGACCGGCGCGCGTGGCCTGCGCTCGATCGTCGAGGCGATGCTGCTCGACACCATGTTCGAGCTCCCCGGCATGAAGGGCGTGGCTGAGATCGTGGTCGACAAGGACGTGGTCGAGGGCCGCAAGGACCCGATCCAGGTGTTTGCCGCCAAGGACAAGATCGAGGCGGGCGACGCCGCCTGACGGGCAGACAATCGCACCTCGAAGAGTCTGAAAATGGGCGCGGAGCTGGTCTTCGCGCCCTTTTTCTATGGATTGGTTGCGCGACTCGCATCGGGGCGGCTTGCTTCGCTGCAGTGCAACACATTTATGACAGGCACCCCGCGCAATAGCGTGTCATTTATGCCGCAGTTGCGAACAAAACGTCATGAAGCCCTATCGCGCCCGCGCGCAGCATCGCGCGTGCCAGGCCGAAAACGGACCCATTTATATTGATAATTCAAAGGTTTACGTTAGCCGCCCGGCGATTCCGGCGCAGCTGTCATATCTTGACTTATAACTGTCACATATCTTTCACATTGTTTTCGCTTTTGTGTCCTTAGCGCCGACTAGTGCGCCGCTCATCTCTTGATTTGTGAGAGCGCTTTCATCGCCGCCAGTGTCCACAGGGCGGCAAGAAACGGGGAAAGACACATGCATATTCGCTATTATCTCGCAGCCAGTGCGGCTGCGCTCTCGCTGGCTACCGTCATGGCAGCCCCGGCCCACGCCCAGGAAACGACCTCGGCGATCCGTGGTTCCGTCACCGGCGACGGTGCACCGCTGGCAGGCGCACAGGTTCGCGTGATCCACACCCCGTCGGGCACCGTGTCGAGCTCGACCACCGACGCACAGGGTAACTTCAACGCCAACGGCCTGCGCATCGGCGGTCCGTTCGTCATTGAAGTGAATGCCGATGGTTACGAGCAGTCGTCGATCACCGACATCTTCCTGCAGGCAGGCCAGCCGCTGCGTCTGCCGATCGACCTGCAGTCGCAGGCCGTCATCGTCGTGTCGGCGTCGTCGGTTCGCGGCGCGCTGGAAACCAGCAAGGGCCCGATCACCTCGCTTGGCCGCGAAGAAATCGACGGCGCTGCCTCGGTCAACCGCGACATCCGCGACCTTGCCCGCCGTGACCCGTTCGTCACGATGGACCTGACCAACTCGCGCACCATCGAAATCGCGGGCAACAACGGCCGTCTGAACCGCTTCTCGGTTGACGGCGTGCAGTTCTCGGACGATTTCGGCCTCAACAACGGCGGCCTGCCGACCAACCGCGGTCCGGTCCCCTTCGACGCGATCGAGCAGTTCTCGGTCAAGGTCGCTCCTTATGACGTCACCGAAGGCGACTTCCAGGGCGGTTCGATCAACGTCGTGATCCGTTCGGGTTCGAACAGCTTCCATGGCGGCGGCTTCTTCACCTATACCGACGACAGCCTGACCGGCGACCAGACCCGTGCCCGCAACGTCAACCTGAACTTCGATTCGAAGCAGTATGGCGGCAACATTTCCGGCCCGATCATCAAGGACAAGCTGTTCTTCATGTTCGCGTACGAAAAGACCGAGGAATCGACCCCGTTCAACATCGGCGTCGGCCCAGGCTTCGGCAGCCAGGTCCCCGGTGTCACACTGGCCCAGATCGATCAGGTCAGCGCGATTGCGCAGAGCGTCTACAACTATGACACTTTGGGCATCCTGCAGAACGGCATCGAGGAAGATGAAAAGTTCATCGGCAAGCTCGACTGGAACATCACCGATGGCCATCGTGCATCGCTGACCTACATCCGCAACGTCGGCAACCGCCAGTTCCAGCAGAACACCTTCGATACCGTGCCGTTCGCCATCGGCTTGCGCTCGAACGGCTATGAGCTGCTCGAAGAGGTGAACACCGGCGTGTTCCAGCTGAACAGCGAATGGAGCAGCAACTATTCGACCGAATTCCGCGCATCCTATCGCGATTACAATCGCGACCAGACGCCTTTCGGTGGCCGCGAGTTTGGTCAGTTCGAAGTCTGCCTTGACCCGAACTCGATCAACATTCCGGGCAACACCAGCCTGACCTGCGGTGGCTCGCGCGTGTTCTTCGGTCCTGATATTTCACGTCAGGCCAACGACCTGAACACCGAGAACCTCTCGATCGATTTCACCCAGAAGCTGACCGTGGGCGACCACGCGCTCAAGCTGCTGGTCGGCTATACCGAAATCAGCGTGTTCAACCTGTTCCTGCAGAACTCGCTGGGCAACCTGTATTTCGACTCGATCGCCGACTTCCAGAACCGGCGCGCCAGTCGCCTGCGTTATGGCAACGCGGTGCCGAGCCTCGATCCGAACGACGCAGCTGCTTCGTTCGATACTCAGAACTGGACCTTCGCGATCCAGGACGACTGGCAGGTCACCGACACGCTGCAGCTGACCTACGGCTTCCGCTACGACCTGTTCAACAACCCGACGCGTCCGCCGCTGAACCCGAACTTCCTCCAGCGCACCGGCATCACCAACATCGAGACCTTCAACGGTCGCGGTGTCGTGCAGCCGCGCATCGGCTTCACCTGGAAGCCGACCGAGCGTCTGGTCATCAATGGCGGTGCCGGCATCTTTGCCGGCGGTACGCCTGACGTGTTCGTGTCGAACAGCTTCTCGAACACCGGCCAGCTGACCAACCAGCTCGATATCCAGCGCAACACGTCGGCAGCAGGCTGCAACGTGACTGCGACCAACGCTGCAGCGATCTGCTCGGGCGCCCTGAACGGAGTGGCCGGAAACTCGATCGCACCGGCTGTCGGAGGCTTCCTGGCTACCAACATTGCATCGCTCGCGGCGGCTCCGGTCAACGCCATCGATCCTGACCTCAAGGTCGCCCGCAACCTGCGCGTCACTCTGGGCGTCGACTATGAAGCCGATCTCGGCCCGCTGGGCGATGGCTGGCTGTTCGGCATCACCGGTCTCTACGGTCAGCAGATCTATGGCTATGACTGGGTCGATCTGCGCTCGCGTCCCATCGGCACCCTGCCCGATGGTCGCCTGCGCTACGGCGTGGTCGGTGCAGCATCGACCAACCAGGACCTGCTGATGACCAACTCGACGCGCGGTCGCTCGTGGATTGGTGCGGCGCGGTTCGAAAAGGCGTTCGACTTCGGCCTGACCATCTCGGGTAGCTACACCCGTTCGGACATCAAGGACGAGAACGCGCTGACGTCTGCCACCGCAAACTCGCTCTATGGCAACAACGCGTTCTTTGATGGCAACACCGTTGCCTATGGCACCTCGATCTACCAGATCAAGGACCAGTGGAAGTTCGGTTTCGACTTCAACAAGGCGCTGTTCGATGACGAGCACAAGACCCGCTTCAGCCTGTTCGGCGAATATCGTTCGGGCCGTCCGTACAGCATCACCATGGACGACAACAGCGGCGGCCGTCTGGCCCTGCTGGGAACAGTGGGCAATGCCCAGCGCGCCCTGCTGTACATCCCGACCGCAGGTGTCGACCCGCGCGTGACGTTCGCAACGCCTGCCGTCCAGGCAGCGTTCGACGCGGCTGTCGCCGGCCTTGGCCTCGAGAAGTATCGTGGACGGGTGATCCCCAAGAACACGCAGCAGTCGCCTGACTTCTTCAAGATCGACCTTCACGTCGAACAAGAACTGCCGCTGCTGTTCGGATCGAAGCTTTCGGTGTTTGCCGATATCGAAAACGTGCTGAACATGATCAACAAGGATTGGGGCTCGCTGCGTCAGGTGGCCTTCCCGCAGACCGCTCCGCTGGTGACCGCATCGTGCGCAACGCCCACCGCGGGCGGCGCGAGCTGCGCGCAGTACCGTTACAACACGGTCACCCTGCCGAACGAGGCTTTGGTGTCGATCCCGTCGCTCTACCAGATCCGTCTGGGCGTGCGCGTGAAGTTCTAAGTCCAACCTATTCCCTTCATGGGAGAGGATCGGGGCGCGGTGGTTTCGGCCATCGCGCCCTTTTTCTTGGCGCTTAAGACCGCATAGCGCGGCCACAAAAAACCCCCGGTTCCGTGTCTGGAACCGGGGGCTTTTTGCATTCGGATGATGTGCTGATCTCAGCCCTTGAGATCGGGCGGCAGCGCCTCGCTCTTAAGCATTGCCACCACCTCATCGAGGCTGAGGAACTGCTGTTGCTGCTCGCCCAGGCGGCGCAGCGCCACGGTGCGCTTTTCGGCCTCCTGCTTGCCGACGACCAGGATGTTGGGCACCCGGCCCACCGAATGCTCGCGCACCTTGTAGTTGATCTTCTCGTTGCGCAGATCCTCCTCGACGCGGATTCCCGCCGCCTGAAGCGCCGCAACGACTTCGCGCGCGTAATCGTCGGCATCGGACACGATCGTCGCGACCACCGCCTGCACCGGCGCGAGCCAGAGCGGGAATTTGCCCGCATAATGCTCGATCAGGATGCCGATGAACCGCTCGTAGCTGCCCAGGATCGCGCGGTGCAGCATGATCGGGCGGTGGCGGTTGCCATCCTCGGCGATATAGCCGGCGTCCAATCGCTCGGGCAGCACGGTGTCGGTCTGGATCGTGCCGACCTGCCAGGTGCGGCCGATGGCGTCGGTGAGGTGGAATTCCAGCTTGGGCGCATAGAACGCGCCTTCGCCGGGCAGCTCTTCCCAGCCCCATTCTTCGGTGTTGCGTCCCGTCGCGGCGACGGCATCGCGCATCGACTGTTCGGACCAGTCCCACATTTCATCCGAGCCGAACCGCTTTTCGGGGCGCAGCGCGAGCTTGATGGCATAATCGCCAAAGCCCAGATCCTTGTAGACGACATCGAGCAGATCGCAGAACTTGCTGATCTCGTCGACCAGCTGGTCCTCGCGGCAGAAGATGTGCGCATCGTCCTGCGTGAACTGGCGCACGCGCATCAGCCCGTGCAGCGCGCCGTGCGGCTCGTTGCGGTGGCAGCAGCCCATTTCAGCGAGGCGCAGCGGCAGGTCGCGATAGCTCTTGATGCCCTGGCGGAAGATCAGGACATGCGCGGGGCAGTTCATCGGCTTCAAGGCCATCCAGGCGGCGTCGTTCGACACCACCGGGCCCTCGTCCTCGGTATTGGGCACCTCGTCGGGGATGACGAACATGTTCTCGCGATACTTGCCCCAGTGCCCGGACTGCTCCCACTGGCGCGCGTCCATCACCTGCGGGGTCTTCACCTCCAGATACCCGGCGGCATCCAGCCTGCGGCGCATGTACGCCTCCAGCGCGCGATAGATCACGAAGCCGCGCGGGTGCCAGAACACCGATCCATGCGCTTCGGCCTGAAGGTGGAACAGGTCCATCTCTGCACCGATCTTGCGATGGTCGCGCTTGGCCGCTTCCTCGAGCCGCACCAGATGCGCTTCGAGCTGCTTCTTGTTGAGCCAGCCGGTGCCATAGATGCGGCTCAATTGCGGATTGCGCTGATCGCCGCGCCAGTACGCGCCCGATACCCGCGTCAGCTTGAAGGCCTGGGGATCAAGACGACCGGTCGAGGCGAGATGGGGCCCACGGCACATGTCCATCCAGTCGTCACCCGACCAGTAGACGGTGATCTCGTCGCCCTGCGGCAGCTCGGCGGCCCATTCGGCCTTGAACGTCTCGCCCTGCTCCGCCCAGCGCGCGATCAGCGCGTCGCGCTCCCACACTTCGCGGCGCAAGGGCTTGTTGGCGGCGATGATGCGGCGCATCTCGGCCTCGATGACGGGCAGGTCCTCGTCGGTGAACGGACGCTCCTTCGGCGCGAAGTCGTAATAGAAACCGTCGTCGGTCGAGGGCCCGAAGGTGATCTGCGTGCCCGGGAACAGGGTCTGCACCGCTTCGGCCAGGATATGCGCGAAATCGTGCCGCGCCAGCTCCAGCGCGTCGGCCTCGTCCTTTGCCGTGACCAAAGCCAGCTGCGCATCGCCGGTGAACGGCCGCGTGATATCGCGCAATTCGCCATCGACCCGCGCGGCGATCGCCGCCTTGGCAAGGCCCGGGCCGATCGCGGCGGCGACATCTGCCGGAGTCGATCCCTCGGGCATTTCGCGCACCGAGCCATCGGGCAGGCTGATCTTCAGAAGCTGGACCATCGCATTGTCTTTCCTGTCGCGTGATGCTGCGCCATGGCACAATCCGGCGCAGCCCAAAAGGGGTTCCCGGCGTCCGTGATGTGAGGAAGTGCGTGGGGCCCGACGCCAAAGCCACCCGCACCCGGGTGGCTGGCAATCGCGCAATCAGCCCGCGACCACCCGCCCCCGGTTGCCCGGAGTGGTGCTAGTCGTGGCTGTCGTGCCGATGCTCGCCATGCCGCGAGTATAGCGGGGATCAGGCGGCGAGTCACTAGGGGGGAGTTGAGCCGCCCCTCCCCATCCCGAAAACGACAAGCGTCCCAATCCTTTTATCAAGGACCCTTGACATCTCGAATTCAAAAAGACAATGTCCCTTTACATCGAATCGAGGGAGCTTGACATGAAATCGCGCGCCAAAATGCCCGGCTATATGCGCCGCTATACCGCGCGGCTGCTGCTGTTCATGGGGGCCTATATGGCGATCCTGACCGGAAGCCTGCTGTTTGCCAACAATGGCGGTGACCATGGCCAGGGCACGCTCATCGGGCTCGCGCTGATCAGTGCCTTCCCGATCATCGGCGTCTTCTGGGCGATCTTCCGGCTGCTGGTCGAGGCGGATGACGAATATCAGCGGCTGCTGATGGTCAAGCAGACGCTGCTCGCCACCGCGCTGACGCTGGCCGTCGTCACCGTCTGGCAGTTCCTGCAGGTGTTCGATGTGCTGGAGACCGGGCCGCAATGGATGGGGGCGATCTGGTTCGGCATGCTGGGCGTGGCCGCACCGGTCGTGCGGTGGCGGGCATGAAGAACCGCCTGAAGGTGCTGCGCGCCGAGCGTGACTGGACGCAAGGCGACCTCGCCGACGCGCTGGAGATTTCGCGGCAGAGCATCAACGCGATCGAGACCGGCAAGTACGACCCCTCGCTCCCACTCGCCTTCCGCATTGCCGATCTGTTCGAACTGCCGATCGAGGCGATCTTCCTGCGCGACTGACTCTGGCGGCGCGCGCCTGTCTTCCCGCTATCGAAAACGAAGGAGCCTGTCATGAAGACCCTTTTGCGCGCTGCTCTTGCGGCGGCAGCCCTGTCGGCCGCGCTCGCTATGCCGGCCTTTGGCCGGATGTCCGAAACAGCGCCCCCTGCCCCCACCGCGCCTGCCGAACGAGCCCGCTTGACCGTGAGCGTGATCGGCAATGGCCCCGATGTCATCCTCATCCCCGGCCTCGCCAGCCCGCGCCGTGTCTGGGACAGGACGGCCGAGCAGCTCAAGGGACGGTATCGCCTGCATCTGGTGCAGATACGAGGCTTTGGCGATGATGCGGCCGCCAATGCCAGCGGCCCGGTGCTGGAGCCGTTCGTCGATGACCTGGCGGGCTATATCCGCGATTCGGGGCTCGAAAAGCCAGCAATCATCGGTCATTCCATGGGCGGGCTGACTGCCGCGATGATCGCTGCGCGCTACCCCGGTCTGCTGGGCCGGGTGTTGATCGAGGATAGCCTGCCATTCATCGGCCTGATTTTTTCGCCCTTGGCGACGATCGATGCGGTGCGTCCGCAGGCCGATGCCCTGCTCAAGGCCGCACTGGCGGCAGGGCCGCAACCGCAAAATCCGGATGATCCGATGTTGGCGACGATGTCCGCCACGCCCGAGGGCCGCAAGCAGGTGATGCAATGGAGCGCGCAGGCAGACTATCGCGTGACCGCGCAGCTGTTCCACGATGTCCTGCTTACTGACATCCGCCCTGAACTGGCCCGCATCCAGACCCCGGTGACCGTGCTTTACCCCCATGACACCGTGGTGGGTCCCGTCGCCTATGTCGACAGCCTCTATGCCGGGGCTTATGCGGGTCTCGCCGGGGTGACGCTGAAGCGGATCGATGGCAGCCGCCACTTCATCAAGCTGGACCAGCCCGAACGGTTTTCCGAGGCGGTCGAGGCCTTTCTGGCGGACCATGGTGGCTAAGACCCATGACACCAGGCATCGCTCGCCGCTCGGTCCGCCGGGATGACAGTTTACAACGCTGATCCCTCGACTTGAGCTTCGCGCCCCGGCTATAGCGATGCACGATATTTGCATCAGGGGAGCGCATGGCCATGTCCGATATCTTTCTGGGTCTGGGCGGGGGCGAGCGGCAAAACCTGGGGCTCGCGCGTGCCAATCGCCACGGCATGGTCGCAGGCGCCACCGGTACCGGCAAGACGGTAACATTGCAGGGCATTGCCGAGAGCTTTTCTGCGGCAGGCGTTCCGGTGTTCGTCGCGGACGTGAAGGGCGATCTGGCCGGGATCGCGATGCCCGGGTCGCCGACGCACAAGGCACACGAGAAGCTGGTCGCGCGCGCCGCCGAAATCGGGCTGGAGGGCTTTGCCTATTCGGACAATCCGGCGATCTTCTGGGATCTGTATGGCGAACAGGGCCACCCGATCCGCACCACGATCAGCGAGATGGGACCGCTGCTGCTCGCGCGGCTGATGGGATTGAACGACACGCAGGAGGGCGTGCTCAACATCGCCTTCCGCTATGCCGACGAACAGGGGCTGCTGCTGCTCGATCTGGCCGATCTGCAGTCGGTGCTCGCCTATACAGCCGAGAATGCGGCCGATCTGTCTGCGCGCTTCGGCAATGTCACCAAGGCCAGCGTCGGCACCATCCAGCGCCAACTGCTCCAGCTCGAAAGCCAGGGCGCCGGCCAGTTCTTTGGCGAGCCGGCGCTGGAGATCGACGATTTCCTGTGCTGCGATGATCAGGGGCGAGGCTATATCAACGTGCTCGCCGCCGACAAGCTGATGCAGAGCCCCAAGCTGTATGCCACCTTCCTGCTGTGGCTGCTGTCCGAGCTGTTCGAGACGCTGCCCGAGGTGGGTGATCCCGAGAAGCCCAAGCTCGTCTTCTTCTTCGACGAGGCGCATCTGCTGTTCGACGACGTGCCCAAGGCGCTGGAGGAGAAGATCGAGCAGGTCGTGCGCCTGATCCGCTCGAAGGGCGTGGGCGTCTATTTCATCACCCAGAACCCGATCGATATTCCCGAGAAGGTCGCTGGCCAGCTCGGCAACCGGGTGCAGCACGCGCTGCGCGCCTTTACCCCGCGCGACCAGAAGGCGATCAAGGCTGCGGCAGATACCTTCCGCATCAACCCCGATCTCGATGTCGAGACCGCGATCACCGAGCTGAAGACCGGCGAGGCTCTGGTCTCGACATTGCTCGAGGACGGGTCGCCATCGATCACCCAGCGCACGCTGATCCGGCCGCCGCGCTCGCGGCTGGGGCCGCTGACGCCGAAGGAGCGCGCGATCATCCAGTCGGTCTCGCCCTATGACGGCAAGTACGACACGCGGGCGGAGCGCGAATCGGCGATGGAGGTGCTGGCGCAAAAGGCCGCCGATGCCGCAGCCGTTGCCGAGGAGGTCGAAGCGAAGGGCAAGGACGAGGTCGCCAAGTCGCCGCGCAAGACGACATCGATCTGGGCCAAGGCGGGCAATGCCGCGGCAGGCGCGGCCGCCGCTTCGGCCGGCGCGGTGATCGCAGGGGCGATTCGCGGCAAGAAAAGCAGCGCCAAGCCCGTCTCCACCGCCGCCGGTGCGGCCGTGGGCACGGTCGCGACCGAACTCGGCAAGGCGTTCGGCTTCCCCGGCCTCGGCCGCTTCGCGCGAAACCTGCTGGGCGGGTTGATGCGTTAGCGAGTCGCGCTACCCAGCTCAGGCTCCCACATCGTCACCCCCGCGAAGGCGGGGGTCCCGCTATGCCGCTCAGGACAAAATGAAGCGGGATTCCCGCGTTCGCGGGAATGACGAGCCTTTGGCTAGACCTGAAAACGCCTCACACGCTCTGGATATAATCCCTGAGCGCTGCCGCCTCGCTTTCGATCTTGTCGATGCGGTATTTCACTAGATCGCCGATCGAGACGAAGCCGATCAGCGTCGTGCCCTCGACCACCGGCAGATGGCGAATCCGCCTGCGGGTCATCAGCGACAGCGCGGACATCACCGGGGTGTCGGGGGTCACCGTGATCGGCGGCGCGGTCATCGCCTGCTCGACCGGCTGGTCGAGAATGCCGGGGCCATCCGAGTTCAGCCGATAGACCAGATCGCGTTCGGAAAAGATGCCGACGACCTCGCCATCGCGCACGATCGGCAGGGCGCCGATTCGCCGTTCCGCCAGCAGATTGGCGGCATCGCGCACCGTGGCATCGCAGGTGCACTGGTGCACGGTGCCGTCGCGGTTCGACAGGATGGTGGCAATGGTCATGGCATGCGCTCTCCTTGGCAAGGCCCGGTCACCTTGATCGGCGGTACCGCATGCATGCAGGCCGCCATGGCGACTCAAGCTTGCGCGATGGTCCCACGAAATGCTTGGAAAGAAAAGCGCGCAGCACCTATATCGCCGTCATGCCACGCTTTTCCAATCTCGATGATCCCGATTATGCCCGCTTTGCCTGGCGCCGTTACTGGCGGGTCATGGGCTGGATGGGGGGCGTCACCGGTCTGGCGGTGGTGCTGACCCTGGCGGGGCTTTTCCTGCTGCACGGCACGGTGTCGATCCATCTGTATATTGCCGCAGCGTTGGGCGTGGGCTTTACCATGATGCTGACCGCGGCGCTGATGGGGCTGGTCTTCCTCTCCAGCGGCACCGGCCACGACGAATCGATCGATGACGCGCTCGATCCCGACGCACCTTGAGGGGGGACTGATCCATGGCTGAACTGACCGGGACGCTGGCCGCGGGCCGCGAGCCCATATTGCGCGTCGTACCCGCACCATCAGACATCAATTCCAACGGCCATATCTTCGGCGGCTGGGTGCTGGCGCAGATGGATATCGCAGGCGGCATCATCGCCGGGCACGAGGTGCAGGGGCCGTGTGCGACCGTCGCCATCGAGACGATGCAGTTCCTTGCGCCGATCCTGCTGCGCGACATCATCTCGATCTATGGCGAGGTCGAACGCGTCGGCCGCACCTCGATCGCGATTCGGCTCGACGTGATCGCGACACGCGGCCGCGACGCGGAAGAGGTGCGTGTCACCAGCGGGCTGTTCACCTTCGTCGCCCTGGACGAGAACCACCGTCCTCGTCCGATCGTGCGCGAGACCAAGCTGGTCTAGCCCTGCCCGATCTGCCCGAGCAGATTGCCCACCGTCTGGATCAGCAGCGCAATATCGGCGTCGCGCGACAGGCGGTGGTCGCCATCCTTGATCAGCAGCAATTGCACATCGGTGCTGCGCAGCTGCTTTTGCGTTTCCAGCGCATATTGCCACGGCACATCGGCATCGGCCTGGCCGTGGATCAGCCGCACCGGGCCATCGAACGCGATCTCGCCGATCAGCACGCGGTTGCCCTCGCCCGACTGCCAGAAGCGGCGGGTGGTGACCATCGGCTCGGGGCCGTATGCGCTCGCCCGCTCCAGCCGCCCTTCGGTGAGGATGGTCATCTTCTCTTCCTGGGAAAAGCCCCACATCGTGAAGTCGGGCGCGGCGGCGATGCCGACCAGGCCAACCACGCGCTGCGGACGCGCCAGCGCTGCGAGCAGCGCGAGCCAGCCGCCCATCGACGACCCGATCAGCACCACCGGCCCGCTGGCCACGGTGTCGAGCAGCGCCAGCACATCGCCCAGCCAATCTGCCAGGGCCTGGTCCTCGAAAGCACCGCTGCTCGCGCCGCACCCGGCATAATCGAAGCGCAGCATCGCCAGGCCCTGCCCCGCTGCCCACGCGTCCAGCGCCAGCGCCTTGGTGCCGGTCATGTCGCTGGCATAGCCGGGCAGGAAGACGAGCGTCGGCGCAGCCGCGCGCGCGGCGCTGGCGCGGCGGTGCTGATAGACGATCCGCGGCCGATCGGCCCGATCGAGAAAGCTGATGGAAGGGTCTGTCATGCCGGGTGTCTAGCGAAGCGAATGGGCCATGGCCAGCACCCCTTCTCTCCCCTCCCGCTGGCGGGAGGGGCAGGTTCAGCTTGCTGAACCGGGGTGGGCCGGGAGCGTGACGGACGATGCAGCCCCACCCCGTCTTCGCCTCTGGCTCAGCCACCCCTCCCGCAGCCGGGAGGGGAGAGATGGTTAAATCCAGCCGCCCAGTTCGCGGCGGATCAGGGTTTCGAGCATGTCCATGCCTTCGGTGCTGGCATTGAGACAGGGCAGGTACGCGAACTTTTCGCCGCCCGCGTGCTCGAACTGCTCGCGGCCCTGGATCGCCAGTTCCTCGAGCGTTTCGAGGCAATCGACCGAAAAGCCCGGCGCGATCACCGCGATGCGCTTGACGCCCTTCTTGCCCAGCGCCTCGAGCGTGGCGTCGGTCGCAGGCTCGAGCCATTTGGCGCGGCCGAAGCGCGACTGGAACGAGACGACAAGATTGCGCCCCATCGCCTCGGACAGCAGCCGCGCGGTCTTGCGGCACTGGCAGTGATAGGGATCGCCCAGATGCAGCGTGCGCAGCGGCATGCCGTGGAAGCTTGTGACGATCTCTTCGGGTTCGAAATCGAGCGAGGCGATGGCATGCTCGACATTGCGCTTGAGCGCATCGATATGCGCCGGATCATCGTGATAGGGCGGCAGGGTGCGGATCGCGGGTTGCCAGCGCATCGCCTGCAGCACCTCGAACGCCTTGTCGTTGGCGGTGCCGGTGGTCGCGCCCGAATACTGCGGATAGAGCGGCGCGAGCAGGATGCGATCGCACCCGGCGTCCTTCATCGCCTTGATCCGTGATTCGATCGACGGCTGGCCATAGCGCATCGCGTAATCGGTCAGCACCTTGTCGCCCAGCCGGGTCTTCAGCGCCTCGGCCTGGCGACGCGAGTAGACCGCGAGCGGCGAACCCTGGTCGGTCCAGACCTCGGCATAAGCGGCGGCCGATTTCTGCGGGCGGGTGTTGAGGATCACCCCGCGCAGCAGCGGCTGCCAGACGATCGCGGGGATTTCGACCACGCGCTTGTCGGAGAGGAACTCGCCCAGATAGTCGCGCACCGCCTTGGTGGTGGGGGCCGCCGGGGTGCCTAAGTTGATCAGCAGCACGCCGACGCGCGGCTGCACGATGGCCGGGTGATCGGCGGGCGGGGTCATGCCCGACATCGATATCTCGATCTCGCTCACAGGCCACCTGACAGCAAGGGCAGCTGGCGCAGACGCAGGCCCGTGGCAGAGGCCAGCGCATTGGCGATCGCCGGCGCGACGGCAGGCACGCCGATCTCGCCCAGCCCCGCGGGCGGCTCCTGGCTTTCGATAAAGTCCACGCGGATCTCCGGAATGTCGGCCAGTAGCGGCAAGGAAAGGTCTCTCAAGGTGCGGGCGTCGGGATAGCCGTCGGACCAGCCGGTCGCGCACCCCATTGCCATGGCAAGGCCGAATATCATGCCGCCCTCGATCTGTTGCAAGGCTATGTCGTGATTGATGATGCGTCCGGCATCGACCACCGCCGACAGCCGCTCGACCTGAAAGCCGCTTCGCGCGGCGCTTCCGTCGGCTCCATCACTGGCGCGCGACGCGCTGGCGATGACCGCGATATGCGCGCCGTTCCAGCTGCAGCAGGCCACGCCCTGGCCGCTGTTGTCGAGCCCGCCATCCCATTCGGCCAGCCCCGCCACGCGCGTCAGGCAGTTGGCAAGGCGAATATTCTGCCCCAGCATCTGCACCCGGTAGGACAGAGGCTCGCGGCGGGCGCGGCCTGCGAGTTCGTCGATGAACGATTCGGTGACGAACACGCCATAGCTCGCCGAATTGCCGCGCCAGCGCCCGGTGGGAATATCGATCCGCACCGGATAATGATCGATCGCCAGATTCGCGATGTCATACGGCACCATCGCGCCCGACACCGCCATCAAGTCCGCATCGCCGCTGGTCGCATCGATCGCGGCAGTGCCATGGCTATCGTTGAACAGTCGCCGCGCGAATTCGCGCGCGCTGGGCGGGCAGGCGATCTTGACCGACAGCGCGGTGATATTGGCCTGCGCATCGGTGAGCGCGGCGACGCGCGCGGCGACCGGGGTGCGCACCGGATCGCGCACCGCCTCTTCCTGGCGCGAGCGGATCAGCTGCACCGGGCGGCGAAGGTCGCGCGCCAGCACGGCCGCGGCCGCGACCAGATCGTCATCGAGCCGCCGGTCGAACGATCCGCCTGCGGGCATCGGGTAGATCTGGACATTGGCGGCTGGAATGCCGAGCGCCGCAGCGGCACGGCGGCGCGCGACCTGCGGCGCCTGGCTCGCCACCCACAATTCCAGCCGGTTGTTGGCAAAGCGCGCGGTGACCGCGCCGGTCTCGGGCGTGGCATGCGGCGCGGCGGCGATGGCATAGCGTGCCGCCAGCCCTTTTCCGGCGGTAAAGCCAGCATCCTCCTCGCCCCGCGCGATCAGGCGATAGCCGTTGCGCCCGCCCTTTTCGGGACCATCGAGCGCCTTGTCGAGCAATTCGGCGATGTCATGGCCGCTGCGCCGATTGCCGATATGGCGAAACCGCGGGCGCAGAGTGCGGACCGCCTTGTCGGCCGCCCACCAGCTGGTCGCGACTGCCGCGACCCAATCGTCGCCCTTGAGGATATCGATCAGCCCGGTGATGCCGTCGGCGGGCTTGCGGTCGACGCTGACCAAAGCCACCACGCCCACCGGACCCTGGCGGATCGCGGCATAGACCATGTCGGGCAGGCGGATGTCTCCGGCAAAGCTGGCGCTGCCATCGACCTTGCCGGGCAGATCGAGCCGCGCGAACGGCGGCGCATCGCCAATCGGTTCGGCGCGGACATTGCCGGGCAAGGTGGTGCGCAAGGGTGCAGGATCGGGCACCGGATAATCCACCGCTTCGGCGGCGAGCTCAGCAAAGCGCAGCTTCTCGTTGCCCCACACGACAAAGCCGTCGCGCGTGTCGGTCTCTTCTACCGCCGCGCCCCAGCGGTCCGCCGCCGCCTGGCAGAGCAAGGAACGCGCGGTGGCGGCTGCGGCGCGATAGCCAGGCTCGTAGGCGGTGATCTCGGTATCGCCTGCGGTCACAACAAAATCGCGCATCGTTGCCCAGCGCCGGACCAGGATGTCGTTCTCGTCAGGCTTCAGCCCCAGCACCGGGGGCAGTAACAGGGGTGCCCATTCGCTGGCGAGCTGCGTGTTGGCGAACACCGGTGCGGGCGGCGCGGCTTCCAGCGCGATCGTGCGCCAGTCCGCGCCCAGCTCTTCCGCGACGATCTGCGCCAGCACGGTGCCCACCCCCTGGCCCATTTCGCAGTGCGGGTTGCTGACGATCACCGTGCCGTTTGCAGCGATGCGCAGATATGCGCCGAACACCGCCTCGTCGCCGATCCATGCGGGCGGATTGTCATAGCGACGCGGCCACAGCGCCCACGCAATGGTGAGGCCCGTGCCCGCGGCCGCCGTGACCAGCAGCCCGCGCCGCGTGATCTGCACCATGGCTAGCTTGCCGATCCGAACCGATTGTCGATCCAGGTCGAGATACGCCCAGCGATGGCGGCAAAGCTGTCCGAAATCAGCCCCTCGCCCGATGCCGGCGGAACGCCCGCATCGCTGGACCGGCGGATCACCATGTCGAGCGGAACGCGGCCTAGGAACGGCAGGTTCATCGACTTGGCCGCCGCTTCCGCGCCGCCGATGCCGAACGGATCGGACAATTCGCCGCAATGCGGGCAGACATAGCCCGCCATGTTCTCGATCAGGCCGATGATCGGGACGCTGCCCTGTTCGAACAGGCTGATCGCGCGCACCGCGTCCATCAGCGCCAGATCCTGCGGGGTGGACACGATCACCGCGCCCGCCGGCTTGTGCTTCTGCAGCATCGACAGCTGGACATCGCCGGTGCCCGGGGGCAGGTCGACGATGATGTCGGTGACATCGCCCCAGTGGGCATTGATCAGCTGGTCGAGCGCCTTGCCCGCCATCGGTCCGCGCCACGCAATCGCCTGGCCCTGCGGCACGATATGGCCCATCGAGAGCAGCGGAACGCCATAATCATTGGGCACCGGCACCAGCTTTTCGTCGCGCGCTGTGGGCTTCACATCCTCGCAGTCGAACAGCCGGGGCTGGCTGGGCCCGTAGATATCCGCATCGACCAGCCCGACCTTGCGCCCGGCGCGGTGCAGCGCGACCGCCAGATTGGCCGAGAAGGTCGATTTGCCGACCCCGCCCTTTCCCGATCCGACCGCGATCAGCCGCGGCGGACGGCGTTCGGCGGTCATCGCCACCTGCACCTTGGTCACGCCTTCGAGCTTCAGCAATGTGCCCTTGAGCGCGATTTCCATCCGATCGCGCGCCAGGGAATCGAGCCCGGCGACATCCAGCACCAGCGACACCACGCCGCCTTCGCGCAGCTTGACCGCGCTTGCCCTGCCCTCGCTGGCGGCCGCTGCTGCGGCTGCGATATCGTTCAGCTCTGCCATAAGTCCCCTTAGCGCATAATGCGGCGCACCATCGTCAGGCAAGCCTTGCTGCCCCCACGCCGGCGCCTGCATGCCCTCCGCCTAGACGAAATGCGCGTCCACGCAAAACAGATGCGCATGTAACCCCTGTTTTTTGCGCATTCACGCCCTATAAAGACAGCATGACAAGACTGACCGGCTGGTTTCCCCGCATATTGACGATGGCCAATAATAGCCCCTGGGGCAACGGATCGGGAGGTTCGGGCGGCTCGGGCGATTCCGGCTCCGGCGGCAATGAGGGCGGCGGCCCGCGCAACCCATGGCAACCGGCTGGCAACAGCACGCCGGGCGGTCGCAAGACATCGAACATCGAAGAGCTGTTCAAGCGGCGCGGCGGTGGCGGCGGCGGCTTTGGTGGCGGCGGCTTTGGCGGCCTGCCCAAGCGGCCCAACGGCAAGAGCTATCTGCCGATCGCCATCGGCCTGATCTTCGTGCTGTGGCTGCTCCTCACCAGCATTCACCGTGTCGGCCCGCAAGAGCGCGGCGTCGTCTCGTTCCTGGGATCGTATTCGCGCACGCTGGAACCCGGTATCGCGTTGACCCTGCCCTCGCCGCTCGAATCGTTCGACGCGGTGGATGTGCAGAACATCCGCACCATCGACATTCCCGCCGCCGGCACGCAGGAAAACCTGATCCTGACCGGCGACCAGAACCTGGTCGATCTGGCCTATTCGGTGCGCTGGACGATTAAGGACCCGACGCTCTACCTGTTCCAGCTGGCCGATCCCGAAGCCACGATCCGCGAGGCGGCGGAAGCCGCGATGCGCGCCAGTGTTGCCGAAGTGACGTTGGACGATGCCATCGGCCCCGGCCGCATCGAGGTCGAGCAGAAGGTCGAGCAGCGGATGAAGGAGCTGCTCGACGGCTATCGCTCGGGCATCCAGGTGCAGGGCGTCGCGATCAAGAAGGCCGACCCTCCCGAAGCGGTGAACGAGGCGTTCAAGGCGGTGTCCGCCGCGCAGCAGGAAGCGCAGACCTATCTCAACGAGGCGCGCGCCTATGCCCAGCAGTTGACCGCTGCCGCACAGGGCGAAGCTGCTGCGTTCGACAAGGTGTACGAGGAATATCGCCTCGCGCCCGATGTGACCCGTCGGCGCATGTATTACGAGACCATGGAGCGCGTGCTGTCCAAGCTTGACAAGACGATCATCGAACCGGGCAACGTGACCCCGTATCTGCCGCTCCCCGAGCTGCGCAAGAAGGTGCAGGAAACCCCGCCGCAAACCCCCGCCCAGCAGGGAGGGACACGCTGATGAACAGTCTGATGCAACGCCCGATGCTGCTGCTCGGCCTGCTGGCGCTGGTGCTGATCGTGCTGGCGAGTTCGGTGGCGATCGTGCCCGAAACCAAGCAGGCGGTGATCGTTCGCTTCGGCCAGCCGGTGCGCACCTTCAACGTCTATCGCGAGAATGAGGAGTTCGGCCAGACCGGCGCCGGTCTGATCGCGCGCATTCCGTTTGCCGAGCAGATCGTCTGGATCGACAAGCGCGTCATCGCGGTCGAAATGGAGCAGCAGCAGGTGCTCTCCACCGACCAGCTGCGGCTGGAGGTCGATGCCTATGCCCGCTTCCGCATCGTCGACCCCGAGCGGATGTACGTTTCTGCCGGCAGCGTCGAGCGCGTCGCCGCCGAACTGCGCCCGATCCTGGGCTCGGCCTTGCGCAACGAGCTGGGCAAGCGCCAGTTTGCCGCGCTGCTGAGCCCCGAGCGCGGCGGCATCATGGACCGCATCCAGGCAGGCCTTGACCGGATTGCCGCGCAGTACGGCGCGCAGATCGTCGATGTGCAGATCAAGCGCGCCGACCTGCCGCAGGGCACGCCGCTGCAGAGCGCCTTCCAGCGGATGCGCACCGCGCGCGAGCAGGAAGCCCGCACCATCACCGCGCAGGGTCAAAAGAACGCGCAGATCATCCGGGCAGAGGCCGATGCATCCGCATCGCGTACCTATGCCAACAGCTTCGGCAAGGATGCCTCGTTCTACGAATTCTATCGTGCCATGCAGAGCTATGAGCGGACGTTCCTGGGCGGATCGGGCGAAACCTCGATCATCCTGTCGCCGAACAACGAGTATCTGCGGGAATTCCAGGGTCGGGGAAATCGCTGAATCTGTGCGGCGCGGGTAACGCGCGCCGCACCATTCAATCTGCGTTCAGGCGTGGATTGCAAACCGGAACTGCCATCGTTTGCGCCGCAGATGCGGCGGTCTGGGGCAGGCTGGTGGACGCGTCTTGAGAGATGAAGAGGATATATACGTGCGATATGCCTATGCAGTGACGTCAGCCCTTTTGCTTGGTGGCAGCGCCGTGGTGCTCGCCACCGGCCAGCCGCTCGGCGCACAGGTTGCCCAGAACGACCAGAGCGCGATGATGGCCGCGGCCCCGCGCCCCGGCGCGCCGATGAGCTTTGCCGACCTGACCGAACAGCTGCAACCCGCGGTGGTCAACATCTCCACCCGGCAGCGCGTGCGCGTGCCCAACAATCCCTTTGCCGGAACCCCGTTCGGCGGCCTGTTCGGCGCGCCCGAAGGCGGCGGTGGCGGCACCCGCGAGGCACAGTCGCTGGGATCGGGCTTTATCATCTCGGCTGACGGTTATGTCGTCACCAACAACCACGTGATCGCCGCCGAGGGCAACGCCTCGGTCGAATCGATCACCGTGACCATGCCCGACGGCACCGAATACCCCGCCCGGCTGATCGGCCGCGATCCGCAGTCGGACCTCGCGGTGCTCAAGATCTCGGGCACCAAGCCCTTCCCGTTCGTGCGCTTTGGTGATTCGACCAAGACCCGCGTCGGCGATTGGATCATCGCCATCGGCAACCCGTTCGGCCTTGGCGGCACGGTGACCTCGGGAATCATCTCGGCGGTCTATCGCAACACCGGCCAGGGCGGCGCCTATGACCGCTATCTGCAGACCGATGCCGCGATCAACCGGGGCAATTCGGGCGGCCCGATGTTCGACCTCAACGGCAATGTCATCGGCATCAACAACGCCATCATCTCGCCCACCGGCGGCAGTGTCGGCATCGGCTTTGCGATCCCCGCCGAAGTCGCAGCGCCGATCGTCGAGAAGCTGCGCAGCGGTGCGGCGATCGAGCGCGGCTATCTGGGCATCGGCATCAACCCGCTGACCGACGACCTGGCGGCCTCCCTTGGCCTGCCCAAGAAGCGCGGCGAGTTCGTGCAGCGCGTCGAGCCCGGCGAAGCCGCCGAGAAGGCCGGAATCAAGGCAGGCGACGTCGTGGTCTCGGTCGATGGCAAGGATGTCACCCCCGAGCAGACGCTGTCGTTCATCGTCGCCAACACCGCGCCGGGCAAGCGCATCCCGATCGTGCTGGTCCGCAATGGCGAGCGTTTGACGGTGACCGCCACTGTCGGCAAGCGCCCGAGCGAGGAAGAGCTGGCAGCGCAGAACTTCAACCCGGAAGCCGCCGAAGACTTCTCCGACCAGGACGAGCAGGACAGCGAACAGGCCACCCGCCAGGCACTGGGCATGGCGGTGACTGAACTCACGCCGCAGATCGCGCGTCAGATCGGCGTTCCGCCTGAGCTCAAGGGTGTCGTGGTGGCCGCGGTCGATCCTTCGGGTGATGCTGCCACCAAGGGCATCCGCCGTGGTGACGTGATCCTGTCGATCAACAACCGTCCGGTGGTGACCTCGGCCGATGTCGATCGGGTGATCGCCGAAGCGCGCGCCGCCAACCGCGAGGCCGTGCTGCTGCGCGTCCAGCGTCGCGCCGGCCAGCCGCAGTTCCTGCCGGTGCGCCTGCGCACCAAGTAAGCGCTGCAGCCAGCCAGCAATATCGAACAGGGGCGGTGCCGATGGCGCCGCCCTTTTTCGTATGCGCTGGTTGCAATGCCACAAAATGTCGCCGCGCACGCTTTTCGCAAGCGTCAACTTGTCTTGATTGCGCCGCCTTCCTAGTGTGGCCGCGAAAGCCCTGATTCATGGGCAACACAGGAGACTAAGGATGGCCCGAATCGCGATTGTAACCGGCGGAACACGCGGCATTGGCGAGGCGATCAGCCTGGCTCTGAAGGATGCGGGCGCGCATGTCGTCGCCAGCTATGGCGGCAATGACGATGCCGCGAATGCCTTTGCCGACCGCACCGGAATCGCGGTGCAGAAATGGGATGTCGGCGATCACCAGCAGTGCCTCGATGCCGTCGCCAAGATCGAGACCGATCACGGCCCGGTCGATATCCTGGTCAACAACGCCGGCATCACCCGCGATGCGACGATGATGAAGATGACCTGGGAACAGTGGGACGAGGTGATCCGCGTCGACCTGACCGGCTGCTTCAACATGGCCAAGGCCTGCTTCCCCGGCATGCGCACCCGCGGCTGGGGCCGCATCGTCAATATCGGCTCGGTCAACGGCCAGGGTGGCCAGATCGGCCAGGTCAATTATGCCGCCGCCAAGTCGGGCATCCACGGCTTTACCAAGTCGCTGGCGATGGAAGGCGCGCGCTATGGCGTGACCGCCAACGCGATCGCGCCGGGCTATATCGCCACCGAAATGCTCTCGACCATTCCGCAGAACGTGATGGACAAGATCGTCGCGCAGATTCCGGTCGGACGGCTGGGCCAGGCCGAGGAAATCGCGCGCGGTGTGGTCTTCCTCACCGCCGAGGAAGCCGCCTTCGTCACCGGATCGACGCTGTCGATCAACGGCGGCCAGCATATGTACTGACGAGGTCTCAGGACCTTCTCATGGGGCCGCGCGGGAAATCCCGTTGCGGCCCTTTTGCTGTCAGGGTCTTGGGCTGGCAGGACTTGGGCTGTCAGGACTTAGACTGTCAGGACTTGGCGAACAGCCCCGCGATCAGCCCGCGCTTGCCGCCGCCCGATTTGAGCACATTGCGACGGAACAGCCGCGCCCCGAAGCGGATCAGCAGCAGCACCCACAACGCCTGCCAGCCGAGCGCCAGCAGATGCTGCCACAGCACATCCTGCTGCGACGCGCGCGCCAGCATCGCAAAGGGCGAGCTGAACGGGAACACCACCGCCACCAGCTCGATCGGCTCGCCCAGCCGCGTGACCGAATAGGAGGCGAGGAAGAAGAACAGCAGCTGCCCCATGGTGGCGGGCATCGACAAGGTCTGCACCTCGCGCACCGTGCTCGCCATCGCGCCGATGCCGAGGAACAGCGAGCCGAGCAGCAGATAGGCCATCGCGAAATAGGCGACACCCAGCGCCAGGAACAACGGCCAGCCGGTGGCGGGCGTCGGCAGTGCGGGCAGGCCGTTGGCCGCAAGCAGGATCGCGCCCAATGCCAGCACCGTCCAGCAGGCGATGCCGATCAGCGCCATGCCCAGCATCGCAAACAATTTGCCCAGGAAGATCGCATCGATCGGGACGGCAGCGGCCAGGATCTCGATGATCTTGTTGGTTTTTTCCTCGACCAGATTGGACAGCACCATGCCTGCGAGCAGCATGGTGAGCAGCACCAGCAACGCCTGGCCGACCTGCGCGGTCATCAGCCGCCCCTGCTCCTGCGACCCGGCACTTTGCGCCACGGTGCGCGTATCGAGCGTGGCGGGCGCTGCTGCCCCCCCTGCCCGCGCGCGTTCGACCAGCAGCTCGAGCGGTCCCTTCCAGCGGATGATCTCGCCCTCGGTGCCGATCAGCTGCGGCCTGGCCAGGCTGCCGGTGAGCACGCCGAGAAAGCGGCTGTCATTGCCTGAATCAAGCACGCCTTGCGGGTCATCGGTTTTCACCGCGGCCAGCATCGGCACCCGCGTTTCGCCCAGTTGCTGCGCCAGCGCGGTGCGCGCCTTGAGCACCGCCTGCGTGTCGCCTTCGGCCATCACCAGCGCAAAGCTGGGCCGGTCGATATCGCGCGCCACCTGGCCGCCGATGCTGCCCGCCGCGATACCGATCGCGAGCGGAAAGACCGGCCCCAGCAGGAAGAAGAAGAACGCCTTGGAAAAGATGATCGCGGCAAAATCGCGCCGGGCGATCACCCAGGCCGCGCGCAGAAGTTCAGGCATCGGCGGCCTCCTGCTGATCGGCTTCGAGCTGGCGCGCCGCATCCGCCCCGGCAATGGCGACAAAGGCATCGTGCAGCCCGGGCCGCTCGATCGACAGCGACTGGATCCCCGCCTCCCCCTCGATCAGCGCGCGCAGCAGCGGCTCGACCCCGGTTTCGGGCAGGGTGAAGTGCCAGAAATGGCCCTCGGGTGCGGCGTCGGCGGGCAAAGCCGCGCGCCACGGCCCGTCGAGCGTGCGCGTCTCGAGCCGCACCTGCGGACGCAGCCGGTCGCGCGCGTCCGAGACCGATCCGGTGAACGGCACCTTGCCCCCGGCGATGATCGCGATGCGCTCGCACAAGCGTTCAGCATGCGCGATGACGTGCGTCGAGAAGATCACGGTGACGCCCCGGTCGGCCTGCGCGCGGATCATCCGTTCGAGCTTGGCCTGGTTGAGCGCATCGAGGCCGGAGAACGGCTCGTCGAGCACGATCAGCTCGGGATCGTGTACCAGGGTGCCGAGCAGCTGGACGGTCTGCGCCATGCCCTTGGACAGCGTGCGCACCTCCTTGTCCGCCGCCTTGCCCAGGCCATGCTCCTCGAGCATCGCCCGCCCGCGTTTGCGCCCTTCGGCAAGCGGCAGTCCGCGCAGCGCGCCCATGAAGGCGATCGCGTCATAGGCCTTCATCGAAGGATACAGGCCGCGCTCTTCGGGCAGATAGCCGACGCGCCGTGCAACATCGAGCGGACGGTCGGTGCCCAGCAGGGTGCGCGTCCCCTCGTCGGGGTCGACGATGCCCAGCAGCATCCGCAAGGTGGTGGTCTTTCCTGCGCCATTGGGGCCCAATATGCCGAAGATGCTTCCTGCAGGAACGGTCAGGTCGACGCCGTCGACCGCGCGCTGACGCCCGAATATCTTGACCAGGCCGCGCGCTTCGATGGCATTGGCGGTCACGCGATATCCTTGGGCAAACAGTGTCGATGGAAGGGCCACCGGTATTGGTGGCCGGGCGTTAATCGGGTAGCGGACAAACATGGTTAGCGGCAAGAAAAACCTTGAAGCGGCGATCGCGCAGGAGGCGGCCCGGATGGGCTTTGCCGATTGCGCCATCGCGCCTGCCAGCCTGGGGCCGCAGACAGCCGAGCGGCTGCAGCGCTGGCTGGCAGACGGCTGCCATGGCGACATGCTGTGGATGGAGGCGCGCAGCGACCAGCGCGCCGATCCGCAGGTGCTGTGGAGCGACGTGCGATCGGTGATCATGCTGGGGATGAGCTATGCGCCGGGGCGCGACCCGTTCGCGCTGGCGCAGCATCCCGATCGCGGGCGGATATCGGTTTATGCGCAGGGCGGCGACTATCACAAGACGGTGAAGACCGCGCTCAAGGCACTGGCACGCTGGCTGGTCGAGGCGAGCGACGATGGTCCGGAATCAACGGGGGTCAAGGTGTTCGTCGATACCGCACCGGTGATGGAAAAGCCGCTGGCGATGGCGGCGGGTCTCGGCTGGCAGGGCAAGCACACCAACCTCGTCAGCCGCAGCCACGGCAGCTGGCTGTTCCTCGGCGCGATCTACACCACGCTGGAGCTGCAGCCGAGCGGCAAGGGGCAGGACCGCTGCGGATCATGTACCGCCTGCCAGGATATCTGCCCGACGGACGCGTTCCCCGCGCCCTACCGGCTCGATGCGCGCCGCTGCATCTCGTATCTGACGATCGAGCACGCAGGCCCCATTCCCGCCGACCTCCGCCGCGGGATCGGCAACCATGTCTATGGCTGCGACGATTGCCTCGCGGTGTGTCCGTGGAACAAGTTTGCCGACGCCGCGCACCGCAACCAGGCGTTCCTGCCGCGCGCAGAGCTGGCCGCGCCGTCGCTCGCCGATCTGCTCGCGCTCGACGATGCGCAGTTCCGCGCCGTGTTCGCCGGATCCCCGATCAAGCGCAGCGGCAGGGTGCGGATGGTGCGCAATGCGGCTGTAGCGGCGGGCAATAGCGGCGATATGGCGCTGGTCGCGCCTGTCGTCGCGCTGCTGGACGATGGCGAACCCGTGGTGCGCGGCGCGGCGATATGGGCGCTGGCGCAGCTCGACCCGCCGCGCCTCGCTGCAGAGCGCGCCATGCGCATCGCCTGCGAGCCCGATGCCGGCGTTCTGGCCGAATGGCAGCTTGCCGACGCGCCGCTGCGCGTCTAGGCGCAAAACCCTATGCGCGCCCCTTTCGACCATATCCGCACCTGGATCTTCGATCTCGACAACACGCTCTATCCGGCGGAGACGAACCTGTTCGCGCTGATCGATGTGCGGATGACCGATTATGTCAGCGAGCGGCTGGGGCTGGACCGCGAGGCTGCGCTCAAGGTGCAGAAGGACTATTTCTACCGCTTCGGCACCACCCTGTCCGGGCTGATGCTGGAGCACGGCACCGACCCGCACGAGTTCCTGGACTATGTCCACGACATCGATCTCGATCGGGTGGCCCCCTGCCCCGTCACCTCGGCCGGGCTGGCGCGGCTGCCGGGGCGCAAGCTTATCTTCACCAACGGCGATGTCGATTATGCCGGGCGCGTGCTCGATCGGCTGGAGCTGGCGCATCATTTCGAGGCGATCCACGACATCCACGCCACCGCCTACCAGCCCAAGCCGCACGAGGCGGCCTACACCAGCCTGATTTCGGCGCTCGACATCGATCCTGCCAGCGCGGTGTTTGTCGAGGACATGGCGCGCAATCTCAAGCCTGCCAAGCAGCTGGGCATGACCACGGTGTGGATCAACAACGGATCCGAAGGCGGCACGCACGACGCCGATCACAGCTTTATCGACCATGAAATTCCCGCGCTGGGCGACTGGCTCGCGGCGCTGACACAGGAGACTGCAGGATGACCGATACCCTTCAAAGCCGCATCGAAGCCGCCTGGGATGGCCGTGACAGCCTCGACACCAGCCCCGGCAGCGCCACGGGCAAGGACGTCGCCGAGGCGCTCGCGCTGCTCGACAGCGGCGCAGCACGCGTCGCCGAACCCGATGGCAACGGCGGCTGGCAGGTCAACCAGTGGCTCAAGAAGGCGGTGCTGCTCTCGTTCCGGCTGAACCCGATGGCCGAGATCAGCGGCGGGCCCGGCGGCGCGCACTGGTGGGACAAGGTGCCCAGTAAGTTCGACGGCATGTCGGCAGATGATTTCAAGGCCGCGGGCTTCCGCGCTGTCCCCGGATCGATCGTGCGCCGTGGAGCCTTCATCGCCCGGGACGCGGTGCTGATGCCCAGCTTCGTCAACATCGGCGCCTATGTCGGTGAAGGCACGATGGTCGATACCTGGGTCACCGTGGGCAGCTGCGCGCAGATCGGCCGCAACGTGCATATCTCGGGCGGCGTGGGCATCGGCGGCGTGCTCGAGCCGCTGCAGGCGGGCCCGGTGATCATCGAGGACAACTGCTTCATCGGTGCGCGCTCGGAAGTGGCCGAAGGCGTGATCGTCGGCGAGGGCGCGGTGCTTTCGATGGGTGTATATCTGGGCGCGTCGACCCGGATCGTCGACCGGGCGACCGGCGAAGTGCATTATGGCAAGGTTCCGCCGTACTCGGTGGTTGTCCCCGGCGCGATGCCCGGCAAGCCGCTGCCCGATGGCACGCCCGGCCCGTCGCTCTATTGCGCGGTGATCGTCAAGACAGTGGACGCACAGACGCGTTCGAAGACCGGCATCAACGAGCTGCTGCGCAGCTGACGTCCGAGCATGGTCCCGTCATTCCCGCGAAAGCGGGAATCCCGCTTCTGCCTAGACGGTAGCGCAGTTGCGGGACCCCCGCCTGCGCGGGGGTGACGACAAGGCAGGCTGTCGTGCCATATCGCCCTGGGCTCCGGCTTTCGCCGGAGGACGGATTGGTGATGTCTTCCACTTCGCGGCTTCGCGTGAACTCCCCCACCCCCAGACACGAAAAAGGGCGGCCTGCGCGAAGCAGACCGCCCTTTTTTCCATCCCCGCGACACGAAGCCGCAGGAAAGGCGATTACTTGAGCTCGACGGTACCGCCGGCTGCTTCGATCTTCGCCTTGATGTCTTCGGCTTCAGCCTTGCTGACGCCTTCCTTGATCGCCTTGGGAGCGCTTTCCACCAGGGTCTTCGCTTCGGTCAGGCCGAGCGAGGTGATGGCGCGGACTTCCTTGATGACCTGGATCTTCTTGCCGCCGTCGCCGGTCAGGATCACGTCGAATTCGGTCTGCTCTTCAGCAGCCGGTGCAGCGGCACCGCCAGCGGGTGCAGCAACAGCCACAGCAGCAGCGGCCGAAACGCCCCATGCTTCTTCCAGGGCCTTCGAGAGTTCAGCGGCTTCCAGAACGGTCAGCTTCGAGAGTTCTTCGACCAGGTTTGCGATATCTGCCATTTTAAGTCTCCAGTTCTAAATCATGATAGGTGCCACCTCGACCCACCGGGCGCGACTGCGGCAAAGTTTGAAAAGCTTATGCGTCTTCCTTGGCCGCATAGGCACCGAACACGCGGGCGAGCTGCCCGGCAGGTGCCTGAATGACCTGGACAACCTTGGTTGCCGGGGCATTGACGAGACCAATGATCTTGGCACGCAGTTCGTCGAGCGAGGGCATCGAGGCAAGCGCCTTCACACCTTCGGCATCCAGAACAACGTCGCCCATTGCGCCGCCGACAATCTCAAGCTTTTCATTGTCCTTGGCGAAGTTCACCGCAACCTTGGCTGCCGCGACCGGATCGGCCGAGGTAGCAAGGGCAATCGGACCGGTCAGCAGGTCGGCGATGGACTCATAGGGAGTGCCCACCGCAGCCAGCTTGGCCAGGCGATTCTTGGTGACTTTGTAGCTGGCGCCTTCTGCGCGCATCTTCGTGCGAAGCTCGGTCGACTTGGCAACGGTCAGACCCAGATTACGGGTCACCACCACCACACCGGCTTCACCGAAGGTTGCGTTCAGCGAAGCAACAGCGGCTTTCTTATCAGCACGATCCATGCTGGTCTCCTTCCACATGAGCGCATCGAAAAGCCGCTTGCACGGCCTGCCGGTACGCCCGGTTCATTGCGCAGCGACCTTCCTCCTGACGAGGAAGAACTCTGCAGATCAGTCCGTGGGGGTGTTTGCCGAGCCGTTGCCTCGTCCAGTGCAGGAGAGGCTAAAATGGCAGCGTCTGTCCCGATCAGATCAGGAGCAGTGAAAAACAGTTCCCCGTCTAGGCTGGACATTAAGCGGGGCAAATTCCCCGCACCAACTGTCTCGGACGGCGATCGGTCGAGCCCTGCGGCCGTTCCGGTCAGGGGCGGCACATAGCAGCGATGACCCTGGAGTCAAGCGGTGTCGCACTTTCGGCCCGGCGCAATGGCCATTCCAGTGATCGCAATCACATTGTCTATCATTATGGTTGAGTTATTATCATGCTATCGCCGCGCTCTTGATGATGTCGCGGCGAGCGCTCCTGCGGTCTCCCCGGCAGCGTACACGAAACGAAAGGTGCCACCATGACTGGATTACGTACCCATTCGATGACCAACCCGACAATTCTCACCGTACCCGGGCTCGACAACAGCGGACCTCAGCACTGGCAGACGCTTTGGGAGCGGCAGTGGGTGAACTGCCATCGCGTCGACATGGGCAACTGGCATACGCCCAATCGCAATGCCTGGGTCAATCGGCTGAATCTTGCCATCCGCCAGACCGAAGGTCCGATCGTGCTGGTCGCGCATTCGCTGGGCTGCCACGCCGTCGCCTGGTGGGCGGCGCTGGAGCGTCCCCGCAGCGATGGCCCGGTGGTCGGAGCTTTGTTGGTTGCGCCACCCGAAGTGGACAATGCGCCGATCGACCCGCGCCTCTGTGGCTTTGCCCCCTCCGCCCGGGGGGTACTCCCCTTCCCCAGCCTGCTGGTCAGCAGCCGGGATGATCCTTTTATCACCCCCGACCGCGCCTATCGCCTGGCGAGCTTCTGGGGAGCCGATCATATCGATGCAGGCCGGGCCGGGCACATCAATGCCGAATCGGGTCTGGGCGATTGGCGCTTCGGCCAGCAGTTGCTGGGGCGACTGGTCGATGCGGCAGAAACGACGGGTGAACGCCGACCCGCACCGGCGCAGGGTTGGCGTGCGGACCTGACCCAGTAAAAAGACGGAAAAGGCTGATGCGGGTCAGTCGACCTGCATCACGCTGACATTCTGCTCGACCAGTTCGACGGTGCCGAAAGCGGTGAGGAAAGCGACGTCAAGCGCGTCGCGGCCGACGCCGATCTTCACCATGTCGGCGGCGGTCGCCATGCCCGTGGGGTCGATGAGGTGCCACGCCCCGCCCTCGCCCGACGGATCGGCGAGGAAGACTTCGGCCACGGCATGGAAATCGGGCGGCGACACGCCCGGGGCATAGACGCTGGCAAAGCGCGCGGGGATCGAGCAGGCGCGCGCGAGCACGATCATCACATGCGCATAATCACGGCACACGCCCTGGCGCATCACGAAGCTATCGAGCGCAGTGGTGGTGCCGTCCGAACTGCCCGGCTGATAGACGAAATGCTCGGCGATCCAGTCGCGCATCGCGGCGATTCGCGCGCCTCCGGTGAGCTCGCCGAACTCGGTATCGACGAAGCTGTGGAACTTGGTCGCGGGGCAGTAGTGCGAATCGAACAGATACTGCACCGTCTCGCCCGGCAGCAGGTGCAGCGGCATCTGCGGCAGGGTAGCGACATCGGCAAGATCGCGCAGCACGGTCATCCGCGCGCGGTAATCGATGCTCAGCCGCCCGCTGGTGCGCAGCCAGATGCGATCGCCGATCCCGTCGAGCGCTGCCACGCGCACGAAATGGTCGCACCGCGATGCCTCGATATGCGCCCATTCGATCCGCTGTTCGGGAATGGCGGCGGCCTCCACCTGCAGCAGGATGTCGGTCGGCACATCCATGTCATAGGTCAGCGTGATGTGCAGATCGAGGGTCATGAAGGGTGCTCCGGCGCAGGAAGAAGGGTCTGTCCAAGCCAGACACCAAAAAGGGGCCGAGGTTCCCCCCGGCCCCTCAAATGGGCTTAGCAGCAATTTGTTACGTTCAGCCGGCGTGAACCTGCGACACGTCGACCTTCAGGCCGGGGCCCATCGACGAGCTGACCGAGATCTTGCGCAGATACTTGCCCTTCGAGCCCGAAGGCTTGGCGCGGATGATCGCCTCGACGAACGCATCGAAGTTGGCGCGCAGCGCCTCGTCCGAGAAGCTCGCCTTGCCGATGCCCGAATGGATGATACCGGCCTTTTCGACGCGGAATTCGACCTGGCCGCCCTTGGCAGCCTTGACCGCTTCAGCGACGTTCGGCGTCACGGTGCCCAGCTTGGGGTTCGGCATCAGGCCCTTGGGACCCAGCAGCTTGCCGAGACGACCGACCACACCCATCATGTCGGGGGTGGCGATGATGCGGTCGTAATCGATCTTGCCGTTCTGGATCTCTTCCATCAGGTCTTCGGCGCCTGCGCGCTCGGCGCCAGCGGCCAGAGCCGCCTCAGCCTTGTCACCGCGTGCGAACACGGCGACGCGAACGTCCTTGCCGGTACCCGAGGGCAGCGACACGACACCGCGGACCATCTGGTCGGCATGACGCGGGTCAACGCCCAGGTTCAGCGCAACCTCGATGGTTTCGTCGAACTTCGAGGTCGCCAGTTCCTTGATGGTCTTGATGGCTTCATCCACGCCGTACAGCTTTTCAGCGTCGAGCTTGGCGGCGAGGGCCTTTGCCTTCTTGGTCACTTTTGCCATGATACTCAGCCCTCCACCACTTCAAGGCCCATCGACGTCGCCGAGCCTTCGATAATCTTCGTTGCCGCTTCAATGTCGTTGGCATTGAGGTCGGCCATCTTCGCCTGGGCGATTTCCGCCAGCTGCGAACGCTTGATGGTTCCGGCGCTTTCCTTGCCGGGCAGCTTGGAGCCGCTCTTCAGGTTGGCAGCCTTCTTGATCAGATAGCTGGCAGGCGGGGTCTTGGTGACGAACGTGAAGCTGCGGTCACCATAAACGGTGATCACGGTCGGAAGGGGCGTACCCTTTTCCATTTCCTGCGTGGCAGCGTTGAACTGCTTGCAGAATTCCATGATGTTCACGCCGCGCTGACCCAGAGCCGGGCCGATCGGCGGAGAGGGGTTTGCAGAGCCGGCAGGCACCTGCAGCTTGATATAGCCTTCAATCTTCTTGGCCACGATGGCACTCCTTCATTCTATCGGGCGGTTGCCCTCAAATTAAGCGGTCAAACAGCTGGTTTGAGGCCAGCCTCCCGCACTTTTTATCCTCACCCGCAACAGGAGAGGGTAAAACTCACTTTGCCAGTTCGACATGCTCGAAATCGAGATCGACGGGCGTGGCACGACCGAAGATCGAGACCGAGACTTTGACGCGGGCCTTGTCGAAATCGAGCTCCTCGACGATGCCGTTGAAGCTCGCGAACGGACCTTCGAGCACCTTGACCGAATCGCCGATTTCGTAATCGACGTCGATGCGGGCGCGCGGTGCGTTGGCGGCTTCTTCCTTGGTGTTCAGGATGCGCGCAGCCTCGGCATCGCTGATCGCCTGCGGCTTGCCGTTGGGGCCCAGGAAGCCAGTGACCTTGGGCGTGTTCTTGACGACGTGATAGACGTCATCGGTCATCGCCAGCTTGGCCAGGACATAGCCGGGGAAGAACTTGCGCTCGGTCTGCACCTTCTTGCCGCGACGCACTTCGGTCACGGTTTCGGTAGGCACCTCGACCTGTTCGACCAGAGCCGACAGGCCCATGCGCTCGGCATCGGCGAGAATCGCGTCGCGGACCTTGTTCTCAAAGCCGGAATAAGCGTGAATGATGTACCAGCGCGACATTCAACTCTCTTTCAACAAGCAGGGGGCGCGATCACGCCAGCGTGAGCAGCCATTTGACGATGGCACCAAAGACCGAATCGACGGCCAGGAAGAAGATCGCCAGGATCGTCATCAGGATGAACACCATGATCGCGGTGGTCACGGTTTCCTGACGGGTCGGCCAGACAACCTTCGATGCCTCAGTCTTAACCTGATTCACGAATTCGCCGGGACTGGTCTTCTTCCGTTCGGTGGCCATGGCCTTCAACTTTCCTGTTTCCGATTTACGGGCGCATCTGCTGTTGCAGGCACATCGCCGCCAGCCTTGCCCGGCTGAAACACGATATATGCACCCTGTCGGAGAAAGACAGCCCCATAACCGCGCAAGTCCGCAGAAGCAAGGGGATTCAATGGGGGGCAACTCCCCCGGATGGGGAGTGTCACGTGGTGGCCGCTGGCAGGAGTGGAGGGACTCGAACCCCCGGCATTCGGTTTTGGAGACCGACGCTCTACCAGCTGAGCTACACTCCTGTGCGGGCAGGCCGTCGCCATTAGCGGCTGCGCAGGCAGTGCGCAAGCATTGCTGTGCGGTTTTGCACCCGCCAGACGCACAACGGGGTGACCGCTGGCCCATGAACCGCACCGCAAGGGCACCATCATGGGGGCGATCACCCCGTATGTGTTCAAAGCCGGTGTGCGCCAAACCCCGGAAGGCAGCGGCGCAACAGCCAGATCAGCGCTTCGAGAACTGGAAGCTCTTGCGCGCCTTGGCCTTGCCGTACTTCTTGCGCTCGACGGCGCGGCTGTCGCGGGTCAGGAACCCTGCCGACTTGACCGTGCTGCGCAGCGCGGGTTCGAACTTGCTCAGCGCCTGGCTGATGCCGTGCTTGACGGCGCCGGCCTGGCCCGAAAGACCACCACCCTTGACGGTGCAGATGACATCATACTGGCCCTTGCGGTCGGTGATGTCGAACACCTGGTTGATCACCAGACGCAGGGTCGGACGTGCGAAATACACTTCCTGGTCGCGCTTGTTGATGATGATCTTGCCGGTGCCGGGCTTCAGCCACACGCGAGCCACGGCGTCCTTGCGGCGACCGGTGGCATAGGCACGGCCCTGCTTGTCCAGTTCCTGCTCGCGCAGCGGCGCGTTGGAAACCTTGACCGCGGGTGCGCCCGGGGTTTCGATGTCGGCGGCGATGTCCTTGAGGTCGGACAGGGATTGCACGGTATCAGACATTATGCACCCACCTTGTTCTTGCGGTTGAGCGAGGCAACATCGAGCACTTCAGGCTGCTGGCCTGCGTGCGGATGTTCGGTTCCGGTGAAGAGGTGCAGGTTGCGCATCTGCTGGCGACCCAGCGGACCACGGGGAACCATGCGCTCGACAGCCTTTTCCAGCACGCGCTCGGGGAAGCGGCCGTCCAGCACCTTGGCGGCGGTCACTTCCTTGATGCCACCGATGTAACCGGTGTGCTTGTAATAGACCTTGTTGGCGCGCTTGTTGCCCGTCAGCTGAACCTTGCCCGCGTTGATGACGATGACATGGTCACCGCAATCGACATGGGGGGTGTAGCTGGGCTTGTGCTTGCCACGCAGCAGGTTGGCGATGATCACCGCAACGCGGCCAACCACCAGTCCGTCGGCATCGATAATATGCCACTTCTTTTCCACTTCAGCCGGCTTGATCGACTTGGTGGTCTTGAGCAAAGCCTTCATGGCCTTCAACCTTCCAAAACGTCACCCGCTTCAGAACCGGACCCTCATGGGGCAGGCCTGCGATCGGCTGACAGCGTTTCTTGATACGACAGGCCAGCAGATGCAGCGCCTGAGCGAAGCGCGGCTAATGACGATGGAGGGTGATTTAGTCAAGCAAATTGGGGCGATTTGCAAGAGGTATCAAGATACCACCATAATTATCGCGCGTCCGGCATGCTCTCCAGACGGAAGGATTCGCGCGCATGGCGGGCCGTCCCTGCCACGGTGGTGACGGTGTGCCGGTCGAACCGCGTGACCAGCCCGGTCGTGCGCGACAGCGTGATCGCATCTGTCACCGCCAGCCCGGATGTCCCTTCGCGCACCGATTCGTGCGTAGCCGAAAGCTGCAGCGCATCGCCCGATTCGCGCAGCACGCGATAGATGGTGCCGCCAGCCGCCTCGACCTGCCCGCTGGTGCACGGCCGCCCGGCCAGCATCACCGGTCGTTCCAGCCGCGCCCGCTGCAGCTCCAGCCGCTCTGCCGGGGGCAACGCCGCGAGCCGGTCGAGCAGCGCATGGATCTGGGCTCGCTGCGCCGCGGGGCGGGCATCCAGCGCCGGATCGGCGCGCAGGCGGCCGATCGCCGCTGCCAGCCGCCCGGCGGATTCGGGCGATTCGCTGATGCCCAGCACCGCGCCGCTCTCGTCGAGCGTGACATCGAACGACTCGCCCGCCACGCTGCGCTCCTGCAGCTCGAGCAGCCGCAGCAGCGCAGGCGGGCCATCGGATCGCTCCTGCAGCTGCTGCCAGTGCAGCCGGTAACCGCGCCCGGCCCTGGAAAAGGTCAGCCGGTAGCTCGATTCATGCACGAACAGGCCATCGGCCAGCTCGCGCTCAATACGGCGCTGCACGACCATCGGCGCATCCAGCGGCGGCGCGAAGGTCAGGACGGGAGCAGGGCAGGGGGCGGTGGCAGCGCCGGGGGTGGCGAGCAGCAGGACCGCCGCCCAGACCATCAATCGGTGGCCAGGGTCTGGCCCAGCACCCACGAGCGGAAGCTGGGCGGGCAATATTCGACCGGCAGCACCAGCACCGCCGGCTCGTCATAGCTGTGCAGATGGACGATCCGCGCGACCAGCGCCTTGCACTGAGGCAGCGCGGTCTTGAACAGCACCGGCACCTCGGGCTGCTCGGCGAGTTCGCCCTCCCAATGATAGATCGAGAGCGACGGCGACAGCACATTGGCACAGGCGGCCAGCTGTTCGCGCACGATGGTGCGAGCGATCGTCCGCGCCTCTTCCTCGTCGGAGAAGGGGCAATAGACCAGACGGATGTCGCTGGTCTCGCTGACCGAATCGCCGATCATGCAGCGCGGGAATCCCGTGCCGGACCCTGGCCCAGCCGATGCGCCCCCCAGGCTACGGTGGCGACGAGGATCGCGCCCACGGCCTGGTGCAGCACTGCGAGGTTGAGATCGACGCTGGTCATGACCGTGGCGATTCCCAGCAGCACCTGCACGCCAAAGGCGCTGTGGATGGCCAGCGACGCGCGCCGATCGACCTTGCGCACCGCGCGCGCCATCACCACCAGGGCCGCGACCGCCGCAAAGGCCCACCAGCGGTGGAGGAAGTGCAGCAGGAAGGGATCATAGGTCAGCGCGTGGATCACGCCGTTCGACCAGTCGACGTCGACCGGGACGAACGATCCGTTCATCAGCGGCCAGCTGTTGGCCGCATAGCCCGCGTTCAGCCCGGCGACCCACGCGCCCAGCAGCAGCTGCACGAACAGCACGACAATCGTTGCAAAGGCGAGCCCGGTCATCCGCGCCGGACGGGCAGCGGGATCGCGCGCGAGCGCCTTGAGGTCGAGCGCGGTCCACACCAGTCCGGCCATGATGAACAGCGCGTTGAGCAGGTGCACCGCGAGGCGGAAATGGCTGACGTCGGTCCGCTCCGACAGGCCCGAGGCGACCATCCACCAGCCGATCGCGCCCTGCAGCCCGCCGAGCGCGAACAGCGCGGTCAGTCGCCAGCCATAGCCTTGCGGAATCGCGCGACGGATCGCGAACCAGGCGAAGGGCAAGGCGAACGCGACCCCGACCAGTCGCCCCAGCAGGCGGTGCACATATTCCCAGAAATAGATGTTCTTGAACTCGGCCAGCGTCATGCCAGCGTTGACCTCGGTATATTCCGGGATCAGCTTGTACTTCTCGAACTCCGCCACCCAGGCCGCTTCGCTGAGCGGCGGCAGTGTCCCGGTGACCACATTCCATTCGGTGATCGACAGGCCCGATTCAGTCAGCCGGGTGATCCCGCCGACCACCACCATGCAGAACACCAGCAGCGCGACGCCAAAAAGCCACAGGGCAATGGCATCGGGCGCGGTGCGACGCTGCGGTGGCAGGGTGGAAGGATGGGCTTGCGAAAGGCTGGTCATGGCCTGCTGCATTTCGGATGGCGCACCCTGGCTTGCAAGGGGTTTTTTGCGGCGCACCCGGCGATGTTTCTCCCGGGCCATAGTTATCGCCGATTGCGCAATGATATCATATCACCTATATGCGCGGCATGTTGTCTCGTATCACCCGGTCCGGCCAGCTCGATTCGGCCGCGATTGCGCTGTCGGCGCTGTGCATGGTGCATTGCGCTGCAGGCATCTGGCTGGTCGCCGGATTCGCCTCGCTAAGCGGGCTGTTCCTTTCCCCCTGGGTCCACGAGATCGGCTTCGTGCTGGCCGCGATCATGGCCGCGCTGGCACTGGGCCATGGCCTCCGGCGGCATGGTGCACGGCTGCCGCTGGCGATCGGTGTGGTCGGCATCGGAGCGATGCTCGCTGCGATGACGGTTCCGCACGGCGGCGCGTTCGAATACAGCCTGACCCTGGTGGGCGTGGCAACACTCAGCATCGCGCATCTGCTCAACTATCGCGCCGCAAGGCAGCGTTAAACCGAAGCCCGGTTGCAACATTGGGGCTTGCCCTTGCCCCGCGATCCGCGCCAAGAGTCGCGGCCTATGAACAGCACCGCTCCCCACACCTCCGCCCAGATCAGCATCCATATCAATGGCGAACCCCGCCGTGTTACCGCCGCGCAAAGCATTGCCGCGCTTGTCGGGACCTTGGGGTTGGACCCCGCGAAGGTCGCGGTGGAGCGCAATCTGGAGATCGTGCCGCGCTCGACACTGGGCGACGTGCTTGTCCAGGACGGTGATCGGCTGGAAATCGTCCATTTTGTCGGCGGCGGCGACCATGCGCCGGCTGATGACAGCTGGACCGTGGCCGGCCACACCTTCCGATCGCGGCTGATCGTCGGCACCGGCAAGTACAAGGACTTTGCGCAGAACGCAGCCGCGGTCGAGGCCTCGGGCGCCGAGATCGTCACTGTCGCCGTCCGCCGGGTCAATGTGTCCGATCCCAATGCCCCGATGCTGACCGATTTCATCGATCCCAAGAAGATCACCTATCTGCCCAACACCGCAGGCTGCTTCACCGGCGAGGATGCGATCCGCACCCTGCGGCTGGCGCGCGAGGCGGGCGGTTGGGATCTGGTCAAGCTCGAGGTGCTGGGCGAGGCCAAGACCTTGTACCCCGACATGCACGAGACACTGCGCGCGACCGAGATCCTGGCCAAGGAGGGCTTCAAGCCGATGGTCTATTGCGTCGATGACCCGATCGGCGCCAAGCGGCTGGAAGATGCAGGCGCGGTGGCGATCATGCCGCTGGGCGCGCCGATCGGATCGGGCCTGGGCATCCAGAACCGCGTCACCATCCGGCTGATCATCGAAAACGCCAAGGTGCCGGTGCTGGTCGACGCCGGTGTCGGCACAGCCTCCGACGCTGCAATCGCGATGGAGCTGGGCTGCGACGGCGTGCTGATGAACACCGCGATCGCCGAGGCCAGGGATCCGATCCGCATGGCACGCGCGATGCGGCTGGCGGTGGAAGCGGGGCGCGATGCCTATCTTGCCGGGCGCATGGGGACGCGCAAATATGCCGATCCCTCCAGCCCGCTTGCCGGACTGATTTGACCGCGTTCCACGTGGAACCACATCGGGGCGCCTTCCGGCTCTCGGAGCGCCCGCCCGATGCCATGACCTTTCCGTAGCGTCACTGCGGAAAGAAGTTACCGATTCGATGACAGTTTCTTTGCACTTGTAACACTCGTCGATACCGCTCTGTCGTTCGTCGACAGCTGTAGTCGTTGAGCGACGTGGCCCGCGCCCTTGTCGAGCGCGGGGCGACGCGGGCCCGTGGGCGGCCTATCCAGATGATGTCGCCGATGCTCCATAGCTCCCCAGGCCGGGACATCGGCGGCAAACGACAACAAGACCGGTCCTGCAGGGACCCTTGCCAGCAGGACCGGTCCACGTTTCAGTTTGCTTGCCCCATCGAAAGGACCCCACCCCATGTTCGCCCGTGCTCTTGCCCCCATCGCTACCCGCACCCTGGCCGCCGCGACCGCCTCGGCCATCCTGTTTTCCGCCGCTGTCCAGGCCAATCCGGTCCACACCGAGCAGGCCGCTGGTGGCCGCGTGGTCCGCAGCGTCGAAGTTCCCTTTGTCGATCTCGATCTCACCACGCCCGAAGGCGCCAACACGCTCAAGACCCGGCTGCGCGCTGCCTCGACCAAGGTCTGCGGCGGCTCCCCGCGCGGTCCGCTGCGTGAGCAGATCGATCACCGCAACTGCGTCACCCAGACCATGGCCAGCGGCCAGCGCGCCATGGTCACGCTAATTGCCCGCGCCGAAGCCGGCGAAAGCTTCAAGCCGGGCGAGCGCATCGCCGTCGGCAGCTGATTTCACCCGTTTACCAACCCTTGGTAGAACCCGACTGGACCGACAGCCCCCAAGCTGTCGGTCCTTTTCTGTTATGCGTCAGGGTTCACTGAAGCTCAGCCCCGTGTGCTTTCGCGCCTCGTGAGGATCGATCAAGGCTGACGTGATAGCCGCGCCGGGCGCACAAAAGATCGAGGCGGACGCACCAGGTGCGCCCGCCTCAGTCCTTTGCGACCCAAAGGACTATGCTGCAGCCTGTCCATCCACCCCTGGCAATCGGGCCGGGGAGAGAGGATCAGCGATAGAAGACGTGATTGTCGACCGCGGCGAGGCGCTGCATGCGCCAGCCCGGCGAAACATGGCGTGCATGGAAGAACAGCGCGCCTTCGACGGGGCTGTCCCAGGCATCCTTCATCGCGATCTGCGCAATGGCCACGGCCTCTTTCCAGTCGACGCTGCTCGCGGGAATGGCGGGCATGCGTCCGCCACGAACGAACGAGAACTGGCTGGGCTGATAGACGACACCGCACAGGCTGCTGGCAAAGCGGCCCGAATCGCGCCGGGCGATCACGACCTTTGCGACCGCGAGCTGGCCATTGAGCGTTTCGCCCTTGGATTCGAAATAGACCGCGCCGGCAAGGCACCGGGTCTCTTCGTCCAGGTCGGCGGGAACATCGTGCATCGACACGAGCTGCGCCAGGCTGTCGGCCTTGAGCGGCGGCTGGGCGCTCTGGGTGTCGATCTGAAGGGGAGCGGTTTCGGCCTGCGCGGAGGTTTCGACAGCGGCGTCAGGCGCACTGGAAACAGCAACTTCGCTCGTCTGGGCGGGAACCGGCTGGATCGTTTCGGCAGTCAGCGGCGATGCAAAGGCGGCTGATGCGTCGGTGAAGGTGAGGGTAGCAATCGAATAGATTGCCACGGCGGCCATGCTGGCGGCCTTGAGGATCGTACTCATCAAATTCTTTGACTGTGCGGTGGATCACCATGACCGGGACACGGATCGGGCAGATCATGGATCTGTCGACCGGTTCCGGCGGGTTACCCCCCGTCTGCGTGCTTGCCCTCGGTTCGTCGCCTTTTGTAAAAAGCCATGGAACCGGCCGGACCGCCTGCGCGTTTATCGGTGAACGGGCCCCTCTAGCAGGCGGCTGTGCGAGTCAACTCGCCTCACCGATTATCGCGTCGAACTGTGCGCGGCTGGCGACATCCAGTTCGATGACCCACAAATCGCCGTCCCGGGCGCGCCTGCGGGCGATGTATTCGGCCTGAGTCCCCTTACGCGCGACCGTCGCCTCGTCATCCGCCCAGATCTCCTGCCAATCGGTGCTGCCGTCGAACGCGATCATGCCTTCCAGCAGGGCATTGTCGCGCCCCCGCACCGTGCGCGCGATCAGGATGATGCCCGAAACCGGATCGCCCTTGGCCAATACGGTCGCAAACCCGCCCGCTGCTGCCGTCAGCCGTTGCAGCGCGCCGATCCGCACGTGCGCCGCCAGCCGGGGTTCGATCATCCGGGGCTGTCCTGGACGGGGCCCGAATAGCCCGCCAGCCCTGAAAGCCCGATATGCGAGCGCATGAAGGTGCCCGTGCCGCGCGCGATTTCCTCGCCGTAGCTGTCGACCAGGCGCGATTCGCCGACAAACACCCGGCGCTTGCCGCTGACCCAATGGCCCTCGGCATACACCGGTCCCGCGCGCACCGGCGCGGTGAAATGGAGGTTGAAGGCGGTCGTCAGCAGAAAACGATCGGTCACCAGCGCGTTGCAGGCATAGAAGGCTGCATCGTCGAGCATCTTGAAATAGAGCGTGCCGTGCGCCGCGCCTGCTGCGTGGAAATGCTCCTGCGTGACATCGAAATCGATCCGCGCGCGGCCAGCCCCGGTAATCGTCAGCCGCGAAGGAAACAGCCGGTTGATCGATGCTGCGGCATAAAGCCGTTCGAGCGCCCGAAAATGCGCGCCCTCGCCCGTGCCTTCGCCTGCCGCTTCGACGGTCCCGGCTGCAGACGCCGGATCAGGCAGCGTCACGGTCCAGCTCGGCGGTCACCAGCGCGTAGATCGCATCCGGATCATCGGCGCCCTTGATCTTGGCCAGCGTCTTTTCGTCACGGGTCAGCCGCGAGATATGCGCCAGCGCCTGCAGATGCATTGCGCCGGTAGCCAGCGGCGACAGCAGCGCGATCACCAGATCGACCGGCAGATTGTCGATCGATCCGAACTCGATCGGCTTGCCCAGCCGCAGCAGCACCGCCACCGAATGGTCGAGCCCTTCCAGCTTGCCATGCGGGATGGCGACCCTGCGGCCAAAGCCGGTCGAGCCCAGCTGCTCGCGCTCGAGCAGACAGGCGAGCACCTGCTCGGCATCCAACCCATAGCAATGGCCGAACTGCTCGGCCGCCAGCTCCAGCGCCTGGTGCTTGTCGGCGACGCGCGCCGAGGTCAGCACCGCCTGCTTGTCGAGTTCGAACCACGCCATGATTATCAAAATTCTCGATTCTGTCGCGCCGCTCCCGATCGTTGCGGAACCGGCGCGCTCGAATGGTCATCCAATGATCGTCGGTCCTGCCGGGAGAGGCCCTGTCCTTCTCCCGCCGACGTGTTGCTGCGGCGCCCATGCACCAGATCGCGCAAAAAACCAAGTCGCGCGATGCCCTGGCGCACAGCGCCGCAGAATTTTATCGGATCACGCCTGGGGTTCGACCCAGCCGATCGAGCCATCCTGGCGGCGATAGACCATGTTGTGCCGCCCGGTGCCGGTGTTCTTGAAAAACAGCGCATTGGTGTTGCGCAGATCGAGCATCATCACCGCATCGGACACGGTGGCTTCGGGAACATCGACCCGCGTTTCGGCAATCACGACGGGCGCATCGCCGACAACCTCTTCCTCGCTGCCGCTGTCGAACACCGTATAGGCGGCTTCTTCTTCGCGCGCGGCATGCTGAACCTGCTCGTGGCGCCCCTTCAGGCGGCCCATGTAGCGGCGCAGCTGCTTGTCGATCTTTTCGGCGGCGCCATCGAAGGAAACATGCGCGTCATGGGCCAGGCCGTGGCCCTTGAGGATCAGGCCCTGCATCACATGCGTGACGATGTCGCACTGGAACTGGTCGTGAGGCCCTCGCCCGAAGGTCACATGGGTGGATATGGCCTTGGAAAAATACTTTTCGACAATCGCATTGAGCCGATCCGCAACATGCACCTTGAGGGCTTCGCCGGTATCGACCTGGTGACCTGAAATACGAATGTCCATGATGTTCTCCATGACTAGGACCAGTCGCGGGGATGCCACGACGGGCCGGACAGATATGCCCCGGCGTTCATGCGCCGAGGATGGTATGAGCTTCGGGAAATGACCTCCTTTCGTTGAAGGTTGCACAAACAGGTTAACGCGTGGACAGCCAGAGTGGCTGCTTGATCTTGCCCAGAAATTCGCGATGTGCGGCCAGCTCCGCCTCGCTGGCGGCAAACGGACGGGGCAGGCGGTGCGGACGCTGTTCCAGCGGGATCAGGCGCGGCCGGCCAGAGACCTGCACACCATCGGTGGCCGCATCGTCGGCGAGGCCCAGGCCGATCTGCCGGCCACCGGTAAGCTCGATATAGACCTGCGTCAGCAGTTCGGCGTCGAGCAGCGCGCCGTGCAGCACGCGGTGGCTGCGGTCGACCCCGAACCGCTTGCACAAGGCATCAAGGCTGGCAGGCGATCCAGGAAAGCGCGAGCGCGCCATCGCAACGGTATCGACCACCCGGCTCATCGGAATCGCAGGATGGCCGGTGCGCGCGAGTTCGGCGTTGAGGAAGCGCATGTCGAACCCGGCATTGTGCGCGACCAGCACCGCGTCGCCCAGAAATTCGAGCAGATCCTCGACTCCGGCGGCAAACAACGGCTTGTCGGCCAAAAAGGCGTCGCTGTGCCCGTGCACGCGCTCGGCTTCGGGCGGCATCGGCATTTCGGGATTGTAGAAGGCGTGGAAGGTGCGGCCCGTGGCCATCCGGCCGACCATCTCGATACACCCGATTTCCACCATCCTGTGTCCTTCGTCGGGGGACAGGCCGGTGGTTTCGGTATCGAAAATGATCTCTCTCATTCCAACTACTATTGGACCGATTTGATCATCGCGCAAGAGACGAGCGCAAATTCCCCAGCAGCTTTCGCACCGCCTGTCGCGTGGCCAGCAGGGTGCCGCCGGTGGGGATCACCCAGTCGGCATGGGCACGCTTGTGATGGTCGGCCATCTGCAGATGGCGGATGTGCCGCAGCCGCGCCGCGGTCATGCCTGCGCGCGCCATCACCCGCTTGCGCTGCTGCCACAATGCGGCGGACACCACGACGATGCCGTCGACATTCTGCGTTCCGCCCTTCTCGAACAGCAAGGGGATATCGAACACGATGATCCGCCGGGCCCGGTTGGCGCGGACGAACGCCGCGCGCGAACGGCCGACGGCGGGATGGACGATATGTTCGAGCGTTCTGAGTGCCGCCGGATTGCCGAACACCGCCGCGCCCAGCTTTGCGCGGTCCACCCCCTGCGGCCCGGTGGTCCCGGGAAATGCCGCCTCGATTCTGGACAGCAACGCGCCGCCAGGACCCTGCAGCCGGTGCACTTCGGCATCGGCATCGAACACCGGCACGCCCTCGGCGCGCAGCATCCTGGCCACCGCGGATTTGCCCATGCCGATCGACCCGGTCAGCCCGAGCACCATCGGGCGGTGTCGGTGATGGGGGGGCAGCCGCTTGACGTGCGCGGTCATGCGGTCAGCAGTGCGCGCAGCTCGTCATCGCGGGCGCGCGGCGGGGCGGCATCGAAGAAGATCTCGAAGGCGAGCGCCGCCTGGCCGATCAGCATCTCCAGCCCGTCAACCGTCTCCAGCCCGCGGGCACGCGCCGCCTTGAGCAGCCCGGTTTCGAGCGGATTGTAGACGATGTCATAAACCAGCGCGCTGTCGGGCAGCGGCGACAGGTCGATCTCGAGCGGATCGAACCCCTTCATGCCCAGGGGGCTGGTGTTGACGAGAAGATCGACCTCGCCCAGCGCATCGGCCATGCCGCGCACCTGACCCTTGAGCCCGAACGCGGCGAGCAGACCCATGGCCTTCAAGGGGCTGCGGGCGTGGATGGTGACGCTGGCGACGTCCATCCGCGACAGGGCAAACAGCACCGCCCGCGCCGCACCGCCCGCACCGATCACCGCGACATCGGCTCCGGCAAAATCGCTCTGCCCCAAGGGCGCGTAGAAGCCGCCTGCATCGGTATTGGTGCCGAACAATGCGCCCTCGGCATCGCGGGCGATGGTGTTCATCGCGCCGATGCTGGTGCGCACATCGCCTGGATCGGCGACATGCTCCATCACCGCGAGCTTGTGCGGGATGGTGACATTGCAGCCGCGCCAGAGCGGATCGTCGCGGCGCGATGCGATATAATCGCCGAGGGCTTCTGGCGTGACATGGGTGGCGCGATAGTCCGCCTCCAGCCCCAGCGCCTTCAGCCAGAAGCCGTGGATCAGCGGGGATTTGCTGTGCGCGATCGGATCGCCGATCACCTCGGCATAAGGGGTTCCAGACTGGGTCACGCAGCGCCGATCAGCTGGGCATCAGTTCGCGTTCGCGCAGGAAGCCGAGCAGCGGCAGCAGCGGCATTCCCAGAACGGTGAAGTGATTGCCTTCGATATGGCTGAAAAGCTGGGCTCCCGCGCCTTCGATCTCGTAGCAGCCCACCGTGTATCCGATGGTTTCCCAGTGCTTTTCCACATAATTGCGCACAAAGGCGCTGCCCAGCGGGCGCACGTGCATCACCGCCTTGTCGACATGCCGCCAGATCGGACGACCGCCCTCGACGATCACCGCAGCGCTCCACAATTTGTGTGCCTTGCCCGACAGCGTCTCGAGCTGGCGGATCGCATCCTCGGGAGTCTGCGGCTTGCTCAGCATCTCGCCCGATGCGGTTTCCAGGATCTGGTCGGAGCCCAGCACCATCGCCTCGATGCGGCGCGTGCCCACGCGCATGGCTTTGGCCTCGGCCAGGGCATCGGCAATATCGCGCGGCGACGTGCCGTCGGCGTGCAGCGAAGCGCGGATCGCCGATTCATCGATATGCGCCGCGACCACCGAAAAGGGGACATCGGCAGCATCGAGCATGGCCCGGCGCGAGGCGCTTTGCGATGCGAGTATCAGCATTTCACTTCGTCCTTATGCTTTGTCGGTGGTCAAGCTGGGTTGCAGCCCCGACCTTGCCCTGCTCTCGCGCGCGGCTTCGCGCTCGTTGAACAGGTTGATGATCGCCGCCGCCGTTTCCTCGATCGACCTGCGGGTCACATCGATGACCGGCCAACCATTATCCGCAAACATGCGCCGCGCAAAGGCCAGCTCGGCCTTCACCTTCTCGTCGTTCACATAGTCGGTTTCGGGGGCCTGGTTCAAGGACAACAGGCGGTTTCTGCGCACCGCGATCAGCCGTTCCGGATTGGTCGTCAGCCCCACGACCAGCGGGTGCTTGAGCATGAACAGGGCAGGGGGCGGCGGCGATTCCACCACGATCGGAATGTTCGCGGTCCGGTATCCCCGGTTGGCCAGATAGATCGAGGTCGGCGTCTTCGACGAACGCGAAACGCCGGCCAGCACGATCTCGGCGGTTTCCCAATTTTCCCAGTTCTGCCCGTCATCATGCGCGATGGTGAACTGGATCGCCTCGACCCGCGCGAAATATGCGGCATCGAGTACATGCTGACGGCCCGGGCGCGCCTTGGCCGCCTGGCCAAGCAGGTTCGACAGGGCATCGGTGACGGCATCGAGCGCGGGCACCATCGGCAAGCCCAGCACCCGGCAGCGGCGTTCCAGCTTGGCGCGGATATCGGGATTGACCAGAGTGAACAGCACCAGCCCCGGATTGGCCGCGACCTCGTCCAGAATCCGGTCGAGATGCGTTTCGGACCGCACCATCGGCCAGAAGTGCTTGATGATCTCGACCGCATCGAACTGCGCCAGCGCGGCCTTGGCGATGTTCTCCAGCGTTTCGCCGGTGGAATCCGACAGCAGATGGAGGTGAAAGCGGCTCATGCGCATGGTCTGTGGGCAGAGCGGGGATAAATCAAGGCATGATGTTGTGGGCAAAACCGGGGATGGATTTGCTCCCCCCTGGCCGGACTCTCGTCCCGGGATTTGTCCACACGGGACAAGGTTACCCACAGGCTGTTGAAAGGCGGGATAATTTTGCCGACTCAGCGCAAGAGGCTCACTTGCCGACTGTCAATCTGTCGATACATGAGGCAAGAGTGCGTCATGCCGGTTATCAAGCGGCCTTCTTCAACAGATTCCTTATATAAAGGATAAAAGAATAAAGATGGGTGGGGACACAGCTGAGATGACGACGCGCAACGCACCATTGCTCGACTGCCTGGCAGGCAAGGTGGCCGACGTGCCACCGATGTGGATGATGCGACAGGCCGGGCGCTATCTGCCCGAGTATCGCGCGCTGAGGGCTGACAAGGGCGGCTTTCTGGAACTGGTCTATGACAGCCCCGCCGCTGCCGAGATCACGCTGCAGCCGCTGCGCCGGTTCGAGATGGATGCCGCGATCCTGTTCTCCGACATTCTGATCGTGCCTTATGCGATGGGACAGAATCTGCAGTTCCTGGTGGGCGAGGGGCCGCATCTGTCGCCCAAGCTCATCGATCATGCGCTGGAGAGCCTGGTGCCGGTCCCTGAGCGGCTCAACGCGATCTACGAGACCGTGCGCCTGGTGAAAGCCGATCTTGCGCCTGAGAAGGCGTTTCTGGGCTTTGCAGGGTCTGCCTGGACGGTCGCGACCTATATGGTCAACGGCGAGGGCAGCAAGGACCAGCACGCCACCCGAGAATATGCCTATCGCGATCCCGCAGGCTTTCAGGCGCTGATCGATGCGATCGTCGATGTCACCATCGGCTATCTGATCGGCCAGATCGATGCAGGCGTCGATGCGGTGCAGATCTTCGACAGCTGGTCGGGATCGCTGGCGCCTGCGCAGTTCGAGCGCTGGGTCATTGCGCCCAATGCCCGGATCGCCGCCGCGATCCACGAGGCGCGACCCGGCATTCCGGTGATCGGGTTTCCCAAGGGCGCGGGCGAAAAGCTCGCCGCCTATGCGCGCGAGACCGGCGTCGATGCGCTGGGCCTCGACGAGACGATCGACCCTGTCTGGGCCGCGGCCAACATCCCCGCGCATCTGCCGGTGCAGGGCAATCTCGACCCGCTGGCGCTGCTCGCAGGCGGCGAGCAGATGGAAAGCGCGGTCCGGCACATCATCCGCACCTTCGAGGGACGGCCGCATATTTTCAACCTGGGCCATGGCATATTGCAGCAGACGCCCATTGAACATGTTCACGCACTGCTTACACTGGTGAAGCAGGGCGCATAATCGCGCTGCCACACCAGCGGGCGGCCCAGGCTGCCCGTACACACGGCCTGGCACCATGAACGAGCTCCTCCTGACAGCGGATTACGTTTTCTCAATGCTCTATCTCTGGCTCAAAGCGGCGCACCTCATCTTCGTCATCTTCTGGATGGCGGGCCTGTTCATGATGCCGCGCTTCCTGGTCTATCATCAGGAGGCCGAGCATGGATCGGAAGAGGCGACCCGCTGGATCGACCGCGAGTCCAAGCTCAAGACGATCATCCTCAACCCTTCGATGATCATCGTGTGGGTGCTGGGGCTGATCCTGGCGACGCAGGGCGGCTGGTGGACCTCGGGCTGGATGCACGCCAAGCTGTTGTTCGTGCTCCTGCTCAGCGGCTATCACGGCTGGATGATCGGCTATGCGCGCAAGCTCGCCAGGGGCGAGCGCAAGCTGACCGGCAAGCAGCTGCGGCTGATCAACGAAGTGCCCGGCATTGCCGCGGCTGTCATCGTCATTCTGGTGATCGTGAAGCCTTTCTGACGGCGGCGTTTTTGGCCTAACCACATCCGCTCAGCCTGAGCCTGTCGAAGGCCCCGCGCCCACGCTATCGGTTTAGCGGGCCCTTCGACGACGCGGGCTGCGCCCGCTGCTCAGGGTGAGCGGAGGTTTACTAAGCCAGGAGCCCCCCACTCACCCCATCGCAGCGCGGATTGACTTTGCCCAAGCCGGGGCTTATCTCGCTTGCGTCCCGTCCGGGACCTTTCGACGACCCATTTCCTATTGGCCGGATTACCGGTCGGGCGCTTTCGAACATCTTCCCATACCTGCCGTTTTGAATTTTTGCGGCACCCACATCACGGATTCCTGCACCCCATGCACCTTAAAGAACTCAAGCAGAAAACCCCCGCCGAACTCGTCACCATGGCAGAGGAGCTGGGCGTCGAGAGCGCATCGACGCTCCGCCGCCAGGACCTGATGTTCGCGATCCTCAAGGAACTGGCCGAAGACGGCGAGCAGATCATGGGTCTGGGCACCATCGAGGTGCTGTCCGATGGTTTCGGTTTTCTGCGCAGTCCCGAGGCGAATTATCTCGCCGGGCCCGACGACATCTACGTCTCCCCCAACCAGGTGCGCCGCTTCGGCCTGCGCACCGGTGACACGGTCGAAGGCGAGATCCGCGCGCCGCGCGATGGCGAGCGCTATTTCGCGCTGACCAAGCTGACCGCGGTCAATTTCGACGATCCCGATGTCGTGCGTCACCGCGTCAATTTCGACAACCTGACCCCGCTCTATCCTGACGAGAAGCTGCGCCTCGACACGCTCGACCCGACCGTCAAGGACAAGTCGGCGCGCGTCATCGACATCGTTTCGCCGCAGGGCAAGGGCCAGCGCGCGCTGATCGTCGCGCCGCCGCGCGTGGGTAAGACGGTTCTGCTGCAGAACATCGCCAAGGCGATCACCGACAACCATCCCGAAGTCTTCCTGATCGTGCTGCTGATCGACGAGCGCCCGGAAGAAGTCACCGACATGCAGCGCAGCGTGAAGGGCGAGGTCATTTCCTCGACCTTTGACGAGCCTGCACAGCGCCACGTCCAGGTTGCCGAAATGGTGATCGAAAAGGCCAAGCGTCTGGTCGAGCACAAGAAGGATGTCGTCATCCTGCTCGATTCGATCACGCGTCTGGGCCGTGCCTACAACACCGTTGTCCCCTCGTCGGGCAAGGTGCTGACCGGCGGTGTCGACGCCAATGCGCTGCAGCGTCCCAAGCGCTTCTTCGGTGCTGCGCGCAACATCGAGGAAGGTGGTTCGCTCTCGATCATCGCCACCGCGCTGATCGATACCGGCAGCCGCATGGACGAAGTGATCTTCGAAGAGTTCAAGGGCACCGGCAACAGCGAAATCGTTCTGGATCGCAAGGTCGCCGACAAGCGTATCTTCCCTGCACTGGATGTCGGAAAGTCCGGCACCCGCAAGGAGGAACTGCTGGTGGAGAAGGATATCCTGTCGAAGATGTGGGTGCTGCGCCGCATCCTCATGCAGATGGGCACCATCGACGCGATGGAGTTCCTGCTCGACAAGATGAAGGATTCGAAGACCAACGAAGACTTCTTCGACTCCATGAACCAGTAATCCTGAAGGGCTGCGACACCTGACATGATGGAACTGTGGAATCACATCGTAAACGATTTTGCCAATATCGGCTCTCCGGCTGCGCTGGCAGCCTTTGGCCAGGTGTTGATGATCGACGTGCTGCTGGCGGGCGACAATGCCATTGTCGTGGGCGCGCTGGCGGCGGGCCTGCCTGCCGATCAGCGCCGCAAGGTGATCATGATCGGCATCATCGCCGCTCTGGTGCTGCGCATCGCGTTCGCGCTGGTCGTCACCCAGCTGATGCAGATCGTCGGCCTCATTTTCGCCGGCGGCCTTTTGCTGCTGTGGGTTTCGTGGAAAATGTACCGCGAACTCCAGCCGGCGGGCGCATCGGGCGGATCCCCCGAAATCGAGGGGGACGAGCATAGCGGGGTCAAGCCTGCCAAGAGCTTTGCCGCAGCCGCCTGGGCGGTGGCTGTCGCCGACGTCAGCATGAGCCTCGACAACGTGCTCGCCGTTGCCGGCGCAGCGCGCGAGCATCCCGGCATCCTGATCGTCGGCCTGATCCTCTCGGTCGCGCTGATGGGCATCGCTGCGAACTTCATCGCCAAGTACATCGAGCGTTATCGCTGGATCGCCTATATCGGCCTCGCCGTGATCCTCTATGTCGCCGGCAAGATGATCTACGACGGCTTTGTCGATCCCGGTGTCGGGGTGGTGACGTTGTTCAGCTAAGTCTTTTCGCGCAACATTTCCTCCCATCCGGTGTTCGATCCCTGATAGGATCACGGCACCGCATGGGAGGATTTTTGCATGAAACGGCTGTTCTGGATCGCCATGGGCTTGACCATGGCCACAACCCTTCCTGCCTCGGCAAAGGAACGCGCGCAAATCGCCGCATCCGCTGAAATCGGCCGCAACATCCAGCTGTTCGAACTGCCCAAGGGATCGCGCCCGCACGACGTTGCGCCCGCACCCGATGGCAAGATCTGGTACACTGCGCAGCGCCAGGGAGCGCTGGGCATCCTCGATCCCGTGAGCGGCCAGGTCGTGCAGGTCCCGCTGGGGCCGGAATCGGCGCCGCATGGCGTCATCCAGGGGCCGGACGGCATGGCCTGGATCACCGATGGCGGGCAGAACGCGATTGTCCGCTACAACCCCGCCAACGGCAAGATCGACCGTTGGGCGCTGCCGGCGGACACTGGTTATACCAATCTCAACACCGGCGCATTTGACGGCCAGGGCGTGCACTGGTTCACCGGCCAGAACGGCATCTATGGCCGCATCGACGCCGCCACCGGCAAGCTGGATGTGTGGAAGGACCCCAAGGGGCGTGGACCCTATGGCATCGCCACTGCGCCCGATGGTACCGTCTGGTATGTGTCGCTCGCCGGCAGCCATCTGGCGCGGATCGACAGCGCGAGCGGCCAGATCAGCGTGATCGAGCCACCGACGCCCGGCGCCGGGCTGCGCCGGGTCTGGGCGGACAGCAAGGGCGATCTGTGGATCACCGGCTGGAACAGCGGCGAACTCTATCGCTACCGCCCGTCGACCAAGAGCTGGAAGACCTGGAAGCTGCCCGGCGACGCGCCCAAGGCCTATGCGGTCTATGTCGACGAGCGCGACAAGGTGTGGGTCAGCGATTTCGGGGACAATTCCACCCGCGTCTTCGATCCGAAAACGCAGACGTTCACCGCGCGCTATCCCGGCAGCGGCGAGGGGGCGAACGTCCGCCAGATTCTCGGACGGAAAGGCGAAGTGTTCCTGCCCGAATCGGGCACCGAGCGGCTGATGGTCATCCGTACGGACGTACAATGATCCGCTGGCTTGGTTTGGCGTCGCTGCTGCTTTCCGCACCTGCCCTTGCGCAAGCAACGAACCAGAGCGGTGAACGCGCATTTCAGCGCTGCTACAGCTGTCATTCGGTGGCCAGGGGTGACAAGGGGCTGAGCGGGCCCAATCTGCACAGGCTGGGTGCGCGTTCGGTCGCTGGCGATGCTAACTTCGATTATTCCAAGGCTTTCAAGGATTTCGCAGCAAGCAACCCGCGCTGGACGCCGCAACTGCTCGACCGCTTCCTGACCGATCCGGACGCCGTCGCACCGGGGAACCAGATGGGGTTCTTCGGATTGAAGGATGCAAGGGAGCGAGCGGCGATCGTCGCGTATATCCTGGATGGCAGGTAACCGATCCGGTTCAACCGGATCGGTCGCAGCGCATGCGCGATCCCACGCTCAGCCCGCCTTGGCCAGCATCTCGCCCATCTTTTCCCAGACCTTGTTCATCGCCTTCATCGGGCGGACCATGACCTTGAAGTCCTCGATCTGGCCCGCGTCGTTCCAGCGGATGATGTCGACGCCGTTGACCTGGATGCCATCGAGCACCAGCGCGAACTCGAGCATCGCGGTATCGCCGTCCACGATCTCGCGGACATAGTGGAAGCTGTCGTTGCCGAGCACATGCGCTGCAGCGTGGAGATAGGCGAAGACCTTGGCCTTGCCCTCCTGCGGGGTGTGGACAACGGGCGAGTGGAATACCGCGTCGTTCGCGAGCATCGCGCCCAGCTTTTCGGGGGTCGAGCCGCCATGCATATAATCATGCCAGGCAGCCACGCCTGCGTGCGCCGCGCTCATGCAAGATGCTCTGCGAAGAAGGCAGCGGTGCGACCGTCAGCGAGTTGCGCGCCGGCCTCGTCACGGCGGTTGCCCATTTCTGCGGCAAAGCCGTGGTCGAGCCCTTCATAATCGTGCAGCGTCACGCGGGGGTGGTCATCAAGCCCGGCGTGCACTGCGGCCTGCGCCTCGGGACCCACCAGATGATCGGCCGTCGGGATGTGCAGCATCAGCGGGTTGGCGATGGAATGCGATTCGTCGAGCATCTGGTCGATCATCACGCCGTAATAGCCGACGCTGGCATCCACATCGGTGCGGGCTGCGACCATATAGGCCAACTTGCCGCCCAGGCAGTAACCGACCGCGCCGACCTTGGCGACGCCGCTCAGCCCGCCGACGCCAGCGCGGATCGCGCGGATGGTTGCTTCGATATCCTTGACCCCGTCATTGGGATCGTACTGGCCGAAATAGCCGAACGCTTCCTGCAGCTCGGCTTCGACATCGGCATCGAGTTCGATTCCCGGCTTGATCCGCCAAAACAGGTCGGGCGCTACCGCCAGATAGCCCTGCGCCGCCCAGCCATCGCACTTGCGGCGGATGCCTTCGTTGACCCCGAAGATCTCCTGGATGACGATGATCGCGGCCTTGGGGGTGCCTTCAGGTTCTGCCACATAGGCGTTGAAGCTGGCGTCGTGGTCGAAGGTCTGAATGCTGTGCGTCGAACCCATTTTGCTCTCCATCATCAATTCGATTGCTTTGGCGCGCATTTATACCCACTTTGCCACTGCAGATAAGCGTAAAACTGGGGCTTGGGGGCCTTTGCGCTGCAACAAGGTAGAATGCCATGAAAGTGAATATCGAAGTCGATTGCTCCCCCGAAGAAATGCGCCGCTTCATGGGGCTGCCCGACGTGTCCGATGTCAACCGCACCTATGTCGACGGTGTCGTCAATGCGATGAAGGGCACCAGCAACGTCGACCAGCTCCAGAATATTGCAAAGAACATCGCGCCGATGGGCGAGATGGGTCTGCGCTTCTTTCAGCAGATCATGGACGCCGCGGCTTCGGGCGCCAGCGGTAAGCCCAAGTCGTCGGACTGATCCTTCCCTGAACCATGCAGGCGGGCGAAACGATCTACGCGCTGTCGAGCGGCGCGCCGCCCGCCGCCTTGGCCATCATCCGTATCAGTGGTGTGCGGGCAGGTCCTGCGCTGCAAGCCTTGTGCGGCGCGTTGCCAGCGCCGCGCCGCGCCTCCTTGCGCAGCCTGCGTCACCCCGAAACGGGCGACCTCCTCGACCGGGGTGTCGTGCTGTGGTTTCCAGGTCCTCATACCGCGACCGGCGAGGATCTGGGCGAACTGCATCTGCACGGCGGCAGGGCCGTTGTCCGCGCTGTCGAGGCGGCGCTGGCAGCGCTGCCCGGATTGCGCCTGGCCGAGCCGGGTGAATTCACCCGCCGCGCCTTTCAGAACGGGCGGATCGATCTCGCCGAAGCCGAGGGGCTTTCCGATCTGCTGTTTGCCGAAACCGAAGCGCAAAGGGTCGCGGCGATCCGCATGGCGAGCGGCCATCTCTCGCGCCAGGTGGAAACCTGGCGCCATGATGTGTTGCGCCTGTCTGCCCTGGTCGAGGCCGATCTCGATTTTTCGGACGAAGACGATGTCGATGCCGATGTCGCGGACATGGTGGGGCAGGGGGCAAATGCGCTGGCTGCGGACATCCGCGCGGCGCTGGCCCGGCCCCGCGCCGAGCGTCTGCGTGATGGCATCCGCGTGGTGCTGGCCGGCCCACCCAATAGCGGCAAGTCGACCTTGCTCAACGCCTTGCTCCAGCGCGAGGCGGCGATCGTATCGGATATCGCGGGGACGACGCGCGACGTGATCGAGGCGCCGGTGGCGCTGCAGGGCGTGCCGTTCGTGCTCACCGATACCGCGGGACTTCGCGACGAGGGCGCCGAGGCGATCGAAACCATCGGTATCGAACGGGCCCGCACAGCCATGGCCGGAGCGGATATCGTTCTGTGGCTGGGGCCCGAAGGTGAGGGGCCCGAACATCCGGCGCTGTGGGAGATTGAGACTCAGATCGATCGCCAAGGTGTTTCACGTGAAACAAAGCGCTCGGCCCGGCAGCGTGTGTCGGCGCAGACGGGGGAAGGGCTGCAGGCGCTGATCGATGATCTTGTGATCACCGCCCGGACATTGCTGCCCGGTGCAGGCGAGGTCGCGTTAAACGCTCGCCAGCATGCTTTGCTGGTGCAGTGCGCCGACGCCGTCGATCAGGCAGTAGCCATGGACGATCCATTGCTGCGGGCGGAATCGCTTCGCCTGGCGCGTCTGGCGCTGGATCAGTTGTTGGGCCGGACGCATGTCGAGGACATGCTCGATGCCTTGTTCGGAGCGTTCTGCATCGGCAAATAGTCTTGGTCTCCGTGGAGGCAGGACAGGAGCGGCCGAACCGAGCGACCAACCTCTCGACCGAATCCGGCAATTGCGCTATGGGCGCGTGCATGCAGCAATTTGATGTTCTGGTTGTCGGCGGCGGTCATGCCGGATGCGAGGCAGCGGCCGTGGCCGCCCGGATGGGCGCGCGCGTCGCTCTGGTCAGCTTCACGCGCGAGGCGATCGGCGCGATGTCGTGCAACCCCGCGATCGGTGGCCTCGGCAAGGGGCATCTGGTGCGCGAGGTCGATGCCTTCGACGGGCTGATCGCACGTGCCGCGGATGCGGCCGCGATCCACTATCGCATGCTCAACAGCTCGAAGGGCAGTGCCGTGCAGGGACCGCGCGTGCAGGCTGATCGCAAGCTGTACAAGGCAGCGGTGCGGACCATGCTGGCGGCGCAGCCGAACCTGTCGATCATCGAAGGCGAAGTGGCGGCGCTGCGGCTGACGGGGGGTGCCATCACGGGGGTCGATCTGGCCGATGGCAGTGCGATCGCAGCGGGCGCGGTCGTTCTGGCGACGGGTACCTTCTTGGGCGGACGGCTGTTCCGCGGCGAGGAGCGGCTGGAAGGCGGACGTATCGGCGAGCCCGGTGCGAGCCGCTTGGCCCAGCAGCTGCGCGCAGCCGAACTGCCGATGGCGCGGCTCAAGACCGGCACGCCGCCGCGCATCGATGGCCGAACGATCGATTGGGCCAGGCTCGACGAGCAGCCAAGCGATGCCGAAGGCTGGACGATGTCGCCGCTGACCGAGCGCCGCACTGTTCCGCAGCTGTTCTGCGCGATGACCAGAACCAGCCAGCAGACCCACGATATCATTCGCGCAAACCTCGATCGGTCGCCCTTGTTCAGCGGTGCGATCGGCGCGCAGGGTCCGCGCTATTGCCCGTCGATCGAGGACAAGATCCACCGCTTCGGGGATCGCGATGGCCATCAGGTGTTTCTGGAGCCCGAAGGTCTGGATACGCCTCTGGTCTATCCCAACGGTATCTCGACCTCGTTGCCCACCGATGTGCAGCTGGCCTTCGTCCGTTCGATGGCGGGGCTGGAGCGCGCCGACATCGTCGTGCCGGGCTATGCGGTGGAATATGACCATATCGATCCGCGCGCGCTCGACCACCGGCTCGAGGTGCGCGCGATTCCCGGCCTGTATTGCGCAGGGCAGATCAATGGCACCACCGGGTACGAGGAAGCGGCCGCGCAAGGCCTGGTCGCGGGCATGGCCGCTGCCGGCGCTGTTCTGGGATGCGAGATTGCATTGCCCGACCGGGCCAGCAGCTATCTGGCGGTCATGATCGACGATCTGGTGCTGCAGGGGGTGACCGAGCCGTATCGCATGCTTACCGCGCGCGCCGAGTATCGGCTGAGGCTGCGCGCCAACAACGCGTCGGATCGATTGACCGCGATGGCCATTGGCAATCGCGCGGTTGGTGCAGAGCGGCAAGCGTGGTTCGAACAGAGGCAGGCAGACAAGGCACGGCTGACATCGGCTCTCGAACTGCAGGCGAGCTGTGCGGACCTCGCTGCACTGGGTCTGCCGGTTAAGGCCGATGGCAGTCGGCAGAGCCTTTACGACTGGCTGCGCTTCCCGGCGATTTCGCTCGAATCGATCGCGCCGCTGGTTGGAGAGGCGCTGGATGGCATGGACGATGACCTGCGCGCAGAGATCGAAGAGGATGCGGTCTATGCGCCCTATCTTGCCCGCCAGGATGCCGAGCTGCGTGACCTGCGCGCCAACGAGCGGGTCGTGCTGGGCGGTGCCATCGATTACCGCGCCATCACAGGCCTGTCGAACGAGATGGTCGAGCGGCTTTCGCTGGCGCAGCCCGAAACGCTTGCCGAGGCCGGGCGGGTACGCGGTGTGACTCCGGCGGCTCTGGCGGCGATCCTGGTTCATGCCCGCAAGCGCGCCGCCTGATGACCGACATCATCGATAGCGAAGACGGTGGCCGCGCCTGGATCGCCGCGCAGCCCGGTGTTTCACGTGAAACAATGGCCGCGCTCGATCAGCTGGTGGCGTTCGTCGCCGACGAGGCCAAGCATCAGAATCTCGTCTCGGCCTCCACCTTGGCGATGATGTGGCAGCGCCATATTCTGGACAGCGCGCAGCTGCTGCGCTTTGCCGCGCCGCAAGCCGATGAGCTGTGGATCGATCTGGGGAGCGGAGCAGGCTTTCCGGGGCTGGTCATCGCGCTGATGGCCCCTTGCCGGGTGATGCTGGTCGAATCGCGCGCGCTTCGGATTGCCTATCTCGAGCGCGCCATTGCGCATCTTGGGCTTGAGGATCGGGTGACGGTGGCGGGCGCGGCGCTGGATCGCGTCGAAACGGTCGCAGCCGATTATATCTCGGCGCGGGCATTTGCCCCCTTGCCCCGCCTGATCGAGGGCGCCGAGCGCTTTTCCACAGAAAAGACGCGCTGGTTGCTGCCCAAGGGACGAAATGCGCGCGCAGAACTGGAAAGCGTGTCATCAGCATGGCAGCATGTGTTTCACGTGGAACAGAGCCTGACCGATCCCGATGCGGCGATTTTAGTCGGAACTGGTCGCGCAACACCGCTCGCAAGGCCACAACCAGCACGCCATCGGCCGACACGCCGACACAGGAGCAGATCATGATCCGCATCGCGATTGCGAATCAGAAGGGTGGGGTGGGCAAGACCACGACCGCGATCAACCTGGCCACCGCGCTCGCCGCGACCGGGTTGTCTGTGCTGCTCATCGATCTCGACCCGCAGGGAAATGCCTCGACGGGGTTGGGCATCGCGCGCAACGATCGCGAATATTCGAGCTACGATCTGCTGACCGACAGTTGCTCGCTGGCGCAATGCTGCGTGCCGACACAGATACCGGGGCTGGATATCGTGCCAGCCACGGTCGACCTGTCGGGTGCCGAGATCGAGATGGTCGATCTCGAGCACCGCACCCATCGTCTCAAGACGCCCATGGACGGTGCGCCGCCGGGGCGCTGGCAGGTGTGCCTGATCGATTGCCCGCCATCGCTCGGTTTGCTCACGCTCAATGCTCTGGTCGCGACCGATCAGGTGCTGGTGCCGCTGCAGTGCGAGTTCTTTGCCTTGGAAGGGCTGAGCCAGTTGCTGCAGACCGTCGAGCGGGTGCAGCAGCGCTTCAACCCCGACCTTTCGATCATTGGCGTGGTCCTGACAATGTACGACCGGCGGAACCGGCTGACCGATCAGGTGTCGGACGATGTCCGGGCTGTCTTGGGCAAGCTGGTGTTCGATACGGTCATCCCGCGCAACGTCCGCCTGTCCGAGGCGCCCAGCCACGGCATGCCGGCGCTGATCTACGATCACCGCTGCGTCGGGTCCGAAGCCTATATCGCGCTTGCCCGCGAGTTCATTTCCCGCATGCCCCGTATGGAAGAGGAAGCCGCCTGATGGCCCAGGACCCCAGCGATCTGCCCGACATGGCCAAGGCGATCGGCCGCAAGCGACCGACAGGGCTCGGGCGTGGGCTGAACGCGCTGCTGGGTGAGGCGGGCCGCGAGGAGCCTTTGGTCCGGCGCGAGGCAGGCAGCGAAGCGCCGGCAGGTGCCGTTACCGGATTGCGCTCTCTGCCGCTTGCCGACATTCGCCCGCACCCGGGCCAGCCGCGCCGCTATTTTGACGAAGAAGCGCTCGACGATCTCGCGCGGTCGATCTCGCAGCGTGGGGTGATCCAGCCGGTGATCGTGCGCCCGCGCAAGGGTGGCGGCTATGAGCTCGTTGCGGGCGAACGCCGCTGGCGGGCGGCGCAGCGTGCCCGTCTGCACGAGATCCCCGCCATCATCCGCGAACTGAGCGATCCCGATACCTTTGCCCTGGCGCTGATCGAGAATATCCAGCGCGAGGATCTGAACCCGGTCGAAGAGGCCGAGGCCTATCAGCGGCTGGTGGGGGATCAGGGCTATTCGCCGGTCGAGGTCGCGCGGATGGTCGACAAGTCGCGCAGCCATATTGCCAACCTGATGCGCTTGCTCGCGCTGCCGCAGCCGGTGCTCAAGATGGTCGCTGATCGCAGCCTCAGCATGGGCCACGCCCGAGCCCTGATCAACGTCGCCGATGCCGAGAGCATCGCGGCCGAGGTGGTGGATCGCGGGCTTTCGGTGCGCGAAGTCGAAAAGCTGGTGCGCCGCGCGCGCAGCGAGGGTTCGGGCAAGCCGGAAGGCCCCGCACGCGCCCGGCCAGCGGGCGGAGATTCGGCGAGCAATGCCGATATCGCAGCGGTCGAGCGGCATCTGGAGGATTTGCTGGGCCTCAAGGTCAAGATTACCGCAGAGGCCAATCAGCGCAGCGGCAGCGTGACGGTGCGCTATGGCAATCTCGACCAGCTCGACCTGATCTGCCAGCGCCTGTCCGGCGAGATTATCTAGTTATATCAAATAATTAGTTCGAGTTTTCGAGGCGTGCCGGATCGTTCAGCACGTTGATCGCGGCGTGCACCCGGGCCTCGATCTCCTCGCGCGGAAGCCCTGCAGGTATCACCTCGCCAAAACGGTAGATGACGGTGCCGGGCCGCTTGATGAACCCGCGGCGGGGATAGAGGTGCCCGGTGGCAAGCGCAATCGGCACCACCGGCAGCTTGGCCAGCTTGTACAGCCCGGCAAAGCCCGCCTGCAGCGGCGGCTGCTCGCCCGGCGGGGTGCTGGTGCCTTCGGGATAGATCACGATCGAGCGACCCTCCGCAACAAAGCGGCGCACCTCGGTCATCATGTTGCGCAGCGCAACCGCGCCGCCCGCGCGATCGATGAAGATCATGCCATAGGTGCGCGCGATCTGGCTCCACAACGGGATCCGCGACAGTTCGATCTTGGCGACGACCGCGGGCCGGTTGAAGATGCGCAGCAATTCGATCGTCTCGAAGAAGCTTTCGTGCTTGATCGCGTAGAGCACCTGGCCCTGCGGCAGCGGCCCTTCGATGCGGACGCGGATGCCGAGGAACGCCCATGCGCACCAGTAATGGTACATGCCCCATCCGCGCGCCATGCCCTGCAACCGGTGGCGTGAGAAGGGCAGCACGATGAACGCGACGATCACGATCGGCACCGATCCACCGTAAAAGGCGATCGTGAACAGGATCGACCGGAACACGGCCAGAAGGGTCTGCAACACTGCCATCACACCCCGAACAGCCCTGCCAGCCAGCGCAGCACCAGCTTGTTGTACTCGCGCCACAGCGTCATCAGGCCGGGCTTGCTCGCCACGGCATCGGTATAGATCAGGATGCCTTCGGGCAGCGACCGCCGCAGCTCGTATTCGGCACGGCGCATGTGCCAGTCGGTGGTGACCAGCCTGACCGAACCGATCTTGCGCTGCTTGGCCCAGCGCGCGGTTTCCAGTCCGTTCGAGCGCGTGTCATAGGCGCGAAAGCCCAGGTCGACACAGCAGTCAAATAGCGCGACAGAGCCCGGATATTGCGCGCTGAGCTCGGCCGGGCGGACATCGCGATCCACGCCGGAAATGAGCATCCGGTCGGCCCATTTGTTGCGCAGGGCTTCCAGGCCGCGATCGATGCGCAGCGGGCCGCCGGTCGGCACGACCACGGCGTCGGTCTTCTGGTCGCCCAGGGGTTGCGGCAGCAGGATCGCAAACCAGGCAAAGCCCAGGATCCAGGCCAGCAGTACCGATGACAAAATGCGGACGATCACAATTTCTTCCTGAGCGCGCGCAGGACGGTGACGCGCGCGGTGAACACTGCCAGCGCAATACCGGCAATCGGCACGGTTGCAAGCAGCAGCCAGTCGAGCGGACCGAAAGACCCGGCGGCCACCAGCCCGGAATCGAGCCGCGCTGCGGTATGGCCGAGCAGCCACAGCACCGGCGCGGCAAGCAGGCAGCCGATCAGACCGCCCAAGGCAGCGTCGAGTGCGATCCGCCGCTGGAACAGCCGCGCAATCTGCTGATGCGTGCTGCCCAGCAGATGCATGATATCGATGGTTTCGGCATGCGCGGCGAAGCTGCTGCGCGCCGACAGCATGACCGAGGCGATGCTGGCGAGCGCGAGCATCGCCACCAGACCGATCGCCAGCCAGCGCAGTGTCGCGATCAGTTCGAACACCGGGCGCAGCCACTGGCCATGCGCGTCGATCCGCGCATCGGGCGCCGCGCCGCGCAGCGCCTGGCGCAACCGGGCGAGCACCGCCGCATCGGCCTTGCCGGCAAAATCGACATCGATCAGCGCGGGCAGGGGGATGTCGTCGCTCACCGCGCCGCTTCCGAGCCAGGGGGCAAGCAGATTGCGAACCTCAGCTTCGCTCACCTGAGTCACCACGGCCACCGATTTATCGGAGCGCAGGACCGCTTCGGCCGCCACGGCCTGGCGCTGGCGCGCCTGCGGATCGGCGTTGACGATCTGTACGGTGGCGCGTCCGGCCAGATCGGCGTTGATCTGCTGCGCGGCGCTGCCCAGCGCCAGCGCGGCTGCGGTCGCCAGCAGGGTCAGGAACAGCATGACCGCGATCACCCACGGCATCGGGCCCGTCAGCCGCGCCTGCGGGATCAGCCGGCGATCATGGCCGGTGGGGAAAAACGAGCCCAACATCAGCCTTGCTCGCCCACCCAGCCGGTGAGGTCTGCGGGGCGGGGCGGATAGCGCAGCGCGCCGGTGGGGTCGGACAGGCGCCCGGCCTCCAGCCGCATCATCTGCGCGCGCTTGATCCGGGTCATCAGATGGATGTCGTGGGTGGCAACGATGATCGTCGTGCCCATCCGGTTCAGCGCCTCGAACAATCGCAGCAGCTTGACCGCCATGTCGGGATCGACATTGCCGGTTGGCTCGTCGGCGACCAGGATATCGGGCCGGGTGATCACTGCACGCGCAATCGCCACGCGCTGCTGCTCGCCGCCCGAAAGCGTGGCGGGCAACGCATCGCCGCGGGCATTGAGCCCGACCCAGTCGAGAATCTCGCGCACCGGGGTGGTGATGTCGGCATCGCGCATGCCCGCGATGCGCAAGGGCAGGGCAATGTTGTCGAAGGCCGAAAGGTGCGGCACCAGCCGGAAGTCCTGGAATACCACGCCAATCCGGCGGCGAAAGCCAGGCAGACGCTCGCGATCCAGCGTCATGAGGTCGCTGCCGAACAGCCGGACAAGCCCCCGGCTGGGGCGCTGCGCCAGGTACAAAAGCCGCAGCAGCGACGATTTTCCCGCGCCTGACGGTCCGGTCAGAAAGTAGAACTGGCCGGAAAACAGCGTGAACGACAGGTCGGAAAGCGCCTCTGGCCCGGTGCCATAGCGCAGCCCGACATTCTCGAACTGGACGATGCTATCCATGCTGGCGCCGCTCATGCTGCGGCGATAGCGCGCCGCGGGGCAGACAGGCAATCGGAATGCGCATCGCGCCGTGCTGTGCCATGTGCGCTCTGCCTCCCTTGATCCCAAGCCGTTGAAAAAACGCCATAGCGCGCAAACAGTGGTGGAAAAAGGGCGGGCATGCCGTGACGAGGCTTGTAAGCCCCTTGCGGCGATTCGCCCGGCGTGGTTAGAAACGCCATGATTATTGCGTGCCCCGCGTGCAACACCCGCTATGCGGTCCCGGACAGTGCCATTGGGCTCGATGGCCGATCGGTGCGGTGCGCCAAGTGCGGCCATAGCTGGTTCCAGCACGGGCCGGAATTGCCGCCGCCGCCAGCCGATCCGGTGCTCGCGGAACCCGCGGCCCAGCCTGCACCCCAGGCCGTGCAGGACCCGGCGCCCACGCCATCCCCCTCCTCGGTGCCGGCAGCCACAGCCGCTGCTGCCCCCGCTCCCGCCCCTGCGCCGGCAGCATCGCCGCCACCGGTCGCGGCACCGGTTGTCGCAGCATCGCCGGATACCGATACTGGCAACGATGGCAGCGCCGCGCCGGATCTGCCGCCGCTGCCGCGCCCTGCGCCGGGCAGCCGCCCGATCGTGGCCAGCTATGCCGATGAATCCCTGGCCGACCGGCCCAGCAGCTTCAGCCACGAACCGCCCTTCCGGCCACGCCGCAACCCCGCGAAATACTGGATGATCGGCGCCATAGCCTTTGCCGTGGTCGCATCGGGCGCGGCGGTGGCGATCCAGACCTTCGGCCTGCCCGGTTTCATCACCGATTACAGCCTGCCCTTTGCCGAAGTGGAGCCCGATCTGAAGATCGATTTCCCGCCCGACAAGCAGGAACGGCGCACGTTGCCCAACGGCACCGAATATTTCAGCGCTTCGGGGACGATCCGCAACCTCAGCCAGCGTGCGCAGGATGTGCCGCCGATGCTGGTGGTGCTGCGGGACGCGCAGAACCGGGTGGTGTTCAACTGGATCATCAACCCGCCGGTCGATCGGCTGGAGCCGGGGCAGAAGGCCGATTTCCGCCAGGCGATGGTCGATGTCCCGCGCTCTGCCACATCCGCCGAGATTGCCTGGGCCAAGCGCCGCTGATCCGGCCGCCGGGCGTTGTCCCGCCATCGATAATCGCTTGTTGCTATGGGCCTGCCGCTTTGCTAATGGCGCAGCCTGCCACGCGGGCAGGGGGGCTCAGTCCCCGGTTTCTGCCTCGCGAATTGCTGGACTGTGCGGTCATGGCGGAATTGGTAGACGCGCAACGTTGAGGTCGTTGTGGGCGAAAGCCCGTGGAAGTTCGAGTCTTCTTGACCGCACCAGTCATTCAGGCACGCCAGCCTGATCGCGCCTCAGGGCGCGCCTCCCAGCCACCCCTGACAGCGCCGATGCATTATGCGTCCGGCGCGTTTCCTGATCCGTCCGCCTCGCGATCAAGTAGCCTGCCGACATAGCGTGCCATGTCACCGGGCCATTGCTCGACCACCGCGAAAAGATCGTTGTGCCTGGCCGAATAGAGCGCGCGCAGGGCCTCCTCATAGCCCGGCAGATCGCCGCAGGCCGCCTGCATGAAGCGATAGGCCGCATCGATGCGTTCGCGATCGGTCTGCCCCCGCCGACTGGCCTCCTCGACAAGGCGCCGCAACGCGGCCGACGCCCCGCCAGGCTGCTGCGCCAACCATTCCCAGTGGCGCGGCAGCAGTGTGACCTCGCGGGCCTTCACCCCCAGCCTGGGGCGGCCAGCGCCCTGCGGCGCAACCTCGCGATAGTCGAGATCGGTGACCCGACCGGTCTGGTCATCGAACACCAGGACCGCGCCATCATGAGCGCACAGCCAATCGCGGATTGTCCGTTCCACCTCGGCGCGCTCACCCGATGCAATCTGCTGCCCATCGTAAAAGGCCGTGAACGTCGACATGTGGTTTCCTCCTTCTGAGGAGGGGGCATTTATACCCGGACAATATTATTGTCAATATCACCCGGGTATAAATATGTCGGTGTCGGCGCGCACTCAGCGCTTCTTTGGTGCCGGCCTGGGACAGGCTGCATGCAATTGCTCCAGCGCGGCCGCTACCGGCTGCGCCAATTCGCCTGCATCCCCCAAGGTCAAGGCGGTCATCTGCCAGCCGTCGCTGGTCGGCCCGAGCTCGACGACAGGCCCCTTGCGCACCGCGCGTGCGTTGGCGGGGCGCAGATCGATGATCCTGTTGGCGGGCATATAGGCATAGGCGTCTGCGCTCGCTCCGATCTGATCGGACAGGCCAACGATGATGTCACAGGCCGACGGCCCCGGCTGAACCGACGAGACCTTGCGCCGCGACCACAGCCTATAGTCGCTGGTCCCCTTGACCTGGCGGGCGCCCATGAACAGCGTCAGCTTTCCGTCTCGCGCGAGGCGCGCCAGAAAGGCCAACCGGCCTCTCGGCGACGCCGCGGTGCGGAGCATTTCGGTCTGACTTGCACCGATGATGTCGGTCAACTGCGGGACAAAGCCGGGATCTTCCAGCAAGGAGGCCATTCCGGGCAAGGCGGCGAGAAATTCCAGGTCCACCAGGTTGCGGCGAGCCAGTTCCTTGAGCGAAAATTCCAGTTCGCTGGCAGAACCCGAGGCAGCGGCAAGTTGCGCCTGGGTGCGATAGATCTCGGCAAAGCCCGGGTCCGCATCCGCCGCCGCGCGCAGCACCGGCCGGGCGTCTGCCAGCGATAACTGCGCAGCCTCCCTGACCTGGGCGGTGGCAATCTGACGCAAGACCGGCTGGAGCGTCTTGAGCTGAGTCTCGGCTGTCTCGGCAGACGCGCTGCCAGGCAGCGATTCCCGGATCTGGCGCAGGACCCGCGCTGCATCGACCGGCTGGCTGAGGCGATCGGCATAAAGTTCCGCGGCCTTGAATCCATAATCGGGCGCATTGCGTCCCGCTGCCCAGCTGTCTTCGTAGAGCCGGGCCGCCTTGCCGATCAGCCCTTCTGCCAGCGCGGCATCGGCCGCACTCACGTCCTGGTTGCCCTGTTTCAGCGACCGGATGGTGAAGACCAGCTTCTCCACCGATGCGCGCGCCGATGCGGGGGCCTGCATCAGCGCCTGATTGGCCTGGGCCTCGGCGGTGTCATATTGCTTCAGGCCCATATAGGCCATGGCAACATAATAGCTGGCGCGATAGTCGTTCGGGTCGACGCGCAGCGCATCCTTGGCCACGGCCAGCGCCTCGATGTAGCGATCTTCGGACAGAAGCTGCTTGGATGCCTCGACCTGGACATCGTTGGTACCCTGCAGGGCAAGCGCGGGGCTGGGCAGCATCGCTACAGAAAGCCCGAATGCTATTACGGCTGCAACACCGCGCCCGGGACTGACCCTGGATTTCATCGCTGGTCCCATCGCTTAGCTGCCCGATCCCGGGAGCGGGCTTTGCTGTCGCTCCAGTTCGCGCGCCTGGGCTTCGGCCTGGCGGCGCGCTTCCTCCTGCTGGCGCTCAAGTGCGGCGGCGGCTTCCTGCTGGCGGCGGAGCTCGACGGCCGCGGCCAGCCTGGGTTCCATCTGCCCCAGTGCCCGGTCAAGGCGCGCCAGTTCCTGGCTCGCGGACGTGTTATAGCCAGGGGCGGTGCCGATGATCAGGCTGCTGGCGCGCGAGATGAACTCCGCCACCCGCGGCAGGATCTCGCCAAAGCCCGCCGGGTCGTATTTGCCCATGCGAAAGGTATAGCCTGCGCCGGCGATGCTGCTGCCGTCGGTGCCCCTGCCCATCAACGTCGTCAGGATGTTGAGATAACCGGCCAGCCCGAAGGCGGTGATCTTGGCCGCGACCTCATTGGCGACGCTCTGCACATTGGCGGTCTGGCGCTGGGCGGTATTGTCGTTATTGGTCAGGCCCGTGTTCAGTGTCGCCCGGTCGCGGGTGAGCCGATCTTCGCATTTGTCCAGCGCATCGGCCCATGTCCTGGCGTCCGTGATGCAGGCCTGGAGCGCGGGGATGGTCTGGGCGACGGCCGCTTCCTTGATCACCGTATCGATCTGACGGCTGATCACGGTGCGCTGCTGGACATAATCCTGCGCGTCGAAGGCGAATTCCTGCCGCAGGATGCCGCGCTCCATGCTGGTGGCCGTCCGCCAGAGCCCCATGCCCTCGAACAGCTGGCTGCGGATCGCGTCGATGTCGGGGGACAGTTTGGCGAGCTTGGCCTTGGCCTCGCTCAATTGCTGGGCGAGCCGGTCGATGCCCTGCTGCAGCTCGCGCTCCTTGGCGGCGATCTGCTCCGGCGTGGGCTTGATGATCGACTGGCCCGAATGGGGGAATTGCTCCCCCTTCGAAATGATGTCGGACTTGGTGCGTCCGCAGCCAGAGCAGAACAGGCCCTGGCGATATTCGTCGAGGATCGCCGCCTTGTTCCGGATCGCCTCGTTCAGCTTGTCGGTAAGCTGCTTTTCCTCCGCCTGAAGCTTGCCGATCTGGTCGGCTGTGTTGCCATAAGCGCGGACCAGCGACAGGATCGCGCTGGTGACGGCGCTGGCCATGCTGCTGGCATAATCGGGACCGACCCATCCGGGGGGACGGTTCGATCGGCTCGGCAAGGCATCGGCCCCCACCCGGCTGCTGCGCAGACGGGTCGGATCGAGCAGATCCTGCGCCCATCCGGGACTTGCCACCGTCGCGGGAAGCGCTGCCAGTGCGGTCATGATCGTGCGGCGACTCACCGCATCGCCTGTTCCATCCGGTGCGGAGGCGTGGCCGCAGCACGGGCATCCTGTGCCATGTGGATCGTCCATGCATCCCCCCCTTCGAGAACCTTGCAGCCTCGAGACCTTGCCAGTTACATTGACGACCCTGGCGCATAGGGATAATGAAAACCCGATGGCATGGCAACGGTTGAGCCCGGCCAAGCGATTGTTTTACTTGGGCGGTGCGTGATCCGACCAGGCATGCCCTCGACCGGAGCACAGCCAGTGACACTTGCCCGCATCGCCGCATTGATGATCATGGTTGCAGGCATGGGCATGGCGGCATCACCCGCCACGGCCCAGTCGAGCTATGTGCCGGTCTATTGCCAGGGAATCTCGGTGGGCGCGGGCGGCAACAGCATGTTCCTGTCGTCCGGCTTCTATTATGCGCTCAACGCGCCCGCCGAAGGATATCTTGTCACCGACGCGGCGCTGACCGGCGCGTTTGCCCAGGCGGTCAAGGCGCAGACGGGCGAGTCAGTGCTGGGCCAGACCTGCTATACCCGCCCGAGCGCCCAGGAGCTCGAAGAGCTGATGGCATCGACCCGCTCCTCCAATGGCAGCAACTGGAAGCTGGTTGATGTCAGCTGGAGCCCTGCCGGATCCTATCCATTGACGATGAACATGGCGGACCTGCCGGGCGCAAGTGGCGCACCCGCCAGAACCGTCGCAGCGCCTGTATCTGCGGCACGGGTGCCGGATGCGCGCGCGGCAGAGGCCGACAGGGTGGCGGTGGAGCTGCGCCAGCGTGATCAGGCAGAACGGGCGGCCGCCGCTGCTCAGGCCGAGGCTGAACGGCGGCTGGCCATCGCCAAGGCCGACGAGGAGCTGCGGGCCGTCAATGCCCAGCAGGCGCAGATGGCCGAGGCGCAGCTGCGCAAGAACGCCGAGGAACAGCGCATTTTCGAAGAGAAGCAGCGCGTCTACGAAGAACGCCAGCGCGCGTTTGCGGCGGCAGAAGCGCGGTATCAGGCGGAGGTCCGAGCGGCAGCCGAAGCCCGCAAGAAATGGGAAGCGGACGTGGCGGCATGTCAGGCCGGAGACGTGGCCCGCTGCGCCCCCGCGCCGCAGCCCTGAGCGCCACGATAGCGTCAGCCATCGCTCAGCAGCCGCGCGAGGTGGGGGATTAGCCCGCCTGGCGCAGTGTGGTCCCCAGCCTGGTCATCGCCTCGTTCAGCTGTGCCAGGTCTTTGCGCGACATTCCTGTCGCCCGCAGGACATCGGCAGGCACACAGGCCAGCGCCTCGCTTGCAACCGTGCGTCCCTGCTCGGTGAGGCTGACCCTGACGACACGCTCGTCCTGGGTGTCCCGGGTGCGCGAGACGAGCCCGGCGGTTTCCAGGCGCTTGATCAGCGGTGTCAGCGTGTTCGATTCGAGAAACAGCCTCTCGCCCAGTTCGCTAACCTTCTGGCCATCACGGTCGCTGAGCGCGACGATGGCCAGATACTGCGGATAGGTGATGCCATACCGGTCGAGCAGGGGCTTGTAGACTCGGTTGAACGCCAGGCCTGCGGCATAGACCGAGAAGCACAGGAACTGGTCGAGCGGATTGGCCTGATCGGCGACGGGATCGGTGGTTGTCATGGGCCCAATATAAATCGCTCGCGATTTAATCGCAAGGGTTGACGAGGGGCTGACGATATCCTAGATAGATCGCACACGATCTAATCGTTATCGATCTATAAGGAGCCCTGCCATGTTGAAGACCTCGATCCAAGCCATTCTCGCCGCGTCCGTCGCTCTGCTGGCGGTGTCGCCGGTGCATGCCCAGCCGCTCGAACCTGCTGCCAGCGCGTTTGCCGATGCGGCCGCCAAGGCCAGGCCATTGTACGACCTTTCCTACGCCGATGCGCGCAAGGTGCTGGCCACGGTGCAGGCCGAGAAGATTGCGGCCTCTGCCCCCACCACGACCGAAGATCTGGTGTGGAAGATCGGGCCGACCGGAGCCGTGCGCGTCCGCATCGTCCGTCCGGAAGGGGCCGAAGGGGCATTGCCGGCGGTCCTCTATTATCACGGCGGCGGCTGGGTGATGGGCGACCGCAACACCCATGATCACCTGATCCGCGAGCTTGCGGTGCAGGCCCGGGCTGCGGTGGTGTTCGTCGAATATGACAATGCCCCCGAGGTGCGCTATCCGGTCAACAACGAACAGGCCTATGCCGCGCTGGCCCATGTTGCTGCGCATGGTGCTGCGCTGAACATCGACGGATCTCGGCTGGCTGTCGCTGGCGACAGCGCCGGCGGCAACATGGCGATCGCGGTCAGCCTGATGGCCGAGCAGCGCAAGGGGCCGAAGATCGCGCACCAGCTGCTGTTCTACCCGGTCACCGATGATGTCTCGGACAACGCCTCGTATCAGACCTATGGCAACGGCCCGTTCCTGACCCGCAAGGCGATGGACTATTTCCTGGGTGCCAACTTTCAGGCCGACCGTCGCAATGAGGTGATGGCGTTTCCGCTGAAGGCGTCCACCGAGCAGCTCGCCGGGCTTCCCGCCACCACGATCATCGTGGCCGAGAACGACCTGCTGCGCGATGAAGGCGAGGCTTTCGGACGCAAGCTGCTGCAGGCAGGCGTGGCTGTCACATCGACGCGCTATAACGGCACCATGCACGATTTCGTGATGCTGAACCCGCTGGCTGACACCCGGGCAGCCCGCGCGGCCATCGCACAGGGTGCGCAGCAGTTGCGCGTCGCCTTTGCCGACTGACCGCTGATCTTTCCTCCAACCCAGACAATTTCCATCCAGACCAGAAGGACCAAGACCATGACCAAGATCGCATATTCGACCCGCGCCACCGCCACCGGAGGCCGTGATGGCCGTGCTCGCACCGATGACGGCGCGCTGGACGTTGCGCTCGCCAGCCCGAAGGAGCTGGGCGGCAACGGGCAGGGCAACAACCCCGAGCAGCTGTTTGCTGCGGGCTATGCTGCCTGCTTCCTCAGCGCGATGAAGTTCGTCAGCAGCCAGGGCCAGCATGCCAAGGTGCCCGCCGATGCCAGCGTCAGCGCGACGGTCGGCATCGGACCGCGCGAAGACAAGGGCTTTGGCCTGGCGGTGACGCTCAGCATCTCGCTGCCGGGCGTGGAGCAGGCCGATGCCGAAGCTCTGGTGGCCGAAGCCGACACCGTGTGCCCCTATTCGCATGCCGTGCGCGGGAACATTGCGGTCGCCCTCGAGGTCGTCACCGCGGCCTGATCAGCAGCCCGATTACCCGAAGGCCAGGCCCCGGGCGGCAGCGATGCTGTCCGGGCCGGTCAGCGCCAGCGGATCCATTCGCCGTAGGGGTGGCAGGTCGCCAGCAGCCGCGACTGGCCATCGGGCCAGCAGGTCAGCATCAGCTGAACCTCGCTGCGATCGGGCGTCCATTCCAGACTGACCCAGGCGAGCGGCTGATCGCATGTCGCCCGTTCGCCTGCAGCCTGGATCAGCTCGCCGAGCCTGATCTGTTCGGGGCCGGGCAGATACTGCCGGAACATCGAGTGGAAGACCACGCGGCACACGCCGCGCGGTTGCGGTGCGGCCAGCCGGTCGGTGATCCAGCCGATCGCCTCGCCCTCGTCGATCCGGGGGGGATGGGCGCGCGCGATCTCGAGCGCGCGTTCCAGGCGGCGGGTGCGGTTGTGCTGGTCTGCCCAGATGAAGGCGAGCAGGCGCTCGCAGGAATCGGCATTGCGGGCATCGAGCGGGTGGCGATCGACCCCGCAGGCGGACGCGATCTCGACCGGTGCCGCCTTGGGTTGGGGTCCATGCCACTGCGGGGTGATGTGCAGGGCCGAGCCCGGCTGCCCGACCGCGGTGCCGCCCAGATCAAAGCTGTAACGCCCCAGGTTGAGGTTCAGGCCGCAGCTCGTTCCCAGCTCGTTCAGCTCGAAGGGAAGGCCGAAGCGATCCGCGGCCACCATCAGCGCCGCCATCAGCGCGGCAGAGCGGCCCACCTCGTTGGTCTGGGTCGGGTCGCGCAGCCATTCGATGATGAACCCATCGGACGCTTCGAGCGCTGCGACGATGGCGCGGTCGAAGGCCTGATGTTCGGCACGGTACAGGGCCGACAGGTCGGCGACAGTGCCGCGCCGTGCAATCGCGTGCAGCGCACCGTTGAGCCGCATGGCGATCGCTGCTGCGGCGCGGTCGCCCGGCCAGCTGGCGATCACCGCCTCGGTCATCGGCGCATTGTGGAGCTGCCGTGATGCCGCTTCCAGCACCTCGGCGACAAAGTCGGATCCGAGCGAGCGGCAGACCGCAGCCTGGCGGACCAGTTCGGCCCGGCCGTCGCCCTGCGGCAGAAGCGAGGGCAAGGGGGCGCCAACGGGGTTGGCCTGGCGGGTCTGACCGGCAATTTCGGGAAGGATCTGATACGCTAATGCAGTCATGGTTCTCGCCAACGGATAAGTCGGCAAAGGACACCCGACCGTTCCCCCAAAAACTAGGCAGTCAGCGTAAACAAGAAGTTAACATCGCCTCGGGCGCGGCGGAAACCTGCGGGCCTGGATGGAGCATTCACCAGCCGCGAGCGATGCTCCGCGCCAGTGCCTCGCGGCTGCGGGGCGAATCATTCGGGCAGCAACCCCGCCACCTTGCCCCGCGAGCGACATCTGCGCATCGGCCCCGCCGCGATCGGACGACGATATTCCTGCACATTTTAGGCGCCGATCGCAAAAAAAGCTATGGTCGATAGCGTTTTGGGCGCGTGGTGAAATCCTGCAAATTCAACGATATGCAACCGTTTGCGAAACGTGGATCGGGATGACCTACCCTCCCTGACGTCCGCCAAGTACCAACTCAAATCACTGATATTCAATGTCTTTCGGCCATCTGTCCAAGTCCCCAAGCGCAGTTCTTGTGCGGGGCGATGCAGCCGTAAACGAATTTAACTTCGCATTAAGTGACCGACCCTAGTGGGCCGCCCCGACCAAACACTGTCTATTGGGGGCGCCAAATGAATACTCTGAATTCCACGAAGTTGACCTGTGCGTCTGTCGCCGTTCTGGCAATGTGCGCGATCTCGGGCCCGGCCTTCGCGCAGGAGTCCGAACCGCAGACCGCATGGGAAGCCAGCCGCACCGTCGATGAAGGCGACATGGTCACCACCGGCGTGGCGCGCGGCCGCGATCGTCTGAACAGCGCGACCTCGACCAGCGCGATCAAGGAAAAAGAGATCATCCGTCTGGCGCCACGGTCGCTCGCTGAACTGTTCCGCAACATCCCCGGCATTCGCGTCGAGGCAGCCGCTGGCGAAGCGCAGAACAACTATACCGTGCGCGGCCTGCCGATGGTGAATGGCGCCAGCAAGTATATCCAGATTCAGGAAGATGGCCTGCCGGTGATGGAATTCGGCGACCTGATGCGCCTGACGCCCGACCTGTTCGTCCGCGCGGACTTCAACGTCGGCCAGGTCGAATCGATTCGCGGCGGCTCGGCCTCCACCTTCGCCTCGAATGCGCCGGGCGGCGTGATCAACCTTATCTCCAAGACCGGTGAGGTCGAAGGCGGGTCGATCATGGCCACCGTCGGTGTCGACTTCGAAAGCTATCGTACCGATTTCGACTACGGCGGTCGTCTGGGCGACGGCTGGCGCTTCCATGTCGGCGGCTTCTATCGCGAAGGCGAAGGCGTGCGCGAAACCGGCTTCAATGCATCGCGCGGCGGCCAGGTGAAGTTCAACGTCACCAAGCAGTTCGATGGCGGCTACATCCGCGTTTACGGAAAGCTGCTCGATGACCGGGTCCCGACCTTTACCGGCACGCCGCTGCTGATCACGGGCACCAATGCCGACCCGTCGTTCGCCGACCCGCAGGGGGTCAGCAGCCGCACCGATTCGCTGCTGTCGCCCAATCTGCCGGTGGTCCTGACGCTGGGCTCCTCGGGCGCGGTTCGGCGGCGCAATTTCACCAACGGTGTCGAGGTTCAGGCCAAGTCGCTGGGCTTCGATGCGCAGTACAGCCTGGGCGAATGGTCGTTCACCAACCGCTTCCGCTATGCCGACCAGTCGACGCGCAACACCACTCTGGTGGTCTCCGCCGCTGCGCCTGCCGGTCAGTTTGCCACGCGTTTCGGCGGGGCGGGTGCGACCTTCCGCTATGCGTCGGGACCGCGTGCCGGCCAGGCGTTCAGCGCCGCTGGCGGCAATGGCCTGGCCGCGCTGTCGTTCTACTCGGACAACGATGCCCCCGATGTCAGCAACATGACCAACGACTTCCGCATCAGCCGCGTCTGGGACATCGGTGGCGGCAGCCTGACGACGACCGCGGGTCTCTATCGCTCGAGCCAGAAGTTCGTCTCTGAAATCGGCTTTGCGACCTTCTTCCAGGACGTCGTGGGCGGCGGCGAGGCCGTGCCGCTCAACCTGTTCACCGCCGCCGGCGTGCCGGTCACCGAAGGCGGCTACCGCAACTTCGGCGGCCCGGGCGCTGCGGGCAACATCCGCGACAATGATGTCACCTATACCACCACCGCGCCTTTCGCCTCGGTCAACTTTGCCAAGGGCAAGGTGGCGCTGGGCGGCTCGGTCCGCTGGGACAACAGCCGCGCGCGGGGCAACATCATGAACGATGGCGCCGTGCGGCGGTTCGACATGAACGGTGACGGGGTCATTTCGGCGCCCGAAACCTTGGTCTCGTTCGTGCCGGTCGGCGTGACGCAGCCGGTGAACTATCGCCACGATTACCTGTCCTATTCGGTCAGCGTGAACTATCGCGTGTCAGAACCGTTCGCGATGTTCGCACGCTACAGCCTGGGCGGCCGGGCCGCGGCGGACAAGATCCTGTTCACCGCCGCGCTCGACCGGTCGACCGGGGCGCTGCTCGACAGCGGGGCAGGGGACGACAGCGTGCGGCAGGCCGAAATCGGCCTTAAGTATCGCAAGGACGGTCTGGTGCTGAACCTCACCGGTTTCCACGCCAAGACCGACGACACCAACTCGCAGATCCTCACCAACCCGGTCACCGGTCAGCTCGAGCTCAACTCGGTCACCCGCGCCTATGAGGCTTATGGTCTCGAGTTCGAGGGCGGCTTCCGTCGTGGTCCGTTCAGCATCACGGCGCACGCGACCTTCACCGAGGCCGAGATCCGCAGCGCCGAGAACCCGGCGCTTGAAGGCAACATTCCGCGCAACCAGCCCAAGCTGCTGTTCGGCCTGACGCCGCAGTACGATACCGACACGTTCACCGTGGGCGCCAACATCATCGGCGTCACCGACAGCTTCAGCCAGGACGTGAACCAGCTGCGGATGCCGGGTTACACCACCGTCGGCCTGTTTGCGCAGGTCCGTCCAATGGAGCGCGTCGAACTGAGCATCAATGCCAACAACGTGCTGAACGAGCGCGCCATCACCGGCATTTCGGAAGGCGCCATCCCGGCATCGGGCGTGGTCATGGCGCGGCCGCTGTTCGGTCGTTCGATCTCTGCCTCGGCGCGCTTCTTCTTCTGATTGCTGCCGCGCCAGCTTGAACCTGCAACGCCGCCCGGGCCGCATGCTGCGGAACCCGGGCGGTTTTGCTTGAAAAACGCTGCCAGGCGCCCGGTCCAACATGGTGATGCCAGGCCATTGGATTTGCTGCCAAAACGTCGTTGCCGCGGACAGTTAAGGCGCAGCTGAACAGCCGTTAACCACGCTTTAATCGGAATCAAATAGGCCGAACAGGTAAGTTTTATACCAGGGGCAATCCATGAATTTCTTGAAGAATCGCGTGTCTATTTATACCTCCGCGACGGCTATTGCCGTGTGCGCCATCGCAGCACCCGCTGCAGCGCAGGACACCAAGCCGCAGACCGCATGGGAAGCGAGCCGGACCGTCGATGAAGGCGATATGGTGACCACGGGCGTGGCCCGCGGTCGCGACCGTCTGAACAGCGCAACCTCGACCAGCGCGATCAAGGAAAACGACATCATCAGCATCGCTCCGCGGTCGCTGGCCGAGCTTTTCCGCAACATTCCGGGCATCCGTGTCAACGCCGGCACGGGCGAGGCCGGCAACAGCTACACCGTGCGCGGCCTGCCTTTGGTCAATGACGGCAGCAAGTACATCCAGATCCAGGAAGACGGTCTTCCCGTTCTGGAATTCGGCGATCTGCTGACGCTGACTCCCGATATCTTCGTGCGCGCCGACCTCAATGTCGCGCAGGTCGAATCGATCCGTGGCGGCTCGGCTTCCACCTTTGCCTCAAACGCGCCGGGTGGCGTGATCAACCTGATTTCCAAGACCGGTGAGGTCGAAGGCGGATCGGTGATGGCCACCATCGGCGTCGATTTCGAAAGCTATCGCACCGATTTCGACTACGGCACCAAGCTGGGCGACGGCTGGCGCTTCCATGTCGGCGGCTTCTATCGCGAAGGCGAAGGTCCGCGCGAAACCGGCATGAACTCGATGCGGGGCGGCCAGGTGAAGCTCAACGTCACCAAGCAGTTCAACACGGGCTATATCCGCGTCTATGCCAAGGTGCTCGATGACCGCGCACCCAGCTTCATCAACACCCCGCTGCTGGTGTCCGGAACCAACGCCAATCCCGATTTCACCGATCCGCGCGGCATCGACAGCCAGCAATCGTCGCTGCTGTCGCCCAATCTGCCCCGGTCGCTGTGGCTGGGCGCGTCGGGCACGCCCACACAGGGCAGCCTGAGCCAGGGCACGCACGCCAAGTCCAAGTCGCTGGGCTTTGACGCGCAGTTCAGCCTGGGCGAATGGTCGATCACCAACCGTTTCCGCTATGCCGACCAGTCGTTGCGCAGCGTCATCCTGTTCCCGTCGGCAGCCGCCCCCGCAGCGGCCTTTGCGACCCGCTTCGGCGGTCCGGGTGCCCGGCTGACCTATGCTGCGGGCGCGCGCGCCGGCCAGGCCTTCGATCCGAGTGGCAACGGCCTGCTCACCTTGTCGTTCATCGCGGACTCCGACGTCCCCGATGTCAGCAACATGACCAACGACCTGCGCCTCAGCCGGGTGTGGAATGTCGGCGGCGGTGATCTCACCACGACGGCAGGCCTGTACCGGTCCAGCCAGGAATATGTGTCGGAAATCGGCTTCACCACCTTCTTCCACGATGCCGTCGGCGGCGGCCAGTCGGTGCCGCTCAACCTGACCACCGCGACCGGCATTCCGGTCACGCAGGGCGGCGTCCTGGTGTACGGAACCCCGACGGGCAACGGCAACACCAAGAACACCGATCTCAACTATCAGGTAACCGCGCCGTTCGGCTCGTTCAACTTTGCCAAGGGCAAGTTCGCGATCGGCGGATCGGTGCGCTGGGACAACGTCCGGGTGCGTGGTAGCATCATCAACGACAGCGGGACCAAGCCGTTCGACATCAATGGCAACGGTTCGATCTCGATCCCCGAAAGCCGGGTCACCTTCGTGCCTGTCGGCGTGACCTTCCCGGTCAACTACAACCACGATTACGTGTCCTACTCGCTGAGCGCCAACTATCGCGTGTCTGAACCGTTCGCGGTCTTTGCCCGGTACAGCCGCGGCGGACGGGCCGGGGCGGACAAGATCCTGTTCACGCCTGCAGTCAGCACCGTCACCGGTGCCCTGGTCAACAGCGTGGCGGGTCACGACACCCTGCGCCAGGCTGAAGTCGGGCTGAAGTACCGCAAGGACGGTATCGTGCTGAACCTGACCGGCTTCTACGCGCTGACCGACGAGACCAACGCGCAGATCACGACCAACCCTGCAACGGGCCTGGCCCAGCTGGCTGCGGTCACCCGTTCGTACAAGGCTTATGGTCTTGAGTTCGAAGGCGGCATCCGCCGCGGCCCGTTCAGCCTGACCGCGCATGCCACCTATACCGAAGCGGAAATCGACGCAGCGGAAAACCCGGCCCTGGTCGGCAACATTCCGCGCGGCCAGCCCAAGCTGCTGTGGGGCCTGCGCCCGCAGTATGACAGCGACATGTTCTCGATCGGCGCCAATGTCATCGGCACCACCGGCAGCTTTGCCCAGGACGTCAACCAGCTGCGTCTGCCGGCCTTCACCACGGTCGGGGCGTTTGCACAGTTCCGTCCGATGGAACGGGTCGAGCTGAGCGTCAATGCCAGCAACCTGCTGAACGAACGCGCCATCACCAGCGTGTCGGAAGGCGCGATCCCGGCTTCGGGCGTGGTCATGGCGCGCACGATGTATGGCCGCACGGTCTCTGCATCGGCACGGTTCTTCTTCTGATGCGCATCTGCCTGCAAGGCCGGCCGGCGCGTGGTCGCCGAACTTTGGTTCGCCTTGCGGGCAGACGGTGCACCCGCACCAACACCCGGGGGCGTGCCTCCATGCGTTCGCTTCGCCCCCTCTCTTCCGCGCTCGCGGGTAGCACTCAACAAGTCAAAGTCACAAAGGGTTGATCATGCTGACCAAATTGAACATTCCAAGGAAGCTCAGCCTGTCCTTCTTGCTGATCTGCAGCTCGGCTGCACTGATGATGATCGTGTTTGCGGTCAATCTGTGGATGATCCAGTCATCGACGGACGAGAACAACCACTCGCAGCTGATCTACGGCAAGGTGCAGACGCTGGAAACGTCGCTGCTGCGCCAGAACAGCCAGTTCCGCGGCTATCTGGTCACCGGTGACGACAGCTACCTGAAGTCCTATTACGAGGGCCGTGACGAGTATGACACCGCCGCGAGCGAGCTGAACTCCCTGCTGACCAACCCCAAGCACAAGGTGCTGCTCGAGGAATCGCGCAAGGAAACCCTGGCCTGGCGCAAGAACTGGGGCGACAAGCTGATCGGCTGGACCCAGAAGGGTCGCCGTGAAGATGCGGTCGCGGCCGTGCGCGATGCGGGCAAGGCGGTTCTCGTGAGCAAGGCCGTGCTCCCGCTGCGCGACATTCGCGATCATGAACTCGCCGCGATCGAGCGCAACTCGGCGCGGCAGGATTCGGCGCTGACCTCGGCCGTCATCGCGCTGGTCGTGGGCGGCATCGCGCTGATCGGGATTGCCATCGCGCTCGCCATGGCACTGAGCCGCAGCATCGCCCTGCCCATCACCCGCCTGACCGACGCCATGGCGAGCCTCGCGGCCGGCAAGAACGACGTCGATGTCAATATCGACCGCGCCGACGAGCTGGGCGACATGGCGCGTGCCGTCACCGTGTTCCGCGATGCGGCCGTGGCCAAGGCGCAGTCCGACCAGAACCAGGCCAACGTCGTCTCGGCGCTCGGCAAGGGGCTCGAAGCGCTGGCCTCGGGCGACATGACCTACACCATCACCGAACCCTTTGCGGCGGAATATGACGCGCTGCGCATGACCTTCAACCGCACCGTGGAAGGCCTGGAAAGCAGCCTGTCGAGCGTGTCGAGCTCTGCTCAGAGCGTGCACAACGGCTCGTCGGAAATCCGCGCAGCCTCCGAAGACCTGTCGAACCGCACCGAAGCGCAGGCCGCGAGCCTGGAAGGTGCATCGACCGCGATGAACAAGGTCACCGGCATGGTCGGCGAATCGGCTGCCAGCGCCAAGAACGCGCGCAGCGAGATCGATACCGTTCACAAGGATGCCAACGAGGGCGGCCGAGTCGTCGACATGGCGGTCAAGGCGATGGATGCGATCGAAAAGAGCTCGCAGGAAATCAGCCAGATCATCAATGTCATCGATGCCATCGCCTTCCAGACCAACCTGCTGGCGCTGAACGCCGGTGTCGAGGCCGCGCGTGCCGGGGAATCGGGCAAGGGCTTTGCCGTGGTCGCCAACGAGGTCCGCAGCCTGGCGCAGCGGTCCGCCGATGCCGCCAAGGACATCAAGGCGCTGATCAATGCCTCGTCCGAAAAGGTGCAGGAAGGCGTCGGCCTCGTTGCCGAAACCGGCAAGATGTTCGACCGCATCATGGGCCGGATCGGCGAGGTGAGCACGCTGATCGCCGAGATTGCCGACGGGGCCGAAACCCAGTCGTCCAACCTGCGCAGCGTCAACAGCTCGGTCAACGACATGGACAAGATGACCCAGCAGAATGCCGCGATGGTCGAACAGACCACCGCAGCCGCCCGCACGCTGGCATCGGAAGCCGACGAACTGGCATCCCTGGTCGGGCGCTTCCGGTTGCGGTCGGGACAGGCGCACATCAGCCGCTCGGCAGCGCCCTCGCGCGCCTCGCGATCGGTCGCCAAGGCGCGGCCAGCGCCGCGGGTGGTCGGCAACCTGGCGCTCAGCGCCACCGCCGACGAGGACGACTGGAGCGAATTCTGACGCACAGGCGCGCCGATCCGGACCCGTTCAGGCCCGGATCGGCGCGCTGCTGTTTCAGCTGACCCAGCTGCCGTGAAAGCTCAGCGGCAGCGCCACGCTGCTGCGCCAGCTCACCATCGGCCCATCGGCCACGCGGCGTGAATCGAACACATGCAGCTCGGTCGCGCGCGCATCGAGATTGAGCGTGGTGCCGATCAGATAGCGCCCGGCGGGGACGAATTCCTCGACCAGCTGGCGCGCACCGAAATCGAAGCTGTCTTCCCGGCCTGACCGCCAATCCCAGATGCCGACGCTGCGCGCGAACGGCCGGTCCGCGCGATAGCCACCGACATGGATGGTCTGGTGCCGCGGCAGCCCTGCGGTCTCGGGCGCACTGCGCAGGAATTCGGCGGTGATGCCCGCCGGCTTCATGTCGGCCCGGCCATCGGGGTGCAGGCTGACCAGATGCAGCAGCGGCCGTTCGGAATGCTCGTGCCGCCCCTCGACGAGGGCCGGCGCGCCCAGCACCGCGAACGTCGGATCGTTGTGGAAGCAGCCGTCGAAGCGGATGGTGCCATCGGCCTCCTCCCAGGCATCGCCGAGGTGGAAGAAGAACAGCGGCGGCAGCTCGTATTCGCGGCGACGTGACAGGTCGTCCTTGTCGATCACCAGCACGCGCGAACCGCGCTCGGGCCGCCAGCTCATGCTCTGCGAGAACGGCAACCGTAGCTGATCCGACACCCAGGGCTGGCACAGGATCACCAGATGCCGTTCGGTCGCGGTGAAATCGTGCATGTAGCTCGCCATCGGAAGCGTGATCGCCTGCCCGGCCTCGAACCGGCCATCGGCCGACAGCCGCCAGATATAGGCGCTCTTGCCCCCCGATCCGATGTTCCAGATCTGGCCCGATGGCTCGATGCGCGGGTGCGCCAGGAACGGCATCTGCGCCAGGTCCTCGCGGAAGGTGACCACGCCTTGCGTCGCCAGCGTCTGCGGGTCGAGCGCGGTGGCAGAACCTGCCTCCCACAAGGCCAGCAGGCGGCCTCCGGTAGCGATGACATGCGTGTTGGCAGGGTTGGTATCATCGGGACCTGCCACCACCGCACCCGGCCCCGCAGGCGTGCCGAAGCCCGGCTGGACGATCCGCCCGAGCTTTTCCTCGAGCCGGCGCTTGGGCGTATCGACGAAGCGGGCGGCCAGGCTGGCCTTGTCGCCTTGCACGCGCCAGGCGCGGATCAGGCCATCGCCGTCGAACCAGTGACCCGAAGCGCTCGCGCCGCGGCGGAAGCGCGCCGGGCCATTGCGGTACAATGTGCCGGTCAGATCAGGCGCACGGCCGTGGAGCCGGGTCAGCGGCTGCTGCGCGACATCGCCCAGCACATCGCCGACGCCCAGCGTCCAGTCGGGGAGCGCGGCAGGCGCAAGGCCTGGGGCGGCGGCGGGCGAAGTCGCCGCGAGCGCCGCGCTCGCCCAGCCGGGCACCAGGGCACCGGCGGTGGCAAGCGTGCCGCGCAGCAGCAGGTCGCGGCGGTTCAGGCCGGCGCCGCTCACTGGAAGCTGATCCGGGTTTCGCTGGCACCGGCGGGCACATCAAAGCTGGCCGCCTTCCACAGTGCCGGGCCACCCTGTGCCGTGGCGCCGTTGGAGAACGCGAACGGCTCCAGCGGCATGCCGAACGGGTTGGTCTTCATCTTGCCGTCGCCATCGACATCGTGAAACGTCTTGATCGCATAACGGCCGGGGGCAAGGTCGGTGAAGGTCACGATCGCGCTGGTGCCTTCGACCTTGACCATGCCGACGCGGACCGGCTTGCCGCCTGCATCATGCGCAGCTTCGCTGTCGAACAGGCTCATCAGGATCTGGCCAGAGGGGGCGACGACCTGCTCGAAGCGCACGGTGAGGCTCGCGGTCCCGGTGGTTGCCGACGGGGCCGGAGCGGGGGTGGGCGCCTGTGCCGAGGCGATGCTGGCAAGCGAAAGGGCGGCGATGGCGACAAGGGTTTTCATGGGGTCTGCTCTCCTGCTGGGTGATGGCGGGCCAGCCGCCATTGACCCGTTCCCTTTGCCCCGGCTAGATCGGCGCTGTCTTGCCCAGATACGCGAGTTGCCGTGCCCCATGCGTGAGTTGTCGCCTCCAGCCGTTCACGCTTCGCGAAATGCATTTTCGCTGTCATCGCAGGCACTTCGCGGATTGGCGATCGCAAGCGTGGCCGCGGTGGTGCTGGCCTATCTGGGTGCGCTGGGAACCCAGGACGCGCCGTTCCTCCAGCGCCTTGCCTATTGGGCGGCGGTGATCGTTCCGGGTTCGCTGCTCGGCTCGGGCGCGCTCGTGCTGGTCCGCCATTGGGGGCGGCTGTCCGCGCATCGATGGCTGGAGTTGCTGGCGGTGGCGCTGCTGATGTCGGTGCCGCACTGCTTTGTCGTCATCGTGGTCAGCGCCATGTTCTTCGGCATCGGCATGATCACGCCGATGGTGGTGCTGCAGTTCTGGCTGGCGGTGCTCTTGATTGCGCTGGTGATGACCGTGATCAACTATCTCGCCAACCCCCGTTCGGGTGATCCGGCGGCAGGGCCCGCCCCGGAGGCGGAGGGTCTGCCCACGCCCCAGGATGCGCCGCCGCCGATCATGCAGCCAGCGGTTGCGCCAGCGGCCATCGCGTCCCCGCCCGAAGCGAATCCCGGCCCGGCGCTTCCCGCGATCCCTGCGCTGCTGGCCGACAAGCTACCGCACCGGCTGCGCGCCGGTCGCCTGCTGGGGATCGAGGCGGAGGACCATTATCTGCGGGTGCACACCGATCTTGGCAGCGATCTCATCCTGATGCGGATGACCGATGCCTGCGCGTTGCTGGGCGAGGCCGAGGGTGCCCGGGTCCATCGCAGCTGGTGGGTGGCGCGGGCAGCGGTGGTGACGGCATCCGCGCAATCGGGCCGGATGGAGCTAGCCCTGACGGGGGGCCAGACCGCCCCGGTCAGCCGCGCGATGCAACCGGTGCTGCGCCGCGCGGGTTGGGGCTCGGCCTAGGCCTTGTCGCCCGCCTGCAGCGCGGCGACGATCTTTTTCACATCCTGCGACCGGCCCTTGGGCAGGATCATCACATGGCTGCCATTGGCGACGATGATGAGGTCCTCGATGCCCGATGCGGTGACCGTGATGCCGTCGGCATGGACATGGGTATTGCGGCTGTCGAGCAGCACGATATGGCCCGACTGCGTGTTGCCATCGCCATCGCGCGTGCCGATCTCGGCCAGCGCATCCCAGCTGCCGACATCGGACCAGCCGCACGCGACCGGGACGATCGCCACCTGCCGTGCGCGTTCCATCACCGCATAGTCGATCGAATCGGACGGGCAGGCGGCAAACTGGTCGGCATCCGGGCGGATATAGCGGGCGGAAAGATCGACGCTCTCGAGCGATGCGCGCGCGGCGCGGTCCATCTCGGGCGCATGCGCTGCCAGTTCGGCCAGATAACGGTCGGCGCGCATCAGGAAGATGCCCGCGTTCCAAGCATGGCTGCCCTCGGCGAGCATCGCTTCGGCCTTGTCGCGCGGCGGCTTTTCGATGAACCGCTCGACCTTGCGCACCCCGGCGGCATCGCCCAGGTCGTCGCCCATGCGGATATAGCCGAAACCGGTTTCAGGGCCCGTCGGCGTGATGCCGAAGGTGACCAGCCATCCGGCCTCCGCCGCGGGCAATGCGGTATCGACCGCAGCGAGAAAAGCGGGCAGATCGCCGATGACATGGTCGCTCGGCATCACCAGCATAATGGCATCGCCGCCGCCCGCTGCCAGCGCCGCCAGCGCGATCGCAGGCGCGGTGTTGCGCGCGCTGGGTTCCAGGATGATGCGCGCATCTTCGAACCCTGGCTGGGCCAGTTCCGCCTCCATCAGCGCGGCGTGCCGTTCTGCACCGATGATCAGCGCCGGCCCGAAGCGATCCGCATCGGCGGTGCGCGCCAGCGTATCGGCGAACATCGTCCTGGGTGAGGCCAGCGGCAGGAACTGCTTGGGGCTGGCATCGGTCGACAGCGGCCACAACCGGGTGCCCGATCCGCCCGAAAGGATGACAGGGGTAATATGTGTCATGCGGTTCCTGCGCTGCACGCCCGCGCGGCCAGCAGGCGCGCGCCGGGGCTTGTCTGAATCACGGTATCGGGCGCCACCGCCAGGCATTCGCCGGCCTCGGCCGTGATCGTGCCGTCATCGCCTGCCACCTCGACCCTTCCGTCGATCGGAACGATCATCAACGGGCCGTGACCGGGCAGGTCGATCGCACCGCTGCCGGTCAGCACCAGATGGAAATGCGGGCCATCGGTCAGCATCTGGTCGACGGCGAAGTCCACCGTGCGATGCAGGCTGCCATCATAGGGCGCGGCTCTGGAGACCGCGACGCCCTCATCCAGATGCAGTTCTCGCGGGCGGCCGTAATCATAGAGCCGGTAGGTGATGTCCGCGTTCTGCTGCACCTCGATCAGGCTGACGCCCGCGCCGATGGCATGCACCGTGCCCGCCGGAATATAGTAGAAATCGCCGCGCTGGACCGGTTTCCAGTCCATCAGCGCCTCGATCTCGCCCGAAAGTGCCGCGCTGCGCAGTTCGTCCTCGTTCAGCGGGCCAAGCGTGCCGATCCCCAGCCGTGCGCCGGGTTCGGCATCGAGCACCAGCCAGCATTCTTCCTTGCCGCTCGCACGGCCGCGGGTATGGGCCTGCGAATCGTCGGGATGCACCTGGATCGACAGCTTCTCGCTGGTGAAGATGTATTTGACCATCAGCGCAAGCTCGGGCCCGGTTTCGGCTTCGAACCAGATCTCGCCGATCCGGTCGCTGCCCGGGTTGGAAAATGGCGCAGGCAGCCGCTCGCGACCCCAGGGCTTGATGACCTGGCGCGTGGCAAGCTTGATGGTGGCGGTGGGACGCGTCATCCGGATACATCGCTCCGCTGCCGGGCCATCATCGGCCGGGCGTTGGGAGGCGTGCCCTGGTGGACCGCCATGCCGCATGCAGCGGACCGTTGTGCAAATGCTGACATGACCTGGCTCAGCGTCCGATCATTCCGCCATCATGGCCGCGCACGTCCTGTTCGCAGAAGATGGTGGAGCAAATCGGATGGGTCATGGGCGAAAAGTCTTCCGGAACAAGACAGGCGATCGTGGTGAGATTACGTCTGAGGGCGCGAACCGTGCCATCCGCACTATCGGCAATGAAAAAGAAACTCAATCGGCTTGCACGGATCCGGTCGTGGCAAACCAGCGGGCGATGGCATCGGCGATCCGGCCTGCGCTGTGGCCGTCGCCGAACGGGTTGTGCGCCTGCGCCATCGCGGCATAGGCAGACGCGTCATCGAGCAGGCGCGTAGCCTCGGTGACGATCGTTGCGCGGTCGGTGCCGACGAGCCTGGCCGTGCCTGCCGCGACGCCCTCGGGCCGCTCGGTGGTGTCGCGCATCACCAGCACCGGCTTGCCGAGCGCCGGCGCCTCTTCCTGCACCCCGCCGCTGTCGGTCAGCATCAGCTCGGCAATCTGCAGCAGCCGGGTGAAGTTGAGATAGTCGAGCGGCTCGAGCAGCGCGACATTATCGAGCCCGCCCAGGATCGGCAGCATCGCGGCGCGCACCTGCGGGTTCAGATGCACCGGGAAGATGATCGCGACATCCTCGCGCCCGGCAAGGTCGCGGATGGCATGCGCGATGTCATCCATGCCGCTGCCGAAATTCTCGCGCCGGTGGGTGGTGACACCGATGATCCTTTTGCCGGCAAAGCGCGCCTCGACCGGCGCAACCACCGATGCACGCGCGGGGTCGTCCGCGAGCTGCGCGGTGACCCAGTGCAGCGCATCGATCACGGTGTTGCCAGTGACCAGGATCTTGTCGTCGGCCACCGCCTCGCGGCGCAGCGCATTGGCGGCGGTTTCGGTGGGCGCAAAATGCAGATCGGCAAAACCGCCGATGATCTTGCGGTTCACCTCTTCGGGCCAGGGATGATAGATATTGCCACTGCGCAGTCCCGCTTCGACATGCGCCACCGGAATCTTGCGGTAATAGGCGGCGAGCGCGCCGCACATCGCGGTGGCGGTATCGCCCTGTACGATCACCATATCGGGATTTTCCGCGTCGAGCACGCCGCCGATCCCGGTCAGCAGCCGCGCGCTGATCTCGTCGAGGCTCTGGCCCGGCTGCATCAGCGCCAGATCATGATCGGGGACCAGCCCTGCAATCTCGAGCACCTGATCGAGCATTTCGCGGTGCTGCCCGGTGACCAGCACGATCGGCTCGAGCCCTTCAGCCTCGTTCAGCGCGGCGATGACCGGGAACAGCTTGATCGCTTCGGGACGGGTGCCGAAGATCACCATGATGCGCCGTGCCATTGTCTGTTGCCCCCTGCTCAGCCGGTCAGCGGCCGACGCTGACATAATGGAAGCCCGCGGCCTTCATCTGCTCGGGCTTGTAGATGTTGCGCAGGTCGACCAGCGTGTTCCCGTTCATCGTCTTGAGCACGCGCGGCAGATCGAGCGCGCGGAACACGTCCCATTCGGTGACGATCACTGCGCCATCGGCAGCATCGAGCGCTTGATAGGTGCCCGATGCCATGGTCACGCCCGGCATCAGCGACGTTGCCGCCTCCATGCCTTCGGGATCATAAGCCACGACCTCGGCGCCCGCGTCGATCAGCCCCTGCGCGATCACGATTGCAGGCGCATCGCGCATGTCGTCGGTGTTCGGCTTGAAGGTCAGGCCCAGCATCGCGATGCGCTTGCCCTCGACATCGCCGCCCATCGCCGCGATCACCTTGCGCGCCATCGCGCGCTTGCGCAGGTCGTTGACCCGCACCACCGCCTCGACGATCTGCAGCGGCGCTTCATGGTCCTGCGCGGTCTTCATCAGCGCGAGCGTGTCCTTGGGGAAGCAGCTGCCGCCATAGCCCGGGCCGGCGTGGAGGAATTTCGACCCGATGCGGCCATCGAGGCCGATGCCGCGCGAGACGTCCTGGATGTTGGCGTCGACCTTCTCGCACAGATCGGCCATCTCGTTGATGAAGGTGATCTTGGTCGCAAGAAAGGCGTTTGCGGCGTATTTGATCACCTCGGACGTGCGCCGCGAGGTGAACAGGATCGGCGATTCGTTGAGGTACAAAGGCTGGTAGATCTCGCGCATATAGCCGCGCGCCCATTCGACCTCGGTGCCGACGACGATGCGGTCGGGGCGCTTGAAATCGCCGATCGCCGCGCCCTCGCGCAGGAACTCGGGATTGGAGACGACCTCGAAATCGGCATCGGGCGCGGTCTGACGAATGATCTTCTCGACCTCGTCGCCGGTGCCCACCGGCACGGTCGACTTGGTGACGATGACGCAGCGCTTGGCAATCGATTCGCCGATCTCGCGCGCGGCGTCGCGCACATAGCTCAGGTCCGCAAAGCCATCGCCGCGCCGCGAGGGCGTGCCCACCGCGATGAAGATCGCATCGGCATCAGCCACGCTCGACGGCAGATCGGTGGAAAACGACAGGTGTCCGGCGCGCACATTCTTGGCGACCAGGGATTCCAGCCCGGGCTCGTAGATCGGCATGATCCCGGCGAGCAGCGATTCGATCTTGGCCGGATCCTTGTCGACGCACACCACGTCATGACCGAAATCGGCAAAGCAGGCGCCCGATACCAGGCCGACATAGCCCGAACCAATCATCGCAATTTTCATGTCAGGAGTGCTCCAGAACGTCTGTGCCCCGTCTAGTTGGCGCCAACAGGGGCGTCAAACATTCGTCAGGCGGGCCGTGGCGGGTGCTGATACGGCAGGAATGTTGCAATGATCTGAACGGAAGGCCGCATGCCGCTCAGGGTCACAGCGGCTTTTCGTAGATCAGATATTCGCGGTTCACCTTGCTGTTGATCGCATCGGCGATCGCGACCATGCCCTGGTTGTCGTCGAGCACCCAGCCCAGCTCGCCGCGCACCCCGCCATAGCGGCCCACGACCTCGATCCGTACCGTCTCGATCATCATGAACGCCATCTGCGCGGCCAGGCGCGAATTCTGCAGCTCGGTACGCACGCCCATCAGCGGCACCCGCACGCTGGGCGAGCGGGTATGGCGCAGCCACCACAGCAGCTTGGCCCAGCCGAACGGCAGCAGCGATCCCTTGAGCGGGGCGATGACCGCGTTGATATCGGGCAGCGTCATCAGGAACGCGACCGGACGTCCGTCATATTCGGCGATCATGATCAGGTCTTCGCGCACCAGCGGGCGCAACTTCTTGCCGATATAGGCGATCTCCGCATCGGTGATCGGCACGAAGCCCCAGTTCTTGCCCCAGGCTTCGTTGAGAATCTCCAGGATGATCGCCGATTCCTCGTCGAAGCGGCTCTTGTCGACCTTGCGGATGCGGATGCGCTCGTTGCGGTGGCCGGTGGCGACAATCCGCTGGATCAGCGGGGAAAAGCCCTCGACGATCGGCAGTTCGTAGGTCAGCAGCTTCTTGGCGACCGTATAGCCCGCCGCCTCGATCCAGCCGCGATAGGCGCGGTTGTGGTGCCCCATCATCACCATCGGCGGCGAATCGAAACCGGCCGTGAGCAGCCCGGGCTCGTCCCAGATCGACAGGCTGAGCGGACCCAGCGCGCGGGTCATGCCCTGATCGCGCAGCCACTGTTCGGCCGCGGCCAGCAGGGCGTGGGCGACCTGCGCGTCCGCTGCTTCGAACATGCCGAAATTGCCGGTGCCTGGGCCCATGCCCTGGCTGGCCGGCTGGGTCAGCGCGAGGTGATCGATATGCGCCGAAATCCGCCCGACCACCTTGCCGCCGCGCCTGGCGATCATCGGCTGGACGGTGGCGTGGCCGTAGAAGGGGTTCTTGGCGGGGTTGAACATCTCCCGCACTTCGGCGCGCAGCGGCGCGACCCAATTCGGGTCGTGCGCATTCAGCTCATAAGCAATTTCGATGAACGCCTTGAGCCCTGCCTTGTCGTGGACGGGCGTGACGCTTATCTGTTGCTGGTCCGCCAAAACTGTTTCCTTCGCCTGTCAGCCCGCTGTTGAACGGCGCGCCTTTTGTCGCTGCGACATGATCTGTGTCAAGGAATTGCGGGCCAGATGTTGCCATGTTGCTGCCACGTTGCTCTGGCTTAAGCGTGACACCAGTATAGGATTTTTATGGCTAGCACTTTCCCCCTCGCCGAACCCGACGGCACTGCTGCGCAGGGCACCGCCCATGCGCGCGTCGTCGGCCAGGTTCCCGATGACATGGCGATGATCCGCGCCGCAGCCTCGCTGACGCGCGATCTCAACGCGGCACGGCCGGGCATCTACTGGGCCGACATGCTGGCTTCGGTCGCGATCGGCTATGGCGCGCTGGCAGGGGCCATCCTCGCCGATGGCGTGGCTCTGGCCGTGCTGTGCGGGCTGGTCGCGGTGCTGGCACTATACCGTGCGGGTAGCTTCATCCACGAACTCACGCACCTGCGGCCCGATGCCGTCCCCGGGTTCAATGCCGGGTGGAACGCTCTGGTCGGTATTCCGCTGCTGATCCCCAGCTTCATGTACGAAGGGGTGCACAACCTGCACCATCAGCGGATCCGCTATGGCACCGCCAAGGACCCCGAATATCTGCCGCTCGCGCTGATGAAGCCGTGGACCGTGCCGCTGTTCGTTGCGGTGGCCGCGCTCGGCCCTGTCGGTCTGATCATCCGCTACGGCGTGCTCTCGCCGCTGTCGGCGCTGATCCCGCCGCTGCGCCGGATCGTGGTCGAGCGCTATTCGGGGCTGGTGATCAACCCTGCCTTCCGCCGCGTGATGCCCGAAGGCGCGGCGCGCCGCCACTGGCTGGCGCTCGAAGTGCTGGCGAGCGCCTGGGCGATGAGCCTCATCGCCCTGGTCGCCGCCGGGACCATTCCGCTGCGTGCCTTCCTGATCGGCCTTGCTGTCGCATCGGGCACGATGGTGCTCAACCAGGTGCGCACGCTGGTCGCGCATCTGTGGGAGAATGAAGAAGAGGTGATGAGCGTCACCGCGCAGTATCTCGACAGCGTCAACGTGCCGCCGCCCGGGTTGCTGCCCGAACTGTGGGCGCCGGTGGGTCTGCGCTATCACGCGCTGCACCATCTGCTGCCCGGCGTGCCCTATCACGCGCTGCCCGAGGCGCATCGGCGACTGGCGCGCGAACTGACCGGCAGTTCGACCTATGCGCTGGCGAACTATCGCAGCCTGTCAGGCCTGATCGGTCGCCTCGTCCGCAGCACCTTCCGGACCAGCGCGACCCGCTAGGCCCCGCTTGCGGGGCTTGCGCTGGCGGTCGACCATTTCGGGCGCCACCGGATCGCCCAGCACAGCCAGGCCCTGACCCAGAGCGACACGTTCGTCGAACACGAAGCAGCCGCCGGAAAACAGCGAATCCTCCTGCGGCACGTCCTCGAGATATTTGAGGATGCCGCCCTTGAGGTGGTAGACCTTGTCGAAGCCCTGGGCGCGAACATAGGCGGTCGCCTTTTCGCAGCGGATTCCGCCGGTGCAGAACATTGCGATCTTCTTGCCCGAGGCGCGCAGCGCTTCGGCTTCGGCATCGAACCAGGCAGGAAATTCGCTGAACCGTTCGGTGCCGGGATCGACCGCGCCGGCAAAGCTGCCCTGCTCGACCTCGAAATGGTTGCGCGTATCGATCACCACCGTGTCCGGATCGCGGATCAGCGCGTTCCAGTCTGCCGGTGCGACATAGGCGCCCTGGCCGTGGACGGGATCGATGTCCGGCACGCCCATCGTCACGATCTCGCGCTTCAGCCGCACCTTCATCCGGCGGAAGGGCGCGGCGTGCGCGCCGGAATACTTGACCTCTATGTCAGCAAAGCCGGGCAAGCTGCGGATGTGGTCGGTCGCGGCGGCAACGCCGACGGCGGATCCGGCAATGGTGCCGTTGATGCCCTCGTGCGCGAGCAGCAGCGTGCCGCACAGGCCGTGTTGCGCACACAGCGCCTCGATCGGCGCGCGGACGGCGGCAGGGTCTTCGATCCGTGCAAAATGATAGAGCGCCGCCACGGTGATTGGATAGTCGGGAGATTGGGTCATGCCCCGCCCATAATCCACACCGCCGCCCGATGCCAATGCTCAGGCTTGCGCCGCTCGCCGGACTGCGGCATGGCGGGTCCATGGTTCCCCTTTCGTTCGCCGGGCAGGATTTCGTCATCGTCGATCGCGCGGCGCTTTACTGGCCGGGCGAAGGAGCGCTGTTCGTTGCCGACCTGCATTTCGAAAAGGCGAGCTGGTACGCGCGCCGCGGCCAGATGCTGCCGCCCTATGACAGCGCCGCCACGCTCGACCGGCTGGAGCGCGCGCTGGATGCGTCCGGCGCCACCAGCCTGTGGTGCCTCGGCGACAATTTCCACGACAGCGACGGTGCTTCTCGCCTCGACCCGGCCCTCGCCGAGCGGCTCGAAGCGCTGTCGCGCCGCGTCGCGGTGCACTGGATCACCGGCAACCATGACAGCGCGCTCGAGCGGGGCTTTGGCGGGCGGGTGGCAGAAGAGGCCGTGCTGGGTGGGGTGGCGCTGCGTCACCGGGCCGAATCGCACGCCAGCGTTCCTGAGCTTTCCGGGCATTTCCACCCGCGCCTCAGGGTGCGTTTGCGCGGGCGCAGCGTCTCGCGACCCTGTTTCGTGCGCTGCCAGGGTCGGCTGATCCTGCCGGCCTTCGGATCGCTCACCGGCGGGCTGGATGCCGATGATTCGGCCATTCTGGGGGTGATGGGGCCTGCGCCGCAGGCGATTGTCGCTACGGAAAGCAAGGCGCTTGCCTTCGACTTGCAAAAAACCCCAGAATTGCGGGCCTGACATCGACTAGATAACCGGTGTTGCGTTTTTGCGACAATCCCCTGCATTTTTGTGGGGACCCCGCGCAAACGCTGGAAACCTGGCAAGTTTGGTCTAACGTTCACGTCAAGACGGCAAAATGACCGTCATACAAGACCAACATCAGGAGAGAGATATGCCCAAGCGCTTCGGCAAGACCAGCCGTTTGTCCTTCATGCTTTCTGCAGGCCTCGTGGCCATGACCAGCCCGGCGCTGGCGCAGGAAGCGGCAGATGACCAGACCAATGACAGCAACACGATCGTCGTCGTCGCGCAGGGCCGCGAGCAATTGCTCTCCGATGTTCCGGTCGCGGTATCCGCGGTCAACGCCGAGACGCTGGAAAACACCGGCGCCAATGACATCCGCCAGCTCAACCAGGTGGTCCCCTCGCTGCTCGTGTCGTCGACCGGCAACGAAGCCAATGGTTCGGCGCGTATCCGCGGTATCGGTACGGTGGGCGACAACCCCGGCCTCGAAAGCTCGGTCGCGGTGTTCATCGACGGCGTCTACCGCTCGCGCTCGGGTATCGGCCTCAACGAACTGGGTGAAATCGACCGGGTCGAGGTTCTGCGCGGACCCCAGGGCACGCTGTTCGGCCGCAACGCTTCGGCAGGTCTGATCTCGGTCTATTCGAAAAAGCCTGAATTCGAGTTCGGCGGCTTCGGCGAAGCCACCTATGGCAATTACGACAACATCCGCGTTGCCGGCGGCATCACCGGGCCGATCAGCGAAACGCTCGCGGCGCGTATGGACGGCGTATACGAAAAGCGCGACGGCTTCCTGCGGGACGTCACCAACAATGTCGATCTCGGCAACCGTGACCGGTATTTCGTCAAGGGTCAGCTGCTCTGGGAGCCGGTCGACACCGTCTCGTTCCGCTTCATCGCCGACTACACCAATCGTGACGAGCGCTGCTGCGGCGCGGTCTATCTCGGCCGTGACTTCAACCCGCTGATCGGTGATCTCAACGAGCCGTCGACGCCTCTCACTCCATTGCAGGCAAACGGCAATAATATCATCAATGTGTTGCGCGACATGGGACAGCCACTGTCTTCGTTCAACAATCCGTTCAATCGTCAGACCTTCGTCACGCGTGGCCGGACCTATGATGGCAGCACGACCGACGGCGGTGTGTCGCTCGAAGTGAACTGGGATATGGGCGGAGCCAGCCTGACGTCGATTACCGGCTATCGCGAGTACAAGAACAGCCAGGCATCGGACACCGATTACAGTGCTGTGGACATCTTGTACCGCGCCGATGACGAGGATGCCCAATTCCGTCAGTTCAAGACTTTCAGCCAGGAACTGCGCCTGCAGGGCGAAGCATTCGACGGTGCACTCGACTGGCTGGTTGGCGCCTATTATGCAGATGAAGACCTGACCGTGCGCGACAACCTGCGCTTTGGTTCGCAATATGGCCGATTTGCCAGTTGCCGCCTGGTTTCGGGCGCGTTGGGCGCGCTGTACTCCCCAGGTTCGGCAGGATGCCTTGCGGCCCGCCCGGCGTTGTTCGGTGCTGCTTCACCGCTTATCTATGCCGGGATCGACCGGCTGGACAGCATCAACGACAGAGGATCGCTCAGCGACCGCTATTTCCAGAACAGCCGCAACTATGCGTTCTTCACGCACAACATCATCCACTTTACCGACAAGCTCGATCTGACGCTGGGTTTGCGTTATACCAACGAGCGCAAGCGTTTCACCGCTACCTTCAGCAATGACAACACTGCCTGCGTGCAGAATCAGGCTGCATTGAGCAGCCTGTTGACCAATCCGGCGCTGGCTGCCACGGCGGGTGGCATCATCGGCCTGTCCTGCCAGGGCAACTCGACGGCTGAACTGAACGGTGTCTCGATCAACGATCGCCGCAAGGAAAGCGAATTTACCGGCACCGCTGTCCTCTCGTGGAAGCCCATCGACGACCTGCTGTTCTATGGCAGCTTCTCGCGCGGCTACAAGGCAGGCGGCTTCAACCTGGATCGCTCCGCGCTCAAGAGCCCGATCCCGACCTTTGCTTCGGTCGGCGGTGCCCAGGCGCTGGTCCAGGGCCTGCAGTTCGATCCCGAATTCGTCGATGCCTATGAACTGGGCGCGAAATATTCGAGCGGACCTCTGACCATCAACGTCGCGTTGTTCCGTCAGGAGTTCGAGAACTTCCAGCTGAACACCTTCAACGGAACCGTGTTCCTGGTGCAGACGGTCAATGGCTGCACCGCCGATCTGGCTGGCGGTGACCGGGATCTCAGCGCCACGACCGGTCGCTGCGCTGCTGGCGACGTCAGCTACGGTGTCCGGGCCCAGGGTGTCGAACTGGAAGCATCGGTGCGTCCGGCGCGCGACTTCACCGTCAATGCGGGTCTCACCTATGCCAAGACCGAATATCGCGACAATCTGGTCGGCAACAAGAACGGTGCACCGCTCGATCCCGCTCTGCGCAAGCTGCCGGGCGACAATCTGTCGAACGCACCGGAACTCACCTTCACCGGTTCGATGGCCTGGACCCCCGATATCGGCGACAGCGGCCTGTCTGGCCTGGTCTATGTCGATACCCGCATGACCGAAGGCTACAACACCGGCTCTGACCTGTTCGGCCAGAAGGAACAGCCCAGCTTCGTGCTGGTCAACGCCCGCGTCGGCATCCGCGGTCCCGACCAGAAGTGGGCGGTCGAGCTCTGGGCGCAGAACCTGTTCGACGTGAACTACACGCAGGTTGCGTTCAACACGCCGTTCCAGGCCGGCACGACCAGTGCGCCGTTTGTCGATCCGCAGTTCCCCGGTGGTCGCCAGATCTTCTCGGCGTTCCTGGCCGAACCGCGGACGTACGGTCTGACCCTGCGCGGACGTTTCTGATCCAGCAGGCAGTATAAGCACAAAGGGCCCCGTTCGCAGCCGCGAGCGGGGCCTTTTGCTGTCTGCGCTAAGCGCTTGCCTGGGCCTGACCGTGACGCGCGAGCGTGATCGTCAGCACGGCGACCGCGCCTGCCATCAGAGCGGCGGCCAGGATGAAGGGCGCTCCGGGAAACAGCAGCCCGGAATCGTCGGCATAGGCGGCGAACACCCCGGTCATCACCGGCGGGCCGATGATCGCGGTCAGGCTGATGACGCTGGCGATCGCGCCCTGCAGTTCGCCCTGCGCGTCTTCGGAAATGCGCGGGCTCATCAGCTGCTGCATCGCGGGAAAGCACATGCCCGGAACGCACCCGATGATCATGCCCAGAATCACCACCGGCGTGCTGGGTGCAAAGGCGAGGATCAGGAACGAGGGCACCGCGAAGGCCAGGCTCACCGTGGCGGTGCGCACCGGGCCGAAGCGCGCGATCATCCGGCCCGACAGCACGCCCTGGGTCAGCACCAGCAGGCTGCCGAACAAGGCCACCGTCATCCCGGTGATCGCGGGGGTCCAGCCGAACTTCGCCGTGCCGTAATAGGCCCAGACCGACAGCTGCGACTGGCTGGCGAGCTGCATCAGGAAGATCGCGGCCAGGCAGCCGATGACCAGCGGGATCCGCGCCATCCGCGCCAGGGTGCCGAACGGGTTGGAGCGGAACGGATCGAAGCGCCGCCGCCGCGCCGGATCGAGCGTCTCGTGCAGATTGGCGAGGCCGAACAGGACCCCCAGCATGCACAGCACGGCTGCGGCGACGAACGGCAGCCGGTCACCGAACTGGCCGATCAGCCCGCCGATCGCCGGTCCCAGCACGAAGCCCGCTGCACCGGCTCCGCCCAGCATGCCGAAGGCCGCGCCGCGGCGGTCAGGTGGAATGCTGTCGGCGATGCAGCTGTTGGCGGCGGCATAGCTGGCCCCCATGATCCCCGACACCAGACGCCCTAAAAACAGCCAGGTAATGTTCGGCGCGGCGGCCATCAGCGCGTAATCGACGCCCAGCAGCGCGAGTGTCCCCAGCAGCACCGGCCGCCTGCCGAACCGGTCGCTCAGCCCTCCGATGACGGGGGCGAAGAGGAACTGCATCGCGGCATAGGTGAACAGCAGCCAGCCACCCCAGGTCGCGGCGCGATCGATGCCCTCGCCGGTCAGCGTCTGGATCAGCGATGGCATCACCGGGACGATCAGCCCGATGCCGGCCATGTCGATGAACACGATCGAAGCCAGCACGATCAGGTTGCGATTGATCACGGCACGCCCTCCCAGCAACAGGGAGATGAAAAGAGCGGCAACACCGACGTGCGTCAAGCCGGGCAGGCGCGATCTTCCGCGGACGGTGCTGCCCCGCCCCCGCTGGCGTTATTCCTCTTCGGAGCCTGTGTCTGCCGTGCGCCGCTTGCGGCCCTGCGCGACGACATACCATTCGTTGCTGCCCTTGCGGCTGGCAGGCGGCTTGGCGTGCTTGATCGTCTTGAAATGCTGCTTGAGCAGCGCGAGCAGGTCGTTGTCCGTGCCGCCTGCCAGCACCTTGGCAACGAAGGCTCCGCCCTCGGCCAGATGCTCGACGGCAAAATGCGCTGCCGCCTCGACCAGCCCCATGGTGCGCAGATGATCGGTCTGCTTGTGGCCCACGGTGTTGGCGGCCATGTCGGACAGGACGAGGTCGGGCTGCGCCCCCAAGGCTTCGATCAGCCGATCGGGCGCATCATCCGCCATGAAATCCATCTGGAAGATGGTCACCCCCTCGATCGGGTCGACCGGCAGCAGATCGATGCCCACCACTGCCGCCTTGGGGTTGATGCGGCGGACGAGCTGCGCCCAGCCGCCTGGCGCGATGCCCAGATCGATCACGTGGCGGGCCTTGCGCACCAGCGCGAACTTCTCGTCGAGCTCGACCAGCTTGTAGACCGCGCGGCTGCGATAACCTTCCGCCTTGGCCTTGCGGACATAGGGGTCGTTGAGCTGGCGTTCGAGCCAGCGGTTGGACGAGGCCGTGCGGCCACGCGCGGTCTTCACCCGCTGCTTGAGGCCATCGCCATAGCGGCCGCTGGCCTTGCGACGGCTGTCGCCCGGGATCTTGCCCCCGCCGTCCTTTCCGCCGCCGCTGCCTTTATCGTCGCCGCTCATGCGCGGTGCTCCTGTCTGGTGCTGGTGACGCCGGGGACGGGGTGCGGGGCATCGCGGCCCATCAGCGCGCGCAAGATGCCCTCGCGGATGCCACGATCGGCCACGCCCAGCCGCACCGCGGGCCAGATGTCGAGAATCGATTCGAGAATCGCACAGCCCGCGACCACCAGATCGGCGCGTTCCTTGCCGATGCACGGCAGGTCGCGGCGCTGCTGCAGGCTCATTTCAGCCAGCCGTGTGCTGATCGCGCGCATCGATTCGGAGGGCACGATCAGCCCGTCGATCGCATCGCGGTTGTAGCAGGGCAGGTCGAGATGCAGGCTGGCGAGCGTCGTCACCGTGCCGCTGGTGCCCAGCAGCCGGCGTTCGGCATTGGGCAGATCGGGCAGGCGCGCGGCAAAATCGGCAAAGCCGTCCATCACCCGGGTGCGCATCCGCGCATAGGCGGCGGCGCGCTCGACCGAATCGTCGGGATCGAACCGCTCGGTCTCGGTCAGGGTGACCACGCCCCAGGGCACGCTTTTCCAGTCGAGAATATCGGGCACCGGGCCGGAGCTGTCGACCAGCACCAGTTCGGTGGATCCGCCGCCGATGTCGAAGATCAGCGCCGGGCCGTCGCCGGGCTCGAGCAGGATATGGCAGCCCAAGACTGCCAGCCGTGCTTCTTCTTCGGCGGTGATGATGTCGAGCACGATGCCGGTTTCGCGCCGCACCCGCTCGATGAAATCGGGGCCATTGGTCGCCTTGCGGCACGCCTCGGTCGCGACCGAACGCGCCAGCGCGACATGGCGGCGGCGCAGCTTGTCGGCGCAGATCGAAAGCGCAGCGACTGCGCGGTCCATCGCGGCATCGCTCAGCCGTCCGCTCTGGCCCAGGCCCTCGCCGAGCCGGACCACGCGCGAAAAGGCATCGACGACGACAAAGCCGTCAGCCGCGGGCTTGGCGATCAGCAGGCGGCAGTTGTTGGTGCCAAGGTCGATCGCGGCATAGGCGCGGCGGGCATTCCAGCCGCCCCGGTCGTTCTTGTCGGCGCTGCGCGCACGCGGGCCGCTGGCGGGCTGCGCGCTGGAAGGGGTGTTGCCGGATTTGGATCCGGAAGGACCAGCGGCGGCGCCTGCCTGCCGTCTGCCTCGCTGTCTCGCCGCATTCCGGCCGTTCACGGCGGGTTTTGCCTGATTGCCGGAGACGGATCCGCCATCCTGGGGCGGGGTCACCTGCGGACCGGGCTGCGGCAACGGTGTGGGTCGCTCCACCATGCCAAGTTGCTCTTTTTCTCATCCGGTGGTCCCGCGCAGCCAAAACGCCCGCACATCGCCGGTACTTGGGACCAAGGTTAGCCAATTTGCGATGAACGCGCAAGCGCGCCGCCCGATAGGCGCTTTTTGGGTCTTGACCGGTTTTGCCGACACGCCTATTTGCCACGCCTCTATTGCCCCTTCGTCTAATGGTAAGACCACGGACTCTGACTCCGTTAATCAAGGTTCGAATCCTTGGGGGGCATCCATTCCCAGCCTTTTACGCCATGCGAATCACTTGCCTGACCCGGTCCCACGCACCGGTGTGGGCTGCTGCCTTGGGTGCGGGCGCATGGGTGGATAGGGTTCGTCCATGACATCACCGATTCCCGAGGCGGTCACCGGTCTTCCCCCGGTGCTGCCACAGCGCTGCACATTGCTGGTGCTGGGCAGCCTGCCCGGCCGGGCCTCGCTGGCGGCGCAACGCTATTACGCGCATCCGCGCAACCAGTTCTGGAGGTTGATGGAAGCGGCGACCGGCGAATCGCTGCAGGCGCTGGATTACCCCGAACGGCTGGCACAGCTGCGTGGCTGCGGGATCGGGCTGTGGGATGTCATTGCGTCGGCGCGGCGGGAATCGAGCCTGGATGCGGATATCCGCGCGGCGGTTGCCAACCCGCTCGCCAACCTGGTGGACAGGCTGCCCGATCTGCGCGCGATCGCCTGCAATGGTGCGCTATCGGCGGCGACCGCGCAGCGTCTGCTGGGCGGCCGCGATCTGCCCATCGTGGCGCTGCCGTCCAGCAGCCCGGCGTACACGCTTTCCTTTGCCGACAAGGCGCAGGCATGGCGAGCGCTGGCGGCCTTTGTCGAGAGGCCGCCAGGCCGCGGGGACGCGATTGCGGTTTAGATCCGCCCGCGCTTGGGGCCGAGGAAATACCAGGCGATCAGGCCGATCACCGGCAGGATCAGGATCAGCAAGGTCCACAGCAGCTTGGACACCATGCTGGCGCCGCTCGACCAGACGCTAAGAATCGCGATAATGTCGAGGATCAGGATGATGACGCCGAAAATATAGTCCATATTGGGTCTCCGAAGGGGGTGGGAAGGGGCCAGATCAGGGCTGCAGAACGACCTTGATCCATTCGTCCTGATGGTCGCGGAAATTGCGATAACCCCTGGCCGCATCGTCGAGCGGCAGGCGGTGGCTGATCAGGAAGCTGGGGTCGATGACGTCGCGCTCGATCATCTCGAGCAGCTCGCCGGTATAGCGGCGCACATGCGTCTGTCCGGTGCGCAGCTGCAGGCCTTTCTGCATCATCGCGCCCAGCGGAAACAGGTCCGCCTTGCCGCCATAGACGCCGGGGACCGAAACGCGTCCGCCCTTGCGGCAGGCCATGATCGCCTGGCGCAGCACATGCGCGCGGTCCTGTCCCATCCCGACCGTCTGCTTGATCTTGTCGGCGATATTGTCGACCGAAAAGCCGTGCGCTTCCATGCCGACCGCGTCGATCACCGCATCGGGGCCGACCCCGCCGGTCATCTGCTTGAGCGCATCGAGGATGTCGGTCTCATGGAAGTTGACCGGCTCTGCCCCGAGGGTTTCTGCCATGGCGAGCCGACCCGGCACGCCATCGATTGCGATCACCCGCCCGGCGCCCTGCTGGAAGGCGCTGAGGATGGTGAACAGTCCGACCGGGCCGCAGCCCCAGACGGCAATGGTATCGCCCGGCGCAATCTCCGCGTTGAGTGCCGCCATCCAGCCGGTGGGCAGGATGTCGGAGAGGAACAGCAGCCGTTCGTCGGGAATATCCTCGGGCACGACCAGCGGCAGCACGTCGGAACAGGGGATGCGGACATATTCGGCCTGCCCGCCGGCATAGCCGCCGGTGAGATGCGAATAGCCGAACATGCCGGCCAGCGGATAGCCAAAGGCCTTTTCCGCCACCTCCTGATCTTCGACCGGGCAGCTGTTGTCGCAGGCACTGTAGCGCTGCTCGGAACACTGGAAGCAATGGCCGCAGAAGATGGTGAAGGGAACGACGACGCGCTGGCCGATGGTGAGCGTGCTCTCCCGGCCGACATCGACGACGCGGCCCATGAATTCATGGCCCAATATGTCGTCCTTCTCCACGCCGGGGATCACCCCATCGTACAGATGCAGGTCGGATCCGCAGATCGCGGTCGAGGTGACTTCGATGATCGCATCGCGCGGATTGACGATCTTGGGGTCGGGCATGTGGCGCACATCGATGTCGCCCTTGCCCTGAAAGGTGGCTGCTCGCATGGGGAGTTCCTCAAAATTTCAGTGGTGGGGCCGGCCCGGTGTCAGGCGGCGTCGGGGCGCATCTTCGCGGTGGCGATCTCGCCCGCCTCGATCAGCATCTTCAGGCGCCTGAGGTCCCGCAACAGGCCCAGCTCCAGCGCCTCGGCCATCATCGCCTCGGTCTTGAGCGCCGAGCCAAAGTCCGGCGGGCGCACCGCCATCGTGACCTCGACAGCCATGCCCTTGGTGCCATTGTCGGTCAGCTTCAGCCGGCCATGCATGTCGGCAAAGCCTTCGCCTTCGGACCGCCAGGCGATCAGCTCGCCCGGGCGCGTCGTCCCGATGCGGATCAGCATCGGAAGCGATGCCATGTCGCGCAATTCGGCAGGCGGCAGCAGCAGATCGGGCTGGTTGCCTTCGGGAAAGGGCAGGTATTCCAGCTTCGACCAAAGGTCGGCATTGGTCTGCCAGCAATCGATGATCTGCTCTGCGGTGGCGCGGATCGAGACGACCGCGCCGGTGACACGATAGCCATCGATATGCCGCGCGCGGCGCGCCGAGCGAGCCGGCGCGGCATCGCGCTGCCTGGAATCGGCCTGGCGGTTGTAGAAGAGGACACTGCCTGCGGCGGTGGCCAGCGTGGCGGCCAGTCCATAACGGGCCCAGTTGGCAAGGTTCATGGCTTGCAAAGTCCTTGTCGGTTCGTTCCAGGATGCCCCCGATAGTGACACGGTGCCGTCAAGGCTTGTCGGGGGGTGGGTTCAGGCACCGTGTCGGCACCACGCCTAGAGCGACCCGGACGCCGCCATCATCACATGGGTTGGTATGGCGCGAGAATTCTCGGCGGCGGCGCTTCCGGGCCCGTCTTCAGGTTCGGTCGCGTCAACTGTCCCGGTCCTGCGCGCGCGCCAGCGGCACCCGCACCTGGAACTCCAGCCCGGATGGCCGCGATTCCAGCCGGGTTTCGGCATCGAGCTCGTACTGCGGGGCGCGTTCGAGCAGATCGCGCGCCAGCGCGGCCAGCGCCTGGTCGGGATCGTCCAGCGTCCGCCCGTCCTCCCGCCAGGTCAGCGCCAGCATCGGCTTTGCGGCGCTGTCATCGATCCCCCAGCGTACGATGACGCGGGGCAAGGTCTGCGAATCGGGCGAGAACGTCACGGCATGGCTTGCCAGCTCGTGGATCGCCAGCCCCAGCAGGTTGGCGGTCTTGACCCCCAGGGGGATGTCCGGTCCCTCGGCGCTGACCTGCTGCTCGTCCTGCAGATGGTGCAGCATCAGCTCATCGAACACCAGATCGGCAAGGTTGACCTGCCCGGCTGGCGAGCGGGTCGACAGCGATTGGGTGCGGGCAAAGCTGTTGAGCCGTCCGTCGAACTTGAGCACGAACTCGTCGATCGTGGCGGAGTGATCCGCCGTTCGCCGCGACAGCGCGCGCACCACACCCAGCATGTTGCGCACGCGGTGCTGCAACTCCCCCAGCAGCGACCGCTCCTGGTCGCGCAATCTCTTGAGGTCGTCGATATCGGTCGAGGTGCCCAGCCATTCGAGCAGGGTGCCATCTTCGCCGAACACCGGTCCGGCGCGTGTCTTGTGCCAGTAATAGCGGTCCTGTGCGATGTTGTGGACGCGAAACTCGACCTCGAAGCTCTGCCGATCGGGTGCCAGATGCCAGGCAGTCTGCGCTGCCTCGCGGTCGTCGGGGTGAATCGCGTCCAGCCAGCCATCGCCGACATAGTCCGCCTCGCTCTGGCCGGTGAACGCCTGCCATCGCGGGCTGGCCCACACCCACGCGCCGCTGCGCTCTGCGCGCCAGACGAGCAGCGGCAGCGTAGCAATAAAGTGGTTGAGCGTCTGGACAGGGCCTGACCAGCTAGAGGACATCGGCTCTCTCCTTGTTTAAGTCCGTCCCGCCGTCGCTTTCGCAAATCCTCAGGTAACCGGGATCGAACAGCGCAAGCTGTTCAAGGCTGGGAAGGTCGTGAATCGTCAGTGTCCGGTTTTCGAGCTGGATCAGCCCTTCGCGTCGCAGATCCTGCAGCGTGCGGTTCACATAGACCGGGGTCATGCCCAGGGTTTCGGCGAGCTCGGTCTGCGTCAGGTGGAAGGCGCAAGCCTGGCCCTCGCACAGATGCGACGATGTCTGGCGTGTGTACAGTTCGCACAACAGCTGCGCCATGCGCTCGCGCGCCGTGCGCTGGCCCAGCGAGGTCGACCATTCGCGCTGGATCGCGGCAGAGACGTGCATGTCGCACCACAGCAGTTTTTCGACATCGGGATAGTCGCTGCGCGCGGTCGCGAGCACGTCCTTGTCGAGCACGGCCAGCTTCACGCCGGTCAGCGACGCGATCGAATGGTCCATCGATTTGGCCATGAATCCGTTGATGTCGAAGATGTCGCCCGGCAACAGGATCGAGAGGATCTGCCGCCGGCCATCGACCAGCATCTTGTAGCGGATCGCCCAGCCGTCGAGCAGGATGTGCATCGGCCCGGTGCCGTCCCCCTGGCGCAGAAGGTCAATCCTGGGCGGCAGCGTTCGGATGTTGCGCGATGCCAGATCGCTCAGCCAGTCCTCCGATGCGCATTCCATGGGTCCGAAGCCGCGCAATTTATAGGTGACGTGAGGCGTCAAGGCACACATCTCCGCTGGGGTGTCGCTGTGTCGTCGAGGGAACGTACGCATGCCTTGCGGGTATGTTGCATGACGCATGAGCGACCGTTGGCGGTGACCGGTCGCCGCAGACCCATGAGGAGTCTATCGGAGGAGTCTATGGGAAGCAGGTGCCAGGACGATCTTCTGCAAGGATGCCGCGTGCTCGTGGTCGAGGATGATTTCCTGATCGCTGACGACTTTACCCGGCGGCTCTCGCTGTGCGGCGCCAGGGTGCTGGGTCCTGCCGCAACCCTGGAATCTGCTCTCGCACTCTATCGCCAGCAGCCTGTGCCGCATGTGGCGGTGCTCGACATCAACCTGCGCGGCACGCCGGTGTTTCCCCTTGCCGAGCAGCTGCAGCGCGACGGCATCCCCTTCGTGTTCTGCACAGGCTATGGCGACGATCCGATGGCGGGATGCTTCAAGAGCATCGCCCGCTTCGAAAAGCCGCTCTCGCAGCAGGGGTTTGCAGACATGCTGGGCGAGCTTGCGCAGCTGCATCGCCAGCGCGCGGCCCGTGCTGCTTCGGAAGTGCCGACAGACTCGCCTATGTAAGTTCGCGCAAGCGACCCCGAACGTAAGACACCGCATCGACAGCCCACCGAAAGGATGTGACGATGCGAAACATGATGATACTGTCCGCAGCCCTGCTGGCTGCGGCATGCGATGCGCCCGAAACCCAGCCCACCGGCGCGATGGAAGGCGACGGTGTCGCCGTCACGGACGATGGCATGATGACCGATGGCCAGACCGACATGGCAACGGCGGCGGTTCCCACCGGCACCTATATCGCGCAGGTGGCCAATTCCGATCTCTATGAAATCCAGGCCGGCGAACTTGCCAGCAAGAATGGCCAGTCGCAGCAGGTCAAGGATTTCGGCCGGATGATGGTGACAGATCACACCCGCTCCTCGCAGGAGATGAAGATGCTGGTCGATCAGGGCGATTTTGCCGTCCCGGTCCCGACCCGGTTGGATGCCGAACACCAGGCGATGCTCGATCGGCTGAAACAGGCCAGCGGCGAGGCGTTTGACCGCGAATACATGGCGCAGCAGATGACCGCCCATCGCAAGGCCCTCGCGCTGCATCAGGGCTATGCGCAGAACGGCGACGATGCCGGGCTCAAGGCCTTTGCCGCCAAGGTGACGCCGGTCGTCCAGAAGCATCATGACATGCTCAGCCGCAACGGCAGCGGTACGGCCGCCAGCGGCACGGGTGCAGGCTCCGGCATGACCGGGGGCACGGCATCGGGCCAGACGACCGGCACGATGGATACCCAGCCCGGCTCCACCGGGGGCAGCGCCAGCACCAACCGCCAGCCGCGCGCGACGGGGACGGTTTCGGATCAATAACGGCCCTGGGGCTTTCTTCTCCACTCACTGGCGGCCCTGCGGGGCCGCCATTTTTTTGGGGGAGGCTGTGCTGTACGGCGATAGCTGCGCGGTCCGGGCTTGGCCGCGCTCAGGTCAGGACTGGCTCGACGCCAAAGTCAGCGGCGGCCGGCTCTCGCTGGGTTCGGGTTCGGTCAGCGCCGCGATGAAACGCGCGCTCCACCAGCGGACATCCTCTTCGACCACCGATTTCAGCATCGCGGCGTGCCGCTCCTTGCGCTCTTCCAGCGGCATGGCCAGCGCCCGGGCGATGGCATCGGCCATGTCCTCGCTGCTGTGCGGGTTGATGATCAGCGCGGTATCGAGCTGCGCGGCGGCACCGGCAAAGCGCGACAGCACCAGGACGCCGGGATCTTCCGGATCCTGCGCCGCGACATATTCCTTGGCGACGAGGTTCATCCCGTCGCGCAGAGGGGTCACCAGACCGACCCGCGAGCCGCGGTAGATGCCGAACAGCTCTTCGCGGGCATAGCCCTTGTTGACATAGCGCACCGGCACCCAGTCGATCGAGGCATATTCGCCATTGATCCCGCCCGACAGGCTGTTGAGATCGGCACGAATCTGCTGATAGCTGGCGACATCGCCGCGCGAAGGCGGCGCGATCTGCAGCAGGAACAGCTTTTCGCGCAGATCTGGCCTTGTCGCCAGCAGCTGCTCATAGGCCAGGAACCGCTCCTGCAGACCCTTAGAATAATCCAGCCGATCGACGCCGACGATCACCTGCCGCCCCACGGCGCTGGTGATCAGCCGCTGCTCGGCCTCGCGCGCAGCCTTGCTGCCCAGCGCGGACGTGAATTCGGTGGTGTCGAGACCGATCGGGCAGATCAGAAGGTGGGTGGTGCGACCGGCCAGATGCGCATATTCGCCGCGGATTTCCGCGCCCAGATGCGTCTTGATATAGTCGATGAACGACGCGCGCCATTCGTCGGTGTGAAAACCGATCACGTCATAGCTGAGCAGGCTCTGCACCAGATCGCGGTGGCCGGGCAGCGACACCATCAGGCTGGAAGGCGGCCAGGGCGTATGCAGGAAGAAGCCCAGCCGGTTTTCGAAGCCGCGCTCGCGCAGCCGCCGTCCCAGCGGCATCAGATGATAATCGTGCACCCAGATCAGGTCGTCGGGCTCGATCAGCGGCGCGACGGTCTCGGCAAAGCGTTCGTTGACCCGCGCATAGCCCCCGGCAAAATCGCGCGCGATCTCGGTCAGGTCGAGCCGATAGTGGAACAGCGGCCACAAGGTGCGGTTGGCAAAGCCGTTGTAATATTCCTCGATATCCTGCGCTTCGAGATCGATCGTCGCGGTGGCGACGCCCGCCTCGCGGCGAAAGCTGATCTGGCCGGTGAACTCGTCGGTCTGTTCGCCCGACCAGCCGAACCAGATGCCGTTGCTTTCCCTCAGCGCCGCAGACAGCGCTACCGCCAGCCCGCCCCGGTTGCTGTTTTCGCCGCCATTGGCGGCCTGCACACGGTTCGATATCGCGATCAGACGGTTCATCTTGCGTCATTCCATGGCCGGGAGAGAAGGCCTGCACACTGGATCAGCCCGACCAGTGAGTAGGTTTGCGGGTAATTGCCCCAGAGCGCGCCGGTGCTGGGGTCGATATCTTCGGAGAGCAGCCCGGCCGGGGTGCGGCGGCTGAGCATTTCCTCGAACAGGGCGCGCGCATCGCCGTATCGACCGGTGGCGTGCAGCGCCTCGATCAGCCAGAAGGTGCAGACGTTGAACGCCGTTTCCGGCATGCCGAAATCGTCCTCGTCGGCATAGCGCAGCATGTGGCTGCCCCGGCGCAGCCCTGCCTCTATGGCGTCGAGCGTCGCGATGAAGCGCGGATCGTCGGCGCGGATGAACTTGAGGTCGAGCAGCTGCAGCAGGCTGGCGTCGAGCGTGCGCTCGCCCAGCACCGCCGAATAATGGTTGCCGTCATGGCTCCAGGCGTTGCTGTCGATGTGCGCGCGGATATGCTCGGCGCGGTTGGCCCAGAACTGCGACACCTTGGGGCGTCCGATGGTGCCTGCGGCATTGGCCAGGCGGTCGCATGCCGCCCAGCACATCGCGGCGGAATAGGTGTGGACATGCGCGCGGGTGCGCAGCTCCCACAGGCCCGCATCGGGCTGGTCGAACATCGCGAAGGCACGGTGGCCGACCGCCTCGAGCGCCTCGAAATCCTGGATCGTGGCGCTGCGCAGCAGCCGCTGGTCGAAGAACGCCTGGACGCTCGACAGCACGATCTGGCCATAGGCATCGTGCTGGATCTGCTCATAGGCCTGGTTGCCGCTGCGCACCGGGCCCATGCCCTGATAGCCATCGAGCGCCGGCATGGTATGCTCGGTCAGGATCGCTTCGCCGCCGATGCCATAGAGCGGCTGGATATGCCCGCCGCGCGCCGCATCGACGATGTTGCGCAGATAATGCAGGTAGGATTCGAGCACGTCGAGCGCGCCCAGCCGGTTCAGTGCCTGCACCGTGAAATAGGCATCACGGATCCAGCAGAAGCGATAGTCCCAGTTGCGCCCCGAATCGGCATGCTCGGGCAGCGACGTGGTGAGGGCTGCGACGATCGCGCCGGTCTGTTCGTACTGGCACAGCTTGAGCGTGATTGCGGCGCGGATCACCGCATCCTGCCATTCGAGCGGCAGATTGAGCCCGCGCACCCAGTGCTGCCAGGTCGAGACGGTCTCGTCGAGCATCGATTCGAGCGTGGCTTCGAGAGGGGAATCAAAGCCCTCGTCCGGCCCGAAATAGAAATAGAGGTCGCGCTCTGCCCTGAACATGCGTTCGTCCCTGATCCAGCCCAACGGGGCATTGCAGGTCAATCGCTGGGTATGCTCGCCCAGGATATAGCGTATGTGATTGGAGCCCGACGTGCTGACCGGTTTCCCCTCGCCCCAGCCAAACGCCGGGCGCAATCGCACAGAAATGCGCGGGCTTCCGCTGATCACGCGGACAATGCGGGCGATCGCCATCGGCCGGAACATCCGGCCATGGCGGGGGAAACGCGGCATGAAATCGATGATCTCGATCGCATTGCCGGCATCGCAGCTCATCCGGGTGACCAGCACCGGCGTGTTGCGGATGTAATGCTGCTCGGTGCGGGTGCAGTTTTCCAGCACGATGTCCCAGAAGCCATGCTCTTCCTTGGGCTCCAGCAGCGAACAGAAGACCGGGTCGCCATCGAAGCGCGGCAGGCAGCCCCAACAGATCGACGCCTTGGCATCGACCAGCGCTGCAATCTCGCAATTGCCGATCGGCCACAGGTTCATCGCCTCGCTCATGCCGTGATCTCCGCAATCAGCGTGCGCACGGCGGCAACATCGTCGAGCTGGATATCGGCATGCGCCGCGGTGCGCGGACCGACGCTGATTGCGCGACCGCCCAGGGCCTGCGCTGCCTGGAATGCGGGGATGTCGGTCAGATCGTCGCCGATGAAAACGGGGCTGCTGCCACCGAAGCGCGGCAATGCCATGATCGCACGCACGGCATCGCCCTTGTCGGGTCCGCGCAGGCGCAGTTCGAACACCATGTCGCCATGCTGGATGGCGAGGTCGTAGCGCGCGGCCTGCGCCATCGTCCAGTCATCGACCTGACCGCGCTGCTCGGGCGCCAGCCTGTAGTGCACGCCCAGACCATAGGTCTTTTCCTCGATGACAATGCCGGGTGTGTGCTGGAAGTGCAGCGTCGCCTCGAACGCCATGTCGGCAAACAGCCGGGTCTGTGCGGGCGCCTGCACCACGCCATCGACGCGCAGTTCCTGCCCGTGGCTGGCGGCGATCACGCACGACGCCACCCCGGGTGGCAGCAGCGCATCAAGCTGGGCGAGCGACCGCCCGCTGACGATCGCCAGCCGTCCGTCGAGCTGCCGCGCGGCGCTTGCCAGTGCCTGCGCCATGGCATCGTCGACTGCGACCGAATCGGGGGTGCTGCGAATTTCCGCAAGCGTGCCATCGAAATCCAGCAACAGGCTCATCGGGCGTTCGCGGGTCGAGGCGGCGGCGGTGACACCGGTGCTGGTGTCAATCCGGTCGGTGGTTTGCGCAGGGCTGTCTCGCACGCTGAAGCGGCTCCAATGGCTGGGGTCTGTCGATGGGGGTAATGCAGGGAGTCACGCTCGGGAGCCGCGATGGTTCCCTTATCTCCGCCGTCGCAGCAGCTTGAGCACGGCCGTTTCTGCCGCATCCGGGTCGGTTCGCCGGAACATCGGGTCGTCGTCACGATAGGCGTCCAGTACCCTGGGATGGATATAGGACTGGCGGCAGATCGTGGGCGTGTTGCCAAGGGCATCGGCCGCCGTGGCCACCGCCTGCCGGATCGCGCTTTCGGTCGCAGGCGGCGCGTCCTGCTGGCGCAGCTCGCACAGCGCAGCGGTCGCGGTCACCGTTCCGCACCAGGTGCGAAAGTCCTTCGCGGAAAACGCCTCGCCGCCGATCTCGCGCAGATAGGCATTGATATCGTCCGATGTCACGGTGCGCAGATCCTCGCCATCGCGATAGCGGAACAGTTGCTGGCCGGGCAGATCCTGCAGCCCGCGCAGCACCTTGGCGACCCGGCGGTGCCGCAGCGACACATCCCATTTGCGCCCGCCCTTGCCGGTGAAGCGAAAGCGGATTGCCGAGGCATCGAGCTGGACATGCCGGCAGGTCAGCGTGGTCAGGCCGTAGGAGCGATTCTGCCTGGCATAGGTCTCGTTACCGATCCGGATCGCGGTGCAGTCGAGCAGATGGATGATCGTGGCGATGACGCAGCGGCGCGAGGTTCCGCGCGCGCTGATGTCCTTTTCGACCTGTGCGCGCAAAGCGGGCAGGCACGCACCGAACTTTGCCAGCCGGGCGAACTTGGCCGCATCCTGCCGGGCCCGGAAGGCAGGGTGATAGCGGTACTGCTTGCGCCCGCGCGCATCGCGCCCGGTCGCCTGCAGATGGCCGTTGGCATCGGCGCAGATCCACACATCGGTATAGGCGGGCGGAATCGCCAGCGACGCGATCCGGCTGCGCGTGGCCTTGTCGCGGATGACCTTGCCCGCGCTGTCATGATAGCTGAAGCCCCGCCCGCGCCGCACCCGCTCGATCCCGGGGCTGTCGTCCTGCGTGAAGACCAGCGGATCATCCCCTTCCGGGGCCATGGCCGCTGCGGTCACAGGGCAGCTGCGGGCAGGACAGGCTCGTCAGACGGCGGTGTCGTCCCCGTCCCTGTCACCGGCCAGATCGTCACGGCCTGCGCCCTTGGCGGAATTGGCCTGTGCGTCCTTCGGACCGTAATATCGGTTTTCGCTCTGGCCACCTTCGATGAATCCCTGTTTTTCGCCGCGCAGCTCCTTGCCGGTGTGCGGATTGGGATAGGCACCGCCGCCCGATTCCCCTCCGCCGCCCTTGCCGGTCAGCTGCTTCATGTCGTCTGATGATGCGGCATCGACTGCCGGGATACGCTCGTCTGCCATGATGGCTCCCTCTGGTGGATGAGTGAAGCCGCAAGCCTAGGACCGGCATTTCGCCCGGCCCATAACATAGGCGTGAGCAGGGCCGACCCTGCCGGGGGACACTGGGAGCCACGCTGTTGCCGATTCGGCGACGTCATCCGAGGATATTGCATATGGCTCATTCGCGCACTCAGGCTCCCCGTAACGGCAGTTCGGTGCTGGGAACCTCGATCAAGGGGCTGCTGCTCACCGCCGGTGTCGCGGCGATCGCCAACATCGGCCGCAAGACGGCGGTGCAGGCCCCCACTGCGATGGCAGATGACTGGTGCGCGGGGCTGGCCAGGGAGCACAAGGCGACGCTCGCGGTGATCGACAAGCTGCAGGCGGTCTCGCCCGAGCATCCCGAGCGCCGCACGATGATGATGATCAGCCTGACCCACATGATATCCAAGCATGCGATGCAGGAAGAAAACGTGATCTACCCGATGCTGCGGCGGGGTGAGAGCGCCGAGGCCGCCGATGCGCTCAACCGCGAGCACGGTCAGGTCAAGGCGATGCTCTATGAGCTGAACCATATGGAAAAGGGCAACCCGGCCTTCGTCACCACGCTGGGGGAGCTGCGCAGCGCGCTCGAGGAACATATGCGCGAGGAAGAGGACAGCCTGTTCCCGGCGCTGCGCGAGCGGTTGAGCGAGGATGAAAACCGCAAACTGTCGCGCGAAATGAACATGGCCGGCCTGATGCTTGCCTGATCCGGTTTCCCGGCATCCTGCGGCCGCTCGGGGGAGCGCGCTGCAGGATGCCGGGGAGCTTGCGGTCCTTCCGGCAGTGATCGGTCAGTCCGGATCGCCCGAGCGGACCACCGCCAGCGCGATATCGGGCGCACCGCTGCCCGCCAGCACCGTCAGCGTGCCATCGGTCGTGGTCTGCAGCTGGCTCGTTTCCTGCTCGCCCGTCACCATGTTCATCTGCGTGACGGTGTAGATCCCCGGCAGAAGCCCGGCGATATCCACCGCGCAGCCATGGCCGCACTGCGCGCGGCTGCCCATCAGGCACACGATGGCCTGCGCGTCATCGCCGCATCCCAGCACCAGCCCGTCAAAGCTGCGCGCGTTCAGCCGGTCGGCCAGCGGCTGGCGGCGGAAGCGCTGCCAGTCGATCAGCGGCAGGAAGCGCGCCAGCACCGCCTGCGCCTCGTGCATCGCGGGGATCAGCACATGCGGATGGCGATAGGGCCAGCGCATGCCGCCGCCCGCGCCGCCGCTCGCCAGATGCGCCCATTGCGTGCGGCGGAAGCAATCGGTGTCGAAATCGTCGGGCAGGGTGATGTGCCGGTCCTTGAACGCGTGGATCGGCCCGTGTTCGGTGTCGAGCAGCGGACGCTCCGCCGGGCACTGCGCCAGCGCCGCAGCCATCAGCCGCTTCGTCGCCTCGGCCGGTGCCAGGCTGCTGCGTGGCTGGTCGATCGTGCCTTTCTCGTACAGGTGCACGCTGGCGAAATCGAGCCCGGGATGGCGGAAGACGATATCTCCCACCGCCGGGCGCTCGACCAGCACCGGATAATAGACCGAGACCGTCTGGAGGTGCGCGCGGCCATGCAGCGCGATTTCCTCGGCGCGCAGCGCATCGGACAGGTCGCTGACAAAGGCGTGCGCTGCGGCCATGTCGCCGCCGGCGTAGAAGCTGTCGATCTCGTTCCAAAGGTCCCAGCCGAACACCGCCTGGCTGTGGCCCCAGCGGCGGGTGGCAAAGCGCATCCGTTCGATGATCGCCGCCCGGGTGGCCGCGCAGGTGAACATGTGGCGCGGCGATTTGCATGGCCCGCCCATGGCGTGGGAATAGGGGTGCGTCTTCCACCGCCGCGCCATGAAGAAGGTGTCGAACGGGGTGAGCAGGAAGCGGATGTCGTGACGTTCGCCCAGCGCGATCAGATCATCCCACAGCCGCACCATCTGCGGGCTGAACCGGCCGCAGCGGCTTTCCAGATGGCGGTGGCGCACCTGGCTGTAGTCGAGCATCAGCCGCAGGCAGGTCACCCCGCTCGCCTTGAGCATGGCGAAATGCCGATCGACGGCCTGCGGATCGCGCCGCGCGTAAAGCGGTTCGATATTGGGCCAGGTGATCGCCTCGTTGTGTCCTACAGGTGCCCAGGCCGCACCCGATTCGGTCTGGAAATAGGGCGCGCCATCGGCGCAGCGCACCCAGTTTGCAGCCGGGTGAGGGGCCGCGACCTTGCGGATCGCGGTCTGCTCCAGGGCGGCGGCGTGCTTCATTCGGCCGCCACCACGCCCAGCCGGGCGAGCGCATCGAGCCGCCAGCGCGCATCCAGCCGCCGCCATGTCGCCAGCGCCTGACCGACGATCTGGTCCATGTTGTAATAGCGATAGGTCGCCAGCCGCCCGACAAAGGTCACGTCCTCGCAGTCGCGCGCCAGCGTGGCATAGCGCCTGTACATCTCCTGCGCCGCCGGATTGGGGATGGGGTAATAGGGATCGCCCTCGTCTGCGGGATATTCGCGGGTGATGCTGGTCACGGGGGCCTCCTGCCCGGTCAGATGCTTGTATTCGGTGATGCGCGTATAGGGCGTGTCGAAATCGGGATAGTTGACCACCGCCACCGGCTGCGATTGTTCGGTCGCCAGGGTCTCGTGCTCGAATCGCAGCGAACGATAGGGCAGCCGGCCCAGTTCGTGGCCGAAATATTCGTCGATCGGCCCGGTCCACACCAGATGGTCCCAGCTGATATCGTCTGGCAGGTCGGCATGGCTGACCCCGGTCAGGATATCGATCTGCGGATGGTCGAGGATCGCACCGAACATCGCGGTATAGCCCTGGTCGGGCATGCACTGGAAGCTGTCGGTGAAATAGCGGTCATCGGTGTTGGTGCGCGCAGGCACTCGCGCCGCGACGCTCTTGTCGAGCGCGCTGGGATCGACGCCCCATTGCTTGCGGGTATAGCCCTGGAAGAACTTGGCGTAGAGGTCCTCGCCCACCTGCGCGACCACCGTGTCGCGCGAGTTGCGGATTTCGCCGACATCGACCGCAACGGACTGCAGATAGTCCGCTGCCGCCTGATCATCGGCGAGGTCGAGGCCATAGAGCCTGTTGAGCGTGGTGCGGTTGATCGGCATCGGCACCAGCTGACCGTCGACATCGGCCAGCACGCGGTGCTCATAGGGCCGCCATCCGGTGAAGCGCGACAGATAGTCCAGGATGTCGCGGCTGTTGGTGTGGAAGATGTGCGGCCCGTATCTGTGCACCAGGATCCCGGCCTCGTCGCGATGATCATAGGCATTGCCGCCGATATGATCGCGCTTGTCGATCACCAGCACCGATTTGCCCGATCCCGCCGCGATCCGTTCGGCCATCACTGCACCGGCAAAGCCCGCGCCGACCACCAGCACGTCATAATGCCGCCGGCGCGGAGGCAGGCGCGATGTTGCGATGCGGCTGACCTGGCGGGCGATCAGTGCGTCATGCAGCTGCTGCGCGATGCGGCCGGTCATGCCATCCCAGCTCTTGTCGGCCAGGCATGCGCCCGCCTCTGCCACCCACGCAGCGCGATCCTCGTCGGTGGCTGCCAGCAGATCCTCGCACGCAGCGACAAAGCCCGCGGCATCGTCGGCGATGCGGATGCTGGCGAGCGCGCCATAGCTGTCGACCACGTCCTTGATCGGGGTGGAGACCACCGGCAGGCCGCTCGCCATGTATTCGGGTGTCTTGGTCGGGCTGATGAAGCGGGTGGAGGCATTGCGCGCAAAGGGCATCAGCGCAATGTCCCAGTGCACCGCATAATCGGGAAGCTGCGCGTAATCCCTGCCGCCCAGCCAGTGGATATTGTCTGCACGGGGCAGGTCGTCGGGGCTGATCTTGACCACCGGGCCGATCATCACGAATGCCCAGTCGGGGCGCAGGCGTGCCATCTCTGCCAGCAGCGCAAGGTCCATGCGCTCGTCGATCACCCCGTAGAAGCCGAGCCGCGGAAGCGGCAGGGCCGCCTGATCGTCAGGTTCTACGGTGTGCGCCGCATCGCGCGCGAAATGCGCGATATCCACGCCCGAAGGGAAGCACTGGATGTTCGGATGGCGGCCGCGCCGCGCCTCGTACAGGCTGCGTCCGCCGCACAGCACGATGTCCGCGCGCGCCATCAGATCGGCCTCGCGCTCGGCGATGTCGCCGGGGGCAAAGGCGAAATTCGCCAGTTCGTCCATGCAGTCATAGACGATCAGGTCCGCGCGCACCGGCGCGCTGAACGCCAGCATCATCGGCGTGTAATACCAGAACACCCGCGGGCAGGCGTGGCCAGCCACCTCGGCCTGCAACAGGCTGCGCAGCGCCTTGTCGGTGGCAGCGGCATCGAGCCCCGCCGGCAGCACCGGGATCGCACGAACCAGCCCCTGACGCATCGCCAACCGCTCCAGCCGGGGCCGGTCGCTCTCGGCATCGAACCGGGGTTCCTCCCAATAGACGATATCGAAGCTCTGGCTCAGCCGCGTCATGATATGCTGTGGCCGCTGGAACACCAGATCCCAGCGCAGATGAGAGAAGCAGACAATCACCGGGCGCGCCGATTGGGCAGCGGAAAGGCTTTGCTCTACAGGGCGGTGCATCGGGAGTCTCCGGATCGGGGTGTCGTCCGGCCCGGAGCGGGGGGACGAGTCTTCAGTGGACAGTCCGGCACCTAGCCCAGCGTGAAGAGGCGCGGTCTTACATAGGTAAACCAGCGCGATTTTGACGGAATTGAAGAGCTTTGACCCATGTTATGGGCCTTTGCCGCCCGCTGGCTCAGTCTTGCACTCACCCGCCGGTCCCGATGGTCCGGTGATTGATGGAGTGAACAACATGACCAGCTTTCTTGGAATTCCGTTGCTTGCGCTGTGGATCATGGGCGCGCCTCTCATCGGTGCGCTGATCAGCCTCGCGATGCCCGCGCCGCGTCTGAACACCATGCCGCGCCAGCGCCGCCGCGACGAGCATTTCGCCGCGACGCATGGCGACAGGCCGCAGCTGGGCGCAGCCCCTGTCGAGGGTACGGCAGCGCCCTATTCGCGCGGCTGATCGGCTGGCCGGGCGCGCTGCCTGCTGCGCCAGACCGGCAGCGCGCCTGCAACGTCTGCGCCGATGGCGGGTTGGGTCGCCGTGATGTCTGTCGATGCGATCTGTCCCCAGGGTCGCATTTCACCACGAACCAGAGGATTTCCCCATGACCGAAACACTGTCGAAAATGCACGAAGGCGAGCTTCCCGGGCTCGAGGCCGGGCTTGATCCCAAGCCCGAATGGCAACCGCGCTATCCCGGATCGGGCCGCCTCGATGGCAAGGTCGCGGTCATTACCGGTGGCGATTCGGGCATCGGCCGCGCTGTGGCCGTCCTGTTCGCGCGCGAGGGCGCCAATGTCGTCCTCTCGTATCTCGAAGAGGATCGCGACGACGAGGATACGGCGCGCATGGTCGAGCACGAGGGCAGCAAGGCCGCGATCATCGCAGGCGATATCGGCGAGCCCGACCATTGCCAGAAGATCATCGACCTTGCCATCAGCCGCTTCGGCCGGCTCGACATCCTGGTCAACAATGCCGGTGAACAGCATCCCGACAAGGACATCACCGACATTTCGGACAAGCAGCTCAAGCGCACCTTCCAGACCAATGTCTTCGGCATGTTCTACATGGTGCAGGCCGCGATGGAGCATCTCAAGCCCGGCGCGGCAATCATCAACTGCACCTCGGTGACGATGTACAAGGGCGCCGACGAGCTGCTCGACTATTCCGCCACCAAGGGAGCGATCACCGCGTTCACTCGCAGCCTGTCGGAAAACCTTGTCGAAAAGGGCATCCGGGTGAACGGGGTGGCGCCCGGGCCGATCTGGACGCCGCTGAATCCCTGTGGCGGAGCGAGCGAGGAAAAGCTGGAGCATTTCGGCGAATCGACGCCGATGGGCCGCCCCGGCCAGCCCAACGAAGTTGCGCCCTGCTTCCTGTTCCTGGCGTGCGAGGATTCCAGCTACATGAGCGGTCAGGTGCTGCACCCCAATGGTGGGGTGATCGTCGGCAGTTGACCCCTGGTGCGCGGTGTTTGCTGGCGCGCGTGCGACGAATGGCACCGTTCCTAACCTGTGCAAGGGCCACTGCCGACCTGGTCGCTGACAAAGGGGGCAGCGGCGTCGCCTGTATCCCGGTCCCCAGGATACGCAGCCGCCATGACAGGAAAGGAAGCAGCAAGTGACTGATAACAATCAGAACTGGAACAACAGCAACACCAATCTCCTCGGTTCGCGGCGGTCGGAAAACGATAGCGCGCGCTCTGCCGACCATCGTGGCGGCGGTTATGGCAACGGAGCCGGTCAGCCCCAGCAGCAGGGCGGCTATGGTCAGCGCGGGCAGGGCGACTATCAGCCGTCCGGTGGCAATCAGGGCGGCGGTCAGCCTTATCAGCCCGGCGGGCGCTTTGCCGATCTGGCCGAATATGGTCAGGGCGGATCGGGCGGCGGCTATGGCGGCGGTGGCGGGTTCGGCCAGAGCGGTCAGGACTACGCCCAGGTCGGCGGCTTTGCACAAGGCGGTGGCTGGGGTGGCGCAGGCCAGGGACGTGATCGTTCCTCCGGCCAGTTCCATGATCCGGACCAAGGCCGCCAGAGCGAGGCGGGCCAGTATCAGGGTGGTCAGGGCCAGCAGGGCGGTGGCGGCCAGCATCAGCATCAGCACGATCCGCATTATTCCAGCTGGCGCCAGAAACAGATCGAGCAGCTCGATCGCGATTACGAACGCTTCAACCAGCAGCGGCAGAGCCAGTTCGATCAGGAATTCAACGACTGGCGTTCCAAAAATCGGGACGAAGCCCAGCAGCAGACCGGTGAAGAATCCGAATCGACGTCACGCCTCAGCACGATTGGCGACAAGAAAACTTAACACATGTTGATTTGACTGAAGTATTTTGGACGGCGGGGGGCGTTTTGTCCCCCGTTTGTTTTCCGTTCGTCGTAAATGTAGCCGGCACTTATACCAGTATAGCACCTGTGGATGAACAAAATGAAAGCTTGTGAGACGAGGGGTCTTTCGAAAGTCACAGCTTATGACACTACATGCGAGTTTGCCGGTCGCATTTCCCATGCACGCCCGAGCGTGTTCCAGCCATATCGAACCGCGCTGCGACTTCATCCAGCAGGGCGACACCATCGTGCGTCCCCGTCTGGTTCTCGAAGGCTGGGCGGCAGGCTATCGGATCACGCTGGATGGCCGCCGTCAGCTGACCAATCTCTATCTGCCCGGAGAGCTGATCGGGGTGTGGCGCACCAGCCAGCCCAGCTTCTATCATGCGGTAATGTCGGTCAGCCGGCTGTCGCTGGTCGAGTTCAACTCGCTGCCCACCAGCGAAGTGCTCGAGACCGAATGCGCGCTGATCGAGCGCCAGCTGGAGAACAGCATTTTCCGCCTGGGCTGCCTCAGCGCTTATGAGCGCATGGCGCATCTGTTCCTGGAACTGGGCGAGCGGCTGGCGATGCGCGGTCACGGCGACGAGGACCAGTACCAGATGCCGCTGACCCAGGAACTGCTCGCCGATCTGGTGGGCATCTCGTCGGTGCACGTCAACCGCACGCTGCAGCAGATGCGCGCCGATGGGGTGATCCGTCTGGCCCACGGCAGGCTGAGCCTTCGGAACCGCGACGGGCTCGCCGAAACGGTCAACTATCAGCGATTATTTTGAACCTGTCTGCCAGTCCCTCGTAGTCCGGTAATGGATCGGGCCGAACTCTGGGATGCACTATGGACACCGGCGGCAGCCTTGCTGCTGGTGTCGGGTGCGCTCGTGCTGCACCGGATCGCGATGGCGATTGCCATCCGCATTGCCCGGCGGACCCGGACCACGCAGGACGAGGCCTTGCTGGCGTGCCTGTTTCACCCGTTGCGCTGGATCATGGTTGCACTCGCCTTGCTGTGGATCGACGATCTGGTCGATCGCGGGGATGTCATTGCGGACAATCTGGTCGGCGCGATCCGTATCGTGATGCCCTTGCTCTGGGGCTGGCTGGTGATCGCGATCATCCGCTTCGTCCATGGCTATGTCGATTCCCGTTCGGATGTCGCGGCGACCGACAATCTCGCCGCGCGCCGTCGCCGCACGCGGGCGGAGATCATGGCGCGGATCGCAACGGTGATCGTCGTGCTGGTGAGCTGCGGGCTCCTGTTGCTGAAAATCCCCGAGGTGCGCGAGATCGGCGTGGCATTGGTGGCATCGGCGGGTATCGCCGGGCTTGCCTTTGGTGTCGCCGCGCAGCCGCTGCTCAAGAACCTCGTCGCGGGCATGCAGCTGGTGTTTACCGAGCCGGTGCGGATCGACGACGTCGTGGTCTATCAGGGCGAATGGGGCCGGGTGGAGAAGATTTCGCTGACCTATATCGTCCTCAAGATCTGGGACGACCGGCGACTGGTCATCCCGGTGGCGAAACTGCTCGAAGAGCCGATCGAGAACTGGACCCGCGAGACTAGCCACCTGCTGGGCACGGTGATGATCCATCTCGACCATTCCGCCGATGTCGAGAAAGTGCGCACCGCCGCGCTGGATGCGGTGCGGAGCCACCGGCTGTGGGACGGGCGCGCTGCCCTGCTGCAGGTGACCGACATGACAGCCCATGCCCTGGAACTGCGCATCCTGATGAGCGGCCGCAACGGATCGGAACTGTTCGACATGCGTTGCGATGTTCGCGAGACGGTGCTGCGCTTCATCTCCGCCGAAATGCCGGGCGCGCTCAATCGCAGCCGCCTGGCGCTGGAACCCATGGAGGCTGCATGACCATCGACTGGATTACCGTTGCAGGAACGATCGGCGCCTGCGCCTCGGTCGCCAGCTTTACCCCGCAGGCCTGGAAGATCATCCGCAGCCGTTCGACCGAAGGCCTGTCGCTGCGGATGTTCGCGCTGACCAGCCTCGCCTTTGCCGCATGGGTCAGCTTCGGCCTGCTCAAGGGCGAATGGACGCTGATCATCCCCAATGCCATCTGCCTGTGCTTTGCGCTGTTCATCCTGGCGATGATCATGCTGCCCGATCACAAGACCAGGGAAGTCGCCGAAAAGCTGGATCCTGCGGCCTGAAACCTGCCGAATCCGGCGCAAGCCAGCCTATGTTGGCGCGCACTGCGGATAGGTGCGCCGTACTGGCGGCGGAAGGAACCCGTAGATGAGCGCCGAACACCGCCGTGACATGGCCCGCGACCGCACCGATTTTGCCGAGGATCGCACGATCCTGGCGCATGAGCGCAGCTTTGCCGGGTGGATGCGCACCGGCATGGCCGCAGTCGGTATCGGCCTCGGCTTCAACGCGCTGTTCCGCTCGCTCGAACCCGATTGGGTGGCCAAGGCGATCGCGACCGCCTTTCTGCTGGTCGCCATCTACATCTTCCTGTCTGCCGATCGCCGCGCGCGGCGGATTCTGGACAATCTCGATGCCCACAGCGTGTCCGAGCTCAAACCCTTGCGCATCCGTCTGCTCGCCTGGATGCTCAGCGCCGCGACGATCGCGCTGGTCGGCGCCATCTGGCTGCTGATCGGCGATCAGTCGGGCTGATTGGCAAGCCCTGCCAGCGCGGGGTTGGCGGCGACCTCCTGCGCGACATAGCGCGCGGCCTGTTCGGCCTGCTTGCGGCCCAGGTGCCAGTCCAGGATCTGCATGCCCTGCACGATCGGCGGGCTGAGCAGGATATCGCCATCGCGCAGCATCGACCGCGAGGCGATTCGGCTGGCGACGACCATCGAGCGTTGCATGATCTCGACGATCGACGGGAAATCGCTGTCGGACTTGCGCCGCAGCAAAAGGTCGCGGATCAGCTGGCCGCGCCGCCGGAGCGAGTGATAGGCCGCCTTGATCCGCCACGTCTGTCCGGCCTCGCCCAATGTCACGACGATGTTCGGCCCGGACTTGAGCGCGCGCATCGTGACCACGGGAACATTGTCCAGCACCCCGCCATCGACCAGGATATTGCCATCGGTATCGATGAACGGCGGCAGGATGGTCGGGAGAGAGCCGGACGCACGCACGGCATGCCACAATGGGCCATTGCGGTGGACGTGCAGGTCGTTGGTCGACAGGTTGGTCGAGATGGCAAAGAAGTTGATCGGCTGGTCGGCAATGTCGGCCGTGCCATAGCGCGTTTCCAGCTCCGCATCGAACACGGCCGGGTCCAGCAGCGAATGGATCGGCACGGTAAAGCGCCGCATCGCCTTGGCGTCGATGAACATCGCCTCCATCTGGTCGAGTGTCTGCGGTACGGACAGGCCCTGCGCGATCGCCGCGCCCATTGCCGCGCCGGCACTGGTCCCGCCGATCAGGTCGATGGGGATGCCCGCCTGTTGCAGCCCGCGGACAATGCCCAGATGCGCGCAGCCCAACGCGCCGCCGCCTGCCAGCACCAGCCCCACGGCGCGCCCGGTGAGGAACCGCGCAACCCGGCTGAAATCGCCTTTCGTGTCTTTTGCGACATGATGATGCAGATGCGGGTCGCGCCCCGCCAGCCAGGCGGCGGTGCCGGAGATCGGCCGGTCGGCGCTGTCGCGCACCACCAGCAAGGTGCGGTTGGGCGGCTCGATCGCTGCGCACCCAGCCTGCTCCAGCGGGTTCAGCGCGGGGCTGGCGCCTGCCTCGGCGATCATCAGCAGACCGTCGGCATTGCGGCAGACCAATGCACCCCATTCGGGATCGCCGCCCGCGTCGATCAGCAGATATCCGCGCCGGGCCTCGTGCTCGCGCAGCCAGGCCTGATAGGCGCTGGCCGGCCCCTGCGGCACATCTGACTCGCGTACCAGAATCACCTGCCGGTCGTCCGGCACGGTGCGGCGGATGGCATCGGTCAGGCGGTCGAGCAGCGCAGGGTCGATCCGGCTGCTGCCGCATGGCACCACAGCGATGACGCGCGGCAGCCGCGCCTCCATCGGCGGGGTCTTGGCGGTCACCGCCGCCAGCCTTTGCGTCACCGCCGTCAGGATGGCGGGGACGAGCTGGGGAAATTCGCTCACGACCGCGTCATAGCTTTCGCGATCAAGCACCATCACCACGCTGTCGCGGCTGGCCTGCAGCGTCGCGGTGCGCGTGCCGCCGCCGAAAAAGGCGAGCTCGCCCACCGGTTCGCCCGCCTCGATCTGCGCCACCGCCTTGCGGCCCGACGGGGTCTCGATCAGCACGCGCAGCCGCCCGGTCTCGAGGAAATAGAGCGAATCGGCAAAATCACCCTGGTGCACCAGGATGCTGCCGGCGGGCAGCTCCAGCCGGTGCGCCCGTTCGCTCAGCGCATCGATCGCGGTCTGGTCGACGCCAGCAAACAGCCCTGACTGCATCCAGTCGCGCAAGCTACCGTCCGCGCTGTGCTCCATCGGCTCCGACGTCAAACCTGTCCCTCCTGGTTCGGCCCCGATCGAGCGCCATGTCTGGCCGCGGGGTTGCGTGCGCAGACTAGACCAGCGATTCGCAAAACAGAAGCCCGTCGGCAGGGCATCGCTGCTTTGCGACCAGCCGAGCAACGCTTTGTCCGCTCATCGCTAGGTATGATGCTGGCCGGGCCGCCCCCCAAACCGCCTCTTGGTCCGGTCAGCAGCCCACACCCTTGCGGGCGGACACAGGCGGACCATCGAGAGGAGTTTCCATCATGCACGACAGCACGCTTGAACGCGGCCAGGACACCATTTCCAGCGATCGCGTCGACGGGACCGCCGTTTACGGATCGGACCGCGAAAAGATCGGATCGGTCACCAACATGCTGATCAGCAAGCACGAAGGTAAGGTGACCGACGTCATCGTGTCGGTCGGCGGCTTTCTGGGTATTGGCAGCGAACTGCACAGCCTGCCCTGGTCGAAGCTGACTTATGATACCGAACTCGGCGGCTATCTGGTTTCGGTCACAGCCGACCAGCTCAAGAACGCCCCGAGCTTCTCGGACAGCGAGCGCGACCGCGCTTATGATCGCGAATATCAGACCAGCGTTTACGATTATTGGGCAGTTAAGCCGTATTGGTAATCGCGCCGGTCCCACCCAGGCACTGCGGGTCGGGGAGTCATCTGGCTCTCCGGCCCGTATTCTGTGGTAACCGCTTGCGTTGGCAGCGGCGCTGGTCTTAAGGGACGCGGCGCTTGCGCCCGTTGCCTCCGGTCGGGAGCAGCGATGCTTTCAAAGGTTCCGCACCCGGATGCTCAAACGGCTCTACCACTGGACGCTCGCCAAGGCGGCGCATGAAAAGGCCCCGCACTGGCTGGCCGCTGTCAGCTTCATTGAATCGAGCTTCTTCCCGATCCCGCCCGACGTGATGCTGGCACCGATGTGCCTGGCCAAGCCGCACAAGGCATTCCAATATGCGCTGATCTGCACGATCGCCTCGGTGCTCGGCGCGCTGCTGGGCTATGCGATCGGCTTTTTCCTGTTCGAGACGGTCGGCAGCGCCATTCTGGACTTCTATGGCCTGGGCGACCAGTTCGAGGCGTTCAAGGTGAACTTCAACGAGCAAGGCTGGCTGATCGTGCTGCTGGCGGGCTTCACGCCGCTGCCGTTCAAGGTGATCACCATCGCCGCCGGCGCCACCGCGATGCCGCTGTACATTCTGGTCATCGCCTCGATCATCGCGCGTTCGGCGCGGTTCTTTCTGGTCGGCGCGTTGCTGTGGAAATTCGGTCAGCCGATGCAGGACTGGATCGACAAGCATTTCGCGATCGCTACCACCGTGGTCGGCGTGCTGTTCGTCGGCGGGTTTGCGGCGCTGAAATTCGTCTTCTGACCCCGACAGGTCCGGCTCAGGAGCGGCGAACCAGCAGCTCGCCATAACGCTGGCGCAGCGGATCGGGGATCGACTTGGGGCCTGCCTTGTCGGTCAGCACCAGGGTGGAAACGCAGGTCGCCACGCACACGCCCTGCTGGAAGGCGGCCGAATAGATATCCCAGCTGGAAGATCCGATGCGGCCGATACCGCTCATCACCTCGACCGGATCGGGAAAGTGCGCCTCGGCAACATAGTCGATCGACACCGAGGCGATCAGCCAGCGCTCGCCGGGCTGGCGGCGTTCCAGCCCCAGATTGCGGTTGAACCGGACCCGACCATTCTCGAACAGCGCCGCCATCGCGACATTGTTGATATGGCCCAGCGGGTCCAGATCCTGGAAGCGCGTTTCGGTTACGGTGCTGAACGGATAGCTTTCCGGATCGCGCTGCCAGGATTCTGATTTGGGCATGAGGAAGGTTCCGGTCGCGCCTTACAGCGAACGACCGATCAGCTCCTTCATGATTTCATTGGTACCGCCGAAGATGCGCGTCACGCGCGCACCGCGCCAGGCGCGGGCGATGGGATATTCGTTCATGTAGCCGGCGCCGCCGTGCAGCTGTAGGCACTTGTCCATGATTTCCCACTGCAGTTCGGTATGCCACAGCTTGGCGGCAGCGCCTTCGACCGCAGTCAGTTCCTTGGTCGCGTGACGATTGAGCGCCCAGTCGAGATGCGCCCAGCCGACCTGCAGCTTGGTCTTGAGGTCGGCGAGCACGAAGCGGGTGTTCTGGAAATCGAACACGGTCTTGCCGAACGCCTTGCGGTCCTTCACGAACGCGACAGTATCGTCATAGGCCTTCTGCGCCGAAGCCTGGGCCGAGACGGCGATCGACAGGCGCTCCTGCGGCAGCTCGCTCATCAGATAGATGAAGCCCTTGCCTTCTTCGCCGAGGCAGTTGGTCATCGGCACGCGGACGTCGTTGAAGAACAGCTCCGAGGTGTCGGCGGCATCCTGGCCGATCTTGTCGAGGTTGCGGCCGCGGGCAAAGCCTTCGCGATCGGCCTCGACGAGGATGATCGATACGCCCTTCCAGGCGGGCTGCACTTCGGTATCGGTCTTGGCGCAGACCAGGATCAGGTCGGCGTTCTGGCCGTTGGTGATATAGGTCTTGGAGCCGTTGATGACATAGTGGTTGCCATCCTTCTTGGCCGTCGTGCGGATGCCCTGAAGGTCGGAGCCCGTGCCCGGCTCGGTCATCGCGATCGCGGTGATCGTCTCGCCCGAGACGAGACGCGGCAGCCACTTCTGCTTCTGTTCTTCAGAGCCGTACTGGACCAGATAGTTGACCACGATGTCCGACTGCAGCGAGAAGCCGAGCGGCGATCCGCCGAAATAGGCGGCTTCTTCGTTGACGATGGCGTTGTAGCCGAAGTCCAGGCCCAGGCCGCCGTATTCTTCCGGCACGGTCGGGCACAGCATGCCGAGCTCGCCTGCCTTGGGCCAGATTTCACGTGGAACAATCTTTTCCTCGTCCCATTTCACCGCGTTGGGCGCGACCTCTTCCTGCATGAAGCGGCGGACGGTCTGGCGAAACGCCTCGTGATCGGGCGTATAGGCGGTGCGGGCAAGGGCATCGAGCGACATGGCTTCTCTCCGGTGGATGTCTCGGCCGTGCGATTCATGCCGCGCGGCGACGGCCAAGGTCTAGCGCTGCCTTAACGTAAACGTCAACCGGTATTTAATCGCGCGGTTAAGAAGCCTCAGCCCTGCGATCGCCCGCGCGCCATCACCGCCTGCCGCGCCTGTTCGACCGCTTCCGGCGCGACCTGGGTGTTGGCGGCGGTCGATCGTTCGGCCTCGAGCTTCAGGCCCTCGCCGAAGGGCAGCGCAAAGCCATCGTCGATCAGCGCCTTGTAGGCGGCGCTCATCGCCGGATCGATGCTCGCCATGTCGCGGGCCAGCGCGATGGCGGTGGGCAGAAGCGCGTCGGCCTCTACCACGCGGTTGACCAGCCCCCAGCGCTCGGCCGTGGCGGCGTCGAGGAAATTGCCGGTCAGCGACAGCTCCTTGGCGCGCGACAGGCCGATCATTCGCGACAATTTCTGCGACAGCCCCCAGCCGGGCATGATGCCGACCCGGGCATGGGTATCGGCAAAACGGGCGTTGGTTGACGCGATCAGCACATCGCAGGCCAGTGCCAGCTCGAACCCGCCGGTGATCGCGACACCGTTGATCGCGCCGATCACGGGCTTGGCGCACTGTTCGACGGCCTTGACCGGATTGTCGCGCGGGTCGGTGGCATTGGCCGCGCCCAGCCCCTGCGTGTTCGCACCCAGTTCCTTGAGATCCAGCCCGGCGGTGAAGGCGCGCGTGCCCGCCCCTGTCAGCACCACCGCGCGGACCGTGTCATCACAAGCAACCGCCCGCATCGCTTCGGCCAGTTCTGCCCGCAGAGCCGATGACAAAGCGTTCATCGCCTCGGGCCGGTTCAATGTTACAATCGCGACACTGTCCTGAATGTCTGTTGTCACCAGCATTTTTCTCTCCAGATTGGGTGGATTATCTTGTCAAAACGGTTCGTCGCAAAATAACGCAGCCGGATTTTCAATCCCGATCTTTCTTGATACGCTCACCTTCGGGTGTTCAGTCTTGCGATTGGAGTGAACGATGGTCAATCAGCTACTCGCCGGAGCGTCGCTGCTCCTCCTTGCTTCCGCCACCCAGGCACAACCCCCGGGCCCGCTTCAGCGAGACGAGATCGTTGTTGTCGGCGCAAAGCTTGCCGATCTCAAGGCCGATGTCGCCCGGTGCGAGGCGGGTGGGTGCTCGGTACGCGAGGATGTGATCGCCACCGTGCGCTATGCCGAGGCGGAATTCCGTGAAGGCAATTATCACGACGCGCGCACTGCGCTGGGCAAGGCGGTCTCGCGCACCAAGAAGAATGCAGACAGTGATCCGTTCGCGGTGGCAGAGCTGCATACGGCGCGTGCGACCGTCGCCTGGCATTTCGGCGACCAGCGCGAGGCTTTGCGCGCGACCGGCGCGACCACCCGGCTGCTCGATCGGCACGCCCCGCAATCGCCCAATGCGCTGATGGCGCGGATGCGGTTGATCCAGGCGCAGTATCAGATCGACGGGCCTTCCTTCAACATCGCCCAGTTGGAAGATCTGTCCGCACGCGCCACCGACGCCGACCAGCCGCTGATCGCGATGCGCGCCGATCTGGGCCGGGCGGCCATGCTGTATCGGGCCAATCGCCGCGAGCAGGCGATGGAACTGCTCAATGCCATCCAGGCGAGCAATCTGCCCCAGACCACCGGATTGAAGCTGGCGTCCGAAGTGCTGGCAATGCGGCTTGCAGCACGCGATGGCGACATGCAGGCCGTCGAGGCGCTGATTGCCCGGCTCACCGAAGACCAGAAGCGGATTGGCCCGACCCTGGTGTGGGCGCCTGACCTTCCCGTCCCGCGTGGTGGGGATTTGGCGCCCAGCGATCCCCTGCTGTATCAACTGCAGCCCTTTGGTGCGGATCTGGTCGGCCTGAAATGGGTCGATATCGGCTATCAGATCGGACCGGATGGCCGTGTGGAAAGTGTCGATGTTCTGCGGGGATCGCCCCGGTGGCAGTGGTCCAAGCCGCTGGTCGAGGCGATAGGTCGGCGGCGTTACACCCCGGCTGCCGATTCCGACGACCTGGTGGGGCGTTACCGGGTGGAACGCTACACGTTGACTGCTGATTTCGTTGTTCCCAAGAACTCGATGATCCGTCGCCGTGCTGCCAATCCCCGGTTCGAGCAGATCGACCTGACCGTGGCACCTCCACGGCAGGCAAACGCCCCGACCGTGCCGAGCTGAGGCTGTCGATTCCGCGCCGGGGCTTGCCTTGGCGCGGACCTTCCGACACAGTGATGCTGCCTTGGGGTCGCGCTTCAGGCAGGGGAACTTTGCCGTGTCCCGCGCACAGCGCTTTCTGGAGCGGTTCCGCTCCACGGGCAACGATCACAATCCGCTCGATATGCTGCACGAGGATGCCGATGGCTTCGGTGCCTTGCTCGCCGAAGCGCCCGAGGCTTTGGCTGAGGCGATGACGCGCGATGCCGATCTCGCTCCCGCCGGCCCCGCGTTCGTCAATCCCCGCGCCTATGCTTCTGCCGCGTGCGATGCCGAGGGGGATGTCGTCTGCGCCGACCCGGCCTTCGCGGCCTGGGCCGCGCCGCTTCACCGCGGCCGGGCCGAGCTCGGCGCGCTCAAGGCGGGCAAGGCCAGCGTGTCCTATCTGCTCGAGGACGTTTCCGGAGGACAGGGGCATGGAGGCAAGTTCATCGCGGTGGCCGCAGCACCGCTGGCCGCTGCACGCCACTGGCCGCTCGCCCCTGAGGTGCGCCGTGCGCTTGAGAGCGGTGCGGCGGATTATGCGCTGGTCGCGCACCTGCCGCCGACGCTGCAGCCGCGCGGGCTGGCATCGGCAGCGCGATTGTTCGGCTTTACCGCGCGCGAGGCGAGCATGGCAGAGGCTCTGGTGCGCGGCGGCGATGTGCGCACGGCCGCCCGGATGGAGGGCATCGGCTATGAGACCGGGCGCGACGTCATCAAGGCGGCGATGGCCAAGGCAGGCTGTCACCGCCAGGGTGAGTTCGTCGCGCTGTGCCTGCAGATCGAAAGCGGCGAGCAGCCAGGCGGACTCGTCATCGAGCCCGTGCTGCGCGACATTTTCGGGCTCACCGAGCGGCAGGCGCGCATCGCGCACACCATCGCGCGTGGCCTGACCCGAGAGGAATGCGCGCAGCAGCTGGCGCTGTCGGTGAATATCGTCAAGGCCGAACTCAAGGCGATCTTTGCGAGCTGCGAGCTGGCATCGCTGGTCCAGCTGACCACGCTGGTCGCGCATATCCAGGCGGTGGCGGCGCTGGCCGACGCGACCGATATCGATCTTTCGGTGGCGACGCGCGGCGCAGAGCCGCTGCGGCTGCTGCCCCGCCGCGACCGGACGGGGCGCATCGCCTTTGCCGACCATGGCCCGCGAGACGGCATTCCCATGGTCTGCCTGCACACCGCGACCACCGGGCGGCATCTTCCGGCCAAGGCGATTGCCGCGCTGCAGGCGGAGGGCCTTCGACCGATCACGCTCGACCGGCCCGGCTTCGGCCTGACCGCGATGGTCGAGGGCGACTATCTGGCGCACAATGCGCGCGATATCCTGGAGATCCTTGATGCCCTTGGGCTGCAGCGCGCGTGCATCCTGGCGCGCGGCGGCACGATGGTGCTGGCCTATGTCGCGGCGCATCACCCCGAGCGGCTCAACCGCGCGGTGGTGCTCAACCCGGAGCCGCCGCCGCAGCGCGACGGGCGGCTTCAGGGGCTGCACGGCCATGTCAAGCAGCTGGTCTATTCGCGCCCGGGGCTGGTCGGACCGCTCGCGACGCATCTGTCGCGCCGCGCCTCGGCGCGCACGGTCGAGCGGCTGGTGATACAGGTCGTCGGCGGATCGGAGGCCGATCGCCGGACCCTCGCAGACCCCGAGATCCTGTCCGGCTATGTCCGCGCGACGCAGCAAAGTGCGATGCAGGGGGGCGCGGGTTTTCTGGCCATCGCCCGGTCGGAGCCGCACGACAGCGTGGTGGCAATCGCTGATGGCAGCGCGATCACCATCCTGTGCGGCGAGCAGGACACGATGTATGCGTCGGCGGATTCGGTTCCCTATTGGCAATCGATCTGGCCGGGTGCCCGGGCGCAGGTGGTGGAAGGGGCCGGGCGGATGCTGCTGTTCCAGCGGCCTGACCTGATCGCGGCCGCGCTGCGCGGCGCTGCGTGCGATTGATGCACCATGCTGCGCAACATTTGCCTGCGCTAATACTTGCTCAATCCGTACCGTCACGGCTATGCACAGGGGTACGGGGCGTCTTCAACCAACCTGGCCGGAAACCGGCACACAGATAAACCGATCCACCAGCGGCTGCGCCCACGCACCCGCCAGACAAGGGCCTGTCGATGAGCGAGAAGAGCAACGTCCAGTTCACCGAGCGCGAGGCGCTGTACTTCCACTCTTCGGGCCGACCCGGCAAGATCGAGATCATCGCGTCCAAGCCGATGGCGACCCAGCGCGACCTGAGCCTCGCTTATTCGCCGGGCGTCGCGGTGCCGGTGCGCGCCATCGCCGAGGACCCGTCGACCGCCTATGACTATACCGCCAAGGGCAATCTGGTCGCGGTGATCTCCAACGGAACCGCGATCCTGGGTCTCGGCAATCTGGGTGCGCTCGCCGCCAAGCCGGTGATGGAAGGCAAGGCGGTGCTGTTCAAGCGCTTTGCCGATGTCGATTCGATCGATATCGAGGTGAACACCGAGGACGTCCAGCGCTTCATTGAGTGCGTCGAACTGCTCGAGCCGACCTTCGGCGGGATCAACCTGGAAGATATCGGCGCGCCTGCGTGCTTCATCATCGAACAGGCGCTGAAAGAGCGGATGAACATTCCGGTCATGCACGATGACCAGCACGGCACCGCGATCATTTCCGCTGCCGGCCTGCTCAACGCCTGCTACCTGACGGGCCGCGATTTTGCCGATGTGAAGATGGTGGTGAACGGCGCGGGCGCCGCAGCGATCGCGTGCACCGAACTGATCAAGGCGATGGGCGTGCGGCACGACAACGTGCTGATGTGCGACCGATCGGGCGTGATCTATCAGGGCCGCGACGATCTTGATCAGTGGAAGTCCGCGCACGCCGCCAAGACCGACCGGCGCACGCTCGAAGAAGCGCTCGACGGTGCCGACATCTTCCTGGGACTTTCGGCCGCCGGCGCGCTCAAGCCCGAGATGGTGATGAAGATGGCGCCGCAGCCGATCATCTTCGCGATGGCCAATCCCGACCCGGAAATCACCCCGCCCGATGCCAAGGCGGCGCGTCCCGATGCGATCATCGCCACCGGCCGGTCGGATTATCCCAACCAGGTCAACAACGTGCTGGGCTTCCCGTTCATTTTCCGCGGCGCGCTCGACGTGCGCGCGACCGCGATCAACGAGGAAATGAAGATCGCCGCGGCCCGGGCAATTGCCGAGCTGGCGCGCGAGCAGGTACCCGAAGAGGTGGCGGCAGCCTATGGCGGCGCGACACAGAAGTTCGGGGTCGACTACATCATCCCCGCACCGTTCGATCCCCGGCTGATGGAGCGCGTGTCGGCAGCCGTTGCCCGGGCGGCGATGGATACCGGCGTGGCGCAAAAGCCGATCGAGGACATGGCCGCGTATCGCCATTCGCTCAAGAGCCGGCTCAACCCCACGACCGCGGTGCTGACCCAGGTGTACAGCGATGCCCGCGCCAATCCCAAGCGCGTGGTGTTTGCCGAGGCGGAGGAAGAAGTGGTGCTGCGCGCCGCGATCCAGTTCCGCGATGGCGGCTATGGCACGCCGGTGCTGGTCGGACGCGAGCAGCGGGTGCGCGACAAGCTCAAGGAGCTGGCGGTCGATGATCCGATGGCGTTCGAGGTGCACAATTCGGTCAACTCGCCTTTGGTGCCGCGCATGGTCGATGTGCTGTACGAACGGCTGCAGCGGCGCGGCTACCTGAAGCGCGACGTTAAGCGCATGGTCAACCAGGACCGGAACATCTTCGGATCGGCGCTGCTGCATCTGGGTGAGGCGGACGCGATGCTGACCGGCATCACCCGCACCTTCGGCCAGTCTATGCGCGAGATCCGCCGCGTGCTCGATCCCAAGCCGGGCGAGACGCCCTTCGGCATCCATGTCATGGTCGGCAAGAGCCACACCGTGTTCCTCGCCGATACCACGGTCAACGAGCGGCCCAATGCCGAGGAACTGGCCTGCATCGCGGAAAACACCGCGCATGTCGCGCGCAGGCTGGGGCATGAACCCCGGGTCGCCTTCCTGTCCTATTCCAATTTCGGCAATCCCTCGGGGCGCTGGCTGGACAATATCCGCGACGCGGTGAGCATCCTCGATCAGCGCGGGGCAACGTTCGAATATGAAGGCGAAATGTCGCCCGACGTTGCGCTCAACCCCAAGCTGATGGCGAACTATCCGTTCTGCCGCCTGTCGGCCCCGGCCAATGTGCTGATCATGCCCGGGCTGCAATCGGCCAACCTGTCGGCCAAGCTGCTGCGCGAACTGGGCGGCGATGCGATGATCGGGCCGATGCTGATCGGCATGGAAAAGCCGGTGCAGATCGCGGCGATGTCATCGACGGCAGGCGATCTGCTGACGCTGGCGCTGCTCGCCTCGTCGGGCGTGGTGGGTTGATCGGCCCTGTGGGTTGATCAGGCGGCTGGGACGGCGGCGAGTGTCCGCCGGACCAGCGCCACCAGATCATCGGGCGCAAACGGCTTGGTGATCAGCAGGTTGTGCGGGCAGCCGCTTTCGATCGCGCCGCCCGCATAAGCGGTCATCAGCACGATCGGAATCTCCGGCCAGGCGCGGTGAACCTCGGTCGCCAAGGCACGGCCGTCGAGGCGCGGCATCGTGATGTCGCTCAGCAGCAGATCGGGGCGGGGCTCGGCGGCGCGCATCATGTCGAGCGCCTGCTGGCCGTCCTCGGCCTCGACGACCTTGAACCCGGCATCCTGCAGCACATCGCTGACATGCGCGCGCAGCTCGGCATTGTCCTCGGCCAGCATGATCGTGCACCCGGCGCGGCAGGCGTCACCGGCCTCGCGCGGCAGCCTGTCCCGCGCGGCATCGTCTGCTGCATCCTCGGTCACCGGCAGCCACAGGCTGAGCGTGGTGCCCTCGCCCGGCGCGGTGGTGAGCGTCACGAAGCCGCCCGATTGCGCGACAAAGCCCTGCACCTGGCTCAGCCCCAGGCCGGTGCCCTTGCCGATATCCTTGGTGGTAAAGAACGGCTCGAAGATATGCGCGGCGATATCGGGTGCGATCCCCGATCCGGTGTCATTGACGCAGAAGCGGACATAGCGGCCGGTTGGCGCATCGTGCCCGTCATCAAGATCGTCGGGGCCGCGATGGGCATTGGCGGCATGCACGGTGATCGTGCCAGGCTGTTCCATCGCATCGCGCGCGTTGACCACCAGGTTGAGCAGCGCGTTTTCGAGCTGGCTCGCATCGACGGTGATCGGCCACAGGCTGTCGGGGCATTCGACCTTGAGCGTGTGCCGCTCGTCGAGTGCCTGCGCAGCGAGCGGCTCGAGGTCGCGGATGAGGTCGGCCGGCTTGATCCGCGTCGGCGTCAGCGACTGGCGGCGCGCATAGGCGAGCAGCCGCTGGGTCAGATTGGCCGCGCGACTGGCGCCGTCGCGCGCGTTGGCGATTGCCGTCCCGGCGCGCTCGACCTGGCCCGATGCCATCCGCTTCTGCGCGATATCGAGATTGCCCGAGATGATCGTCAGCAGGTTGTTGAAATCGTGCGCGATGCCGCCGGTCAGCTGGCCGATCGTTTCCATCCGCTGGACCTGGGCGAGCTGGGTCTCTGCGGCGCGGGCGCGGGTGATGTCGCGCGCGATGCCGAAGACCAGGTCGCCCTCGCGCGCCAGGCTCCAGCTTGCGAAGATCGGCTGGCCGTCGCGTCCGCGCATCTCGCGCTCGACCTGAACATCGCTCTGGCCGCTGGCCAGCTGCACCAGTTCGCCCTGCTGCGGCTCGGCGAAATAGTGTCCGATCTTCCCGCTGCCATCGGCAGGAACCGGCCCGAAGGCCTTCTCCCAGGCGGGGTTTCCGGCGACCAATACCCCGTCGTTGGTGGTGATCAGCATCATGTCGAGCGACGAATCCCACAGCCGGTCGCGCTGATCGGCGGCAAGGTCTGCTGCCAGCTGCTGGTGGATCAGCTGCCGCCGCAGCTCCAGCAGTGCGGCCACCTGCCGTGCCAGCGCCGCCAGCAGCGGGGCGCCGTCGAACCGGTCGCGCGGCTGGCTGTCCGACAGGCAGATCGTCCCCAGCGCAAAGCCATCGTTGTTGATGACCGGTGCCCCGGCATAAAAGCGGATGTGTGGCGGCCCGGTGACCAGCGGATTGTCGGCAAAGCGCGGGTCTTGCGCGGCGTCGAGCACCACCATGACTTCGCTGGAGCGGATGGCGTGGTCGCAAAAGGCGATCGAACGCGGCGTCTGGTCGATGTCCAGCCCTTCGGAGGCCTTGAACCACTGGCGCTCTTCCTCGACGATCGAGATGAAGGCGGTCTCGCAGCTGCCGATCGTGCGCGCGAGCGCAACCAGATCGGCATACAGGCCGTTGTCACTGTCATCGGGCGTGAGCTGATAGGTGCGCAGGGCAGCGAGCCGTGCAGCCTCATCGTCATTCCGGAAACTGGCATGGCTGAGATTGAGCAGCATCGACCCGTTCGCTTGTCTGGCGGCGTTGCTGCGCGCCCGGTTGCTGGCCAATATAGGCCGCTGATGCGCGAGCGCCAGCGGGGTGGTGGATTTTGTTCGCGTCTGCGCACGGTTCCGCTGGCCTGGACCGACCCTGCAAGCGTGCAAGTTGCGCCTTAACGCCGGGTGCTCATGATGCTAGAGCCCGGCAAAAGTGCACCCCCATGCAAGAAAGCCTGCGACCCATGAAAACCCGTGCCGCCGTTGCCTTTGAAGCCAAGAAGCCGCTCGAAATCGTCGAGCTTGACCTTGAAGGGCCCAAGGCCGGCGAGGTTCTGGTCGAGATCATGGCAACGGGCGTCTGTCACACCGATGCCTATACGCTCGACGGGCTGGACAGCGAGGGGCTGTTCCCCAGCGTGCTGGGCCATGAAGGCGCAGGCATCGTGCGCGAAGTCGGCGCGGGCGTGACCTCGGTCAAGCCCGGCGACCATGTCATCCCGCTGTACACCCCCGAATGCGGCCAATGCAAAACCTGCCTCTCGGGCAAGTCAAACCTGTGCACCGCGATCCGCGCGACGCAGGGCAAGGGCCTGATGCCCGATGGCACGACGCGGTTCAGCTACAAGGGCCAGCCGATCTATCACTATATGGGCTGCTCGACCTTCAGCAACTTCACCGTGCTGCCCGAGATTGCCGTCGCCAAGATCCGCGAGGATGCGCCGTTCCAGTCGGCCTGCTATATCGGCTGCGGGGTGACCACCGGTGTCGGCGCGGTCACCAAGACCGCCAAGGTCCAGCCGGGCGACAACATCGTGGTGTTCGGCCTCGGCGGCATCGGTCTCAACGTGCTGCAGGGTGCCAAGCTTGCCGGCGCGAACAAGATCATCGGCGTCGACATCAACCCCGATCGCGAGGATTGGGGCCGCCGCTTCGGCATGACCGATTTCCTCAATTCGAAGGGCCTGAGCCGCGAGGACACCGTCGCGAAGATCGTCGCGATGACCGATGGCGGCGCGGACTATACCTTCGATGCGACCGGAAATACCGAGGTGATGCGCACCGCGCTGGAAGCCTGCCACCGGGGCTGGGGCACCTCGATCATCATCGGCGTGGCCGAGGCCGGCAAGGAGATCGCCACCCGTCCGTTCCAGCTGGTGACCGGCCGCAACTGGCGCGGCACCGCGTTCGGCGGGGCCAAGGGCCGCACCGATGTGCCCGAGATCGTCGACATGTACATGACCGGCAAGATCGAGATCGATCCGATGATCACGCACGTGATGGGTCTGGAAGAGATCAACACCGCGTTCGATCTGATGCACGCGGGCAAATCGATCCGCTCCGTGGTGGTGTTCTGATGCCGGTGCCTGTCGAAACCCTCTCGTCGGTCAGGAGCTTCGGCGGCGAGCAGGCGGTGCTGCGCCACGCGTCCGAGGCGACAGGCACCGACATGACCTTCTCGGTGTTCGTGCCCGATCATGCCGAAGGGGCGAAGCTGCCGGTGGTCTGGTATCTCTCGGGCCTCACCTGCACCCATGCCAATGTCACCGAAAAGGGCGACTATCGCCGCGCCTGCGCCAAGCTCGGCCTGATCTTCGTCGCGCCCGATACCAGCCCGCGGGGCGAAGGCGTCGCCGATGACCCGGAAGGCGCCTATGATTTCGGCCTCGGCGCGGGCTTCTATGTCGATGCGACGCGGGACCCGTTCGCGCAGCACTACAAGATGTGGACCTATGTCACCGAGGAACTGCCCGAGATCATCGGTGACTGCTTTCCTGCGGACATGGATCGCCAGTCGATCATGGGCCATTCGATGGGCGGCCATGGCGCGCTGACCATCGGGCTGACCTTGCCTGAGCGCTTCAAGGCGGTCTCGGCCTTCGCGCCGATCGTCGCGCCCTCGCAGGTTCCCTGGGGTCAGAAGGCGCTGGGCGGCTATCTGGGCGATGATGCCGCCGCGTGGCGCCGGCACGATGCGGTGGCGCTGATCGAGGATGGCGCGCGCGTGCCTGCACTGCTGGTCGATCAGGGCGAGGCGGATAATTTCCTCGTCGAACAGTTGAAGCCGCAGCTGCTGGCGCATGCCTGCGAGGCCGCGGGCATTGACCTCATGCTGCGGATGCAGCCGGGCTATGACCACAGCTATTATTTCATCTCGACCTTCATGGAAGACCATCTGCGCTGGCATGCCGCGCGCCTGATGGCCTGACGCTCTGACAGAATGATGGCCGCGCGGCGCGCTTCTGCGCTTCAGGGAACGATGGTGACGCTCGCGGTCCCGGTCGCCCAGACCGGCAGGTAAAGCCCCGCGCCAGCGGCCTGCAGCTGCCCGGTCCTGGCGCGCTTGACCTCGGCATGGATGATCACGTCGCCAGCCCGCTTGGCCTCGATGGCGCGATCAACCTTGCCCAGCAGCTCGGCATAGTCGCGCTCGAAATTCTGTGCGAGCAGATCGGCGATCATCGGCGCGACGCCCGGCGCGTTGACCAGATCGAGAATCAGGTCGCCCCCGGTCATGTCGGTGGTTCCGGTCACCGCGAAGTCGGTGAAGCCGACCCGGCGCGAATCCTCGGCATTGACCGGCTTGCCCGTCATCCACACCGTGCCACTGGTGGGCGTCCTGCTGCCGCGCTCGTGCGCCGAGAAGGTCAGTCCCACCGCGATCCGGCCGCCAGTGGTGCCGTAGATCGTCACCGACTTGAACTTCGCGTCGACAGGTTCGAGCCCCGGCACCATGAACGGCCGCTGCGATCGCTTGCGCAGCGCCTTGACCAGCACCGGCTCAAGCGCGCGATAATCGGCGAAGACCGGCAGGAAGAACGACAGCTCGCCGGGCTTGGCATCGAGCGGCTGCATCTGCGGCAGCGGCGTGGGTGCGCGCGGCCGCGGCCGGTGGCCGACATAGGTTTCGGTCAGCGCACGCATCCCCAGGCGCAGCAGCAGCCGCCCGTTCCTGACCTCGTAGCCGCCATATTGCAGCGCGCGAGGGGTGATCCGCATCCAGACCTCGGGGTTGCGCTCGTTGAGCACCACCGAAGTGAAGGCGCTGGCCCAGGCCTGCCCGATCTGCTTCTGGATTCCGATCCGTCCCAGCTCGCCGGGCAGCTCGCGCTCCAGCCTGGCGATGATCGGGGCCAGTTCGCGTTCGGCAGGCTCGGTCAGCTTGATGCGCTGGCCCAGAAACTCGACATGCGGCTCCGCCATCCAGTCATAGCTCAGGCTGACCGTGCCCCGGGGAGACCAGTCCTTCTGCAGATCGATCCGGACGACCGCATGGGCCATCGCCTTGGCCGTGGCGGTTTCGCGCTTCAGTACCCCGCCAATGTCTTCGGCGCGGACGACGGCAGTGATCGGGAAGGAAAAGCGCAGCGCCTTGCCTGATCCTGCGACCCGCACCGGACCGCGGGTCACCTCGCCGACGATGTTGCACTTGATCGTGGGCGTCTTGAGCTTGGCGATGCCCAGGTCGACCGCCTTGCTGGCAACGCAGGTCTGGCCGGGTTCGTTGATGCGCCACAGCTGGCGCGGCACGCGTCGCTCCAGCGCGCGCGCCAGATCGCCCAGCTCCGCCTCGACCGGAACAGACACCAGCGAGGCCTGCGGCTTGATGGTGATCGCATCGTCGGTGCGGGGCGGCCGCCCCTGGTCGCGCCAGCCGCCGCAGCCGCTCAGCAGCGACGCTGCCAGCACGGTGAGCAACAGGCGGGAGGGGATGCGCGCCATGAGGGTCAGCTGCTCGCGACGACCATGCCGTCGACGCGCAGCGTCGGCACGTTGACCGCATAGCGGAATTCCAGATCGTCCGCCGGAATCAGCGCTGCGAACATGTCGATCAAATTGCCCGCGATCGTGATTTCGCTGACCGGCTCTGCCAGCTCGCCATCGCGGATGATGAAGCCGCTGGCGCCGCGGCTGTAATCGCCGGTCACGCCGTTGACGCCCATACCGATCAGCTCGGTGACGTACAATCCGGTGGTGATGCCTGCCATCAGGGCGGCGGGGCTGTCGCGCCCGGCCTCCATATGGATGTTGCTCGATCCGGTCGACGGCGCGCCGCTGAGGCCGCGCGCAGCATGACCGGTGGGGGCCTCGCCCAGCTGGCGCGCAGAGGCGCTGTCCATCATCCAGCCGGTGAGCACGCCCTGGTCGATCACGCGGAAGCGGGCGGTTGCCAGCCCTTCGCCATCGAAGCTGCGCGAACGCAGGCCGCGGATGCGGTGCGGATCATCGATGATCGAGACCATCGAATCGAAGATTGCGGTGCCGCGCTTCTCCAGCAGGAAGCTGGTCTTGCGCGCGATCGCTCCGCCCGAGATCGCGCCGAGCAGCGGCCCGATCAGTGATCCGCCGGCGCGGCGGTCATAGATCACCGGCATCGGCCCGCTCTCCAGCCTGCCACCGCCCAGCCGTGCCACCGCGCGCTCGCCCGCGCGGCGGCCGATGGATTCGGGGGATTCGAGATCAGCCAGGAAACGGACGCTGTGCGATGCCGAATCGCGCTCCATCTTGCCTTCGCTGCCTGCGAGCACGCTGGCGCCGATGCCATAGCGGCTGCCGCCATAGCTACCGGCAAAGCCGTGGCTGGTGGCGAGCGCCATCAACGAGCGCACCGCGCCTGCTGATCCGCCCTCGCTGTTGGTGACGCCGGGGACCGCGCGCGCGGCCTCTTCGCAGGCCTCGGCCAGCGTGCGCAGCAGCGCCGGGTCGGGATCGCCCTGGTCATCGAGCTGCAGGTCGGGCAGGGGGCCGCGCGCCAGCATCTCTTCGGGGGCGAGGCCCGCATAGGCATCTTCAGGCGCCAGCCGCGCCATTGCCACCGCGCGTTCGGCGAGCGTCGCCAGCCCCGAAGGCGTGACATCCGCGCCCGATACGCTGGCCGAGCGTTTGCCGTGGAACACCCGCAGGCCGATTGCCGCGCTTTCCGAACGCTGGACGTCCTCGAGCGCGCCCAGGCGAATCTGCACATCGGTCGAAGCATCGCAGGCGAAGACCGCATCGGCGGCGCTTGCCCCCGCTGCGATGGCGCGGGCGACAAGGTCTTGCGCCAGGTCTCTGGCTTGTTCGGGGGTCTGCATCAGCCGCGTTTAAGCTGCTGGCAGGAGATGGTCAATCGAACCGCCGCCGATCAGAACAGCGCGGCCAGCCCCTTGACCAGCAGCACGAACGCAAACGGAAAGCCGATGGCAAACAACCAGATTCCCAGGCGATCGCTGCTGTAGGCGGCGGTCAGTTCCGCTTCGGATACGCCGCTGCGCGACAGGCGCTGCCAGCGCTTCTCGACCCGGCGGCAGAGCGGAATGACGATGCCGACCAGCGCGATCAGCCCCAGATAGGGCAGGATCGACATGCCCTCGCCCTTGATGGCCCCCATCACGACGAAGATCTGCAGCCCGGTATAGGCGAGCAGCGCATAAGCGACATGATTGCTGATGCGCTTTTCCCACACGCTTTCAGGCGCAACGGGCGTGACGATTGCGGAATTGTAGCGAGCGGCCTCAAACCGCTTTTCGATAGCATTGGGCATCGGCGTTCCCCTGCCTTTCCATGCAGGGCCCCACCCCTGCAATTGAGTGAGTGTGTCACTGAGATGACAGGTTGGCAAGAGGCGTTAACCGGTCGGAATCCTGCGCCTTATGCCGCAATGCCTTCGGCCTGGCGGAGGGCCTTGCGGTCGAGCTTGCCGATCAGTGTCTTGGGCAGCGCCTCGCGGATGTCGACCGCCGCCACGCGCTCGTGCTTGCCGAGCTGCGGGTTGAGCCAGGCCATCAGCGCCGCACCATCGACCTCGGCATCCTCCTGCAGCGCAACGAACGCCTTGGGGCTTTCACCGCGATAGGGGTCGGGAATGCCGATCACCAACGCCTCCTTCACCGCCGGGTGCCGGTACAAGACTTCCTCGATCTGGCTGGGGAAGACCTTGAAGCCGCCCACCGCGATCATGTCCTTGATGCGGTCGACGATGCGGATATAGCCGTCCTCGTCGATCTGCCCGACATCGCCGGTGCGCAGATATTCGCCGATGAACACCTCTGAATCGGCATCGGGCCGGTTCCAGTAGCCGCGCATCACCTGGGGCCCGGCAAAGATGATCTCGCCCGGCTCGCCTGGCGGCACATCCTTGGTCGGATCTTCCTTGTCGACCAGCCGCACGATCGTTCCAGGCAATGGCTGGCCGATGGTGCCGGGCTTGTTGAGCCCCTCATAGGGGTTGGTCGAGACGACGCCGCTGCTTTCGGTGAGGCCATAGCCTTCGACCACGTTTGCTCCGGTCGCCTGTTCGAACCGCGCCTTGACCTCGACCGCGAGAGGCGCACCACCCGAGATGCAGGCGCGCAAGGATGCAAAATCGGTGTGCGCGATCTGCGGGTTGTCGAGCAGCGCCTGGTACATCGTCGGAACGCCGGGCAGCGCGGTGACCTTGGTGCGGGTGATCGCCTTCAGCGCCGCCACCGCCTCGAAGCGCGGCAGCATCACGATCTCGCCGCCGTTGAGCACGGTGCGGTTGAGCACGCAGGTGTTGGCGAACACGTGGAAGAACGGCAGCACGCCCAGGATGCGGTCATCGCCGTCGCCACCCCGCGGATCGATTGCGTTGACCTGCCGCGCGTTGGCCGACAGGTTCTGGTGGCTCAGCATCGCGCCCTTGGGGGTGCCGGTGGTGCCGCCGGTATATTGGAACAGGGCGATATCGCGCACCGGGTCGATCGGGACCGGCGTGTACGCGCCATCATTGTCGATCAGGTCGGAAAAGCTGGTGATGCGCGGGTCATTGGGCCGTTCGGCGGTCTCCTTGCCCTTGAACAGGCGGTAGAACAGTGCCTTGCCCGAAGGCAGCGCACCTGCGACCGATCCCACCACCAGCCGCTCCAGCCCGGACTGGTTCAGCACCTTGAGCGCGGTCGGCAGCAAGGCTGCGGCAGACAGCGTGAACAGGATCGTGGTGCCGCTGTCGGCGACCTGATGCGCGAGCTCGTCCACGGTGTAGAGCGGCGAGAAATTGACCACCGTCGCGCCCGCAGCCATCGCGCCGTAATAAGCGGCGACATAATGCGGCACATTGGGCAGGAACAGACCGATCCGGTCGCCCTTGCCGACGCCCAGCGCCTGCAGTCCCTTGGCGACGCGGCACACGCCCGAGGCAGTTTCGGCATAGCTGTACTTGCGGCCCATGAAATCGAGCAGCGGCGCGCTACCCTTGCGTCCGGCCGAGCGGAAGAACATGTCGGGCAGCGACAGCGGCGCAAACTGCTGATCCCACGCGCACGGATGGTTGTAATGCGTTGTCCAGATCGGCGCGCCCTCCTGAGCGAGCGGAGCGGCGAGGGGCGAAGCGGAGGCGAGGGCGTCAGTCATTGACACTCCTGTAAATAAGAGCCGCGTCGGGCACAAGCCGCTAGCCATTCAGACCGCCGCAGCGCACCGATAGAATGCGTCAATCAGCCCCGCAGGTGGCGTCTAAGCGCTTGCATAGCGGACGACGTTCGCTAAGCGCTTTCGCCCATGACCGCGTACAAACCCGGAGATCCCGTTTCGGTGCGGCGGCTTTATGGCCGTCAGCAGAACCACAAATTGCGCCTGGGCCAGGCCGAGCTGGTGGAGAAGCTTCTCCCCCAGATCAGCGTTCCGCAAGAAGGCGAGATCACGTCCGAACGGCTGTTCGGCGATCATCGGCCGCTGCATTTCGAGATCGGCTTCGGTTCAGGCGAGCACATGGCCTATCGCGCCGACATGCTGCCCGATCACGGCTTCATCGGGGCTGAGCCCTTTCTCAACGGTGTCGTCGGCGCGTTGCAGCATGTGCGCGAGCTGCATCTGCCCAATGTCCGGCTGCACATGGGCAATGCCATCGACGTGCTCGAACGCGTGCCCGATGGGTCTTTGAGCTTCGTCTATCTGCTCCATCCCGATCCCTGGCCCAAGGCGCGCCATGCCAAGCGCCGGATGATGAACTCCGGCCCGGTCGATCTGATCGCCCGCAAGCTCAAGCCCGGCGGCGAATTCCGCTTCGGCACCGACCACCCCATCTATGTCGCGCATGCGATGATGGTGATGAATGGCCATCCGGCGTTCGACTGGCTGTGCGAACGCCCCAAGGACTTCCTCACCCGCCCCGGCGGCTGGCCCGAGACTCGCTACGAGGCCAAGGCCCGCGCCCAGGGCCACGAGGTGTGGTACTTTAGGTACAGGCGCATTTGAGCGTAGCCTAGAGTACGAAAAGTACGTTTTTCCAGTGTCTTAGGTCCTCTATGGTTTTCGCTCATTGGCGGTGTTTTCCGCTTCGGTGATTACTCGGTGATTGCTGGGTGATTGCTGAGCGAGAGCCTGGAGGACCCGAAATGGCGAGTGGAAAGATCACCAAAAGGTCAGTGGATGCGTGGATTGCGCAGAAGTTCGAAGGCTTCGTTTGGGACGACGGCATCAAAGGTTTTGGCGCCAAGTTCTCGAAGAGCGGAGCTGTCGTGTATGTGCTGCAGTTCAGAATGGGGGGGCGGGAGTCCAGCACGCGACGCTATACGATCGGAAGTCACGGATCTCCGTGGACACCGACCACCGCGCGAGACGAAGCGCAGCGTCTGCTTATCCTGATTGCTCAGGGGACCGATCCTGCGGAGGCTGACAGGCAGCGTCGCCGCGAAGCCGTTGACCTGGCATTTGATAACTATGCGCTTCGGTTTGAGCGGTCGGTCGTTAAGTTCGGCTGGAAAGACCAGGTGGCCCGGTCTTTGAGGCTGCATGTTACACCGGTACTCGGGAAACGTCCGCTGCCCAAGATCAAGCGATCTGATATCGTCGCTGTATTTGATCGCATGCCTCAGACACAGGTTGCAAACAGGCGCAATGTCTTTGCCGTATTGCGGAGGTTGTTTCGCTGGGCTGTCAGCAGAGGCGACATCGATCGTAGCCCGATGGAGGGCATGGAGACGCCGCCAGCAGTAAGACCAAGGGACAGATGGTTGTCTGACGACGAGGTCGGTCGAATCTGGCGCCAGACCTATCACACCCATCCATGCTTTGGCCCGATTGTGCGGCTGCTGATTGTCACCGGGCAGCGTCGTGAGGAAGTTGCGTCGCTAGCGTGGGAAGAACTCGATCAGTCCGAATTGATCTGGACGTTGCCGGGCGTTCGATCAAAGAACGGAGAGCCGAATGTGATTCCGCTCAATGCTCTCGCCGTTGCCGTGCTCAACGACGTTGCTGGCTCCGCCGTCTGGCCGCGCCGCGGGAAGGTTTTTGCTACGTCATCTGGAGCCGGCTTTACGGCGTATCACAAAGGCAAATTGAAACTTGATCGCCTGGTGGCTGAAGATGGTGGTGAACCCTTGCAACCCTGGCGTCTGCACGATCTGCGCCGCACGCTCGCGACCGGCTTTCAGCGACTAGGCGTCCGGTTTGAAGTGACCGAAGCGGTTCTGAACCATGTGGGGGGGTCACGAGCTGGAGTGGCCGGTGTGTACCAGCGGCATGACTGGAAGCAGGAAAAACGCGAGGCGATGAATATGTGGAGTGACCATGTCGCGAGCATCTTGGTCCGCTCAGATTGAGTCTGTCAGGTGGTACTGTCGCAGATGAAGTTCTGTCGAAGGCTTTCGGTCGCCGTTGCCAAGTTCACTGCGGTTACGACGGGGGGACTGCCATCGGTCGAAAGGAATGAGCCGTCTGGAACCAGCACAAGAATGCAAAATCCATGACCTGCAAGCAGGCCTTGCCGCGAGTTTCCGCTGAGATAGCCATACCCAACCGACCTAGACGCACATTGGATCAGGCGGGTGTTGCAGAAAAAGAGCTGAAGTCACATGGGGTAAGCCTGTCGTTCAACGGAGTCGAAAGTGTGGGCATGAGTGAGCAGACGCTGGCCGCAATCATTTTGGCGGCAGGCCAGGGCACACGGATGCAGTCCGATCTGCACAAGGTGCTACACCCTGTTGCCGGGCTGCCGATGCTGCATCATCTGCTGGAAAGCCTGACGGCGGCGGGGGCCGCACGCCAGGTCGTCGTTGTGGGAGCCCGGCGCGAGCAGGTGGAGGCATCGGTTGCCCCGCGCGGTGTCGAAATCGCGCATCAGGCCGAACAGCTGGGCACCGCCCATGCGGCGCTGCAGGCCAAGGCCGCGCTTGCCGATTTTGACGGTATTGCGATCATCTGCTTCGGCGATACGCCGTTCCTCAAACCCGAAACCATTTCGAAGCTCAAGCAACGGCTGCTGGCCGGGGATGCACCACGTGTCGCGGTGCTCGGCTTCGTTCCGGAAGACGCCAAAGCCTATGGCCGGATCATCGCCGATGACAGCGGCAACATTGCCAAGATGGTCGAATTCAAGGATGCCAGCGCCGAGGAGCGCGCCGTCAGGCTGTGCAATTCGGGCGTCACCGCGGTGCGGACTTCTGACCTCTGGCCGCTGCTCGAGCGCGTGGGCAATGATAACGCCGCAGGTGAATATTATCTGCCCGACATCGTCATGCTGGCGCTGGCAGATGGCGACCGTGCGGTGGTGGTCGAAACCGATCCCGACGAACTGATCGGCATCAACAGCCGCGCCGAACTCGCCGAGGCCGAGAGCATCTGGCAGGCCCGCCGCCGCGCGCAGGCGATGGCGGAAGGCGCCACGCTGATTGCACCGGACACGGTATGGTTTGCACATGACACCGTGATCGGCCGCGATGTGGTGATCGAGCCCAATGTGGTGTTTGGGCCCGGGGTGACCATTGCCGCCAGTGCCGTCATCCACGCCTTCAGCCACATTGAGGGGGCAACCATCGCCAGCGGTTGCTCGGTCGGTCCATTCGCTCGGCTACGCCCTGGTGCAGAAATGCAGACCGGATCGAAGGTCGGCAATTTTGTCGAAGTGAAGAATGCGGTGCTGGGAGCGGGCGCCAAAGCCAGCCACCTGACATATCTTGGCGATGCGATCGTGGGGGCAAATGCCAATATCGGCGCAGGTACCATCACCTGCAATTACGATGGCTATTTCAAATATCAGACCGTTATCGGTGAAAATGCCTTTATAGGATCAAACAGTGCTTTGATCGCGCCGGTCAATATCGGCCGCGATGCGATTGTGGCAGCGGGCAGTGCGGTTTCCCGCGATGTTGCCGATGGCGAGCTCCGCCTTGTCCGCGCCGAACAGGCTACCAAGCCGGGTTGGGCAGACCGCTTCCACCACACCATGAGCAATAAGACATCCAACAGTGACTGATTGAGATCGGGTGTGAAGGCTGTATCCGTCCCACGAGCGTCACTTTCTGCTGTTTCGCTTGCAGGGCGCTACAACCAAGAGCGCGACCATAATTCCAGTGCAACGAGCGAACCGATGATCGGGTGATCGTCTTTCCACAGGAGGTGTTCTGAGGTGAGCATCCCTGCAACAGCGTCAGGCGATATCAGTCCCTTGCTGGCCAGGACGCCATCAAGAAGCAGAGGACGCAGGCTGGTCAGATGCGTCGCGATAACCCGGTTATAAAAGCCTGATGCCTCCCCTTTGCCGCGTCTATTGCGAATTTCCGGAGGCAGCAGATGACCAAACACGTCCCTAGCCAGCCCACGCTCGCGCCGATCAGGCACCAATTGCCATGATGGAATCGCCAAACACGCTTCGACGAGTGGTTGCGACAGCAGTGGATGGACAAGCCGCCTACTCCGGCTCGTGCTGGTGGCTCGATGGAAAAGCTGGCAATTGGCGAGCATTGCGATCTGCATGCGCTTTCCAGCGGGCAGATGGCTTGCACCGCGCGTCCATGGATGCACCAATGGATCATCCTGCCATGCCAGACGGCTGACAGGCCCGGCGAGCGCGGTGGACATGGATCTCCGTTCGAGCGCCGGTTCTGCGCGCCACAAACTCTGCATGACTCCCCAGATCGAGCTGTTGGTCGCTGCGGCGTTCGAATTCACCAGATCGAAGAATGAAAGGTTGGGGCCGTGCCTGTGCAGGTAATCGGCTGCGATCAGCGGGGAATGAGGCTGAAAGAATAGGGCATCGCCGCCCTGCCCGCTGCAAATGCATGTTGCGTTGAAGGCGTCTGCCATTTGCGATGACAAGCCATCGGCTAGCAGATCCAGGCCGTAGACGGCCGGCTCTACGGTCTGAGGCGTATCCAGCAGTTGGAGATAATCAAGCTCAGTGGGTGATACGCGGGTCTCGATCAACCCGAAACTCCACATGTTGGCAACCGCCCTGGCATAGCTCCGTTCATCGCCGCCCGGAGAGTCCGGGGCAATGTTGAGCGCCTGCAGATAGGGTTGCTCGGGTGAGCTCGCTACAAGGCCAGCGACAATCGAGGAATCGAGGCCGCCCGACAGTTCCAGCGTGACCCTGTCATGATTGCAAAGCCAGTGATCCATGCAGTAGCTCGCGATTCCGGGCAGATCGTGGCCGTCGCTGTTTTCAGTGCCCTGCGCAAATCGCTCGGGTGACCATATGACAGTTCGTTCGACACCACGCGGACCCATGCACTCTAGTGTTCCAGGCACCACGATATCCACCTGATGCAAGGCGCTGAACGCTGCCGACATCTCGGTCTGCCTGACCAGCTGTGACAGACGGTGCCAGTCGATTGCGGGCTGCGCATCCAGACATTCGATAAGTCCTGGATGAACCTGGTCGGTGACGACCACCAGTGGATCACAATGCCAGGCATAAAGCCTTTGGGCTCCCGAAGGGTCGCGCAGCCAGGCTGCCTCGTCCGTATGGGCGCTTGCGCAGATCATGGCATACCGGCCCCACAGGGCATGCGTGATCGCTCGGGCGGCGTCCATCGGGTCCTCGGCAACCAGGGGTTGAACGACACTGCGCAAAGTCCTGCCGCTCGCAGGAAAGGCATCACCGATCAGCACCACGCTCTTGTCATCTGACAACAGGATCGGGGCGTCGCGCTGAACCAGCACGATAGCCCGGTTGATCGACAATACCGTGCAAAGCTCCGGAATCTTCTCGACAAGACGTGCCGCCATTTCGTTCATCGCCGAAAGCGCAGCAACGCCGGGTCGCTTTGCGACGAGCGCGCACAGAACAGGGGAGTCAGAAGCGGGCAATGACTGTAAACCAGCTGCAATGATCTGGACTGTCGTTCAGCACATAGGTGTCCCACTCAACCCAGCAGTGCGCCTCAAACGGGTGTGTACGAACCCCGAACACCAGCTCCGACCTGATTCCCAGCTGCGCGAGAAGCCGGGTCAGGAGCATCGATTGGATCAGGCAGCGCCCAGTTCCGGGGACAAGGCAGCGCAGCCGAGTGAACTGCGCCACGATCACTGCCATCGTCTCGGGAGATGGCGCAAATGCTGCGACCGGTGCTTGCCGCAGGAGAGACCCGACATCTTTTCTGCGTCCATAGGAGGCCAATGTCTTGGCTAGCGCCAGCAGGAAAGGGAGCGCCAGCCCCAGCCGGCATTCTCCTGCCTCGGCCGCCTGGTCTGGAAGAGCAGCGGGACGGCACCCGGTATCTGGCTGCCAGCACGCGGTGCCATCCAAGAGAAGACCGCTTTCCAGCAGTTCGGCAAGGACCGGATCGAAGTGATCAAAGGGATCTTCGGACAAGGCGGACAGAATCGGAGCGGCGCTGTCGCGTGCGACGGCGAGATACGCGTCATGACGCAAATCGAATACGACAAGGTCGCCATCAACATTGGCAAGCCTGACATGAGGCGGGGGCGCTAAGGGCATGGCAGATCAAGCGGGGCGACCCGAAAGTCGCCCCGCCCAGGGTCACATGTAGGAAAGAATCGGCAGGAATTCTTCCTGCTGCCCGGCTGTCACGATCGCCTTGGTATCACGCCGGATACTGCCGAGACGGATCAGCTTGGAACGTGTTTCTTGCTTCATTGTAGCCTCCTTGGTTGGATCACCGCCTATGCGGCAGTCTCATGAGACGTCAGGAGGGCGCACTACTCAAAGCATATTCAGAATATATTGTCTGGGCCTTGCGAAAGCCTGCTTGCTGTCGCTGCGATATCCAGGACGGAGTTGATCCGGCGCGCATAAAAGCGACGTAAGTTGTCGGCACAGAAGCGGCGGTTGCCGGTCTGGAGCCAATCGCGCAAGGTGCCCTGGGCCGCGTCAAACTCGCTGAAAAGCGTGATTTCAGCATGCATGATCCTGGCCAGTTGGTCATCCAGATAGCATGCGACGTGCTGCAATGCGGTGTTCGGGGTCAGGAACGCGATCACGCGCAGCAGTTCACCAGCGCCGCGATATTCCTGGCCGGCAGCATGCTCTGGCCAATCGAGCTTGAAATTCCTGCAAGCTGACAAGGCGAGCATGGACGCGAGTGAATAGAGATGCTGAAGAACGATGGGATCGATCGGGGGAACAAAATACCCGATGGCAGGGCGATCAATCAGCAATCCCTGGCCGGCAAGTCTGGAGAGCGCTTCGCGAACTGGCGTGGCACTGATCCTGAGCTGCCCCACAAGGGCTGCGGCCTGGATTCTCGTTCCGGGCGGGAAGCGGCCAGTTCGCAGGCTTTGATACAGGGCTCCATAGGCCTTTTCGAAGGCTTGATTCTTTTCCAGCAAATTGCATCTCCGTTCAGACAGAGGGAACAGGCCGGACATTGTGTATGAGAGGAACCCGAATGGCCCTATCGATCATCAAAATTCTGCTGACACTTGATGCCATAAGCTGCGATGTGAATAGGTTGGCGCTAGGAAATGCGCACTTTTCACCCCAGTCTTGTGCTTTCTCGGGATAAACTGCCGGTCTTGCTCCAGAAATTTGCGAATTATTTGTGACTTTGCAAAAATCGCCGGAAAAGATACCATAGATGCTTGACTTCAATGGCCGGTCAACCGGCTCGTCATGCGAGGCGGGTGCGCACATGGCTGACAAAGCAACAGAGGGATCCTCCGACAACGCTCTCATCGCAGCGGCCCTCCGACGCATCCGGAAATCTCGCAGAATGAGAAGCTCCGAGGTCGCGCGTGCCATGGACATGCCCTTGAGATCCTATGAGCATTTCGAGGCGGGTCAGGGCAAGGTGACGTATGAACGGCTTGTGCGTTTTGCCGAGGCGACAAACTGTGATCCGGTAGCCCTGCTGGCTGTCATGGCGATGGGATCGCCCGAGTTTGCAGAGCGCTGTGCAGATAACAAGCTGATGCAGATCTTCATGATCGCCTTGAGCGAACTCAATGAGGATCTGGGCGAAGATATTGTCTATCTTGAATCGGGCGCGATCATTGGCGGCATCACGCGGCTGTGTCGTGATCTTGCCGAACATGTCCGCAAGCGTGACACGTTTGCGGAAAACTGGCTGGAAGCTCATGCGCCCAGGCTCAATCGGCCATCTACGGTGCATCTCCCGCAATTGAAGCCGCGCACGTCCCGGTAAGCAGTTGTTAGCAGTGCGGGTCTTTTCCTGGTTCTGAGTCAACGATGCGCGGGCAATCCCTGCTCAGCTTGCGCCCAAAACCGTTACGACGTGGCGCAAGGTTCCACTGGAAGACCCATTACCCTAGCGGCACGCCGGAGCCCTCGTTTGCCTGCAATCTTGACAATCGCACCATGTGATGCGTATATCCGCTTCAGGAGAAACGGCTATGGCAAGCTCGGTCACAAGGCTCAAGCCCGTTCCAGGAGCGGTGGGGCTGCAGACCTTTTCGGATGACGGAGACCGCAGGCGGCTGACCAGCGCCGCGGTCAAGGCCGTTTTGCGGCTCGTCGATGCCTGGGGTGGCAGCAATGCCGAGGGTGCGGCGCTGCTAGGCGTGTCCGAGAGCACCTGGGACCGGATCAAGGCCGGCAAATGGGACGGCACCTTGAACCAGGACCAGCTGACCCGAGCTTCCGCGCTGATCGGCGTGTTCAAGGGCCTGCACCTGTTGTTTGCCGATGGTATGGCCGACCGCTGGCCGCGACAGCCCAACCGGGCGCCGGTATTCGGCGCGATGTCGCCGGTGGAAGCGATGATTCAAGGCGGCATTCCCCGCATGCTTGAGACCCGGCAGTATATCGACGCACTGCGTGGCGGGCTCTGAGCCGGCTTTCGCGCTGCCGCTGGTGCGGGAGGCATTCCCCCGCACGATCAGGCTTGTGGCCAGTGCGCGGCTGCGTGAACCTGTGCTCGCGCCCCTTGCGGACAATCCCGACGAACTGGCGCTGCTCGCGGAGATCGAAGGCGCTACAAGCGGGCGGTTGGTTGCCGAGGAACGAGGGCTTGGTGCACTGAGCCCGGCAGAACTGGTTCATGGCGTGCCGCATGCCCGCTTCATCAATGCCAGCTTCGCCTATGCCAAACCGCGTGAACCGATGCGCTTCAGCCCTGCGGACCGCGGCGCCTGGTACGCGGCACTGGCGGTTGAAACCTGCATAGCCGAGGTTGGGCATCACCTGACCAAGGCGCTCGATGATGCAGGCGATTTCAACGCGGTGGTCGAATATGGCGAGATGCTGGCGAGCATGGCAGGCGTGTTCGTCGACCTGCGCGGGGCAGCGGATCATCCCGCACTCGTTGCCAATCCCGCGATCGGTTATGCCGCTGGCAATGTGCTGGCCGCGCAGGCCCGCTCCGAGGGGCATAATGGTATCATTTACCCCTCGGTCCGTCATGCGGGGGGGACCTGCATCGCTGCGCTCTGGCCCAATGTCGTGCAGTCGGTGGTCCAAGGTGCCATGGTTCGGCTGATCTGGTCGGGCACATCGGACTATGCTTGGGAACTGATCTAGCATTGTGCGCGAGGCTGTTGGTATTTCAAATCCCATTTGCCGAACAGATTGAGCCCTGCGCGTCACCAGCTGGTTGCCTCGCCTTGGGCAACAGGATTCGCACCGATAGCCGTAATGGCAGTATCAACAGGTTGAAGAACAGGTCCTACATGTTTGCGCATGGCATCCTGCAGGCCGAGTCACGCCATTGGTAATGGTGATGCCGATGCCGCCGTTCTGGCAATTCTGTTGGCTCTGCCCTCTTTCGGCACGAATGACCACGTCTGGAGACCATCAGCCTCGTTGAACCAGCCTGGGGTCCTCCTGTGCCAGTCGCGCTGATCTGTCCTCCATCGGCTAGCTTCAGCTTGCCGTGAGCCACCGACAAAGCGCGCGCACGACGCTCGGTGGCTTGCGGCGAGCGACGTCCAGGGCTCGGCCATTGGTCAGACCGTTTCGGACGATGGCGCGAGCCGGCAGCATTTCCTAGCGATCAAAACCCTGCGCCTTGCAGGGCTCGCCCTCGCAACCGGTGCTCGCTTGCGTCATCAGCGTTTGCGAAAGCCATGTCCGGATATGCTCCCACATCGCGCGAATATTGGCTGGACTGCGTACGGCATGGCCTTCACCCCAGAACCGGATCATCGAAACGTCTGCACCTGCTCGGTACAGCCCGGAAAACATTCTCTCGGCACTGAACACCGGCACGGGGTCGAGATCGCCATGGATCAGCAGAACAGGAGACTGGATGCGATCCAGCGCGTGATAGGGGCTGTTGCGCACGTAGCGCTGATGATCCTGCCATGGCGGCGAGAGCAGGCTGGCCTGGCCAAGCTCGGTCCACCCAAAAGCAGGGCCGACGGGAAAGCCCTGTTCGAGATCGATGCTGTCGTAAGGAAGCAAGGGTCCATGCTGAAGTGTCAGGTCCGGAATCGATGCGCTTGCAATGATGGCACGAAACCGGTTGGTCCGGCTTGCCACCAGAAGGGCGCAATAACCGCCAAAGCTGTGTCCGTAGATTGCCATGCGTCCGCCATCGATCCGGTCTGTGGCGATAGCCTGGTCGGCCGCATCTTCGATCTGCTGGACAAGATCCTGCGCAGGTTCGTTCAATGTCCGGTCATGGCGAAGGCTGGGCAAAAGCACGGCATAGCCCAGGCTCAGCATCAAGAGCGGGTTGACCGCGCCTGAGACCATGTCTGGGGCGAGGGGCGGCGGTGTGTCTTTAGCAAAGACAGCTCCGGGATAAGGCATGATCACCAGCGGCAGCCTGGTTTGCGTGGGTGTGCCTTGCGGCAGCAGAAGCCAGTCGATCAATCCGGCATGCCGGGACGGAACCGCGATCACCGTCGGACTGTCCCGCTGTTCGAGATGGGTGTTGATGCTATCGAGCGATTCTGGTTCTGCACCATCGCCTATCAGCCATAGCTGGCTCATGCCCTTGCGGGTTCGCGATATGGCCAACCCACGGCCGCTTCGGGGAGACAATGCCACCAGTCGTCTGGTGTCGGGGGGAAGCGGTGCAGAGAGCCAGCGATCCTGGAGCAGCACCGTCGCAGACATTGCGCCTGCCGCATGCCTGACCTGAAAAGATCGGGTTTGATCAGGGACAAAGGGCCGGTACCGCGCGGTTATGCCGACATCAAACGTCTCGTCAAAGGGCTGGTCGAGGCGGACCTCGCCTTCAACGACCCTGACAGGTGCCCGGTCGGGAGACATGCGCCAGATCCCGTCCGGACAGGGGGCCAGCAGGTCCTGCCCGTCAGTGGCAAACTGCAAGGCCTGGCAGGGAGCGCGCTCGAGAATGGAAGGCTTGTCGCTGAGGGCGAGCCAGCGGGCTTTGTTGCTGCTGTGGTCCTTTGTCAGCATGTGTGCGGCCTGACCGTGCCACCCTGCGCGGACGATGTGTGCGCCACTGTCGTTTTCGGGGAGCCATGGCTCCTGCGTCGTGTCGGTCAGCACCCTGTTCTCGCCGGTTCGGGTATCGAATGCCATCAGCCTCCCGGTCTTCGACGGCTCGTCTTTGCGACGAGCATAGTACAGGAGTGCGCGCCCCTTGTCGGGCCATGCCAGCAGGCCCGGCTGGACATCGCAGTCCTCGCATGGCGACGTCGATTGCCCGTTCCGTGTCGAGACAATCCGAAGCTGGTGGCGCCGGGGCCGCGCATTAGGCGAGACAGGCAAATCCACCTGGGGGCGGGCATCGTCGCTTTCCTCAAGCACTGCGATCCATTGGCCATCTCCGGACAGGTTCATATCGGCAATGGCCCCAGCCGTCACAGGCCGGTTGGCAAGCGACCTGATGTCGATCTCGACAAGCACGTGCCTCGGACGCCTGGCAGCATCCGTGATCTGCCGGCTCGATGTTACTGACATGCCCGCGAGCCTGCCGGACGCCGTCCGTTCCCATCTCTGGGGCAACTCGCGCTGAAGCCGGCTGCCTGAATCCAGGGGATAGGGCAGATGTGCTGCGTCTGAGGTCAGGACGAGCAGATGGTCGTTGTCCCGCCATAAGGGCAGGGGATTGAGCAATGCCGTGACCGGTGTGATATCCAGCCAGCGTACCGATCCGTTGCCGATGCTCACGATCCCCAGTGCGATATTGTCGCGCTCGAGCCTGAACACCGTAAGGTGGCTACCATCCGGAGACAGGTTGCCAGCCCAATAGCCTGCATTGCCTGTCTGCGCGAACAGCGGTCGCGGCGCACCTCGGTTGACGAGATCCACCAGCATGATCTCGCCCAGCATCCGCTTGCTGAATGCATCGAAGTGATAAGCGGCAGCCTGGTCGTAACGCCGGTACCGCTCGATGATCGCCCATTTGCCGTCGGGGGACATGATCGCCTTGCCGTAACTCTCGACCGACAACATGTCGTCGATCGCGTATTGCCCGGCGAACCCCGGGCTTGCGATGCACAGGCACAGCGCTGCAATCCATGAACCACGCATGGGACGTCCTTTGTCGCAAAAGGGGGAGGGAGATTCAGGGGCGAGGGTGTGTCACCACTGCTTCTTCACCTGGACGGCGACAAAACGGCCCAGGATATCGGCATTGGCCGGGTCGTAGGCAAAGCCGAGCGACCGATCGACAAATGGCGGGTCGCGATCGAACAGATTCTGGATCGTCACTGCGGCGCTGAGCCCGCGCCGCCAGCCGGTGGCGTTGGCAGGTGCAAGACGGAACTGGACGTCGAAACTGGTCCAGGCATCGATCGACCTGAACGGAACACTGATGTTGTCGGTATAGCCACCCACATGATTTGCGGCGAGGTTGACGCCAAGATCACGCCAGGACCAGTCCGCCGTCGCTCGCAGCCTGAAGTCGACAGGATTGCCGAGCGTTCCGACCCGCTCGATCAGCGGCGAGACGGGCGTGATCTGATCCTTGAAGTCGATCAGGACCGACGCGTTCGCGCTGAAGGAGAGCCGGTGTTCACCGACTGACAGACGATATCTGGCTGCCAGATCCACGCCTCTGACATCTACCCGCGCCGAGTTGACGAACCTTGCGTCGACAATGGCACTGAACACGGCAGGGTTGAGCGTTGGCTGGATCGTCGAATTGGGGTTTGCGATCAGCGCTGCCACGCGGGCCCGGTCATCGGGATTGTTCACAGGATCGATGAAGGTGACGAACGGCGCGAAGATCGGATTGGTCAAAGCCTGGAGAATGTTCTCGTTGGCAGGCTGTCCGATACGATTGCTGAAGCGGGTCTGGAAATAGGTGGTCTCGAGGGAGAAGCCTGGCCAGTCTGGTGGTGCAATGGTCGCACCCATCGTCAGCGATCTGGCGGTCTCGGGCTCCAGATCCGCATTTCCGCCGCCCAGCGAGATGACCTGCCGGTTGCCGCCGCCCAGCGCAGGCAACTGCGTGTTCGAAATGCGGAAACCATCGCGCACCTCGAACAGCGCGGGCGCCCGGAACGAACTGCCGGCACTGGCGCGGAGCGTGAGGCCGGCTACAGGCTGCCAGGCAAGGCCAATCTTGGGGTTGATCGTGGTCCCGAAATCGGAATAGCGCTCGGCCCTGACCGCTGCCGACAGATCAAGGCGCTCGACACCCGCAACGGCATTGTCTGCGCCGACCAGCGGGGCGGCCACCTCTGCAAAGGCCGCCAGGACCGTCCGGTCTGCATCGATGGGGACAACCGAGGTCGGTGTGCGTCCCGACAGGAAGCTGACCGTGTCGCGCGAAAAATCCTCGCTGCGCGCCTGCACCCCGACCGCGAGCTTGATGGCACCGCCTGGGCCATCAAACAGTGTCCCGTCTGCAATCAGGCTGCCATTGAGGAGCCCGCTGCTGAAGCGTTCGTCGATGAAACCCGAACCGATGAAGTCGAGCACCGCACGGTTGTTGCTGCGTCCCTCGCCAAACGGATTGAAAAATCCGTCCCGTGCTGTGCTGAAGGGGGTCAGCGGGTCGTCCGGTGTTGCGCCGAGCGCTTCGTTGAGCGCGGTTGCATTGAGGATGTTGTCGTTGCGGCGCTGGTCGGTCTGGCGTGCGGCCGAAACGAAGCCGTCTACCTGCCAGTCACCCCCCAGATCTGCGCGAAGGCCAGCCGTCACCGACCAGGCCTCGACCTTGCCGCGTGCCTGCAAGGGCCCCAGGTCGCGATCGAACAGATAGGCGATGTTGGTCACTGCACTGCCGTTCGGCGACACGAAAAAGGGATTGGCCCGGGTGACGGACATCACGGTGACCGATGGCTGCGCAAGATGCTCAAAACGGCGGTGGGCATACCTGCCCTCGGCATAGGCAATGATGCCATCGCCAAGCTGTTGCTCGCCGGTTACGTAGAGGCTGTGCCGTGTCTGTCTGGGCAGCAGGTCCACCTGTTCGCGGGGGCTCGACAGATTTTGACCAGGCACGAAGTCCTGTGGACGCAGCGCGGTCCCATCCTGGCCGGACGGAATGGCGAAGGCTGGAACAAACGTCCGGCGCACCGGATCGAGGGCAACGACGGTTCCGGGAGACGAGAAGAACAGGCGGTAGTCATTGCCGCCCAGCGGCCGCAGGTCTGCCGAGCGGGTATAGTCCCGCGATGACGAGCTCAGAGCTTCGCGCCGCTGGAACTCGTAGGCAGCCAGGACATGGCCGGTTTTCCAACGGGTTCCGATCAGCTGGCCGAGCTGCACATCCTGGCTTGCGCCCTGTGTCACGCTGCCCAGTCTGTAGCGCGTCTCGGCACCTTCATAGTTGCGGCGGAGCAAAAGGTTGACGACTCCGCCGACTGCATCGGATCCATAAAGTGCCGATGCGCCATCGGGCATCACCTCGATGCGTTCAACCGCGGCCAGCGGGATGGTCGACAGATCGGTGAAATCACCGCGCCCGCCCGATCCCGCGACCCGTCGCCCGTTGACCAGCGTCAGTGTGGCATCCGAACCCAGTCCGCGCAGGTTCACGCTGGATCCCAGGCCCAGATTGTTGATGGTCCGGTCGCTGCCGGTCAGGCTGGTGTCCTCGTTGGCAGTGCCACCGAAGTTCTGGGGCAGCAGTGCGAGAGCTTCTGCGACAGTCCCGGTTCCGCTTCTCTCGATATCCTCGGCGGTCAGTTCGATGAGCGGGGAGACCGCGACGCCCGATGCGCGGATATTGCTGCCTGTGACGATGATCGGAGCCTCGTCCAGCGGCTCACGATCACGGGGAAGCGGGGGCGGGGTCTTTGCGGCCATGGCGGGTACGGAACGTTGCCTTGCACGTTCGACGGGTCCGGTTGTCCTGGGCTTCGTCTGCGCCATCAGCACGATGACGTTGCGGCCCCGCTTGCGGATCGCAATGGGCTGGCCTGCCAGGAGGATCCGAAGGGCATCGTCGGCATCCATCCGACCCTTGAGCGCCGGCGCCTTGCGGGCGGTGACAAGCGAGGAAGGATAAAGCAGCTGGCGACCTGTCAGGGCGATGTATTGGCGCAGCGATTGGTCAAGCGAGCCTGCTGCAATGTCAAACTGGTGGATCTGTGTCCCGGTCTGGGCGGATGCCGGCTGGACCGGTGCCAGTGCCAAAATGCTGGATGTCGCGAGCATCGCGCCCGCGATCATGGGAAACTGTGAATGCAGTCTGTTGCGATTGGTCATGTCCCTTGGCCTCCCTCGTTGTTGCTTTCGGGAGGGCGCCGGTTGTTCTGTGCGCCTCTCCTGCGAGCCTTCAACGATGCGAGCGGGGGGTCACCCTAATGCCCTCTTCAAAAATATCCCGAGGCGCTCGGCATCACCGGTCCTGCAGTTCGACTGTCCCGTCGCTCAGCGTCACGGCTCGCAGCGGATACAAGGCGGTGACCGCATCCACGAAAGCCTCGGAATCGCCGACGGCAAAGCCACCATTGACCCGCTGCTCGGCCCATTGGCGGCTCTTGAGCGCCAGCTTGGTCCGGGTGTAGCGATTGACTTCGGCAATTGCGCTTGCAAGCGGGGTGTCGCGGAACTCGAGCCGCCCTCGGGTCCACGCGGAAATCTTCGCCGTGTCAGCAGCGGTGATCTGGCCCGGCCCGCCAGGCGAGACCCGCACCGCCTGGCCTGCAGAGAGCTTGAGCACAGCTCCGCGTGCAGCAGGCGGGGTCATCTCGACAGCAACCTTGCCTTCAACCATCGCTACTGCGACCTCATCGCCGATCTGCTCGACCTCAAAACTGGTGCCGAGCGCTATCACCCTGGTGTGGCGGGTAGTGACGCTGAAAGGGTTTTGCGGGTCGTGAGCGACGCCAAACAGGGCCCGCCCTTTTTCCAGAACCAGCGTCCGGCTCCCGCCCGATGCCACGCGCAGCCGGGTATCGGTATCGAGATGGACGCGGGTTCCATCCTCGAGGCGAACAAGTCTCTGCTCGCCTGTGGCGGTTTCGTAGATGGTGTCCCTGGTGATGAACAGGAACGAAGCGCACGCCGCCAGGACGATCAGAACCGCCGCGATCGCAGCCTGGGGAGATGTCCATTTCCGGCTTGGTTGGGCTTCTGTCGCCAGCGTGTGGGTAACGGCCGCTGCAATGTCGGGATCGCCGGAAAGATCGAGGCTTTGGCGCCAATGGGCTTCCAGTCGGTCATAAGTCTCGGCATGCCCAGGCATGCGCCTCCAGGCAAAAAACGCCTCGAGGTCGGCGGTACCGACGGTGCGGGAATTCAGGCGCGCCAGCCATGTGGCGGCCTCATCAGCCATGTCTTCGGCTTGCGGGTCTTGACCCTCGGTGGGAGTGCCGCTCATCGTTCCAGCTGTTCCGAGCAATGCAGGAGTGCCTTGCGCATGCGATATTCGACTGTTTTGACCGAAACGCCAAGATGCTTGGCGATCTGGGCATTGGTCATGGCGGTATATCTCGACAGAAGAAACACGCTGCGAAGATCCGGAGGAAGACTGAGAATCGTCTGTTTCAGGGCCAGCAGATATTCCTGGTCGCCCTCGACGGAGATGTCCTCGGTCCGGTCAACGTCGTTGGCCGGCATGCGGGCTTTCTGCCGAAACTGGTCTCTGGCAAGATTGAGCGCGATACGCAGAAGGAGAGCCTTGGGCCGGTGATGCGTGTCCGCATCGGTGTACCGGGCAACCCTGATATAGGTGTCCTGGATTACATCATCGATCTCGATTGCACCGCCGCCCAGCCTGTAGCGAAGGGCTCGCTTCAGCCATGCAAGATGGCTGCGATAAAGGCATTCCAGCCCCGGGTTTGATGCTGCAATCGCCGGCGTATCCCGGCTTTCCGGATGCATAGGCTGGTCGGCCATGGCAGCGACTATCCCTCCTGACGAGGGGCGCATGTGCAGCCTGGGCGGCTGCCCGGAATCCTGTTGGCTGTGACAGGCCGCCACCGTGCGACGGATCTGTCCGGGTGTCGGAACAGGCAAAGCCCGGCTTGCCGGCTCTTTGCTCCAACAGCTGTACAAGGGTTTCCACGCCCCGCTCCCGGACCAACCGGCAGCAATCTGGAGATTCACCCGAACCGGGACCAGGCGCAACCGCGCGTGCGGAGGAGAAAGGGGCCGGGTGTTGGAACCTTGCGTACAGAAAGGCCCGCTATTTGCTTTGGGTGCGCCGCCGACATGCAGCGCAAAACCGCCCATGTCCCCCGGCTTCCAGCATCCAAACCTGTTTCACGGCACCCGGCTCACCCTCCATACCGCCTTCAGCGCGCCATGCGAACCTCCGCGCCGAAAGCCCAAAATATTCCATGGCGCTGGGCCGGGGTTCGCGACAACATGAACGACTGCCGCCAGAAATTGGCGCGATCTTGGCAAAAATCTGAGTATCGGACGCCAAAGGGCTGCCAAACGCCGGTCACCAGGCCATAAGTCCTGTGGTGCGGGAATGGGCATCCGTTCGAGAATGATTCGCCAAGACTCGGCGCGAAAATGGCAGCTCGTGCGCACTGCCAGCTAAGGAAGGGCGGGCCGTCGGCAGGATGCCGGACGATTGCCGGCAATCGTCTGGCCGGACAGGCGGGTGGGGCGAATCAGCATGATGCGCCCGATCGCCCATGTTTGCGGGCTCTGCGGCCAGCGCGTCGTCATGGTGCCTGCCTGATGCTCGCCATTATCGGCTGCAGCAGGTCGCGGCAGAGCTTTGCCGTGACCAGTCCGGCATGGAATGATGGCTCTCATGCCTTGCTTTTGCGCCATCTCGCGTCCCAGGGGGCGCCCGAGGCCCGACCCCTCGTCTGGCTGCCGGTCTGCCCAGCGCGCGGTCTGGCTGGCATGATTGAGCTGCGTCAGCTTCTCTATGCTCTTGCCGCTGCCGACCAGTGCAGCTTTGCCCGCGCGGCCAGTCAGTTCCGGATGAAGCAGTCCACCCTCAGCCGAAAGGTCATGCGGCTTGAAGACGAACTGGGCTTTGCGCTGTTCGACAGAACCACCCGCGGCGCCCGGCCCACGGCAAAGGCGCGGCCCTTTCTGGAGGATGCGAGACGACTTGTTGATCAGGCCACACGGCTCGAACTGCGCGCACGCGCGCTGCAAAGTGGATGCCGGGCGCATATGGCGCTTGGCTACAGCGGCGCGCTGTTTCGCAGTCGCATCGGCGATCTCCTGCAGGCCTTTCTCTCCGATCATCCTGATATCGTGTTCGATGGCGTGGAGCGGGAACCTGAAGAGTTGCTGGAATCCCTCGCTCGGCGTGATGTCGATGCCGTGATCGTGCCTGAAGGATGCGGGGACGCCAAGTTTGCCAGCATGCCCCTATGGAAGGAGTCGTTGCGGGCCTGTTTCGGGACCGGTCATCGGCTGTCGGCCCTGCCGGTCCTTCGTTGGGCCGACCTGGCATCCGAACATCTCGTCGTGACGCGCGCGGGCGCAGGCCCAGTTCTGCTGGATCTGGTCCGGAAGCAGTGTGCCGGAAGTCCGGATCCTCCGCACATCACGATCCAGGATGCCAGCAACGAGACGATCTGCCGTGTCATTGCCCTGGGCAGCATGGTCTTCATCGAAGGTACGAGCGCCTTTGGCAAATGCGTATCCGGGCTGACGCTGCGCACAATCGAGGCAGATGGGGCAGATGCCAGTCTGGGCTATGTTCTCTACTGGCACCGGGACAACGATAATCCGGTTTTCCGCCGGTTTCGCGCGATGCTGGCAAATGAGACGCCTGCCATTACGGCCTGACAATGGCCCGGCGATACCCGGCGGCGCGCGCTTCGTCCTCGCTGCAGAAGATTTCCTCGGGGCGGGTTACGTCATAATAGGGCATGCCTGGCAGATGGTATATCCATTCCCCTCTGCGGCTGCGGTTCCCCTTGATCGTGCAGCCGCCCGTGTGCCGGGCTAACGCCGGCGGATTGCGCCTGGCAGGGCGTGCAGTTTCACGTTCTCTTTGCTGCTCCTGGGATGCGTTCCCCGTCCGGTATTCCCAGGGGGGTGTGAAGGTCGAGGCCCAAAGACCAGCGCGGCGATCCTTTGCCCGGTTCTGCGCATCCAGATAGTCTGCACTGAACTGGGTATAGGCAAGCGCCCAACCCAGTTCGACCATCGCCTCGTTGAGTGAGAGAAACTCGGTCGAGCAGACTGCCAGGCCCCGCTCGTACTGATCATATCCCTGCACCTGGCAGGCGATGGTCTGGCCGTCGACGAGACCTTCAAGGGCGCGCTTTGCACTTTCGCCGCATGCCCAGGCCGCTGCATTGGTGCTGCAGGTCTGCGAAAGTTCGGGCGCATCAATGCCGAACAGCCTGATCCTGTGCCCAGCGATCACGAGCGAATCGCCGTCACTGACCTGCGCCACCCCGGTTACGCTCTGAGCAAACAGCGGCTTTGCGGTCAAGATCATGCCCAGCATGAACAGATATGCGAGAATTCGGTCAATTTGCACAATCATTCGTGTCCCCATGGCAAGTATCGGGAGAATGATAGGGCCCAAAGTGTTGACGGATAGTGACCAGGTGCAGCTCGTCTGAAAGCTTTGCTCAATCTGACCGGGTCCTGGCTGCTTTTCTTTGTCTGGCATAGGAGCGATCTGTTGCAATGAATTTTTCGATCATCGCAGGGACAACCCGTTCCGGCGGCGGCAACGCGGCATTCTGGCCAGCGCCAAGCGCTGTGCAATAGGCCAGGAGTTCCCGGTGAAGCCGGGCGGGGATCTCGATGGTCAGCCGGACGGGCTTTTCATCGGCTATGTCGGCCAGGGAAATCCGGGTCATCGAGCGTCTCCAATCACAAGGTCGCGGGTGACCATGACCCTGACGGGATGGCCTGGCCGAATGGTGAGGGTTGGCCTCACGCTGAGTTCTCGCGAAACGATCTGTTCGCCTGCCCGGTTGATGCTGTCCTGGGACCCGCGCCGGAAGGCGCGGGTCAGATTGTCGTCGTCGCCTGCGCCAAATTCTGCTCCAGCGCCGAGCAACGTTGAGACCAGGGCTGCCCTGAAGACACCTGCCCAGTGATAGTCGGTCTTGTCGGCCAGTCCGGAGTATCCCGAGACATCTGCTGCCGGTTGCATGTCGAGCGTGACCGAACGTCCATCAGGCAGGATCATGCGCGTCCAGGCAAGCTGGACCCGGTTCTGACCAAAGCTGACGCCGGAACTGTATTCTCCCAGCAGCCGTGTTCCCTGGGGTATGAGAAGGCTTCTGCCTGTCGCGCTGTCGTAGACGTCCTGGGTAACCTGCGCTGTTACCAGCCCTGGGAGATCGGACTTGATTCCGGTGATCAGCGCAGCGGCGATGACGGAGCCCGCATGCAGGACGCCTGTTCTCGCAGTGGCCTGAACGTGCCGGGGGCCGCCGGCAGGCTGTGTCTGTGGCAGGCTTTCTGTGTGGGGCCCCGGCGGGGCTGTGCTGGCCTGCTGCTCGAGCCCCGCCTGGTTTGCACGCGTTTCACCGCGACCTTCAAAGAACAGTCGGCTGGCCCGCGCGGCATCGCGTTCCTCGCCAATCGTGTCGCGTCGTGCTGACGCATAGGACGGCTGCACCGCGACGGATGGTGCCGGATTGACAGGCGGTGGCAGGCTGGCAATCTGTTCACGCCCACTGGCATCGAGAATGGGTCTTCCCAGGTCGCCTGGAAGCGGCGGACCCAGTTTGGGAACATGGGTATAATCTACAGGAGCGCTTGTCAGCGCCTCGGGAATCGCGACACCGCCGATCTTGTACAGCTCCTGCGATGGCCGTTCTGCTTCGGGCAGCAGGGCATAGATGAGCGCGCCGGCCAAGAGGCAGCTGCCGATGGCGGCGACAGACGCGATGGCTTTGCGGGACAGGCGCATGACGCGAGGTGGATCATCACGCAACCTGACGACATCGTCAGCAGCCAGGCTGACGGGCTTTTCGTCCTTCCCGGGCTGTTTGCCGGTTGCGTCCGCATCGGCTGGCGGCTCTGTGTTCATGAGGCTTTCCTTCGGCGGGCAACGATCCGGACTTTGTCCTGCCGCTTGCGTCCGCCAAGCCTGAGCTCTGCTGCCGCGAACAGGCGATCGACGATCATGTAGCGGCCAGCCACGCGGTAATTGACGAGCTCGGCATCGCCGGAAGGACCTAGAGCGAACAAGGGCGGCAGTTCATGTCCGGTGCTGGCCGGGAACTCGACATAGACACGGATCCCATCATCGAACGCGCGGACGGGTCTCCAGCCTGGCTTGTCTCCGGTAATGACGTAATCGAAATCCAGACTGGAAATATCGAGACCTGCCGCAATCGGCGCAGCGTTCTGTGCAGCGACCTCGGCCTGGCGCAGCGCGATCAGGTCATCCTGCGGATAGCTCCATGAAACGGACGCCATGTAGACGCTGGCATTGGCCCGCAACTCGACATGGTAGGTCCGGCGGTCCGTGTTGATCACAAGGTTTGTGGAGATGTCGCTGCGCGTCGGCTTGACCAGGATGTGGACCTGCTGGGCAGCTCCTGTTCCGCTGACCGTATCTCCGATCAACCAGCGTACCGTGTCGCCTGCCGCCACCGGGCCCGGCCCCACCAGGCTTTCTCCGGGTTGCAGCGCAATATCCGTAACCTGACCGGGCTTTGCGTAAACCTGATAGAGAGATCCCTCGGTGAAGGCAAAGCGCTGGATCGCGTTGGCAAAGCCTGCACGATCGGGCTCTATCCGGGCAGCGTCATTGGCCGCTCCCACCCTGTCGACCGGAGCAGGGCGGCTCTGGGACGGGCGGGAGCGGCTCGCAGCTGCGGGAGGCACGCGCTGCGAATGGATCAGGCTTGCAGGAGCATCGTGAGCGCCCCATCGCGCCGGGAGGTGTCCTGGTCCGATCGAGCCTGCCGCGGCCAGGGCAGGATGGGCAGCCATCCCTGACGCATGCACGAGGAGGGCGGAAAACACGAGTTTGCCGATATGTGGGCGGTTCATGACCCAAGCTCCTTTGACCAGTTGATGGCATGGATGAAGATTCCCAGGGGGTTCTTGCGCAGCATGTCCGGCCTTGTCGGGGTCTGGACCACCACCGTCACGATGGCGCTCCATCGGCTGGTCTCCGCAAGGCTGCCGCCGCGGTACTTGCGCTCGGCCCAGGCAATTCTGAAGCTCGACGGCGAGGCCCGGATGATGCTGGTCACGTCGACGGCGACCTGTTCGCGGCCTATTCGGGTGAACGGGTTCTGGGCTCTGGCGTGCGCGTTGAGCGCGAGCGCGCCCTGATCGGTGACAAAATCATAGGCTCTGAGCCAGTTCTGTCTGACGATCACGGGATCAGCAGGAAGGCTCCGGACGTGCTCGACAAACCGGGCCAGGTGGAACGCGATCTGCGGGTCTGTGGGGGTATAGCCGCTATCGGCGCGGGCTACGGCCTGTGCGTCCCCCAGCTTGTCGACCTGGACGACCCAGGGCACGATGGTGCCGCGCGCGCCCTGCCAGATGATGCCACCTGCCAGGATGCAGGACAGGCCCAGCGCGCCAAAGCAGGCGTATCGCCAGTTTCGCGCCTGGACCCGCGCCGATCCGATCCGCTCGTCCCAGATCTGGTGGGCTCGCTGGTAGGGGGTTTCGGCCTCGGGTGTCTTTCCATAGCGGATCGATGCGCGTCTGAACATGGTCAGTCCTTCTGTGAAAGGTCGATGGAAGCTCCCAGGCCGCCGCTGTCGCCCGACTTGAGCGTGTGCGCTGCAATCGTGGCGCCATGGGCTATGGCCTGGCGTTGCCGCATGGATCTCGCCCATGCCGGAACGGCGGCGTCTGCGGGCACCTGGGCTTCTGCTGGATCTTTGCCGCCAGACTTGATGGTCCCGCCGGTATTGATGATGGCTGCGCGTCCTCCCTCGCGGAACGCCTGCTGCACCGAGGTGCGCGCCTTGCGCAGGGGCGACATGGCAGTTGCGCCAGCTGCTTCGCCGACGGCCTTGAGGCCTGCGCCGACTGCCTGCGGGCCGGTTCGGCCGGCTGAACCCATGGCATAAGCGGTCACCGCGCCACCTGAGGCCTTGGAGGTGGTCATGACGGCTGTGCTGGCAGCTGTAGCTGCGGTACCCGCGACAAGCCTCGCGCCGCTTGCAGCTGCGGTGGCGGCTCCGCCCGCGAGCAGCGCTGTTCCTGCGGCTGCACCGGCGCCAAGCTGGGGACCTCCTGCAACGATTCCATTGGCAATTCCGGGTCCGAAAATGCCAAGCGCCATCAGCGTCAGGCTTGCCAGAACGATCGACAGCGCGTCTTCGATCGTGGGTTCTTCTGGAATGGCACTGATGAACTGGGCAAAAAGTGTTGATCCGATCCCGACGATCACTGCCAGCACCAGAACCTTGATGCCGCTGGACACGACATTGCCGAGCACGCGCTCAGCCATGAAGGCAGTCTTGCCGAACAGCCCGAACGGAATCAGGACAAAGCCTGCCAAGGTGGTCAGCTTGAACTCGATCAAGGTGACAAACAGCTGGATCGAGAGGATGAAAAAGGCGGTGACGACCAGTGCCCATGCTGCCAGCAGGATCACGATCTGCAGGAAATTCTCGAAAAAGCTGACAAAGCCCACCAGGTCTGCAATCGCATCGATCATGGGCCGCGCAGCATCGAGCCCGACCTGTGCGACCCTGCCGGGCTGAAGCAGCTCTTCGGCACTGAAGCCGGTCCCACTGGCCTTCAGACCAAGCCCTGCAAAGCTTTCGAAGACGATTTGCGTGAGCACGGCCCAGTTGCCGATGATATAGGCAAACACCCCGACAAAGAGGGTCTTCTTCACCAGCCGGGCCAGAACATCGTCTGCCTCGCCCCAGGCCCAGAACAGCGCGGCAAGTGTCACGTCGATCACGATCAGTGTCGTTGCGACAAACGAGACCTCGCCTGCCACAAGGCCGAAGCCTGAATCGATGTACCGTGAAAAGACGTCGAGAAACCGGTCGACCACGCCTGTGCCGCCCATGGTCATCAATCCTTTGGTCGTGCCGAGCGTAGCGGAACATATCCCCTGCCCGGGGTCAGGAAGCGGCGAAGCTGCTCACGCGCCTGCGCCTTTGCGGCAGCGGCGTTGGCCGCCTCCAGCGACTGGGCCCTGCCCATCGCCGCAAAGGTCGCAATCAGATCGGAAAGCTGCTGGGCTTGTACCGCAAGAAGCTGGTTGCCAGCCTGCGCTGCCTGCAGCGCTCCGGTGGACGACTGGCTGGCAGAGAGCAGAGTATCGATGGCTTCTCGAGACCCTTCGATGTTGCCGACTGCGCCAGCCTGGACCTTGAGCGCATCCTCGAATGCCGTAATGCTGTCCTGCCAGCGCTGCTGCGCGCGGCCGACCATCTGGCGCTGGTTTTCGGTCAGATCGATGTCCCGGTAGGTCTTGCCGAAACCCTGTTCGATGGCCTGCACATCAAGCGCGATGCCTCGCGCCCGGGCGAGCAGCTGCTGTGTCTGGCGCATCTGCTGCTGGAGGGGTTCGAGCACGCTGAGCGGGAGCGCTTCGAGGTTGCGGGCTTCGTTGAGAAGCTGCGTTGCCTGGTTCTGCAGCATGCGGATCTGGTTGTTGATCTGTTCGAGCGTCCGGGCAGCGGTGAGAACATTCTGCGCGTAATTTGTCGGGTCGTAGACGATCCCGCCCAAACCGAACTGGGCTTGCGCTGGCTGCGCGGCGCAAAGGCCGGTGGCGGACACCGCGAAAACAATGCTCAGCCAGCAAGGATGGCGATGGTTCGAGCGATGCGTCGGCATGACAGTGTCTCCTTGGAATGGGTTCAGCCTCGCTGCGGCAGGCCCCGGGTTATCTCCTGTGCGGAAAGCAGGTCCGCAGCCCATTCCAGTCCACGATGCAGCAGCCAGCGACGTGCAAATTCCCGGCGGCCATGAGCCGCGCAGATCCGGGTGATGTCCTGCTGGTCGTTTTTGGAAGATGCGGCGCAAAAGGCGAGCGCGACCTCGTTGAGACCGAGCTCAAACAGCCTGTTGCCGGGTGCCGACTGGCAGTAATAGTCGCGCTTGGGCATTGCCTGGGCGATGAGCTCAATCTGTCGGTCGTTGAGGCCGAAGCTGCGGTATATTTCCAGGATCTGCGGTTCGTTCGCTCTTTCGTTGGGCAGGAATATCCGCGTGGGGCAGCTTTCGATGATCGCGGGTGCAATCGGCGACACCTGGATATCGGCAAGACTTTGCGTGGCAAACAGGACGCTTGCGTTTTTCTTGCGCAATGTCTTGAGCCACTCGCGCAGTCTGGCCGTGAATTCCGGGCTGTCGAGCACGAGCCAGCCTTCATCGATCACGATCAGGGTGGGAGACCCGTTCAGTCGGCTCTCGATCCGGTGGAAGAGGTACATCAGGACGGCAGGAGCGGCAGGGGAATTGGCAAGGCTCTCGGTCTCAAAGGTCTGGAACCGGCTACTGCCCAGGTGCTCAGCCTCACCGTCAAGCAGATGACCATATGGCCCGCCGACGCAGAACGGGGAAAGAGCCTGTTTGAGCTTTTGCGATTGCAGCAGAACACTAAGCCCGGTCAGTGTTCGCTCGGCGACGGGCGCGGAACCCAGCGATGTCAGCGCAGACCAAAGGTGTTCCTTGGTCGAAGGGTCGAGTTTGATGCCCTGCCCCGCCAGCATCGCCTGGAGCCATTCGGTTGCCCAGGACCGTTCGGAGATATCGTCGACACGCGCGAGCGGCTGCAGTTGCACATCGGGCGGGACAGCCGCGTCGCCATGGTCGAGAATATTCCAGTCGCCCTCGCATGCGAGGGTGGCCGCCCTGATAGAGCCGCCAAAATCAAAGGCAAAGATCTGCGCACCTGCATAGCGGCGGAACTGGAGCGCCATCAACGCGAGCAGGACTGATTTTCCGGCACCTGTCGGACCGACAACGAGGGTATGGCCTACGTCTGCAACATGCAGCGACAGCCGAAACGGGGTAGATCCCTGGGTGCGGGCGTGCAGCAGCGCTGGCGCACCCAGATGCTCATCGCGCTCAGGCCCTGCCCATATGGCCGATGCAGGTATGATGTGCGCCAGGTTCAGCGTGCTGATCAGAGGCTGGCGGACATTGGCGTAGAGATGCCCTGGAATCGACCCGAGCCAGGCCTCGACCGCATTGGTGGTTTCCATCACCAGCGTGAAATCCCGGCCCTGAACGACCTTTTCGACCTGCCGGAGCATCTCGGCCGCAACCAGCGGGTCCTCGTCCCAGACAGTGATGCTGGCCGTGACATAGGCCATGCCGTTCATGTCAGCGCCCAGTTCCTGCAGCGCCAGATCGGCATCGTCGGCCTTGTTGGAGGCATCGCTGTCGAGGAGAACCGAGGCCTCGTTGGTCATGATCTCCTTCAAGATGGCAGCCATCGATTTGCGCTTCGCGAACCACTGGCGCCGGATCTTGCCGACGACTCTTCCAGCGTCGGTCTTGTCGAGCATGATGGCCCGCGTCGACCAGCGATACTCGAAGGACAGAGCGTTGAGTTCCTCCAGAATTCCGGGAAAGGTAGCGCTGGGAAAGCCGTTGACCGTTGCCGTTCGCAGATAGGCCTGCCCCAGTTTGGGTTCGAGACCCCCGATCAGCGGCAAGTCTGCCAGCAACCCGTCCAGATACATCGGCGTTTCGGGAACCCGGACCTTTTGTTGCCGGGTGGAAATGCAGCTGTGAAGATAGGTCAGTGTCTCGCCGTCATCGAGCCAGGCAGCCTCGGGCATCGATCCTTCGATCAGATTGAGCAAACGGCTGGTGCGGTCGGTGAAGAGCGCAAGCATCTGGCGTGGATCGCTGCCACTGCGACTTTTGTTCTCGTACAGCCAGCCTTCGGCACGCGCGGTATCCTCGGCCGGCGGCATCCAGACAAAGGTCAGATAGTAGCGGCTTTCGAAATGGGAGCCCCGCTCGGCAAACTGTGCGGCACGTTCCTGGTCGACCAGAGCGGATGCAGGATCCGGAAATATGCCTGGCGGATAATCGAGAGCGGGGCTGCGCACAGCCTCGACGAACAGCGCCCATCCCGACCCCAGCCGCCGGAGAGCACTGTTCATGCGGCCCGACGCGGCAATCAGTTCGGCTGGGGTTGCGCTGTCCAGATCGGGCCCCCTGAAGCGGGCAGATCGCTGGAGGCTGCCGTCCTTGTTGAGCACCACACCTGGCGCGATCAGGGCTGCCCATGGCAGGAAATCGGCGAGCCGAGCGGCCTTTTGGCGGTATTCGCGCAGCGACATCATCGCGATCAGACTCCAAAATAGGCGGGAAAACGGATATGGCGCCTGGCGACATCGACAAACTGCGGGTCGTGTCGCGCTGCCCAGACAGACGCCAGATGGCCAAGCGCCAGAAACAGCAGGCCGGCTATCCAGAGGCGCAGGCCCAGCCCGATCGCGCCAGCCAGGGTCGCATTGGCGATGGCCAGTCCCCTGGGGGCTCCGCCCAGCAGCATCGGTTCGCTCAGAGCGCGATGCACGGGTGCTGCAAATAGGTTCGCGATGGCAGGTGACAGTTCGGTCATCACACCACAGCTCCGCCGCCGAAGGAAAAGAAGGAGAGGAAGAAGGACGATGCAGCAAAGGCAATCGAGAGCCCGAAAACGATCTGGATCATTCTGCGGGCACCACCCGACGTGTCTCCGAAGGCGAGTGCCAGCCCCGTTGCAATGATGATCATGACGGCGATGATCTTCGCGACAGGCCCCTGGATCGATTCGAGAATGGCCTGGAGTGGCGCTTCCCAGGGCATGGACGAGCCTGCGGCCTGAGCGGGCAAGACAATGAGCAGCGCGCAAACGGTTGCCGACAGACAGACGGTGGCGCTGCGGCGGGCATGCAAATGGGTAGACGTCATGGTCATTCTCCTTGGGTTGAGGTCAAAAGAGAGATCAGGCGGTAGTCTCCGGCGGAATCCAGACCCGCGACGGCCACGAGCTCCGTCAGCCTGCGCCCGGCGCTGCCGCGGGACAGAACAGCAATGATGTTGATGGTTTCGGCGATCAGGGACCTGGGAACGGTCACCACGGTTTCCTGGACAAGCTGCTCCAGCCGTCGCAGCGCGCCCAAGGCTGATCCCGCATGGATGGTTCCGATACCGCCCGGATGCCCGGTACCCCAGGCCTTTATGAGGTCGAGAGCCTCGGCGCCGCGGACCTCCCCTATCGGTATCCTGTCTGGCCGCAGCCTGAGCGCCGAACGCACTAGATCGCGCAGCGACGCCACATCGGGCCGGGAACGCAACGCAACCATGTTGGGTGCGGCACACTGCAGTTCGCGGGTGTCTTCGATGAGCACGACCCTGTGCTGCGTCCTGGCGATCTCAGCGAGCAGCGCATTGGCAAGGGTGGTTTTGCCAGATGAGGTCCCCCCGGCAACGAGAATGTTGTCGCGCTGTGCAGCGCACATTGCAAGGATCGCTGCAGCCTCATCCGACATGATGCCCACTTGGGCATATTCCGTGAGGCTGAACACCCGCGCGGCCTGTTTCCGGATGGCAAAGCTTGCCGCCGTGACCACCGGCGGCAGCAGCCCTTCAAATCGTTCGCCTGTTATCGGCAGTTCGGCGGAGACGAGCGGTGAAGCGGCGTGGACTTCGTCTCCGGAATGATGGGCGACCAGACGGATGATCCGCTCGCCGGTCTCGGCGTTCATGCAAACGCCGGTATCTGAAAGCCCGCCATCATGCGTGTCTATCCAGAGGCGGCCATCGGGGTTGAGCATGATCTCGATGACGCCTGCATCATCGAGCCATGCGCCGATATGCGGTCCGAGCGCAGTGCGCAGCATGCGGGCGCCCCGCTCGCCTGACACTGAAAGGATGGGAACCACACTCATCGCCACCTCGAAAATGCCCAGCAGCCGGCTGGAAGAACGTCGAGGCGAACTAAGAGGACAGCTATCGGTCGCCCGGCAACAGCAAATTGTCGGGCGCGAACGCTGGCGTAGGGATGGACACAAAGGGCGTGGGGCTTTGACGGGAGAGCGCGTTCAGCCGGACCTGTGCGGACCGGTATTTCGCTTGGGCTCGTCAGGATGCGCGTCCGAGTCGCTTCGACTTTCTGCTGCGAACGAGCCGGCTGGAATCCGCAGAGGTGGCGGATGGCCGCGATGATCAGGGGGACGCGGAGTGGTCTTTTTCCATCCTTCGCCCGACAGCTTCAATGAATGCCGCAAAGCGCTTTTGCGCCTGAGCCTGCGCAGCTGGTCGCTCCTCTGGCGGCAGCGCAGGGTTGGATGTGAGCCAGGTCAGGACGAACACGGCGAGCGATTCGTTACCGACCTCTACATGGTATCCAAGCCTGTCGATCTGCTTCGAGAGCCGATCGAGCCTGCGGCTGAATGCAGCCTCGAGCCGCTCGGGCCCCTCGGGCGACAGGAAAGCGGCGAGCGCTGCCTCCACAACGGCGGCCTGGGACACCCGCTTGTGGGTCGCAAACTCGGCGAGCTGGCGGGCGAGGTCAGGGCGCAGACGGATGGTGTGGCGGGTGCGTTTCACATGTCGATCCCATCTGCCGGGTCCATGGCGGCCTGGCGCGACGACAAGCTCTGCTGCGAGAACCGCCTGTGCGTCAGGTTGGCGTCATTGGGCGAGGGTATGTCTTGTGCGTGTTCAAATTCCTGCTGCTCGGGCGAAATGTCAGGTGGCGACGGTTCGTCCAGCGACATTTCGTGCTGATGACCGCCGTCATTCTGCCCGCTCTGTGTCGGCACTGCATCGGTTCGTGGGTCTGGTTCGGATTGTGGCTCAGGTGTTGCAGGTGTAGCGACTGGTTCTGGCGGCGCGGACCGGACCGCTGGTGGTTCGATGGACCAGTCATGACCCGAGCCGCGACGATCTTCCACCCGTTTTTCCTGCGGAGGCGGCAAAATCCGCATGTTGAGTCTGGAGTCGAGATAGTAGCGCACCTTTTTGGCGCGGATGGGGTGACGGCCTGCCACCATGATGATCTCTTCATCATCGGGCAGCTGCATGATTTCACCGGGCGTCAGCAACGGCCTGGCCGTATCGGTACGGGATATCATCAGGTGCCCGAGCCACGGTGCCAGCCTGTGACCGGCGTAGTTTTTCATGGTTCGAAGTTCGGTAGCGGTCCCCAGCGAATCCGAAACACGCTTGGCGGTTCTTTCGTCATTGGTGGCAAAGCAGACCCTCACATGGCAGTTGTCGAGGATGGCATTGTTCTGGCCATAGGCCTTTTCAATCTGGTTGAGGGATTGTGCAATCAGGAAAGCCTTGAGCCCATATCCGGCCATGAAGGCGAGGGCACTTTCGAAGAAGTCGAGCCGGCCCAGTGCCGGAAACTCGTCGAGCATCAGCAGCAAACGGTGCCTTCTGCGGTTGGAGTCCAGTTCTTCGGTCAATCGGCGCCCGACCTGATTGAGGATGAGGCGGATGAGCGGCTTGGTGCGGCTGATGTCCGAGGGCGGAACCACAAGATAGAGGGTTGAGGGGCGATCGGCAGACATGAGATCGGCGATCCGCCAGTCGCATTGCCGCGTCACGCGGGCAATAACCGGATCGCGGTACAGTCCAAGGAAGGACATGGCGGTCGACAGGACCCCGGACCGCTCGTTGTCAGACTTGTTCAGGAGTTCTCGGGCAGCGCTGGCGATGACCGGATGTACCCCCGCATCACCCAGGTGACGGGTTGCCATCATGGCAGTGAGTGTGGCGCTGAACGATCGCTCCGGGTCCGACAGAAAAGCCGCAACGCCCGCGAGCGTCTTGTCATGCTCTGCATAAAGGACATGCAGGATGGTGCCCACAAGAAGCGAATGGCTCGTCTTTTCCCAGTGATTTCGTCGTTCAAGCGACCCTTCAGGATCGACAAGCACATCTGCAATGTTCTGGACGTCGCGCACTTCGGTAATGCCCCGGCGCACTTCGAGCAGTGGATTGAACGCGGATGAGGCAGGGTTGGTGGGGTCAAACAGCAGGATCCTGCCGAACCTTGCCCGATATCCCGCGGTCAGCGTCCAGTTCTCGCCCTTGATGTCATGGACGATCGCGGAGGCGGGCCATGTCAGAAGGGTTGGTACGACGAGACCCACGCCCTTGCCACTGCGGGTCGGGGCAAAGCACAGGACATGCTCGGGTCCGTCATGGCGCAGGTAGTTCCTCTGCCATCGGCCCAGGATTGTACCGCGGTCATCGAGCAACCTGGCAGCGACCATTTCATGTTTGCCTGCCCAGCGTGCAGAGCCATAGGTTTCTGCAAGCTTGAGATCGCGCGCGCGCCACAGCGACATGGCGACTGCGACGATGACAGCGACAAGTGCGCCGCTGGCCGCGATGATGCCGCCGGTATCGAAAATGGCAGGGGCATAGGCGTCGAAGCTGAACCACCACCAGAAGAAGGCAAGAGGCGGATAGACAGGCACAGCATGGATAATGCCGATCGGCTCGCCCAGCTCCGGCTGATAGCCCAGAGCCGCGGCGACCCATTGTGTGGCTCCCCATATTCCTGCCAGGACCGTGCAGCCCACAGCGAGGATCTGGCCCCACAAGATCCGGCTACCCGACATTGTGTTACTCCTCTTCATCAACTTCAGAAGAAGAGTGGCGCCACTTCAAGATGGGCCAATGCCGCGGCGTAGGCTGGAGAGCAAAAGGCGGGACTTCAGAGGGTGACAGGCCGTCTGGAACCTGATGGGGAGGCGGGCGCGGTCGTTCGACAACATCATTGCCGATACATGGTAGGGCGGAGGTTTCGACCTACGTCAGGTCCGTTGTGATCTTGCCAGGGAAAAGAGGGCCGGAGCAACTGGGGGACGTCCGGCCCTCTCGGTTCAATCCGGCCCAGGGATGCATGCCGGGATGAACAAGGTCGTTAATCGGAACGAACGCCAGCTTAATTCTTGATGGTTAACATCCAGTTACGTTTAGGCCCGGGTCATCAACGCCATGAGTACGCAAGGGAGTTGGGTTACAAAAAAAGGGGCTGGCCATGCCGTCGCACCGCCAGCCCCCAATGATGCATAGCTATGAAACTGTCACGCCCAGGCGGCGTCAGGCCGTGCATCGGCCCGCAATTTCTATATCGTCATCAGCATGAGGTTGCCAAGGGGCTCATGACTGAAAGTCACAAGCCCCTTGGCGGGTTAGTCTTGCACCAGGGTCGCGAATGCGAGACTTGCTCAAAAAATGAGCACCTCCAGCTTGCTTTAACGCCTTGTACTGATGTGTGATCACGATCACAGGCCGCGCTTTTCTCATATCGGTGGACACAGCGATGATATTGAACTGGTGTATTTCAAGGTCCTTGGGGCGCGATTTCAGATTTTCCATGTCTGAGCCGAGCGGGGGTCGGTTTGCGGGGCAAACGAACTTGTCGCTTGGCAAAAGCTGGGCACTTCCGCGCGGTTATGCGAAGAGTCCCGTGGAAGGAAGCCAACTACACGACAGCGTGCCCGTTGTGGGTTAAGCCAGACAAATGGGACAAGCGGGCGTTCATCCCATTTTGCCCCGTTTGCCTCTGCCTCCAATCGCCTTGACCGGCGACAACCTCAAATGCATCACTGCCGCGGCTCGACCAGAGCCTTCCTTGCCTCTACCCTTAGGCGCAAGGTGCCCAGCCAAGGAGCCCGCTTCCTGCTAGCAGCGGGCTCCTTGGCAAAGACAGCCAGCCATTTACGACGATTTTCGCGTGTCGGCGTCGGTCGTTTTTAAACTGTGCCCGCGCTATGGGCAGCAAAGGTCTTTGGTTCGCAGTTTCTGACCGACATTCAACCCTTATCCTGAGCGGCTGCAGGTTCATTAGCTGGCGTTTCGGCTGCCGGCACCGCACCGTCCCGCCCCGCCTTACCCAGACCAATGCTGAGAGCCAATTCACGTCGGCGCGTTGCATAATTGGGGGCAACCATCGGATAATCTTTCGGAAGCTTCCATTTTGCCCGATAGGCGTCGGGGGTCAGCCCGAAATGGACCATCAGATGGCGCTTGAGGGTTTTGAGCTTCTTGCCGTCTTCGAGGCAGACCAGATAATCAGGCTTGACCGAGGCACGGATCGAGACGGCTGGCGCCTGTTCTGGCGCGGTTTCAGCAGCTGTGGTGCTGCCCACTCCTGCTAGTGCTGCATGGACCGAGCTTATCAGCATGGGCAATTCCGATTGCCCGATATTGTTATGGCTGAGATGGGCCACCACAATATCCGCTGTCAAAGAGACAAGCGTCTGATTATCAACCATTTCCAAACTCCTGCTTTCCGATTTCCATCATTTTGGCGGAATGTCTAGTCTGCATCAGCGCCATTGAAAAGCACGTTCTGCAGGGCAGGGCGACGACACCGCCCGTCCAGCCTCAGTGCTACAAACCGATCGATCGTGAACGGTCAAAGCTCCAGTCGACGCCGCCATGGTGATTGATCAGCCCTGACACCTCCTGGCCCAGTCTTCTGGCAAGCGCCGGTTCCCAGGGTACAAGCTGGAAGCCCATGCCATTGTCGATCATGGCAAACCGGCCAGAGTTCAGGTCAACCTGTTGGCGACAAGTGCCAGCAACGTGGTCTCCCAGGCCGCTTGGTAGCACCATAAGGCCGGTGCTCCTCGAAATGTTCCGGGTCGCCTCCGCAAGTTCCCGCTGTTTCAGCTCGTCCAGCAGGTGGTCGCCAAGCACAGGCTTTCCATTCTGCATGTGGCCCAGGCCCTGAGCAACGAGGTTGGTGGCTCGCTCTGAGAGCGCGCGATGCACCTCCTGACCGAAGCCTTCGCCAAAGAGCGCAGAGTCGGGTGCGGCGAGTTGCTGGTCCAACCATGTCGGCCCGCTGGCTGTAACCTGCTGTTCGAGGGTCAGAGCTGAAAGCATTGACAGTGTTGATCGCTCATTTGTGTTCCTGGAGAGGTCGACGCGAACGATCGCTCCAGCAGAAAGCTCGTCTGCGCCGACGACATTGGTGACGGGCAGACCGTGTCGTCTGCCATCAACACCTTCGATGACGACATGGGCTCCTCCAGGCAGATCGCCGCTTGGCTCATGGTGGATGAGCCGGCCTGTGACCGACAGGCCCGGAACGGCTTGATCTGTTGGCAGCTGAGCAAGATCTCTTCGCCAATGGTGCGACATCGAATGATGCATGGACTTGATGATATCTCCGCGCAGCTCCAGGCTGCGCAGTGTCTGCTCGGCGTTGTCGCCAATTCGCCATCGGCCCGGCTCGATTTCGTCAGCCAGCCCCAGCCGCGACAATGTATTGACCCTGCCAATCAGGTTCGCTTGGCGGCGCTTGTCCTCGCCCGGATCGTGGCGAAGGTCGATCGAGCCTTCCCGCTCCTGGATCTGCGCGAGTTCCCTATCCAGCCCGGTCCAGCGTTCGGCGGATATCTCGCGACGCGTTGCTGCATTCAGTTCATGGTCGTTGCGTAACCCGAGCTCCACCGAGACACGATCCTCGGCGCGCCAGCGAAGTCCGTGCCGCATGTATTCCCGGTCGATGACAAGGTCGCTGCCAATAGATGTCTTGCCACGCACGAGAATGTGGACGTGCGGATTATCGGTATTCCAGTGCTCCGCAGCCACCCATTCCAGCGGCGTATTCATATCCCTCGCCATGTCATCCATGAGTTCCCGGGTGAAGGCTCGCAGATCGCCAAGCTCGACAGCATCCTCCGGCGAGACAATGAAACGAAAGTGATGGCGGTCGGCATCGCAGCGGGATGAAAACCCTTCGCCATCTGCATGGTCATGATCGGCGTCGAAGAGTTCACCGCGTGCTTTGTCGCGGGTGACGCCTTCCCGTTGAAGATAGGCTATGTGCCGGGAGATCGGTGCGGATGCGAATTTGCTTCCCGTGTGTTTAACGACGCGCGCCTTGATGACCACCCTTCGGTCGCGCAGAATTCTGTTTGCGCGGAGCGCTGCGTCGCGGCCACGCCCGTGGTGTCCGGTGCCCCGGGCCCTGGTCTGGCGCGCGCCGACAGGGGAGGCACCCGAGCGCCTTGAAGCCTGCAGAACCTGCCCGACAAGCGAGCCGGCGCTTCTGGTGGCCAGCCGGTCCCGTGTCCGGCTCGGCTGCATTTCGATCTCGAATTCGTTTTCCATCAGACAGCCGGCGTCAGGTGCGACGGCGCTGAAACTGACGCAAAATCGCCATGTGCGATGCGCCGTGACAGCCAACCCATGCATGTGGCGGCGCATTTCTTGCAGTGGTAGCAGCGACTTGCTGATGAGGCGGCGGCGGTCCTTTTATCTCGCCATCCTCCACGAACCAGACCGAAGCAGGCCAGCGATCCTAACCAAGGCTTGCTGCGGCCCTCCATCTTGCGACATGGCTTGGACACCAGTGTCATTGTGCCGGCCAGCTGAGGATTCTGGCAAAAAGGACTTCAGCCGGCTGTTTCCCAGCCGTGGTATCGCGCATATCCCGCGGGTCGGTTGGTGATTCAGGGGGCAGCGGCACCCTTGTCGGCTGGCTGGCGAAGAGCGCTGAGCTGGTCCAGCGTGTGACCATGTCGGCTCTGGTTGTCGTCGCGAATATGCGGTGAGGCTCAAACATGGCTGCGGACAGAGCTGCGACATAGGCCCGCGTTTCAGCAGGCAACGGTCTGCCTTTGTCGCGCCACTGGCGATAGCGACCTGGGCCAGCATTATAGGCGGCCAGGAAACCATCGAGCCCGTACAGGTCGTACATCTCGCGCAGATAGGATGCACCCGCCAGAATGTTTGCGCGAGGTTCGAACGGGTTGGCACCAAGACGAAGACGCGCGCGCTGATGTTGCCATGTTGATGGCATGAGCTGCATCAGTCCCATCGCGCCGGCAGCAGATACAGCATTGATCCTGCCTGCACTCTCCTGCCGGATAATGGCGTAGAGCCAGTGTTCGGGAATTCCAAAGGCCAGCGATGCTTCGCGCACATGGGGTGCGATATCGACATGCTCAAAGCTGTCGGGAGACGGCGCAGGTCGTGCATTGGTTTGCGCAGGAATGCTCGCCGCGCATGCAAGGCAAATGCCGCTGATCCAAAACATGTAGGGCATCTCTATTGCTCCGGTGAAGATTGCTGGACAGCGTCCGATCGGCTGGCGGGTGTCCACACTGGAACCGCCTTTCCGAGGATGGCTGTGCGGGGCAGCAGGCCGAAATAGCGTCCATCGAGGCTATCGGCCCGCGCTGGATTGAGCGCGAAGAATTCATGCCGACCAAGCGTGCGGCATCCGGCCCAAACGGGCAGCGTGCGCCCCAGCCGGTCACGGGCGCGGGCCAGCGCAACCAGTCTGCGATCGATCATGATACCATGACGGAAGCGGCAGATCTGCTGACCTTCGGCCGCTGCAATGCGTTTGAGTAGCGGCATGCCTGACGCAAGATAGCCACGCTCGGACAGCCACTTGCGCATGTCAGGAGGGGGAGTGATGGCGACATAGTCGCCCACTCCCAGCTGCTTGCCGTCTCCCAGCCAGTAGAGCCCGGTTGGCACTGATGGTGTGACATTCCAGATCAGGAGCCGGCGCTCGGGCAGCAGCAGCGATGCGATGGCCAGTGCCGATACTGTGATCGCCGAAAGGAAGGCTGCATGCTTCATGGGTAAGGGGCCTTCGGTTCTCGCGTGTGCCGTCCGGCGAGGCGCATGTGGATTTCCAGCCAGAAGGCAGGCGCAAGGCTGCACGGATCGATGCCGAGCGCTTCGATCGCGTCGATCAGTCCCAAGACGTGGCGAACGTGGCGCCATCCCTTGACGGAAAGCAGGATGATGGAGCCTGTTAAGCAGCTGCTCGATACCGGCTGCTGCTGTGATGAGCCGCATGCCTGATGGACTTCAAATGTTGAGGACGCATCGCCCCGCGTCGCCGCTATTGACTGCGCCAGGCCGAAAATCTGTCCGGGGGCGTAGCATTCGACCCGATGGCCCCGGCTATCACGCGTGCTGGCAGCGGGCTTGCCAAAGCGCAGCCAGTGTTTGTGCAGACCGCGTTCCTTGTGCAACTCGACCCGGGTGAATGTCTGATGAGTAGAACCCAAAGGAGCGCGATCTGAATCTGCTCGAGGGCCGCGTTCTGCAGCTTGTCCACAGCAAGAGGACGTTAGCAGCAATCGATCAGATTGCCTGTTAGCTAGGTTAGGCGCTGCAGACGCCGGATCGCTTTGGCGAGTCGCAGCAGATTTTGGTTCCTGATCGTCCGATCCAGGCGTTCCTGGTGGTCTGCGCGATGGCGTCCCTGATGGTTCGTGCGCTGTCACAGCTTTTCCCCAGACCTGCGCTGAATAGGGCGCCTGTCGATGGGCAAGGTTTCTGACCGCACCGGGCAGAAGCGCAGCCTCTGGCCAAGCCGGCCATCTTCCAAGCCGAGGACATAGCCCGGCAGCGCCTGTCGGCGCACGATCGCACGGATTTCGAAAGCGAAGCGCCTGCGACTGGCCAGCGAGCCCGACTTGAGATGCAAATGATCAAGGTCGAAACTCCAGCCATTGGCCTGGCGTCCGCCGTGCTTGCGCACGATGCGATACAACCACCGCTCGATTCCACCTGTCAGAGCGAAGTAGCGCGGATTAATGGTGAGGACCTGCCTTGGATCCTGAACGAGCGCAAAGAGCTGCTGCGACATCTCCAGCTCGATCCCGGTCGATCGCCCGCGGTCATCAAAGCGTTCACCCCAACGGCTGATCCACGAAAAGGGTTCGGACCAATCGAGATCGGGCCATGGTGCACGCTGAGGGATGGTTGCGGTGATCCGCGTCTGCGCAAGCCTGGCTAAGGCAGCCCTGAGGCGGTCGTAGCTGGCCTGACCAGTTCCGCGCCCGGAAAGCGTCAGGATCTGCCGGGGTGGGGTGATCATCAGGGGCGAGCAGCAGGCGCGCATGTCTGTTGCCTCGACGATGCTGGTGATCATCCAGGTCAGGATGTCGGCATCCCAGATCGTTGCAATACCAAGGTCGCCGTCAGGCTCGACCAGGATGCGTGTCGGGCCCATGTCGAGGGAGATGGGCCGCGTCCGTCTGGTTTTGGACAGGCTGAAGAAGGGCCATGCCATAAGGACCTGCGCCTCGCGCGGGCTGATGGCGGTCTTGGCCGGGTTTGCGAGAACGGCCATGGCGGATCAGCGCCGGACCGGAGGCGTGTAGCCATCGAGGCGTTTGGCAGGATGAACGGTGCCCTTGCCGGGATCGCTTGTCGATTGCCGCAAGCCCTTTTCGGCCCAGGCATCCAGATCGCTGATGGCATAGACGATACGGCCGCCCAGCTTGCGGTAGGCTGGACCCGTGCCATAGCAGCGGTGCTTCTCCAGCGTGCGGGCCGAAAGGCCAAGATGGACGGCGGCATCAGGGGTTCTGAGAAAGCGGGCAATGACAGGGTTAGGAATGGCGCTCATGGTAATGCTCCGGCGATAAACGAGCCCAGCAGCGCATCGCCGCAGGCTCCAGCCATCCATGGCGCAGGAAATGCGCGCGCACGGAGTGACGCGTTGCCGTGGGGGAGGATCGGTCACCCCGGCCAAACACGGTCAACCTCTGGACAGCAGGTGCCGATAGCCATGCTGCAGATACCAGCGCGCTTTCTGGATCAGTCGCCAGCTGTGCCTGCGTTCGGAAGACCCTTTCCAGGCCGCACCTGACAGCGGCTGATGGCGGGGAAAGACGATCGAGTAGGCGATGTCTCTGCTAGTTGCGCCGGAAGAGAGGGCATCTGCGATTTGAACGAGCCGGCTCAGCGTGGCACGCTGGTAGGTGCCGGGCAGCAGGCCTGCGAGGTCTGCATGTGGCCGCTGGCTAAGCTGCGCATAGGCAGCGACAGCGCGGGCGCGCCGCGCAAGATGACCATCGTGGACCAGGATGATGGAAGCTTCGGTGCGTGTCGGCACGAGACGAACACACAACCGCACGCGGTGCGCTTCCCTGCCAAGCACCAGATTGGCTCGGTCGCGCAGGCGATGCTGCGCAAGAATGTCAAAGCTGCAAGGGGCGAGGGGCGCCATGTCCAGATCCGGGGCTTCGATCTCAAGGATCTGGGGTAAGAGCTCCCGCTGCCAGAGGGCAGGCGCTTCGCGCGGCGCAGCTTCAGGATCGAAGGGGAAAGCACAGGCCCCACTGCCGGGCCAGGCCCTCCGATGCCCAAGGCTGGCTGGTTGCGGGCGTCTTCATGACCCGGGCATAACCGTCGCGATAGGCCTGGTTGCGTCTGAGAAACTCCTGAGCAAAGTCGGCAAAGTCATGCGCGGCAAAATCAAGTGCCGCCGCGCTGACCGATCCTGTCCAGGCCTTTTCCATACAGGCTTGATTGGATCTGGGGCGGGCTCGGCAGAAGTCCGCTTCTGGGCACAGCCGTTGTCCCCAAATGGGGATAAGCGGTTCTCCTGCATGTATCGTTGCAGCCCTTGGTTTTGTGTCGCAGCGGGATGGGTTCCCGCCTGGCAATGGCGAGGCAGGAACCCGTCCCAGCCGGTCATTCCCGGTTGGATCGCCTGGTGCGCGACCAGATCAGCGAGTGCGAGTGGCCATCTTCGTCTGCGAACAGATTGGCGAAGATCGGCGCGGAAAAGCTGGGGTCATCGAGCTTGACCGACAGATAGGCCCGGCCTTCGTTTGACTGCTTGGTCCATGCTGCCCCGATTTCGGTGCCATCTGCAAAGACGCGGTGCGAAGGGCCGTTCTGGTTTGTGCTGTCCCCGGGGGTGATTTGCACGGTCTTGAGCTGCAGTGCCAGGGTCGTGATCGCGCCCTTGTATGCGTTGCCCTGGAGGGTGAATGTTCCGATGGTAGCCATGTTCCAATCCTTTTCGTGTGTTCGAAGCTGCGCCCATCGCAGCCTCGATGGCGGATTGAAGGCAGAAGGTTGGACTGCTGCACCCCTTGGGGCCGAAACATCCGTGAAGGACGCGGGCAGCCCGCCTTTCTTGTATCGCGAGGAATGTGCCCAAAGGCACAGGGGAAGAAAGGCAAAGCGGCCAGCGTTGCAGCAAAGGCTAGAAGGCAAGGCCGACTTCTGCCAATCCAGGCCATGGACGAGGCCAGACAGGGCCAGGCAGGCCAGGGAAGGGGGATATCTGTGCTACACCGCGATGCAGTCATACGTCAGGCGCACCGTCCTGCACGCACCCGGCCATTTCAAGCGGGGCTTGCGGAACGAACCTTCCGCGTTGGAGGGACAACTCCGGCACATAGATAGGTATGGCGTCGGCGCGCTCTAGACAGGGACGGCCATAATTGAAAACATAAAGTCCTCCATCGGGCTCGATCCGCCCGGCAATGACAGGCTCGAGCGCGCCTGGCAGCCATATCCACACGAAAGCTTCGGTGGCTGCGGGGACAGGACCTTGGGCAGCACCAGCTGCTTGATGTCAGTCAGAAATCATCTTTCACCTCACATCATGGTCAGCGCTTCGCGCGTCACGCGCGAATAAGTGCGGGGACGCTCGTTCATGTGAACCTCAATGCCGGCTTTAGCGGTCATGAAACCACTTCACGACCGCGATAACGGTCAATGCCATGAGGAAAGTTAAGGATCAACAGAATGACCGCGACGGCGGGCACCAGTACCTTTCATGCAGGTTATATCGGTCATTTCCGCAAAGCAGCGTGCTTCAGGTCGTTCCAGCAATCATCTGCTTGTAAGACGAGAGAACCTGGGTTCTTGCCGTGCACAAACAGCCCGGATCTGTAACCTGCTAGCTAAGGGCCCCCTGAGTATTGCCTTTCCCGCTCCGTGACACAGCAACAAGAAGGGCCGGATCATCGCTGTGATGACCCGGCCCTTTGTGCGTTCTGCCGTTGCGGCAAGATCAGGCGAGCGCGGCCTTGAGCTTGTCGGCTAGGTCGGTCTTCTCCCAGGGGAAGAAG
>NZ_JROG01000009.1 GCF_000786215.1 Sphingomonas sp. 35-24ZXX
CTTCTTCCCCTGGGAGAAGACCGACCTCGCCGACAAGCTCAAGGCCGCACTCGCCTGATCGCGATCACGCACCAACGCTGAAACACAAAAGGGCCGGGTCATCACAGCGATGACCCGGCCCTTTTTGTTTTTCTTTCTGGCGCAGACCTGCTCGACCAGCGGCCGTGCTACATGGTGCATCGAAGCCAGTAGGTGCGCTTGCCATAGACGAGCGTGCCCGCATAGCTCGGCCCGTTGCCGGGCGCACCCGCACCACCATCGCGCACGGGACGCAGGCGGAGCAGACCTGCCTCGCTGCCCTTGGCATTGAGCAGGACGATCCTGACCAAAGATGGCGAGGCCATGGTCTGACGCCATCCCCAACGGACAAGGTCGCGTTTGCCCTGCCGAATGCTCAGCTGATCAAGCGCCATTGTCGAGCCCACCAAGGCGGACACATTCGGGGTATCGCCAAGGCCCGAGCATTCCAGATTCACCGTCGCGAGAGCCGGGCACGAAGTCATGGCCAGCAGTCCGAGCCCCAGGCCCGAGGCCGATTTAAGCAGACGGAGAAAGGCAGACCGATGGCTCACAGCTTGCCGAACTTCGCCTCGAAGCCGGCGATGTCGCCGCGTGCGAGGAAGCCGGCCTGTTCGACCCAGGCATCGCGGCCGATGCGGCCCTTGAAAGTACCGAGATAGGGGTCGATCTCGGCGACATCCGCCGGGGTCCAGGCTGCAATCTGGTCGTAGCGCGCGATGCCGAGTTCACCCAGCAGGGTGTTGAGCTTGGGGCCTATGCCCTTGATCTTGCGCAGGTCGTCGGGTTCGCCGACCGCCGCTGCGATGCGCGGCTTGCCGCTGGCCTGGGCTTCTGCGGCCTGGGCTGCGATCTGCGCGTCGACATCCGCCGTGGAGAGCGTCGTCACGGTCGGGTCGAGCGCTCCGCCGATGGTCGGAACGAAGGCCGGCGGTGCTTCGACAGCAGCATGGCCGTGATCATCGTGTCCGTGGTGATCGTGATCGCCATGGTCCGCATCATGATGGCCGGCGCCACCGCTGCGCCCGACCAGCGCCCACAGGACGATCATCGCGACGATCACCAACGCGGCGATCAGGAAAAATAGCTGCTGTCCATCCATGGCAGTTCAGGGCCTTTCATCAACGCTGTCCGGCGCAGATCCGCCGGGTCCGTGCGCTGGCCCTTACCGGCTGGATCGATTCGTGACCAGTCCCGCGATGGCGCGGACAATCACATCACGCGATCGCGCTCGTCGTCGATCTGGTCCTGGATCTCGCGGGCCAGCGCGCAGGCCGAATCGTCGCCATCATCGCACTTGCGCAGCGCCTTGTCGCGCTGGCGCTGCAGCTTGCCCAGCCGCTCTTCGGCCTTGCGCATCGCGCGGCCGCGATTCTCGTCCGCCTCGGACTGGCTGGTGGTGGCAAGGTCCACGCCCTTGGAGACGATCTTGACCGGCGCGGTGACCACCGCACCCACCGCGCTGGCGATGCAGCCCGACAGCAGCAGCGGCGCCAGAATGACAAGCGGAAGAACTGGCTTCATCGATACGACCCTCCGGCGCGCCAGATCGCGCGCCCCTTCAGGCGTCTGCTATAGCCCGGCTGAGCGAATGCTGAACTGCTATTTCAGCAGGTCGAGCGCGAAGGCGCGGATTTCTGCGCCCATGTCGTCGCGGCCCAGCGCGATCGCCAGGTTCGCCTGGACATAGCCCGCCTTCGATCCGCAGTCATAGCGCTTGCCGGCAAAGGTCACGGCGTGGAACGGCTGGGTGCCGATCATCCGCGCCATCGCATCGGTCAGCTGGATCTCGCCGCCCGCGCCCTTTTCCTGGCTTTCGAGCGTGCGCATCACTTCGGGCTGCAGGATGTAGCGGCCGGAGATGATGAGGTTCGACGGCGCGTCCTCGACCTTGGGCTTTTCCACCAGACCGGTGACCTCGGTGATGTCGCCATCGCGCGCACCCGGCGCGATCACGCCATAGCTCGACACTGTCTCGCGCGGGACCTCGAGCACGCTGATCAGGTTGCCACCCAACCGGTTATAGGCTTCGACCATCTGCTTCATGCAGCCGGGCGAGCCGACCATGAACTCGTCGGGCAGAAAGATCGCGAACGGTTCGTCGCCCACGATCGCGCGTGCGCACCAGATCGCATGGCCCAGCCCCAGAGGTTCCTGCTGGCGGACATAGGCGCAGTTGCCCGGGCCCAGCCGCGTGGGTTCCAGCACCTCGAGCGACTTGCCGCGCTCTGCCATCGTCTTTTCAAGCTCGAAAGCGATGTCGAAATGGTCTTCGATCGCGCTCTTGCCGCGCCCGGTGACGAAGATCATCTGCTCGATTCCCGCCTCGCGCGCCTCATCGACCGCGTACTGGATCAACGGACGATCGACGATCGGCAGCATCTCCTTGGGGATGGCCTTGGTCGCGGGAAGGAAACGGGTGCCAAGCCCGGCAACCGGAAACACTGCTTTGCGGATGGGCTTCATTCTTGTCCTCTTTAGCGGCCCCGACAGCCGGGCGCAGACCTCGCAGCCCGCCGCCCGGCTGTCAAGCCGCCACCTTATGGGACCATGATCACGCCTTTACGCGCGCTGCAAAACTCTTGCGCAGCTTCTGCAGCTTGGGCGGGATCACGGCCAGGCAATAGGGATTGCGCTGGCCTTCGCCCGACCAATATTCCTGATGATAATCCTCTGCCGGATACCAGGTCGTCGCTTCCTCGATCGTGGTCACGATCGGCGCCGGCCAGTTCGGCTGATTGCGGCTCATCGCGGCCTCGGCCTCGACCTGCTGCGCGGCATCGAGCGGGAAGATGGCAGAACGATACTGCGTGCCGACGTCATTGCCCTGGCGGTTGAGCTGCGTCGGATCGTGCGTCGCGAAGAAGATGTCGAGCAGATCGGCATAGCTCAGCTGCTCATCATCAAAGGTCACGCGGATCGCCTCGGCATGGCCGGTGTTGCCCGAGCAGACCTGCTTGTAGGTCGGGTTCTCGGCATGGCCACCGATATAGCCGCTTTCGACCTTGCTTACCCCGATGACGTCGTTGAACACGGCCTCGGTGCACCAGAAGCAGCCTCCTGCGATGATCGCGGTCTGCTGGGTCATGTCATTTGTCCTTCCCGTAATCTCCCCTGCCGTTCACGCAAGGAGAGAGAGTGTGGAGCATAGATAGCGCGGGTTGCACGCTGCACAACCACCTCAGCCTTCGACTGCCAGCACCGGGGGTGCCTTGGCATCGTCATCCTTCTCGCCGCCGCGCGCGATCAGCAGGTACATCACCGGGGTCACGATGCGCGACAGCAAAGTGGACGAGATCAGCCCGCCGATGATGACGCTGGCCAGCGGCGCATAGAGCGATCCCCCGAACAGCGCGAGCGGCAGCAGCCCGCCGATCGCGGTGACCGAGGTCAGCAGCACCGGCAGGAAGCGGACCTCGCCCGCGCGCTCGATCGCCGCGCGCAGCCCCATGCCCTCGCGGCGCAGCTGGGTGGTGAAATCGACCAGCAGGATCGAATTCTTGATCTCGATCCCGACCAGCGCGACAAAGCCGATGATCGCCATGTAGCTGAGCGACGCGCCAGTGACGAACAGCGCGACAAAGCCGCCGAAAGTGCCCAGCGGGATGACGCCTGCGACCACGATGGTTTCGCGAAAGCGGCCAAATTCGGCGACCAGCACCGCGAAGATGCCGAACAGCGCGATCAGGATGATCGGCCCAAGCCCGCCGAATACGGTGGCGATCGCTTCGGCCTCGCCGCCCGCCGATACGCGATAGCCCGCCGGCAGCTTCAACTGCGCGACCTTGTCCATCGCCTGCTGGCTGATCCGCGAGGGCAGCGCGCCGGGCTGGGCATTGGCGGTGACGGTCACCGAGCGTTCGAGCTGATAGCGCTGGATCTGCGGCGGCACGCTCTCGAGCCTGGGGGAACTGATCTGCGACAGGGCGATGGCATCGCCGGTGCGGCTGGCCACATAGATTCTGTCGAGCGACGAGATCGGCTGGCTGGTGTCGAGCGGCAGGCGCACGACGACGCGGTAGCTGTCACCCTCGGTATCGCGGAACGTGCCCGCAGCCTCGCCGGACAGTGCCAGTCGGATGGCGCGGCGCGGTTCGCCTGGCGCGATGTTGAGCAGCGCGGCCTTGCCCTCGTCGAGCCCGATATCGAGATCGATGCCGTCGGTGGCCACCGGATTGATCACGTCGCGTGCGCCCGCTGTCGAGCGCAGGATGGTTTCGACCTTGCCGGCGAGGTCGCGCAGCGTTTCCAGATTCTCGCCGGTGATGCGCAATGCGACGGGCGAGGCAATCGGGGCGCCGTTCTGGAACAGCTCGACATTGAAGCGCGCGCCGGGAATCGCCTCCAGCCGGTCGCGAATCCGCGCGATCATCTGTGGGCTGCGATCCGGATACCAGCGATCCATCACCGCGAAGACCTCACCGAAATTGGGCCGCTGGTCGAGCGCGAAAACGTTGTAGAACACCTGCGGGTTCGAACTGCCGGTGTTGGCGGCGCGCACCTTGATATCGGGTTCCTGCGCGAGCACCGCCTCGGCCTTGCGCACCAGGGCATCGGTGGTCGCGATGCTGCTGCCCTGTTCGGCATCGATGGTGACTCGGAAATAGCTGGTGTCGGCATAGGGGAACAGGCTGAAGCCGAGCAGCGGGATCAGCGCAAAGGCGGACAGGGTGAGCGCCATCGAGGCCCAGAAGGTGCGCTTGGGCTTGTCGAGCGCGGTGTGCAGGATCGGGCGGTAGAGCCGCTCGATCTGATGGGTGAGCCATTTGAGGATGGCGTTGCCTTCGGGGTCCTCGTCGCGCGAGAGGATGCGGCTGCCGAGGAACGGGATGATGGTGAGCGAAACCACCAGCGAGGCAAACACGGTGAAGATGATCGTGTAGATGAACGACTGGGTGAACTTGCCCGCGCCCTCGGGCAGGAACAGCAGCGGCGTGAAGGCGAAGATCAGCACCCCGGTCGAGCCCAGCACTGCCGGCGTGATCTCGCGCGTCGCATCGATCGCGGCGATCGATCGGCGCTTGCCCATGCGCAGGTGGCGCGCGATGTTTTCGGTCACCACGATCGAATCGTCGACCAGCAGGCCCAGCGCGACGATGAATCCTGCGACCGCGAGCTGGCTGAGATTGAAGCCCATGACGCTGATCGCGAGCAGGCCGGAGGCGAGCGACAGCGGGATCGAGATCATCACGATCACCGATGCGCGCCACCCCAGCGGCAGCAAGGTGAAGATGACGAGGAACAGCGCGATCGAAAAGTCGCGGGTCAGTTCGCTCAGCCGGTATTCGATGTCGCGGCTCTGGTCGAATATCTGTTCGAGGCGGATATCGGGCGGGAAGTTCGCCTGCTGGCGGTTCAGCTCGTCTTCCAGCGAATCGCGCAGCCGGATGACGTCGAAGCCGTCCTTCTGCAGGATGGACAGGAAGATCGCGCGCTGGCCGTTGTAGCGGGTGATATAGAGCTGTTCGGCCTCGCCCCAGCGAACGTCGGCGACATCGCGCACGCGCAGCATCGTGCCGTTGCCGGCGCGGATCGGCAGGTTGGCGATGGTCTCCAGGTCGCGATAGGCGCCGCCGGCCTCGACATTGAATCGGCGTCCGGCGCTTTCGACCGCGCCTGGCGGCAACTCCGCCCCGCCGCGTCGCAGCGCATCGGCAATCGCCGACGGTGCCAGCCCCAGCTCGGCCAGGCGGCGGCTGTCGATCGCTACCTGCACCTCGGGTTGCGGCAAGCCATCGATCACGGTGTTGCGGACACCGGGATAGCGGACAAACGTATCGCGGATATCCTCGGCATATTTCTGCATCCGCCGCCAGCTGGCGGTGTCGCTGACCATCGCCAGCTGCAGCACCGCCGCCTCGGTGGTGCGCGCCTTGCGATAGCGCAGCTCGGTAATGCCTTCGGGCAGCTGGCTGCGGATCGCGCTGACCTCGCGCACGACATCGTTGAAATACTGGTCCGGATCGCCGTCCCAATCGAATTCGGTGGTGATCGTGACAAAGCCGTCGGTGATCCCGGCGCGGATTTCATCGACATCGTCGATGCCGCGCAGCACCTCCTCAACCGGCTTGGCGATGGTCTGTTCGATATCGGCCGCATCTGCGCCGGGCAGCGCGATGATCACGGTGATCACCGGGATCGGGAAGTGCGGATCGACCGAACGCGGGATGGTGAGCAGCGAGGTGAGGCCCAGCGCTGCCAGCAGCAGGAACGCCACCAGGCTGAGCTGCCATCGGCTGATGGTGAAGGCGGCCAGGTTCATGCGTGCGCCCCCGGCAGACGACTAGCGCGCGGGGGCATTGGAGGCGGCAGGCGCTGCGCGGGTGCGGCTGGGCTGGCGCGTCGCCAGCGGCTTGACCCTGGCACCATCGGTGAGCAGGCCCAGGCCCGATGCGACGATGCGGTCGCCCGCCTTGACCCCGCCGGTGATGATCAGCTGCCGGTCGTCGACCTTGCCGATCTGCACCGCGCGCGCGCGGACCTTGCTCCCCTTGGCGTCGAGCAGATAGACGAAGCCCTCGTCGGCACGGACATTGAACACCGCGCTCGCCGGGACCGCAAGGCCGGTGTCACCCGGCCCGGCCGCCACGCGAAATTCCGCGGTGCCGATCTGGCCCGATCGCAGCGCCGGATTGGCGGGAAGCGCAATCGTCACCTCGAACGCGCCCGACGACGGGTTGGCGCGCGCATCGATCTCGCTGATCACGCCCTCGATCACGCCGTCGCCCAGCGCAGACAGCCGCACCATCGCGGGCATGCCGGGCGCGAGCCGTGTGATGTCGCTGTCGATCATCGGCGCGCGCAGCACCATGCCGCCGCTGGTTTCGCCCAGCACCACGATCTGCGTGCCGGCCGCGACCACCTGGCCAGGTTCTGCCGTGCGCGCGAGGATGATGCCGCCAGACGGTGCGAGAATGCGCGATGTCCCGCTGGCAAAGCCCGCAGTACTGACCTGGGCGGAGGCGGCGCGCGCGGTCGCCTCGGCGCGCTCGACCTGGGCGCGGGTCACCCAGCCCTTTTCGAAAAGCTGCTGGAAGCGTGCGAGCTCGGACTGCGCGCGCTGCTGCTCGGCGCGCGCGCTCTCCAGCGAAGCGCCGACCTGTGTGGCGTCCAGTGCAGCGATCAGCGCGCCGGGCATCACCCGGTCGCCTTCCTGGAAGCGGATGCTGGCGATCTTGCCCGCGGTGGTAAAGCCCAGCGGCGTTTCGTAGCGATACCGCACGGTTCCCGCTGCGGCGATCGTTGCCGAGGTCGCCGCCGGCTGCACCACCGCGATCGTGACGGGATAGACCTTGTCACTCGCCACAGGGGCAGGCGTGTCGCCCTCGGCCGAGCAGGCGGCCAGCGCAAGCGCTCCGCAACCAAGAAACAGGGAGGTGATGGCCCTGAGGCCGAGAGCGGAAGCCGAGCGCATATTGGGTTTCTATATGCAACCAGTTTTGCTGGCAAGCGCCAACCTTTGCAGGCTGCGCAGATTTCGCGCCCCGCCGGGTGTCGTTATCTGCCTGTTAAGCAACCTGGGTTAGCCATGTCGTCCGTGCCAGTGACTCACCGGCACGCGGGGGCAACACCATATGAACTGGCGAATCGGACAATTGCAGTCCCAGCATGAAGCGTGCCTTGCCATCGTGGAGGATATCCAGGCGCGCTCTGCCCATATCGCGGACCGGCCATCAGCGGTGGAAATCACGCTGATGCTGGCGCGGCTGACCGGGATCCTGCGCATCCATCTGGCACTGGAAGACGAGATTCTCTATCCTGCGCTGCGCAACGCCAAGGACCCGAAGATCGCGACAGCGGCCGAGCATTACTGGCGGGAAATGGGCGGCCTTGCCGACACGTTCCTCGACTTTGTTGATCGCTGGAAGCGCGCGGACATGCTGCTGACAGAGGCGGAGCGGTTTCGCAGCGAATCGGCCGCGGTGTTCAAGGCGCTGGCCGATCGCATCGGCCGCGAGCACGACGAGATTTATCCGATGGCCGAACGGCTGCGCGCGGCGCGCGCCGCCTGATCAACCCGACGTCTGATCAACCCCGCGCTGCGTCAGCAGGCCGGGGCCGCGTCCAAAGTCCATTGCGGCCGGCAGGCTTCGGGTCGCCCAGCGCCTGCGCCAGACTGCGCGCCACCCAGCCGATCTTCTGCCCCCGGCTGGTGATCACGCGGTGGTCCCACGCCTGCGCACCGCGCCTGCGCACCTCGCGCGCAATATCGCCATAGATGCCCGCCGCCGCCAGCACCGCCCAGCGCGCGCGGAACGGCAGCTTTTCCGCACCCACACGCGCCGAGGCCTCGTGCGCTTCGGACCGGTCCGCCAGCCGCGCCGCCAGCGGCACGAGCTGCGATCGCAGCCAGGGTTTCATGTGCTGGCCCGGCGGAATGTCCATCTCGGCCAGCCACTCCATCGGCAGATAGCATCGCCCCACCGAATCGTCTTCGGACAGGTCGCGTGCGATATTGGCCAGCTGGAAGGCAAGGCCGAGATCGCACGCCCGGTCGAGCGTCTCGTCATCCTGCGGATCGACGCCCATCACGATCGCCATCAGCAGGCCGACCGCGCCTGCGACATGATAGCAATATTGATACAGATCGCCTTCGTGCCGGGGGCGCCATTCATCGGCATCAAGGTCGAAGCCGTCGATCACGTCGTAGATATAGCGGTGCGGCAGGCGGCATTCGTGCGCCACGCACGCCAGTGCGGCAAAGGCCGGGTCATCGGTCGGCGCGCCCGCCAGCGCGGCGCGGGTCTGCTCGCGGATATACGCGACGCGGGCGTGTGCATCGGTGACCGCGCTCATGCCATGGCCCATGTCCTGTCCGTCGGCGAGGTCGTCGCATTTGCGGCACCATGCATAGAGCAGCCAGGCGCGCTCGCGGGTTTCAGCATCGAACAGCTTGGATGCGAGCGCGAAGGATTTCGAGCCGCGCGCGATGGAGTCGCGGGCATAGGCGACGAGGGAGGCGCGCTCGAAGCCCCTCGCCTTTAAGGGAGGGGTTGGAGTGGGGGAGGGAGTCACAGCCCCGCCCTAACCTTCAAAGATCATCCGCCGTCATCGCAAAGATCGTCTGGTGCGGGCGATAGGCTTCCATCTTGGCGAGCAGCCCGTCGAGCGTCTCATCGACGATCAGGATATCGGCATGCTGCGGGCGGATGAAGCCGACCTCGATCATGTGGCGGTTGAACGCGATCAGCTGATCGTAGAAGCCGTTGATGTTGAGCAGGCCCACCGGGTCGCCATGATAGCCCAGCTGCGACCAGCTGATCGCTTCCCACAGCTCGTCCATGGTGCCGACCCCGCCGGGCAGTACGATGAAGCCGTCGGCAAGGTCGGTGAAGCGCTGCTTGCGCGCGTGCATGCCGGGCACGACGTGCAATTCGGTGCAGCCCTGGTGCGCGACTTCGGCCTGCACGAGCGCCTCGGGGATGATGCCGATCACTTCGCCGCCCCGCTCGAGCGCCGCATCCGCCACCGCGCCCATCAGCCCCAGCTTGCCGCCGCCATAGACAACGCCGATCCCGCGCCCGGCCAATGTCGCGCCGACCATGCGGGCGTTCTCGATATACACCGGGTCGGAAGGCGTGGCGGAACCGCAATAGATGGCAAGGCGCTTGAAGGGGGCGGTCATGGTGATTCCTGTTGTGTGGGGTGTCCGGTCCATTGCCTGAAACGACGTGAGGGGCAAGGCCGTTCGATCCTCCCCGAGACAGGCTCGGGGAGGATTTGAGAGGCGTCACTCCTGCGGCAGGCCGTCGGCGATGTCGTAGTAATCGCCCTTGTGCGCAGTGAAGATGTGCACGTGCAGCTGCGTATCGGTCGGCGCATCGAACGCGCCCATCGCGAGGGCCATCGAATCGCGGTGCGGCGGGTCCCAGAACAGGAAGCTGCCGCAGGTGCCGCAGAACCCGCGCCGCACCTTGGGGCTCGACTGGTACCAGTGAACATTGTCTTCGCCGGTGATGGCAAGGTCGCTGCGCTGGACGTCGGTCGAGGCCCAGTAATGGCCCGACTGCTTGCGGCATTGCGAACAATGGCACGCGTCCGGACCCTTGAGCGGCGCGGAGACAGTGAACGATACAGCGCCGCACAGGCACGATCCGGTGTGCATGATGGTTGCTCCATATGCGCGCGGAACCGTTTCAAACCCCGCTCAGCCTGAGCCTGTCGAAGGCCCCGCGCTTCGGTCTGCAGGATATAACCCGCAAGCGAACGTCAAGGCAAAGCCAAACGCCGCCGTCTTCGCGGGGCCTTCGACAGGCTCAGGCTGAGCGGAGGGGGTTAAGGCAAAGCTCAAGCCCGTTGCCCCTCCACCATTGGCTTCGCCAACGGTCCCCCTCCCCGGGACAGGCGCGGGGAGGATGGAAGTTTAAAGCATATCCTCGAGCATCAGCGCGGCGGTCGCCTTGGCACTGCCGACCACGCCGGGGATGCCCGCGCCCGGATGCGTGCCCGCGCCCACGAAATACATGTTGGGGATGGCATCATCGCGGTTGTGCGTGCGGAAATACGCACTCTGCGTCAGCAAGGGTTCCAGGCTGAACGCGCTGCCCAGATGGGCATTGAGATCGTTGCTGAAATCCTGCGGCGTATAGTGGAAGCTGGTGACGATCCGCTCGTGAATATCCGGGATCAGCCGGTGGCCGATCTCGTCGAGGATCCGCTTTTCGTAGATCGGGCCCATTTCCTTCCAGTCGATCGGCAGCTTGCCCTGATGCGGCACGGGGGAGAGCACATAGAAGGTGCTGTGCCCCGGAGGCGCCATGCTGGGATCGGTGACGGTCGGGTGGTGCAGGTAGAGCGAGAAGTCCTTCGACAGCACGCCATGGTCGTAGATGTCGTCGAGCAGGCCCTTGTAGCGCGGACCGAACAGGATCATGTGGTGCGGAATGCCGGGCCAGTCGCCCTTGATGCCGAAATGCGCGACGAACAGCGAGGGCGAGAACTTCTTCTTCTTGAGGCTGGCCGCCGCGCGCTTGCCGCGGCCCGATTTGCCCAGCAGATCGCGATAGCTGTGGACGATATCGGCATTGCTGGCGACCGCGTCGAACGTCTCGCGCCAGCCGCTCTGGGTCACCACGCCGGTGACCTTGTCGCCCATCGTCTCGATCTCGGTGACCGGATCGTTAAGACGCAGGGTTCCGCCGATCCGCTGAAAATGCGTGACCATCCCGGCGATCAGCTTGTTGGTGCCTCCTCGCGCGAACCACACGCCGCCGTCCTTTTCCAGCTTGTGGATCAGCGCATAGATCGAGCTCGTCTTCATCGGGTTGCCGCCGACGAGCAAGGTGTGGAAGCTCAAAGCTTCGCGCAGCTTCTCGTTCTTCACGAACGACGAGACGATCGAATAGACCGAGCGCCAGGCCTGATATTTCATCAGCGCGGGCGCAGCCTTGATCATGCTGGCAAAGTCGAGAAACGCCTTGTGGCCAAGCTTGAGATAGCCCTCGTCGTGCACGCCAGCGCTGTATTCGAGGAACTTTTCATAGCCTGCGACATCGGACGGATTGAGCTTCTCGATTTCGGCGCGAAGCCCGGCCTCGTCGTTCGAATAATCGAAATTGGTGCCGTCGGGCCAGTTGAGCCGATAGAACGGCATCACCGGCATCAGCTCGACATCCTCGCTGATGTGATGGCCGGACAGCGCCCACAATTCCTCGAGGCACGGCGGATCGGTGATCACGGTCGGACCGGCGTCGAAGGTGAAGCCGTCCTTCTCCCAGAAATAGGCGCGGCCGCCCGGTTTGTCGCGGCCTTCGATCACGGTGGTGGCAATTCCGGCAGATTGCAGGCGGATGGCGAGTGCGAGCCCGCCGAATCCGGACCCGATAACAGCAGCTTTTTTCACGTGAGACTTGGCCCCTGGTTGCGACCCGAATGCGCGGGCAGATTGTGCAGCACTATAGCGTTACGTTTGCAATGTGCCAGCAGATGCGCAGTCTGGGCTCAAACCTTGGTCATTGCGCCATCGCCGCCATTGCTGCCCCTACGGATGCCGCGATCTCCTCGGGCCGCGGATTGCGCCTGAGCGTCAGCCCGCCATTGGCATGGATATTCTGCCCGGTGACGAAGGTGCGATCGTCGCACAGCCACAGCACGGTGTGTGCGATATCGTCCGCCGTGCCGATCCGGCCCAGCGGATATTCCCTGGCAAATGCGGCCTCGAGCCCCGGCGTCGCGACCGCGGCTGCGGCCATCGGCGTTGCAGTCAGCCCCGGCGAGACGATATTGGCGCGGATGCCATGCGGTCCGTACTGGTTGGCAAAGCAGCGGATCAGCGCCTCTGATCCCGCCTTGGTGCCGATATAGGCGGCGTGATCATGGATCAGGCATTGCGTGGTCGCAGACGAGATCTGGATCACCGATCCGCCCTGCGTCATCGTGCGAAGGCAGGCATTGAGCATATGGTGGACGCCGGTGAACTGCAGCGCGACCATCGCGGCGAGATCCTCGTCGGTGACATCGCCCCAGGGCTTCATCAGCCCCCAGCCGGTGGCGTTGATCGCGATATCGACTTTGCCATGCCGCGCGGCTGCACCATCGAACAGCGCATCGACATCCGCGCGGCTGGTGAGGTCGCAGGTCACCGCCTCGCCGCCGATCTCTGCCGCCAGCGCTTCGAGCGGTTCGCGTTTGCGACCCGAGACGATCACCTTCGCGCCTGCGCCGGCGAGGGCCCGCGCGATCACCTGCCCCATGTTGTGCTCGCCCGCCGCGCCGATGACGATCGCGGTCTTGCCCGAAAATTCGGTCATGCTGCGGCCTCGCTCGCAAAGCGCGCGGTGGCCACGCCATTGGGGCCGTAGACCGGCTCCTTCAGGTCGAACCGGTACTTGCGCGTCTCGGCGTTGAGGATCGTGAATTGCGACAGATGCAGCAGCATGCCCTGATAGGCGGGGCCTTCGAGATGGAATTGCAGATCATCGGCGCTGTCCCATTCCTCGAACACATGCACCCGGCCGGGATCGTGCGGATCGGCGGTCCAGGCGTAATGACGACAGCCCGGCTCGGCGAGCGCCATCAGGATGAGGTCGCGCGCGCCGGCGAGCGCGGTATCGCGGTTCCCGATCGGAAAATCGACTTCGCCTGCAATGACAATACTCATTTGGCCTGGGTCTCCTTGAGGATGCTGAAATGCCGTTCGGCAAAGCGCCAGCCATCGGCGGTGCGCGCGTAGACATCGCGATACTGGCCGATCGGACGACTGACCGATCCATCGGCGAGTTCGAGATATTCGTGGGTGTAGACCCGGCCCGTGGCGCGATCGCCATCAATGGCGAGCTGGCCGATCTGCGCGAAAAAGGCCACGAAGGGGAAGCCCGCCATCGCCTGGCTCCAAAGCCCCACAATGGCCTCCCGGCCGCGCACGTCGGTGCCCATCAGGTTCCATAGCGCGTCCTCGCTCCAGGTCGCGCCCCAGTCCTGCGGGTCGCGGCGAAACACCGCATCGCTATAGCTGTCGATCAGCGCGCGGATCGCGATCTGGTCTTCTGTTGCCCCCCGAAAGCCGCTCACGGCAATTGCCCTGCCAGATACTTGTCCATCGTCTGGTGGAACTGGCGGATGCGGCCTTCCTGATAGCGGCCGAGCTCGACGCGGTTGTTGGCCGACGCGATCAGGCCTTCCTGCACATAGGGAAGGTTTTCCATGTCCTGATCGAACACCTCGCCCAGCGCGCCCCATTCGGTAACGGTGGCCCAGGGCTGTTCGGGGGTGAGGAAGCGCATTTCGGCCGCTTCGGGCATCGCGCCATGCTTGGGCTTGCGGCCCAGCAGGCGCACCTCCATCAGCGTCGCGTTCTGATCGGGCCAGGGGCGCCAGCGATAGACGATGTTGGGCACGAACCCGCCCCAGGGCGAGAGGTTGGGGAAGATGTTGTAGGTGAATGCATCGAGCATCTCGCTGTCCGAAATGTCCGAGCTGTCATAACCCAGAGCGTCGAGATAATTGGCGCGGTTGGTTTCGGCCATCGCGGTGCGCGCGGTCTCGCCGTCATTCAGCTTGCGCCCCTCGAGCGAGGCCGAGCGGCCCGAGGTGCGGCTGAACGCGGCGATGATATCGTCCTCGCTGAGGTTGTCCGCTGCCAGATGCGGGCTGGGCAGGCCGAACGGGGTGAGCGCGAGGTTCGCATGGTCGCCCCACATCGAATAGCGGGTGTTGGCATCACCCGTGTACGGCAGGATCTGCGGGTGGGTGACGATCGAGTGCCACGCTTCCATGAACGCCTCGGACACCGCCTTCCAGTTGGCGTTGATCACCTTGCCGACCCACAGAGCGGTATAGCATTCGTCGAGCCGCCAGCGACCGAACCGGTCGTAGACTTCTGCGCCCATATAGTCGCGCAGGGACACCTGCGTGCTGCTTTCGGTGACGAAGATGAAGCCCTGCCAGCGCTCGACGCGCAGCTCGGGCAGGCTCATGTCGCGCTCTTTCAGATGGGTGAAATCCCACTCGCACGGGATGTGCTTGATCGCGCCATCGGTCTTCCAGGCAAAGCCGTGGAACGGGCAGGTCAGGTCATCGGCAGAGCCGCTTTCGGTGCGCAACTTGCGGCCGCGGTGCAGGCAGACATTGTGGAAGGCCTTCACCGATCCGTCGTCCTGCCGCATGATCAGATAGGATCGGCCGACATTGTTGTAGACGACATAATCGCCCGACTGCAGCAGCTCGTCCTCGCGCGCCGCCATCTGCCAGACGTTGGGCCACATCAGCTTCTTTTCGGCCTCGAAGAACGCGGCGCTGGTATAGCGCTCGGCGGTGACCGGCTCGGTGCCGAGATCGCGCCAGCTGTCGCCGCGCACCTCGGGCGGCACCTCGCGGCTGTCGAGGTCGAGGATCTCGTCGACCGTGATCGCCGGGCAGCGGTCGGCAGGATAGGTCCGGCTCGCGTCTTCCATGGGTACTCTCCTCAGCTATTCTGTTCTTTGCTTGCCCCCTCCCGTTTGTCCCGAGCGAAGTCGAGGGACGTGATCGGAAAGGGTCGCGTAAGGTCCCTCGACACGCTCGGGACAAACGGATGTGGGTTCCGGGGCTGCGCTACAAAGGCATCCCGATCGCCTCGGCGATGTGCTGGTGCACCGCCTGCGGTGCGCTTTCGTTTGCGCCCAGCACAACGTGGAAATCCTCAGGCGCTGTCTTCAAATTGGCATAGCCGTGGCTGGCGACGCGATAGTCCTCGCTCTGCACCACCTCGGCGGTGGCATCGTACGCCATCTCGCAGACCCCGCGATACGCCTCGTCGATCACCCCGAACGGCGCATAGACGCCGAACTGGCAGCGGGTCTTGCCGACGCCATCGGGGAACAGCCGGAACACCTGCGTGAAATAGACCCCCGGCGTCACCGCACCGAAGAAGATCACGGTGTTGGGGAAGAGATAATGCACCCCGCCATATTCGGTGTCGGGCCACTCGGCCTCGTCCTTGCCGACCAGATCGCCGATGGTCTTGTCGGGGAAGCTGATGCGGTGGTGGCGGCCGAAGCGTTCGAGCACCGAGACGTCGTTGCAATGCGTCTGGCCGATGGTCGAAGCGTGCAGGGCGGCGAAATGATAGCCCTCGCCATAGGTGTCGAGCGCGAACTTCCAGTTCGATTCGGCGTGCAATATGCCCTTTTTCACCGGCACCGCGCGGTGCAGCTCGATCAAGGCGAGCTGATCGGCAAAATCGCCCAGATGCGCTGCCGCATCGATCGGTTCGCCCTCGGAGGCGCGCACGAAGATCAGGCCGAGATGCTCGGTGCAGGGCAGTTCGAGCAGGTTGCGCGCACCGATTTCGCAGTCGGCAAAGCCCGCCTTGCCCGGCTGACCGATGAGCTTGCCCAGATTGTCGAAGGTCCAGGCATGGAACGGGCAGGATATGCGCGCCGCCTTGCCTGTGAACGGTTCGGCCTGCTCGACCAGCTTTGCGCCTCTGTGCGTGCACAGGTTGCGGAAGGCGCGGACCACGCCATCTTTACCGCGGATCACCAGGATCGACGGACCGGCGGCATCGAACACCAGATAATCGCCGGGCTCGGGGATGTCGCCGGTGAGGCCTGCGACGAGAGGCTGGCCCAGGAACAGATGTTCGCGCTCGGCCTGGAAGCGCGTCTCATCGATATACACCGATTTGTGCAGCGGCAGCGGGCCATCGGCCATGTCGGTGGTTCTGGCAGCGACGTTCGCGACGATCTTGCGGCGGATTTCGCGTGCACGCAGCTTGCGCGATGCCGCCCAGTCTGGGGTCAGGCTGTCGGATGGATCGCGCTCGGCCACAAGGCCCTCCCAAATTGGTCAATGGCAATTGGGCGCACCATGCCAGAAAGCAGGCAGCCAATGACACTATTGGTTTAATCAGTGGAGAGACCGCCGCCATGACCTTTTCGAGCATTTCCGCCATCGGCAAGCCGATGCAGATCGCGTTCGTGCCGGAGGATTTCGATGCGGCGCTCAAGCACTGGACGCAAGCGATGGGGGTCGGCCCGTTCTTTGTGATGGAAAACATCGTGCTCGAAAATGGCCGCTTCCTGGGCGCGCCGTCGGACTGCCGCTTCACCATCGCGCTGGCGCAATGGGGCGATGTCCAGATCGAGCTGATCCGCCAGGACAATGATGTGCCCTCGATCTATCGCGGCGACTATCTGCCTGCAGGTGGCGCGATGCACCATGTGTGCTTGCTCACCGACGATATCGCGGGCGCCCGCGCAGCGGTGGAGGCGGGCGGCGGGCAGATTCTGGTCGAGGGCAAGGTGGGCGCGGACGGTGCGGTGATCTATGCCGATTGCGGCCCGGCAGGGACCCAGCCCAATGCGGGTGCGATCGTCGAGATCCTGCAACCGGCGAGCGGCAGCGAAGGGTTCTTTGCGATGATCGCCGATGCGGCCAAGGGCTGGGACGGGAGCGATCCGGTGCGGAGGGTGGGTTAGCGCCAAGCGCAGCGGCCAAGTTTCGCCTCTCCCTTGATGGGAGAGGCAGCGAGACTTGGCAGCTTGCTGCCTTAGTCGCAGCGGTGAGGGTGGTGGTGCGGCTGGCTACTGACTGAGCGTCGTCGCCCACTTTGCTCAATCCGGAGAGATCACCCCGACCCAACCCTCCCCCATCGAGGGGGAGGGCTATAGGACTAATCGCTCGCGCCCAGATAGCCCAGCTGCCCGGCCTTGAAGATCGTCTGGCTGCGATTGACCGCGTCCAGCTTTTCGCCCGCGCGGTGGATATGATAGCGGATCGTCGCGTGGCTGCGGTCGAGGATCATGCTGATCTCCTTGTCGGTCTTGCCGATCGCTGCCCAGCGCAGGCATTCGACCTCGCGCTTGGAGAGCATGCAGTCCGCCGGGATTCGCCGCTTGGTGCGCATCACCATGACATAGCCGGCGATGAACCGACGCGTCATTGCTGCCATCAGGTCGGCGTGCTTTTCGTAAGCCTCGGACAGGTCGGTGAGCTCGCGATCGAGCGGGGTGAAGCTGACCGCCGCGATCTGGCCGAACGGCAGGTGCACCGGCACCACGATCGCGGCATGGACCAGCGAGCGCTTGCGGAAATCGGTGAGGTCCATTTCCTCGAGATATTCGTTGCGCCAGCGCCCGTACATGCCGTGCTCGTTGCACCAGAACGGCTCGCTCTCGTAGCGGCAGGCGCGGGGCAGCGGCGAGTTGAGCGCCAGCCTGGTGTCCTCCCACCAGCGTTCGCCATCGGCCATCCAGCCGAAGATTTCACCGTTGATGATCGCGCCATCGGCATCGATCATCGGTTCCTTGGACGAGATGTCGTCGCAGGCCGCGACGCGAAATCCGCGCGTCTGCGACATTTCGTGCAGCGCCACTGCGGCATCGTGAATGTCCTCCACGCGGCGGATGGTCACGCGCTGCGCCAGCGTGTTGACCGGGTTGTTCCGGCCCTCGGCTTTCTCGGTGAAATGACGTGGTGTCTCGATCATGGTTTTCCCTCTGATTCGATCCTGCTCTCCGCCGCGAAGCGTATGTCAGACCGGGTTGCAACGCTACGGAATGTTGATGTCGGAATGCCGATGGCTCATGTCGTGGTGCGCGCTGCCTTGTCCCTGTCGTTCGCGACGCGAATCATGGCGGCCATGTCCGCCCATTGCTGGTCGTCCATCCGCGAAAGGCTCTGGTAGAAATTGCCCGAATTGGCCTGATAGCCCGCGCCGTCGATGGCGATGGTCTGGCCGTTGATATAGTCCGCGCCGCGCGCCATCAGCAGCACCGCAAGGTTGGCAAGCTCGTGCATCTCGCCCACCCGGCCCATGGGATTGCTGCGGTCGGCATTCTGCCCCTGCAGCCCCTGTGCATTGCCGGGCGAAAGCCGCTCGGTCATGCCCTTGGTGGGGAAGGTGCCCGGCGCGATCGCGTTGAAGCGCAGGCCATAGCGGCCCCATTCGGTGGCGAGCGATTGCGTCATCACGTTGATCCCTGCCTTCGACATGGCCGATGGCACGGTGAACGGCCCGCCGTTCCACACCCAGGTGGTCAGGATCGCGAGGAAGTTGCCGCGGATCTGCTCGGCGATCATCCGCTTGCCGATATTGTGCGTGATGTAGAAGGTACCGCGAAACACGATATCCGAAATGGCGTTGAAGCCGTTGACGCTGAGGTCCTCGGTGCGGCTGACGAAATTGCCCGCCGCGTTGTTGACGAGGCCCGTCAGCGGGCCGTGCTGGCTCCAGATCTGCTCGACCATCGCGTCGATCGCTTGCGGGTTGCGGATATCGCAGGCATGCGCGCCGACCGTCCCGCCGTGCCGCGTCATCAGCTCGTCTGCGGTCGCCTCGAGCACCGCGCCGCGCCGCCCGCAGATATGCACCTCGGCCCCCAGATAGGCGAATGCCTCGGCCATCACCTTGCCCAGCCCGGTGCCGCCACCGGTCACGAGGATGCGCTCGCCCGCCATCAGCCCGGGGCGGTACATGATCTGGGTGACGTCCATGGGCTCTCTCCTTGTTTATAGCTGACTTTAGCACCCACATCCGCTCAGCCTGAGCTTGTCGAAGGCCTCGCTACAGGGTTGGCGGGGGCGCGGGGCCTTCGACAGGCTCAGGCTGAGTGGAGGGTGTCTGGCGAATGTGCCACGCCAGGTTTCAGGTTCAAAGCCCCAGCACGGTCTTGGCGATGATGTTCTTCTGCACCTCGTCCGACCCGCCGAAGATGGTCCAGGCGCGCGAGTTGAGATAGCGCCCTGCCGCCATCTGCGCCTCGACGCTCTCGACCGGCTCGGGGGCCTCGTTGCCGTAGAGCGGTCGCTCGGCGGGGAGTTGCAGCCCGGCAAGCCCGTGCACCTCCATCGCCAGCGTGTCGAGCTCCTGCCGCAGGTTTGCAGAGAACAGCTTGACCAGCGAAGTCTGCGGCCCCGGCGGGCGGCCCTTGGCGATCTCCGCCAGGATGCGCAGTTCGCTGATCTCGAAGGCGCGCGCGCGCAGCCGCAACGATGCCAGCTTGCGCGCGATCACGGGATCATGCGCAATCGCGCCATTGGTGCCGCTGGCAACGCTGCCCGCGGTCATCATCAGCCGGTCGATATCGACCAGCAACTTGGGTGCGAAGCACGATCCGCCGCGCTCGTTCTCGAGCAGGAACTTGGCGATGGTCCAACCCTGACCCTCATCGCCGATGCGGTTGCCGACATGGCTCCTTGCGTCATCCAGGAACACCTGGTTGACCTCGTGGTCGCCCGCCATGGTGATGATCGGGGTGACGGTGACACCCGGCTGGTCCATCGGCACGAGCAGGAAGGTGATTCCGCGCTGCGCCGAAACTTCCGGATCGGTGCGCACCAGGCAGAACATCCAGTTGGCGTAGTGCGCGTGCGTGGTCCAGATCTTCGAGCCATTGATGCGATAGGTGTCGCCTTCCAGTGCCGCGCGGGTCTTGAGGCTGGCGAGGTCCGATCCCGATCCGGGCTCGGAATAGCCCTGGCACCAGTAGTCCTCGGCGCTGAGGATGCGCGGCAGGAAGCGGGCCTTCTGCTCGGGCGTGCCGAAGCGGCAGATCACCGGGCCGACCAGCTTCAGCCCCAGCACGGCCAGCGCCGGGGCGCCCGCGATCGCGCATTCCTTTTCGAAGATATAGCGCTGCACCGAGGTCCAGCCGGTGCCGCCATCCTCGACCGGCCAATGCACCGCCAGCCAGCCTTTCTCATGCAATATGCGCTGCCATTCCAGACCGATATCCGGCTCGACGAACACACCGGGCGTGCGCCGCGCGCCCTCGATCAATCGGTCGGTGAGGTGCGATTTCAGGAAACTGCGCACCTCGGCCTGGAAGGCCAGTTCGTCAGGGGTGAAATCCATGTCCATGCGTCAAATCCCGCCATGTCCGGTCGCCCAGAGAATGCTGCGGCGCAACAGTTGATAATAGATGGGGTAGTTCCACGCGCATTTTTCCGGATGCGGGTAGAAATCCTGCATGCCCGGCAGATCGTAATGCCCGCGGCAGTGGCCCAGGGTGTTGTAGAGGATGCCGCCGTCGCCGATCGCGCGGGTGTAGATCACCGGCACCACCGTTTCGGGCCAGTCGGCGTCGACAAAACCGGTCGCTTCGCCTGCAAAGCGCGTCTGCGCCAGCGTGCGAATGTCGCTCACCTGCTTCATCAGGTACAGTTCGTCGACCACGTCGAAATCGGCAATCCCGCGCGTCACGTCATGGTCGCCATCGACGATCTCGACGGTGAACGGCGCGCCGATCGGCGGGTGCGCCTTGAACTGGGTGCCCAGCATTTCCATGACATCGGGGCGTTCTTCGGGGCTGTCGACGCCCGCTTCGGTAAAGCGCAGGATCGAGTTGGTGCCGTGCAGCGCCAGCCAGCGTCCGCCGCCTGCCAGAAACGCGGCAATCGCCTGGGCTTCGGCCTCGGACGGCATCAGGTCGCAGGTATAGGTGATCAGGAACCGGCACGCGGGCAGGCGCTCGGCCACGCCGTTGTAATCATGCGCGACCGTGGTGCGGATATTGTCGTGCTCGGCGAGCAGTTTGAGCACCTCGAGCCGGGCAAAGTCGATATCGTGATATTTGCCTGCTGCGACAAAATGCGCATCGATCCGTTCAGCCATGCCTTGTTCTGCCTTTCAGCTGCGGAAATGGCCACCGCCATCGACGGTAAAATCGACCCCGGTGGTAAAGCTGGCCTGATCGGACAGCAGGAAGAGAATCGCGTTGACCACTTCGGCCGCCTCGCCGACGCGGCCCATCGGGTGGTTGGCGGCGAACATCGCCTCGACCTCTTGCACGGTGCCAGGCAACGCCTCGAGATAGCGTTCGAACATCGGCGTGCGGATCGCGCCGGGGTGCACGGTGTTGGCGCGGATGGGCAGGCCCTTTTCGGCGCAATCGAGTGCGATGGTCTTGGTGAGCGCGGTGACCGCCGCCTTGGATGCGCAATAGGCGGCAAAGCCCGAGCCGACGCGCAGCGCGAGCATCGAGCCGATGTTGACGATCGCGCCGGGTTCGCCCGAGTCCGCGATCGCGGGGATCGCCGCGCGGCAGCCGTTGAAGGTGCCGTTCAGGTTGATGTCGATGGTGCGGCTCCAGCTGTCGAGATCGACATCGGGCACCGCGCCGGGCTCCGAAATGCCCGCGACATTGACGAGGTGCGTGAGCTTGCCGAAGGTCGCCTGCGCGGCCTGAACCGCCGCTTCCCATTGCGCCAGATCGCGCACGTCGAGCGAGACCGCCATCGCGTGCTCGCCGAGCTCGGAGGCCAGCGCCTTGGCCTTGTCGAACTGGATATCGCCCAGCACCACGCTGCCGCCCTCGGCGACGATGCGCCGTCCGGTCGCCCCGCCGATCCCTTCCGCCCCGCCCGAGATCAGCGCGACCTTGCCCTGCATCAGTCCCATATCTTAACGCTCCAGTATCGCGACGGCGGACAGGCCGGGCGCGCCATAGACATGGCTGTAGGCGGTCTTCGGACTGCCCGGCACCTGCCGGTCGCCCCCGCGCCCGCGCAGCTGCACGGTGTTCTCATAGACCTGCCGCAGACCCGATGCGCCGATCGGTTCGCCGCACGCCAGGCAACCGCCATCGGTGTTGACGGGCAGCGCGCCATTGAGCTCGGTGCGTCCTTCGGCCAGCCATTGCTCCTGCTCGCCATCCGCGCAGAAGCCGTTCTCGGCCATGTGCATGATTTCCGCGCCCGATTCGGTGTCCTGCAACTGCGCGACATCGATGTCATCAGGGCCGATACCCGCCGCTTCGAACGCCGCTTGGCTCGCGAGTTCGGTCGGCTTGCCGCCCCGCTCGACGCTGATCGCGGGCGCGAACACCTCGAACGATCCGGGCGGACGGGTGCGCACCGCGATGCTGGCGATCCTGACGCCGTCGGCACCGAGTTCACGCGCCTTTCTGTCCGACGCGATGATCAGCGCGACCGCGCCTTCGGCAGGCGAACAGAACATGTATTTGGTCAGCGGATCGTTGACCATGGGCGCATTGAGGATGGTGTCGAGATCGACCGGCGAGCGCCGCCAGGCGTGCTCGCACAGGGTGCCGTTGCGGAACGCCTTTTCGGCGACCATTCCCAAGGTGCGGCGGCTGATGCCGTGCAGTTGCATGTAGCGCTGGATCTTCATCGCAAAGAACTGCGTGGTCAGCATCATGCCGGTCTCGCCATACCATTCGGGCAGGCCCCAGTCGCCCGGCTTGGCGTTGAATGCGCCGCGCGGGTGCTTGTCAAAGCCCACCGCCAGCGCGACATCGCACTGGCCCGACGCCACCGCGTTGCGCGCCGACGACAGCGCGCTGCCGCCGGTGGCACATCCGTTCGAGACATTGATGAACGGCAGGCCGGTCAGCCCCAGCTCGTTGACCATGATATCGGCATTGCCCGCAGCTTCCGACCCGCCATAGGCGCATTCAATGTCGGTCCAGTCGAGCCCGGCGTCCGCCAGCGCCTGCCGCACCGCGAACACGCCCTGGTCGCGGCCTGTGCGGCTATCGGTCCGCCCGAACGGGTGGATGCCTGCGCCGATGATCTGGACCTGGGTCATGCGTTTAGGCCTTTCAAACACTGCCACTGTCCGTTTGTCCCGAGCGCAGTCGAGGGACGTAATCCCGATGGGTTGCGTAAGGTCCCTCGACTTCGCTCGGGACAAACGGACAGGGTGGGGCGGGTCATGGTGCTGGCCTGAAAGCAAAGGTCGTCCGCCCCGGAGCGAACTCGGTGATCACCAGCTCCATCGCCATGCCCAGCTTCAGATCGGCCAGGGCCGCGCCCTCGATCCGCGTCTCGACAATCACCTCGCCGGGCAGCTCGACATAGCCGATCAGGAACGGGGTGAAGGCATCAGGGCCCGCATAGGGCGGCGATTTCGGGCGAAAATCCTGGCTGGTCCATGACCACAAGCTGCCGGTGCGCGAAAGCGCTATGGCATCGAAATGCTGCGCAGCATCGCCTTGCGGCATCGGGAAGACAATCTCGCCCGACATGCGGTGACGCCCGCCGATCAGGCGCGGCTGCGGCTCGTCGGTCCACAGCCCTTCGGCGACAGGAACCGCAGCGCTCATGCCGCCACCCGCGCATCATCGCGCGCATAGGCATCCAGCCCGCTCGCGGGATCGCCCAGCCATTGCGACAGCAACAGCACGCGCTTGTGCGCATGGCCGATCTCCAACTCGTCGGTGGTGCCCATGCCGCCGTGCAGCTGCACCGCCTCGCGTCCGATGCCGAGCGCGCACTCGGCGACGATCGCCTTCATGCCCGCAATATCGTCTGCCCGCCCCGATGTGACCGCGGCGATCAGCGCGCTCTTGGCCTGATCGACCAATGCATAGGCCTCCACCATGCGGTGCTGGATCGCCTGGAAGCGGCCGATCGGCTGGCCGAACTGCTCGCGCTGGCGGACATAGCCCAGAGTATCGTCGAACAGTCGCTGGGCCAGCCCGGTCATCTCCGCAGCGGCGACCAGTCGTGCGGTCGTCAGCGCGTGCTCGACCGCGTCCCAATCGAGCGACAGCTGTGCCTCGGCGGGCACATGGCATTGACGCAAGGCAATTTCGGCGGCCTCGTTGCCATCGATCACGCGATAGCCTTTGCGGAACACCCCGGGAGCATCGGCCGCGATCAGGAACAAGGCCGGGCCGCTGTCGCTGAGCGCACTCACCAGCAGCCAGTCGGCGGCCATGGCTCCCAGCACGAAACTCTTGTCGCCGCTCAGCAGATAGCCCTGCGCGCTGGTCTTGGCGGTGGTGCTGCGCGGAATGGTGACATGCCGCCCCTCGGGCTCGAACAGCGCCAGCGCCGCGATCGCTTCGCCCGATGCCAGTGCCGCAATCAGCGGATGCGCCTCGGCCAGTCCGCTTCCCGCCAGCAGCAAGGGCAGCACCGCATTTTCCAGCCAGTTGTCCGAAGAGATGCGTTGGCCAAAGCTCTCGCCCACGGCAACCAGATCGAGCAGGCTGCTCCCCAGGCCGCCCCTGTCTTCACCCAGCGCCATGGCCGCGAGGCCCAGATCGGCCATCGTCTGCCAGCGCGTGCGGTCGATCCCGCCAGGATGCGCGCGCTGCGCCTTGCGCGCAGCGATGTCGCTGCCCTCGAGAAAGCGCTCGACCGAGGCGCGGAACAGCAGCTGGCTCTCGTCATAATCGAAATTCATGGCACGGCCTCGAAACGCACCGGTACGCAAGAAGGTCCGCGCAGCATCATGTTGGGATGATAGGCAATCGCGCTCTCGTCGGTCAGCGTGATGCCGGCAATGCGCGGCAGCAGTTCCTCGAACGCCACGGTCATTTCCTTGCGGCTGAGCATGTTGCCGACGCACATATGGATGCCGCGTCCGAAGGCGAGGTGCGTGCGCGCATTGGCTCGGTCGGCCAGGAAACGGTCGGGGTCTTCATAGCGCTCGGGGTCGCGGTTGGCGGCGGCATAGCGCATCATCACCATGGCACCGGCGGGCAGGGTGACTCCGCCCAGTTCCGCATCGGATTTCATCACCCGCCAGATGCCCGATGAAGCGCTGGCCAGCCGCAGCATTTCCTCGACCATATTGGGGATGATCTTCGGGTCAGCCTTCGCCTTGGCGAGCTCATTCGGGTTGCGCGCCAGCAGGATGATGCCCTCAGCCAGCGTGGCCGTGGTCGTCTCGTTGCCCGCGACCAGCAGCTGCTGCACGATCGAGAGCAGCTCGCCATCGTCCAGCGGGCGCTCGCCATCGACCTCGGCATGCACGAGGTCGGACAGCAGATCGTCGGTCGGGTTGGCGCGCCGCAGGTCCATCTGCGCCTTGATCGCGTGCTGGAACTCGACCACCTCGCGCGCGCATTGCAGCTCGCGCTCCAACGGCACCATACCGCCCAGCCGGTCGACAAAGGCATCGGTCCAGCGCTTGATCGTTGCGGGCTCCTCATGCGTCAGCCCCAGCTGCTCGGAGATCATCCGGATCGGCAGCGGCATGGCGAAATCGCGCACGAAATCGATGTCGTCCTTGCCCAGCATGGCATCGATCAGGTCGCGCGCGATCTCGCGGATATGCGCTTCGAGCTTGTTCACTCGCGGCGCGGAAAAGGCGAGATTGACCAGCTTGCGGAACCGCGTGTGCACCGGCGGATCGGCGGTCAGCAGCGTGTCGACCTGCGGCCAGCCATCTTCGAGGATCGCCTTGACCTGCGGGTCTTCGGATCGCGCGCCGGAAAGCACCGCCTGGAAATTGTTCGAGAATTCCTCTGTCCGCGATGTCGCCTCGCTGACGAGCTTGTGGCTCAGCACCAGATACAGGCCGCTCGCCGCATCATAATAGACCGGCTGGGTGGGAATGGTCGCCTGGTAAAAGGCAAAGGGGTCGGACAGCACATCCGGATGGAAAAAGCTTGTCTGCTCTGCCGCCACCGTCACTGCCTGCTCCCGCGATGCTGTTCTGTCATTCCCCTGTCATAGCCGCCCGCGGCGGCGAGCGGCGATAGTCGAAAATGCTAGGGCCGGGTGATGGCGCAGGGATAACGAAAATTGCACAATTTGTGTTATTGCGGTATCCTGAGAGAACCATTCGAAGGGATAGGATCCATGAACGTATCGATTGGCGAACGCTGGGAAAGCTATGTCGAGGCCTTGCTCAAGACGGGGCGCTATGGTTCGGCAAGCGAGATCGTACGCGAGGGGCTGCGTCTGGTCGAAGAGCGCGAGGCCAAGCTTGCAGCGCTGCGCGAGACGATCGAAGCGTCGCTTGCGCGCGGCGGCGAAAACAATGATGATGATGTCGATCGGAGCCTGGAAACAGCAGCTGAGGGGCTCATGTCACAGGGATATTAGGTGAGGAAGCTCATTTATCTTGATTCGGCCAGCGAAGATCTGGTTGAAATTCTGATATACGTTACCACCCAAAGCGCCAGTCTTTCGGCGGGAAGAGCTTTTGTTTCTAGATTGCGCGCCAGATGCACGCACCTTGCTTCGCTTCCCGGAACACTCGGCTCTGATCGGGCGGAATGCGTCCCTGGGCTCAGAAGTGTCTCCGCAAATGGCTACATCATCTTCTTCCGGTACGCCGAAAACCGACTGGAAGTTGTCAATATTCTCCACGCCAGCCGAGACGTCGCGACCCATTTCGACAACGACTGACCCGCCCCAATCAGCTGTGCGTCATCACCCCGCCATCGGCGATGATGCCCTGGCCGGTGATGAAACGGGCGTCGTCGCTCGCCAGAAACGCGATGACATCGGCGATATCCTCGGGCTGGCCCAGCCGCTTGAGCGCGGACTTGTCGCGGTAGTAATCCGCCGCCTCGCCATTTTCGAGCATGCCGCGGGTCATTCCTGTCACGATGCAGCCCGGTTGCACGCAGTTGACCGTCACGCCATAGGGGCCCAGTTCCATCGCCAGCGAGCGGGTGAAGCCCAGGATCGCGTGCTTGGACGCGGCATAGGCGCCGAGGCCCGCATCGCCATAGCGCGACAGGATCGACCCGGTGTTGATCACGCGTCCGGCCTTCGATGCCTGCAGCAGGCCAAGGCAAGCCTTGGACAGCCGCGTCGGGGCGAGCAGATTGACGTCGAGCCCGAACTGCCACTGCTCGTCGGTCAATTCGCCCAGCGTCCCCACAGGGCATACGCCCGCGTTGTTGATCAGGATGTCGAGCCCTCCCAGCTGGCTTTGCGCAGCCGCAGCCAGGGTGGCGATCGCCTGCGGATCGGCCAGGTTGGCGACATGGTTGACCGTGCCTGCCAGACCGTCTCCGCTGATGTCGCAGGCCAGCACGGTTGCGCCATCGGCCAGCAGACGGCGGACGGTCGCCGCGCCGATCCCCGATGCTGCCCCGGTGACCAGGGCCTTGCGTCCGTTCAGTCTGCTCATGTTGTTTCCTTTGCGCGTTCGGCGTGCGTCACGAAATCCAGCGCATTGGCGATGGCGCGACGGACATGGGGGTTGGCGTAGCTGGCCGTGCCATCGCCGAATTGCAGATACACCATCTGCGCAGCATCGACGGTGCGTGTCCAGCCAATCAGGTTGCTGCCCGGCGGATGCGGCCAGTCGCTGTTGTCGAACATCCGTCCGGCGACGGCGTGCGCCGCCGAGGAGAAGCAGTCGCGCTCGAAGCGCGTATCGGCGCGGATCAGCGGGGTGACATCCTCCTCGAAGACCTGGGCCAGGTACAGTTCGTCATTGACCGCGAACCGAGCGGGCAGGCCTCGCGTCACAGGATGATCCGCCACCACCACCGCCTCGTAGTCGACGTCATGTTTATAGCCCGAATCAAGGCAGGCTCGGCCACGCACTTCGCCCGGCTGGTAGAGGAACCTGCCGCCCAGCATCTCGCTCCAGCCCGGCCAGTCGGCCCACCCTGCCAGCGCATGGTGCAGCATGACCGCGCCCTTGCCCGCAGCAAAATGCCGCTGGATCGCCTGCACGAAACCGGTGGACGGCGGGCGGCTGGTTACCGTGCCGCCGGCAAAGACATAGCCCGGCATGTCGTAGAACAGCAGCACATCGGCCTTTTCCGCCGCGCCGTCGGCCACCGCCGCTTCCGCCTCGGGATGCAGCAGATGCTGCACGCGCCACCCGGTGAGGCTGGCCAGCAGCGCAGCAAACGGTTCGGCCTCATAGGGATGGCCGCCCGACAGGACCAGAAGGTCGCGCACGATCAGGCGATCTTGAGGATCATCTTGCCCTGGTTCGAGCCCTCGAACAGCCGCATGAACGCCGGCAGCGCATTTTCGAGCCCCTCGTCGACATGCTCGTCGACCACCAGCCGTCCGGTGGCCGCCCATTCGCCCATCTTCGCCCCGCCCTCGGCAAAGCGCGGGACGTAATCGGCGACCAGCAGTCCGCGGATCGACGCGCGGTGGACGATCAGCTGCCAGATGTTGCGCGCGCCCACCGGCTCAGGTGCGTTATACTCGCTGATCAGCCCGCACAGCCCGATGCGCGCGCCATGGCGCAGGTTCATCAGGCCCGCATCAAGAATATCGCCGCCGACATTCTCGAAGATCACATCGACACCATCGGGCGCGACGGCCCGGATCGCGGCATCGAGCGCCGCCATGTCCTTGCCGCGATAATCGATCGCATGATCAAAGCCGTAGCGGTCCTTCAACCGCGCGCATTTCTCCGCGCCGCCTGCGATGCCGATGGTGGTGCAGCCCAGGATCTTGGCGATCTGGCCGACCAGCGAGCCCACGGCCCCGGCGGCACCAGTGACCAGCACGACATCGCCCACCTGCGGCTCGCACACGTCGATGAAGCCGAAATAGGCGGTCATCCCCACCGCGCCGAACAGCGAGAGATAGTTGGTGACCGACGGCACCGCGTTCGGATCGATCGGCTGGGTAAAGCCGCCCAAGGTGCCCACCGAATAATCCTCGATCGCGTTCAATCCCAGCACCCATTGCCCCTTGGCAAAGCCCTCTGCGCGGCTTTCCTCGACCACGCCAATGGTGGTCGCGCGCACCGGCGCGCCCAGCGGGATCGGCGGCATGTAGCTTTCGGCGTCGGACATCCACCCGCGCTGCGCGGGGTCGAGCGAAGCACAATGGTTGCGGATGAGGAACTGGCCTTCCTCGAGCGCGGGCAGCGCGCTGGTCTCCAGCGCGAAATCCTCGGCGACGGGCGCACCATCGGGGCGGCGCTTGAGAATGAACTGGCGGTTGCTGGTCATGGGGTTTGAGTCTCCGCAAAATGGGAAAGGGAAGGATCAGTCTGCGCCGCGCCCGCCATCGACCAGCATCGCGGTGCCGGTGACCATGCGCGAGGCGGCGCTGGCGAGGAAGGTGGCGGCGCTGGCAATGTCTTCGGCGGTGCCGACGCGCTGGAGCGCGTTGCCGTCCATGACGAACGCCTTGACCTCGTCGCTGTCGCCATAGGCGCCGGTGATCATCTCGGTATAGATCACCCCGGGGTTGAGCGAATTGACGCGGACCCTGGGCTCCATCTGCGCACCTTCGAGCGCAGCCACCCGGCTGAAATGCGTCACCGCCGCCTTGGCCGCACAATAGGCGGCGCAATCGTCGAGCCCGATCAGCCCGGCGAGCGAGGAGATGTTGACGATCGATCCCGCGCTCTTGGTGTCGCGCATCATGCGCAGGCCGTATTTGGTGCCCAGCACCACGCTTTCGACATCTGCGGTCCACAGCGCCCGAAACTGCTCGAGCGAGGTATCGGGCAAGGGCTTGGAGAAGAACGATCCGGCGGAATTGATCAGCGCATCGACCGATGCGTGCGTGGCGGTGACAGTGTCGGCAAACGCGGCCCAGTCGCTCTCGCGCGTGACATCGAAGCTGTGAAACTCGGCGGTGCCGCTGGCCGCCTGCACCTGGCGCACGGTCTCTGCCCCGCGCTCCGGATTGCGGCCGGTGGCGATGATGTGGAAGCCGGCCCTGGCGAGGCGCAAAGCGGCGGCGCGGCCGATGCCCGAGGTCGCGCCGGTGACGATGGCTGTTTTCGTCATAGGCCTCCCTCCCGTTTGTCCCGACCAAAGTCGAGGGACGTATGTGCAAGGTTCGCGATGATGTCCCTCGACATGCTGGGGACAAACGGGTCTCTGGTGCGCGAGGCCATCATGTCAAACTCCATCCGCCATCGACCACCATCTGCGTGGCGGTCATGAACGACGATTCCTCGCTGATCAGGAACAGGATGCTCTCGGCAATGTCCTCGGGCTCCTGCGGCACGCCCAGGGGCACGTCGGTCCAGTGCGCGGGATCGTTCATCGCACCCGGCGGCATCGCGCCTTCGAGCAGCGGCGTGCGGGTGGGGCCGGGGCACACCGCGTTGACGCGGATCATGTCGCCCTTGCGACCGACCTCGACCCCGACCGCGCGCGCCATGTTGGCCATCGCCGCCTTGGCGACGGCATAGGCCGAGATTGCGGGCGCGGCGCAATTGGCCATGACAGAGGCGGTGAGGATGATGCTGCCGGTCGCCGGTTGCCCGCCAGCCTGGCTGCGCATCTGTGCCACCGCTCGCTGCAGGCCGATGAAGCTGCCCTCGACATGCACCTGGTTGAGCCTGCGGAACCGCGCCAGATCAAGATCGATGATCGGCTCGTAATTGACGATGCCCGCGTTCGAAACCAGCGCATCGAGCCGGCCATAATGGTGCACCGCGGCGGTGATGGCATTGTCCCAGTCGTCCTCGCTGGTGACATCATGCTTCAGCCCGATGCACTGGCAATCGGCGGCGACACCCTGGATCCGCTCGCCGTCCAGATCGGTCGCGATCACCTTGGCGCCGCGCTCCGCCGCCAGCCGCGCGGTGGCAGCGCCGATGCCCGATGCCGCGCCGGTGATCAGCACCACCTTGTCCTTCACCGCAAATGTCATGTGCCCATGTCCAGTTCGATCATGCCGTTTTTCTCCCGCACCGGCCAGGTCCTGATGCCGCAATGCGCAGGCGGACCCTTGGCCGCGCCATTGGTGATGTCGAAGCGCGCGCCATGGTGCGGGCAAATCACATGCCCGCGCCGCAGCCGAGCGCCCTCAAGCGGCAGCATCGCATGGCTGCACAGGCCGTCCATGGCATGAAGGCTGCCATCGCCATCACGCGCGATCAGAAATGCTGCACCTTCATGCTGCGCAAAACGGGTGGTGCCCGGCGCAACATCGGATGGGGTTACAGGGGTAAAGGCCATGGGCTCTGTGATGACCGACAATGCGGGCAACCGCAATCCTGTGCTGGTTTGAGCGAGCATCCGCGCTGACTCAAACACGCAGCACCTTGACCGGAATCCCGCTTTGCAACGCCTGGCCGGTGATCGGATCGAACCCGCTGGTTTCGGACACCAGCCGGTTGGTCGATCCGCCACGCGTGGAAACCTGGTCCGGCCCGAAGTCGGGATCGCCATAGCCATGCGCCATCGAGATCACGCCGCGGCGCAGGTTGCCCGACGCCTTGGCAAGCGCATGGACCTCGCCATGCGGCGAGGCGATGCGGATCATCTCGCCATCGGCGACGCCCAGCCCGGCGAGGTCTTCGGGATGGATATGCGCAGGATTGGTGGTGCGCTTGGCCGCCAGCGCGGACAGATGCCCGCCGGTCGAGTTGAACCGGTGGCGGCTGCGGCGCGAGATCAGGCGGAAGGGATAGCCCTGGGCTGCAGGATCGTTGCTGCCATAGGCGATGAGTTGCGCGGGCATCGCGCCGCCTGCCAGATCGAACCGCGCCTCGTGGCCGGGCTCCGCCGGTTCGACGATCGGGTGCCTGTCGTCATAGATCACCGCCTTGCCATCGACGCTGTCGGCGCGCACCTGGCTGGGGGGGACGACGCAGCCTGCCACCGCCATGTCGAGAAAGGTCTGCTTGTCCGGGCAGGCGTCCATCGGGCAGGGGCCACCTGCCAGCGGCAGCCCGGTGCCCAGCCGTTTGGCCAAGCCCCAGAGCATCTCGTATTCGTCGAGCAGATCGCCGGGGCGCGGCAGGATGGCGTCGGTGTACCGGGCGTACGGAATCTCGTACCACCATTCGGACAGCGACGAGATGTCGTCGCGCTCGAGGCACATCAGCGGCGCAAGGATATAGTCGGACCGGCGCGCCGACACGCCCTGGCTGCGGATATCGACGCTGACGAACAGATCGAGCGATTCGATCGCGCGCGCCATCTTGTCCTGATCGGGAAAGGCCAGCATCGGGTTGCCGCCGATCGAGATCAGCGCCTTGACCTGGCCGGGGCCGGGGGTGAGGATTTCGTCGGCCAGCACGTTGCACGGCATCTCGGCCATCAGGTGCGTGAGGCCCCGGAAGCGCGAAGCGGGATAGCCTTCACCCCACAGCTTCAACGGCGGATTGACCTGCGCGCGGCGCGGCGTCACCGGCGTGAAGATGCGCGGGATCGAGCTTTTCTCGCCCTCGCGGCAGAAGCGCCCGCACAGGATGTTGAGGCTGCTCACCAGATATTGCGTCAGCGTGCCGTTGCCCGCCATTTCGGGGCCGGTGCCGGTGCTGGCAGAGCCTTTGGTGCCGCCTGCGAACATGCGTGCCGCGGCCACCAGATCGGCCTCGCTCACGCCTGCGCGCGCGGCCGCGACAGGCGGGGCAAAGCCCGCTACCGCCTGTTGCAGCTCGGCCAGGCCATCGACATGCGCCTGCACGAACGCCTCATCATACAGCCGCTCTTCCAGGATCACATGGATCATGCCCGCCAGCAGCGCGGGGTCCTCACCCGGTTTGACGGGCAGATGGATATGCGCCAGCGCCGCGACATCGCTTTCCCTCGGATCCGCGACAATCAGCTTGAGCCCGCCCTCGATGGCATCGCGCAGCCGCCGCGAGGGCGAGAAGGGCGGAAGTCCTCCCGGCGGGCCGTAATGCGACACGATGGGGTTGTTGCCGATGAAGAACGCGACATCGGCCTCGCCGAAGACATGCCCGCCGCCCGACCAGCTGCCATATTGTGCGGCAGTATAGACCTTGGCAGGCTGATCGAGCGTCACGCTGGTGTAGAAATGCCGCGTCCCCAGGCCTTGCGCAAAGGCCATCCCCGAAGCGACGCCGGCGGAATTCTGGAACGCATAGGTGCCGGTATAGATGGCGACGCTGTCCGGACCGTGCTCGTCGATCAGCGCCCTGAGCTTCGCGCCAATCTCGTCGAGCGCGGTTTGCGTGGCAATCGGGACAAAACCATCTGGCTGCTTTTTCTGCGAGGCCAGCAACCGTTCGGGATGATGATGCGCCTCGGGCAGCTGCCGCCCCTTGATGCAGGTATAGCCGCCGAACACCGGGTCCTCCGGATCGCCCGACACCCGCACGACCCGGTCGCCTTCGGTCTCCACCAGGATTGCACAATTGGCGTGGCAGAAACGGCAGAAGCTGCGCTGCTCCGGCATGGTCTTGACCCTCCCTTTGGGCGCGGTCCTCCGGGCCGCGCGCGGGCACGCAGCATCACGGCCGGATCCTGGCCTACTGCGCTCAGCCTAGCGGATGCCGTAGGGTCCGCGACTGTCATTTTTGACACTTGAGGCAACGGGGTAGCCCGGTCATTTTCGCGCAACATGAAAAAGGTGCGGGCCGCAAAGGCCGCAGCATTGAGGGGAGGGTTACGATGAAGGTATCAACCTATCTGTCGGCGTCGGCTTATGCCTTGGGCTTGGGGATGCTCGCGGCACCGACGGCGGTGTTCGCGCAGGATCAGGCAGCATCGGACGGGGCTGAAGTCGCCCAGGAAACGGGCCTTCGTACCATCGTCGTCACCGCCCAGCGCCGCGAGGAATCGCTGCAGGCCGTGCCGGTTGCCGTCTCCGCGATCGATGCCCAGGCGCTGGCGACCGGCGCGGTCGATGACCTTCGCGATTTTGCCGGACGCGTGCCCGGCCTTGTTGTCGATCCGGTCAACGCCGGGCCTTCGGCCGCCGCCATCGCCATCCGCGGCATCAGCTTCGAGGATATCGAAAAGTCGTTCGACCCGGCGGTGGGCGTGGTGGTCGACGATGTGTTCATCGGCACCAACACCGGCCAGCTGCTCGATGCGTTCGATCTCGAATCGATCGAGATCCTGCGTGGCCCGCAGGGCACGCTGTTCGGCCGCAACACCATTGGCGGGGTGATCAACGTGCGGCGCAGCAAGCCCACCGGCGAATGGGGCGTGCGCGCCTCGATCGGCTATGCCGAATATAACACCGTGCGCGGCCGCCTGGTCGTCAACACCCCGATGATCGGCGACTTTCTCGCGTTCAAGGGCTTTTTTTTCTACGACAATACCGATGGCTATCTGCGCAACGTGACGCAGGGCAACCGCCGCACCAACGAATATGAGGTCTGGACCGCCGGCGTCACCGCGCTGATCACGCCCACCGACGATATCGAGGCGGTGATCACCTACGAGCACCAGGAAGAGGACGGCGAAGTTGCGACCGCCAGCGTGTCGAGCGATCTCGATCTGATCTGTCTGCAGGTCCCGGTCCCCGGTGTCGGCCTGGTCCGCGCGTTCCAGATCCCGGGCAACCAGTGCAACCGCACGCCTACCAACAGCAAGCTGCTCTATGACGTGTTCGGCAATATCCAGACCCCGGTGCGCAACAAGACCGATGCGATCAGCGGCACGATCAACATCGAGCTGGGTGATTTCACGCTGACCTCGGTCACCGGCTGGCGCAAGAACAATGAAAGCGTCCGGCAGGATTTCGACTCCGCCTCGATCAACTTCTTCGATACCCTGCGCATCCAGCAATACGAGCAGTTCAGCCAGGAAATCCGCTTTGCCGGCGACGTGACCGACTGGATGGATATCGTGCTGGGCGCCTATTATTTCGACAGCACCTACACGCTGCGCCAGACCTCGTTCTTCGGCTTCCTGGGCCCAGGCGCCAGCGCCTTCCAGCTTTCTGTCGGCGATTCCAAATCCTATGCCGGCTTTGCCGATGCGCGCTTCAAGCTCTCGGACAACCTGACCTTCGGCGTGGGCGGCCGCTACACCAGGGACGAAAAGGCGCTGACCACCAACTTCGCGCTCAGCCCCACCGGCGTCTGCCCGGTCGGCTTTGCCGGTATCACGCTGGCCTCGTGCAGCGCTGCGGAAGATTTCGGCGAGTTCACCTATCGCGCCAGCCTGGATTACCAGTTCGATGGTGGCCAGCTGGTCTATGCCAGCTATTCGCGCGGCTTCCGCTCGGGCGGCTTCAACGGCCGCGCGGCCACGCCGACCGCCATCGGCCCGTATCAGCCTGAAATCGTCGATGCCTATGAAATCGGCCTGAAGGCGGACTGGCTCGACCGCCGCTTGCGCACCAATATCGCGGTCTTCCAGACCGATTATTCGGACAAGCAGGAAGAGCTGGTTCGGCCCACCGTGGCACCGTTCAACGCTATCCAGGCACAGGAAACCATCGTCGAGAACGCCGCATCGGCGCGGATCAAGGGGATCGAGCTGGAAATCGTCGCGCTGCCGAGCGATGATCTCTCGTTCAATTTCTCGGCCACCTATCTCGACGCCAACTATCAGAACTTCGTGCGCGGCGGCGTCGATGTCTCCGATCTTAACCTGCGCCGCGCGCCGAAATATGCGTGGTCCGCAGGGTTCGATTACACCCGGCCGGTGGGGGATGGCGAACTCCGCTGGAGCACCATCTTCCGCTATGTCGACAAATACACCACCTGCATCGTGACCGACCCTGCGTTGCAGGCACAGGGCATCATCACCAACGACCGCCGCTGCGAAGCCTCCGAGCGGGAGATTCTGGATACCACCTTGTCGTACAAGCATGACTTCGGTGGTGCGGCGGCGACCTTCAGCGTCTTCGGGCGCAACCTGTTCGACAACCGCGGCCTTTCCAGCACGCTGCCGGTCGCCGGGCTGTTCACCTTTGCCGGTGTCCGTCCGCCCCGCCAGTTTGGCGCAGAAGTGATGCTCGAATTCTGATACCCTTCAACGCCCGCGCTCCGGTTGCACACGGAAGCGCGGGCGTTGTTCCAAAACGACAACACGGGATCGCAAACGCTCCGCCATGGCCAAGCCCTTTCCGCCGCATCCGTATCTGCACGGGCACCACGCCCCCAATCGCTTTGAGGCCGATGCGCCCGATCTGGTGATCGAGGGCGAGATCCCGCACGATCTGGCAGGCGTCTTCTACCGCAACGGGCCCGAGCCTTTGCACCCGACGCGCGGCGACGAGTATCACTGGTTCGATGGCGACGGCATGGTCTATGGCTTCTTCATCGAGAACGGCCGCGTCTCGATGCGCAACCGCTGGGTCCGCACCGAGAAGTTCGAGCTGGAAAAGGCCGCCGGCGAACGGCTGTTCGGGGTGTTCGGCAACCCGATGACCGCCGATCCTTCGGTTCAGGGCAAGCGCTACAACACCGCCAACACCAACATCATCATTCACGGCGGCAAATTGCTCGCGTTGATGGAAGGCGCGCCGCCGGTGGTGCTGGACCCGCGCGACCTTTCGACCATCGGCGAGGATCATTACGGCGGCACCATCTCCACCACCTTCTCGGCGCATCCCAAGATCGACTATGCCACCGGCGAGATGATCAACATCGGCGCGATGATCAACGGTCCGATGGGGGCTGCGGAAATCCGCTACGACGTGATCGATCGCGCCGGCGCGCTGACCCGCAGCCAGATCATCCCCGTGCCGCACATGAGCCTGATGCACACGTTTTTCGTGACCGAAAACTGGGTGGTCTTCCCGGTGCTGCCGATCGATACGGACCTCGGCCGCTTCATGCGCGGCGGGCCGATGACCGCCTGGGTCAACGATCGTCCGTCCAAGATTGCGGTAATGCCGCGCCATGGCAGCGCCGACGATGTGCGCTGGTTCGAATACGAGCCGCGCCACATGTTCCACGAGCTGAACGTGTGGGAGGAAGGTGGCAAGATCATCGCGAATGTCGCCGCCGCCAACGGCACTGCGCTGTTCCCTGACGAAACCGGGGTGCGCGCGACGCACGCGGGCACCCGGCAGAGCCTGCGCCGCTGGACGATCGATCTGGATGCCAACACCGATGTGATCCGCGAGGAGGTGCTCAACGAACGCGACCTGCAGTTCCCGCGTCCCGACGACCGGCTGATGACGCGAAAGACGCGGCACGCCTTTGCCAATATCAACCTTGAATCGCGCGATGCCCGGGTCGAGGGCCTGGATGCCGCGCTGCGCTTCGACACCGTGACCGGTGCAGAAGACATCCATCATTTCGGCAAGGGCGCAGCCGCAGGCGAATTGGTCTTTGCGCCGCGGCTGGGCGCGAAGACCGGGCCCGAGGGCGAAGCGGATGGTTATGCGATGACGCTCGTTCACCGCGCCAATGCGCCGGGCAGCGAGCTAGCGATCTTCAACGCGCTCGACATCGCGGCTGGCCCCATCGCACGGGTGCTGGTGCCGTTCCGCGTGCCGAGCGGCTTCCACTGCAATTTCTATCCCGCAGACGGCGATCTCTATGCCCGCGCCATGGCGCACTGAGGGTCCATGAGCATGATCGCCGAGATGGTGGCGCGCGGGGCCGCCGCCACCCCCGACAAGCCCGCGCTGATCCAGGACGACGAGACGCTGAGCTATGCTGCGCTCGACGATCTGGTGTGCCGCTGCGTTGCTGCGCTCAAGGCCAGCGGCATCGGCAAGGGCGACAGGGTCGCGTTTCTGGGGCTCAACACCATCGATTATGTCATCCTGCTGATGGCGGCCTTGCGCATCGGCGCGGTGACGGTGGCGGTCAACTGGCGGCTGGTACCGCGCGAGATCGCCTATATCATCCAGGATGCCGGCGCGCGCTTCCTGCTGACGCAAGGCGCGGTGCTGGACAATGCGCTGGCGGTGCGTGCCGAGGCAGGGCTCGACACGATCCTGCTGGGCGATGGCGACTTCGAGGGACGGCCTGCCTTCCGGCAATGGGTGCAGGGCTTTGCGCCCGACCGATCGCTGGCTGACCTTGCGCCATCCGATGTTGCGGTCCAGCTCTACACCTCTGGCACCACCGGTCACCCCAAGGGTGCCTTGCTGACCCATGGCAGCCTCACCGCGTCCTTGAGCCAGGGCAGGAAGATCGGCGAGGACTGGGCGGCATGGCTCCCCAGCGATGTGTCGCTGGTGGCGATGCCCTTGTTCCATATCGGCGGTACCGCCTGGGTGATGCAGACGCTGAACGGCGGCGGCACCGGGGTGATCCTGGCGCAGCCCGATGTCGCGGTGATCATCGCGGCGGTGCAGCGCCATGGCATCACCAAGATGTTCGCGGTGCCCGCCGTGCTCAACATGATCCTGAACCACCCGGACGCCCAGGGTGCGGACTTCTCCTCGATGCGGGTGCTGCCTTATGGCGCCTCGCCCATCCCGCTCGACGTGCTCAGCCGGTCGATGCAGATGTTTCCCAATGCGCAGTTCGTGCAGATGTACGGCGCCACCGAGACCAGCGGCACGATCGTCTATCTGCCCCCCGAGGATCACGATGTCGCAGGCACGCCGCGCATGGCCGGCTGCGGCAAGCCCTTTCCCGATGTCCAGCTGCGCATCGTCGGTGAGGATGGGCAGGACCGCCCGACCGGCGATGTGGGTGAGGTCTGGGTGCGTGCGCCGCTGGTCATGGCGGGCTATCACAATCTCGCCGATGCCAACGCCTCGGCCTTTGTTGAGGGCTGGTACCGGACCGGCGACGCGGCGTATGTCGATGCTGACGGCTATCTCTATCTGTTCGACCGGGTGAAGGACATGATCGTCTCGGGCGGAGAAAATATCTACCCCGCCGAGGTCGAGAACGCGCTGCATCATCATCCGGCGGTGCGCGACTGCGCAGTGATCGGCATTCCTGATCGGCGCTGGGGCGAGGCGGTGAAGGCGATCGTGGTGCTCAAGGACGGCGCGGCGGTCGGTGAAGCAGCGCTGATCGCCTTTTCCCGCACGCATATCGCGGGGTTCAAATGCCCCAAGAGCATCGATTTCGTGACCGAACTGCCGCGCAACCCCTCGGGCAAGGTGCTCAAGAAGGAATTGCGCAAGCTCTACTGGCAGGAGGGCGAGCGGCAGATCGGTTAGCGCCTCACAAACCGGAATTAGCGAACAGGAAGAGGAACCACCATGACCACCACCCGCCAATGGCTGATCGCAGGCCGCCCGCGCGGTCGCCCTGTCGAAGACAGCGATTTCGAACTGGTGACGAAGGAGTTGGCACCGCCAGGGCCCGGCCAGATGCTGCTCAAGACGCACTATCTGGGCTTCGATCCCGCGCAGAAGGGCTGGATGGAGAATATCGCCGATTATGTCGCGCCGACCGAAATCGGCGAGGTGATGCGCGGCTCGGGCATTTCGGAAGTCATCGACTCGAATGGCGGCAAGTTTGCCGTGGGCACGATGGTGATCGGATCGACCGGCTGGACCGAATATCACCTGTCGGATGGCGAGGGGCTGGTGCCGTGCGAGCCGGACCTGCCGCCGACCGCAATGATGTCGGTGCTGGGCACCACGGGTCTCACCGCCTATTGCGGGCTGTTCAAGATCGGCAAGCCGGTGGCGGGCGATACGGTTTTGGTCTCGGGTGCGGCAGGGGCGACCGGATCGATCGTCGGCCAGCTGGCCAAGATCGCCGGATGCCGCGTGGTCGGCATCGCGGGCGGGCCGGACAAATGCGCCTGGCTGGTCGAAGAAGCCGGCTATGACGCCGCGATCGACTACAAGGCGGGCGGATTGAAGGCCGCGATCAAGCAGCATTGCCCGAATGGCGTCGATGTCATCTTCGACAATGTCGGCGGGGCGATCCTCGATGACATGCTGGCCCAGATCGCGACGAACGCGCGCGTCGTCATCTGCGGCGGGATCAGCCGCTATGAGACCGGACAGATGCCCGCCGGCCCGCAGAACTATTTCAACCTCATCTTCCGCCGCGCGACGATGACCGGGTTCATCGTGCTCGACTGGGCCGCCGAATTCCCGCTGATCCGCAAGCGGCTGGCGGGTTTCGTGCAGGATGGGCGGCTCGCCTATCGCGAGGATATCCAGCAAGGGTTCGAGAACGCACCGCAGACGATGCAGCGATTGTTCTCGGGCGCCAACCGCGGCAAGCAGATGCTGAAACTCTAGGCTGCCCGATGGCAGATGAAGCTGCGCTCAAGGCCGTCGTCCAGGCCGTCTATGCCCATGCCGGGGCTGGCGACTGGACGGCGTGCGAAGCCTATCTGTCGCCCGATCTGGTGATCTGGGAGGCGGACGGCCTGCCGTATGCGGGGACGTTTCGCGGGCGCGATGCGCTGCGGCGGCTGCACGGCCAGGTGATGGCGCACTGGGCCGACCCGCGGATCGATTTTCATGCCATGACGGCAGGCGAGGGCCATGTCGTCAGCCTCGTGACCTTTCATCTCACCTCGCGGATTACGGGCAAGTCGCAGGCCATGCCGCTGGCGGAGGTATTCCGCATCCAGGAGGGGCTGGTCACCGAGATTCGCCCCTTCTATTTCGATCCGGCGGCGGTCGGCGCGCTGGACCAAGCCTGATTGGCCGATCAGCCGATGGCGAACCATGCAACTTTGTTGCGATGCAACATCGCCAGACCGAGAAAAAATTGAGCAATTTCAATCAACGCAATCCATATTGCGTTTCATGCAACTCAATCTGCAAAAATATCATTCGCAAACGCAGCATTGCTTATTGAAACCTATCAATCGCGCACTTAAATGGACGGCGTAAGAATACCCGCCCGAATAAGGGCCAGTCCGTTCCCCCCGTGATTGAAAGGAATCGTCCCATGAAGCTTCGTTCCGCCCTGCTCGGCGCCGTTCTCCTCGCCGCCACCGCCGCTCCCGCCTTCGCGCAGGACGATGCCCTGATCTCGAAGAACCAGACCATCTACGACGCCGAAGGCAAGCGCGTCGGCAAGGTGACCCGCGTTCTCGAAGACGGTTCGGCTCTGGTCATCTACAAGGGCAAGGTCGTGCGCATCGGCGCCTCGACCCTCACCGCTGGCGAAGGCAAGGTCACGACCTCGCTTTCGAAGAAGGAACTTGCCCGTCTGGATTGATCCTCTCGATCCATCGACGCCCTGAAAGGCCGGGAGAGCATCGCGCTTTCCCGGCCTTTTTCGTGGTCGTTATCCGGCGGACGGTTTTGCGCAGTTGCGCTGGCCGTAGCGTCGCTGCGCGCTGGTCCGCAACCAGCGGTCAAAGCCACTTTTCTTTTGAGCGCAAAGCCGCTTAAGGTCCGGGCATGAAAGCCACCGGACCTTCTTCGCAGACCTATTTCTCGCAGCGGCTGCGGCTGCATTATGCCGATTGGGGCAATGCCGACGCCCCGCCGCTGATCCTCGTGCATGGCGGTGAGGACCATTGCCGATCGTGGGACTGGGTGGCGAGCGAGCTTCAGGGCGACTGGCATGTGATTGCGCCAGACCTTCGCGGCCATGGCGATTCGCAATGGACCGCCGACGGCAACTATCCAACGATGAACTTCGTCTATGATCTGGCCCAGCAGGTCGAGCAGTTCGGCTATGATCAGGTGACGATCGTTGCCCACTCGCTCGGCGGCAATACCGCGCTGCGCTATGCGGGGCTGTACCCTGAAAAGGTGCGCAAGATCGTCGCGATCGAAGGGCTGGGGCCCTCGCCAAGGATGCTTGAAGAGCGCCGCCAGACACCGTTGCACGATCATTGGCGCAAATGGTTTGCCGACAAGCGCGCCAAGGCGACGCGCAAGCACCGCGAATATGACAGCTTCGAGGAAGCGCTGTCGCGGATGCATGCAGAAAACAGCTATCTGACTGCCGAGCAGGCGCGGCACCTGTGCGAACATGCGGTGATCCGCAACGAGAACGGCACGTACAGCTGGAAGTTCGACCCGCATATCCGCATCTGGCCGATCCTGGATATCACGCCTGACCAGATGTACGATCTATGGCGCCGCATCACCTGCCCGACCCTGCTGTGCTGGGGTGAGAAGAGCTGGGCCTCCGATCCCGAGGCAGACGGCCGGCTGAACCTGTTCACCAATGCACGCCTCGCCAAGTTCGCCGATGCCGGGCACTGGCTGCACCATGACCAGTTCGACCAGTTCATGGCCGAGCTCAAGGGCTTCCTGTGATGCAGCAGGCGAGCGATTTCCTCACCGAATGCGACCGCATCCATGCATTGGTAGCCGCGCTCGATGAGGCGCAGCTGGCGACACCCACCGCGTTCAAGGGCTGGACGATCGGCGATGTCATCGGCCATCTGCACGTCTGGAATCAGGCCGCGCAGCTTTCGCTCAAGGACGAAGACGCGTTCAAGGGCTTCATGCGCCAGGTGGGCGGAATCATCGCCAAGGGCGGGGACTTGAATGCGTTCGAGCGAGTCTGGCTCGATGGTCTGACCGGCCAGGCGCTGGTCGCGGCCTGGGCCGAAACCTACCGCGCCACCGCTGCCGATTTCGCCACCGCCGATCCGGCGCAGCGCGTCCCCTGGGCCGGGCCGAGCATGAGCGCGCGCTCCTCGATCACCGCGCGGCTGATGGAAAGCTGGGCGCACGCGCAGGCGATCTTCGATGGGCTGGGCGTCGAGCGCGAGAACGGCGATGGCTTGAAGAATATCTGCGTGCTGGGGCTCAACACCTACGGCTGGACGTTCAAGAACCGCAGACTGGACGCGCCGCAGCCTGTCCCGCATCTGCGCCTCACCGCGCCTTCGGGCGAGATCTGGACCTTCGGCGAACCGGCGGATGGCGAGCTGATCGAAGGTGAGGCGGCGGAATTCTGCCAGGTCGTCACGCAGACCCGCAACATCGCCGATACCGCGCTCAAGGTGACGGGGCCGAATGCGACCGCCTGGATGGCCATCGCGCAATGCTTCGCCGGTGCCCCGGTCGATCCGCCCGCGCCCGGGGTGCGGCGGGTGGCGCGCGCCTGACGTTCAGGATCGGGTCGCTACAGGTTCGACAGATACCATTTCAGGGCCGAATAGTGGGACCCGCCGGGCAGCAGGTTAAGTGCCTCGCACCGCGGGAGCCGCTGTGCAAGATCCCGTGCCATCGCAACCGGTGACCAATTGTCTTCCTCACCGTGGAACAGCCAGACGGGGGCCGTGACCCGGTCCAGCTCTGCGCGCCAATCCTGCGTGTAAAGGCTGATTTCCTGCAGATAGCCGGCTCGCCCCGGACCCAGGCACTGGCGCAACACCGATTTCAGGGCTGCCTTGAACTCGGGATCGCTGGCCAGGGGACCGTCATCGCCCCGGGCGGTCGCAAACAGCATGGCATGAAGCTGGCCGGGCCAGAACCGCGCCAGCAGGGACTGGGCTCTGGTCAGGACGTGGAACATCTGCGAGTTGTCGCGTGCTGTGCGGAACACGGGTGCACCTGCCATATCGGGCAGATAGGTGCCGAGGTCGAGCGGGGCTGCAGCAGACACAAGATCGATACGGCTGACCTGGTCGCCCAGATGGGCAGCGGTCCGCAAGGCAGCGCTGGCTCCCAGCGAAAAGCCGATCAAGCGTAATCGCGCATCCGGGACGTCGCGGCGGAGGTCAGCGGCAAGCCGCGCAAAATAGTCGGTTCCAGACGGGGCCGCGTGCCTGCCTGACCGGTCGATCACCCGGAAGCCCGTGGATCTGCGCGCAATGTCGGGGCCAAATGCCAGCAGTTCATCGGCACTGCCCGGAAGCCCGTGGAAATAGATGATCTGCTCGCTATCGCTCATCCGCCGAGCTTCCCGAATGTCCGCACCCGAGGCGCATCTTGCCTGTGCCAGCGCTTCCCGGCAACCCAGCCGCCGTGCCGAAAGGCACCGGTCTTCGAACCGGAGAGCAGCCTTCTGTCGTCAGCCTCGCCGTGGCATCCGGAACGGCAGCATCAGCTTCACGATCCCCTTTTCCAGCCGGTCGAGCGACAGGCTCTCGTGCACCGCTTCGGCCTGCTCGCCGAACAGCCGGGTCTTCAGCGCGGTGCGGGAATAGAAGGGCGTATCCTCCCAGGTGCGGCGGATTTCGACCGGGGCACCGGCGTCGGCGCGGGTGATGCGCGGCATGCGCCACAAGGTCTTGGGCAGCACGCGTTCGGGGGGCAGCTCGACCTCGCTGATCGTGCCGTTGTCGGCGAAGCGCAACCCCATGCCGAAGCGCGAGGCGTCGCGGCGCTGGCCTTCGTAGAGCACCACTGAGTCGCGTTTGAGATGCGCGCGCGACCAGTGCCAGTCGGAAAAGCCGCGCTCCAGCGGTTCGATCCCGGCGTTGCTGTCGATATAGCCTTCGCCTTTCCAGCTGAGCGAAGGATTGTCGAGCTTGACGTCGATCGCCGCGCGCGGTGCGATCGGGCGCCAGGCGTGATGCCCCTCGGCGTCGAGCGGCCATTGCGTCTGGGGCATCACCTTGGGAAAGACGCGGATCGTGCCGCGCACCTTCTTGGGCAATGGCGCGGTAATCTCGGCCAGGTCGATCCGCAGGCTGGTGCCGTCCCAGTGCATCGAGCTGGGGCCGATGACGAGATGGTCGTGATCGCGCGCCAGGTGCCTGCGGCCGCGCTCGGTCATGCACCAGCCGCCGCGCGGGCCGTAGAGCGCCACGTTCATCGCGATATGGTTGTCGGGATCGCCGCGCCCGGACCAGTGATAATAAGGCGAGAACACGCTGCCGATGAAGGCGATGATCGTCAGGCCGTGCTTGCCGTCGTCGCTCAGCGCGTCGATGTACCACCAGGCATAGCCACCCGGCGGGACGATCGCATCGAAGGCAGGTCCGCAAGCAGCCGCTCTGCCGCCAAGCGGCCGGAGAGACTCGCCATCGGGATCCCGGCGCCGGGGTGAATTCCACCCCCGGCCAAATAGAGCCCCAGCAGGCGGCTCGCTGCCCCGGGCCGCTGGAAAGCCGCCTTCCATCCATGAGTCGCCCGGCCGTAGAGCGCGCCGCCCGTCGCCGGGAACAAATGCTCGTAATCCGCTGGCGTCACCAAATGCGAGTTGTCCGCCGTTCGGTCGATCGTCAGGCCACAATCCTCCAGGAAGCCGAAAACTTGCCTCTCGCATTGGTCGATCTCCGCCTGTGTATTCTGGAATGTGTCGCCATTGGCCGGCGCGTTGACGATAAGCTGCAAGCGTTCGGGACCCGGCGGCGCGCGCGCCGAATGGTCGTCGCGGTCCTGCGCGCAGATGTAGATGGTGGGCGCATCGGGCACCTGCCCGCGCTTGAAGATCGAATCGAACTCGGCGCGGTAATCGTTCGAGAAGAACACGCTGTGCCTGACCAAGGGAAAACCGGCGGTCTTCGCGTTCATCAGCCAGGTCATGCTGGAGAGCGAGCGCTGCTTGGGTGGCACGGGCGGCACCGCACGGCGCACCTTGTCGCCCAGCCGCCCGATGTTGAGCGCAGCCGGATCGCCGTTGAACACGACCGCACGCGCGCGGATGACCTCGCCCGATTCGAGCCGGACACCGGCGGCGCGGCCGTGCTCGACCACGATCTCGGCAATCGGTGCATCATAGCGGAACTTGGCGCCATTGCTGCGCGCAAGCTCTGCGATGGCCGTCGCGATCGAATGCATGCCATTGTCGGCCAGCCAAACGCCGTCCTGTTCGACATGCGCGATCAGCATCAAGGTGGCGGGTGCGACGAACGGCGACGAGCCGCAATAGGTGGCATAGCGGCCGAACAGCTGTTGCAGCCGGGGGTCGGCAAAATGCCGGCCCAGCGCCTTCCACATCGCCTGATAGGGGCGGATCGCCATCGTTTCGGGCAGGCGCTTGAAGCCGATGCGTGTCACCAGGGAGAAGGGCGTGGGGGCAGGGGCCTCCAGATAGGGTTCGCGCAGCACATTGAAGATGCGCGCGGCCTCTGCGCAGAAGGTGCGGAAACCCGCAGCGTCTCTGGCGCCGAAATAGTCGCCAATCGCCGCTTCGCTATGCGCGACATCGGCAAACAGGTCGAACGGCGCCTCGGGGCCCCAGGCATGGCGCGCGATCAGGCTGGCCGGGGTCAAGGGGATCGCGGTCTCGAGATTGCCGCCGCAATCGTTGAACAGTCGGTCGAACACCCAGCGCATCGTGAACACCGTGGGCCCGCCATCGACCGGACGCCCGGCTGCCACCACTTCGCGCAGCTTGCCGCCGGGGGTGGGCTGTCGCTCGACCACCAGCACGGATTCTCCCGCCGCTGCGAGCAACGCCGCCGCGCTCAGCCCGCCGACGCCTGCGCCGACCACAATGATCGGCTCATGGCGCATAAGGCGGTCCATCGGAATAAGCGCAGTTCATGGCAGGATGCTAGCAGGTGTCCATAAAGTTTGACAGATGTTTGTCGCAGTATTTGGACATGCATGGCTTAGGCATCGGTCAGCGCCTTTTGTCCAGCATTTCGCGCCGCTTCAAATCCGCGATATGCACCGGGAATGACAGCGTCAGCGGCACTGCGATCAGCGGCCAGTCCGCCCCGGTCAGCGCGCCGCGCAGCGCGAATACGATCAGCACCGCCGGGCCCAGCGCGAGCGCCACGTCCAGCGCCCTGGCGCCGCGCGCCACCAGCCAGACCAACTCTGCCGCCAGCACGATCAGGATCAGGTCCGCCGCATGGCCGCTGGCGAAAAGCGCCGAAACCGCGTCCATCTCAGCCGAACGGGCCATTGAGCTGCACGATCGCGAAGTTGAGCGCCGCTGCAACGCTGACCCAGCCGATATAGGGCAGCAACAGCCAGGCGGTCAGCTTGGAGAAGCGCCCGCAATAGATGATCAGCAGCGCGATCGATGCCCATAGCAGGGCGACCTCGATCAGGGCCCAGTCGGGCCGCTGGACGCGGAAGAACAACAGGCTCCACAGCACGTTGAGGAAACCGTTGAACGCGAACAGGCCGATGACATTGGTGCGCGCGTTGCGCGTCGGCGCGGCACGCCACGCGGCGAGCGAGGCCATCGCTGCCAGCGCGAAGATCAATGTCCAGGCAACGCCGTAAAGCCAGCCGGGCGGAGCCCAGGCGGGCTGGGTAAGGCTCTGGTACCACGGCCCCAGATCGGTGATCGTCGCGCCGCCCGACGCCACGATCAATGCCGCCATCGCCGCCAGGATGACGGGGAGAAAACCTTCACGATGCATGTAACCCGCAGCCTCCCAGCTGAAAAATCGCGTAATCGTCCAGTCAGGCCCGCGACAGCCCGAGCAGATGTCCCATATCCTTCACGAAGATCTTGGCATGCGCCACCGGTTTGCGGCGGACCAGTTCCTTGTGCATGTAGCTCTGCCAGGTGAGGTACTGGACATCGGGGTCCGCGCACATCTTGACGAAGCGCTCGCGCCGCTTGTCCGACGAATACCAGAAATACTGCATGATCCCGAGGATCCAGAACACCTTGCCATGCTTGGCCATGAATGCCTTGCGCGCCTGCTTGAGCGCGGATGCCTTGCCGGTGACGAGGAACTGGAATACCGCATCGGCCGCCAGCCGTCCGCAGGCCATGGCATAATAGATCCCTTCGCCCGAGGCCGGAGCGACCACGCCGGCGGCATCGCCCGCCACCACCAGGTCACGGCCATTGTCCCAGCGCTTCAGGGGCTTGAGGGGGATCGGCGCGCCTTCCTTGCGGATCGTCTCGCAACCCGCCAGGCCGATCTGCTCGCGCATCAGCGCGGTCGTTTCACGCAGGGGAAAGCCCTTGTTGGCGCTGCCCAGGCCGATGCTGGCGGTATCGCCATGCGGGAACACCCAGGCGTAGAAATCGGGCGACAAATGTCCCTGATAATAGACGTCGCAGCGGTCCGCATCGAAATCGGTGGCCTGCGCCAGGGCCGCATCGGGGGCCTTGATGATCTCGTGATAGGCAAACACGCATTTGACCTGCTCGGCGCCCTTGATGTTCTGCCGGGCCACCGCCGAGCGCGCGCCATCGGCGCCGATCACGCTGCGCACGCGCAGCCGCCGGTCGGGCCCGCCGCGCTCCTGGCGATAGACCAGCACCGCCATGCCATCATGGTCGCGGTCGATCCGTTCATAGGTCCCGGTGATCCGATGCGCACCGTTCAGCGCGGCACGCGCGCGCAGCCACTCGTCGAACACATCGCGATCGACCATGCCGACATAGCCCTTGCCCTCGGGGCCATCGCCCACCGGCATGTCGACCTCGCGGCCCGAGGGCGCGATCATCCGCGCCGCGCGGGCCTTGGCGACCAGCAAGGATTCGGGAATCTCGAAATCCTTGAGCGCGCGGGGCGGGATCGCGCCGCCGCATGGCTTGATGCGGCCATCGCGGTCGAGCAGCAGCACCTTGAGCCCGCGCTTGGCCAGATCGTTGGCCGCCGTCGCGCCCGAGGGTCCGCCGCCAATGACTGCTACGTCGAAATCCGCATCTGCCATTGTCTCTACTCCTGTTTGGCCGTCTCAGGCCGGTGCCGCCACCATAAGCGGATCGGCGGTGCGCATGGTCACGCGCACCCCCAGCAGCGCGGCGAGGATGAACAGCCCCGCCTCGCCTGCGAATATCAGTTGGAACGCGGCGCCATCGGTCGGCAGGATTCCGCGCGCGGCATCGACGCCCAGCGCCCCGGTCAGTCCGCCCAGGCCAAAGGCGATCGCCTGCGCCGCGCCCCACACGCCCATGCGGACGCCCTCTTTCGATTGCTGGCCGGCGCCTGCCAGCCCCATCATCGCGCCGATGGCGGAGACCGCGAACAATCCGTTGGCAAAGCCGAGCACCGCGACATTGGCAGACAGCGGCCAGTTGCCGCCGGTGGTCGCCGCCACCGCCAGTCCCGCCAGCGCCAGTGCGCTGCCGCCGCATCCGGCGAGGATCCACCAGCGCAGGTCCGCCGGACGCCGCCCGGCAAAGGCGCTGCCTCCGATCCCGGCGACGATCATGCCGATCATCACACCGCCATGCTGCAGCCCGGAAAGCTTGGTCGATTCGCCCGGGCTCATGCCGAAGACAAGCCCCGCATAAGGCTCGAGGATCAGGTCCTGCATCGCATAGGCGAGCATCGAGACGAACACGAAGATGGTGAAGCGCCGCGCGGTGGCATCGCCCATGATCTCGCGCAATGCCTCGCCGAAGCTGGCGCTGGGCGCATCGGCATTGGGATGGGCAGGCGGGATCAGCCGTCGTTCGATGCCTGCGATCGCGACGCAGGCCAAGCAGAAGGCACCCAGCGCCACGCCGCCCGAAACGATCGCCAGCCGCTGTTCGCTGAACGGATCGATCAGGCTGCCCGCGGTCGCTGCGGCGATGACGATGCCAGCCACCATCATGATCCAGGTGATCGCAGCGGCGGCGGCACGCCGTTCGGGCACCACGCCCGACGCCAGCATGGCGAGCAACGATGTGCCCGCTGCGCCCACGCCCGCACCGATCATGCTGAATGCCAGGATGGCCAGCAACGTGCCGGGCACTGCCGAGACGGGGAGCAGGATCGTCGCGTTGACCGCCACGATGCCGCCCAGTGCCAGAATCCCCATGCCGCCGATGATCCACGGGGTCCGCTTGCGGCCCTTGTCAGAGCCATGGCCCCAGATCGGGCGCGAAAGCTGCACCGCATAATGCCAGGCGACAAGGCCCGCGGGCAGGGCGGCCGGCAGCGCATATTCGACCACCATCACGCGGTTGAGCAGCGAGGTCGCCAGCATCACGATCGCGCCGATGCTGGCCTGCACCAGCCCCATGCGCATGATGTCGATCCAGCCCAAGCCGATACGGGGGGAGCCGATACGGGGGGAGCCGATACGGGGGGAGCCGATACGGGAGGTGCCGCGGGCGGTCATGCCGGCGCTCATATCCAGCCACCCAGGCCCAGGGCTGCAGCCAGCATGCCGAAGACATAGGAGGAGACGCCGGTGGCATTGTACCAGGGCGCATATTTGTTGGGGTCCGTCAGCAACCGGCGCATGAACACCAGTTGCATCGCAAGCAGCAGGGTGACGGCGATCGCGGATAGCGCCAGACCCCAGTTCAGCAGCAAGCCGATGACGATCACCTGCGGCACCGCCATGATCGCGCAGGCAAGCCTGGCCGCATTGGAAACGCCCAGCGTCACCGGCAGCGAGCGCACGCCCATCGCGGTGTCGCCTTCGACCGCCTTGAAATCATTGAGCGTCATGATGCCGTGCGCGCCCAGGCTGTAGAGCAGGATCACGATCAGCACCCGGCTGTCCGGCAATCCCCCGGTCATCACGCTCGCGCCGGTGAACCAGCTCAGCCCTTCATAGCTCAGCCCGACGACCGCCGGGCCGACCCAGCCGCTCATCTTGAAGCGGAACGGCGGCGCGCTGTAGCCCCAGGCGCACAGCAGCCCGACAATGGTGGCGATGAACACCCAGAAGCCCAGCGCAATGCCGAGCAGCAGCGACAGCGCAGAGCCCGCGATCGCGACATACAGCCCCCAGCGCCCGGCGATGCGCCCCGAAGGGATGGGACGCTCGGGCTGGTTGATCGCATCGACATGCCGATCGAACCAGTCGTTCACCGCCTGGCTGGTGCCGCACACCATCGGCCCTGCCAGCAGTACGCCACCGAACAGAAACCACCAGCGGCCATCCAGCCCCGCGCCTGACGACATCACCCCACAGAAAAAGGCCCACATCGGCGGAAACCAGGTTACCGGCTTCAACAGTTCCAGCACGTCGCGCGCAGCGGGAATCGGCACGGGGCGGGTGATCTTGGTGGAGCGATCCATGGCGCCAAGGCTATGCCTGACAGTGCCATGTGTCAATCAGAATGGACACTCGAGGACGAACCTTGCCCGGCGCGGCGGGCACGGCGCACAGCCGGTGGGTGTTCTAGAGGCCCATCGTCGACAGGCTGCGCTGGATGACGTCGCGCGCATGCGTCGCCGCAAAGGGAAACGACCGGAAAAACTGCTGCGCGCCGAGGGCGGGGTCGGCCCGGCGGGCCTGCTCCAGCCAGTGATGGGCATCGACCTTCCGCCCTGCAAGGTGCGCGGTCGTGGCGGCTATCAGCGCGATATGCTTGTGCGCGCCTGGCATCATCGCCGCCCGTGCACCCAGATCCGCCGCCCGCTCGTAATCCTGCAGTTGGACCTGAGCGAGAGCGCGGCTGGAGACCATGGCATAGGCCAGCGGGTCGAGCGGGCTCAGCTCGAGCGCCAGCGCAAGATCGGCGTCGGCCCGCGCGCCGTGGCCTGCCATCGTGCCGACAAGGCCGCGATTGTAGATGCCTTGCGCGAAGCTGGGGCTGAGGCGCATGGAATTGTCGAACCAGCCGATCGATTCATCCAGCCGGCCCTGGAGCCACAGGCTGCGACCCAGATTGAAGCAGGCGAACGGATCGGTCCGGTCCGCCTCGACCGCGCGATGGGCGAGCCGCTGCGCCGCAGCCCTGTCCGGCGCAGGATCGGGGGTAAAGCCCAGAAACGCATTCTGGAAATGCGTGAACGAGAGCCCGCCCAATGCGCGCGAGAAATAGGGATCGCTGTCCAGCGACTGTTCGAACAGCCGCGCGGCGCGCGCATTGTCTGCGCGGGTGAAGCGGTACATATGGTCGAGCCCGAGGTGAAAGCTGGCCCAGGCGTCGAGTTCCGCAGCTGGGCGCGCGCGGGCGATGCGAACCTCGTTGCGGGGAATGTAGACTTCCAGCGCAGCGACGACATGCGCTTCGATATCGGGCCGCATCTCCTGCAGCTCGGACACGGCGCCGCGATAGGTTTCCGCCCAGAGCGTCCCGCCGTCGCGCGCATCGACCAGCGCGGCGCTCACCACGGCCCTGCCATCGGTCAGCTCGATCGATCCGGTCAGGCAGTAGCCGATGCGCAGCGCGCGGCCCACCGCGACCGGGTCGGTGTCGGCGTCGCGAAACCGAAAGCTCGACCCCCGAGCGATGACGAACAGCCAGGGCAGTCGCGACAGGTCCATGATGATGTCCGCCGACAGGGCATCGGCGATAATGGCGTGCGCTCCCGGCTCGCCTGCCAGGGCGAAGGGAAGCACGGCAATCGAGGGTCGCCCGTCGCGCGTGTCGGGCGGGGCATGCGGGATCGGCGCTGTTGGCCGCGCCGCCTGCGCAATCGGCTGCAGCCTTGCCGGACCAGCGTTGAAGGGTTGCACACCCTGTTCGACCGCGCCGACGAAGCGGAAACCCTTGCCGTGGATCGTGCGGATCAGGGTCTGGCTCGATCCGTCGTCGCCAATCGCCTTGCGCGCCGCCTTGATCCGCGCGGCGACCGCCGATTCGGACACGATGCGTCCGTCCCAGACCTTGTCGATGATCTCGTCCTTGCCCACCAGTCGCTCGCTGTGGCCCACCAGCAGGATCAGCAGCGAGAGCACCTGTGGTTGGACATGCACGCGCGCGCCATTCTTCCGCAGTTCGAAGCGGGCCTGATCCAGCTCGAAATCCATGAATCGGAAAATCTGCGAGCCGAAGTCCGGCAAGAGCGCGCCTTTCCTGGAAAGTTCACGAAAAGGTCAGGGAAATTCACGCCATCGTCAAGCTTGGTCGCTGATCGGGCGCTATTTGACTGGCGGTCGCCGGCAGCCGCTGGCGCACTGTACCAGGAGACCGAACATGCCCCTCGTCACCATCGAAGTGATCAAGAACGTCTTTTCCGACGAGCAGAAGCATCAGTTGATCGCCAATGTGACCGAGGCGATGGTGGCCGTGGAGGGGGAAGCGCTTCGCCCGGTGACCTGGGTTCGCATCGTCGAGATCGAGCAGGGCCATTGGGCCATTGGGGGCCAGCGTCTGCAGGCCGCCGATGTGCGGGCGATGGCGGACGCGGCGCCCGGCTGATCCAGTATGCTGCAGTTCAGGCCGGATTTTTAAGGAAAAGGGGCTATGCACCGCGCGTCGGCATGGCAAAGTCGGGGGGATGGCAAAGGCGGGCGTCCGGCCGGAGAGAGGAATGATGGCACTGCACCGATTGGCGATATTGATGGCCTTCGTGCCGGTGCTGCTGTTCTCGTCGGCCGATCGGGGGGCGACGGCCCCTGCGGCGCGGCTGGAGACCGAGACGCTGATCCCGACCGATAATGTCACCGCGCCCGGCCAGCCGGCCCAGCCGCAGCGCAGCGACCGAGCCTATCCCTTCTACATGCCGATGCAGGGGCTGCGCCCGCCTGCGGTCACTCTGCGGGTGCGGTGCGATGCCTCGCGCGCGGCGGGACGCGAGATTCTCGACAGGCCATCGGCGGCGGCGCTCGAGGGGCGGATCGAGGGTGGTTTCGAGTTCATCTATGAGGCGTATGACGGTGCGGGGCAGCCGTGCGTCTATCCGTTCGCACCCTCGATGCCGCAGATCATCGGCGCGACACAGGGCACGCAATACATCTTCCGCTCGTCGGTGCCGGGCGTCCCTGTCACCTTCCGCACCGGCGACGCCTGGGCCTCGATCAACCTGCGCCTGTTCAACCTCGGCCCGCAGCGCATCCATTTCGAGATGCGCGACATCGCGCTCGATTTTCCCGGCGCGGGCGAGGCCAAGGGCGCGGTGCATCTCGAGGTGCTCGACGTCACCCGGCCGGGCCTGATCACCGCGGTCATCCGCCGCGCCAATATCTTCGGCGGCAAGAACGCGATCTTCGTGCCGGGCGGCGAGACGATGGTCTATATCGAGGACAGCACGATCCGCGGCAATGTCGGCGACAATGTCGATCAGGAACACGGCACCTATATCAACGGCACCTTGGTCACGCATATCCGCAATTCGGTCTGGTACGGGCAGAAAGGCTGGGTGGATATCGCCAGCGGTCACCAGCTCAAGGACAAGGCCTATCTGCGTGTCTACGAGGACCTCACCGTCGCCAACCTGCCCAACGCCACCACCCCGTCGGCGATGCCGCTGGTCGACATCTCGGCCTTCGGCTTTACCTGGGCGAACAATCTCAAGCTCAAGCGCGTGCCCTCGGCGCAGACTGTCCGCGATACCCTGGTCGATCTGCGCACCGAGATCGTCTACGGCGCGCCGCACCATTATCCCTGGAACATCATGGCAAGCCCGGATTGGCGCATGCCGCCCGCGCCCCTTGCCGCTCTCGACCAGGTCTATCTGTCGGTGTTCCACAACACCATGATCGACAGCTTCCGTACCGAACCTTATGTCTTCGCGCTGCGGCCGCAGGGCCTGGGAGTGGAGCCCGGCAGCCCCACGGTCATGGGCAATGAACTGACGACCAAGGCGCAGCAGCGCATGGTCTCGCTGGCATTCAATACCAAAGGCAACGTCCGCAAGGTCTATTCGCCCGAGGGCTGGACCTATGTCGATCCGCAGCTGCCGCCTAACGCGCAATGGGTGACGGACCGCGATGCGTTCATCCGCCATGCGCTCGGGCTGATCGGGCGATAGGGTCAGATGTCGGCGCAGACCAGCCGGTAGCCCACCGCAGGTTCGTTGAGGATGAGCTCGGGATGCGCGGGGTCGCGCTCCAGCTTCTGGCGCAGCGCCCGGACAGCAACGCGCAGATAGTCGATGTTGTCCTGCTGCGCCGGCCCCCACACGCTGCGCAGCAGATGGCTGTGCGACAGCACCCGTCCGGCATGCTTGGCGAGTTCGGCCAGCACCGCATATTCCTTGGGCGTCAGATGCACGGGCGTGCCCTCGCGGGCGACGACGCGGCGGTGCAGATCGACGCTGAGCGGGCCGATGACCAGCGGCTCCTGCTCGGCCCCGGGGCTGAGGTCGACCAGTCCATCGACATAGCGGCCCAGATGCGCGGTCTCGCTGGCGACCGTGGCGGCAAGCGTCCGGTCAGTGCCGTCAGCGCGGCGCAGCGCGCGCGCCGCCGCCGCGATCGCATTCAGCCGGGGCTTCACGTCCTCGCCGATCGAGGTCAGCAGCGCGGTGCGCAGCCGGTCGCGCTCGCGCAGCGCGGCCAGATCGCGCGCTTCGTCCTCCAGCCGCGCGCGCACCAGCGCCAGTGCGACCTGATCGAGCAGATTGCCGAACAGCTGCATCTGCTGCTCGGTCATCGGCAGGGCGCCATCCTCGCGCGCCAGCCCGGCGACAGCGAGCACGCCATTGTCCGAGGTCACGGGATGGAACTGCCAGTCGGTCAGCGCATTCCGGCTGAGGCCGCGCCCCGTGGCACGGCCGGAATCCAGGCTGATCGCCGCAGCCGCGAGATCCCCCGGGCCCAGCACGGCATGCGGTGGCATCGCCGCAACCGTCTGCGGCGCGCCGTCTGTGCCGGGCCGGATCACCAGGGTCGTCTGGCAGCCGAACAGGGCAGAGAGCTGCCGCGTGGCGACCTCGCAGATCTGCTGCTGGCCGGTGCAGGACAACAGCTGCCGCGCGAGCCCGGCGATCGTGGCGTTGCGCGCGGCAAACCGGTCTGCGCGGCGGCTCTGCTCGCGAATCGAGGCGGCCAGTCTGCTGGTGACCGCCGCGACCAGAAACAGCACCGCCACCGTCACCACATCGGCCGGGTTGGCGATACGGAAGGTGTGATAGGGCTCAGTGAAATAGAAATTGTAGGCGAGGGTCGACAAGGTCGCGGCGACAAGCGCGGGCCATAGACCCAGCAACAGCGCCGCCACCAGCACGGGCGGAATGTAAAGCAGCGCCACCGCGGTGCCGCCCCAGCGCGGCGCGATGAACAGCCCGGCCAGCGTGGCCAGCGCAATCAGCAGCGAGGCTGCGATGGTGCCGCCCGCGCGCCAGACGGGGCGATCGGGTGCGGCGAGCGGGAGATAGCGATCGTTGTGCATGGCCGACTAGATGCGCGCGCGCCGCCGCCGCGTCGAGAGGGTGGCGATCAATCCACATGGAATCTTTATGCGGTTCGGGCCCACATCGCGGGCATGGAAACCATCTTGAACGCGCCTTCCGCGCCCGCCCAGCCCGCCCCCCATAACGGTCCCAAGGACCGATTGCCCGTGCTCATGCTCGGTGCCATCGGCGTGGTGTTCGGCGATATCGGCACCTCTCCCCTTTACGCGCTGAAGGAGAGCTTTATCGGCCCGCACCCGCTCAGCGTCGATCGGCTGCATATCTTTGGCGTGCTCAGCCTGATCTTCTGGTCGCTGATGCTGATCGTGACGATCAAATATGTGCTGGTGGCGATGCGGGCCGACAATCGGGGGGAGGGCGGGTCGTTCGCGCTGCTCGCCTTGGTGTCGCGGCACATGGGTGCCAACCGCTGGGGCGGCACTCTGGTCGTACTCGGCGTGCTGGCGGCATCGATGTTCTATGGCGATGCCATGCTGACACCGGCGATCTCGGTGCTCTCGGCGGTCGAGGGCCTGACCCTGGTGCAATCCAACCTGGCGCCGCTGGTGGTGCCGATCGCGGTCGTCATCCTGATCGCGCTGTTCCTGATCCAGTCGCGCGGCACCGCGCGGGTGGGTGCGGTGTTCGGGCCGGTGGTGCTGATCTATTTCGCCACCCTGGCGACCCTGGGCGTCTTTAACATCGTCCAGCAGCCGCAGATTCTGGGGATTCTGAGCCCGCACTGGGCGGTCGAATTCTTCGCCCATGATCCGCGCACAGCGTTTCTCGCGATGGGATCGGTGTTCCTGGCGGTGACCGGCGCCGAAACGCTCTATGCCGATATGGGTCATTTCGGTCGCAAGGCGGTGGGGCTGAGCTGGCTGACCGTGGCCTATCCCTGCCTGATACTCAACTACATGGGCCAGGGCGCGCTGCTGCTGGGCAATCCGGCCGCGGTCGAAAACCCCTTCTATCTGATGGCGCCCGACTGGGCCCGGCTGCCGCTGGTCATCATCGCCACGGCGGCGACCATCATTGCCAGCCAGGCGGTGATCTCGGGCGCCTTCTCGGTGACTCACCAGGCGATCCAGCTCGGCTTTCTGCCGCGGCTTCGCACCCTGCACACGAGCGAGAAGGCGGCGGGACAGATCTATATTCCGGCAATCAACTGGAGCCTGCTGATCATGGTGCTGGTGCTGGTGCTGGGCTTTCGCGAATCGACGCGGCTGGCGTCTGCCTATGGCATTTCGGTGGTGGGCACGATGCTGATCACCGCGGTGATGCTGGCCTTCCTGCTGTTCAAGGTCTGGGGCTGGAACCGCTGGCTCGCCACCGCGACGATCGGCGCGTTCCTGCTGGTCGACAGCATCTATTTCCTGTCGAACATCGCCAAGATTCCCGACGGCGGCTGGTTCCCGCTGGTGGTGGCGGGCGTCCTGTTCACGGTGCTGACCACCTGGGCCAAGGGCCGCCGCCTGATGCAGCGGGGGATGGACGATGCCGCGATGCCGCTCGATGTCTTCATCCGTTCGGCCGCCTCCGCGCACCGGGTCCGCAACACCGCGGTGTTCATGTCGGCGGCGCAGGAAGGCGTTCCGGCGGCGCTGCTGCACAATTTCAAGCACAACCAGGTGCTGCACGAACGGGTGCTGATCCTCACCGTGCATATCGAGGAGGTGCCCACGGTCGAGTCCGCCAGCCGTCTGGAGCAGAGCGATGCAGGCCAGGGCTTTCACCGGGTGATCCTGCGCTACGGCTTCATGGACGAGGTCGACGTGCCGCGCGATCTGGCTGCGCTCGATTGCCCCGGCGGGCCGTTCGACATGATGAAGACCAGCTTCTTCCTGGGTCGCCAGAAGCTGGTCGCGTCGGCCGAAAAGCCCGGCATGGCGCTCTGGCGCGAGCATCTTTTCGCCTGGATGAGCCGCAGTTCGGAAAGCGCGATGGAATTCTTCCGCATTCCCACCAACCGCGTGGTGGAACTCGGCAGTCAGGTGCAGATCTGAAGGAAACGCGGGAGCTGACGGCGCGGCGGGCGCGCTGTCAGCTCAGCTCGTCCTTGCGCCCGATGAGATTGCCAAGCCCGTGACGGTGCAGCTTGGAATACAGGCTCTGGCGGCTCAGCCCCAGGATTTCGGCGGCAGAAGCGCGGTTGTCCGAGGTATAGGCAAGCGCTGCCTCGATGCACATGCGCTCGATCAGATCGGTCGATTCGCGCACGATCTCGCGCAGCGGCATGCGCCCGACCAGTTCGGTGAGCTGATCGACCGAGCGCGGCAGGTCGCGGTCGGACGGCGGCAGATCGCGCACGCGGCGGCTGACGGTGCGGATGGCAAAGCCGTAATGCCCGCCCTGCGCCTCGGTCTTGACGCCGGACACCTCGATGGCTTCCTCGATCGCATCGTCGGCATGGACGATCGTGGTCGCGTTGCGCACCTGGCCGTGATCGTCCAGCTGCTTGCGCATCAGATCGACATCGATGCCGGGGCGACCGATGAAACGGCTGAGCGGCTGGCCGGTGATCGCTTCCTTCGAGCTGCCATGCACCAGATCGACAAAGGCCGAATTGGCGGTGAGAATGTGCATCTTGCTGTCGGTGAGCACGAAGGCATCGGGCATCCGCTCGATCAGATCGGCCATCGGGCGCCGGTCACCGGTCAGATCGAATGGCGCATCGCCGCTCGACAGGCGGATCATGAACTGGCGGCCATTGTCCTGGCGGAACGGCATCGCGGTCAGCACCATCGGCGGCTGGCCCTCGCGGATGCTGACATCCATTTCGCAATGCTCGCCGGTCGCGGTCGCGCCGCCCAGCCGGGCGATGAGTTCGTCGCGCGAGATGCCGCCAATGACATTGGCGAGGTCGCGGTTGTCGAGGCTGCCGGCCTTGGCCTCGAACAGCCGATAGCTGGCCGGATTGGCAGCAACGATGCGGCGTGTATTGGAATCGATTACCAGCACCGGATCGGTGATCATGTCGAACAGCAGGCGGAAGCGGGCCTCGGTCTGGCGCAGCTTGAGGTAATCGCGCTCCAGCGACTGCTGGGTCTGGAGCAGGCGCTGCTGCAGGTTGGCCCAGGCGCGCACATCGCGGCCGATGGCCATGCGCGGCTTGCCTTCGCCCAGATCGACCAGACGGTAATGGATCGGGAGATTGCCTTCGGGACCCGGGTGGTTGACCTGCCGCCAGCGGCCTGGGGCCTCGGACGGCGGAGCAGACAGCATTTCGCTGATCTTCGGACGGCTGTCGAGCGCGACCGTGTCTTCCCAGCGGCGGCCTATCCAGCCGCTGAGGTCGGGCATGTCGTCAGCACTGACGGAGATGTCGCTGATGACGCCATCGTCATCGAGCGCCAGGGCAATATCGCCTGCGGCCAGCACCAATGCGAGTGCAGCGCCGATTTCCAGAGTACCGACAACGCCTTTGAGGTCGCGGAAAGGCATAGCAATTGCTGAAAGCTCGTCCTTGTTCATGCCGCGCCGGGTGCGGTCTTCAATTCGAAAGAGCGATACGCTCAACCCCGGCAGATACAAGTTCATCGGCCAAAGCGAGTGCAGCCGTGGCATCGGGTGCGGTACCATCCGCCCCCAGCGCACGCGCGCGTTCAGGGTCATGGCCAATGGCCGGACCGCCGATCATGATCGCCAGATTGGGATTGCAGGACACGCTTCTCATCGCCGTCAGCAGTTTGGGAACGGCCGCGATAGAAAAGTCGGTGGTTACTGTCAATCCGACGACATCGAAAGACGAAGTGCTGAGCGCGCGCAGGATTTCGGACTGGTCGGGTTCGACCAAGGCCTCGACATCCCAGCCGGCCCGCTGAAAGCATTCGGAGATCATCAGCGTGCCCAGGCTGTGCTGGTCGTTGGGCATGGTGGTGAACAGCGCGCGGTTGCTGCGCAGATGCCAGCCCGGCGTGGGCGGTGCCCAGACCGCAATGGTGCGCAGCAGCAGTTGCAGCCGCCACAGACCCATTGTCACATCGACGAAATCGCATTCGTCGCGAGTCCATTTTTCGCCCAGCTCGCGCGCGGTGGGCGCGATCAGCTCGATGAACAGGGTTTCGGGCGCCACATCGCTGTCGAGATGATGGATAATGATGTCGGCCAGCTCATTGACCTCGTGAGCCAGCACCTGATTGGCGAAGGCTGCGATCGCGGCTTCGTCAAACATGGGTGTTGGCGTGTCCTTGCGCATGGGCGCGGCATCGCCGGCATTTACATTGTCTGTGTTGTCGTTCGACTGGGTGCCGGACGTATCCCGGAAATCCTCGACGGCAGCCTTGCTGGCCGGCGTCACGGTGGACGACACCAGATGGGGCGAGGAATCTGCGGGAAACTGCATCATGCGCGGATCATCCTGATGGACCATCAGCAGCCGGGGAATGATTTCATCCTCGACCAGCCGACCGACATCTTCGCTCAGTCCCTGGCGCGCGAACCGATTGGAGCCGGCCTGCTCGCCATCCCAGGGCGACTCTTTCTTGCGCGAACGCGCATTGCGAAACAGTCCTGTCGTCGACCGGAATAGATCGATGCCAAAAACTGAGGCCATTCAGACTCTCCTGGTCTCGTCGACGCATCGTGCATCGGCCTCATGGCGGGAAACTTTCTGCGCGCCCATCCTCGCCATAGCCGGATCGTACGCCTGTCCAGTGAGCCTGACAACCAGAGATTTGTCAAGCAAACTATACGTCAATTTAACTTGACACTTTTGGAATGGGCGGCGTAAGTTTCGGTTCTTGAAACGGGAGGCACTCTCATCCTCATGGCACTGAAAAATCAGCCTGGAACTGCGGATAACCGCCAGCTTGCGGGCGATCTGTCAGGTCGCCGGGATGGCCATGCGGGTGCTGCGCTCTATACCCCCGAAGAGCGCCAGCGGCGCGATTCGACGGTATGGACGCTGGTCCAGGGTGTCCTGGCACCTGTCCAGTTCCTGGTCTTTCTGGTGAGCCTCGGACTGGTCCTGCGCTATTTCGGGACAGGTGAGGGCGCCCTTGCCGCCGACGTCTCGATCATCATCAAGACCCTGACCCTGTACACCATCATGATCACCGGTTCGATCTGGGAGAAGGTGGTCTTCGGCAAGTGGCTGTTTGCCCCGGCGTTCTTCTGGGAAGACGTGTTCTCGATGCTCGTGCTCGCGCTGCACACCCTGTATCTGGTGATGCTGCTCGCCGCGATCGGCACCGTCGAACAGCGGATGGGCGTCGCGCTGGCAGGCTATGGCGCCTATGTCGTCAACGCCGCGCAGTTCCTCTGGAAGCTGCGGATGGCGCGGCTGCAGGGTGCCGTGGCCGACGAGTCGCAGCCCCGCCTGGCGGTGGCACGATGATCGCCGCCGCACCGCTTCCCGCCACCCAGGGCTGTGCCTCTGCGCCGGTGCTGCGCGAACGCGGCCAGCGCGAGGTGTTCTGCGGGCTGACCGGCATCGTCTGGCTTCACCGCAAGATGCCCGATGCCTTCTTCCTGGTGGTGGGATCGCGCACCTGCGCGCATCTGCTGCAGTCGGCCGCAGGCGTGATGATCTTTGCAGAGCCCCGCTTTGCCACCGCGATCATCGAGGAACGCGATCTGGCCGGCCTTGCCGATGCCAACGAAGAGCTCGACCGGGTGGTCCGCCGCCTGCTTGCCCGCCGCCCCGAGATCCGCACCCTGTTCCTGGTCGGCAGCTGCCCGTCGGAAGTCATCAAGCTCGATCTGTCGCGCGCCGCCCAGCGGCTTGCCGGCGCGTTCCTGCCCGATGTGCGGATCGTCAACTATTCGGGCAGCGGCATCGAGACGACCTTCACCCAGGGCGAGGACGCGTGTCTGGCTTCGCTGGTGCCGTTCATGCCGCCGCAGCCCGCGCAGGCCGATCAGCAGCTGCTGATTGTCGGCGCGCTGCCCGATATCGTCGAAGACCAGTTGCTGCGGCTCGTGCGCGAGCTTGGCATCACCAATGTCGGCTGCCTGCCCGCCCGCGAATCGCGCGATCTGCCGCCTGTCGGCCCGAACACCCGGTTCCTGCTGGCGCAGCCGTTCCTGGGCGATACCGCACAGGCGCTCGAAGATCGTGGTGCGGTGCATCTGCCCGCGCCCTTCCCGTTCGGCGCCGAAGGCACCACCGACTGGCTGCATGCCGCGGCCAGGGCCTTTGGCATCGATGAAATGCATTTCCGCGCGACGGTCGCGCCGGGCCGCGAGCGCGCCAAGCGCGCGCTCGAGCACAGCCGGGCGCAGCTGGAAGGCAAGAGCATCTTCTTCCTGCCTGATTCGCAGCTCGAACTGCCGCTGGCGCGCTTCCTGCACACCGAACTCGGCATGGTCCCGATCGAGATCGGCACGCCCTATCTGCACCGCCAGCACATGGCGCTGGAGCTGGCGCAGCTGCCCTCTTCGACGGTGATCAGCGAAGGCCAGGATGTCGACAGGCAGCTCGACCGCGTGCGCGCCTCGAAGCCCGACATCACCGTTTGCGGCCTGGGTCTTGCCAACCCGCTGGAGGCCGAAGGCTTCACGACGAAATGGGCGATCGAACTGGTGTTCTCGCCGATCCATGGTTTCGATCAGGCAGGCGATCTGGCGGAGCTTTTTGCCCGGCCGATCCGTCGCCGCGATGTGTTGAGGGTATAGGACGATGCAGCTGTCGGTCTGGACCTATGAAGGGCCCCCTCACATCGGGGCAATGCGGGTCGCGACCGGCATGACCGATGTGCACTATCTGCTGCACGCGCCACAGGGCGATACCTATGCGGATCTTCTGTTCACGATGATCGAGCGGCGCGGCAAGCGCCCGCCGGTCACCTACACCACCTTCCAGGCGCGCGATCTGGGCAAGGATACCGCCGAGCTGTTCCAGTCTGCCGCGCGCGATGCGGTGGCGCGGTTCAATCCCGCTGCATTATTGGTCGGGGCCTCGTGCACCGCCGAACTCATCCAGGACGACCCCGCCGGAATGGCGCAGGCGATGCGTCTGGATATTCCCGTCATTCCATTGGAGCTGCCCAGCTACTCCCGCAAGGAGAACTGGGGAGCTTCGGAGACTTTCTACCAGATTGTCAGGACTCTCGCGGTCGGGGATTCCTCCCGCCCCGTACCGTGCCAGGCAGGTTCTCCGCGTCCCAAAGCGAACCTGCTTGGGCCGAGCGCACTGGGTTTTCGCCATCGCGACGATATCGTCGAGATCGCGAAGATTCTGGCTGCGCTCGGCATAGAGATTAACGTTACCGCGCCGATGGGGGCCAGCGCGGCAGACATAGCCCGGATCGGAGAGGCGGATTTCAACATCGTCCTCTATCCGGAAATCGCCGATACCGCCGCGCGCTGGCTGGAAAGGAACTTCCAGCAGCCGTTCACCAAGACGATTCCCATCGGCCACAACGCCACGATCGACTTCATCCGTGAGGTCGCAACCCTGGCCAAGGTCGATCCTGCGCCGGCGCTGAACATCGCCGAAGCGCGGATGCCATGGTGGAGCCGTTCGGTCGATTCGACCTATCTGACCGGCAAGCGCGTCTTCATCTTCGGCGATGCGACGCATGCCATTGCCGCTGCCCGGGTTGCGCGCGACGAGCTGGGCTTCGTGGTCTGCGGTCTGGGCTGCTACAATCGTGAATTCGCCCGCGACCTGCGCGCCGCCGCCGCCGAGCATGGCGTCGAGCCGCTGATCACCGACGATCATCTCGAGGTCGAGGATGCGATCGCTGCGGCCCATCCCGAACTGGTGCTGGGCACGCAGATGGAACGCCATATCGCCAAGCGGCTGTCGATCCCCTGCGCGGTGATCTCTGCGCCGGTGCACGTGCAGGATTTCCCCGCCCGGCACAGCCCGCAAATGGGCTTCGAAGGCGCCAACGTGCTGTTCGACAGCTGGGTCCACCCGCTGGTCATGGGGCTGGAAGAGCATCTGCTCACCATGTTCCGCGACGATTTCGAATTTCATGACGGGGCAGGCGCAAGCCACCTGTCGCACGGCAGCAAGACGGCGCATGCACCGGCGAGCCCTGCTGCCGAACCGGTCGCAGAGCCCGAAATGGCGGTTGGGCTGGACCCTATCGCGCCAGACAGCGCGGCACAGGGCAGCGATGTTCTCGAACTGGTCCGCTGGACCGCCGAGGCCGAAACCGAGCTGAAGAAAATTCCCTTTTTCGTGCGCGGCAAGGCCCGGCGGAACACCGAACGCTATGCCGAAGAGCGCGGTCTCGCATCGATATCCCTCGATACGCTCTACGATGCGAAGGCGCATTATGCCCGCTAAAGCCCCCTCCCAGCCCGCCCGGGGCCGCAGCGCCCCGCTCCGCGTGGTCTTCATCACGCTCGACAACCACCTGTCGGGTGCGGTCGACCGCGCCGAAGCCCTGCTGGTCAAGGATCTGCCCGGCCTGTCGATCGGCTTCCATGCGGCGGCCGACTGGGGCCGTGACCCCGGCACCATCGATGCTGCCCGCGCCGACATCGCGCGCGCCGATATCGTCATCGCCACGATGCTGTTCCTTGAAGACCATGTCCGCGCCATCCTGCCCGCGCTCGAAGCGCGGCGCGAACAGTGCGATGCGATGCTGGGGCTGATGTCGGCCGGCGACGTCGTCAAGCTGACCCGCATGGGTGGCTACCGGATGGATGCGCCGGCGCGCGGACCGCTGGCGCTGCTCAAGAAGCTGCGTGGATCGCCCAAGCCCGGCGGCAATTCGGGTGCGGGGCAGATGAAGATGCTGCGCCGGCTGCCCAAGATCCTCAAGTTCATCCCCGGCACCGCGCAGGACGTGCGGCATTATTTCCTGACGCTGCAATACTGGCTGGCGGGCAGCGACGACAATGTCGTCTCGATGATCCGCGGGCTGATCGACCGCTATGCCTCGGGCGAGCGCGCCGCGCTGAAGGGAACGACCCCGGCGCAGCCGCCGCGCGAATATCCAGAGCTGGGCCTGTATCACCCCGCGCTGGCCGAGCGCATGACCGAGGATGCCAGCGAACTGCCGCGCAACCCCGCTGCCACCGGCACGGTCGGCGTGCTGCTGCTGCGTTCGTATCTGCTGGGCAAGGATGCCGGCCATTATGACGGCATGATCGCCGCGCTCGAAGCGCGTGGACTCAACGTCATCCCGACCTTTGCCAGCGGCCTCGATGCGCGCCCGGCGATCGCCAGGTTCCTCGTGCGCGACGGCCAGCCGGTGGTCGATGCGGTGGTCAACCTCACCGGTTTCTCGCTGGTCGGCGGCCCTGCCTATAACGATGCAGCGGCGGCGGAAGAAACGCTGGCAGGCATGGACCTGCCCTATATCGCCGCGCACCCGATCGAGTTCCAGAGCCTGGAGCAATGGGGTTCGCGCCACCAGGGGCTGCTGCCGCTGGAAGCGACGATGATGGTCGCGATTCCCGAGCTCGATGGCGCGGTCATTCCGCATGTCTTCGGTGGCCGCTCCAATGGCGCTGGCGAACCATGCGAGGGCTGTGCGCGTCACTGCCTGTTCACCGCGCCCGATGCGATGCGCGCGATGCAGAGCTGCCCCGAGCGCGCCGAAGCCCTCGCCACCAAGGTCGACCGGCTGGTCATGCTGCGCCGGTCGCAGCGCGCCAAGCGCAAGCTGGCGATCATCCTGTTCAACTTCCCGCCCAATGCCGGCGCCACCGGCAGCGCGGCGCATCTTGCGGTGTTCGAATCGCTGAACGCGACGCTGCATCGGCTGGCGGCCGAGGGCTATGACTGCTCGCCGCCCGCCACGGTGGACGGCCTGCGCGATGCGATCCTCAAGGGCAATTCGGAACGCTTCGGCTCCGATGCCAATGTCGCGGTGCGCATCTCGACCGACGATCATGTCACTGGCGAGCCGCATCTGCGCGCGATCGAAAAGCAGTGGGGCCCGGCTCCGGGCAAGCTGCAGAGCGATGGCTGGTCGATCCATGTGCTCGGCAAGCAGTTCGGCAATGTCTTCGTCGGCGTCCAGCCCAGCTTCGGCTATGAGGGCGATCCTATGCGGCTGCTGTTCGATGGCGATTTCGCCCCGACCCACGCCTTTGCCGCCTTCTATCGCTGGATCCGCGAAGACTTCCGCGCCGATGCGCTGCTGCACTTCGGCACGCACGGCGCGCTCGAGTTCATGCCGGGCAAGCAGGCTGGCCTTTCGGGCGATTGCTGGCCTGACCGGCTGCTGGGTGCCATCCCCAATTTCTATCTTTACGCTGCCAACAATCCGTCCGAAGCGATCATCGCCAAGCGCCGGTCGGGTGCGACGATCGTGTCGTATCTCACCCCGCCGCTGGCCGAAGCCGGGCTCTACAAGGGCTTTTCGGACCTCAAGGCGCTGGTCGAACGTTGGCGCGCGCTGGCGGGCGAAGGTGTCGAGCGTGCCGCGCTCGAGGTCATGATCCGCGATGCCGCCGCCGCGCTCGATATCGACGCCGCCGATATTTCGGCGCTGGCGGGCAATCTGTACGAGCTCGAACGTGCGCTCATCCCGTTCGGTCTGCACGTGCTGGGCAACCAGCTCGCAGGCGACGAGCGCGAGGCGTTTCTCGATGCGCTCGCCGCGGCCGACAATGGCGCGACCCGGGCGGAGCTCGACGCCAAGCTGTCGGCCAATGACGAGCTTGGCGCGCTGATCCATGCGCTTGATGGCGGTTATGTTCGCCCCGCACCCGGCGGCGACATCCTGCACAATTCCGACGTGCTGCCCACGGGCCGCAATACCCATGGTTTCGATCCGTTCCGTATTCCCAGCGCCTTTGCCTGCGCCACCGGCGCGGTGCAGGCCGAGGCACTGCTCGCCCGGCACGTCGAGGCAGGCGAGCCGGTGCCCGAAAGCATTGCGATGGTGCTGTGGGGCACCGACAATCTCAAGAGCGAGGGCACTCAGGTCGCCCAGGCCCTGCACCTGATGGGCGCGCGTCCGCGCTTCGACACCTATGGCAGGCTGGCCGGAGCCGAGCTGATCCCGCTGGCAGAGCTTGGTCGTCCGCGAATCGATGTCGTCGCCACCCTGTCGGGCGTTTTCCGCGACCTCCTGCCGCTGCAGACCCGGATGATTGCCGAAGCTGCCTGGCTGGCCTCGACCGCCGACGAACCCGAAACGCTCAACTTCATCCGTAAGCATTCGCTGGCCCACGCTGCCAAGATGGATTGCGACATGGAAACCGCCGCACTGCGCGTGTTCTCGAATGCCGAAGGCGCCTATGGCGCGCAGGTCAACATGATGATCGACGGCGGAACCTGGGCCGATCCCGACGAGCTGGCCGAAGCGTTCGAAACGCACAAGGGCTATGCCTATGGCCGCAACGGTGCGCCGATGAAGCAGCGCGAGCTGCTCGAATCCGCGCTCGCCTCGGTCGATTTCACCTACCAGAACCTCGACTCGGTCGAGCTCGGCGTCACCGATATCGACCAATATGTCGATGCATTGGGCGGGGTCAGCCGCTCGGTCACCAAGGCGCGCGGCGGCAAGGCGGCGCCGGTCTATATCGTCGATGCGACCGAAGGTGCCGCCAAGGTGCGCACCCTGTCCGAGCAGATCGACCGCGAGACGCGCACCCGCATGCTCAACCCGAAATGGTATGAAGGCATGCTCAAGCATGGCTTCGAGGGCGTGCGCCAGATCGAGGGCCATGTCACCACGACGATGGGCTGGTCGGCCACCACCGGCCAGGTCGCCCCCTGGGTCTATCAGCAGATCAGCGAAACCTACGTGCTCGACGACGCAATGCGCGCACGGTTGGCTACGCTGAACCCCAAGGCATCGGCCCGTGTGGCCGAACGCCTTTTGGAAGCATGCGACCGCCGGCTTTGGGAACCGGATGCCGCAACCCTGGCGGCGCTCCGCGCGGCTGCGGACGATATCGAAGACAGGCTGGAAGGCCTGATCGCAGCAGAATGACGGGAGAGTATTGATATGAGCCTTTTGGACCACGGCAGCGCGCCACCGAGCTTCGGCGAAGGCAGCACCCAGGTCGCGCTCGACCCGCGCGACGAGATCACCGGTGCCAAGGTCTTTGCCGTCTATGGCAAGGGCGGCATCGGCAAGTCGACGACCTCCTCCAATCTGTCCGCCGCGCTGTCGCTGATGGGCAAGCGCGTGCTGCAGATCGGCTGCGATCCCAAGCACGACAGCACCTTCACGCTGACCAAGAAGCTGATGCCAACGGTGATCGACGTGCTCGAGACGGTGGATTTCCACCATGAAGAGCTGCGGCCAGAAGATTACATGTTCCAGGGCTTCAACGGCGTGATGTGCGTCGAAGCCGGCGGCCCGCCCGCGGGCACCGGCTGCGGCGGCTATGTCGTCGGCCAGACGGTCAAGCTGCTCAAGCAGCACCATTTGCTCGAGGAAACCGACGTCGTCATCTTCGACGTGCTGGGCGACGTGGTGTGCGGCGGCTTTGCAGCCCCCTTGCAGCATGCCGAGCGCGCGGTGGTCGTTGCCGCCAATGATTTCGACAGCATCTTCGCGATGAACCGCATCGTGGCCGCCATCAAGGCGAAGTCGAAGAACTACGAGGTCCGCATGGCCGGCGTCATCGCCAACCGGTCTGCCGCCACCGACGAAATCGACCGCTTCAACGAAGCCACCGGCCTCAAGCGGCTGGCGCATTTCCCCGATCTGGATGCGATCCGTCGCAGCCGGTTGAAGAAGTGCACCATCTTCGAAATGGATTCGACCCCCGAGATCGAGGCGGTGAAGCTCGAATACATGCGTCTGGCCGCCACCTTGTGGAAGGGCACCGACGCGCTCGATGCGATGCCGATGAAGGATCGCGACATCTTCGAATTCTTAGGCTTCGAATGATGGCGAGCCAGGCGCCCCGCACCACCTATGACGCCTATCGCGGGCGGCTCGAGGATTATTTCGATCGCACCGCGCGGCAGAATTGGGTCGACCTGACCTCGGATGCCAAGGTCAGCGGCATTCGCGCCACGGTGCGCGCCGGTCGCGACCGGATGCGGGCGATGCTGCTCGACTGGCTGCCTTATGATCTCAAGGGCAAGCGCATTCTGGACGCGGGCTGTGGTACCGGCGCGCTGGCCGTTGCCGCAGCACAGCTGGGCGCGCATGTCACCGCGATCGACATTTCGGGTGGCCTTGTCGAGGTGGCACGCGACCGTGCGCCTTCGGGGCTCGATATCGACTGGCGGGTGGGCGACATGCTCGATCCGGCGCTGGGTCAGTTCGACCATGTCGTCGCGATGGACTCGCTGATCCACTATGAAACCGGCGATATCGTCGATGTGCTGACCGCGCTGGGTGCGCGGTCCCCGTCGATCGCCTTCACTTTCGCACCGCGGACACCTCTGCTCGCGGCGATGCATGCCACCGGGAAACTCTTTCCCAAGTCAGATCGCGCTCCTGCGATCGTGCCGGTGGCCGAAGCGAAGCTGACGAGACTGCTTGCCCAGCGTCTCCCCAGCCATGGCATCGCCGCGAGCGAACGCATTGTCAGCGGGTTCTACACCAGCCACGCGATGCTGGTTGCGCGCGGATGAGCCTTCAGGGCGCCTCGACCCGGTTCTTCGCCGGACTTGGAACGCAGTTTCTGCCGTTCGCCGATGCGGCGAGTGCGGAGCTGCCGATGGGCCGCCTGCTGCGGCTGTCGCTGTTCCAGGTCACGGTGGGCGTGGCGACGGTGTTGCTCAACGGAACGCTCAACCGCGTGATGATCGTCGAGCTCGGCACGCCGGCATGGCTGGTCGCGCTGATGATCGCCATTCCGCTGCTGGTCGCGCCTTTCCGCGCGCTGATCGGCCACAAGTCGGACAACCACAAGTCGATGCTCGGCTGGCGGCGCGTCCCCTATATCTGGTTCGGATCGCTGCTGCAGTTCGGGGGCCTTGCGATCATGCCGTTCGCGCTGCTGCTGCTTTCGCGGGGCGACACCTTCACCGTCGGGCTGATCGCGGGCGCGCTCGCCTTCCTGCTCACCGGGCTGGGCATGCACACCACGCAAACCGCAGGGCTGGCGCTGGCGACCGATCTGGCGCCTGAAGATACCCGCCCGCGTGTCGTCGCGCTGATGTTCGTGATGCTGCTGGTCGGCATGATGATGGCAGCGTTCGTGATGGGATCCTTGCTCGCCGATTTTTCCGCCACCCGGCTGGTCGCGATCGTCCAGGGCGCGGCGATGTTCACCATGGCGCTCAACATCATCGCGCTGTGGAAGCAGGAGGCGCGCGCGCCGTCCACCACCCGGCCCGACCGTCCGACCCCGAAATTCTCGGTCGTGTGGCGCGAATTCACCGCAGAAGCGCGCAATGCCCGGCTGCTGCTCGCGATCGGCTGCGGCACCGCGGCGTTCAGCATGCAGGACGTGCTGCTCGAGCCGTTCGGCGGCGAGATCCTGGGCATGTCGGTGGGTTCGACCACCATCCTCACCGGGCTGTGGGCCTTCGGCATGCTGCTGAGCTTTGCCTATGCCTCCCGCCGTCTGAGCGCGGGCAGCGATCCGCTGCGGCTCGCAGGCTTTGGCGCGGTCGTCGGCATGGCGGCGTTCGCGATGCTGCTGTTTGCGGTGCCGCTGGATACTAGCGCGCTGGTCTTTGCCGGATCGCTGACCATCGGCATCGGATCGGGCCTGTTTTCGGTGGGAACGCTGAGCGCGATCATGGCGATTGCCGGCAGCGGCCAGCACAAGGGATCGGGCCTGGCGCTGGGCGCCTGGGGCGCGGTTCAGGCGAGCGCCAGCGGCCTTGCCATTCTGGCGGGCGGGCTGATCCGCGACGGGGTCTCCGCGCTCGCGCTGGCAGACCAGATCGGCCACACCCTGGCCTATCGCGCGACGGGCTATGGCACCGTCTATCTGATCGAGATCATCCTGCTGCTGGTTACCATGATTGTGCTGGGTCCGCTTGTCGGGGGCCAGCCGGTGGATGCCACCGCGTCGCAAGCGCGGTTCGGCCTCACCGAATTTCCGACATGAGAGTTTTGAAGAAGAGAGGTAAGCGCCATGTTTAACGGCAATATCGTGGGCAACATCGATGTCGCATCGATCGCTTTTTGGGCGTTCGTGCTCTTTTTCATCGGCCTGATCTATTATCTGAGGCGAGAGGACCGGCGAGAGGGCTTCCCGCTGGAAGACGAGCTGACCGGACGCTCGCTCGGCATGGGCGGCCCGCTGCTGCACGCCAGCCCCAAGTCGTTCAAGCTGCCCTTCGGTCGCGGCACGGTCTATACGCCGACGATCGGCAAGGAGCCGTTCAACATCGCCGCGCGCAAGGCTGGCCCGGGTGCAGGCGATCCCTATATCCCCACCGGCAACCCGCTGGCAGACTGCATCGGCCCGTCGGCTTATGCCGAGCGCAGCCGCCTGCCCGACATCGATGCCTTCGGCAACAACCGCATCGTTCCCATGGCGCTGGAGCCCAGCTTCTCGATCGCTCGCGGCGACGCTGATCCGCGCGGCATGACGGTGATCGGCGCCGATGGCGCGGTGGCCGGCACGGTCAGCGAAATCTGGGTCGACCGCTCGGAGCACCAGGTGCGCTATCTTGAGGTCGTCACGGCCGAAGGCGTGCACGCACTGGCCCCGATGATGATGGCCAAGGTCCGCAAGTCAGCGCGCCAGATCGTCGTGGATGCGATCAACGCCGCGCAGTTCAGCGGTTGCCCGCAGGTCGAAACGCCCGGCCAGATCAGCCGCTATGAAGAAGACAAGATCTCCGGATATTTCGGTGGCGGCTATCTCTACGCCAACCGGGCCCGGCAGGAGCCGCTGATATGATCACGGAATATGACGACGAACCCGTCCGGGGCCTCCCCGGCGAGCTGCCGGAGGGCGAAGCGTTGCTCTGGCAGGGATCGCCCGACTGGCGTCTGTTGGCGCGCAGCGCGTTCTTCACCCGCATCGTCGGCCTGTATTTCGCCGCCCTGGTGGTCCTGGCGATCTACAACGGCAGCACCAGCGGCGTCATCGCCACGATGATTGCCGGGGCATTGGGCATCGGTTTGCTGATGCTCTATGCCTGGGCCGTCGCGCGCACCACGGTCTATACGCTGACCAACCGCCGCGTCGTGCTGCGTGTGGGGGTTGCCCTCAACATGTGCATCAACCTGCCGCTCGCCAAGATCGGTGGTGCCAATCTGCGTCCGCTGGGCCCTGTCGAAGGCGACCTCGCCCTGCAGCTGATCGGCAAGCACAACCTTGGCTATATGGTGCTCTGGCCGCATGCCCGGCCCTGGAAGCTCAGCCGTCCCGAGCCGATGCTGCGCGCGCTGCCCGATGCTGCCGTCGTCGGCGAGCGGCTGGCCCGTGCGGTGGCCGCCATTGCGCCGGTCGACCGGGCGCAGGACGTGCCGACCAGCCACACTGCCACCCACAATGGCAGCCAGGCCGAAAGCATGCCGACCGGCCTTCAAGGAGCAATCGCATGACCAGCGTCCAGCACAGCGCCGCCAGCCACGCCGCCAGCCACAACGGCCACGGCCACAGCCACGAGAACACCGTGCCGAAGGGCGCGCTGGTGATGGCATGCGGAGTGGTGCTGTTCACGCTGGCGCTGACCAGTGCGACGCAGGTCGGCCTGATCGCCCCGTCGCCCTCCGCGAGCGACATCCGGACGGCTGAAGCGGCGACTGCGGTCAAATCGCGCGTGCTGCGCTTTGCCGATGGCGCCAAGGGCACCGTGGTCGTCAGCGACGCGCTGACCGGCGATACCGTGCATGTGTTCGGCGAGCAGGGCAGCGGTTTCATCCGCGGCGTGCTGCGCGGCATGGGGCGCGACCGGCATATGCGGTCGATCCCGATGGATGCGCCCTACGAGCTCAACCACTGGACCGACGGATCGCTGTCGCTGACCGACACCGCCACCAACCGGGTGGTCGAACTTGGCGCCTTCGGACCCACCAACCGCGGCACCTTCGAGGGGCTGCTGAGATGATCAGCCTGTTGCGCGAGCCCTCGTTCGACACGCCGTGCCGGATCGCGGTGGAACAGAGCGAGGCGCATTTCCATGCGCATGTCGAACTGGAAGGCGATGTCGCGATCCAGCCGGGCGACAAGGTGCGCGTGCATGGTGACCCGATCATTGTCGGATTTGGCGAGTCAGTTTTGATCCAGCGCATGGCAACGGTCCATCCTGCAGGTCCATTGCTGCGCGCATGGACCAAGCTCACCGCGATGGGTGAGCTCAAGGAACTATACGAGGTAAGCTTCACCACCAGCCGGTGGTGATCGCTGTTCAGATGACAACGGGAGTGGTGTGATGAACATGCAGGCAAAGATCCAACCGGCACCATTGCTGGCGGATGTTCCTGATACCATGGAGCTGGCGACGCAGGAGACGGTGCTGAGCCCGCGCTTCTACACCACCGATTTCGATGCGCTCGACGCGATCGATGTCAGCCTGGTGCGCGCCGAATGGGATCAGCTGATGGCCGATATGGAAGGCGACCCCAACAAGGCGCATTTCCGCCGCAGCGAATCGTTCGATGGCGTGATCGAATCGCTCGAGCCTGCGCTGCGCCGCGAGTTCATCGATTTCCTCGTCAGCTCGCTGACGTCCGAGTTTTCCGGCTGCATCCTGTATGCCGAAATCGCCCGGCGGACCAAGAACCCCGATGTGAAGAAGCTGTTCAAGCTGCTGGCGCGTGACGAAAGCCGCCACGCCGGGTTCATCAACGAAGTGCTCAAGGACGCCGGTATCGGCATTGACCTCAGCTTCCTCACCAAGACCAAGAAGTACACCTTCTTCAAGCCGAAGTTCATTTTCTATGCGGTCTATCTGTCCGAGAAGATCGGCTATGCGCGCTATATCGCGATCTTCCGGCACCTGGCGCGGCACCCCGAAAACCGCTTCCACCCGATCTTCAACTGGTTCGAGCAGTGGTGCAACGACGAGTTCCGCCATGGCGAGGCCTTTGCGATGCTGCTGCATGCCGACCCCAAGCTGCTCAAGGGCATGAACCGCTACTGGATCAAGTTCTTCATCCTTTCGGTCTATGCCACCATGTATGTGCGTGACCACAGTCGGCCGGTCTTCCATGCGGCACTGGGCGTGAAGCCGACCGACTATGATTATGAGGTGTTCGACATCTGCACCGCGATCAGCCGCCAGGTCTTCCCCGTGGAGATCGATACCGACAATCCGGCGCTGCGTTTGCAGATGGAAAAGCTGCGCCTGGCATCGGATCGGATCGCGGCGGGCAAGGCCAGGGGCGGCCTGGGAGGACTCGTCCAGCGCGCTGGTGGCATGATCGGCGCAGGCACCGCCTTTGCACGGATGTATTTCATGCCCGGCAAGCCCAATGCGCTGCCTTCGGTCATCCGCCTGCAGCCGGCCTGGTAAGCGCATGAGCCTGCACGGCCATCTCCTGCCCGCATTGGTGGTGCTGCTTGCCTGGTTCGGCAGCACCGGCATGGTCGCCTGGCTTGCCAATCGCGGCAAGGATACCTTTGCCCGCAGCATTTCATGGGCGGGCTTTGCAGCAGGCATCTGCCTGTGCGTCATCGTCTATGCGGCGCATGGCCCGGATGCGGCCGGCCCGACGATCATGGATGCCTATATCAGCTTTGGCGCGGCGCTGGTGATCTGGGGATGGCTCGAACTGACCTTCCTGACCGGCATTGTCGCCGGCCCCCGCCGTATCGTGAGCGATCCGCTGGCGCGCGGCTGGCGGCGGTTTTCCGATGCTGCGGCAACCTTGATCTATCACGAGATCGCGATCGCCGGCGTGATGGTCATGCTGGTGTCGCTGACCTGGGCCAGCGCCAATCCCACCGGCGCGGTGATCTTCAGCCTGCTGTTCGCGCTGCGCCTTTCGGCCAAGCTCAACCTGTTTGTCGGTGTGCCGAACATGAGCGACGAGATCATGCCCGGGCATCTGGAATATCTGAAAACCTATTTCGGCCCGCGCCGCCTGCATGGCGCGCTGGCCTTCAGCCTGGCCGCGCTTGCAGCGCTGTCGGTGTGGCTGGGCGCACGCGCGCTCGCGGCGCCCGATGACAGCTTCGCTGCGGTCAGCGCGACCCTGGTGTTCACGCTCGCAGCGCTGGGTTCGCTGGAGCATCTGTTTCTGGCGTTGCCGTTCCGAGACGGCGCGCTGTGGCGCTGGGCCCTGCCCAGTGGCCGTCAAGGATAGAAGAAGGAGAGTGGTTATGGATTATGAGGGCTTTTTCCAGAGCGAAATCGATACGATCCGCGATGAGGGTCGCTATCGCATCTTCGCAGAACTGGAACGCCATCGCGGCCGCTTTCCGCACGCCACGCGCTACACCGAAGAGGGGACCGACGAGGTCACCGTCTGGTGCTCCAATGACTATCTGGGCATGGGCCAGCATCCCGATGTGCTGAAGGCGATGCACGACACGCTCGATCAGTGCGGCGCAGGCGCAGGCGGCACCCGCAACATTTCGGGCACCAACCACCATCACGTTCTGCTCGAGGCTGAACTGGCCGATCTGCACGGCAAGGAAGCGGCCCTGCTGTTCACCTCGGGCTATGTCTCGAACTGGGCGGCTTTGGGCACGCTGGCGGCCAAGCTGCCCAATTGCGTGGTCCTGTCCGATGCGGGCAACCATGCCTCGATGATCGAGGGCATCCGCCACAGCCGCGCCGAATGCCTGAAGTTCAAGCACAACGACCCCGAAGACCTCGATCGGCTGCTCGCCGGCGTGGCCCCGGGGCGGCCCAAGCTGGTCGCGTTCGAGAGCGTCTATTCGATGGATGGCGACATCGCCCCGATCGCCGAGATTCTCGACGTGTGCGAAAAGCACGGCGCGATGAGCTATATCGACGAAGTCCATGCGGTCGGCCTTTATGGCCCGCGCGGCGGCGGCATTGCCGAACGCGAAGGGCTGATGGACCGGATCACGGTGATCGAAGGCACGCTCGGCAAGGCGATCGGCGTGATGGGCGGCTATATCGCAGCCTCTGCAGCGTTGTGCGATTTCGTGCGCAGCTTTGCCAGCGGCTTCATCTTCACCACCGCGTTGCCGCCGGCGCTCGCCGCCGGTGCCACCGCCAGCCTGCGTCATCTCAAGTCCAGCCAGATGGAGCGCGCCCGCCACCAGGACCGCGTCGAGAAGGTTCGTCGCCGGCTCGACCTGATGGGGATCACCCATCTCGACAACCCCAGCCATATCATCCCGGTGATGGTGGGCGATCCGCACAAGTGCAAGCGGATCAGCGACTGGCTGCTGGAGAATCACGGCATCTACGTGCAGCCGATCAACTATCCCACCGTGCCCAAGGGTACCGAACGGTTGCGCATCACGCCGTCGCCGGTGCACAGCGATGGCGATATCGACAAGCTGATCCACGCGCTGAGCGACATCTGGTCGCAGTGCGAACTGGCGCGGCGCGCAATCGCCGCCTGATCCGGCAGGCTATCCTTATCGTCATTCCCGCGAAGGCGGGAATCCCGCTTTGGCGCCGAGGGTGCAGGGGAGCGGGATCCCCGCTTTTGTGGGGGTGACGAAAGAAGGTCCGGCTGTTTTGATATCCGTCAGGACCGAGCACAAAAAAAGGCCGCCCCGCGAGGGACGGCCTTTTTGTTTCGGCAGATGCCTTTGATCGCTGGGATCAGGGCTGCTGCAGATAGGCGATGACGTCCGCGCGCTTCTGCGCATCGGGCAGGCCAGCGAACACCATCTTGGTGCCGGGCACGACGCGGGCGGGCTTTTCCAGATACTGGAACAGCTTTTCCGGCGTCCAGGTGATGCCGCTGTTCTTGTTGGCAGCCGAATAGTTGAAGCCTTCGACGGTGCCTGCGGCACGGCCGACGATGCCGGCGAGCGAAGGGCCAACACGGTTCTGGCCAGCTTCCTTCACGTGGCAGGTCTTGCACTGCACGAAGACCTTCTCGCCTTCGGCGGCATTGCCGGTGACATCGGCAAGCTTCTTGCCGTCGAGCGTGTCGGTGTTGTCGGCAGCCGGGGCTTCGGCAGCAGCCGGGGTCGCGGCGGGGGTTTCGGCGGTGGCGTCAGCGGCCGGTGCGGCGGCTTCTTCTTCAGCCTTGGGCGTTTCGCTGCCACCCGAGCAGGCGGCCAGCAGCGCGAGACCGGCAAACGCGCCGGTGAAGCGCAGTGCATTCAATCTGGACATGAACTCTCCTTTTGCTCGGCGACACTCGCCTGGAAGCATAGGCCAATATAGACGTGCTGGACCCGATGAAAAGTGGTCAAAGCTATGCGTGAACGCCAGATGAAGATTTTTGTTCACAAAAATTCATGAAAAATGGCACCCGGCCTGCAAATTTCTGACGCCGGGGCCTCCGACAGGGTGGAGCGCCCCTCTGCGGCGGCCAGCAGAATCATGGCCCCCTTCCGATATGTCACCCCGCGCGTTGACGCAGAAGGGAGCAATGAAGGAGATCCATGATGACCAAGCTGATCCGTACTGTTTTGGCCTCCACCCTGCCGCTGGCAGTCCCGGCTTTCCCCGTCCACGCGACACCGGCCCTGCAGGGTGAGACCGCGCCGGTGGTCCGCGCCGAGCCCGTGCAGGGCGTTCTGAACCAGTCCTGGTACAATTATGTCGCCGATATCAACGAGGCGGAGAAGGAGCTGACCAGCGATCTCAAGCGCGCGACCGATCGCGAGGACCGCGCCGATGCCTGGGAGGAATATGAGGTCGAGCTGGCCGACGCGGACAAGGACTATGTCAAGGAAATGCGCCAGCGAGGCTACAAGGTCGCCCGGGTGACGATGCTCGCCTATAACGACTGATACGAATGCTGCGCCCTGCCGTCGTGCCCGGCGCGAAGGCAGGGCGCCGCTATAGCCAGAAGCCGCGCCGAAACCATTTGGTGATGATGTACTTGGTCCCACGGGTGACCGGGTTTCCGCTGTGCAGCAGATGCAGGTTGGGGCGCCCGTCGGGCATCATGTTGTTCCAGATCAGCAGCATTCCGGTGCGCGGCATCATCTTGAACGACAGCTGCGGAAATTCGGTCTCGCCGCCGCCTTCCGGCTCGTTGAGAAAGACCATCGCCGTCCAACTGCGCTGACCGCCCGCCTTGCGCTCCTTGGGCCAATAGGGCTGGTCGGTGTGGAAGAAGTCATGGTGCGGCTTGAACTGCTGACCCACGGCATAGCGCTGGCCCTGCAGTGTTTCGCCATGGCGCGGATCGAGCCCGGTCAGCGCACAGATGCGATCGTCGATGCGCAGCACGTCCGGATCCCAGCGGTCGAGATTGCAGCTGTAGCTGGTGCGAAATTCGCTCTCGTCCCCCTTGCCGCTGCGATAGAGCTCGGATGGCACCGCGTCCGCATCGATCGCGCGGATCAGCTCTGCGCATTCCGATCGCGACATGAAATCCTGATAGCAATAGACCTGCATCGGCACCGTGACGTCGTCAAACGCGATCTGCTGCACGCGCGGATGCGCATCGAGCCGTGCCCCCACGTCGCGCCCGATCTGCGCCAGCTGCCTGCGATGAAGAAAGTCGGTGATCATCACCCACTGGTTGCGCTGCGCGGGCAAGGCCTGTCAAGCATGCGCCACCCGGTCGGCAAAAGACCCGCCGGATCGCTCCGGCGGGTCTTGAGGTCGCGCTGTTACCAGAAGAAATCGTTGATCACGTCGACCACCTGGCCGGTGTAGATGTCGACCAGCAGGACATCGCCGTAATAGCGCACCCAGCGATACTGGCCGTAGGCGGGCGGCAGGCGATAGGCCCAGGGGTCGTTGATCCAGAAGCTGCTGGCAAAGAACGGCGCACCCAGCGTGAACCCGATGCCGAGACGGCGATAGTTCCAGCCGCGCACCGGCGGGTAATAGCGCCCGACGCGGTAGAAACTGCGGTTCTGATTGCGATAGCCGTACCAGTCGTAACGCCGGTCGTTGCGCCAGCCGCGGTTCCAGTCGCGGCCGCGATTGTCCCAGCCCCGGCCATCCCAGCCGCGCCCGTCCCGTCCGCGATTGTCCCAGCCGCGACCGGTATAGCCGCGCCCGTCCCAACCGCGCCGGTTGTCGCGGTAATTCCGCCGATCGTCGCGCCGGTCGGCCCGGAAATCGCGCACATCGCCGCGCCGGTCCTGGCGGAAGGCGCGCTCGTCGCCGCGCCGGTCCTGGCGGAAATCCTGACGGTCGTCACGCCGGTCGGCGCGGAGCTCGGGCCGGGTTACTTCACCCTGGCGGAAATCCTGACGATCTGCCCGGCGTTCCTGGCGAAAATCGCGCTGGTCGGCCCGCCGCTCCTGACGAAAACCCTGCACGTCGCCGCGCCGTTCCTGGCGGAAGTCCTGACGGTCTCCACGGCGTTCCTGGCGGAACTCGCGCGGGGTATCGATGCGGGCGGTGCCGATGTTGCTGCGATTCTGTCCGCGAAACTCGCGGCCGCCACCTCCGCCGCCACGGTTGCCGCGAAATTCGCCGCCACCGCGCCGCCCTTCACGCTGCTGCGCCGCCGGTTCGATCCCGCTGGGCATCGCGATGGCCTGCTCGGCGGGCGACACCAGCACGGCAGCGTCAGCGATGGCCAGCGGCCACAACAGGCTGGCGACGGCAATCGAGGCGAGGATCAGCGGCATCCGGTGGAACTTGCCCTGCAGTCGGTGGCCCAGCGGACGAGCGTATTCGGTGCGAACCGAGGAGGGAGGCGCAGGAGAGGTTGGTGACATGACCATGATCGACCTTTCGATGATGGCCTGGGCAATCGTGTCGGCAACCACGCGGCACAGGACAGTGTAGATGGCACGGTTTAGCCGTCGCCGCCTGACCCGCAGCTTAACCGATCGATTGACCTGGCGTTCAGCTATGTAAAGCCGTGTGAATTCCGGCAATGAATTGCGTTGCGCGATTTGCTGCGCAAGATTAGCGTGTGCGTTGCATGACTTCGCACGCAGTCCGCATCATGGCGCTGCTCACCGGCAAGCCCCGCCCCTTTCGTGAGGACGGCACGATGAGCGCCATTGCGCGCCAGCCGGTCACAGGACCGGTGATGCTCGGCGAGCTCGGGCTGGAAGGCGATCAGGTCGCAGATCCCGTCCATCATGGCGGTCCGGACATGGCGATCCATCATTATCCCTTCGATCATTATGCCTATTGGCAGCAGCGGCTGGACTCGCACAAATTGCTGCAGAAGCCGGGGGCCTTCGGCGAGAACCTCTCGACACGCGGGCTGGTCGAAAGCGATCTGCGCATCGGCGACCGTTTCAGGCTGGGCGAGGCTCTGGTCGAACTGACCAAGGGGCGGCAGCCCTGCTGGAAGCTGGACCATCGGTTCGGTGTATCGGGCAAGCAATCGGTGATGGCAGAGATCGTGCGGACCGGGCGGTGCGGCTTTTATTATCGGGTGCTCGAGCCAGGGATGGTGCAGGCGGGCGATGTGATGCGGCTGGTGGAAGCGGGACCAGCGGCCTGGACGGTGGACCGGGTTTTCCGGCTGCTGGTCGGCGGACAATACAAGGCAGAGCCGGAGGCGGTGCGCGCGCTGGCGGAGCTGCCGCAACTCGCGGCAGACTGGCGCAAGCGCGCGGCGGCCCTGGCCGACTGAAGGGGGTTTACAACAGTGCGACATCTTTCCCTGCTGGCAACGGCGTGCCTTGCCTGCCTCGCCAGTCCGCTGGCCGCGCAGAACGCGCCCGATGCAGCGCAGGTGCATGCCGGCATCCTGACGCTCGACACGCATCTCGACAGCCCGGCCAATCTCGACCAGCCCGGCTGGAAGATCACCGACCGGCACGATGTGCTGCACGATACCACCCAGGTCGATCTGCCGCGGATGATCGAGGGCGGGCTCGATGGCGGCTTCTGGGTGATCTATACCGACCAGGGGCCCAATGACGCGCGCGGCTATGCCGCCGCGCTCGCGCACGCGCTCAAGCGCCTGCACCAGATCCACGATTTCGTCGCCGCCAATCCGCAAAGCTTCGCGCTGGCGACCAAGGCATCGGATGCGGCGAAGATCGCGGCGGCCGGCCAGCGGATCGTCTATGTCTCGATGGAGAACAGCTATCCGCTGGGCACCGACATCACCAATCTGGAAGCCTTCTATCAGCTTGGCCTGCGCATGGCGGGGCCGGTGCACAATGGCACCAACCAGCTGGCCGATTCAACCAATGGCGAGGCGGTCCATGGCGGCCTGAGCGACCTTGGCAGGGCCTGGGTGCAGGAGGCCAACCGGCTGGGCATCATCATCGATGCCAGCCACGCGGCCGACAGCAGCTTCGACCAGATGCTCGCATTGTCCGCCGCGCCGATCATCCTGTCGCACTCCGGGCCCAAGGCGCTGCACGACCATCCGCGCAATCTGGATGACGCGCGGTTGAAGGCGCTGGCGGCCAGGGGCGGGGTGATCCAGGTCAACAGCCTGTTCCTCTCGCCGGATCGCCCGCGCCCCACCGTCGATGCGCTGCGGGAGCAGATGGAAACGGCCGCCAGCCTGCCACCGTCGGAACGGGCGGCGCTGATGAAACAATGGGCCGAGGCCAATGCCGCCGAGCCGCGATCGGGCACCGACTTCGATCGCTACATGCAGGCGGTGTTCTATTGCATCGATCTCTTGGGCGTCGACCATGTCGGCATTGGCGCGGACTGGGATGGCGGCGGCGGCGTGATCGGCCTCAACCAGATCAGCCAGATCCCTAGGATCACCCAGGCGCTGCTCGCGCGCGGGCTGTCGCCGGCCGATGTCGAGAAGATCTGGAGCGGCAATGTGCTTCGCGTGATGGCCGAGGTCGAGCGGGTCGCGGCGCTGCGCTGACGCAAATGTCCAATCCGCCGCGACGGGTCGGGGTTAGAAGGGGTCTTCGGTAGCAGAAGGGGAAAAGGTATGCGCGTCTTGCATCGTTGGGCCATCGGCCTGTTGCTGGCGATCCTGGTGCCTGCGTCAGCGGCGCTGGCTGCGCCGCCCGAACGCAAGCCAGACCTCGCCGATATGGTCGCCGGAACCTATGAGGGCGACATCATCTCCGACGCGCGAGGTTCGTCCAAATCGGGCGTGACGATCACCGTGGTGCGAACGGGCAAGAATCTGGTCGAGATTTCGTGCGATTGCACGCGCATTCCCAAGGTGCAGATCCCGCTCGAACGGGCGATGGATGCGATCCTTGCCGGGAGCGGGCCGCACGTGTTCCTGATCGAACTGCAGCGCGATCCGCGCCGCCTCAGCCTCACGATCGACGATGCCTCGCTGAGCGTCGCCAAGCAGTAACGGTCAGGCCATTTCGACCGCGAACAGCGTCTTGCCCTGGTAGCGTTCCTCGTCGGGATTGAACACCGGCTGCGGATCGAACGTGCGGTCGGTCAGCGCGACATCGACCAGTCCGTCCAGCTTGAAGGCGCCGACCTTGATCTCGCGCGGCGGCTTGCCATCGCGCTCCAGCGTCACGCCGTCGAGATACAGCTGGTCGTGCCGGGTGTAGAGAATGTGCGGCGCGAGCCGGATGCGGGTGCGATTGTAGGTCGCTTCAAGGCATTTGCGCAGGGCAATGGCCTCAAGCACGGTCTTGTTCATATCCATACCTGCAATATGAACAAGACCGCGCGGGGTTTCAATCAGAATTTGTGCAGTGCAGCATAAGCCTTTGCGCTCACGCCTTTTCCTGCGCTTCCAGTTCGGCCAGCCATTGCTCCAGCCACTTGATGGTATAGTCGCCCGACAGGAAATCGGGCTGGTTGAGCAGCTCCTGATGCAACGGGATCGTGGTCTTCACGCCCTGCACCACGAACTCCTCGAGCGCGCGCTTCAGCCGCATGATGCAGCCCTGACGCGTGCGGCCATAGACGATCACCTTGGCGATCATGCTGTCGTAATAGGGCGGGATGCGATAGCCGGCATACAACCCGCTATCGACGCGCACATGCATGCCGCCGGGCGGGTGATAATAGCTGACCAGGCCGGGCGAAGGCGCGAAGGTGCGCGGATCTTCGGCATTGATGCGGCATTCGATGGCATGGCCGCGAAACTCGATCTCGTCCTGCTTGACCGACAGCGGATGGCCTTCGGCGATACGGATCTGCTCGCGCACCAGATCGACCCCGGTGATCGCCTCGGTCACCGGATGCTCGACCTGCAGCCGGGTGTTCATCTCGATGAAGTAGAACTCGCCGTTTTCCCACAGGAATTCGATGGTGCCCGCGCCGCGATAGCCCATGTCGGCCATCGCCTTGGTGACGACGCCGCCCATGCGCTCGCGTTCTTCGGCGGTGATGACGGGCGAGGGGGCCTCTTCGAGCACCTTCTGATGGCGGCGCTGCAGCGAACAGTCGCGTTCACCCAGATGGATCGCGTTGCCCTTGCCGTCGCCGAACACCTGGAACTCGATATGGCGCGGGTTGCCGAGGTACTTTTCCATATAGACGGTGTCGTCGCCGAACGCCGACTTGGCCTCGCTGCCCGCCCGCTGCATCAGCGATTCGAGCTGGTCTTCGGAGGGTACGACCTTCATGCCGCGCCCGCCGCCGCCCGATGCCGCCTTGATCAGCACCGGATAGCCGATCGACGCCGCGATGATCTTGGCCTCATGGATGTCCTTGATCGCGCCATCGGAGCCGGGGACCAGCGGCATGCCCAGCGCGCCGGCGGTCTTCTTGGCCTCGACCTTGTCGCCCATCGTGCGGATATGCTCGGGCTTGGGGCCGATCCAGATGATCTTGTGCGCCTCGACGATCTCGGCGAACTTGGCGTTTTCCGACAGGAAGCCATAGCCGGGGTGGATCGCGTCCGCCTGGCTGATCTCGGCTGCCGAAATGATGTTGGCGATGTTGAGATAGCTCTGCCCGGCAGGGGGCGGGCCGATGCAGATCGCCTCGTCCGCGAGCCGCACATGCATCGCATCGGCATCGGCGGTGGAGTGCACCGCCACCGTCTTGATGCCCATTTCGTGCGCCGCACGATGGATGCGCAGCGCGATTTCGCCGCGATTGGCGATCAGGATTTTCTTGATGGCCATGGGGTGCTTACTCGATGATGACCAGCGGCTGGTCGAATTCGACCGGCTGCCCGTCTTCCACCAGGATCGCGGTGACCTTGCCGGCGCGCTCGGCGGTGATCGGGTTCATCACCTTCATGGCCTCGATGATCAGCAGCGGATCGCCGATCTTGACCGCAGCACCCACGCTGACGAAAGGCGCAGCGCCGGGCTCGGGCGCAAGATAGGTGGTGCCGACCATCGGCGACTTGACCGCATTGGCCATCGACGGGCCAGCGGGTTCGGCCGGCACAGCGGCAGCGGCAGGGGCTGCGGGGGCAGCGGCAGCGACCGGTGCGGGCGCGGAGGGTACGGCAACGGTTGCGACCGGTGCGGCGCTGATCGTGCGCGCAACGCGGATCTTGCGATCACCGTCTTCCACCTCGATTTCGCTCAAACCCGTTTCGCCCAGCAGTTCTGCCAATTCACGCACCAGTTTGCTGTCGATATTCATGCCGCCTCCCTGTTTTGCATTGCCGCTTTTGCTGCTTGTTGATGCCATGTGTCCTGCGCCCTTGCTGTTTTTTCGGGGGCCGCTCTTTGGCGGCTCCCACGTTTGATTTCAATCCCGGTCCTGGTCATGCGGTGGTGCCGTCACGATCAGGTGTCCGGACCTCATAGCAGCGCCGCTGCCTCCAGCGCCAATAGATAAGATGCTGCGCCAAAGCCGCAGATCGTGCCCTTGGCCGCCCGGCCGACCCAGGACAGGTGCCGGAAGTCCTCGCGCGCGTGCGGGTTGGACAGGTGCACCTCGATCACCGGCGTGGTGATCGACCGGATCGCGTCGTACAGCGCCACCGATGTGTGGGTATAGGCCCCGGCGTTGAGCAGCACCGCCTGTGCGCCGCTCGCCTGCGCTTCGTGCAGCCAGTCGATCAGATGGCCCTCGTGGTTCGACTGGCGCATGTCGATGTCCAGACCCAGGGCCTGGCCGCGGTCTTCCAGCGAAGCTGCGATATCGTCGAGCGTGTCCGACCCGTAGATCTCCGGTTCGCGCAGGCCCAGAAGGTTGAGGTTGGGACCGTTGAGAACGAAAATGATCGGTTGATCGGCCATGCTGTATCCCGTTTGCCGGCCCGATGCCGGAAAGCCCCGCGCTTATGCGGTAAAGCGCCGCGCTAGGCAAGTTTGCCGCTGGCGCTGGCCAAGGGCCCACCGCCATAGAGCCAGTCCCAGCGCGCCAGCACGGCATCGGGCCGCACGGCCGCCGCGCGGCCCAGCGGCAGACGCATCGCCAGATTGGCGAGCGGATTGCCCTCGTGAAAATCCACCCCGTTCGACCGCGCCATCGCCTGCACGCGCGCGGTGCGCGGCTGGCGCAGCGCAAAGAAGCGGGTGAGCGCCGGTTCGGCATCGGCGCCATCGGGGGGCAGCAATTGCGCCAGCGCAAAGCCATCCTCGATCCCCATCGCCGCGCCTTGCGCCAGAAACGGCAGCATCGGGTGGCAGGCATCGCCGATCAGCACGGTGCGGTCCCGATGCCAGGCGCGCATCGGTTTGCGATCGTGCAGGCCCCAGCGCAGCGGTGCTTCGACCCGATCGAGCAACCGGCTGATCGTGCCCCAGCCGGCAAATTCGGCGCGCAAGCGGTCGATGTCGCCGGGAAGGTTCCAGCCTTCCTCGCGCCAGTCGGCCTGTTCGGTGACCGCAACCAGGTTCACCAGATCAGGCCGGATGCGATAGGTCACCGCGTGGCGACGCGGGCCGATCCAGGCGCCGACCCCCGCAGGCGGCGCGACAGGGTCGGCCTTGTCGACCCGGATCAGCGCGCGCCAGGCAACATGGCCGGTAAAGCGCGCGGCATCCTCGCCGAAAAGCTGGCGGCGGACCACCGAACGGATGCCGTCTGCCCCGATCAGCAGATCCGCTGCCAGTGTCTCGCCCGTTTGCGTGGTGACCGCCACGCGATCGGGCCGGTTGTCGAGGGTCGTCAGCATCACCCCGGTGCGCAGGCTGCCGGGCTGTGCGCGCTTCAGCGCATCGGCGAGGATCGCGACCAGATCGGCGCGGTGCGCGGTCATATAGGCGGCGCCCCAGCGGCGGCGCGCCGCATCGCCCAGCGGGATCTTGAGGATTTCGCGCGCGCTGCGCCCGTCGCGCATCGTGATCGCTGCGGGGACCTGGCCCGCTGCGGCCACCGCACCGCCGACGCCCAACGCGTCGAGCACCCGCATCGCATTAGGCCCCAGCTGCAGCCCTGCGCCCACCTCTTCCAGCGCTGCGGCCTGTTCGATGAGCTGAACTTCATGGCCCTTGCGCGCCAGCGCGAGCGCGGCGGCAAGGCCCGCGATACCGGCGCCGGCGATCAGGATGCGCATCGAAATGTCCGGGGGTGGGGCATAAGTCTGTCTAGCGTCCCCTGCGGCCCATGCAACTGCCCGGTCTTTCGCAGAGGCGCATCAGCGGCTACGCCCGCCGCCATGTTACCCTCGCTGCTCATCATCGATGATTTTCTGGCCGATCCGCATGCCGCGCGCGCTGCAGCGTTGGGCCTCGGCTATGACCCGGCGACCCGCAAGGGCAACTATCCCGGCACGCTGTCGACCGCGCCGCTCGCCATCTCGGGCCTCGAGGAATCGGTGGCGCGGATCATCGGCGTACCGGTCGTCCAGCAGCCGGGTACGACGCATGGCCATTGCCGCCTGACATTGAAGGGGGATCGCGGGGTGAGCGGTGTGCACATCGACCCGTGCTTCTATTCGGGCATCTTGTATCTCAGCCGCGACGAGGATGCGCGCGGCGGCACCGATTTCTTCCGCCACAAGCGCACCGGGCTGGAGAAGGTGACCAGCGACCCGCTGGCGCTGGCGCAGAGCGGCTATGCGGACGTCAACGCCCTGGTCGAGGATGTGGTCAACCGCGACACGCTGCTGCCGGCGCGCTGGGAGCGGGTGATGCGCGTGCCGATGCGGTTCAACCGCCTGATCCTGTTCAGCCCCTGGCTGTTCCACAATTCGGCGGACGGATTCGGCACCCATGCGGACAACGGACGGCTGGTGCACCTGCAATTCTACGCGAGAGGCTGATCGTCCTCGGCATCGCCGCTCTGCGATTCGCTACCCGCATCCTGCGCCCGTGCCTGCGCCTTGCGACGTTTCAGATTGGCGCGCAGATTGGCGGCCAGGCGCGCCTTGCGCTCTTCTGCGGCGCTGGGCCGGGGCGGGGTGGAGGGCTGTACCATGGTCGCGGCTGCATATCGCCGCAAAGGCGGATTTGGCAAGGCTCGCGAGGGTTGACAAACCATCGGCACCTGCGCATAGGCGCAGGCCTTGCGAGCGGGCAGCCACGGCGACCCCGCATTTGCAGGCCAGCGAAATGGTGTGCTGCTGTAGCTCAGTGGTAGAGCGCATCCTTGGTAAGGCTGAGGTCGGGAGTTCAATCCTCCCCAGCAGCACCATTTCGCCACCCCCTCAATAAGGGGGTTTGACCCTGGCCTTCTGCGCCTCGGCGGCATCTGCCCACCAACTCAACTCGTCGGCAAAGCGCCCGAAGTTCCTGTCCAGCGACTCGCCGTCAGAGCCGGTCGGCATGCCGTTTTCATCGAGCGCCTTGGAGATCTGGCCGACCGAAAGCATGCTGGGGATCACCACCATGCCCATTTCGGACAACGTGGGGTGCCAGGCCTGGCCGGCCCGCACCCCGGCAAAGCGCCCGGCGGAGTAGGTGGCGAGTGCTGCAGGGCGCCAGAACCATTCCTCCAGAAAATGATCGGTCAGATTCTTGAGGCCCGGCTGGACGCCCCAGTTATATTCGCCCGCGACGAACAGGAATGCATCTGCCGCCTTGATCTTGTCGGCCAGCGCCTGCATCGCTTCGGGCGCGGTTCCGGGGGCATGTTCCTTGTACATCCGGTCGAGCATCGGCAGGCCGACCGCCTTGGCATCGATCAGCTCGGCCTCGACGCCGCGTTCGGCAAAGCGCCGCACGCAATAATCGGCGAGCCGGATACCCGCCCGGTCCGACCGGTAGGATCCGTACAGCACCAGCAATTTCTTCATCGGCAATCTCCTGTCCCGAACGATACGGTCAGCCTGCCGGACGGTTCAATCGGTGAACACCACCGTTTTCGATCCGTTGAGCAGCACCCTGTCGGCGAGGTGATGTCGCACCGCGCGCGCCAGTACGCGCCGTTCGATGTCGCGCCCCTTGCGCACCAGCGTGTCGGGCGAGTCGGCATGGGTGATCTGCTCGACATCCTGCGCGATGATCGGGCCTTCGTCGAGATCGGCGGTCACGTAATGCGCCGTCGCGCCGATCATCTTCACCCCGCGCGCATGCGCCTGATGATAGGGCTTGGCCCCCTTGAAGCCGGGCAGAAAGCTGTGGTGGATGTTGATGCAGCGCCCGGTGAGGAAGCGCGCGAGGTCATCCGACAGGATCTGCATGTAGCGCGCCAGCACCACCAGCTCGGCGCCGGTCTGCTCGACCACCGCCTTGATCTGCGCTTCCTGCTGCGGCTTGGTGTCGCGGGTGACGGGCAGGTAATGGAAGGGCACTCCGGCCATGTCGAGCCCGGCAAAGGCTTCGGCCGGATGGTTTGAAACGATGCCCACCACATCCATCGGCAGCTCGCCGATCCGCCAGCGATAGAGCAGGTCGGCGAGGCAATGATCGAACTTCGAAACCAGGATCAGGACCTTGCGCGGCACATCTGCGCGGCGCACCGACCATTGCATCGCATAGTCGTCGGCCAATGTCGCAAAGCGCGCCGACAGATCGTCCGCCCGGAGCTCGGGCAGCGAAAAGACCACGCGCATGAAGAAGCGCCCCGTTTCCTGATCCTCGAACTGCGCGGCCTCGCGGATGTTGCCGCCTGCGGCAAACAGCAGCCCGGTAACACGGCTGACGATGCCCGGCTGATCGGGGCAGGACAGGCTGAGGATATGCAGCGGGTCGGTCATGATCGGCCTTCAACCAGGGGTTTTGCCCTGCTGTTGCCAATCCATCGGCGTCGCGTCGAGTCCCAAACGGCAACGAAGCGGTGGCGGTGCTCCGGCTCAATTCGCCAGAACGTCGCTCCAGTCGGGATGGCGCTGGAACGCGGCGACGACATAGCTGCAGCGCGGGATCACCTTCCAGCCGTCGCGCCGCGCGGTTTCGATCAGCGCATTGGTCAATTGCGCGGCGATGCCCTGGCCGCGCATCGAATCGGGAACATAGGTGTGGTCCGCGCTGACCCGGGCTGCATCCCCGACCGCAGGGGCATGGGCATAGGTCAGCTCGGCCTCGCTGCCCTCGGCGCGATAGACGAATCGCCCGCCGTGACCGGTCGTTTCGTGCTCGATACGGATGGGTTCGGCAGGTGCGCTCATGGCGGAAATCCTTCGTTGCGGCAGATCCCACCGATATGGGAAGGCGGTCCGCTGGTGCAACCAGCGGCGCAAACCGGCCCAAACGTTGCGCGAATGCAACGCTGCGCGGCCCTTGTGCGACCTTTGCGGCACGCGCGATGCAGCAAAGCCTTTATCTATTCAGCAACTTCGCCTATATCGCGCGCTCGAAGAAACATCAGGAGAATTCGCTATACGTCCGCCAGCCCCCCGTCGCGGCCTTGTTCTGCCACCCAAATCCGGCCCGCGCTTCAATCAGTTCATCCAGTCACCCCAGGTTCGGGTGATCGATGAGAATGGCGAAAATCTTGGCGTATTGCGTACCGCAGATGCAATAGAACGGGCTGCCGCCGTCGGGCTGGACCTTGTCGAGGTCTCCCCCAACGCCGAGCCGCCGGTGGCCAAGTTCCTCGACGTCGGCAAGTACAAGTACGAGGCCCAGAAAAAGGCCAACGCCGCGCGCAAGAACCAGAAGACGCAGGAGATCAAGGAGATCAAGATGCGTCCGAACATCGACGACCATGACTATATGGTCAAGATGAAGAAGGTTCACGCGTTCATCGACGAAGGCGACAAGGTCAAGATGACGTTGCGCTTCCGCGGCCGCGAATTGTCGCATCAGCAGCTGGGCATGGCCCTGCTCCAGCGGGTGCAGGAAGACGTCAAGGAAATCGCCAAGGTCGAAGCCTATCCCCGCATGGAAGGCCGCCAGATGCTGATGGTGCTGGCACCCAAATAAGCGCGTGCTGGCGCGCCAACCGGCGCTCAGCGGTATTTGCTCCGCGATTCGTAAGTGAGCGTCACGCTGTCGTTGGCCGGTATCTCGACCCGCCAGACATGCTTGCCATCCTTGCGAATCGTGCGGCCACTGGCCTTGCGCAGGTCGCTATCCGCGACTGCCGCCAGATCGATCTCTGCGGTGACGGGTTCGGGATTGGCGTTGGTCAGCTTGAGCGCATAGCCATCCCATCCGCCTTTCGATGCCACCAGCGTGTGCTTTGAGGCCAGTTGCACCGCGTCGCTCTGGCCGATGGTGAACTTCACCTCCTGCCCCACGGCATAATCGCGCATCCGTCCCTGGCCGATCAGCAGGCCATTATCGGCGGAGCCATCGAACACCGAAATCCGTCCCGATGGTAGCGGCAGGCCGAGCCCGGTCGCGGTCTTGTTGTCCATGCGGACTTCGATTTCCAGCGGCCCCGGTTCTTCGCCATAGCCGCCTGCATTGCCGCGATAGACCATCCGCGCGGGCACATCGGCCTTGGACAGCAGCTTGACCTGCTTCTGTCCCTTGGCTGCCACCGTGGAGCGGAAGGGAACGCGGTAGAGCTTGAGATCACCCAGAGCCTCGAGCTCGGCCTCCACATTGCGCGACGCAGTGACCATGATCGCTTCGGCGGCTTCGCCGCGTACCGCACCTGTGCGTGCGCGCATGGCTGGCGCAAATGCCGGGGGCGGCGGTGGCGGCGGAGGTGGTGGCGGTTCGAAAATGCCACGGGCAGTGCTGCCGCGCGGCCAGCACTGGATATAGAGTGGCGTCGCCTGGGGTTTGTCGGCGATCTGCTGCATCGGTCGGCGGATGTTGAGCGTGCCCGCGATCACCAGCAGTTCGGCCTCGGCGAAACTCTCGGCATTGCCATTGGCGAGCGTCAGCCACGAGAACAGGTCGAGGCTCTTGCCGTCCGCGCCCAGTTTCACGACATAATCGGCGTTCCAGTCGAATCCGGCGGCGAGATAGGTCAGCGTGACCTCAGCGGTCGCAGCCTCAGGCGAGACGGTATCGACCGACAGCACCGGGGTTGCGAACAGTCCGCCGGGCAGGTCCTGATAGATCACCTTTTCGGGCAGGCCCGAACATTGCAGCGCCTCGATACCGCCGTTCGTCTGCACCACCAGCGCGCCTTGCGATCCGCTGCGGATCACCGCCTGCTGCTCGACCTGCTCGCCGGTCGCAGGATCGGTGCGGCGCAGCGTCACCCGGTTGCCCAGCGTGCCATCGACCAGCGACCCGGGCGAGAGCAGTTTCTTGTCGCGGTTCTGCTCGATGATCCCGCCGGGCAAGCCCCGGATCACGGCGGAGACCGCGACCATGCCCTCGGCGACGCCGGCAAAACGGATCGTGGCCGGGCCTGCGGGGACGCTGATCGTGCGTTTTTCGGTGACCACCGCAAAGCCGTTGAGATAGTCGAGATTGAACCCGCCGCCATTGCCGCGCGCCGGATCGCGATAGATGGTCACCGCGACCGAGTCGGGTTTTGCAGAGATGATCTCGGGGCGGGTTTGGGCGTGGGCGGGGGAGAAGAGGGTAATGAGCGCCAGAAAAAACGCGCCAAGCACACCATTCCGAGTTCCCGAGCGAAGTCGAGGGACCTTACGCAGCCGGTAGCGCGCACGTCCCTCGACTTCGCTCGGGACAGACGGAGGGTGGGAGTAGGTCACGTTGCTGGCCTTATCCGCCCACCCTCAATACCGCGTCTCAAAGGTCGCGGTGACCTCTGCGCTGCCGTTGGCAGGCACCGGGACCGCCCACACCACCGCATTGCTGCTGCGCCGTTCGCTCTTGAGGCTCTCGGCTGCAATCCGCGTATCGGACCAGCCGAAATCGAGCCCCGATTGCATCAGGTCCACCGTCACCGCGCCGTCGCGCGCGTTGGTCAGCTCATAGCGCATGCTGGTCTGCCAGCGGGTCGCGGACAGCCGCTTGCGCTCGACCACCGTGGTCTTGACCTTGACGTCGAACGCCTCGCCGGTCTTGAGCGCGAGCGCGCTGCCCATCGGCGTGTGGTCGATCGCGTTTTCGCCGATGAACTGCGGCGATCCGCGTTGATCGCGCTGGTAGAAGCGCACGCTGCCTGCGGGCAATGCGTCACCCAGGCCGCCCGATTGGCTCGAACTGAATTTGACGACGGTATCGGCGCTGCGCGGTTCGGTGATGCTCGCCAGCCAGCCGACGCGATATTCATAGGCGCGCGAGGCAGGCACGCCTTGCACGTCGAGGAAATTGATCTGCTTGGTCTGGCGGTCGGCAATCGTCGTGCGGCCGACGGGATAGAGATAGAAATCGCCCAGCCGCTCGCGGTTGGCGGTCTCGGTCCCCGCGCTGCGGATATTCCTGCCACGCCCTCCGCCAAAGCCCGAAGCCCCCTGCGGATTGCCCGCGACGAGCAAGGTGTCGGCGTTGCGATAGGTGGTGCCCGAGCTGTTCGACAGCGTCACCCAGCCCTGCACGTCGATGCTGCCCTTGGCCTCGTCGAACAGCGCGACATAGTCCGCGGACCAGCCCAGGCCCCCGGTGAGGTAGCGGATCGATGCATCGCGCGTGCCGGCGCGCTGGCTGTCCAATGTGATCGACAGCGTCGGGCGCGCGCGCAGATTGTCGGGCACCTTGTCGAAGATCGCGCGCACCGGCAGCCCGTCGTCGCGCAGCACCTCGATGCGGGAGCCGATCTGCACCACCACGCCCTGGTTGACCGAGAGCACCTTGGCGCGCTCGCGGGTTTCCGCGCCGGTCGCCGGGTTGGTGCGCACCAGGGTAATCGTCTCGCCGACCGCCTTTTCCATCAGCTTGCCGGGGGTGAGCAGATCATAATCGAAGTTCTGTTCGACGATGGTTGCGCCATCGGCAGCGAAGCTGACCGTCTCGGGCTGGATCTGTGCGGAGACATCGGGAAATTCGATCCGGCTGATGCCGCTGGCGATGGCGAGCCTGCGGATGTCCTGCACCAGCGAGGTGCCGCCGTTATACACGGTGACCGAGACATTGCCCTGCGTGCTCGGCGCGTTGGGATCGGCGGCGTCCTGCGCCAGCGCGGGGGTGAGGGCAAGAAGGCTGGTGGCCGCCAGTCCCATCCAGAACCGTGACGAACGCTGCATGATGTCCTCCCCAGATTTGTCGGTTGATGGTGGCTTAGGCGGGGCGAAATGAACAGGGGCTAAATCGCTGGGCAAGCGTGCGCGTCGCCGATAAGAAGGCGGTCATGCTGCGTATCGCCTCTTACAACATCAACGGAATCAAGGCCCGCCTGCCGCGCCTGCTCGAATGGCTGGACGAGACCCGGCCTGCGATCGCCTGCCTGCAGGAGATCAAGACGCAGGACGAGGGCTTCCCGGCATCCGAGTTCGAGAAGCTGGGCTATGGCGCGATCTGGCATGGGCAGAAGGGCTTCAACGGCGTCGCCATTCTGGCGCGCGATGCGCAGCCGGTCGAGGTGCGCCGCGGGCTGGAGGGCGAACCCGAGGACGAGCACTCGCGCTATCTCGAGGTCGATGTCCACGGAGTGCGCGTGGCGTGCATTTACCTGCCCAATGGCAACCCGCAGCCGGGGCCCAAGTTCGACTACAAATTGCGCTGGATGGATCGGCTGCGCAAGCGCGCGGCCGAGATCATGGCGCAAGAGGTGCCTGCGGTGCTCGCGGGCGACTATAACGTCATCCCGCGCGACAACGATGTCTACTCGGTACGCGCGATGGCCAATGACGCGCTGATGCAGCCCGAAAGCCGCGCCGCGTATCGCCGCATCCTTGCCGATGGCTGGACCGACGCGATCGGGACCCTGTGCCCTTCGGGCGGTGTGTGGACCTATTGGGACTATCAGGCCGGTGCCTGGCAGCGCGACCATGGCTTTCGTATCGATCACCTGCTGCTGAGCCCCCAGGCCGCCGACCGCCTGTCCGCCATCGGCGTCGACAAGGATCACCGTGGCCGCGAAAAGGCCAGCGACCACGCGCCGACCTGGGTGGAGCTCAGGGCGTAAGGTCCGCGATTGTCTCTTCGTCGCCGTCGGAATGCAGTTTGATCACGGTCTCGATCAAGGCCGCTGCGTGGTTGGTATAGGGGTCAATCCGCGCCTCCAGACCATCGTCGAAGACAATATAGATCCAGCCCGTCCAACTCCGGCGCAGGCCCACGGCATCGCTGAGGTGGCGACTGTGTTCGCTGCCATCCCGACCGTGCCAGGCCAGGGTCTTGCCGCGCCAGCGCATCGCCATGCGTTGCGCTCCGCGATACTGGACGAGGGTGATCATCGTGCCGACGCCGAAGGCCATGATCAGCCAGAACAGGATCTGCATCTGGCTTTCGCCATCGGGCCGGCTGGACCCGACAAAAAGCAAGATATAGGCGAGAAAGCCGGTGAAGATCGTGCCACCTGTCGTGGCCACACGGTACAACGTACCCGGCTTGAGGTGACGCCAGCCGCGCTTGTCGGGCGGAGTGTTGTTCCCCAGGCTGACGAGAACAGACGTCGCCATGAAGACGACTACCCCGACCACCAGATATTTGGCCCAACTGGTTTCCATCGACACCCCTCCGATAGGATCAGAGATGCCATTCCCGTGTAAATAGCCCGTTAAGCGGGCATTCTGCCTCGACAGCCGCTGTTGAAGTCAACTTTTGCTCAGAACGCCGCAAGCGAACATTGACCGACCGGCCCTATTGTTACCGCACCTGCCGCTTCTCCAGCTTACGTGCCAAGGTACGGCGGTGCATGCCCAGCCGGCGGGCAGTTTCGGAGACGTTGAAGTCGGTATCGACCAGGGTCTGGTGAATATGCTCCCATTCCACGGTCTTGATCGACGACTGGCGCGTGTCGACCGCGGTGGCGGCATCGCCTTCGGTGCGCGCGAAGGCGGCTTCGATGTCGTCGGTGTTCGACGGTTTGGCGAGATAATGGTCCGCCCCCAGCTTGATCGCCTCGACGGCCGTCGCGATGCTGGCAAAGCCGGTCAGCACCACGATCCGCGCATCGGGCGCGGCGGCGCGCACCGCAGGGACGCAGGTGAGGCCCGAAGCGCTGCCCGCCAGCTTGAGGTCGATCACCGCATGCGTCGGCACCAGCCCCTCGCCCAGCAGCGCGATCAGCCCGTCATGGCTGTGTGCCGACGAGACGGCATAGCCGCGCCGTTCGAACGATCGCCGCAGGGTGCGGGCGAAGGTCTCGTCATCCTCGACGATGAGCAGATGGCGCGGCAGATTGGGCGGCGTGGTCATGAGCGGTCTCCGGCGGGATAGGCGATGGCGTCCAGCGGCAGATATATGGTGACCTCCGCCCCGCCCTGCTCGCGATTGCCCGCACGCACCTCTCCGCCCAGCTTGCGCAGCACGTTGACGAGCAGGAACAGGCCGAGGCCACCGCCGGGCTTGCCCTTGGTCGAGCGATAGGGCCGGCCGAGCCCATCGAGGATTTCCTGCGCAAAGCCGGGCCCCCGGTCGGTCACGGTCAGCTCGAGCGCATCGCCCTGACGTGCGGCGCGGATGCCGATCCATTCGGGCGAGACATCGACCGCATTGTCGATGACATTGCCGATCACCTGGCGCAGCGCGGGGTCGGAGACGATGGCGATATCCGCGCCGAAGCGGTCGACATAATCGAGCGTCGTCAGCCCGCGCGCGACGCGCCATTCATCAACGATATCGCCGAGGAACGCGCGCATCGTCGTGCGTTCGGGCGCTTCGCCGCGCGCCTCGCCGGCAGACATCAAAATGCCGCTGACGATGGTCTTGCAGCGCTGCACCGCGGCCTGCATGTCGTCGAGGTCGGCGGACAGGTCGGTCACCGCCTTCAGCTCGGGCATCGCGCGGAAATCGTTGACCAGCACCGACAAGGTGGCGAGCGGCGTGCCCAGCTCGTGCGCCGCGCCCGAGGCGAGCAGGCCCATGCGCACGATATGATCCTCTTCGGCGGCGCGCTGGCGGATCGCGGCGAGCGCGGCATCGCGTTCGCGCAGGTTTCGCGCGATCCGGGTGACGAACGCCACCAGCAGCACCGCGATCAGCCCGAAGCACACGAAGCTGCCCTGCAGATACAGGCTGAATTCCTCGTCCTGCAGATGCGGCGGCAATGTCAGCGGCACGGGATCGATCGCCAGCACCGCAAGCGCGCCCAGCGAGGCCGCGACCATTGCCCAGGATGCCGCCGCGCGCAGCACCATTGCGCCGATCACCACCTGCAGCAGGAACAGCGCCGCAAAGGGGTTGGCGAGCCCGCCGGTGAAATGCAGCTGCCAGGTCAGCGCCGCGATGTCGAACATCAGCGCGGTGAACAGCGCATATTCGAGCCCGGCCGTGTGCCGCCGCAGGATGTACAGCGTGACGAGGTTGATGAACACGAGCAGCGCGATCGCGAGCAGCAGCGGGGCGAGCGGCAGCGGGATGTCCATCGGCCCATGCACCAGCAGGATGGTGAACAGCTGTCCGCCCACCGCCAGCCAGCGCAGCTGGATGAGCAAGGCCATGTTGCGCCGCACGGCATCGGTGACCTGGGGGGCGGGCGCGGTGATCATGCCCTGCGCCATACCATCATTGCGCCCCAGGCACAGCCGATGGCGAGCGCTGCCCAGGTGAGCGCATAGACAAGGTGATTGTCCGAGAAGCGGACGACGGTCAGTCCGCCGACAGGATAGCCGCCGGGGTTGGCAGTCGCATCGGCATCGATGAAATAGGGCGCGGTGCGGGTGAGGGCGCGCGCCGAGGCGATGGCAGCGACATCACGCGAATACCAGCGGTCGGCCCTGGGATCGTTGGAGCGGAGGAAACCACCACCCGGCTCGCTGATCCGCAGCAGGCCCGTGACGGTGACGGTGCTTTCAGAATTGCCCGCCGCGCGGGTGGAGGATGCACGCCGATCGGGCGGCACGAAGCCGCGGTTGACCAAGACCGTGAAGCGATCTCCCACCAGTGGCGTCATCACCCAAAAGCCGCCGCCGCGTTCGGTCACCGCCTGCACCAGCACCTCGCGGTCGTGCGCGAAGCGACCGGTAAGGGCGACCCGGCGATAGGCGTCGCGTTCGGCGGTGATCCGCGGCCAGCTGTCCGTGCCGGGCGCGGACACCGGCGCTGCGGTGCTGCGGCTTTCGACCGCCTCGATCAGCGCATGCTTCCACGCGCGCCGCTGCACCTGCCAGACGCTGAGGCCAATCCCGGTCAGCGCCAGCGCCACCAGGCTGAGGGCCAGCACGACACGCGTGGCTGGCCTGCGGACTGTCACGGCAACTGGCTCATCTCTTCATGCGCCTGCGGCATCATGTTGCTGTTGAGGTGGCTCATCACCCAGAGCGATCCCGACAGCATGATGCCGACGACGATGATCGTGAAGATCAGCGAAGTGATCGACCAGCCGCCTTCGGCCTTCGGGGTCATGTGCAGGAAATAGACCATGTGCACCACGATCTGCACCACCGCAAAGAGCAGGATCGTCACCGCCGTCATCGCCGGCGACAGCGCCCCGGTCATCACCAGCGCGAACGGAATTGCGGTCAGGATGACCGAAAGGACGAAGCCGGTCGCATAATCGCGGTAGCTGGCGTGCGGAATCTCGATGCCGTGGCTGTCGTGCTCGACCTGTTCGGCGTGCGTATTGGCGCTCATCACAGCATTCCCATCAGATAGACAAAGGTGAACACGCCGATCCAGATCACGTCGAGAAAGTGCCAGAACAGGCTGAGGCATGCAACGCGGCGCTGGTTGGCGGGGTTGAGCCCGTGGCGACCCAGCTGCACGATCAATGTCACCAGCCAGATCAGACCGAACGTGACGTGGAGCCCGTGCGTGCCGACCAAAGTGAAGAAGGCCGAGAGGAAGGCGCTGCGCTGCGGGGTCGCGCCGATGTGTATCAGGTGCGAAAACTCGTACAGCTCGATCGCGAGGAACGCCGCGCCAAACAGGCCAGTGACCGCCAGCCACATCTGCGTGTGGCGCAAGTTCCTGTTCTGCATCGCGATCATCGCAAAGCCATAGGTGATCGACGAGAACAGGAGCATCGCGGTGTTGAGCGCGATCAGGTTCAGGTCGAACAAGTCCTTCGGCCCCGGCCCTGCGGCGAAATTGCCGCCGAGCACGGCATAACAGGCAAACAGGATCGCGAAGATGAGGCAGTCGCTCATCAGGTAGATCCAGAAGCCCAGCAACGTGCTGTGCCCCTCGGGATGCGGATGCTCGTCGATCTCGTAATAGACCGGAGCTTCGCTGCCTGCGGGCAGGGTGGTGGTGGCGCTGCTCATGGCCTCAGGCTCCTGCGCTGGCGAGCAGGCGCGCCCGCTTCGCTTCGGTCGCGGCGACCTCGGCTGCCGGGATGTGGAAATCGCGCTTGTAGTTGAAGGTGTGGATGATCGCGGTGGCGATCAGCGCGGCAAAGCTTGCGCCCGCCAGCCACCAGATATGCCACACCAGGGCAAAGCCGCACACGGTGCTGATGCCCGCCAGGATGATGCCTGCGCCGGTGTTCGAGGGCATGTGGATGTCCTTGTAGCCTTCGGCGGGATGTTCCACGCCTGCCGCCTTCATGTCGTACCAGGCGTCCAGCGCGTGAATGCGCGGGGTGAAGGCGAAGTTATAGTCCGCAGGCGGAGAGCTGGTCGCCCATTCGAGCGTGCGGCCGTTCCACGGATCGCCCGTCGTCTCGGCCAGCTCCTCGCGCTTCCAGATGCTGACGGCAAACTGGATGAGCATGGCGGCGATCCCGGCAGCGATCATGAACGCGCCCACCGCAGCGATGGCGAACCAGATCTGCAAGCTGGGGTCATCGAACACCCGCATGCGGCGCGTCACGCCCATCAGGCCCAGCACATAGAGCGGTGCGAACGCCACCCAGAAGCCGGGGACCCAGCACCAGAAGCTGACCTTGCCCCAGAACTGGTTGAGCTTGAAGCCGAACGCCTTAGGCCACCAGTAGTTGATCGCCGCGAAGATGCCGAACAGCACGCCGCCGATGATCACGTTGTGGAAGTGCGCGATCAGGAACAGCGAGTTGTGCAGCACGAAGTCGGCAGGCGGCACCGCGAGCAGCACGCCGGTCATCCCGCCGATGGTGAAGGTGAGCATGAACGCCACCGTCCACATCATCGGCAGTTCATAGCGGATGCGGCCACGGTACATCGTGAACAGCCAGTTGAAGAGCTTGGCGCCCGTCGGGATCGATATCACCATCGTGGTGATGCCGAAGAAGCTGTTGACCGACGCGCCCGAGCCCATGGTGAAGAAGTGGTGCAGCCACACGACATAGCTCAGGATCGTGATCACGACGGTCGCATAGACCATCGAGGTATAGCCGAAGAGCTTCTTGCCCGAGAAGGTCGAGGTCACTTCGCTGAACACGCCGAACAAGGGCAGGATAAGGATGTACACCTCCGGGTGGCCCCAGATCCAGATAAGGTTGACGTACATCATCGACGAGCCGCCGAAGTCGTTGGTGAAGAAGTTGGTGCCGACATAGCGGTCGAGCGTCAGCAGGCCGAGCACGGCGGTGAGCACCGGGAAGGACGCGACGATCAGGATGTTGGCGCACAGGCTCGTCCAGGTGAAGATCGGCATCTTCATCAGGCCCATGCCCGGCGCGCGCATCTTGAGGATCGTGACGATCAGGTTGATGCCCGACAAGGTCGTGCCCACCCCCGCGATCTGCAGCGCCCAGATATAGTAATCCACCCCGACGCTGGGACTGTAGGAGATGCCCGAAAGCGGTGGGTAGGCGAGCCATCCGGTCGCGGCGAACTCGCCGACGAACAGCGACGCCATCGTCAGCACCGCGCCCGAGGTGGTCATCCAGAAGCTGAAATTGTTGAGGAACGGGAACGACACGTCGCGCGCGCCGATCTGCAGCGGCACGACATAGTTCATCAGGCCGGTGATGAACGGCATCGCGACGAAGAAGATCATGATCACGCCATGCGCGGTGAAGATCTGGTCGTAGTGATGCGAATTGAGATAGCCCTCGGATCCGCCGAACGCCATCACCTGCTGCAAGCGCATCATGATCGCATCGGCAAATCCGCGCAGGAACATGACCAGCCCCAGGATCATGTACATGATGCCGATCTTCTTGTGATCGACGGTGGTGAACCACTCCTTCCACAGATAGCCCCACAATTTGTAGCGGGTCACCAGCGCAAACAGCCCCGCGCCGCCGATGATGACGACGATCATCGTCGTCAGCACGATGGGGTCGTGCGGCAGCGAGTTCCAGGAAAGCTTGCCCAGCAGCATCGTGGGTTCAGCAGCAGAGGTGGAGACGACGGCGTTCGCGGTCATGATGCGGGGTCCATGTTGCCGGCCTGAGACAGTTCAGCCGGCTTGGGGGTGTTTGAGCTGGTGCGGAAGCGGGGTCCGCCGGGACGGGCCAGGCCTGCTCCGGTGAGCGTGGCGAGGTCGATCACGCGATCTTCGATCCGGGCGAGGCTGGCGCCGAGCAGTTCGGGATTGGTGCAGTTTTCGGCGATATAACGGTCGCTGGCGGTGTCGCCGGTGCCGCGCGCAGCAAACTTGTCGTACGAAAGCTGGCGGACGTTGTGGAGCCCGGCGCGGCCCATGCCGCCGCGCGCGTCGATCGCCATCATATCGTGCATGCACATCTTGCCCGGCTCTGCGCACAGGTTGACGATGCGGTCGAACAGCCCGGTCTCGACGCTGGCGAAACGGCGCACCGGCACCTTTTCGCTCGGCCGCTCGAGCTTCAGATAAGCGGCTCGGTCAAGCGTCGTCTGCGCGCTGCGCGCCTTGGCGGCCCAGCGCTCGAAGCCCTCTGCCGTCATGCTGCGCACGCCAAAGCGCATGTTCGAAAAGCCCGCGCCCGAATAGTTGGCGGAAAAGCCTTCGTAATTGCCGGTCTCGTTGAACACCGCGTGCAGCTTGGTCTCCATGCCCGGCATCGCATAGATCTGCCCGGCCATCGCGGGCACGTAGAAGCTGTTCATCACCGAGGACGACGAAATGCGGAACCGCAGGGGTCGGCCCTCGGGCACGGCCAGCTCATTGACGGTGGCCACGCCCTGTTCGGGGTATATGAACAGCCATTTCCAGTCGAGCGCCACCACCTGAACCTCGAGCGGCTTGACCTCGGCGCCCACCGGCTGGCCCGGCGCGGTGCGCGCCAGCGGGCGATAGGGATCGAGCAGATGCGTGCCGACCCAGGTCACGGCGCCCAGGCAGATGATGATCAGCAGCGGCACCGCCCAGATCAGCAATTCCAGCTGCGTCGAATGGTCCCAGTCGGGCTTGTAGGTGGCCTGCGTATTGGCGGCGCGATACTTCCACGCGAACCATCCGGTCAGCGCCATCACCGGCACGATGATGATCAGCATCAGCAGGGTGGAGACGATGACGAGATTGCCCTGCTGCTGCGCGACATCGCCCGCAGGGTCGAGCACGACCATGTTGCATCCGCTCAGCAGCGGCAAGAGGCAGACGGTGGCGATCCAGCGGCCAGGGCGCGCGCGTGACAGGAGTCTTTGCATGACTGGCCGATTACGCCTGAGACGGGTGCGCGGACATTGGACATTTTGTCCAATGCAATGATCTGGATCAAAGAGGCATAAGGTAGCTGCAGATATTTGTGCGCTCTTGACCCTGAGGAACCTGACCATGGCGACGACCACCGTCCCGACGAGCGAGGCTGAACGCGACGCGCGCGCGATCAACGCCGATGGCCATCCGGTCGCCCCGGGCGAGATCGCGATCGGCGTCGTCATCGGGCGCACGTCCGAATTCTTCGACTTCTTTGTCTACGCCATCGCCTCGGTGCTGGTGTTTCCCAAGCTGGTCTTCCCCTATCTCGATCCCCTGACCGGCACGCTCTGGTCGTTCGCGATCTTCGCGCTCGCCTTTGTCGCGCGCCCGGCGGGAACCGCGATCTTTACCGCGGTTGACCGCGCTTATGGTCGCGGTGCCAAACTGACCATCGCCTTGTTCCTGCTCGGCGGATCGACTGCAGCGATCGCGTTCCTGCCCGGCCACGCCACGATCGGCATCGGCTCGGCGCTACTGCTGGCGCTGTTCCGCATGGGTCAGGGCGTGGCGCTGGGCGGTTCATGGGATGGCCTGGCCTCGCTGCTCGCGCTGAATGCGCCCAAGGAAAAGCGCGGCTGGTACGCGATGATCCCGCAGCTGGGGGCGCCGTTCGGGCTCATCGTGGCCAGCCTGCTGTTCGCCTTCCTCATTTCCGCGCTGCCGGCAGAGGATTTCCTCGCCTGGGGCTGGCGCTATCCGTTTTTCGTCGCCTTTGCGATCAATGTCGTCGCGCTGTTCGCGCGGCTGCGAATCGTGGTGACGCCCGAATATACCGACCTGTTCGAAAGCCAGACGCTCCAGCCAGAACCGGTGCTGGCGACGGTGCGCAGCGAATGGCGGCTGATCGTGCTGGGCGCGTTCGCGCCGCTGGCCAGCTTTGCGATGTTCCACATGGTCACCGTCTATCCGTTGAGCTGGGTGTTCCTGTTCACCGAGGAGTCGCCGGTGCGCTTCCTGCTGATCGAGGCGGGCGCTGCAGCTGTGGGCGTTCTGGCGATCCTGATGTCGGGCCGCCTTGCCGATGCCTATGGCCGCCGCACGGTGCTGGCCGCCACTGCGGTCGCGATCGCGGCGTTCAGCGGCTTTGCGCCGCAGCTGCTCGATGCCGGCAGCGTGGGCGAGGCGGTGTTCATGTTCGGCGGATTTGTGCTGCTGGGCCTTGCCTTCGGCCAGTCGTCGGGCGCGCTCTCGTCCTTCTTCCCCTTGAAGCACCGCTATACCGGCTCGGCGCTGACGGCCGATCTCGCCTGGCTGTTCGGCGCGGGCTTTGCGCCGATGGTGGCGCTGTGGCTGTCGTCGCAATACGGGCTGCTGGCCGCGGGCGCCTATCTGCTCTCCGGCGCGCTGGCGACGCTGACCGCCTTGTGGTTCAACCGTGAACTCGGCCAGCAGCAGTAAGGGGCAGGGGGCATGTTCGTTCGCTTCGATCCGGACTGGCCGCCCCCCGACCCGCCTCGCCGCGCGCCAGAGCCACCGCCCCGGCGGCTGCAGGCCGATCAGGAAAAGCGGCTGCTCCAGGCGATCGCCTTCAACCTTGTGCTGATGATCGTCGCCCCCATCGGCGGCGCAACCGTGATCGGCGCGTTGCTGGGCTGGTGGGGGTGACCATGCTGGGGTGGAGTAACCCACTGCCGCAGGAGAAATGGTGCACCCGACTGGATTCGAACCAGTGGCCTCTGCCTTCGGAGTGCAGGGTTACCCGCCGCAGCCGGATGCGGCTGGACAATAAAACCCCTGTAAATAAGGCATTGTTGATCCGGTCTTGTCCGATTCCATCCGATCCTGTATTCCGTACTTATTCCGTACGAACCAGAATGGGGCGATCGACATGGCAGACGGCACAGGCAGCAAGCGAAAGCCCGCTAAAAAACTAGACCTCAGCCGGGTTGGCGAACGGAATGATCTTAAGGCGCAACGCGAGCCGCATTGGCAGCGGCTGCGCGCGGGTTGCTTCCTGGGGTTCCGGCCGTCCAAGCGCGGCGGGGCAGGGACATGGATTGCGCGAGCGTATGATGAGGATGCAGGGACGTATCGCCTGAAGGCCCTTGGCGACTTTGGGGCGCTGGCAGGCAATGAACGTTTTGCGGCTGCCAAGCGGGAAGCGGAAAAGCTGGCCGATCTGGTGGAAGCGGGGGGCGAAATGCGCGCCAAGATTGAAACCGTGGCCGACGCATGCCGTGAATATGCCAAAACCCGTAATGAGGCTGAAAAGCGTTTCAAGCGATATGTCTATGGCGACCCCATCGCCAAGGTGAAGCTGGCAAAGCTGCGGCGGCGGCATGTCCGGGAATGGCGCGAACGGTTGGAAGCGCTGCCCGCGCTGGTCACGCGGCGCAAGGATGGCGCTCAAGTGCACCGCAAGCGCGCGCCTTCCACCGTCAATCGTGACATGGCAATTCTCAGGGCAGCCTTGGCCAAGGTGTTGTCGCCGGGCGCACCTAACAGCGAAGCCGCTTGGCAAGAGCCGCTTAAGTCGATCGAGAACGCTAACGGGCGGCGGACCCTGTATCTGGACCGGGGCGAACGGCGAAAGCTGTTGCTGCACATTAACCCTGAGGCTGCACCGTTTGTACGCGGCCTCTGCCTGTTGCCGTTGCGGCCGGGGGCGTTCGCTGCGCTCACCGCTGGCGATTTTGACAAGCGCACATCGGAACTCACCGTTGGCAAGGACAAGACTGGCAAGCCGCGACGCATCCAGTTGCCGCAAGAAGCCGCCGCACTGCTAGCAGAACAGGCCAAGGACAAGTTACCGGCCGCATCGCTGTTCATGCGATCGAATGGCAAGGCATGGGATAAGAATAGCTGGAAGCTGCCCATAGCAGCCGCTGTGGCTGCCGCCGGGCTGCCGCGCGATGCGACCGCATACACGCTGCGGCACAGCACCATTACGGACTTGGTGCGGGCTGGCCTGCCCTTGCTCACCATAGCGCAAATCTCAGGCACTAGCGCTGAGATGATCGAACGGCATTATGGCCATTTGGCCAGTGATGCGGCCGTTAAGGCTCTGGGGGCCTTGGCATTGTGACGGACAATCCTGCCAAACCTGATGAGCCAGGCGACCCATACGGCGAAGTTATCATAGAACTTTCGCGAGCCTTGGACGATCCTTTAATCTCAGCGGCCGGAGTCCACTTCGGGCTGGCGATACGGGAAGCCTTTGCCCTTTATAAAAAGGCTCGTGAGGCTGAGTGCGAACCGACAGAAGCCATTGGGGCTCTCAGGCGCATTGCTAAGCAGATTGGGGCTCAGCGGCCTATCGATTTGCTCTGGTGCCTGAATCAGTTACTCCGCAGCGATGAATCAGCCACGTTACCCTACCAGCTCGTTTTTAGAGAGCGGCCGGAAACAAAGGCAATGAGGGGCGCTAGAATTGCCAGAGTAAAGGCCAGTCGAAACGTCACTTTGCGGGAACGGGACTATTCGCTTTTCCTTCGCGTAGTTGATGCGCAGGCAAGGCAGGGGAAGACCTTTCGCGAAGCTGTAGCATTGGTCGCAGCGGGTAAAGATGGCGAACCAAGCGAAGATGATCATTTTAGGCGGTGGACGATCAAACGGACCGCCGTTGGCGAGAAGCTCGTAGAGCGGGCGTTCACTAAATTTGCCAAGGATGCCAAACGGTTTGGCGTAGTCAAAACTAAGGGACTTATGTTCGCTAGGCGTGAACGCCAGCCATATCCCATACACCGCAAAGCCGGACGGCCGAAAAAATGATCTCACCGGGGCGCGTCTTGGCACCGGAAAACGTTAGATTAATACCGCTTGAAAAAGGGCGTAATTGAAATTCCCACAACGTCCGGGCGATCTTGCCTGTGTGTGACGTTGAGGGAAATGACATGGAACGTCCACTCGCTGTTACGCTGCCCGACGCTGTAAAGCTTACCGGAATGTCGCGGTCTCGACTCTACGAGTTGCTTCAGCAGAACAAGATTAAAGCTCATAAGGCCGGTCGCCGGACACTGATTCCGTTTGCTGAATTGGAAGCCTATCTCGCCAGCCTTCCCACCTTTCAGGCGGGAGCATGAGCAATGGCGGCACATATGCAAAACCCGGGGCTGGCACCCCGGGCTTCGCGCGATTGCTGTGGTCGGCGTTCGCATCATTCCTCTACCGCAACGGACTGGCAGGCGCAAATGCTTGCTACCCGTTTCTGCCTTTCGCCATGGATGGCGCAGGATATGGCGCGGCTCTGCTATGGGGGGCGCTGCGATGACTAAGCAACGCTTTCCCAGCCATCGCGCGGCAGCCCTTGCGCTGTTGACCGGCGATCATCGCTTGAGCCGCAAGGCCGGGTCTTTCCTTGGCCAGCTGGCGGTCGATCCTACGCCTATGACGGAACGGCAAGCCAAGTGGCTGGCGATCCTGTTGGAACAGGCTGGATTGCCACCCTATGCCGGGGAGGGCGCGATATGAGCACCTATCCAGATGCGCCGGGCCATCGCCATGTCGATACATCGATGGCGGCCGCCGACGCCCTAGCCCCCAAGCTGGGCCGATTGCAGCGTATGACAGAAGCCGCGATCCGGGAAGCCGGATGGATTGGCCTTACTGCCGACGAACTCGCTGCAACGCTGGGCATGGACCGCTGGTCTATCCAGCCGCGCACCAGCGAACTGAGGCGCAAGGGTTTGATCCGCGACAGCGGGCAGCGCAGGCCAAATGCTACCGGCAAGATGGCTATCGTTTGGGTGGCGAAATGATGGCGTCCGGCATGCACCAGCCGCAAGGCCGCACCATGCCGGACGGCGTTTTGAAACTTCACCATGGGTCAACTTTCGGTGAAGTTTCAAACGTTGACGATCCGGTTCTTATCGGCGGAAAACGGGTGATCCGGCCGAATGGCACGCATGGTGCAATAAGATACTTAGACAAAGGTTGCGGGGCATATTTCGCTGAAAGCAGTGGAAGCGGCGGTGCCCGTAACCGCGCCGATCGGCTTAGCTACCATCCGACAGCAGGCCATATCGCCAATCTGACAGCCGGGAGCGCGCATGCCGTCGTGATCGGCCTGCCGTTCAACCGAATGATAACCGTGCATTGGGAAGCGGCAGGCGTGGCGCTGGCCGACATGGCGCGGGCAACCGGGCGGTTTCTGGACATGCTCAGCAAGACAATCGCGCGCCACAGCCAAATGCGACCGGGCGAATGCACCGCATGGCTTTGGATGCACGAGAACGGGCCGGGCAAGGGCGGGCATTGCCATATGCTGGCCCATGTCCCGCCCCAGCTGGTCCCGATCATCGCCAAGCGGCAACGGCGCTGGCTGCGATCGATCACCGGCAACCCCTATCGCAAGCGCGTCATCCGCAGCGATCCTATAGGCGGCTGGCTTGGCATGGAAACCATCAATCCGGCCGGGCACGAGGTCAATCTCGCCAATGCGCTGGCCTATGTCTGCAAGAGTGCACCACAGGCCATCCTAGACAGCCATGGCATGCAACGGCGGCACGAACCGGGCGGGCCTATCATCGGCAAGCGCTGCGGCATTTCTCAGAACATCGGACCCAAGGCACGAAAGGCGAAGCCATGACGACAGCAGCAAAACCCAAACGGCGGCGGTCCGCGCAGGCCAAGAAGCCAGAACCGGCCCCAAAGCAAATCACCATCGACATGATTGATGGCGCGACATTGGAACAAGCCAGAGAATCCTTGGCCAAGGTCATCCCCGGCTGGGAAGCGCTGGTGCCGAGCGAACAAGGCGAGCTAGCGCAATTGCTCCTGGACCATCGCAAGGCGCGACAGCCTGCCAAGGTGAAGCTGGCCAAGAAGGCAAATGGCGGCCTCAGCATCGAGATTGATGGCGCATGCGAAACGCAGGGCGTGATGCGCATCATGCGGGCCTTTTCCGCCAACACCATGGACCCGGTCAATGCGCGGGCATCGGAACTGCTCAACTATCTGGAATCGGTCGGTGCGGCGACAGATGCGCGGTACAACGCTGCCCTATCGTTCATCGACAGCATGGCACCGCAGAACCAGATGGAAGCGCTCTTGCTAGTCGAGATGTACTGCACGCATGACGCTACCCTGCGGGCGCTCAAGATGCTGGGGGCGGCGGAATGGACACCGCAGTTGCAAACCCTCGGCAACCTCGCCAGCAAGCTCCTACGGGCCTCACAGGGGCAAATGGAAGCGTTGGCACGCATGCGGCGCGGGGGCGAACAGACGATCCGCCATGTTCATGTCGATAACCGGGGCGGGCAGGCCGTCATTGCCGATACCATCCAGACAGGGGGGGCGAATGGAAAAGCCGACGAACAATCCCATGCAACCGGCCGCGCTGGCCTCAGCTCCGCGATGCTTGGCGTGGACCCGTTCGGGGCAGGCATGCCAATCGCCAGCAGTGAAGGGGCGGAAACGGTGCAGGATGCACGGGGGCACCAATCCGGGGGCACCTGAAGGCAACCGCAATGCTTGGAAGCATGGGGCGCGGTCTGGTGAGGCAATGGACATGAACAACCGAATTAGACGGCTGGCATTTTTGGTGTCATCGAATAGCCTCGAATAGCTGGTGATTCGCTAGCCACAGTAAGATCGATGGCGGCTATCTGCTGACGTGATCTTGCAGCACGGCGGCGGTATACTCGGCGCTTTCGAAGGGATGGTGACATAATGAAAGCGACAATGCTGATCGTTGTCTTTTCAATATGGCTTGCTGGCTGTAACTCTGAGCCAACCGAGGCTTATCCTGCCACTTGCTCAAAAAGGATGGCTGAATTGGCTGCCAAAAAAGAGCTCATCCCTATCATGCAAAAAATTGTAGATCGGAATTTGCGCGATCGTGGGTGTGCAGATTTAGATGGGCTGTTGAAAGATAGCGCGGCGCTGTATCATTTTGAGGAAGATAAGGCACAAGACTGCCAGTGGGATTTTGGGGATGAGAGTGCGTATGCTCAAGCGTATCTCATAATTGAACGAAACAGTGAAGCCCTTGCAAAGCTATGCGAATGGTCTCGGAAAGACGATGAAATGATGCTGGAACGCCAAGGGCAAGGGATACTCCAAGCTGTGCCGCCGGTCGATCGCAAGGCGCTGGAACGGTCGTACGGCGGCACGTAATAATATGTTCTCTGCTGTCGCGTTTGCGAGGCTGCAACATGAGTTTGCTTCGAACGCCACTTTGTCCGTATTCGCCACGGATCATCATTATAGCTGGGCATTGTAAATAAGGGGGGTGTCAACGAGCGTCCTGACCGATAAGGTACGTCTATGGGCATGATGAGAGCCATTGAGCGCGACCCGTTGCTTGCGGGATTTTACAGCATCGGGGACGCGACCCGATTGCTGGGGGTGTCTCATGCCGCAAAGCTTCGCGGCTGGATCAATGGCTGGCCCAATAGCAAATCGGGACCGATTGTTGAGCGTGACTTCAAGCAAACCGCTACGGTCAGCTTTCTGGATCTGATGGAACTGCGCTTCATAGAGTATTTTCGTAGCCAAGGTGTATCGATGCCAACGTTACGCAAAGCCGCCGATCTGGCGCGCCAAGAATGGAGCGTGCAACATCCTTTTGCGCTATCGGATGTGAAGTACCTAACTGACCGGCGTAAAGTTATGGCGCAAGCGTCCAAGGCGGTGGGCGACAAACCCACTTGGGAGCTTGTTACCGGCCAATATTTGATTTGGGACGCTATCGAAGCGTCGATCGCAAAAGGTGTGGTATTTGATCCGGCAACGCATTTAGCCTTGCGCTGGAAACCTCGACCCGGAGACCACCCCGATATTGTACTCGACCCGGCAAGAGCTTTTGGCAAGCCACTAGTGGACAGCGCGGGCATTCCCACGGACGCTCTTTTTCGCCAATGGAAAGCTGAGGATGGGAGTTTTGAAAAGGTGGCGCGCTGGTTCAATGTGTCACGCGAGCAAGTTGAGAATGCTGTGCGCTTCGAACTAGAACTGGCAAATTGAAAATCAGGGCGGATGAGCATGTCGCGGAAGCGATAATCAGGGCGGTCCGTGAGATTGCTTTGCGGGACGGTTGGACGCTGGATTCGGTTGTTAGCGCGGAGCAGGCTGGAAAGCCCGACGTTCACTGGATTACAGAGTTTATGTTAGGCGGCGGCGATGCAATTTTGTCAGCCGACCGGGACTTTTTAGAAAACCCCCCTCAAGTGGCCGCAGTCTTTCGAACAGGTGCAAAAGTGATCCATTTGCCTCCAAAATGGGGGCAGGCGAAAGGAGCGCTGCAATCCGCCCATATCCTAATGTGGTGGGCAAGAATTGAAGCCTGTATCGTCTCCATGAAGCCTCGGCAGTGCTACCGCCCGCCTTGGAACATAAACGAGACGGGAGAATTGCAAGCCATCGCGATCGATTTTCAGGCGGCGCATAAAAAGTTGAAAAAAGCGAACCGGAAGCAAAAGTCGCTTTAGACCACCCTCAGGGAGCTAGCTTGGCGCGGTGATTGAGCGGTCAATGGATGGCACCATTTACAGCCTATTTTCCGTACTCATTCCGTACGGGTCACGTGGGAGGTAGCTAAGTCGTTGAAATGTGGTGCACCCGACAGGATTCGAACCTGTGGCCTCTGCCTTCGGAGGGCAGCGCTCTATCCAGCTGAGCTACGGGTGCGCTGGGACAGGCGATGCCATTAGCAAGGTCACCCGCGCGCCGCCAGCCCCTTTGTGCGGCGAACATTGACCCGGCGGGGTTTGCGGCGTTATAGCTGGGGCTTGCAAGCTGGCGGCCCTGATGATGGGGTCGCCTTTTTACGTTTGGCGCGGCGGTCCCCTGCGCCGCGCTCGCTTGCCGGAACACCATGTTGGGACCGGAAGACAGGAAGGACAAGGCCGCCATGACGATCACGCCGCTGATGCCCGTTTACCCCCGGTGCGCCGTGCGCCCGGTGCGCGGCGAAGGCTGTTACCTGATCGGAGAGCGCGGCGAGCGATATCTGGACTTTGCCAGCGGCATCGCGGTCAACCTGCTCGGCCATGGCCATCCGCACCTGACCAAGGCGATCCAGAAACAGGCCGAGACGCTGGTGCACGTGTCGAACCTCTATGGCAGCCCGCAGGGTGAGCATCTAGCGCAGCGGCTGGTCGATTCGACCTTTGCCGATACCGTATTCTTCACCAATTCGGGCGCCGAAGCGTGCGAATGCGCGATCAAGACGGCGCGTGCCTATCACCAGTCCGAAGGCGGCGATCCCAACCGCACCGTGCTGATCACCTTCAAGAACGCGTTCCACGGCCGCACGATGGCGACGATCAGCGCGTCGAACCAGGACAAGATGCACAAGGGCTTCGCCCCGCTGCTTCCCGGCTTCCGCTATGTCGATTTCGACGATCTGGAAGGCGCCAAGGCCGCGATCGGCCCCGATGTCGCGGGCTTTCTGGTCGAGCCGGTGCAGGGCGAGGGCGGTGTCCGCCCGGCTTCCCCTGAGTTCATGAAGGGCCTGCGCGCGCTGTGCGACGAGCACGACCTGATGCTGGTGCTCGACGAGGTCCAGTGCGGCGTTGCGCGCACCGGCACGCTCTATGCCTATGAACAGTATGGCATCGAGCCCGACATCATGGCGACCGCCAAGGGCATTGGCGGCGGCTTCCCGATGGGCGCGTGCCTTGCCACCGAAAAGGCGGCGCGCGGCATGGTGGCCGGCACGCATGGATCGACCTATGGCGGCAACCCGCTCGCCATGGCGGCCGGCGAGGCGGTGCTCGATGTGGTCGACAACCCCGAGTTCCTCGCCCATGTGCGCACGATGAGCGAACGTCTGCGCGGCGCGCTGGAGCAGCTGATCCCCAATCACGACGCGATCTTCGATTCGGTGCGTGGCATGGGGCTGATGCTGGGGCTGAAGCTCAAGGACGAGGCGGAAAACCGCGCGTTCGTGGCGCATCTGCGCGACCACCACGGGCTGCTGACCGTGGCGGCGGGCGAGAACGTGGTGCGCATTCTGCCGCCGCTGGTGATCGAGCAGAGCCATGTCGACGAGTTCATCGAACGCCTGTCGGCCGGCGCGCGCGACTTTGCGATGCCGGTGGCTGCTTGACGTAGCACGCCTCCCCCTGGCGGGGGAGGACAGGAAGCCTTGGCGCCGCGGGTGCCTGGGCGAACTTGGAGAGGGAGGGGCCGTTGCCATCCGCCCTCTCCCAGCTCCGACTAGGACTTGGCAAGCCAAGCCCAAGTCTTCGCAACCCTCTCCTGTCGAGGGAGAGGGGGGAAGGACCACAATGACCCGTCATTTCCTGAACCTGTCCGATGCCGGACACGATGCCCTCGCCGCGATGCTTAATGATGCGATCGACCGCAAGGCGGTGCGCCATGGCTGGCCCAGGGGCAAGGCCGATCCCGACGCCCCGCTGGAGGGGCACACGCTGGCCATGGTGTTCGAGAAGAACTCCACCCGCACCCGCGTGTCGTTCGACATGGCGATCCGTCAGCTCGGCGGCACCAGCCTGATCCTCGATGCGGGCAGCACGCAGCTGGGCCGCGGCGAGACGGTGGCGGATACCGCGCGCGTGCTCTCGCGCATGTGCGACGCGATCATGATCCGCACCGACGACCATGCCAAGATCGAGGAAATGGCGCATTTTGCGACCGTGCCGGTGATCAACGGGCTGACCGACTTGTCGCATCCGTGCCAGATCGTCGCCGACCTCTTGACGATCATCGAGCACCGCAAGGCGCTGCCCGGGCTGGTCGTCGCCTGGCTGGGCGATGGCAACAACGTGCTCAACTCGATCGTCGAGGCCGCAGGGCTGATGAAGTTTCATGTGCGCATCGGTTGCCCGCAAGGCTATGATCCCGATCCGGCGTTCGTCGCGGCCGCGCAGGCGGCAGGCGGCACGATCAGCTTCCACCGCGATGCTGCACAGGCGGCAGCGGGCGCGGACGTGATCGTCACCGACACCTGGATCTCGATGGGCCAGGCGCATGCCGAGGCCAAGCTTCAGGCGATGATGCCTTTCCAGGTCAACGAGGCGCTGATGGCGCTCGCCAAGCCCGACGCGCTGTTCCTGCACTGCCTGCCCGCACACCGCGAGGAGGAAGTGACCGCGAGCGTGATCGACGGGCCGCAATCGGTGGTGTGGGACGAGGCGGAAAACCGTCTGCATGCCCAGAAATCGGTCTTGCGCTGGGTGTTCGGCCAGATCTGACACCCCACAACGACACGCACATAAAAAGCCCCGGAGCTTCGCGCGCCGGGGCTTTTTCATGTCGTGCTGGCTGCACCGATCAGCTGGCGATCAGATCGCTGTGCTTTTCGGTCAGCTCATAGGCCTTTTCGTACCAGTCCGAGCCGGGATAGTTCGCGCCCAGCACCGCTGCGGACTTCTTGGCTTCGGCCGGAATGCCGAGAGCCAGATAGCATTCGGTGAGGCGATACAGCGCCTCGGCGGTGTGGCTGGTGGTCTGGAACTTGTCGACCACTTCGCGGAACCGCAGCGTGGCGGCCAGCCAGTTCGAGCTGCGCTGATAATAGCGGCCGATTTCCATTTCCTTGCCGGCGAGGTGATCGTTGACCAGATCGACCTTCAGCCGTGCATCGGCGGCATAGCGGGTGTTGGGATAGCGGCGCATCACTTCGCCCAGCGAAGCCAGCGCCTGCTGGGTGATCTTCTGGTCGCGGGTAACGTCGCTGATCTGCTCGTAATAATTGAGCGAAATCAGGTAATAGGCGTACGGCGCATCCTTGTTGCCCGGATGGATCGCGAGGAAGCGCTGCGCCGACTGGATCGACTTGTTGTGATCCTTCGCCAGATAATAGCTGAACGCGCTCATCAGCTGCGCGCGGCGGGCCCAGGGCGAATAGGGGTGCTGGCGTTCGACCTCGTCGAACAGCTCGGCCGCGATCTTGTTCTGGCCGCGGTCGAGCCGGTCCTTCGCTGCCATATAGAGGGTGCTGACATCGCGCGCGATGTAGTTGGTGTTGACCTTGTCCTTGCCGCCTGCGCAGCCGGAGAGCACGGTCAGCGCAGCGGCGCTTGCCAGAGCCAGTTTGATCGCCTTGTTCATGGCCGCAACCCTTATCGGCTAAGCACCCGTGCGCCAAGCGCAAATCAAGCGGGTTGGCGAGGATTCGCCGCAGGCCTGATCGGGTAGATTTGGGCGGCTGTATCCGCGATGAACGACCGCGGCGATCAGAAGCTGCCGTTGATGTCGAGGCTGACAACCGGCCCGAAAAAGCGGGTCCGGTCCTCGACAAAGGCCACCGGCCCGTTGCGCCTGGCGACATAGAAGGTGCGGCGGAACGCCTCGTTGGTGCCGATGATGTTGGACAGGCCCAGCCGCACGGTCATCCCGCGCACATTCTTGTTCTCGACGTAGAAGCCGAGGTCGCCACCCTCGATCGGGAACTCGGCGAGCTGGCTCAGCCGCACCTCGTCGGCCTGGCTGAAGTCGAAGTAATTGCCGCCCACCGCCCAGTCGCCGCCCGGGATGTCATAGCGCAGCTCCGCGCTGAACTCGTGGATCAGATCGCCCGAAATGCGGCGGCGGATGCCGGTGAGCGGGTCGGGCAGGCTGGACTTGCGATAGGTATAGGCGATGTCGAAGCGCACCCCGGTCCAGCCGATCACATCCATCTTGAAGGTGCTGTCGATCGAAAATCCCCAGATCGTCGCGCTGTCGATATTGCCCGGGGCCTCGCCGGTCGCGCCGATCGGCACCTGGTCGACGATGTCCTCGACGAAGTTGACGAACGCCTTGGCGTTGACCGAGCCCAGCGCCCCCAGGTTCTGCGTCGCCTGGAAATCGATGTTCCAGCCTTGCTGCGGGACCAGTTCGGGGTTGCCGCTGTTCTGGTTCTCCGCACCGAGATCGGCCGAGGCCACGAAATCGAAGAAGTTGAGCTGGCCGACATCGCGCTGCACGCGCAAGGAGAGGTCGAGCTTCTTCGTCGGCTTCCACGCCAGCGAGACGAAGCCCTTGGGGCGGATGAAGCTGCGCGTCAGGCCGCCCGCGCCGCTTTGCATGATCTGCGAATATTCCGCGCCGAGCGAGGTCTGCAGCGTCAGCCGCGACGACAGCGGGCGTCCGTAGCTCAGCCCGATTTCGGCGCGCTTCTCTTCGACCACGGCGTCCGATCCGGGCAGCGGCACCGCGACGAACTGGCCCGTCGTGTCGAGCAGCTTGAGGTCGGCTGTGGTATCGAGCTTGTTGATCGCGCCTTCCAGGCTGAACTGCCAGTCGGCACTGCCTGCCTTCCAGCCATATTCGGCGCGCGCAATGGTTTCGGTCTCGTCGATCACCGTCGCCAGGCTGTTGCCTTCGCGCGGGCGGCGGTCCTCGAAGTCGAGGAAGATGCGGGTGAAGAACGGGCTGTGCTCGAACCGGCGCAGCCCGATGAGCTTGAGGTTGCCGCCCCACAAGGGGAAGAGGTAATCCCCGCCGATCTCGTAATTATACTCCTTCTCGGTCTCCAGATAGTCGCGGTCGCGCACGACTTCGCCATCCGAATCCTCGGTAATCCGGGTCCACGGGCGCTCGAACGAGAGGTTGAGATTGCCGATCTGGCCGTTGTCGCCGGTGTACTTGATCCCGGCTGCAAGGCGCGGCTGGTCGCCATTGACGTACAGCTCCTCATAGCGCCGGTCGGTGACATTGCCGGCGGCGTCGAGCACGCGTTCGGTCCCCGCATTGCCGTTGCGGAAGCTGTCGTTGGAAAGGCTGAGCGTATAGGCGATCTTGCCGGCCTTGCCGCTGATCGACACCTCGCCGTCGAGATATTGCGGATCGGTGCGGCGGAAGCGCACGCGCGGGCTCCAGCGGAACTGGCCGGTCAGCTGGTCGACCTTGCTGACGATGTTGACCACCTGACCCGTCAGGCCGGGCAGGTTCAGCGTTGCGCCATCGATCAGTTCGATGCGGATGACATTGCCCGCGCCGATGCGGCCCAGCTCGGAGACGACATCGTTGCTCTTGCCCGAAAAGCGCTCGCCGTTGATCAGCACGTTGCTGCCGCCCTGGCCCAGGCCGCGACGGTCCTCGCCTTCGGCGATCGAGAAGCCGGGGATCTGGCGGACCATGTCGAGCGCGGTGCGTGGCGCGAAGCGATCGAAATAGTCGGGCGTGAAACTGCGCAGCGGCGTGGTGCTGGTCGCAGCCGCCGGGCTCGGGGCCGGGCTGGCAGGGGCATCCTGCGCCAGCGCGATGCCAGGCAGGGCGGCGATAGCCAGCGCCGCGGCAGAAACCAGATACCGGCTTTTCACGAAATTTCCCCTGCATTTTTCGGAGGCGGCCCGGCTGCCGGGGCGATCAACTACATCCGTAGTCGCCCTGTGCCGCCACCGTGCCGCGATGGCGCATCGGCTTCGACCGGCGCACCTTGGTGTTCGACGAAACGCAATTGGCCGGCGCAAGTGATCAATCCCGTTTACCGTTGCCATGAGGCCGGTTAAGACCATCGTCTCTGGGGGGAAGGACCGCACCATGGACCCGCACGACATCATCGAACACCGCCCGATCGAGGCCCGCTCTGGCGTGCGCCGGATGGAGGGGCTGCCGCGGATCGAGTTCCGCTCGTCGACCTTCGCCTTTCTGCTGCAATCGGGCACGGGCTGGCTGATCCTCGCAGGCGCGCTCGCCGTGCTGGCGGGTGGCATCTACGCTGGCTATGGCTGGCAGACCGCCGCCGTGCTGGCGGTGGTGCTGGGGGCGTACATCGCCTGGACGCACATCGAAAACCGGACCAGCCTGTTCTGGATCGACGACCAGCGGCTGTTCATGCGGCGCGGCATCCTGATGCGCAGCGAGGAAGAGATCGAGCTCTATCGGATCAAGGACGTGAAGGTCTCGTTCTCGATCATCCAGCAGATGTTCGACAACGGCACCATCCAGATTTCATCCTCCGATTCGAGTGGCCGGCTGGCGTCTGCCGCGCCGCATCCGCGCACGATGATCGAGGTGACCAACGTGCGCGACGCACGCGCGATCCGCGCCGAACTGCGCGACCGGGTCGAGGCGATCCGGCAACGGCGCGGCGTGCGCGAACTTGATATCGGTTGACAGGGAAACACCATGACATTGAAGACGTTCGGCCTCGCTGCCGCCACCGCATTGCTGGCCTTTGCCGCTCCTGCGCATGCCAAGCTCTCTTCGCAGGAAGCCAGAATGGTCGAGGCGGTGGACAAGGGCCATGACCGCTGGATCAGCGTGCTCGAGGCGATCACGCTGCAGAACAGCGGCAGCCGCAACTTGGCCGGCGTCAGACAAGTCGGCGACATGGTCACGCCCGAGCTCGAGAAGCTGGGCTTCAAGGTCGAGTGGGTTGATCAGAGCGCGGCCAAGCGTTCGGGCCACCTGATCGCCACGCGCACCGGGCGGCCGGGCAGCACCAAGATGCTGCTGATCGGCCATCTCGACACCGTGTTCGAGCCCGATTCCCCGTTCCAGGGGGTCAAGCGGCTCAATGAAACGACGCTCGAAGGCCCGGGGATCGAGGACAACAAGGGCGGGGTCATCACCATGTTCGCCGCGCTGGAAGCGATGCAGGCGGCGGGTACGCTGTCGGCGGCGACGATCACCATCGTGCTGACCGGAGACGAGGAAGACGCGGGCGACCCGATCGACATCGCGCGCGCCGACCTGATCAAATGGGGCCAATGGGCCGATGTCGCGCTCGATTTCGAAGGGCTGAGCCAGGTCGACGGCAAGGACATGGGCTCGATCGCGCGGCGCTCATCCTACAGCTGGCAGGTCAACGCAACCGGCAAGGAAGGGCACAGCTCGGGCATCTTCTCGGCCAGCGCGGGCCATGGCGCGATCTACGAACTCGCGCGGATCATCGACCAGTTCCATGACGAGCTGCCCGAGGACAAGCTGACCTTCAACGTCGGCCTGATCGCGGGCGGATCGGTGGCGCAGCTTGATGCCGACCTCGTCCGCGCGCAGGCGGCGGGCAAGACCAACATCATCCCCGCGCTCGCGGTGGCGCGCGGCGATTTCCGCACCTTGAGCGACGAACAGTCCGAACGCGTGAAGGCCAAGATGCAGGCGATCGTTGCCCAGCATCTACCCGGCACCAGCGCCGAGATCATCTTCGAACAGGGCTATCCCCCGATGGCCCCGACCGAAGGCAATCGCGGCCTGCTGCGCAAGCTCAACGTCATCAACGCGGACCTGGGCCTCGAGCAGATGGCCGAGCTCGATCCCTTGAAGCGCGGCGCAGGCGATATCTCGTTCGTCGCGCGCTATGTCGACGGGCTGGTCGGCATGGGGCCGGCGGGCGACGGCGCGCATGCACCCGGCGAAACGGTGGATCTGCCGAGCATCAAGCGCCAGGCGAAAAGGGCGGCGATCTTGATGAGCCGGTTGGCGATGGAAAAGCGGTGAGGGGTTGGGCTTGCTGCTCAAAACAGCAGATTAAATCCCGTTGCTGAAATCAGCACCAATCCCGCTCAGCCTGAGCCTGTCGAAGGCCCCGCTATACGGTTGGCGTGGGCGCGGGTCCTCCGACTGCGCGAGTTGAAGCCCGCGGCTCAGAGCCTGCCCTGACCTCGTTTCAGGGATGAGCGGCGGTGGTTAGGGATGCCGATCTGCCGCTTGCCTGCGAAGACAGGCATCCATCTTCTGCCTATGCACCTCAAACGGCAGCAAGAAGATGGGCCCCCTGCCTGTGCAGGGGGCCAACTGAGGTGGCTGGGGAGTGGAGGCGTTGCGGCAAACATCTTCGCGGGCTTCGCGTGAACCGAATTTTTTTCACGTGAAGACGCGAAGGCGCAAAGGGATGTGGCAGGGGATCGCGGCCCTTCATGACCAGGGGTGACTTGGCTAGCCGAAAGGGCAGCGCGTACGTCCCTCGACTTCGCTCGGGACAAACGGATGGGGTGCGGTGCGCCTCAACCTCTCCGCGTTCTCGAGCGAAGTCGAGGGACGTACGCGCCCAGCTATCCGGGTGGTCGGGATTAGTGGAAGCCGGACGCCCCAATTGCTAGCGGGCAACGAACGGGCGGGACATCCGGCTTCCAGAGCAGGGTTAACCCACGCTTCACCGATTCGCTGTGACGCAGTTCACACCTGATTCAGCTTCAGGCGCATAGCCCAGCCGTGCTTTTTTGTCGACGAACCGTGAAGGACCCGACTCGCATGGCCAAGGAACGCAGCCCCGGCTTCAAGCTGGGCATGACCGTGCTGATCGGCGCCTTGCTCGCGATCCCCCTGTTCATGGTCTACGCGCTGGTCTGGGACCGGCAGAGCCAGTCGGAAACCGCGCGCGCCAGCGTCGCCGAGGGCTGGGGCGGGCCGCAGATGCTGGCGGGACCGGTGATGGTCATCCCATATCGCCAGCAGTCGGTCGAGACGGTGACCGAAAACGGCAAGGCCAGCACGCGCGCCGTGACCGTGGAGCGAGAGCTGTTCCTGGCGCCGGTTACCAACACCGCCAGGGTCGAGGTCGAGCCCGAGCGGCGGACCAAGTCGATCTACGAGACCGTGGTCTATGAGGCGCGGGTCAAGGGCAGTGCGCGCTTTGCGCTCCCCGCCGACCTCGCCCGCTTCGGGGTGAAGCCCGAGGAGCTGCTGCTCGACCGCGCCGAAATCCGCGTTGGTATCTCCGATGCGCGCGGGCTGCTTGCCGACAATGGCATCAGCGTTGGCGGCCAGCCGCTGCCGCTGCGTCCCGGCAAGGGGCTGGGCGCGACCAACGGGTCGGGCTTCTTCGCCTTTGCCGACTGGTCCGCTGGCGGCGGCGCGCCGCTCGATGTTGCCTATCGCTTCGGTGTGCGCGGCAATGGTCAGCTCACCCTGATTCCGGATGCCGAATCGACCGACTGGACGGTGAGCTCGCACTGGCCGCACCCCAGCTTTGCCGGGCAGTTCCTGCCCAACAGCCGATCGGTGACCGACAAGGGCTTCACCGCGCGCTACAAGATCAGCAACCTCGCATTGGGCCGCGCGATCGTGCAGTTGCCGCAGCCCGGCGAGCAAATCGGCCAGGGTGCGCAAAGCGCACAGATCGATCTGATCGAACCGGTCAACCTCTACAGCCAGGTCGACCGCGCGGTGAAATATGGCTTCCTGTTCATCGGCTTCACCTTCCTCGCGTTCCTGATGTTCGACATCATCGCAGGCGCGCGGGTCGCGGCGGCGGAATATCTGCTGACCGGCGCAGGGCTGATCCTGTTCTTCGTGCTGCTGCTCGCCTTTGCCGAGATCATCGGCTTTACGCTCGCCTATCTGCTGGCGTCGGCGGCGATCATCGGGCTGATCAGCACCTATAGCGCCGCCGTGCTGGGCAGTGCGAAGCGCGCAGGCTTCATCGCCGGGCTGCTGCTGGGTCTGTATGCGCTGCTGTACGTGCTGCTCAACCTCGAGGCCTATTCGCTGATCATCGGATCGGTGCTGCTGTTCGTGGCGCTGGCGGCGGTGATGTATGTGACGCGGCGGGTCGACTGGTCGGGCCTTGGCAAGCGCGAGGAGGCTGCCGGGGCCGCTTAACGCTTGCCGGGCGCGTAAAGCTGTCCATACTGCATCCCAACGATAAGATGAGGATGCCGTCATGGATTTCACGCTGCCGGCGGAGCTGACCGCCTATCTGGCCGAGCTCGATGCGTTCATCGAACGCGAGATCAAGCCGCTCGAGCAGGCGGACGACAACATCCGCTTTTTCGACCATCGCCGCGAATGGGCGCGGACCGATTTCGACAACGGCGGGCTTCCGCGGCACGATTGGGAAGAGCTTCTGCGCGAGGCGCAGCGCCGTGCCGATGCCGCCGGCCACTGGCGGTTCTCTGCGCCAAAGAAGTACGGCGGCAAGGATGGCTCCAACCTTTGGATGGCGGTGATCCGCGAGCATTTCGCCGCCAAGGGCCTGGGGCTGCACAATGACCTGCAGAACGAGCATTCGATCGTCGGCAATTTCCCGTTCGTCGCGATGTTCGAGGAGTTCGGCACCGAGGAGCAGAAGCAGGAGTTCATCCTGGGCGGCTTCGATCGCAAGCGCATCACCGCCTTTGGCCTCACCGAACCCGATCACGGATCGGACGCGACGCATATGGAAACCCGCGCGGTTCGCGAGACGCGCGATGGGGTGCCCGGCTGGCGGATCGATGGCGAGAAGATGTGGATCACTGGCATGCATGTCGCGACGCACTGCGCCTTGTTCGTGCGCACCGGCGGCGCGGATGGCGATGCCAAGGGCATCACCTGCCTGCTGGTGCCCACCGATACGCCGGGCCTGAAGATCGAGGAGTACATGTGGACCTTCAACATGCCCACCGATCACCCGCGGCTGTCGTTCACCAACGTCTGGGTGCCAGAAAGCGCGATGCTGGGCGAGGAAGGGCGCGGCCTCGCGCTGGCGCAGAGCTTTGTCCACCAGAACCGCATCCGCCAGGCGGCATCGTCACTTGGAGCAGCGGTGTTCTGCATCGAGGAAAGCGTGAAATACGCCAGGCAGCGCAAGCCTTTCGGCAGGCCGCTCGCTGAGAACCAGGGCATCCAGTTCCCGCTGGTGGAGTTGGCGACGCAGGCCGAGATGCTGCGCTGGATGATCTACAAGACCGCCTGGGACATGGATCGCCTGCCGCACAAGGCGATCGAGCGCGAGATCTCGGACAAGGTCAGCATGTGCAATTACTGGGCGAACCGGCTGTGCTGCGAGGCGGCCGATCGCGCGATGCAGGTGCACGGCGGCATCGGCTATTCGCGCCACACCCCGTTCGAACACATCTATCGCCACCACCGTCGCTACCGCATCACCGAAGGATCCGAAGAGATCCAGATGCGCAAGGTCGGGGCGTATCTCTTCGGCTATCTGGGGCCGCGGCGGGGGAGTTTCGATTGAAGGTTTGAAATCCTCCCCGAGGCAAGCTCGGGGAGGATTTGGCCAGACTGTCAACTTTTCCTGACACCCCCGCTTGTCGCGGCGGTTCAATCTGTTAGACCTATCGCCATGCCTTTTCCCTTTTCTGCCATCGTCGGCCAGGACGAAATGAAGCGTGCCTTGCTGATCAGCGCGGTCGATCCGCGGATTGGCGGGGTGATGGTGTTCGGCGATCGCGGCACCGGCAAGTCCACCGCTGCACGCGCGCTCTCTGCACTGCTGCCGCCGATGCAGGCGATTGCGGGATGCCGGTACAATTGCGCGCCGGAAGAGGCGCATCGCTGCCCTGACAAGTGCGCCGAGACCAAGGGGGCCAAGACCGCCAAGGTGCCGGTGCCCTTTGTCGATCTGCCCCTGGGGGCGACCGAGGATCGGGTGCTGGGCGCGCTCGATCTCGAACGCGCATTGGGGCGCGGTGAAAAGGCCTTCGAGCCCGGGCTGCTCGCCAAGGCGCATCGCGGCTACCTGTATATCGACGAGATCAACCTGCTCGAGGATCATCTCGTCGACCTGCTGCTCGATGTTGCGGCGTCGGGCGAGAATCTGGTCGAGCGCGAAGGGCTGTCGGTGCGCCATCCCGCGCGTTTCGTGCTGATCGGCAGCGGCAATCCCGAGGAGGGCGAACTGCGCCCGCAATTGCTAGATCGGTTCGGCCTTTCGGTCGAGGTGAAGACGCCGCAGGATATCGAACAGCGGATCGAGATCATGCGCCGCTGCGATGCGCTCGAGCGCAATGGCGCAGCCTTTGCGGCCGACTGGGCCGATGCGGATGCCAAGATCGTCAAGCGGCTGGCCAAGGGCAAGAAGGCGCTGCCGAATGTCGCGATGCCCGAATCGACGCTGACCGATGCGGCCACGTTGTGCATGGCGGTGGGCGCGGATGGCCTTCGCGGAGAACTCACGCTGATGCGCGCGGCGCGCGCCTATGCGGCGCTGGAAGGCGCCAAGTCGGCCGAACGCAAGCATCTGCGCGCTGTCGCGCCGATGGCGCTGCGCCATCGGTTGCGCCGCGACGTGCTCGACGAGACCGGATCGACCGTGCGGATCGACCGCGCACTGACCGAGCTGTTCGGATGAGCGATGCGCTGCTGGCGGCCGAAATGCTCGCCGCTGCGCCGGCCCGGCTGGGCGGCCTCTGGTTGCGTGGTCCCTCGGCAGAGCGAGATGCGGTGCTGGCGTTTCTGACAGAAGAATTCGCAGGCCTGCCGGTACGCCGCCTGCCGGTCCATATCGACGAGGAACGGCTGTGCGGCGGCATCGATGTCGCCTCCAGCCTGTCCGCCGGACGTCGCATCGAACAGGCCGGGCTGCTGCAGGAGGTCGAAGGCGGGTTACTGGTGGTGCCGATGGCCGAACGGCTGAGCGGCATGGTCGCCGGGCGCATTGCGCAGGCGATGGATGCGGGCGCGGGCTTTGCGCTGGTGCTGATCGATGATGGCGGCGAGGAGGAGGTGCCGCCTGTTTCGCTGACCGAGCGGGTGGCGTTCTGGTGCGATTTTTCGGTGGCGGCATCCTCGGGCCCTGAAACCGCCCTTCCCCGCATTCCCGAGCGAAGTCGAGGGACGCGCGCGCTACCGGTAGTGAAAGGTCCCTCGACTTCGCTCGGGAACACGGGAGGGGGGGTAGAGATCGCGCAATCTGACCGCCAGACCCTCGCGAACATCACCCTCGCGCTGGGCATCGATTCTGCGCGCGCCATGCTTTTCGCGCAGGCCGCGCTGTCGCTGTCCGCGCACATCGACGAGCGCGATACCATCACCGATGACGACATCCAGTTCGTCGCCCGCACTGTGCTCGGTCCGCGCGCCACGCGCATTCCGCAGCAGGCCGAGGAGCCGCCGCCACCTCCGCCGCCCGAAGGTGAGGATGAACCGCCCCCGGGTGACAGCGAATCCGATCAGGAGCAGCACGATCCCGATCAGCTCGACGATCTGATCCTGGCCGCCGTGCTCGCCTCGATCCCCAAGGATGTGCTTGCCCGCATTGGCGAGGGGCGCAGCGCGCGGCGCGCGACCGGCGCGGGCGGGGCGGGGCGCAAGCGCGCCTCGCAGATGCGCGGACGGCCGCTGGGCGCACGCCCCGGCCTGCCGCGCGGCGGCGCACGGCTGGCGCTGATCGATACGCTGCGCACCGCCGTGCCCTGGCAGGAAATTCGCCGCCAGCAGGAGGGCATGGACGCGCCCAAGCGGCTGCGCATCCGCAAGGGCGACTTGCGCATCCGCAGGTTCGAGGAGCGCGCCGAGGCGCTGACGATCTTTGCGGTCGATGCATCGGGCTCGTCGGCGCTGGCGCGGCTGGCCGAGGCCAAGGGTGCGGTCGAGCTGATGCTGGCGCAAAGCTATGTCAAACGCGCACAGGTGGCGCTGATCGCGTTTCGCGGCACCCGCGCCGATCTGCTGTTGCCCCCCACGCGCTCGCTGACTCGCGCCAAGAAGGTGCTGGGCGAGCTGCCCGGCGGTGGCGGCACGCCGCTTGCCCTGGGGCTTTCGGCAGCCGCCGAGCTGGCCGAAACCCAGGCCGCGCGTGGGCGCACGCCGTTCGTTGCCGTGCTCACCGATGGCAAGGGCAATATCGACAAGCATGGCCAGCCGGGCCGGGCCCAGGCGGGCGAGGACGCGCTGGCCGCCGCGCGCCGGTTTGCCCAATCGGGAACGCAGGGCGTGGTCATCGACATATCGGCGCGGCCGCAGCCGGAAGCAGCAGCGATTGCCGCGGCGATGCGGGCGCGCTATCTGGCGCTGCCCCGTGCCGATGCGCGCGGGGTGGAGCGCGCGGTATCGGCGCTGCAATTCGGGAAAAGCGCATGAGTTCAGTACGCTGGGAGGTCGAAGGCCAGGATTGGCCCAATCGCGAGCACAGCCGCTTTGTGCGCACCGCAATGCTCGACTGGCACGTCCAGGTGGCCGGGCCCGAGAACGCTGATGCGCCGGTGCTGCTGCTGGTGCACGGAACCGGGGCTGCCACCCACAGCTGGCGCGATCTGCTGCCACTGCTCGCCCGGCATTATACGGTGATCGCCCCGGACATGCCTGGGCACGGCTTTACACGGGGCCGGATTGCCGGTGGCCAGAGCCTGCCCGGCATGGCGAAGGCGCTGGCCGAATTGCTGGGCAAGCTGGGCTATGCCGCACCCCAGGTGATCGTTGGCCATTCCGCCGGGGCCGCCATCGGTATGCGGATGGTGATGGACACCGGGCTGGACACGATGATGGTCGGCCTCACGCCCGCGCTGATGCCGTTTCCGGGCCTTGCTGCTCGGCTATTCCCGGCGATGGCGCGCGCGCTGTTCGTCAATCCGTTCGCGGCGATGCTCTTTGCCCAGCTGGCCAGCAGCGAGGGCGAAGTGGCGCGGTTCATGAAGAAATCGACGGGATCGCGGATCGATGCGCGGGGCATTGCGCTGTATCACAAGCTGTTTCGCACCTCGGACCATTGCGCCGGTGCGATCGGCATGATGGCGAACTGGGATCTGGAAACATTCGCCGCGGATCTCCCCAGTTTCGCAGGGCCCGCGCTGCTGGTGCATGGCGGCCGCGACAGCATGATCCCGCGCGAGTCGGTTGACCGCGCTGCCGCACTGATCTCTGGCGCGACGCTGACCGAACTGCCCGATCTGGGGCATCTGGCCCATGAGGAATCGCCTGAACTGCTCGCCGCGATGATCCTCGAGTTCGCCATGCAAACGCGCGCAGTGGCGGCCTGAGCCCCATGGCAGGGTTCAAGCAGCGCTGGGTGGGCTGGCGCAACCGGATGATTGGCAGCCCGGCTTTCCAGTCCTGGGCCTCGCGCTCGCTGCTGACGCGCGCGGTCTCGCGGGTGCGCGCCCGGCGGCTGTTCGATATCATCGCCGGGTTCACCTATTCGCAGACGCTGTTCGCCTGTGTCGAAAGCGGCATCGTCGCCCGGCTCGAACAGGGCGCTGCGACATCGGCGGAGCTCGGCGCGCTGGCGCGGCTGGGCGACGATGCGACCTACCGGTTGCTGCGCGCGGCGGCGGCCTTGGGCGTGATCGAAAGCGTGGGCGATGACCTGTGGATGCTGGGCGACCAGGGCGTTGCGCTGACCGGCAATCCCGGCGCGGTCGCCATGATCCGCCACCACCATCTGCTCTATTCCGATCTCGCCGACCCGCTGTCGCTGCTGCGCGGCGAGCGCACCGAGCCGGGGGCACTGGCGGGATACTGGCCTTATGCCTTGGGCGATGGCAGCGAGGGCGAGGACCAGGCAGCGGTCTCCCCCTATTCGCAGCTGATGGCGGCATCGCAGCCGATGGTTGCCGATCAGGTGGTGCACGCCTGGCGCTTCGACCGGCACCGGCGGATGCTCGACGTCGGCGGCGGCGCGGGTGCGTTCATCGCGGCGGTGGCCAAGGTTGCACCTGCGCTGGAGTTCGGGCTGTTCGATCTGCCTGCGGTGACCGCGATCGGCGCGCGCCAGCTGGGCGCACAGGGCATCAGGGTTAACCCGCACCCCGGCGATTTTCGCAACGACGCGATTCCGCCAGGCTTCGACCTGATCACGCTGATCCGCATCCTGCACGATCATGACGACGATCTGGCGCAGGCTCTGCTGATCAAGGTCCGCGCGGCGCTGCGCCCCGGCGACACGCTGCTGATTGCCGAACCGATGGCCGGAACCAGCGGCGCGGAAGCCATGGCGGATGCCTATTTCGGCTTCTATCTGCTCGCCATGGGCTCCGGCCGGGCGCGCACCGCGCAGGAAATCGGCGCCATGCTGACCCGGGCGGGCTTTGCCAGCTGGCGCGAGCGACCCACCGGGCTGCCGATCGTCACGCGCGTGATTGCCGCTACGGCCTGAACCGGGCCCGACCGTTCTGTCTCCCAGCGATGTGTCCAAGTGTCCAAAAACAAATGCACCTGCATGTGTAAACCTACATTGACACTATGGGGAGTTAAGTTAAGATGACACCTTGTTCAGGGGTCTCTTAGGCGACTCCTCAAGGCTCAAAACGAGGGGAGCGCAATATGCAGGCCATGGCCGTCATTTTCGAAGCGCCGCACCGCCTCGCGCTCCGCTCCCTCGAGCTGAATGCCCCCGAATCGGGCGACGTCGTCGTCGAGATCATGTGGAGCGGAATCAGCACCGGGACCGAAAAGCTGCTGTTCACCGGCAAGATGCCGAACTTCCCCGGACTGGGTTATCCGCTGGTACCCGGGTACGAATCGGTCGGCCGGATCGTCGATTCGGGCGCCGAATGCCAAGGCCGGATCGGCGAATGGGTGTTCGTGCCCGGCGCCAACTGCTTTGCCGATGCGCGCGGCCTGTTCGGCGGTTCTGCGCGGCGACTCGTGGTGCCCTCGGCCCGGGCTCTCCCGATCGACGAGGCCTGGGGATCGGACGGCGTGCTGTTCGCTCTGGCCGCCACGGCGCTGCATGCGATGGCCGGCGGCGAAGCGCCCGACCTGATCATCGGCCACGGCATTCTGGGACGTCTGCTTGCGCGGCTGACCATCGCCAGCGGCGCGCCCGCACCCACCGTGTGGGAGATCGATGCAACGCGCAGCGCCGGTGATCATGCCTATGCGATCATCCATCCCGACAGTGATCAGCGCCGTGACTATCGCAGTATCTGCGACGTCAGCGGCGACAGCGCGCTGCTCGACACGCTGATCGGCCGCCTCGCCAAGGGTGGTGAAATCACGCTCGCGGGCTTCTACCAGCAGCCGCTCAGCTTTGCCTTTCCCCCGGCCTTCATGCGCGAGGCGCGGATCCGCGTCGCCGCCGAATGGGGTCCGGACGATCTGGTCGCCATCCGCGCGATGGTGTCCAGCGGTGCTCTCAGCCTGGAGGGCCTGGTCAGCCATGTCCAGCCGGTGGCCGACGCGCCGCAGGCCTATCCCACCGCCTTTACTGACCCCGCCTGTCTCAAGATGATACTCGATTGGAGCGCTTGCGCATGACGATGTTGGAACATTCCGGCCCTGATACGGCCACCCTTCGCGACGAGGCGTCGCACGAGCCCGATCCGGTGCACACCGGCCCGGTGACGAAGGAAACGCAGGTCATCGCGATCTACGGCAAGGGTGGATCGGGCAAGAGCTTTGCGCTGTCCAACCTCAGCTACATGATGGCGCAGCAGGGCAAGCGCGTGCTGCTGATCGGGTGCGATCCCAAGTCCGATACCACCAGCCTGCTGTTCGGCGGCAAGGCCTGCCCGACGATCATCGAAACCAGCAGCGCCAAGAAGCTTGCCGGTGAAGAGGTCAGAATCGAGGATGTCTGCTTCCAGCGCGACGGTGTGTTCGCGATGGAACTGGGCGGTCCCGAAGTCGGACGCGGCTGCGGCGGACGCGGCATCATCCACGGTTTCGAACTGCTCGAGAAGCTGGGCTTCCACGACTGGGGCTTCGATTTCGTGCTGCTCGATTTCCTTGGCGACGTGGTGTGCGGCGGCTTCGGCCTGCCGATCGCCCGCGACATGTGCCAGAAGGTCATCGTCGTCGCCTCGAACGACCTGCAGTCGCTCTATGTCGCCAACAATGTCTGCAAGGCGGTCGATTATTTCGGCAAGATGGGCGGCAATGTCGGCGTGGCGGGCATACTGATCAACAAGGATGACGGCACCGGCGAGGCGCAGGCGTTCGCGGCCGAAGTCGGCATCCCGATCCTCGCCTCGATCCCGGCGAATGAGGACATCCGCCGCAAGTCGGCCAATTACCAGATCATCGGGCGGCCCGACACCGAATGGGCGTCGCTGTTCGAGGAGCTGGCGACCAACGTTGCCGAAGCGCAGCCCGCATCGCCGCGTCCGCTGACGCAGGACGGCCTGCTCGGCCTGTTCAAGCCCGAGGACACCGGCGGCAATGTCGAGCTGGTTCCCGCGACCCAGGCCGACATGCGCGGCGGCACCTACGAACAGAAGCCTTCGCTCGAAGTGGTTTACGACAGCGTATGACCGATCAGCCCGCCTCTTCAGCCTCGCGCACGCCTGACCGGATCGACCTTGCGGCCGCTCCCGTCGAAGGGGGGTGCTCGTCAAAGGACACCATGCGCGCGGCGGCCGAGGAGGCCGGCAAGGGCGAGATTCTGGCGCGCTATGCGGCAGATTATCCCAAGGGCCCGCACGATCAGCCGCAGAGCATGTGCCCCGCGTTCGGATCGCTCCGGGTGGGCCTGCGCATGCGTCGCACCGCGACGATCCTGTCGGGATCGGCCTGCTGCGTCTATGGCCTGACCTTCACCTCGCATTTCTACGGCGCGCGCCGGTCTGTCGGCTATGTGCCGTTCAGCTCGGAAACGCTGGTCACCGGCAAGCTGTACGAAGACATTCGCGATGCGGTGCATCTGATGGCCGATCCGGCTTTGTACGACACCATCGTCGTCACCAACCTGTGCGTACCCACCGCATCGGGCGTGCCGATCCAGAATCTGCCCAAGCAGATCAACGGCGTGCGGATCATCGGCATCGATGTCCCCGGTTTCGGCATTCCGACCCACGCCGAAGCCAAGGACGTGCTCGCAGGCGCGATGCTGGCCTATGCCCGCAAGGAAGCCACGCAAGGGCCGGTTGCGGCCCCCAGCCAGCGCCCCGATCGTCCCACGGTGACCCTGCTGGGTGAAATGTTCCCCGCCGATCCGGTCGGCATCGGGCAATTGCTCGAGCCTCTGGGCCTGGCCGCTGGCCCGGTCGTCCCCACCCGCGAATGGCGCGAACTCTACAGCGCGCTCGATTGCGCCGTGGTCGCCGCGATCCATCCGTTCTACACCGCCAGCGTGCGCGAGTTCGAGGCGGCTGGACGGCCCGTCGTCGGCTCTGCGCCCGTCGGTGTCGACGGCACGGCTGCCTGGCTCGATGCGATCGGTGCTGCGTGCGGCATCGGGCAATCTCTGGTCGATGCCGCCAAGAACCGGTTCCTGCCCGCCATCCGCGCGGCGCTCGATGCCAACCCGATCAAGGGCCGCATCACCGTGTCGGGCTATGAAGGCTCCGAACTGCTGGTCGCGCGGCTGCTGATCGAAAGCGGCGCGGATGTGCCCTATGTCGGCACCGCCTGCCCCAAGACCCGCTGGTCCGAACCCGATCGTGCCTGGCTGGAAGAACGCGGCGTGCGGATCCAGTACCGCGCCAGTCTGGAACAGGACATCGCGGCGGTGGAGGAATACCGCCCCAATCTGGCCATCGGAACCACCCCGGTCGTGCAGCATGCCAAGAGCGAAGCCATTCCCGCGCTGTATTTCACCAACCTCATCTCGGCACGTCCGCTGATGGGCCCGGCAGGCGCAGGTTCGCTGGCGCTGGTGATCAACGCGGCGCTCGCCAACCAGGACCGGTTCGACCGGATGCAGAGCTTCTTCGACGGCGTCGGTGCCGACGCGAATGCCGGCATCTGGCGCGACACGCCGGTCGACCGGCCCGAATTCAAGAAGAAGTACGCCGCCCGCATGGTCGGCCTCAACAAGTCCGAAGAGGCGGTGGGCACATGACGCTCATTATCGATCACGATCGGGCCGGGGGCTATTGGGGCGCAGTCTATGCGTTCACCGCGATCAAGGGCCTGCAGGTCATCATCGATGGCCCGGTGGGTTGCGAGAATCTGCCGGTCACCTCGGTGCTGCACTATACCGATGCGCTGCCCCCGCACGAACTGCCCATTGTCGTTACCGGCCTGGGCGAGGAGGAGCTGGGCAAGACCGGTACCGAAGGCGCGATGCGCCGCGCCTGGCAGACGCTCGATCCTGACCTTCCCGCCGTGGTGGTCACCGGTTCGATCGCCGAGATGATCGGCGGCGGCGTCACGCCCAACGGTACCAACATCCGCCGGTTCCTGCCGCGGACCATCGACGAGGACCAGTGGCAGGCGGCCGATCGCGCGCTGACCTGGCTGTGGACCGAATTCGGTCCCAAGAAGGTCAAGCCGCTTGCCCCCCGCAAGGAAGGGGTGAAGCCCAAGGTCAACATCCTGGGTCCGATCTACGGCACGTTCAACATGCCGAGCGACCTGGCCGAAATCCAGCGGCTGGTCGAAGGCATCGGCTGCGAATTGAACATGGTCTTCCCGCTGGGCAGCCATCTGGCCGATGTGAAGAAGCTGGCGGACGCAGAGGTCAACATCTGCATGTACCGCGAGTTCGGCCGCAACCTGTGCGAAACGCTCGAACGGCCGTATCTGCAGGCGCCAATCGGCCTTGAATCGACGACGCTGTTCCTGCGCAAGCTGGGCGAGCTGACCGGGCTGAACCCCGAACCGTTCATCGACCGCGAGAAGCACACGACGATCAAGCCGCTCTGGGATCTGTGGCGCTCGGTTACGCAGGATTTCTTCGGCACGGCAAGCTTCGGCATCCATGCCAACGAAACCTATGCGCGCGGCATCCGCAATTTCCTCGAGCACGACATGGGGCTGCCGTGCAACTTTGCGTTCAGCCGCACTGCGGGGGTGAAGCCCGACAACGAGGCGGTGCGCGAGGCGATCCGCACCAATCCGCCGCTGGTGATGTTCGGCAGCTATAACGAGCGGATGTACATGGCCGAATGCGGCGCGCGCGGCATGTACATTCCGGCCAGCTTCCCCGGCGCGGTCATCCGCCGCCACACGGGAACGCCGGTGATGGGCTATTCGGGGGCGACCTGGCTGGTGCAGGAGGTGTGCAACGCGCTGTTCGATGCGCTGTTCCACATCCTGCCCCTGTCGACCCAGATGGATGCGGTGGCAGCGACGCCGGCCAGAATCGAGCGGGAACTCGACTGGACGCCGGAGGCCAAGGCGCGGCTCGACCAGCTGGTCGATGCGCAACCGGTCCTGGTGCGGATCTCCGCGGCCAAGAACCTGCGCGATGCGGCCGAAAGGGCCGCGCGGCGCGCGAACGAGAATTCAGTAACCGAGGTGCGGCTGGTGGAGGAAGCCGTCGCACAGAATATGGGTCAGCCCGCATGAGCGGCTGGCCCAGTCATCGGCCTTGGGACGGGGCCTCCACGATCCGCACGGGACTTTCCCGAACGGATAATCGCCTGGAAGGCGCTCATTTGGCGTTCTTCCAAATCTGGAAGCTAAGGAGAATATCTCATGGCAGATGAAGGGATGGGTCCTGCGACCTACCTGACGGAAAGCGAAGCAAAGGAGTTTCACAAGCTCTTTGTTGCAAGCTTTGCCTTCTTTACGATCATCGCGATCATCGCACACGTTCTGGTCTGGCAGTGGCGCCCGTGGTTCCCGGGCACGCCCGGCTACGAAGCGACTTCGAGTCTCGACCCCGTGACCGACGTGCAGCTCAGCTAAAAAAGGAAACTTATCATGCATAGAATGTGGCAAACATTCGATGGCAACAAGATCCTGACTGCCCTGGCGGTCTTCCTGTTCGTCCTCGCACTTCTCATCCACTTCATCCTGTTGAGCACCAACCGCTACAACTGGCTGGAGGCTCCCAACCCGACCGCTGCACCTGCTGCAGTGGCTGCGGCATCGGCGATCACACCCTGACGCCGGGGTAAAGCCAGTGTGTCGCCTGACCAGGCGATGAGGGCGGATCGGCGTGACTGGTTCTTACCGGTCCGCCCCTTTCACTGGGCTTTTGAGACAAACGAGACCCCGCATATCCGGGGATAGCTATCAGGCTCGTCGCGCGCGTGCGCGGCGGCTAACGAAGGAGTCTGGCAATGGCGCTCTTGAGCTTCGAGAGAAAATATCGCGTCAGAGGCGGAACATTGGTCGGCGGGGATCTGTTCGATTTCTGGGTCGGGCCTTTTTATGTCGGCTTCTTCGGGATCACGACGTTGTTCTTTGCCTCACTTGGCACCGCGCTGATCTTTTACGGCGCATCGCAAGGGGGGACGTGGAACCCCTGGCTCATTTCCATCGCACCGCCTGACCTGAAATACGGTCTGGGCCTGGCGCCGATGAAGGAGGGCGGTTTGTGGCAGATCATCACGGTCTGCGCGATCGGCGCCTTTGTCAGCTGGGCGCTGCGCGAGGTGGAAATCTGCCGCAAGCTGGGCATGGGCTATCATGTGCCGTTCGCCTTCGGCGTGGCCATCTTCGCCTATGTGACTCTGGTGGTGTTCCGCCCGATGCTGCTGGGCGCCTGGGGACACGGTTTCCCTTATGGCATCTTCAGCCATCTCGATTGGGTGTCGAACGTCGGCTACCAGTATCTCCATTTCCACTACAACCCGGCGCACATGCTCGCCGTGTCGTTCTTCTTCACCACGACCCTGGCCCTGTCGATGCACGGCGCCCTGGTCCTTTCGGCCACCAACCCGGCCAAGGGCGAAGAAGTGAAATCGCCCGAATATGAAGACACCTTCTTCCGCGACCTGATCGGCTATTCGGTCGGCACGCTCGGTATCCACCGCGTGGGCCTGCTGCTGGCGCTGAACGCCGGGTTCTGGAGCGCAGTGTGCATCATCATATCCGGCCCGTTCTGGACCCGCGGCTGGCCGGAATGGTGGAGCTGGTGGCTCAACCTGCCGATCTGGATGTGAGAGGGATAATTCACCATGGCAAGTTACCAAAACATCTTCACCCAGGTCCAGTTGCGCGGGCATCCCGAAATGGGGATGCCGCACAAGGACGGCAGTGATCCCCGCATCCCGGTTACCGCCTACAGCTACTGGATGGGCAAGCTCGGCCAGGCCCAGCTCGGCCCGCTCTACCTCGGCAAGCTCGGTCTCGCATCGCTGCTGATGGGCTCGCTGGCCTTCGCGATCATCGGTCTCAACATGCTGGCGTCGGTCAACTGGAACCCCAATGTGTTCCTGAAAGAGCTGTTCTGGCTCGCGCTCGAACCGCCCGGGCCCGAATGGGGCTTCTCGCCGATGGTGCCGCTGGCCGAAGGCGGCTGGTGGATCATCACCGGCTTCCTGCTGACGGCATCGATCTTGCTGTGGTGGCTGCGCACCTACCGCCGCGCCAAGGCGCTGGGCATGGGAACGCACATCGCATGGGCCTTTGCCAGTGCCATCTGGCTGTACCTCGTGCTCGGCTTCATCCGCCCCGCATTGCTGGGCAGCTGGTCGGAAGCCGTGCCCTTCGGCATCTTCCCGCACCTCGACTGGACCGCTGCTTTCTCGATCCGCTACGGCAACCTGTTCTACAACCCGTTCCATGCGCTTTCGATTGCATTCCTGTACGGCTCGACCTTGCTTTTTGCGATGCACGGCGCCACAATTCTGGCCGTGGGTCGTTATGGTGGCGAGCGTGAGATCGAACAGATCTACGATCGCGGCACAGCCAGCGAACGCGCCGGCCTGTTCTGGCGCTGGACGATGGGCTTCAATGCTACCATGGAATCGATCCATCGTTGGGCCTGGTGGTTTGCCGTGCTGACCACACTTACCGGCGGTATCGGCATCCTGCTGACCGGCACGGTTGTCGATAACTGGTATCTGTGGGCTCAGGAGCACAATTTCGCTCCGGCCTATCCCGATACCGGTGTTGTTGATCCGAGCACGAGCTTCGTCGCACCGGCTGCGGTGCCGGCGGAGCCGAGCCAGATGGTTGTGGATCCGGCCGCTGTGCCTGCGACCCCCAGCCAGACGCAAGGGAGCTGACAGCCATGCTTAGCCTTTCGAAACTCACCGTCGTGGGCGCGCTTGCCATCGCAAGCCTGTCTCTGGGTGGCTGCGACTTCGGACCCAAAAAGTCCGAACAGGGCGGCTTCCGCGGAACCAGCGTCGCCCAGATCACCGATCCGGACAATTATGTTGATCCCGGAAAGGCGCCTCCGCCGCCGTATGAGCTGCCTCCGCCCAGCGGACCCAAGGCCAGCGAAGTGTATCAGAACGTCAAGGTCCTCGGCCATGTCAGCCAGGAAGAGTTCGACTACACCATGGCGGCGATCACCCAGTGGATCGTGCCGGCCGACGCGCCTGCCGAGGAAGCCGGGTGCAACTACTGCCACAATGCCGAAAATCTGGCCGACGACAGCAAATATACCAAGGTTGTCGCGCGCCGGATGATCCAGATGACGCAGAACATCAACCAGAACTACTCCAGTCACGTGAAGCAGACCGGTGTGACCTGTTATACCTGCCACCGTGGGGCTGCGGTTCCGAAATATGTCTGGACCGATCCCAAGCCGTCCGACGGGCGTCTGATGGGCAACAAGCGCGGCCAGAACACGCCGTCTTCCGCCACCGCCTATGCATCGCTGCCGCTCAGCACGTTCGGCATGTATCTCGGCAATGGTGCCAAGGCAGCGCGGGTGCAGTCGGAAACGATCCACCCGACCACGGCCAACCTCAAGGGCACCAAGGCGGCAGAAGCCAACTATGCCATCATGATGCACCTGTCGCAGTCGCTGAACGTCAACTGCACCTATTGCCACAACAGCCGTGCGTTCGCGCAATGGGGTCAGTCCAGCCCCAAGCGTGCGCTCGCCTGGTATGGTCTGCAGATGGTCAAGAACACCAACCAGGAATATATCCATCCCCTGGCCAGCGTGTTCCCGGCCAATCGGCTTGGTCCGCAGGGTGATCCGTACAAGACCAATTGCGCCACCTGCCACCAGATGCAGCGCAAGCCTTTGGGCGGTGCCCAGATGGCCAAGGACTATCCGGCTCTCCGCACTGTCGGGCCGGCGATTGTCCCTGCGGTTCCGGGAGCAGCGCCTGCAACCGGACCGGCAGCCGCCGCAGCAGCGCCTGCTGCAGCGGCAGCCGCTGGGAACTAACGAATGAAATCCTCCCCGAGCTAGTTTCGGGGAGGGGGACCATCCGCAGGATGGTGGAGGGGATGCGAGATGGCACGATCCAGCCGCTATCCCTCCACCCCGGCGCTTCGCGTCGCGGTCCCCCTCCCCCAGCAAGTTGGGGGAGGATTTTTTTGGATTGGCCCTACCCATGCACCTGTTTGAAGCCCTGGTTGTTCTCCACGTCATCGCCGGAGCAACCGGGCTGATCGCGTTCTGGGTGCCGATCGCCGCGCGCAAGGGTGGCCCTGCACATCGCAAATGGGGGCGGATCGGCACTTACGCCTTTATCGTCGCGGGTACGCTGGCGGTTCTGATGGCGCTGCTGTCGCTCTACGGCCCGGAAAAGCGCCTGCCGATGATCACCGACCGGGTTCTGTTTGCCGGGCTGTTCGGCTGGATGATGCTGTATCTGGGCACGCTGACCATCGGCTTTGCGGTCTATGGCCTGGCCGTGGTCCGCCACCGCGCCAACCGCGCAGCGCTTCGCGGGCCGCTCTATCAGGCCATGTTCGCGGCGGTGATCGCGTCAGCCGCGTGGTGTGGGTATTTCGGCCTCAGCATCGGGCAGCCTTTGATGGCGGCGCTGGCCGTGGTCGGGCTGACCGCAGTCGCCACCCAGCAATATTATGTCTGGCGGCCCACCGCCCCGCCGCGCGCGCATGTGCCCGAACATTTCCGCGCGCTGCTCGGCATGGGCATTTCGGCCTATACCGCGTTCCTGTCTGTCGGGCTGATCCGGCTGGTGCCTGACCATGTCTTCAACCCCTTGATCTGGGCGATCCCCAGCGTCATCGGCGTCAGCCTGATCATCCGCTATACGCTTGCCAACCGCCCGCAGAAACGAGGTGCAGGTGGAGCGACAGCGCGGCGGGAGGCGTGAATGAAGGACTGGCGTGAATGAAGGACTGGATCATCAACAACCTGGGCATCATCGAGATGCTGATGTCGGGCGTGGTCGTGCTGGGTTTCTGCGCCTGGCAATACTGGAGCGTGAGCAGGCCCAGCGACGGCGAGTGATCACCCTGCCGACACGGTCAGGGGGCCATGGTCAGCGGCGCAGGGCTGCCATCGCGATCCCTGCGGACATCACCGCACCGCCGCCTGCCCGCTGCGACCATTTGCGCACCGCCGGACGGCGGATCAGGCCCGACGCCCGCGAGGCGGTCAGCGCATATAGCGTGTCGGTGGCGGCTGCCACCAGCGTGAAGGTCGCCACCAGAACCGCCGCCTGCAGCAGATACGGCGCGTCTGCGCGGATGAACTGCGAGGCAAAGGCCATGAAGAACAGGATGGTCTTGGGGTGCAGGGTGCCCACCGCCACGTTGGTGAGAAAGGCGGCCCTGGCGCTGATCGCCTTGGCGGCCGCGCCGTCACCGCTGCGATCGGTGCTGCGGATGATCGCCATCAGGCCGATGGTGATCAGATAGAGCGCGCCTGCCCATTTGAGGATGGTGAATGCGATCGCCGAGGTGGCGAGCACCGCTCCGGCCCCGGCCAGCGACAGGGTGATGGCCAGCGCATTGCCGACGGCCATGCCCGCGACCGATGCGAGCGCGGTGCGCCTGCCGGAGCTGAACGCAAAGCCGATGATGCTCGCGACGCCCGGTCCCGGGATGATCGCCATCACCAGCGAGGCGGCAACGAACATCAGCCACAGGTTCAGTTCCATGCCCGTCCTCCTGAAGGCTGGCTTGTCATCACCGCTCCTTCTTCTTCGTCGGGGCGTTGAAATCCGCAGGCTTGCCCGCAATCCAGGTCAGGAACTTGGCGATCTCCGGATGCTCGCGCAGTATCTCGACGTTCTCGCCTATCCGGCCGAGCTCGGCATTGGTGAAATGCGCGTGAATGGTGCGGTGGCAGATCGGGTGGACGGCGACGCGCGCCTTGCCGCCCTTGGCCTTGGGCACCGGATGATGCCATTCGATCAGCTCGCCCAGATCGCGCCCGCACAGCCAGCATGGCTCGGGTGGCGGAGCGGCGGCTTCGTCGTCCTCATCGTCTTCCCAGGCGCGGCGCTTTGCCATCAGCGGGCGATCAATCTGCTGTCGGGCCGTTGCCGGGCCCCATCAGATCGAGCACGGCCGCCACCATCGCCTCGGTCGCCAGCGTGATGGTCTCGCGCGGGGCGACCTTGAAGAAGGGCGAATGGTGCGCGGAGACCGGACCCTTGCCCGCCCTGGCGGCATCGATATCCGCCTGCGGGGTACCGCCGACGTTGAAATACAGGCCCGGCACATCTGTGTTGGGCGCAACGAAATAGGCGAAGTCCTCTGCGCCCATGCCGGTCTGCGGCTCATTGGTGAGCAGTGCGTCCGCGCCGAAGCGCCTGGCGAAGGTCTTGGTGATCCGTTCGGTCAGCGGCTTGTCGTTGACCGTCACCGGGGTGGATTCGAAGCCGACCTTGACCTGCGGCAGCTTGTCTTCGGGCAGGCCGTTCATCCGCCCGACATTCTCGGCGATCCGCTTGATCCCGTCGAGCAGTGTCTTGCGCACCGCATTGTCGTTCGACCGCACGGTGATCTGCAGCTCGGCCTTGTCCGAGATGATGTTGTGCTTGAAGCCCGAATGGAACGAGCCGACGGTGACCACGCCGGCTTCCAGCGGCGAGATTTCGCGCGAGATCAGGGTCTGCAGCGCGACGACGATCTCCGCGCCGATCAGGATCGGGTCCTTGCCCATGTGCGGATACGCCCCGTGGGTGCCGACGCCGAACACGGTGATGTCGACCGAATCCGACGACGAAGCGGTCAGCCCCGGCTGGATCTCGATCTTGCCGGTGGGCGTGCCGGCCGAAACGTGGAAGGCGAGCGCGTAATCGGGCTTGGGGAAGCGGGTATAGAGACCATCCTCCATCATCTTGGCCGCGCCGCCGATGCGCTCTTCGGCCGGTTGCACGACGAACACGATCGTGCCCTTCCACTGGTCCTTCATCGCTGCCAGCCGCCGCGCGGTGCCGACCATCGAGGTGATATGGGTGTCGTGCCCGCAGGCGTGCATCACCGGCTTTTCGGTGCCGTCGATATCGACCTGGCGCGCCTTGGAGGCATAAGCCAGACCACTGTCCTCGGCGAGCGGCAGGCCATCCATGTCGGCGCGCACCATGATCACCGGGCCATCGCCGTTCTTCATGATGCCGACGACGCCGGTCACCCCGACGCCTTCGGTCACCACAGCCCCTGCCGCGCGCAATTCGGCCGCCATGATCTTTGCGGTGCGCGTTTCCTTGAACGACAGTTCGGGATTGGCGTGGAAATCGAGGAACAGCTTTTCCAGCTTGGCGTCGTAATCGCTGGCCACCGCCTTGCCGAGCGCATCCTGCGCCTGCGCAGGCGCGCCCAGCGCGAGTGCCATGGCACTGCCGATCAAGCCCCAAGCCGTTGCCCTGTTCATCGATTTCCCCTTTGCGCCGCGCGGCTGCGGTATCAGTCCGCCGGTCCTACCTTGAACGCGCAAAGCTTGTTGCCGTCAAGGTCGCGGAAATAGGCACCGTAAAATGCCTGGTCGCCTTCGGGGCCGCGCAGGCCCGGTTCGCCTTCGCAGGTGCCGCCCAGTTCCAGCGCCTTGGCATGCAGCATGTCGACCTTGGACCGCGTATCCATGGCCAGCGCGATCATCATGCCGTTGCCGGCGGTCGCCGCTTCACCATTATAGGGCCGGGTCACCGCAATGCCGGGGACGCCCCATTGCGTTCCGAACAGGGTGAAGCCGTTTTCTTCCATCCGCATCAGTTCGCTGCCGCCCAGCGCGCCGACCAGCGCGGCATAAAAGGCGCGCGCCTTGTCCAGATGGTTGGTGCCTACCGTCACATAGCCGATCATGTCGTTTCTCCTGTCCGCTCGCCCGCTGATTCGGGTTGCTGAATGCAACCTATCAAGGACATGCGTCAAGACAATGACCTATGGGGTCATCTTCGGCATGTCCGGTGCTGATCCGCACCACGCCTTCGCCGCTCGCGCGGTTGACCCACAGCCCGGCGCGCAGGCCATAGGCCTCGCCGGGATGGCCGATCCATACCTGGCCATCGGGTTTTTCGATGCGCTGGACGCCCAGGCCAAAGGCGGTGAAATAGCCGTGATCGTCATCGCCATTGCTGCCATCGAACCGCCATTGCGCGCGGATCAGTTCGGCAAAGGATTCTGGCGTCAGCAGCCCGTCGCCGCCGCTCAGCAGCATCTGTCCCAGCCGCGCGAGGCCGCCTGCCGAGATGCGCAAGCCGCCCTGCGGCGAGAAGGCCGAACCGTTCTGGCCGGGCAGATAGGCTTCCAGGTCGCACGCCCCGTTGCTGGCGGCGACATAGGCGCACTGGTCGGGCATGCCGATCCAGTCGTCGCGCGCGACGCTGCCATCGGGATTGTAGAGCGTGATTGCGTCTTTTGCCGCGCCCGTCCTGCAGCCCGACCAGTTGTAGCACGCGGGGATATCGAGAGGCTCGAACAACTCTTCGGTCATGATCCGGTCGAAACGGCGTCCGGTCGCCGCCTCCATCACCGCGGCAATCACCGGGTAATTGACATTGGCATAGCGAAAATAGGCGCCGGGGGCGTGGCCGGCGTCCCAGGCTTCGGGCTTGGCCAGCAGATCGGCGAGTTTCGCATCGAGCGGGATGAAATAGCCCGCATCATCCTTCAGCCCCGACTGGTGCGACAGCAACAGCCGCAATGTGATCTTCTGCGCCGGAAACTGGGGGTGCACCAGCCGCCAGCCAAGGTAGAGGGACACATCGCGGTCGAGATCGAGCGCCTGCTTGTCGACCAGCCGCATGACAGCAACGCCGACCGCAAGCTTGGAGATCGAGGCGATCCGCACCGGATCGTCGAGCGTCGCCTCGCGCATCGATGGGCGGTGCGCGAGACCCGAGACCTTGGCCCGGCCCAGCTGATCGGCGGCGAACTTGAGCTCGATCGCGACATTGTCATCGGCTTGCGCGTGGACAGGGGTGACGAATGCCGCCATCGCCAAAGCCACCTGCATCGTCATTCCCGCGAAGGCGGGAAGCCCGCGCTTGCGCCAGAGCTGCTCCAAGAACCGGGGCCCCCGCGTGCGCGGGGGTGACGAGACAGGCATCATGGGATCGGCAATCAGCCCTTGCACTCGCCAATGCGCTTGGCGCTGTTCTTTGCCTTGATCGTCATCGATCCGGTCTGCGGCGATTGCATTACCATGTCCATCTGCATGTCATAGGTGGACGAGGTGAAGGTGCCGGCCAGCTTGATATTGCCTTCCTGGCCCGCTTCCTTGCCCTTGCACTGGATGTCGGCGTCGATCTTGCCGCCCGAGAGATTGAACTTCTTGTAGGTGCACTCGTCGTTTTCCGCGCCAGCCAGGAAGTCTGCGCCCGGCTTCTTCGCCTGTTCCTCGGTCAGGCAGTTCTTGGTGGTCTGCACCTGGCCGACCATCTGCTTGACGATTGCGCCGGTCATGCCCTTGGCTTCGGGAGGCAGCTTGCTTTCGTCGAACTTCACGTCGACGATCTCGACCTTGTTTTCCCATTCGCCGGCACTGAACTTGATCGACTCGGCCTCGGCAGCAACCTCTTCCTTGCTGATCTTGCCATCGCCATCCTTGTCCGCACCGCCATCGCTGCACGCGGCCAGCGCCAGCAGGGGGAGGGCGAGGATCGACACAGTCTGCAACATCTTCATCGTGATTCTCCAATCTGATCAGGGATGCGCGACCGCATTGTCCTTGAGCGCGCGACCGTAAAGACGCCCCCGGTCGAATGCAATCATGTCACCGCCCTTGCGCCCGCGCTCCTGCCTCCGCATATCCTGCGGCATGGCAGAACTGGTAATCCGACGCGGGCTCGAAGAGCCGCAAACCGATGGCACGTTCGTGCCGCACAAGCCGCAGCGGCCCGAAAAGGCCGAAGGTGGGCGCGCGTTCAAGCTGGTCAGCGAATACACCCCCTCGGGCGATCAGCCGACCGCGATCAAGGAACTGGTCGAGGGCATCAACCAGCATGATCGCGACCAGGTGCTGCTCGGCGTCACCGGATCGGGCAAGACTTTCACCATGGCTAAGATCATCGAGGCGACGCAGCGCCCGGCGTTGATCCTGGCACCGAACAAGATCCTCGCCGCGCAGCTCTATGGCGAGTTCAAGAGCTTCTTCCCCGAGAACGCGGTCGAGTATTTCGTCAGCTATTACGATTACTACCAGCCCGAAGCCTATGTGCCTCGCTCGGACACGTACATCGAGAAGGAAAGTTCGGTCAACGAGGCGATCGACCGGATGCGCCACTCGGCCACCCGATCTTTGCTCGAGCGTGATGATGTGATCATCGTTGCCTCGGTATCGTGCATCTACGGCATCGGATCGGTCGAGACCTATTCGGCGATGATCTTCGACATCAAGGCGGGCGAAAGCGTCGACCAGCGCGAGCTGATCCGCAAGCTCGTCGCGCTGCAGTACAAGCGCAACGATGCCAGCTTCACCCGCGGCAATTTTCGCGTGCGCGGCGATACGCTCGAGCTGTTTCCTTCGCACTACGAGGATGTCGCCTGGCGCATCTCCTTCTTTGGCGACGAGGTGGAATCGATCAGCGAATTCGATCCGCTGACCGGCAAGCCCGGCGCCAAGCTCGAGCGGGTGCGTGTCTATGCCAACTCGCACTATGTCACGCCCGGCCCGACGATGCAGCAGGCGGCCGCCGCGATCCGCTTCGAGCTGACCGAGCGGCTGAAGGAGCTGGAGATCGAAGGCCGGCTGCTTGAGGCGCAGCGGCTCGAGCAGCGCACCAATTTCGACCTCGAGATGATCGCCGCGACAGGCAGCTGCGCCGGGATCGAGAATTACTCGCGCTTTCTCACTGGCCGCCTGCCGGGCGAGCCGCCGCCGACCTTGTTCGAATATCTACCGGAAAATGCGCTGCTGTTCCTCGACGAGAGCCACCAGACAGTGCCGCAGATCGGCGCGATGGCGCGCGGGGACCACCGCCGCAAGCTGACGCTCGCCGAATATGGCTTCCGCCTACCGAGCTGCATCGACAACCGGCCGCTGCGCTTCAACGAATGGGATGCGATGCGCCCGCAGACCGTCAGCGTGTCTGCCACGCCCGGCAACTGGGAGATGGAGCAAACCGGCGGGGTGTTCACCGAGCAGGTCATCCGCCCCACCGGCCTCATCGATCCGCCGGTCGAGATCAAGCCGGTCGAGGAACAGGTCGACGATCTGATCAACGAGGCCAAGAAGGTGGCGGCGCAGGGCTATCGCACCTTGGTGACCACGCTCACCAAGCGGATGGCCGAGGATCTGACCGAGTACATGCACGAGGCGGGAATCAAGGTCCGCTACATGCACTCCGATGTCGAGACGCTGGAGCGCATCGAACTGATCCGGGATTTGCGGCTTGGCGTCTACGACGTGCTGATCGGCATCAACCTGCTGCGCGAAGGCCTGGACATTCCCGAATGCGGGCTGGTCGCCATCCTCGATGCCGACAAGGAAGGCTTCCTGCGCAGCGAAACCTCGCTGATCCAGACCATCGGCCGCGCCGCGCGAAACGTCGAGGGCCGCGTGATCCTCTATGCCGACCGCATCACCGGCAGCATGGAGCGCGCGCTCAACGAGACCAACCGCAGGCGCGAAAAGCAGGTGGCGTACAATACCGAGCACGGTATCACGCCTACGACGATCAAGCGCAATATCGGCGACATCATCGCGCATGTGGCCTCGAAAGACAGCGTGCTGGTCGACACCGGCGACGAGAACCGCCCGCACATGGTCGGCCACAATCTGCGCGGCTATATCGAGGAGCTCGAAAAGAAGATGCGCGCTGCGGCGGCCGATCTGGAGTTCGAGGAAGCCGGACGCTTGCGCGACGAGATCCGCAAGCTGGAGGCGGAGGAGCTTGGGCTGCCGGTGGAGCAACGCGTCGCGTCGCCGAAGGGCCGCGCGACCGAAGGCAAGCCGGGCACGCGCAAGATGCGGTACGGGAAGACGCAGCGGAAGTTTTGAATCTTCATGCTGATCTATCTGTTTTGGACTAGCTTAGATCATCGTCGGGATTAGGTTCTGGACCGCGACTGCTTTCGGCCTATTAAAAGTGTTGGGTTCAATCCAACGAGGTCTTCATGGTCAAGCCAGCCAAACTGTACCAGCAACTCTTGGCCTCGCGCGCAGGCGTCATTTCCTTTCGCGATTTTGTGCGACTGCTGGAAGCGTTCGGCTTCCGTCACCATCGCACCAACGGCAGCCATCATGTCTATGGGCATGCCATGCTGAGCGGCCGTTGATAATTCAGCCGATCGGCAAGGATGCCAAGGCCTATCAAGTCGCCCAGTTTCTTGATATAATCGAGAGCGCGGGCCTAGAGATGGACGAATGATGCAGCACCATTATCATATCAATGTTTTCTGGTCTTCAGAAGACAATTGCTGGATCGCGGATGTACCAGATCTCAAGCCGTGCTCCGCCCATGGCGCAACCCCGGTCGAAGCGATTTCGGAAGCTGAAGTGGCGATCGGCATGTGGCTGGATTATGCCCGCGATAAGGGACATCCAATCCCCGAACCAAAATACCGCCCGGCCATCTACGCCATCCGCGCCGCCTGATCGCTTGCCAAGTTTATCCGATATCGCCACGGTGTGACTGAGCGGGTCGCGCCGTGTTTTCTTGTGCCCGCATCCGGGCCTTTCGATCGGAATTCCTGCATGGCCCTGCCGTCTGTCTCCCGTCTTGTCGTCGGTGCCCTGGGCGCTGCCCTGCTGGCTGCGCCTGCCCACGCGCAGACTTTGTCCGACAAGGATGGGTATGAAACGCTACTGAGCTGTGCGGCGTTCTTTTCGGCGGCAGCGGCGGTGACCGAGGGTGACAAGAAGACCAGCGGCGAAGCCACGGAACTTGCCACCGCCTTCATGACCGGCGCGGTCCTGCTGGCTCCGGGGGGCAACAGCAAGAAAGCCGAAACCGAGCTGGAAGAGCAGGCACAGCTGTTTGCCGTCGCCATGCTCGACGACAGCAGCGCGATGGCCAAGGACCTGGAGGAGCTGGCCGACAATTGCGGCACCTTGGGCGAAAGCTATCTGCCCGGCGTGCTGGCGCGCGCGGGCGGCTGACCGGCCTCAGCTGACCAGGGCGGTCAATGTGTCGACGGTGAGCACCTGCGGCAGAATCACCGGCTCTTCACCGGGCCTGTACCAGACGTAGAGCGGCACCCCCGATCGGCCCTGGGCCTCCAGATAACGGCTGATCGCGGCATCGCGCCGGGTCCAGTCGCCTTCCAGCACCACCACGCCGGCCTTTTCGAACGCAGCGGCGGTCGCCTCGCGCTGGATCGCAGCGGCCTCATTGGCCTTGCAGGTGATGCACCAGTCGGCGGTGAAATAGGCAAAGACCGGCGTTTTCGCGGCACGAAGCTCGGCGAGCCGTGCCTCGCTGAACGGCTGCGTTTGCAAGGCGGCGTCGGCCGACGCCTGCTTGGGAGATGCGCCAGCCTCCATCGGCAGCAGCACGATCGCTGCCACCGCGCTGGCCAGCGCCGGGATGATCGGCAGCCAGCCGCTCTTGCCGCCCGCCTGCCGCGCGCCCAGCCACCACAGCAGCAAGGCCAGCGCCATCGCGGCGGCCAGCCCCCAGAGCACGCCGGTGTTGCCCGTCTGCTGGCCGAGCAGCCACACCAGCGCCAGCGCGGTCAGGAACATCGGCACGGCCATGATCCGGCGGAAGGTCGCCATCCAGGCGCCGGGGCGCGGCATCATCCGGCGTAAAACGGGCACGAAGCCGATCGCGAGGAACGGCAGGGCCAGCCCCAGCCCCAGGCCTGCGAACACCAGCAGCGCGGCGGGCACCGGCAGGATCAGCGCACTGCCCATCGCAGCCGCCATGAACGGCGCGGTGCACGGTGTCGCGACGAAGGCGGCGAGCGCGCCGGTCCAGAACGATCCCGATGCGCCGCCCTTCGCGGTCAGGCCGGAGCCTGCGGAGATGGTGCCGAATTCGAACAGTCCGGCGAGGTTGAACGATATCGCGGTGACCAGCAGCAGCAGCGCGAGGATGATGCGCGGGTCCTGCAGCTGGAACGCCCAGCCGATCTGCTCGCCGCCCGCGCGCAGCGCCAGCAGCAGCCCGCCGAGCGCCAGACACACCGAGACGATGCCTGCCGTGTACGCCAGCGCATCGCGCCGCGCTGCACTCTCGTCGCCGCCGGCCTTGGCGAGGCTGATCGCCTTGAGGCTGAGGATCGGGAAAACGCAGGGCATGATGTTGAGCAGCAGCCCACCCAGCAGTGCGCCGCCGAGAGCGGTGGCCAGCAGCGCCAGCATGTCGCCCTGCTCAGGCGTGGCGGTGGAGGCGGTGTCGATCCGCGTGCCGCCCGGCGCCACCGCACCCGGCTTTGCGACCAGATCGAGCCCCAGACCAGCCCCGATCCGCAGCACGCCGCCGATCTCCTGCGGAGCAGCGCCGCTGGCCTGGGTCTCGATGATCAGCCTGTCGCCATCGCGGTAGAAGGCCTGAGGTGCGCCGTAGCTGATGGCCTGTTCGGTGCGCGCGAAGAAATGAGGAGCTGCAATGGCACCCGCGGCGGGGAAGGGGATAGCGATGCGCACGATCTTGCCATCCACCACGAACGTCGCTTCGGAGCCCAGAGGTGCAGGCAAGCGCTGGCGCCAGTCGTCGAAGCGCTTGCGCTCGGCTGCACTCACCGCGCCATCGCCGACGGTCAGGCTGGTGGTCAGCGTCGCGCTTTCGGGCACGCAGATTTCGTCGGTGCATGCCAGCCAATCGGCCTTGACCGAAATCGGCAGGCGGGTGCCCGGGGCGAGCGAAGGGTCGATCTTCAGCGCCACCAGCGGCGCATAGGGCCCTTCGTAGACATGGTTCATCAGCCCGGCGATGACCAGTGTCTGCGGTACCGGATAGCGAAGCGCGCCGACGCTCACGCCCTTGGGCAAGGTCCAGCTGAGCGCCATGCCGAGCCCCGCATCGCCCGGATTTTCCCAATAGCCGTGCCAGCCGGCTTTCGGGGTCATCGCAAAGGCAAGGTCGGTAGTGCTGCCCGGCGCAGGCACGGGGCTTTCGGCGACCAGCGATGCGGCAATGTTGTTGGGGCCGCGCTGCAGCGGCTGGGCGCTGGCGGGCAAGGCGAGCCCCAGCAGAAAAACGCCCAGCAGCGCCCGGAAAATTGCCATCATCATGCGCCGCCATGTAGAGCTTTTATCGGCCAAAACCAATGGCCGTTCGCGGGCAGTTTCGCCGAAGACGGGGCGCCGGTTACCTTTGGTCGTAGGGGCTCAGCCCCGAGCCGAGGCGATTGTCGCCCATAGGGATGGAATCGCGGCTCCAGTTGGCGACGAACCAGGTGTTGCGCGCCACGCCGGGGGCCAGGCTGGCGTCATTGCCGAAGATCTGGAGGCCGGCGGAGGTGTAGCTGCGTCCCTCGGCGGCGACCGCGATGAACGCCGACCAGTTCTCCTTGTTCTGTCCCTGCACGAAGATGTTGCGGGTGATCTCGCCGCTGGCGCCGCCGGGCAGGTCGATCATGTAGTTGCTGCCGTTGCCATTGCTGTCGTCGAAGCTCGAATCGGTGATCGACACGCGTGCCGCGCGGCTCTTGACGTAATGTCCGCCCTGGCCGCGTTCGAAGCGCGAGCGGGTGACGGTGAGCGAGCCATAATCGCCAATGTACAGCGAGTGCGCGCAATCCGATGCGCACATGCCGAGGCCTGAAAAGCTGCTCTTGTCGATGACGATGCGGCCGCCGGGGTTCTGCGCGGTGAGAATGCCCTGCTGGCTGTTGCGGAACAGGCTGTTGACCACCGTCAGGTCGCCCCATTCCAGCCGGATGCCAGCGCCGTTCTCGTCCGGCACGGCAATGTTCTGGAAGATCAGGCCCTCGACGCGCGCGCTGCGGCCGCGTAGCACCAGGGTCGCCTTGCCCTCGCACACGCCGCCATCGAAGATTGCGGTGCCCGGCGTGACCGCGCGATAGGTGATGTTGCCCGCTTCCTGCACCACGCAGTCGCGCCAGATGCCGGGCTGGACCTCGATCGTTCCGGTGCCGCCCCCGATCTTTCCGACCGCGTCGGCGAGCGAGCGATAGGCCTTGCCGGTCTCGGCGATGCGATAGGGCATGGGTCTTTCGGAAGCCCGGTTCTGTGCAGAAAGCGGGACGGCAATGCTGGCGAGCAGCGCTACGAGCAGGATGACGCGAAGGATCAACATGCCGCACAATCTAGCACAGCGACACGAAAAGGCGCGGATTTAGAGGGTTAACGCAAGCGCCGTCCCGTCACGGCACAGGGCCGGGCGCGTCCGTTACCGGCGGACTCTTGCGCCTGCGGCCATAGACCAGATCGAACAGCGGCGAGGCCATGAAGGTGGTGACGATCGCCATGATGACCAGCATCGAGAACAGCGCCGGGCCGATGATGCCACGCTGCAGGCCGATGTTGATGATGATCAGCTCCATCATGCCGCGTGCGTTCATCAGCGCGCCGATCGCCATCGCGGTGGCATTGTCCTGCCCGGTCAGCCGGGCGGCGACATAGCAGGCTACCCCCTTGGCGAGGATGGACGCCGCCAGAATACCCATCGCGATCGCCAGCAGTTCGGCATTGTTGACCACGGTGAGCTGGGTGTTGAGCCCCGAATAGGCAAAGAACATCGGGATCAGCAGCACCATGATCACCGGCTCCAGCTGGCGCTGCGTATCGTTGGCGAGCACCCCGCGCGGCATGCAGATTCCCAGCACGAAGCCGCCGAGCACCGCGTGGATGCCGATATAGTCCATCGCGAAGGCCGCGAGCATGAACAGCACCAGCACCGCGGCCAGCATGCTGTGCGTCACCTTGCCATCGCGTTCGGCGATCCGCCCCAGCGGTGCGAGCAGCCGTCGGCCGAAGATCAGCATGAAGGCGGCAAAGGCCGCCCCGCCGACGATCGCCTTGATCGCCACCAGAGGGCCATCGCCAAAGCTGGCCAGCACGATCGCCAGCACGGTCCAAGCTGCGGCATCGTCGATCGCGCCTGCCGACAGGGTCAGGCTGCCCAGCCGGGTCTCGGTCAGCCCGCGTTCGTGGATGATGCGGGCCAGCATCGGGAAGGCGGTGATCGCGATGCACGCCCCCAGAAACAGCGTCGCCTGGAATTGGTTGACGTCGGTCGCGAACAGCCCGGGCACGCGCTGGAGCATCGGCGCAAGAAACACCGCGACCAGAAACGGCGCGGCCATGCCGGTGAACGATACCGCAGCGGCGCTGCCCATCTGCGAGCGGAAATGATCCGAGCGGAAGCCCAGCCCCACGAGGAACATGTAGAGCCCCACGCCCAGCTGCGCGCAGACGAACAGAATGTTCTTGGTTTCGGGCGGAAACAGCGCGGCCTGCACATCGGGCAGGACATAGCCGAACAGCGACGGGCCCAGCACCACACCTGCGATCATCTCGCCCACCACCTGCGGCTGGCCCAGCCAGCGGCGCACGGCATAGCCAATGATCCGGCAGGTGGCGATGATCAGCGCCAGCTGCACGAAAAAATACGCGCTGAGTTCCGATGGTGTCACGCGCCTGGGGCCCCTCTCGGGGCCGCTCGCAGCGGCGGCCCCGACGGGAGTTTGCGGTTTACCGGTCCTGAGTCAATGATCGCCGGTCAGTCCAGATTGGGACGCAGCCAGCGCCGAGCGACATCGAGGTCGACTCCGCGGCGGTGTGCGTAATCGGTCAGCTGGTCCTCGCCGATGCGGGCAACGCCGAAATAGGCAGCTTCCGGATGGCCGAAGTAGAAGCCGCTGACCGCCGCAGTGGGCAGCATGGCAAAGCTTTCGGTCAAGGTGATGCCGGTGGCATCGGTCGCCTTCAGCATCTCGAACAGCGCCGGCTTGGCGCTGTGATCGGGGCAGGCGGGATAGCCCGGGGCCGGGCGGATGCCGCGATACTGTTCCTTGATCAGAGCTTCGTTGGTCAGCTGTTCGCCTGCCGCATAGCCCCACAAAGTGGTGCGGACATATTGGTGAAGGCGCTCGGCAAAGGCTTCGGCCAGGCGATCGGCCAGCGCCTTCAGCAGGATGTCGTTGTAGTCGTCATGGTTCGCCTGGAAGCGGGCAAGCTGCTCTTCGATGCCATGGCCGGCGGTGACGGCAAAACCGCCGATCCAGTCGCCGGCGGGATCGATGAAGTCCGCCAGGCACATGTTGGCCCGGCCTTCGCGCTTGGCGATCTGCTGGCGCAGGAACGGCATGCGGATTTCCTCGCCATTGGCGTGGATGAACACGTCATCGCCATCGCGCTGGCACGGCCACAGACCCGCGACGCCCTTGGCGGTCAGCCACTTTTCGGCGATGATCTGGTCGAGCATCGCATTGGCATCGGCAAACAGCGATGTCGCGCTCTCGCCGACGACTTCGTCGGTGAGGATCGCAGGGTAGTTGCCTGCCAGCTCCCAGGCGCGGAAGAATGGCGTCCAGTCGATGCATTCGCGAAGGTCAGCGAGGTCCCAGTCCTCGAACACGTGCAGGCCCGGCTGCAACGGCGCAGGCGGCTTCTGGCCCATGTCGGCGACAAAGGCATTGGCGCGCGCGACGTCGAGCGGGGCGAGCTCGTTCTGGCCCTTGTTGGCGCGGGCAAGGCGCACGGCCTCATATTCTTCTGCTACCTTGAGCACGAAGGGATCGCGGTTGGTCTGGCTGACCAGGTTCGAGGCGACGCCCACCGCGCGGCTGGCATCGAGCACATGGATCACCGGGCCTTCGTACGCCGGTGCGATCCTGAGCGCGGTGTGGACCTTGGAGGTGGTCGCGCCGCCGATCATCAGCGGCATGGTCATGCCCGCCTTCTGCATTTCCTCGGCGACCGTCACCATCTCGTCGAGCGAGGGGGTGATCAGGCCCGACAGGCCGATGATGTCGGCCTTGTTGTCGTTCGCGGCCTTGAGGATGTCGTGCCAAGGCACCATCACGCCCAGATCGACGACCTCATAGCCGTTGCACTGCAGCACCACGCCGACGATGTTCTTGCCGATGTCGTGCACATCGCCCTTCACCGTCGCCATGATGATGCGGCCCTTGCCCTTGGCATTGGGGTCCTTTTCGGCCTCGATATAGGGGAAGAGGTGGGCGACCGCCTTCTTCATCACGCGCGCGGACTTCACCACCTGCGGCAGGAACATCTTGCCCTCGCCGAACAGGTCGCCGACCACGTTCATGCCGTCCATCAGCGGGCCTTCGATCACCTCGATCGGGCGGGTGGCGGCCAGGCGCGCTTCCTCGGTATCCTCGACGATATGCGCGTCGATGCCCTTGACCAGCGCATATTCCAGCCGCTTGACGACGGGCCAGCCGCGCCATTCGGCGGCCTGCTTTTCGGCGCGCTCGTCCTTGCCGCGGAACGATTCCGCCAAGGTGATCAGGCGCTCGGTCGAATCCTCGCGGCGATCCCAGATGACGTCCTCGCACGCTTCGCGCAGCTCGGGGTTGATATCGTCATAGATGTCGAGCTGGCCGGCGTTGACGATGCCCATGTCCATGCCCGCCTTGATGGCGTGGTACAGGAACACGCTGTGCATCGCCCGGCGCACCGGCTCGTTGCCGCGGAAGCTGAACGACAGGTTGGACACTCCGCCCGAGATATGGACGTGCGGGCAGCGTTTCTTGATCTCGGTGCAGGCCTCGATGAAGTCGATCGCATAGCGGCGATGTTCGTCGATGCCGGTGGCGACCGCAAAGATATTGGGGTCGAAGATGATGTCTTCGGGCGGAAAGCCGATGCCGACGAGCAGCTTGTAGGCGCGCTCGCAGATCTCGATTTTGCGGTCGCGGGTATCGGCCTGGCCGACCTCGTCGAACGCCATGACGACGACGGCTGCGCCATAGTCCAGGCAGATCCGGGCGTGCCTGAGGAACTCTTCCTCGCCTTCCTTCATGCTGATCGAATTGACGATGGGCTTGCCCGAGACGCACTTGAGCCCGGCCTCGATCACCGACCATTTCGACGAATCGATCATGAACGGCACGCGCGCGATATCGGGCTCGGCGGCGATCAGCTTGAGATAGCGGGTCATCGCGGCATGCGCGTCGAGCAGGCCTTCGTCCATGTTGATGTCGATGACCTGGGCACCGTTCTCCACCTGCTGGCGCGCGACATCGACCGCCTCTTCATAGCGGTCTTCCATGATCAGCTTCTTGAACTTGGCCGAACCGGTAACGTTGGTGCGCTCGCCGATGTTGACGAACTGGGCAGTGGACTGGGTCATTTTTTCTCTATTCTCTTCCCTCCCGCTTGCGGGGAGAGGGCAGGGGGTTGGGCGCTGTTACAAGACTTAGGGCGGGTTCAGACCCACCCCGGCCTCGCCTGCGGCGCGGCCTGCCCCTCCCGCAGGCGGGAGGGGAAAAGTCCTGTTCAGGCCGCCATCGTGAAGGGCTCGAGACCGGCGAGGCGGGTCTGCACCGGCGGGGTCGGGATGCTGCGCGGCTCTGCGCCTGCGACAGCCCGCGCGATCGCGCCGATATGCGCCGGCGTGGTGCCGCAGCAGCCGCCGACAATATTGATCAGCCCGTCGGTCAGCCACTGCTTGATCAGCTCTGCCGTCTGCTCGGGCAATTCGTCATACTGGCCAAGGTCATTGGGCAGGCCGGCATTCGGGTAAGCCATGATCAGCGTATCGGCCTGGCGTGCGAGCGCGGCCAGATGCGGACGCAGCAGATCGGCACCGAACGAGCAGTTGAGGCCGATGGTCAGCGGCTTGATGTGCCGCACCGCATGCCAGAACGCCTCGACCGTGTGGCCGGACAGGTTGCGCCCCGCCATGTCGGTGATGGTCATCGAGATCATGATCGGCACTTCGCGCCCGGCGGCTTCGGCTGCATCGCGCGCGGCCATGGCGGCGGCCTTGGCGTTCAGCGTGTCGAAGATCGTCTCGATCAGGATGAAGTCCACGCCGCCTTCGACCAGGGCGTCGCACTGTTCGCGATAGACATCGCGCATCGTATCGAAATCGACTTCGCGAAAGCCCGGGTCATTGACGTCGGGCGAAAGCGACAGCGTCTTGTTGGTCGGGCCGATCGCGCCTGCGACAAAGCGCGGCTTGCCGTCACGGGCATGCGCCGCATTGGCTTCCTCGCGCGCGACGCGGGCCGATTCGAGGTTGATTTCGCGCACCAGATGTTCCGCGCCGTAATCGGCCTGGCTGATCCGGTTGGCGCTGAAGGTGTTGGTCTCGATGATGTCCGATCCCGAATCGAGATAGGCGCGGTGGATGCCGGCGATCACGCTGGGGCAGGTCAGCGCCAGAATGTCGTTGTTGCCCTTCTGGTCGTGCGTGAATTCCAGGCTTCCGCGAAAATCCTGCTCGGTGAGCTTGGCGGCCTGGATCGCGGTTCCATAACCGCCATCCAGCATCATGATGCGCGTGGCGGCGATGGACTTGAGGTGTTCGGCGGGGGTCACGCGGCATTCTCCTGAAGCACTGGCGCAGCAATCGCGGCCGGCTGGGCACGCAGGCCCAGCAGATGGCAGATCGCAAAGCTCAGCTCGGCGCGGTTGAGGGTATAGAAGTGGAAGTGGCGCACGCCGCCCGAATAGAGCCGGCGGCACATTTCGGCGGCGACCGTGGCGGCCACCAGCTGGCGGGTGGTCGGGTGATCGTCCAGCCCTTCGAACAGGTCGTTCATCCACTGCGGAATATCGGTGCCGCACAGGCCCGCAATCTTGCGCGTGGTGGCGACATTGCTGACCGGCAGGATGCCCGGCAGGATCGGCTTGGTGATTCCGGCCTTGGTATAGGCATCGCGGAAGCGGAAGAACGCTTCGGGCGAGAAGAAGAACTGGCTGATCGCCTGGTCCGCGCCCGCATCGATCTTGCGCTTCAGATTGTCGATGTCGCTTTGCGCACAATCGGCATCGGGATGCGTTTCGGGATAGGCGGCGACCGAAATCTCGAACGGCGCGACCTGCTTGAGGCCGGTGACCAGCTCGGCCGCGTTGGCATAGCCACCCGGATGGGGGCTGAACTTTTCGCCCGCGCGCGGCGGATCGCCGCGCAGCGCGACGATGTGCCGCACGCCGGCGTTCCAGTAGTTCATCGCGATTTCGTCGATCTCGTCGCGCGTGGCGTCAACACAGGTCAGGTGTGCAGCGGCCGGAATCGCGGTTTCCGCCGCGATACGCGCGACGGTGGCGTGCGTGCGTTCACGCGTCGAGCCGCCCGCACCATAGGTGACCGAGACGAACTTGGGGTTCAGCGGAGCCAGGGTGGTCAGCGTGTCCCACAAGGTCTCTTCCATTTTCTCGCTCTTGGGCGGGAAGAATTCGAAGCTCACCTCGACATCGCCGGCCAGGCCCGCGAACAGCGGGGTCCCCAGCGCTTCGCGCGCTTCGGCGAGTTGTTTGAGAGACAGGGTCATGCGGCAGCCTTTCTGGGCGTTTCTGAATCAAGAGGGGCAGGGTGGATGCGGGCCGGCTCACCGCGATACTGGCCCAGCCAGATCTTCACGGTCAGCGTGCCGCCGGAAAGGCTGCGCGTTTCATCGAGCGTGAACCCGGCGCGACCCAGCATGTCGGCGATCTGGTCGTCGCCAAAGCCGAGGCGCGCATGCGCGTCGCGTTCGCGCAGCTCCTCGAGCCCATGGGCATCGAAATCCACGACCGCGATGCGCGCGCCGGGGGCGGCCACGCGGCCCGCCTCGTCGATCACGCCCTGCGGGTTCTGCGCATAATGCAGCACCTGGTGCAGCAGGATGGTGTCGAAGCCGCCATCGGCGAGCGGCAGCGCATAGAAATCCGCCTGCACGAGATCGACGTCTCCAGTTGCCAGATGCTGCAGCTTCGTCCGCGCCAGGCGCAGCATTTCGGGGCTGCGGTCGAGCGCGGTGCAATGCTGTGCGGCCGGGCCGAACAGCTCGATCATCCGCCCGGTACCGGTGCCGATATCGAGCAGGCGGCCCAGCGGCTGCTCCCCGATGACAGAGGCCAGCGCGGCCTCCACCTTGGCCTCGGGCAGATAGAGCGACCGGATGGCGTCCCATTGCCCTGCGTGCTGGGCGAAGAAATCGGCGGCGCGCTGATCGCGGATCGCGCGAATCGCATCCAGCTGGCGCCGGTCGTTGTCATGCTGGGCGGCGAGGACCGGGCCGACCGCATCGTCGCGCCGCAGGAAGCTGTCGAGCAGATCCGCTGCCGGATGGTCGCGGCGCGGCAATGCGGGGCGCAGGAACACCCAGCTGCCTTCCTTGTGCCGCTCGGCCAAGCCAGCTTCGGCCAGGATACGGACATGGCGCGACACGCGCGGCTGGCTCTGGTCGAGCACAGCGGCCAGCTCGCCCACCGACAGCTCCATCAGCTGCAGCAGCAGCATGATGCGCAGCCGGCTGTCGTCCGCGAGCGCCTTGAAGAGCAGTGTCATGTCCATGGAAGGGGCATATAAAGAATTCTTTATATGTGGTCAATGCCGCATCTCAGGCGGCATTGGGAGGGGCAAGGCCCGTGCGAACGTAAAGCCGTGTCACCCTTTGGCGCTTATCCCAACCAAAGTGATTGCAAAGACAAAAATTGGGCGCTAGATGCGCCCGTCCGACAGCGGGGGCTTGGCTGAAGCTTGTCGGCACATTTGTGACGTGTTTAACTCCTTTTGGGCTGACATCAGCCATTTAGACAAGGACGGAAGTTCAAGATGAAGAGCATTTTTTCGATCGCATCGGTTGCCGCCATCTCGCTGGCTCTTGCTGCTTGCGGCGCAGAAAAGACCGAAGAAGCTGCCACCGCAGAAGCGACCGCTGAAGAAGCCGCTGAAGCCGGCATGGAAGCTGCTGAAACCGCTGGCGACGCTGCTGCTGAAGCCACCGAAGCTGCTGGCGAAGCCACCGAAGCTGCTGCTGAAGGCGCTGTAGACGCTGCTGAAGCTGGCGCCGACAAGGCTGCTGCTGCTGCTGGCGAAGCCAAGGCTGCTGCCACCGACGCTGCTGCTGCCGCTGGCGAAGCTGCCAAGAAGTAATGCCTCGCTTCTTCGGAAGCACAGGTAGGACACGGGCCGTCAGCGCTTGCGCGCTGGCGGCCTTGTCATTTGGCCTTGCGTCGTGCGGGCCTGCGGAAAACGATCCGGGTCCAGGCGGTGTGACCGTGGGCGAGGCCCGCGCGCTCGATGAAGCCGCCGAAATGCTCGACGAGCGCCAAGCCGATCCCGCCGCGGCGACCAAGCAGCAGCAGGATGCGGCAGCTCCCGGCGGCGAGCGCTGACCGGTTCCGCTTTGCCCTGCCGGGCGCTATGACCCCGGCATGACCGATACGCCCCCCATGACCTATGCGCGCTATCTCGCGCTCGATTCGCTGCTGGACTGCCAGCACCCGGTCTCGTCCGAAGATGACGAGATGCTGTTCATCATCATCCACCAGACCAAGGAACTGTGGCTCAAGCAGATCATCCGCGAGCTGCAGCTGGCCAATGCGCAGATCGCTGGTGGCGCGCTGATCCCGGCCTACAAGGGCCTTGCGCGGGTCAGCCGCATTCAGGCGGTGATGACGCTGAGCTGGGATATCCTGTCGACCATGACGCCCAGCGACTATACCCGCTTTCGCGGCGTTCTGGGCCCCAGCTCGGGCTTTCAGTCAGACCAGTTCCGCACGGTGGAATATCTGCTGGGGCTGAAGGACGGCGCGTTCCTCAGGTTCCAGGCGGACAGGCCCGAAGCGCGCGCCGCGATGGCGCAAGCGCTCGCCGCCCCCAGCCTGTGGGACAATGCGGTGGCCGCGCTCGCCCGCGCCGGCTTTGCCATCCCCGATCACCTGCTGGCCCGCGATTTCAGCCAGCCGCACACGCCCGATGCTGCGGTGGAGGATGCCTTCCTGCAGGTCTATCGCCAGCCCGAGACCTATTGGGACCTGTATCAGCTCGCCGAAAAGCTGGTCGATCTCGACGATGCGATGGCCGCGTGGCGGCACAAGCATGTGCTGACGGTCGAGCGGATCATCGGCATGAAGCGCGGCACCGGCGGCACGGCGGGCGCGGCCTATCTGCACACCACCCTGTCCAAGCGCGCCTTTCCCGAATTGTGGTCGCTGAGGACGCGGCTATAGAGTGAAGGCATGACCACCGCTCCGCTTCCCGACACCGAAACCCGCGGTCTGCTGGCGATCCTGCCTGCAGCGGCGCGGCCCTTTGCGCTGCTGGCGCGCTTCGATCGGCCGATCGGCTGGTGGCTGCTCTATTGGCCGTGCGCCTTTGCGCTGGCGCTGTCGGGCGGGCTGAAGTCGCACTGGCCGCTGCTGGGCTGGATGCTGCTGGGCGCGATCGCGATGCGCGGCGCAGGCTGCGTCTACAACGATATCGTCGACCGCGATCTCGACGCCAAGGTCGCGCGCACCCGTGGTCGCCCGCTGGCGAGCGGCGCAGTGCGGCTCAAGGCCGCCTGGGCCTGGCTGCTGGTCCTGTGCCTGATCGGGCTGGTGGTGCTGGTCGAGCTGAACCTGCCGGCGGCGCTGATAGCCCTGGCCTCGCTGGCTCTGGTCGCGGCCTATCCGTTCATGAAGCGAATCACCTGGTGGCCGCAGGTATGGCTGGGGCTGGTGTTCAGCTGGGGCGCGCTGGTCGCCTGGGCGGCGGTGGCAGGCCATGTGCCGCTCGCCGGACTGCTGCTCTATGGGGGCTCGATCACCTGGGTCATCGGCTACGACACCATCTACGCCCTGCAGGATGTGGAGGACGACGCTTTGGTCGGTATCCGGTCGAGCGCGCGTGCCCTGGGCGGTGCGGTCCGCAGCGGCGTAGCTCTGTGCTATGCGCTGACCATCGTTGCATGGGGTGGGGCGATCTGGCTGGTGCGGCCCGACTGGGTGGCGCTTGCGGCCCTGCTGCCGCTCGCCGGGCATCTCGCCTGGCAGATCATCACGCTGCGACCCGACGATCCCGCCGATCCGCTGGCCAAGTTCCGCAGCAACCGCAACGCCGGCCTGCTGGCCTTTGCCGCCTTTGCCGTGGTCGGCCTGACGGGGTGATCTCATAACCTTGCAGGTAATGGTCCCGGTGCGGACACTCGGCTAGTCTGGCACGCATGAAGCCAGAGACCCGCACCCAGGAACCCGCCGGGCAGCAGTTGCGCCAGTGGCGCGAACGCCGCCGCCTCAGCCAGCTGCAGCTCGCGCTCGAAGTCGAGATGTCCACCCGGCATCTGAGCTTTGTCGAGACCGGGCGCGCGCAGCCCAGCCGTGACCTCATCATCCGCCTCGCCGATTATCTCGATATCCCGCTGCGTGCGCGCAACCAGATCCTGCTGGCGGCGGGGCTGGCTCCCGAGTTCGAGGAAACCGGGCTCAGTGCGCCCGAAATGGCCGAGGCGCTGGCCGCGGTGGAGCATCTGCTCAAGGCGCACGAGCCGTTCCCCGCGCTCGCGGTCGACCGGCACTGGAACATGGTCGCGGCCAATGGCGCTTTGGCGCTGCTCACCGAACAGATCGCGCCGCACCTGCTGGTCCCGCCGGTCAACGTGCTGCGGCTGGCGTTGCATCCCGATGGCCTGGCGCCGCAGATCGTGAACTATGAACAATGGCGCAGCTATATTCTCCACCGGCTCGACCGCGACATCGAACTCACCGCCGATTCGGGGCTCGCGGCGCTGCGCGAGGAGCTGGCGGCCTATCCGGGCTCTGCCAACGACAACACGCCGGCGGGGCGCGCGCCGATTGCGCTGCCGCTGACGATCGACACGGTGGCCGGGCGGCTGTCGTTCATGACCACGGTGACGATCTTCGGGACGCCGCGCGACATCACCTTGTCCGAACTGGCGCTGGAGACTTTCTTTCCGGCCGATGCGCACACCATGCAGGTGCTGCGCTCGCTGGCGGAGGCCGAAGCATGAGGATGTGAGGGGAATGGCAGGGCGGCGCGAGACCTGAGAAGCGAGCCGCCCTGCCGGAAGTGAAAGATGACTGTGCGCGTAACCCTGCACGCGCTGTGCCATGCGGGGAATAACGTGAATTTACATACATTCCGATGGTTAACGATGTCTTGCCATCGGCCACGGCTGTAAAAATCGCCGACACTCCCGCGATGGTTAGCAAAACCCTAAATTGTCGCGCAGCCCTGCCGTTCTTGGCCTTATCCTCATCATGACAGACCAAGGAGACGCAATCATGATCGGCATTCTGGCGCAGAAAGGTTTGAGCCTTTTCGGGCGTGCTGCGCCCCAGTCTTCGCTTCAGCAGCCTTCGGCCGGACGGGACAGGCTGATCAGCCTGCTCGACGATTTGGTGGACGCATGCGACCGCGAGGCGCTGGACGTCGACGATGATGGCCTGATGCCGGATCGCTATGCCTCGCTGGCCCGCGAAGCGGCCCGGGGATTATACCGCATCGAGCCCGAACGGATCGCCGAACGGCTGATGCGGCATTGATGTTCCGGCTTGCCGGTCCCCAGCCTGACTGATCCCAGCCTGCCGGATTCTGGCCTGGCGTTTTCGCGCTTGGCAGGCTCTGCGGGATCGGCAATGACATGCATCATGGCCGATCCTGCTTCGCTTTCCACCGACCCGCACATCCAGACCGTTGATCCGCGCACCGGGGAGCCTCTGGTCGAGGCGACACCGGCGGCGACGATCATCGTCTTTCGCGATGCCGAAGACGGCGGCCCGCCCGAGCTGCTGATGGTCGAACGATCCTCGCAGATGGTGTTCGCAGGCGGTGCGGTGGTGTTTCCCGGTGGCCGGGTCGACCCCGACGATCATCTGCTGGCTGCCCGGATCGACCACGGGCTGGATCTCGAGGATGCCGCAGCCCGCATCGCCGCGATCCGCGAGACTATCGAGGAAACCGGCCTCGGCATCGGTTTTGCCGAGACACCCGAGCGTGCGGCGCTGGCCGCAGCGCGCGCGGCAATGCATGCAGGGGCGGTCTTTTCTGCAGTGTGCCGCGATGCGGGGTGGCAATTCGATCTGTCCGCGCTGACCCCGTTCACCCGCTGGCGGCCGCCGTTCAACGAACGCCGGGTGTTCGACACGCGCTTCTATCTCGCCCGGTGCGACGTGCACGACCACATTGTCGAGGTCGATGCGACCGAGAACCGGCATCTGTTCTGGGCTACCGCCGCGCAGGCGCTGGCTCTCGCCGACGAAGGCAAGCTGAAGCTGATCTTCCCAACCCGGCGCAACATGGAACGGCTGGCGCTGTTCGGCAGCCATGCCGAGGCGGTCGAACAGGCGTCGCGTTTTTCCGCGCGGATGATCATGCCGTTCATCGAGGACCGTGACGGTACCCCGCACCTGTGCATCCCCGATGACCTGGGATACCCGGTCACCAGCGAGCCGCTGGGCACGTCGATGCGCGGATAAGCCACAAAACGCGCTGCCCGCGGGAACCCCAGGCACCATGGCTTCGTAGGGAGTTCAGTCCAAGCGGAGATGAACCATGTTGCGTTATGCCCTTATCTTTCTGATCGTCGCGATTGTCGCCGGCGTCCTCGGCTTCGGCGGTATTGCCGGAGCTTCGGCAGGTATCGCCAAGATCCTTTTCTTCCTGTTCCTGCTGTTCCTGGTCGCAAGCCTGGTGATGCATCTGGTGCGTGGTCGAGCGTAACTTTCGCGCCAGCTACCGATACAAAAAAGGCCCGGATCGCTCCGGGCCTTTTTCTTTGGCGAAGTATCGCCGGTGCAACCGATCGAGATCAGTCGATGGCGCGTTCGGCGGCCTTGCCGACCGATTCGACATCGCGGCCGGCACCCTTGACGGTGTTGCAGGCCGAAAGCAGCGAAGCGACTAGGCCAGCGGCGATGACCATGCGGAAAGTTGCGTTGCGGTTCATGGGGATTTCCTTCTTCAACAAGGCTTTGTTCTTCGTGTTTTGGGGCATTGGCCCGCTCATATACGCCGACCAGCGCAAAACGTTGCCGTGACGATTGTTGGAACCATCCCGGTAGCGGGGGGTTGTTGGAGCATGGGCCTTGCGTGGGGCGTCCGGTGAGGGACGCCTGCAAGGGTCAAGGCGAGTGACCAATCCATGCTGCTTTGGGGGCAGCTCAAGAGAGGCGGATTTATGACGATCAACCAGGACCAATCGACCGAAGGCAAAGCGACCGAGGCACATGTGGACGAGGTGATCGTGCCTTTGGACGATGCAACCTTCAAGCAGCGCCTCGCTGCAACGATCCCGCATCTGCGCGCCTTTGGCTACAGCCTGTGCGGCAAGATGGATGTGGCCGACGATCTGGTTCAGGACACGATGCTCAAGGCATGGGCAGCGCGTGCGCGGTTCCGTCCGGATACGTCGATGCGGGCATGGACCTTCGTGATCCTGCGCAACTGCTATATCTCGCAGATGCGCCGCAACAAGTTTACCGCGCCCTATGACGAGGGCGTTGCCGAGCGTACCCTGACCGCCAACAGCGATCAGCAGGCCCCGCTGCATCTGGAAGATGTGCGGATGGCGCTGATGCAGCTGGGTGCCGATCAGCGCGAGGCGATCATCCTCGTCGGCGCCGGCGGTTTTTCTTACGAGGAAGCCGCAGAGATTTGCGATTGCGCCGTCGGCACGATGAAGAGCCGCGTGTCGCGGGCCCGCACCGCGCTTGCCGCGATGCTGGATGGCGATTCGCCGATCGGGACGCGCCGTCAGCGCAACTCGGCGGATGAAGCGATGAGCGACATTCTGGGCACGCTCGATAAGCTGAGCCAGGGCGTCACCGCTCTGGCGGCGTGAGATTTCCAGTTCCGGCACACGGCCGGTGATCGCCGGCCTTTCCGGGGCGCGGCGGAGATGTTCAACCCCGGGCGCGTGGATGCGCCCAGCAGATGACAACGGTCTTACCTGGCCGGACGGGACGTGAAGACAGTGCGCGGTGCCGGTTCCCCCGATCATCTGGAGGCAAGTGCCATGCTTACCACGTGTTTCGACCCCATGACCATGCGGCAGGCCCGCATTGGTCGCAGCCTGCGCCAGGTCTATGACGGTGTCACCGACAGCCCCTTGCCCGACCAGTTCGAGGATTTGCTGAGCCAGCTCGACAAGATCGGCGACGTCGGCCCGCAACGCTGAGCGGCAACACCTGCAGATAACACATAGCCCGCCGGGACCTTGTCAGGTTCTGGCGGGTTTTTCGTGTTCCGGCAATACGCTTGTTCTGCTCGCGCGTAGTCATCGAAGACGGATCCATTCTCCACAATGCCGTTCATGTCATAAGGAAAGGGCCGCGATCCGGTGTGGATCGCGGCCCTTCTGCTTAGACGGTGGTAGGCGCTGCTCAGCTGATCAGTGCACGCAGCATCCAGGCGTTTTCTTCGTGCTTGCCGATGCGGGCGGTCAGCAGGTCGGCGGTGAACACGTCATCGGCTTCTTCTGCGATTTCGACAAAGTCGCGCATGCGCTTGGCGATGGCTTCGTTGTCGGCGATCAGGCCCTTCAGCATGGCATCGGCCTGGCGCGGGGTCTCGCTCGAATCGACCACCGACAGCTTGGTGTAGTCGCCGAACGATGCCGGGGCGATTTCACCCAGCGCACGGATGCGTTCGGCAATCACGTCAGCGGCGGCGTGCAGGTCTTCATACTGTTCTTCGGTCAGCTTGTGGACGCTGTAGAACGCCGGGCCGACGATGTTCCAGTGAACGCCGAGGGTCTTGAGATACAGCGAGTAGGTGTCGGCCAGGCCGTGCTGAAGCGCCTTGGCGACTTCCTTGCGGTCACTGGCTTCGATGCCGGTGTTGACGGTATCGGGCTTGGTCTTGGATTTGGCTGTGGTCGCCATGGTCATGTCCTTCTGCTCGGGTACGGGAAAGGGGGGCCTTGCGAGATCGCAGGGCCTGCACCGCATCCTACGCTCGCATTCCCGGGCGGTTCCGCGAGCGTTGCGCTTTGGCGCATCCGATACCCTCAAATTGCCGGAACGCTTGACAAGTCGTTCCATATATTAGCTAATCCCGGCAGGAGTGGGGCCATGAACGATGAACTGCAACCATCTGGTGCCAAACAGAAATCAGGCGAACTACCGCCGATTGCGCTGATAGGCTGGACGCACCGCGAACTACCCAACGGGATCGACCTCAGGATCGAGTGCGCACGCTCGCGGATTGCGCTCGAGAACGATGTGATCGAGCACCGCGATATCGTGATGACCCGAAACCAGGCGCTGCTGCTGGCGCGATATCTGTTGAAGGTCACCGGGCAATCGCTGCCGATCGAGGCCAAGCCGACCTTGTGGTCCAAGGTGAAGTCCGTATGGGGCGGATCGGGCGGGCATGACCGCCGGGCATCGCGCAACCTGGCGTCCTGACAGCGCCGACGCCGCGACAGGGTCAAAGTTTCGCGCTTGAATTGCGCAGGCAACGGTCCTAACCGCGGCCGCGATGACGCAGTTTCGCACCCTGATCGGACGTATCATGCCAGCCGTGCTGCTGGCGATGCTGTTCGGTGCGCTGGCGCCACAGGGGTTCATGCCGCATCTGGGGCCGCAGGGCCTGACAATCGAGCTGTGCTCGGGCCTCGGCAACAAGGCAGCCAGCATCGCGCGCGACGATCCGCGCTACGACGACTATCTCAAGCTGGCGGCCGCCCGGGGCGACACGCTCGACTCCGATCCTGCCGACGATGCCGACAACCCCATGCCGCCTTGCGCCTTTGCCGGGGTGGCGATGCTGGCGGTGCCTGCCGATCCGGTGATCGTGCCGCAGGTGCTGATCACGCAGGACGTTCCCCCCGCGCTGCATCACAGCCTGCTGCGCGCGCGGCACCATGCCGCAACCCCGCCTGCCACCGGGCCCCCTTCACTCACCTGAACATCTGAAGCTGCGGCAGCTGTCGGCCTGCGCACCGGGCAAACCGGTGGGCGGCGCGCCGTGCTGTCGATCCCATTCCCCGTTCAGGGACGTTTTACTTATGAAGAATTCCATCTGTCTGCGCGCCGCCCTGCTGGGCGGTGCCTCGCTTGCTGTCGTGTCTCCCGCGTCTGCCCAGGGCGTCGGTCAGCGCACCGATCCCGTCATCGTCGTCACCGCCAGCGCCACCGGAACACCGACCGCGCCTTCGGTCGAAGAAGCGCGCGAGCGCCTCGAACGGGTGCCCGGCGCCGTAGGGCTGGTCGAGGACAGCGTCTTTGCCGAAGATTTTGCCCAGAGCATCGGCGATGTCCTGATCTTCACCCCCGGCGTGTTCGCCGACACCAGCGCGCAGCGCGAATCGCGCATCTCGATCCGTGGGTCGGGCCTCAACTCGGGCTTCGAGCGGCGCGGCCTGACCGTACTGCGCGACGGCGTGCCGATCAGCCGCGCCAGCGGATCGACCGAGTTCCAGGAAATCGACCCGCTGACCATCCGCTACCTCGAGGTGTTCAAGGGGGGCAACGGCCTCCAGTTCGGCGCGTCCTCGTTGGGCGGCGCGGTCAACATCGTCTCGCCCACCGGGCGCACCGCACGCTCGAACTTTGCCGGCCGGATCGAGGGTGGCAGCTTCAACACCTTGCGCGGCAATGTCAGCGCATCGGGCGTGTCGGGCAGCACCGATTACTATATCGGCCTCACCGGCCTCACCGATGACGGCTTTCGCGAGCATTCCGATGTCCGCAGCCTCTATGGCCATGGCAATATCGGCTTCAAGCTGAGCGACACCGTCGAGACGCGCTTCTATGTCACCGCGCTCAGCGACAACTTCGAATTGAACGGATCGCTGCGGCTGGCCGATGCCCTCGCCAATCCGCGCGCGGCGGGCCGTCCGGTCACCGTTGGCCCGTTCCGCCCCGGCGGGCCCGTCACGGTGCTCGACCCCGGCCCTGTCGCCGACGACTGGGACCGCAACCTCGACGTCCTGCGCCTCTCCAACCTCACCGCGATCACCTTGGGTGGCAGCAGCAAGATCGAGATCGGCGGCTGGTACGCCCGGCGCAAGCTCGACCATGCGATCACCCGCTTTGCCGGGATCATCGACCAGAAGGAGGACGAGTTCGGCGTCTCGCTGCGTGCGCTCGGTGAATTTACCCTGCTGGGCGACGCCACCAGCCGCTGGACGCTGGGCGGCAGCTACGCCAAGGGCGACAACCGTGCGCGGCGTCACCGCAACCTCAATGGCGCGCGCGCCGGGCTGACCAATGAATCCGATCAGGATTCGACCAACCTCACCGCCTTCGGTCAGTTCGACCTCGGTCTCACCAGCCGCCTGACCGCGATCGTCGGGGGTCAGTACGTCAAGGTCATCCGCGATGTCGATGCCATCCTTGCCGAGGTCTCGGGGCGCGGCGAATACGAACAGTTCAGCCCTCGCTTCGGCTTGCTCTACCAGCTGTCAGATACCGCGCAGCTGTACGGCAACATCAACCGCAGCTTCGAACCGGCCAGCCTCGCCGATCTCACCTCGGGCGGAGCGCGTCCCTTCGCCCCGCTCAAGGAGCAGCGCGCGACCACCTTCGAGATCGGCAGTCGCGGCCAGGCGGACTTCATCGCGTGGGACATCTCGCTCTACCGCAGCGAGGTGGAAAACGAGTTCCTCGACTTCGGCGTTCCGGGCACCAACGGCTTCGTCTCGTTCACTGCCAATGCCGACAGGACCATCCACCAGGGCGTGGAGCTGGGGCTCGATGTCTATGTCGCGCGCGAGGTGCTGGCAGCACGCGGACAGGCGTTCACCTTGCGCGGGGCGTTCACCTTCAACGATTTCCGCTTCGATGGTGACGCGACCTATGGCGACAACCAGCTGGCGGGCGTTCCGCGCACTCTGTTCGTCTCTGAAGCCCGGTTCGAACAGAAGGACTCATGGTACGTCTCGGCCAATCTGCGCTGGGTGTTCGATGGCCCGTGGGCGGACTTTGCCAATACCGAGCGGGCGCCTGGCTACGAGCTGGTCGGCCTGACCGCAGGTGTCGACGTCCTGCCCGGAGTCCGGCTGTTCGGATCGGTGGAGAACCTGTTCGACACGGTGTTCATCTCCAACGTCGCCACCAACGCCAACCAGTCGCTCGAGCGCGCCGCGATCTACACCCCGGGTGTCGGTCGCGCGGTCTACGGCGGCATCACCGCCCAGTTCTGAGCGCAAGAGAAAGGGAGAACAGCATCATGGCAAACCGTCCCAGGCTCGCACGCTGGTCGATGAGCAAGCATCAATGGCTGGCGCTGATCGGCGGCATCAGCCTCTTCATCTGGGGGCTGTCGGGCCTTGCGCATATCGTCATGGTGCTGTTCGGCCCGCAACAGGCCGAGTTCATGCCGCCGATGCGCACCGTCGACATGGCCGGTGCCGCGCCGGTCGAGCAAGTGCTGGCCAGCGCCGGCATCGGCAAGGCCCGTGCGGTCAAGGTCGTGGTCGGTGAAGATCGCAACCTGCTGCAGGTGACCGAAACGCCGCAGACCCCGCGCCGCTATTTCCGGCTCGATGATGGTGCCGAGCTCAAAGGCCAGGACGCGCGCCAGGCCGAATTCATCGCGCGGCACTATCTCAAGGAACGGCGCGCCGTCGCCGAGATCGTCCACCAGACGCAGTTCGATGCGGACTATCCCTGGGTCAACCGGCTGCTTCCGGTCTGGCGCGTGCGCTTTGCCGGCGACGACCGGCTGACCGCCTATGTCCACACCGAAACGGGCAGCCTGGCGGCGGTCAACAACCTCACCAAGACGCGGCTGCAGACGGTGTTCCGCTGGCTGCACAGCTGGGAATGGGTGCCGCCGCAGCTGGAATGGCTGCGGGTGATGGTGATCACCGCGATGGTCGGCAGCCTCGCCGCGCTGGCGGTCACCGGCATCCTTCTGCTGGTCGCGATCCGCCGCGGCAAACGGCTCGCCGGATCGAAGGGCTGGCACCGGATGATGGGCTATGTGCTCGCGCTGCCGCTGCTGATGTTCTCGGTCAGCGGCATCATCCATCTGGTGCAGGCGGCTTTCGAGCGGCCAACCAGCCAGATGCGCATGTCGCCGCCGGTCGATGTGGCCCAGGCCCGCTATCCGATCGAGCGCGACTGGGCCGAGGTTGCAGCCGGGCTCGACGTCGCGGGCCTGTCGCTGGTCGAAGCCCCCGATGGCCGCCCGCTCTATCGGCTGGGTCTGGCCCAACCGAAGGGCGCGATGCCCAAGGGCGAGCACGACCACAGCGCACACGCCGGGCACGCCATGCCGATGGGCGACACCGCGATCCGCAACGCACGCTTCGACGGCGTGACCCCTACCGGCCCCGCGCTTTATATCGATGCTGCCACTGGCAGGCCCTGGGCGGATGGCGACAAGGCGCTGGCGAAAGCTCTGGGCCGACGGTTCAGCGGCGCGCCCGACAGCGCGATCACGGGCATGGAGATCGTCACCCGTTTCGGCCCGGATTACGACTTCCGCAACAAGCGCCTGCCGGTGTGGCGCATCGATTACGGCACGCCGGTCAATGCGACGCTGTTCGTCGATACGGCCACCGGCGTTCTCGCCGACCGCACCGAGAACTGGCAGAAGCCCGAACGCTATATCTTCAGCTTCATCCACAAATGGAACTTCCTGTTCCCGATTGGCCGGGTCGGGCTGAATATCGTGGTGGGCGTGTTCGTCGTCCTGCTGCTCGGCTTCATGGCCGGGATCGGGTTGGTGCTCGACCGACGGCGACGTCGGCACCAAAAGCCGCTTGCCCGTTAGCATCATTGGCCCCTAGTCTTGGATCAAACACTGGGGGTCCGATGAACCGAACACTTGCACTTGCGCTGGGCCTTGCGGCTGTTCTTTCCACGCCGCAGGCCTGGGCCGCGCCGCCTGCCGCTGCGGCATCCGGCCCCTATGCGGGGACGGAAAAGCTCGACGGGCTGTATCCGGTGCATGTCGATCGCAAGACCGGGGGCATCCTGCTTTCGCTGCCCGCAGCAGGCGCGGACGGCGTGGTTGCACGGATGCTCTACACCACGGCATTGCGCACCGGGCTTGGCTCCGCGCCGATCGGGCTTGATCGCGCGCAGCCGGGGCCTGCGCAGATCCTGCTCGTTCGCCGCCTGGGCAAGAAGGTCTCGTTCGAGCTCGAAAACCCGCGCTTCCGCGCCAGCGCCGGGTCGCCCTCCGAACAGGCCGCCGCCGCCAATGCCTTTGCGACGTCGATGCTGTGGATGGGCGATGCGCTCGATGCGCCCGATGGCCGTCTGCTGGTCGATATCGCGCCGTTCCTGGCGCGCGATACGCGCAATGTCATCGGTCAGCTCAACTCCAGCGGCGAGAAGGGCTGGAAGCTGGTCGACGCGCTGAGCGCCGCCGACCCCTCCGCGACCCGCGCCTTCCCGATGAATCTCGAGTTCGAGGCGCGCCAGACCTATGCCAGCGATACCCCGGGCCCCGAGGTCCGCAACATCGCGCCCGATGCCCGGCAGGTGACTCTGGTCGTGCGGCACAGCCTGATCGCGCTGCCCGAGGCGGGCTATGTGCCGCGCGCCTTCGATCCGCGCGGCGGCAGCTTTGCGACGCAGATTCTCGATTTTTCCGCCCCGCTCGATGGCGAGATCGTCCAGAACCTTGCCAACCGTTTCCGGCTGGAGCGGATCGACCCCGATGCGCCGCGTTCGCGCGTGCGCAAGCCGATCGTGTTCTACATCGACAACGCCGCGCCCGAGCCGATCCGTACGGCGCTGCTCGAAGGGGCCTTGTGGTGGAAGACCGCGTTCGAGGCGGCAGGCTATATCGATGCCTATCGCGCCGAGATCCTGCCCGAAGGGGCCGATCCGCTCGACATGCGCTACAATGTCGTCAACTGGGTCAACCGTGCGACGCGCGGTTGGTCCTATGGCTATGCGGTCACCGATCCGCGCACCGGCGAAATCCTGAAAGGCGCGGTGCTGCTGGGATCGTTGCGCGTGCGCCAGGATATGCTGATCTACGAGGGGCTGGTCGGCGCGGACAAGACCGGGACCGGCGGACCCAACGACCCTGCGCAGGTGGCGCTGGCGCGTATCCGCCAGCTGTCCGCGCACGAGATCGGCCATGCTCTGGGGCTGCTGCACAATTTTGCGGGCAGCACCCAGGACCGCGCCTCGGTGATGGATTATCCCGCCCCGCGCATCGGGTTGAAGGAGGGCGTGCCCGATCTGTCCGATGCTTATGGCGTCGGTCTGGGCCGCTGGGACGTGCACGCGATCGACTGGCTCTATGGCGATCCGGTCAGCGGCAACCCCGATGCAGCGGCGATGGCGAAGGCGAACGAGGCGGCGCGTCAGGGGATGCGCTTCGTCTCGGACGAAAATGCGCGCAATGTCTCGGCCAGCCAGCCCTGGGGCAGCCTGTGGGATGACGGCGCCGATCCGGTGGCCGAGCTCGACCGGATGATGCAGGTCCGCGCGGCAGCCGTGGCGCGCTTCGGCTCGTCCGCGCTGGCACCGGGCGAGCCGGTCGCCCATCTGCGCCGCAAGTTCGTGCCGGTCTGGCTGGTGCATCGCTATCAGGTCGAGGCGGCGGCCAAGCTGCTGGGCGGCATGTACTCGGACTATGCCGTGGCCGGGCAGGGCGAGGCTGCGGCCAAGGCCGTGGCGCCCGCCGACCAGCTGCGCGCGCTCGATTCGCTGCTCGCCACGCTGCAGCCCGGCGTCCTCGATGTCCCCGCCCCGCTGGTGCCGCAGCTGTCCGCCGGTTTCTCGGGCGATACCGATCGTCAGACCGAGATCGAGATCATGCCGATGGCAGGTGCAGCGGCGTTCGATCCGCTCGCCGCTTCCGAGGTCGCGGCGCAGGTGACGCTCAATGCCCTGCTCGCGCCCGAACGGCTGGCGCGGATGACGCAGCAGCACCGCGCCGATCCCGCGAGCCCTGGCGCGCATGTCATCGCGCAGCGGCTGCTCGCGCTGGTCGATGCCTCGGCGGGCGATACCCGGCTGGGGCCGGTGCGCCGCGCGCTGGGCACGCGGGTGATCCTGTCGCTCGCGATGGCCGCACACGATGGCGGCAGCGGGGTCGAGGCCGCCAGCTGGATCGACCAGGCGCTGCACGACTGGGCCGATGCGCAACGGTCGCGCCGCTTTGCCGACCCGGCAGATCGCGCCTGGGCCTTGTCCACCGCGCGGCTGATCCAGGATCGCGATGCGCTCAAGGCAGCGCTGGCCGGCAAGCAAGCGCAGGTGCCAATCCCGCCCGGCATGCCGATCGGCAGCACCGAGCATTGATCGGCTGCTGATCAGCCCGACCGCGCCAGCCGCACCAGCGTCTCGTCGAGCGCCTGCAGGAAGCGCGACCGGTCGGCCTTGCTGAACGGCGCGGGCCCGCCGATGATGTCGCCGCCCGCGCGCAGGTCGGCCATGATCGCGCGGGTGGCGATCGCGCTGCCGATCGAGTTGGCGGTGAACAGCTTGCCGGTGGGCGATATCACCACCGCGCCCTGCTTGATGCAACGGTCGGCGAGCAGGATGTCGGCGGTGATCGCCACGGTTTTTGTATCGGCGCGCTCGGCGATCCAGTCGTCGGCGGCATCGAAGCCATCGCCGACCACGATACGCCCGATCAACGGGTGATCGGGCACGCGGATCGGGCTGTTGCTGACGATCGTCACCGCCACCTGATGGCGCAGGGCCACCCGGTAGATCTCGTCCTTCACCGGACAGGCATCGGCATCGACCAGGATCATCATCGGTGTGTCGCACTCCATCAGGGGCAGGGGGCCTGCGGGTCCGGCCCTACAGCAAATCTGACCGACACGAAATGTCCGCGCTGTACCCTCGCCCGAAACCAGAGGGCGCAATAATCAAACCTCGTTACCTTCCAGAATTTGAATAAATAGACGATGTGGGTACCATATCGGAATACGTGTCAGCGGGATGGTTAATGCCGCCTGGCATAAATTGCTTCAGTCATCACGATGTTGATTGCATCCAATGGAGCAATTATGCTGTCTTCGGCGCAGCTCATCATAGATATTTGCTATTGAACCGGCGCATGGCTTTCTAATTCATTGATGCCAGCTTTGAAGTACGGTGGACTTCCAGCAGGGAGACTTGATCATGCACGATCAGTACGCCGAACCGCCATGCTGGCGGACATGACCAACCCGGGGTTTGCCGACAGTGGGATGCGCGGGATGGAGCTGGTGCGCCCGGCACCGCTGCCGCGGCTCACCGGATCTCGCGCCGCACCGCGCGCTCGGCGCGTCCCGGGCGTCAGGCTGGGAGCGGAAGGGCATCATGGAGACCATAGCGAGCCGATGACGCTGCGTATCTTGTTCGTTGCGGGATTTTTTCCACCCTATTCCCCGCTGGGAGCGGTGCGCGCGCCGATGCTCGTGCGCTGGTGGCGTGCGCATGGCCATGACGTGCGAGTCATCGCCCTGCACAATCCGGGAGTTGCCGGGCAGCTCGAACCCGTGCTTCCGCCCGAGATGGTGCGTTATGTTCCCTTCACGCGCGCGGCGCCCACGCTCGATCAGGCGGCCGGCAGCGTCAAGAAGCTGCTGGTCAAGCCAGAGCGGCCGCTCAAGCCGCATTGGGAAAGCCTTCGCACGCTCTACCGCCAGGTCGCGCATTTCCCGGATCGGTACCGCAGCTGGATCAGGCCGGCGGTGGCCGAGGGCGTGGCGCTGGCGCAGGACTGGCAGCCCGATGTCATCTATTCTACCGGCCCGCCGCATTCGGGGCATGTCGTCGCGCGCCGGCTTGCGGCGCGGCTGTGCCAGCCCTGGATTGCCGAGCTGCGCGATCTGTGGGCGGACAATCCCTATAACGAGGGGCACCCGCTGTTCGAGCCGATCCTGCGGCGGTATGCCTGGGGAACCCTGGCGCATGCAACCGGGCATGTCGCGCTGACCCGGGGCTCGGCCCGCCGGGTATCCCAGGCGCTCGGTCGCCCGGTAACGCTGAGCTACAACGGCTTTGGCGCGGATGATTTTGTCGGGCTGGAAGCCGTTCCCGCGCTGGATGCCGAGCGGCTGACGATCATCCACGCAGGGATCATCTATGCCGGCCAGCGCGAACCGACGATGCTGCTGGCCGCGCTGGCGAAGCTGGATGCCCAGACGCGTGCGCGCATCCGGCTGATCTTCTTTCACGACGAGCAATCGGTGCTGGCGACCAGTGCTGCCCGATACGGCGTCAGCGATTGTGTCGAGCTGCTGCCCCCGGTGCCGCGCCGCGAGATCCTGAAGCTCGAGCGGCAGGCTGATGCGCTGCTGCTGTGCCGCTGGGACAATCCGGCCGAAGATTCGATCATTCCGGGCAAGGTGTTCGAATATATCGGAGCCCGCCGCCCGATCCTGGCGACCGGGTCGGCCACCGGAGAAGCGGCAGATATCGTCCGGTCGGGTGGCTTCGGTGTGGTGCTGACCGATCCCGGCGATATCGCCCGGCAACTGAAGCAGTGGCTGGCGCAAAAACAGGCTCATGGGGGCCGTCTGCCCGATCTGCCCGACGAGCCGACCTACGCCTATCTGCGCGAAACCCAGTTCCAGACGGTGGATGCCGCGCTTGCCGCTGCCGTGCGTTAGAATGGTTTTAAGGCACCAGAGCTATGGGTGAGGGCATGCTCGCCGCCGCCAAAGCCGCTGCCCGCAATGTCCTCGATTGCCGCCCATGGGCTGCCGGACATGCCGCCTATCTGCTGCACCAGGTCAGTGGACGCGGGCCGATGGACGTCACAGGCGCGCAGGATGACGCGGCGATGCGGGCCGCGGCGCGTTGGCTTGCTGCCGCGCAGGACAGCCAATCCGATGGCGGCTTTTCGGGCCGCTACAAGCTCGCCAGCGGATGGTCGTCGAGCTATCCCGAAACCACCGGCTATCTCATTCCGACGCTGCTCAGGCTGGCAGAGCTCTGGGATGAGCCCGAATGGCACGAGCGGGCGGCGCGGGCGGTCGATTTCCTGCACGGCCTGCAACTGCCCGATGGCGCGTTTCCCGGAGGTGAGGTGCTCGAAAACCGCACCGCGCCCTCGCCTTTCAACAGCGCGCAGATTCTGCATGGACTGACCCACTGGGTCCGCCATACCGATCACCCGCAGGCCAGGGCGGCGGCAGCGCGCTGTGCGGCCTGGCTGGTCTCGATGCAGGATGCCGACGGGGCGTTCCGGCGTCATTTCTATCTCGACGTCGCCGCGACCTATTCCGCGTTCCTGAGCTGCTGGCTCGCCGAATATGGTGATGCGTTCGGCGATACCGCCGCGCTCGCCAGCGCCGGGCGACATCTCGATTGGGTGCTGGCGCAGCAGGACAAGGCCACCGGATGGTTTGATCTCGCCGGATTTACGACCGGGCAGCACAGCGACCGAACCGCCTATACGCACACCATCGCCTATACCGTCGCGGGCGTGCTGACGACCAGCCGGTTGCTGCAGCGGACCGATGGCATCGCCGCCGCGCGCCATGCGGCAGAAGGCATCATGCGCCGGCTTGAACTGTCCGGACGGCTGCCCGGCGTGCTCGACTGGCGGTGGCGCGCAGTCGAACATCCGCAATGCCTGACCGGCAATGCCCAGATGGCGCTGATCTGGTTCGACCTGACCCGGCACGAAGGCGACTGGCGCTTTGCCAATGCGGGGCTGAAGGCGCTGGATCTGGTCAAGCACGCGCAGCAGCGCGACAATGCCAACACCGGGCTTGCCGGCGGCATCGGCGGGTCCGATCCGGTCTGGGGCAGCTATATCCCCAAGGCGCTGCCGAACTGGGCGGCCAAGTTCTTCATCGACGGCCTGATCGAAAAGCGCAGCCTTCTGCACGTGGCCGCGCAGCGGTCGTGAAGATCGCGCTGCTCACTCACAGGCGATCCTTGAAATGCGCGTCGGTCGCATCGGCGCTGGCCGCGCGCGGGATCCGCATCGCGCTGATCATCTGCGAGCAGCCGCAGGTCGCACCCGCCGGGGCCCGTCTGCGCGCGCTGATGCTGGAGCGCGGACCCGGAGCGCTGGCGGACAAGCTGCGGGCTCGGCTGGGCTTGCCGCGCGATGCGGCGCCCCAGGCATCCGCCCCATCCGACCGCGCGCTGGATGCGGCAAGCTGTGGCGCGCAGCACGGCATTGCGCTGCTCGATCTGCCCGACCTCACCTCTTCGGCATCGCTCGAACGCCTGCGTGCCGAGGCGATCGACCTGATGATCCATGCCGGCGCAGGCATCCTGCGCGCGCCGCTGCTGGCGGTGCCACGGTTGGGGGTGCTCAACGCGCATATGGGGGTGCTGCCGCGCTATCGCGGGATGAATGTCGCCGAATGGGCGGCATGGGAGGGTGGTCCGCTGGGGGCCACCGTGCACTGGATCGATCCCGGCATCGATACCGGGCGGATCATCCGCATCGCCCCTGTCGCAGGCCGGGGTCTGGGCAGCGTTGCATCCCTGCGCGCGGCGGTGGATGCAGCGCAGATCGATGCGCTGGCGGAGGTGGTCGAAGCGATCGTCGCATCCGGACAGCCGCCGACCGCTGCGCCGCAAGCGCGCGCGGATGGGCGGCAGTATTTCACGATGCACCCGCAGATCGCAGAGCTGCTCGAACAGCGCCTGGCTCAGTCGCAATAGGCCGCGCACCAGCGGTCGAACATGGCAATCCCCCACAGCTGCTCGAGCGCGCGCCGTTCGTTGCGGCAGGCGCGCGCGACGATGGGCTGCAGGCCATCCAGCGCAATCCAGTTGTGAAATTCGCGGCTCACCGGGACATATCCACCCGCTTCGCGCAGTCGCTCGGCAAACCAGGGGAAGATCGGCAAGGGGAAGCCCCTTTTGGGGGCATCGAGCACCGCATCGGGCAGCCGCGTGGCGACAAAGTCGCGCAGCACCGCCTTGGTGCGGAACTGCCCGTCGGCCCCGATCCGCGCCTCCATCGGCGTGCTCTGGCACCATTCGACCAGGGGCAGGTGCAGGAACGGGACCCGCGTCTCCAGCGATGCGGCCATTGCCATCTTGTCGGCCTTCATCAGCAGATCCTCGACCAGCCAGGTTCCGAAATCGGCCTGCTGGCTCTGTGCGAGCGGATGGACGGTATCGGCCAGGCTGTACCAGCCCTGCACCAGATCAAAGGTCGGCACCATCTGCGGGCCCCGCCAGAACGCGGCCTTTTCGCTGTCGCTGATCGTCCAGCCGATATGCGCGGCCATGCCCCGGCGATACGCACCCGGCCCGCCTTGAGCCATCGCGCGAAAGATCGACGCCCGCTCGGGCGAGACCAGCCTGGCAGCGAGCCCCAGCAGCGATCTTGGCACAGGACCATAGCGGCGCGCTACCTTGGCGAGCGTGGCAAGGTCGGCGGGCCGGGTATAGCCCAGCAGAAGCTCGTCCGATCCCTCGCCGGACATCGCAACCTTGACGTGTTCGCTGGCCTTGCGCGACAACAGGTAGAGCGCCGCGCCGGTCGCATCGCCATAAGGCTCGTCGAAAGCGTGGACGACATCGTCCAGCGCGCCGAAATAGTCGGCGCGGGCCATGCGGATTTCATGATGCCGGGTGCCGAAACGTTGGGCGACCGCGCGGGCCAGCGGCAGTTCGTCATCGCCCCCTGCGCCATCGCCGCTGATCGAGAAGGTGTGCAAATCACGGTGGCCCAGCTCGCTTGCCGCCGCCACGATCGCCCCCGAATCGAGACCGCCCGAAAGAAAGGCTCCCACCGGGACATCGGCGGCGATGATATGGCTGTCGACTGCGGCAATGAACTGGTCGGCAAATTCGCGGGCATAGTCGCGCCCCGGATCGTGCGGACCGGGCGTCAGATCGGCCCGCCAATAGGTCTCGACCGTGTGCCTGTCTTCGGAAAGCGTGCGCCGCAGCATCTGGCCGGGCCCAAGCTTGCCGATGCCCGCCCAGATGGTGCGATCCGGCGGCATGAAGCGCATCGAGAGATAGTGCCAGAGCGCCTGCGGATCGATCGCGGGGCGGCCCGGCAGCGCGGCAAGGATCGCCTTGATCTCGCTGGCAAACAGAAGCTCGCCGTCAAGTTCGGCAATGTACAGCGGCTTGATGCCGACCTGATCGCGCGCAAGGATCAGCTCGTTGCTGCGCGGATCGTGGATCGCGATCGCAAACATGCCGTGCAACCGCGCGAACGCTGCGACACCCTCTGCATGATAGAGGTTGAGGATGACCTCGGTGTCCGACCGTGTCCGGAAGACATAGCCCCTGGCCTCCAGCTCGGAGCGCAAGGCCCGGAAATTGTAGATTTCGCCATTGAAGACGATGGTGACGCCGTCGGGCGTACTCATCGGCTGCTGGCCGAAGTGAAGGTCGATGATCGCCAGCCGGCGCATCGCGAGGGCCAGGCGAGGGGCCAGATGAACCCCGGCGCCATCGGGCCCGCGATGCACGATCGCCGCGTTCATCGCCGCAACGCGCCGCGCCAGCCGTTGGGGAGGGTCAGCGCTGATCAATCCAACTATGCCGCACATGCGCGCAACCTAATCAAAAAATCCTGAGAAACGCAGTATTGCGGCGATAGAAAAACCCCTGTCGCGGTCATCAGCAACGTCAATCGCCGGTCTCCTAAAGAAAGCGCTATTGCGACCTTTTATCAATCATTGCAGTTCTGGCGTCGATGGTGGGACTCAAGGGTTTGTTTCTCCAATCAACCACATAGCTGCTAGCTATCCTGCGAACCGATCAATATAGCATGGCGACACACGTCGGAGGTGGGGCGGCTCTTTATGCTGACGAAATTGGGTTCCTGGGTGAAACGCCACAAGCTGTGGTCGGCTTTGATCGCCCTTGTCGTGCTTTTTGTCGTCTATCGCATCGTCCGCCCTGTTCCGCATGACTATGAATACATGGGGGAAACCGCCGCGCGCGGCGAGGTGGTCCGGGTCGTTTCGGCCAGCGGCAAGGTACGCGCGCTCAACACGATCAAGGTCGGCACCGAAGTGTCGGGCCAGGTCACCAAGGTCTATGTCGATTTCAATTCGCCGGTGACGGCGGGACAGATTCTCGCCGAGATCGACCCGACGCGGGTGCGCGCCCGGGTGCAGCAGACCGAGGCGCAGGTGGCGCTGGCGCGCGCCGGGTTGCAGCAGACCGCGGCCAATGTCGCGCGGGCACGGTCCGAGCTGGAAATCCAGGAGCGCGACTTTGCCCGGCAGCGCGCGCTGGCAGAGCGCGGTTTCGTCTCCAAGGCCAATCTCGATACCGCCCAGACCCGGCTGAACAGCGCGCGCAACGCGCTGGATGTCGCGCTGGCGCAAACGCAGAGCGGCAACGCGCAGATCCGCCAGGCCACCGCCGAACTGTCGTCGGCGCGGCTGGACCTCAACCGCACGGTGATCATCGCGCCAGCGAGCGGGGTTATCATCGACAAGCTGGTCGAACCGGGGACCACGGTCGCTGCCAGCTTCCAGACGCCCAACCTGTTCGAAATCGCCGCAGACACCACCAAGATGCAGGTCGAGGCATCGGTCGACGAGGCCGATATCGGCCAGATCAACGAAGGCCAGGACGTCCGCTTCACGGTCGACAGCTATCCCGACGACGTGTTTCGCGCCAAGGTGCGCCAGGTCCGCAAGGCGCCGGTCGAAACGCAGAATGTCGTCAGCTATCTGGTGATCATCGATGTCGACAATCTCGACGGAAAGCTGCTGCCCGGCATGACCGCCAATGTCGAGATCATCACCGGCGCGAAGCCCAATGTGCTGCGCGTGCCCACCAACGCGCTGCGTTTCCGCCCGAAGGTCGCGGACCGGGAAGAGGCACCCAAGGATGCGCCGGGCAAGCAGCAGGCGCCCCGCCAGACCCTGTATGTCGCGGGCACGGACCCCTATAAGCCGGTCCGCAAGCAGGTACGGATCGGCCTGCAGGGGGATGAATATACCGAGATCCTGTCGGGCATCAAAGCCGGGGATACGGTTCTGGTCCGCACCAAATCGCTCAAGCCCAAGGCAGAGACCGAAGACACGGAAGACGATGACAGCGCCGCTTCTTGAAACGCATGATCTGGTCAAGAATTATGTGATCGGTGGCGAGCTGGTGCACGCCGTCAACCGTGTATCCTTGAGCATCCAGCGCGGCGAGTTCGTCGCGATCATGGGAGCGAGCGGTTCGGGCAAGTCCACCTTCATGAACATGATCGGCTGCCTCGACGTCCCGACCTCGGGCACGTTGCTGCTCGACGGCATCGACACCAAGACGCTGGACAGCGATGCGCTGGCGGACATCCGCAACCGCAAGATCGGCTTTGTCTTCCAGCAGTTCAACCTGCTCGCCCGCACCAGCGCGCTCGACAATGTGGCGGTGCCGCTGATCTATGCCGGCGTGCGCGCGGCCGAGCGGCGCGAGCAGGCCCAGGCCAAGCTCGAGGCGATGGGCCTGGCCAATCGAATGCAGAACACCCCGGCCAAGCTGTCCGGCGGCCAGCAGCAGCGTGTCGCCATTGCCCGCGCACTGGTCACCGATCCGCTGATCCTGCTGGCGGACGAGCCGACCGGCGCGCTTGATACGCAGACCTCGCTCGACATCATGGGTATCTTCCAGAAGCTCAACGACGATGGCATCACCCTGGTCATCGTCACCCACGAGCCTGATATTGCCGAATATGCCGAACGCCGCATCGTGTTTCGCGATGGCAAGGTGATCGAGGATGCGCCGGTGCAGTCGCGCCGGCGGGCCGTGGTCGCATGAGCGATCTGCTGAGCGGCATCGCCGGATGGGGCGTCAACGTCGCCATCGCGGTCACCGCGCTGCGCACCAATCTGCTGCGCTCGATCCTGACCACTTTGGGCGTGATGATCGGGGTGTTTTCGGTGATCCTGGCCGTCGCGGTGGGCAATGGTGCGCAGGTTTCGGTGACGCAGCAGATCGCCACCCTGGGCTCGAACATGGCGATCGTGGTGCCCGAGCCCGAACGCGCCAATGGCCCGCCCCGGCCCGGCGACCGCGGGCGGCTGACCGAACGCGATGGCAAGGCTATCGCCCGCGAGGTGCCCGGGGTCATCGCGGTCGCGCCGCAGATCCGCACCAGCGTGCAGATGGTCACCGGCGGCCGAAGTGCCTCGACCCAGGCGATCGGTTCGACCGAATCCTTTGCCAGCATTTCCAATCTCGACACCGCCGATGGCCGCTTCCTAACCAAGAGCGACGTCGGTGCTGCCACCCGGGTGGTGGTGATCGGCCAGACGGTCGCCGACAAGCTGTTCATCGACATCAACCCGATCGGCGAGACGGTGCGCATCAACCGCGTGCCGTTCACCGTGATCGGCCTGCTCGAAAGCAAGGGCAGCAATCTGGGCAACGACAATGACGACCAGATCGTGATGCCAATCTCGACATTGCGCCAGCGGCTGTCGACCACGACCGCGCAGGGCCCCGATGATGTGACCTTGCTGTTCGTCGGCTTCGAAGACGAGGAGTCGCTGATCGCCGGCGACCGCGAGATCAAGACCCTGCTGCGCGCGCGCTACCGGGTATCGAAGGGCAAGATCACGCCCTTTACCGTGCGCACCACCAAGGAGATTGCCGAGACATCGGGGGAGGTGACGCAGATCTTCCAGGCGGTGCTGGTGGCCATCGCCTCGATCTCGCTGCTGGTCGGCGGCATCGGCATCATGAACATCATGCTGGTCAGCGTCACCGAGCGGACCCGCGAAATCGGCTTGCGCATGGCGTTGGGGGCCAAGCGGCGCGATATTCGCAACCAGTTCCTGGTCGAGGCGGCGGTGCTGTGCATCATCGGCGGGGCGATCGGTCTGACCCTGGCGATGGTCGCGGCCGCGGTCTTCCAGCAGGTGGCCGACTTTCCGGCACCGATCGGCTGGGATACCGCGCTGCTGGCCATTGCCTTTTCCGCCGTGATCGGGCTGGTATTCGGCGGTTACCCTGCCATTCGCGCCTCGCGCCTGTCGCCGATCGAGGCGCTGCGCAGCGAATAGTCCGTGATCGCTACCGAAGCTGCCGGTATCGCCCTGTCCTGGAGAGATTGCTGATGGGCCGCACATTGCGCCTGATCCATTACTGGCTCACGGCCTTTACCCTGTTCACCGTGGCGATGGTGGCGGTCACCGGCGTGCTGCTGTCGGTGAAGAAGGAATTCGATGCCCTGCAGCCGCCGACGGCTGAGGGGACCAGCCCGGGCCTGCCTGCGACCCGGCTCGATCGGTTGCTCGCGGCGGTGACCGCCGAGCCCGGACGCAGTGCATTGCGCTGGCAAGATGTGGATCGGATCGATGTGCGCCCCGGTGATGGAATCGCCAAGCTGATCCTCAACGATCGCACCGAATATCAGGTCGATCTGCACTCGCTCGAGGTGCTCCAGACCGGCTATCGCACGTCCGATTTCGTAGAGACGCTCCACGATTTCAGCGTGCTGGGCGATTGGGGCAAATATCTGCTGTCGCTGCCGACCGGGATCGCGTTGCTCGTGCTGTGGGGCACCGGGGCCTATATGTTCGTCAAGCCGATGCTGGTGAAACGGCGCAAGCGCCGCGCCAAGGCGCTTGCCGGATCGTCCTAGTCGAACCGCAGACCCAGCCGCCAGACACGCCCCGGTAGCGGCAACCCTGCCTGCGGAAAGATCTGCGCATCGGTGAGATTGTCGATGGCGAATGTCAGCAGCAGCTGATGCGATCCCAGCTGTGCCACAGGCACCGCGGCACGTGCCGCCAGTTCGGCCGCAGCGGGAAGCTTCACCGATCGGCCCGCCGCATCCAGATCGATCGCCTGGCCCACCCCGCGCAGCTCGGCGCGCAGATCGAACTTGCCCGGCACATTCCAGTCGAGCACGGCGAGCGTCTCGAACGATGGCCGTTGCGGCAGCTGCCGGACGCCTGCGCTGGCCGCATCGGCGCGCGCGCGCAGCCACGTTCCCGATAGCTCGACGCGCAGCGTGTCGGAAAGGTCGTGCGCGATCCGCGCGTCTATCCCGAAGCTGGTCGCACCCGGAAGGTTGAAACGCTGGCGGCGGCCGTCGGGCAGCACGCGCTGCGCCAGCGTATCGCGCGAGCGGATGAAGAACGGATTGAGCACCAGCGCAAAGCCCGGGCGCGCCCAGCGCCACTCGGCATCTGCGAGCCAGGCCTGTTCGGGACGCAGATCGGGATTGATCGCAAAGCGGCCCAGCGCCTCGCCGAACAGTTCGCGCGCGCTGGCAAAGCGGGTGCGCCGCCCGCCGCTCAGCGTCAGCACCGAGGAAGCGCTTATGTCGATGCCGAGCGCTGCCGACGCCGCACCGGCCCCGCGCGAGGGCTGTGCTGGCTTGTCGCCGGTCAGCGGCGTATCCGCTGCGTCATAGGCGGCGCCCAGGGTCGCACGCAGCCCCGGGGCCAAGGGCGCGTCGGCCTCGACCCCCAGCCTATAGAGATTCTGTCGATAGCTGAGCGCCGGGCCAGCCGTCCCAGACGGAAAGTCGGTCTCCAGCTGCCGGTGCGTGCTCGACTGCGCCGATGCCGCCCAGCGCAGCTGCAACGGCCCGGCGCGATGGGCCAGCACCAGCCGTGTGCCGAGGGTCTTGTCGGCATCGTCCTGCACGCCGCGCAAGGCGGCATAATCGACGCTGCGATACTGCGCGATCGTCTGGCTGAACACCTGCCGCCACCCCGTCGCGCGCAGTTCGGCATCCTCTCCCAGCGTCAGCGCGGCGTTCAGCGTGGCCTGGGTCAGTGCGATGTCGGGATAGCGCCAGAAGCGCGCACCGGCTTCAGCCGGGCGATCGGATTCGGGAGCAATGCCGCGTTCGGCGGCGAGATGCAGCAGCGAGGCTCGCACGCGCAGGTCGCCCATGCTGGCCCCGATCGCGCCGAACACGCTGCCAGCATTGAGGTCGCTGTTGGTGCGCCGGTTACCCGGCGCCTGGCTGAAGGGCAGGGGGCCGGCCAGCGGTTCGGCATCGCGGGTGATCCCGCCGACCGCCAGCGTCGCCTCGATGCCGCCCAGCCGTTCGGCCAGCACCAGCGAGCCGCTTCCCGATCCCAGGCTGCCGGCTTCGAGCTGCGCAAAGCTGCCTTGCGCGCTCTGCCGAGTCTGGAAATCGACCACACCCGCGACGGCATTGGCCCCATATTCGATCGGCGCGGTACCCTTGATCACCCGCACTTCGCCCAGCAGGCCGGCCGGCAGCAGACCCAGGTCCACCCGTCCGTCCCATGGCACGCCCAGCGGGGCACCATCGAGAAACACCTGCGTCTGGCGTTCTTCCGCGCCGCGGATCCGCGCGACAGTCTCGCCGCGCGAATTGGCGCGCACGGTGACGCCGGCCAGGCCGCGCAGCACATCGGCCAGGCTGCGCGGCTGGCGGTCGACCAGCGAATCGGCCACGATGATTTCCTGCGGCGGCAGCACCCGGTCCGGTGCCGCCGGCGCGGTCACCGTAATCGGCACGGGCCTGCGCTCGGCTGCCAACGCAGGGCTGGCCAGCGCGGTGCAAGCCAGCGCGACGCCAGTCAGCGCGAAGGGAGTCGCCTGCGCCCCTGGTATCACTCGGCAGCAGGGGCCGGTGGCGGAACCTTGAGCGGACGACGCACGATCTCGGCGATTCCCGCTGCCGCAAGCCCGGCATTCAGCTTGGGCAGGCTGTCGGTCAGCGCCGATTCGAGCGCCGCCAGCTGCGTATCGAGCTGGCCGGACAGGGTGGCGAACACCGCCAGGCTCTGGTCGGTCGGACGCGCCTCGGCGCTTTCGGCCACGCCGATCAGCCCTGCGAGCTTGTCGTTGAGCATGATCGGATAGTTGAGCGGATCCTGACGCGAGCGGTTGCGCACCTGATACAGCTGTCCCTCGATCGCGCTCAGCTTGGTGTCGAACGCGGTGAGCGTGGCGCGCACCCTGGCATCGGCGGCAGGATTGGCAGCGGCCGCAGCGGTCTGTTCCTTGACCCCGCGGATCAGCAGCACCGCCTCGTTGGCCTCGCTGACGCGCTTGCTCACCTGGCTGGCAAAGGCGAATCGCGCGGCAAGATCGGCCTGAGTGACGCCGGTCAGCCGCGGGTCGGACCGGATCTCGAACGGCTGGGTGAAGACCTGGCCGTCGACGGTCAGCCGCGCCTGATACTGGCCCGGAACCGCGGTGATGCCGTTGTTGCGGCTGGTCCACAGGATCATGCCAGGGAAATCGGTAAAGCCGGGATGGCGCATCTTCCACACGAAGCGGTTGAGGCCGGGCTTCATCGTCGTGGTCGGAACGGGGCGGTGCTTGGACGGATCATCGTCGTCCTCGTCTGCCTTCTTCTTGTCATCGTCCTTCTTGGGATCGACAGGGTTGCCGGCGAAGCTCTGGATCAACGCGCCGTCGGGGCCCAGGATATCGAGCGCAAGCGCTTGGGGACGCGCGGGCAGGAAATAGTCGATCGCGACGCCCTCGTCGACTTCGCGGACGGCAGGCGCGGGCGCGAACAGCCGCTCGCTGCGATCGGCACCGCTGCCCAGCTGGCGCAGCACGCCGATATTGTCGAGCACCCAGAAAGAGCGGCCGTGCGTCGCGATCACCAGATCGTTGTCGGTGACCGCCAGATCGGACACCTGGACGGCGGGCAGGTTGCGCTGCAGCTTGCTCCAGCTCTTGCCGGCATTGAACGAGACCCACACGCCGCGTTCGGTGCCCAGATACAGCAATCCGGCACGCTTGGGGTCCTCGCGGATGCTGCGTGCCATTTCGTCGGCGGGAATGCCGGTCGAAATCGCGGTCCAGCTGCGGCCGTAATCGGTCGTCTTCATCACATAAGGTGCAAAGTCGCCGAGCAGGTGCCGGTGGCCGGTGAGATACGCGGTGCCATCGGCATGCGGTGAATCCTCGATCGTGGTGATCTTGAGATAGGCAGGCAGCCGCTTGGTCGTGACGTTGCTCCAGTTTGCGCCGCCATCGCGGGTGAGGTGGACCAGGCCATCGTCCGAGCCCGCCCAGATCAGCCCGCGCTCGCGGCGCGACGGGGCGAGCGCGAAGACCGTGGAATAGGTTTCCACCCCGGTCTGGTCGCGGGTGATCGGACCGCCCGAGGGGCCCAGCGTCTTGGGATCGGTCAGGGTCAGGTCGGGGCTGATCCTCTCCCAGCTCTGTCCCTCGTTGCGGCTGCGCCAGACATGCTGCGAGGTGACGTACAGGCTCCTGGGATCGTGCGGATCGAACACGATCGGGAAGGTCCATTGGAAGCGCTCGGCAACCTCGCTGGCCGAATAGCCCATCGGGTTGTCGGGCAGCACATTGATCGCGCGCGCCTGGCCGGTGGCCCGGTCATAGCGATCGAGCGTGCCGCCATAGCTGCCCGCGTAGAAGATTTCGGGATTGAGCGGGTCGTTGGTGACATAGCCGCTCTCGCCGCCGCCCGCGGCAAAGCCATATTGGCCGCCGCCCAGCGCGTTGACATGCTTCCAGTCGCGCGAGGGCACGCAGATGGTCGAATTGTCCTGCTGACCGCCGCAAACGAAATAGGGGAAGTGCTTGCTGATCGACACGCGGTACATCTGCGCGGTCGCAAAATTCTGCCGCGTCCAGCTCTCTCCGCCATTGACGCTGACATTGGCACCGCCGTCATTGGCCTCGATCATCCGCTGGTTGTTGGCAGGATCGATCCACAGGTCGTGATTGTCCGAATGCGGGGTCTTGATCTTGGTCAGCGTCTTGCCGGCGTCGTCCGAGCGGAAGAACTCGACGTTCATCACATAGACCCGGTCCTTGACCACAGGATCGGCGAGCACGCGCGAATAATAGAAAGAGCGCTGGCGCAGATCGCCGCTGTCATTGGCCCGCCGCCAGCTGGCACCGGCATCGTCCGAGACATACAGCCCGCCTTCCTCGGCATGTTCGATCATCGCATAGACACGCGATGCATCGACGGGCGAGACGCTGACCCCGATCTTGCCGATCAGCCCGGTCTTGGGCATGCCCGGCGCGCGGGTGATCTCGTTCCAGCTTTCGCCGCCGTCGGTGCTGCGGAACAGGCCGCTGCCCGCTCCCCCCGAGCTCATCCCCCAGGGCTTGCGCCAGGCTTCCCACAGCGCCGCATAGAGCGTGCGCGGGTTCTTCGGATCGATCGAGATGTCGACCGCGCCGGTCTGCGCGTTGCGGAACAGCACCTTGCGCCACGTCTTGCCGCCATCGGAGGTCTTGAACACACCCCGCTCGGCATTGGGTTCGCCATAATGGCCGAAGCCCGCGACATAGGCGGTGTCGCAATCCTTGGGATCGATCCGCACCCGCGCGAAATTCTGCACATCGGCGAGGCCGATCTTGGTCCAGGTCTTGGCGGCGTCGACCGACTTCCACACGCCGTTGCCGGGCAGGATGTTGCCGCGCAGCTGGGTTTCGCCGGTGGTCAGATAGACGATGTCCGGATTGGCCTCGCACACTGCGACGCCGCCGACGGCGCCGGTATCGATCTTTCCGTCGGTCATCGGCTTCCAGCTGATGCCACTGTCAGTGGTCTTCCACAGGCCGCCGCCCACGGCCGTGAAATAATATTCGTTCGGGCGCGATGCGCTGCCGGTGGCAGAGATCGAGCGGCCACCGCGATCGGGGCCGATATTGCGCCACGTCAGCGATGTGAAATAGGCCTCTTCCCCCTCGGGAAGCGGGGCGTCCTTGGCCTCTTCAGCGGTCTTCAGCTCGTTGGCGTCCTGCGCCACGACGGCGTGGCCGCTCATCAAACAGCAGGCAAGCCCGATCAGCCGTGGCGCACGCTTCATAGTTTTCCCCATTATCCCTGAATCAGCGCCTGGCCGCGCCCGACATTGTGGACGTCATCATCACGCCCCGCTTGCAGAAAATCAAGCGAAGTCACAGCGTTGCGGAATATGGGGCCCGCATCGCGCCAACCGGGCGGCTGCCGCGCCGGTCAGGGGGTGTCGGGGGAAAAAACCTGGAGGCCCGAGCCGGAATCGAACCGGCGTGCAAGGATTTGCAGTCCTCTGCGTAACCACTCCGCCATCGGGCCGCTGGTGTGGAAGACGGCGGCATTGTGCGGCTTTGGGGTGAAAGTCAAGCCTCAAGCGGCAAGGCCCCGCAGCCGGTGCGTGCGAACGATGTCATAATGGCGCAAATGCTGTATTGCCATGATAATACAGCCGTGCCATAACCAAAACGGCAGCAATATCGATTGCGTTTTGCAACCGGCTGGCTATCAACTCGGGGCCTTGAGGCTCCGTTTGGGCTTGCATCGCTGCCTGCATATTCTAGGGCGCTTGAACATGACCGATACACACACTCTTGCTCCGCCAGATTTTGCCGCTGCTCGCAGGCACATGATCGAAAGCCAGCTGCGTCCCACCGATGTCAGCGACCCCGTGGTGATTGCCGCGATGGCCGTCACCCCGCGCGAGGATTTCGTGCCCACAGGCCAGCGCGCGATCGCCTATATCGACCGTGCGGTTCCGTTCGCCAATGGCCGGGTGCTGAACCCCGCCCTGTCGACCGGCCTGCTGCTGACACGCGCCGAACTGTCGAGCACCGACAAGGTCCTGCTGATCGGCGCAGGCACCGGCTATGTCGCGGCGCTGCTCGCCGGGATTGTGGCGCATGTGGTCGCTGTCGAAGAGGATCGTGCCTTGGTCGAACTGGCGCAGGGCAACCTCGCGGGTGTCGCCAATGTCACCATCGTCGAATCGGCGCTGGCACAGGGCCATGCCGCAGGTGCGCCGTATGACCTTGTTATCATCGATGGCGGAGCCGAGCAGGTGCCCGAGGCGATCGTGGCGCAGCTGGCCGATGGCGGACGTCTGCTGACCGGATTGAACGATTCGGGTGTGGCGCGGCTGGCCATGGGGCGGCGGCAGGGTCAGGCCTTTGCCCTGGTGCCGTTCGCCGATACCGACATTGCCCCGCTCGCGGCCTTCGCCCGGCCCAAGAGCTATAGCTTCTGACGCACCACTGCGGGTGCCGGCACTGCTGCCGACATCGGTGATGGACAGGATGAGAACCGGATTGATGAAGACTTCGCTTTGGATGGCCGGTTGTGGTGCGGCGCTGGTTTTGGGGAGTGCGCCGTTGCACGCGGAAACGCTGCGCGACGCGCTGATCGCCGCCTATCAGACCAACCCCACGCTCAACGCCGCGCGCGCCCAGCAGCGCGCGACCGACGAGGGTGTGCCGATTGCGCTGGCCGATGGCCGCCCCAGCTCCCAGGTCCAGGCGCAATATTCGGAGAACTTCCTCAACCCGGCGAACGCGTTCACCGCCCCCGACCGGTCGGTCAGCGGCACCATCAACCTGACGGTGCCGATCTATTCCGGCGGCAGCGTGCGCAATGCCATCAACGCTTCGAAGGTCCGGGTCGAGGCTGGCCAGGCCGATCTGCGCGGCACCGAAGCCACGGTGTTCAGCAATGTCGTCGCGGCGTACATGGACGTGATTCGCGATGAGGCGATTGTCGGCCTGCAGCGCCAGAATGTCGAAGTGCTCGACGTCAACCTGCAGGCATCGTCCGACCGGTTCGAGATCGGTGACCTGACCCGCACCGATGTCGCCCAGTCCGAAGCGCGGCTGGCAATCGCGCGGACCGATCTGCAGACGGCCGAGGCGAACCTCATCCGCAGCAAGGAAACCTATATTCAGCTGGTCGGTCAGGCGCCGGGCACGCTCGAGCCGCCGCCGCCGCTGCCCAACCTGCCCGCTGCACCCGATGTCGCGGTGGCAACCGCGCTCGACAGCAACCCCGATCTGGAAGCGGCGCGCGAGCGCGTGAAGGCCGCTGATTTCGACGTCCGGTCGGCGCGGGGCACGCGCATGCCGCAGGTCAGCCTGTTCAGCCAGGGCAACTATCAGAACTTCCTCGGCACCCTGGGCAGCGCGCTGATCCAGGGCAATTTCGTCCAGCAGCAGTCGAGTGCTGCCGCCGGCGTGCAGCTGACCGTGCCGGTCTATCAGGGCGGTCGCCCCGGCGCACAGATCCGGCGGGCGCAGGCGGTATCCGGCCAGGCGATGGAGCAGGAAATCGCGGTCGAGCGCAGCATCATCGCGCAGGTCCGCGCCGCCTATGCCAGCTTCAACGCCTCGATGCAGGTGATCGATTCGTCGCAAAAGGCGGTCGAGGCCAACACTCTGGCGCTGGAAGGCGTGCGCGCCGAAAACAGCGTCGGCAATCGCACCATCCTCGACATCCTCGATGCCGAACGCGAGTTGCTGAACGCTCAGGTGCAGTTGGTGACCGCGCGGCGCAATGCCTATGTTGCAGGCTTCACGCTGCTGGCCGCGATGGGCCGCGCCGAGGCGCGCGACCTGGGCCTGGACGGCGGCCTGCTGTACGATCCCGAGCTCAACTACGAGCGGGTGCGCGACAAGATCAACGACTGGGATTCGCAACCGAACCCGGTCGCCCAATCGACGCGCACCGTTGACAGCCCGGCGCAAAATGCCGCACTGATCGGCCCGCCCAACCAGTAACGCGGGCACGGGCTCGAATCGGATCAGGGGCAAACGGGAATGACACGCGACATTGGCGAGCCCAGTCTTGAGGAAATCCTGGCGTCTATCAAGAAAGTGATCGCCGAGGATGGCCGCAAGCCGCGCCGCGCGCCGCCTGCGCGCTCGTCCGCCCCGCTGCGTCAGGAAAAACCTGCCGACGATATTCTGGAACTCACCGAGAGCGTCGAGCCTGAAGCGCCCGCCTATCAGGACGAAACGCCGCTGGTCAGCCGCGCGGGCGAACGCTCGATGCGCGAATCGCTGGCGGTGCTCGCAACGCTCACCGAGCCTGGCGTCAGCCCGCAGATCGTCCGCTCTGGCGAGACCTCGCTCGAGGGCATGGTGCGCGAGATGCTGCGCCCGATGCTGGCCGACTGGCTCGACAAGAACCTGCCCGACATGGTCGAGGCTCTGGTGGCCAAGGAAATCGGGCGGATCACCGGCCGCCACGGCTGATCGGGACTCGCCCGCCCGCGGCGGTCCTGGTCCATTCGTCGCTGCCATGCGGGCGGTGCGGATCGCGGCGACACGCTGAGGGAGGATGGAATGTCCGGGCCAAATCGCCGGGAATTCGTGGCAGCAGGGGCGGCCATGGTTGCTGCGCCGCTGATCGGCATGGCGCCAGCGGAACCACAATGGGAAACGCTGCGGACCGAGGTCTATCCCGGCAAGCGCGATGACATCGTCTTTGTCGATGCACAGCACGGCTGGTACGGTACCGGCAAGGGCGATCTGTTCCGCACCACCGACGGTGGCGCAAGCTGGACAAAGGTCGCCAGCAAGCCCGGGACCTTCATCCGCGCGCTGGGCTTTTCTGATGCGCAGACCGGATTCATCGGCAACGTCGGCACCGATTACTACCCCGGCGTCGCCGATACCGTGCCGCTCTACCGCACCGATGATGGCGGGGTGAGCTGGACCCCCGCCGACCTTGGCGACAAGACGATTGCGGGCGTGTGCGCGATCGATGTCCTCACCGTGCGGCGCATCTATCAGGGGCAGTTGCAGCCGCGCGTCGTGGTGCACGCAGCGGGCCGGGTTGGCGGTCCCGCAGGGCTGCTGCGCTCGACCGATGGTGGCCACAGCTGGCAGGTGATCGACATGACCGCGCATGCCGGCATGATCCTCGATATCCGCTTCTTCGACGAACAGACCGGCCTCGTGTTCGCGTCCACCGGCCGCGACCCTGCGACCACCGAAGGGCTGATCCTGCGCACCACCGACGGCGGCGACAGCTGGACCCCCGTCTATCGCTCCGGCCGGGCAGCGGAGCTGATCTGGAAGGCCTCGTTCGTCAGCGCCACCGTCGGCTATGCCACGGTGCAGAGCTATGACGAGACGCGCGCGCAGCAGCTGATCGTCAAGACGACCGATGGCGGGAGAAGCTGGACCGAGCTGCCGATGGTGGAAAATGCCAAGGCACGCCAGTTCGGCATCGGCTTTGTCGACGAGGCGCGCGGCTGGGTGGGCACTATGGCGGGCGGGTTCGAAACGCGCGACGGCGGCAAGACCTTTGCGCCTGTGCCGATCGCGCGCGCCGCCAACAAGTTCCGCATGGTCGCCGATGGCCGGCGCCGCCATGTGTTCGCGATTGGCACCGAGGTCCAGCGCCTGACGATCGGCTGAACCGCGCGCACGGTGCGCCAAGGGCTTTGCGCGCCGCACGGCTTGCTGGTAACAGCTGAAACCATGAGAACCACCGTCATCGCCGCGCTGCTGGCCAGCGCGCTCTCGCCCCTCCTCTTCACCGCACCCGCCGCCGCACGGCCGATGACCGAGAGCGATCTGGCGACGTTCAACCGGCTCGGTGCGCCCGCCGCCTCATCCGATGGCAAATGGGTGGCGTATCAGCTGACCAGCACCGATCTGGCGGCAAACAAGCGCAGCACCGGGCTTTATCTGCTCGATATCGCGCGCAAGGACGCGCAGCCGATCGCGATCGCCGATTCGCCGGGGCACAATGAAAGCGCGCCGGTGTTCGCGCGCGATGGCCAGCATCTGTTCTTCCTCTCCAACCGCTCGGGCAGCACCCAGGTCTGGCGCGTCGCGCTGCCGACGGGCGAGCCGATGCAGGTGACGATGGCGGCAACCGACATCAGCGGGTTCAGCCTTTCGCCCGATGGCAACAGCATCGCGGTCTGGGCCGATCTGGCCGAAGGCTGCACGCTCGATGCCTGCCCCGCCAAGGCCAAGTCGCAGGGCACGGGCCGCGAATACGACCGGCTGTTCGTTCGCCACTGGGACAGCTGGCGCGAGCCCGGCACCTATTCGCGGATCTATGCCTATGCCTTGGGCACCGACGGCAAGGTCGCCGGCCCCGCCCGCAGCATCAGCGGTTTGATCGAGGGCGATGCACCCAGCAAGCCGTTCGGCGGCGGTGAGGAAATCGCCTGGGCCGCGGACAGCAGCGCCATCGCCTTTGCCATCCGCAAGTCCGATGGCGACGAGCCGCGATCGACCAATCTCGATATCGTCTGGCAGCCGCTCGCCGAAGGTGCAGCGGCGGTGAACCTGACAGTGGCCAACCAGGCGACCGATTCGCTGCCTGCCGCCTCGCCTGATGGCCGCTGGCTGGCCTGGGCGGCGATGGCGCGCCCGAGCTATGAGGCCGATCGCATGGTCGTGCATCTGCGCGACATGAAGACCGGCCAGGTGACCAAGCTCACCGAGGGCTGGGATCGCTCGGCAGGATCGCTGGCCTGGACTGCGGACTCGAAGAGCCTGCTGGTGACCGCGCAGGATGTGCTTGAGCATCCCGTGTTCCGCATCGATGTGCCCAGCGGCAAAGTTACCCGGCTGACCGAGCGTGGCAATGTGAACAATGTCGTTCCGCTCGCCGGTGGCGCCATGCTCTACACGATCAACTCGATCGCCGCGCCCGATGATCTGGTGCTGATGGAGAAGAACGGCCAGACCCGCCGCCTGACCAACGTCAATGCCGACAAGCTCGCAGCGCTCGATCCGGTGCAGTACGAAAAGTTCAGCTTCCAGGGCGCGAATGGCGATCTCGTCCACGGCCAGATCGTCAAGCCTCAGGGCGCCAAGGGGAAGCTTCCCGTCGCTCTGCTGGTGCATGGCGGGCCGCAGGGCAGCTTCAACAACAGCTGGTCCTATCGCTGGAACCCGGCGGTGATGGCCGCGCAGGGCTATGCTGCGGTCACCATCGATTTCCACGGCTCGACCGGATACGGGCAGGCATTCACCGACAGCATCAACAAGGACTGGGGCGGCAAGCCGCTCGAGGACCTCAAGCTCGGCATGGCGGCGCTGCCCGGCATCGATGCCGCGCTCGACACCAGCAACGCCTGCGCGCTCGGCGGCAGCTATGGCGGTTACATGATGAACTGGATCGCAGGTCAGTGGCCCGACGGCTTCAAGTGCCTGGTGACGCACGCGGGCGTGTTCGATCTGCGCGCGATGGCGTTCGAGACCGAGGAACTGTGGTTCGACGAATGGGACCATGGCGGCCCGTGGTGGCAGCGCCAAGATGCGGAGAAGTGGAACCCGGTCAACCATGTCACCGCTTGGAAGACGCCGACGTTGGTGATCCATGGCGAAAAGGACTTCCGCATCCCCTATTCGCAATCGCTCGCCGCGTTCACCGCGCTGCAGCGCCAGGGGATCGAATCGAAGCTGCTGATCTTCCCGGACGAGAACCACTGGGTGTTGAAGGCGCAGAACTCCGTGCAATGGCATCGCAACGTGTTCGACTGGCTGGGGCGGCATCTGAAGGGTGCTAAATAGTCTCGGTTGGGCTTGGCATCGGTCGCTAGGCCGCCTAGTTTGATTGCTTAAGGAGTCACATGATGGCCAGCCAGCCTCCGAGAGTGCGCCCCAGCGATCTGCCAACGAAGACCGTCACTGCACCCGATGGCAGCAAGGTGCGGATGAAGGTCGTGCAAGCAGAAAGCCCCAGCCTGCCTTATGACTTGCTTGCCGCGTTCCGGTCGAATGTTCGGCGAATAAAGGCTGATCAAAAGGCTCAGGCGCGCGCGCGTGAAGACACCCCGGAAGCCTGACCGTCCGGTTCTGTGGATAGTAGCCGGGCCGAATGGCAGCGGCAAAAGTTCGCTTTACAATCGCACCGATATCGAAGGCTGGGGTGGTTCGGTCTGGATCATCAACCCTGACCTGCTGACGGCCAAGATTGTCGAGCAGGAAGGCTCGGCTATCGACTTAGCCAACCTCGCCGCTGTTCAGCGGATCGAATCCTGGTTGGAAGCCTCGATCAACACCTACCAGACCATCGGCGTCGAGACCGTCCTGTCTTCGCCCAAATATCTGCGGCTGGTCGATCTGGCGCACGCCAAGGGGTTCATTGTCCGCATGCTTTATGTCGTGCTGGATACGGTAGAGGCGCAGTACGAGCGTGTCGCTATCCGGGTCCAAACTGGCGGACATGATGTTCCGCGCGACAAGATTGCTGCAAGGCGTCAGCGCTCTTTCGAAATGCTGGCGAAATTCTACGAGAAGCTGGACGACCTGTATATCTTCGATAACTCCGGCGGAGAGCCCGATCTTGCCGCAGCCAAAACGTCGGGCGCTTTGACGAAATTGCGCAAGCTGCCTGTCGATTTATCGCCGATCATTGAGGCTGCAGGTATCCCGGTGCTGGATATGTCTCGCAACTGAACTCTTGGAATATAGAGCGGTTTGCCGCTAATGGCCTGCCCATGACCGACAAGACCGAACTTCCGAAGACATTCGATCCGTCTGCGATCGAGGCCAAATGGTATCCGCATTGGGAGGAGACGAACGCGTTTCGCCCCGAGCGGCCCGATGCTGCGCCCTATACTATCGTCAACCCGCCGCCAAACGTGACGGGCAGTCTGCACATCGGGCATGCGCTCGACAACACGCTGCAGGACATCATGATCCGCTACGAGCGGCTGCGCGGCAAGGATGCCTTGTGGGTGGTCGGCACCGACCATGCCGGCATCGCGACGCAGATGGTGGTCGAGCGCCAGCTTGAAGCCAAGCAGGACAAGCGCACCAATTACAGCCGCGAGGACTTCGTCAAGAAGGTCTGGGAGTGGAAGGAAGAAAGCGGCGGGCAGATCACCCGCCAGCTGCGCCGCCTGGGTTGCTCGATGGACTGGTCGCGCGAGCAGTTCACGATGGACCCGCATTTCAGCAAGGCGGTGCTCAAGGTGTTCGTCGACCTGTACAACCAGGGCCTGATCTATCGCGACAAGCGGCTGGTCAACTGGGACCCCAAGCTCAAGACCGCGATCAGCGATCTCGAGGTGGAAACCCGCGAGGTTCAGGGCAGTTTCTGGCACTTCCGCTATCCGCTGGCAGACGGCGTGACGCTGGACGACGGCCGCGACCATATCGTGGTCGCCACCACCCGGCCCGAGACGATGCTTGCCGATATGGCGGTCGCGGTGAACGGGGCCGACCCGCGCTATGCCAGCGTCATCGGCAAGTTCGTCGAGCTGCCGATCACCGGACGGCGCATCCCCATCGTCGCTGACGACCATGCCGATCCCGAGCTGGGGTCGGGCGCGGTGAAGATCACGCCCGGCCATGATTTCAACGACTTCGAGGTTGGCCGCAGCGCCGGGATTGCGGCGGCGGACATGCTCAACATGTTCGATGCCGAGGCGAAGGTGGTGCAGACCGCCGATGGTCTGATCCCGCCCGAGTTCGTCGGCGTCGACCGTTTCGATGCGCGTCGCCAAGTCGTCGAGCAGATGAAGGCGCTGGGCCGTCTCGTCCCGCATGTCGTCACCACCAAGGATGGCGAGACCGTCGAACACGACGCCGAACCGCGCACCATCCAGACGCCTTATGGCGACCGTGGCGGCGTGGTGATTGAACCCTGGCTGACCGACCAATGGTATGTCGATGCCAAGACACTCGCGCAGCCCGCGATCGAGGCGGTGAAGACCGGCGTGATCGAGATCGTTCCCAAGAGCTGGGAGAAGACGTTCTTCCACTGGATGGACAATATCCAGCCGTGGTGCGTGTCGCGGCAATTGTGGTGGGGGCACCGGATCCCGGCCTGGTATGGGTCTGACGGCCAATGCTATGTCGCCGAGACCGAGGCAGAAGCGCAGGCGCTCGCAGGCGAGAGCGTCACGCTGGAACGTGATGCCGACGTGCTCGACACCTGGTTCTCGTCCGCGCTCTGGCCGTTCGCGACGCTGGGTTGGCCGGATGCGGAAATGCCCTCTCCCCTCCCGCTTGCGGGAGGGGCAGGTTCAGCATTGCTGAACCGGGGTGGGCCTGAGACGTCACCGGCTGCCATGCCCACCCCCGCCAATCGGCAAGAGCCGCTTGGCGACCCCTCCCGCCTGCGGGAGGGGAGAGGTTCGCTTCTCGCCAAGCATTATCCCAACGACCTGCTGATCTCGGGCTTCGACATCCTGTTCTTCTGGGATGCGCGGATGGCGATGATGGGGACGCATTTCATGGGCGCAGCGCCCTGGAAGCAGCTGTATCTGCACGGCCTCGTCCGCGCCGCCGATGGCGCGAAGATGTCCAAGTCCAAGGGCAATACCGTCGATCCTTTGGGCCTGATCGATCAATATGGCGCGGACGCGCTGCGATTCTTCATGGCGGCGATGGAAAGCCAGGGCCGCGACATCAAGATGGATGAGCGCCGGGTCGAGGGCTATCGCAACTTCGCCACCAAGCTGTGGAACGCCTCGCGCTTCTGCCAGGCAAATGGCATCGGCGCGAGTGCATCGGTTGCCGCGCCTGAGGCGACGCTGGCGGTCAACCGCTGGATCATCGGCGAAGTCGTGGACACCGTCGCGGCGCTCGACAAGGCGCTGGCGGACCTGCGCTTCGATGCGGCGGCGAACGCGATCTATCACTTCGTCTGGGATCAGTTCTGCGACTGGTATCTGGAGCTGATCAAGCCGGTCCTCTCCGCCGAGGGCAATGCGGGCGAAGCCGCGGAAACCCGCGCGGTCGCTGGATGGGTGCTCGACCAGATCCTGGTGATGCTGCACCCGTTCATGCCCTTCATCACCGAAGAGCTGTGGCACGCGCTTGGCGACCGGTCGGGTGATCTGATCCTCGCAGCTTGGCCCGCGCCGGAAGCGAACGTCGATGCCGACGCCAAGGCGGAGACCGAATGGCGCATCGCGCTGGTTCGCGAAATCCGCTCAGCCAAGAACGAACTCGGCATCGCGCCCGGCGCACGGCTCAGGGCGTTTGTTCAGGACGCCAATGACCAGACCCAGGTCTGGATCAACGGCTTTTGGAGCGGCGCGCAGAGGCTGGCACGAATCGACTTTGCCTCGCTGGAAGAGTCCGCTCCCGAAGGCGCCAACCTGCAGATCGTGGTCAACGAGGCGACGTTCGTGCTGCCGCTTGAAGGCATCATCGACATCGCCGCCGAAAAGGCGCGGCTCGCCAAGGCGCTGGAAGCCGTCTCGAAGGAAGCCAAGTCGCTCGAAGGTCGCCTGTCCAATCCCGCGTTTGTCGAGAAAGCCAAGCCCGAAGCCGTCGAAAAGGCGCGCGCCGATCATGCGGAGAAATCCGCCGAGGCGGAGCGGCTGTCGGCGGCTCTGGCGCGGCTTGGGTAAGCGTCCACCGCTGCGCCTGCTCGGCGGGGAGCGGCCGTCATGAGCCTGTCCTATGCGCGGCTGCTCGCCCGGCGGATGGTGCGGTCCTTGTGGTTCACGCCTGCGGCTTATGCGGTGCTGGCGGTCACGGTTCTGCTGCTCGCGCCGGCAGCCGCGGTGCTGCTGCCCGACGAGTTCAACAAGCTGATCGGGCTCGACGGCGTCGACGACCTGCTCGGCGTGCTCGCCAACACGCTGCTCGCGGTCGCGATCTTCTCCCTGGGCATCATGGTCTCGTCGCTGCAGGCCGCCGCGTCGGCTGCCACGCCGCGCGCGCGGCCGCTGCTGATGCAGGATCGCACCGCGCAGAACGCGATCTCGGTGTTCATCGGCGGCTTCATCTTCGCGATTGTCGGCACCGTCGGGCTGTCGACCAATTATTACGGCGCGCCAGCGCGGGTCATATTGTTCCTCACGACGTGCCTGGTGATCGTCTCGGTCATCTATGCGCTGATCCGCTGGATCGGACGGCTGAGCAATCTGGGCGATGTCTCCGAGGTGGTCGACCTGCTGGAGGATGCGGCCGACAAGGCCTTTGCCGAGCTTGCCAGGCGGCCGCTGCTTGGCGGGGTGGAGCTGACTACGCTGCCTGACGATGGCGTGCCGCTGCGCGCCGAGCGGTTCGGTTTTGTCCAGGCGATCGACGACGCGCTGTTCGCGACGATCTGCGCCGAGCAGGACGTCGATGTCTATCTGGCCGTGCGCCCCGGAACCTATGTCGATTCGACCACCGTGCTGCTCAGGACATCGAAGCCGCTCGACGAGGATAGCGCGCGCTCGGTGCGTCAGGCGTTCGTGATCGGCGGCGATCGCACGTTCGAGGCTGATCCCCGCTATTGCCTGATCGTGCTGTCCGAAACCGCGTCGAAGGCGCTGTCGCCCGGGGTCAATGATCCGGGGACCGCGATCGATGTGCTCGGCACGTCGCTGCGCGTGCTCGCCGGGTGGAGCAGCGCGGCCAGCGAGACCGCGGCGCGCGTGACCTGCCCCCGGCTGCACGTGCCGCAGGTCCGCGTCGAGGACATGGTGGTGGACGCGTTCCGCTGGATCGCACGCGATGGGGCGGGGCAGCTCGAGGTGCAGATCCGGTTGCAAAAGGCGCTGGCGTCGCTCGCGGCGCATGATCCCGTGCTGTTCGGCGCGGCGGCGCGCGCGATGTCGCACGAGGCGTTCGCGCGCGCAAAGACGGGGCTGGCGTTGCCTGCAGATGTCGAGATGCTGGAGAAGTTTGTCCTGAATTGATGGAAAACGCGGTGGGTGGGGTCGCTCCACCTCACCCCTTGCCCCGGCGGCCCTCGTTCCCTAAACGTTCGTGGTGAACACGCTCGCCCCCCTTACCGAATTCCCGCCGCCATCGGCCAGTGACCCCGCTTATCTGCAAGGGCTGAACACCCCGCAGCGCGAGGCGGTGCTGTCGTCCGAAGGTCCGGTGCTGGTGCTGGCAGGGGCAGGGACCGGCAAGACCGCGGCGTTGACCGCGCGGCTGGCGCATCTGATCGCGACGCGGCGCGCCTGGCCGTCCGAAATCCTCGCGGTCACCTTCACCAACAAGGCCGCGCGCGAGATGCGCGAGCGCGTCGGGCGGATCATCGGCGATGCGGTCGAGGGCATGCTCTGGTTGGGCACCTTCCACTCGATCGGCGCGAAGATGCTGCGCCGCCATGCCGAGCTGGTCGGGCTGCAGAGCAATTTCACGATCATCGACACCGACGACCAGCTGCGGCTGCTCAAGCAGCTGATCCAGGCCGCCGATATCGACGACAAGCGCTGGCCCGCGCGCCAGCTCGCCGGCTGTATCGACCGCTGGAAGAACAAGGGGCTCAATCCGCCCGAATTGGACGCTGCCGAAAGCGAGCTGTATGCCAACGGGCGGGGGCAGGAGCTCTACACCGCCTATCAGGACCGGCTGAAGGCGCTCAACGCCTGCGATTTCGGCGATCTGCTGCTGCACATGCTGACTTTGCTCAAGACCGACCGTGCGGTGCTCGAACAGTATCAGCAGCGGTTCAAGTACATCCTGGTCGACGAGTATCAGGACACCAATTCGAGCCAGTATCTGTGGCTGCGGCTGCTCGCCCAGGCGCGCAAGAACATCTGCTGCGTCGGCGATGACGACCAGTCGATCTATTCGTGGCGCGGCGCGGAGGTCGCGAACATCCTGCGATTCGAGAAGGATTTTCCCGGCGCGCGGATCATCCGGCTCGAACAGAACTACAGATCGACCCCGCACATTCTGGGCGCCGCATCGGGCCTGATCGCATCGAACAGCGATCGCCTTGGCAAGACGCTCTGGACCGAGGTCGATGCGGGACAGAAGGTCCGCGTGCTGGGCGTGTGGGACGGCCCCGAAGAGGCGCGGCGGATCGGCGAGGAGCTCGAGCGGATCACGCGCGAGGGCACCAGTCTCGACAAGACCGCCATTCTGGTGCGGGCCTCGTTCCAGACCCGCGAGTTCGAGGACCGGTTCATCGCGATCGGCATGCCGTACCGCATCGTCGGCGGTTTCCGCTTCTACGAGCGCGCCGAAATCCGCGATGCGCTGGCGTATCTGCGCGTCGTCAACCAGCCGGCGGACGATCTGGCGTTCGAGCGGATCTTCAACACCCCCAAGCGGGGCCTCGGCGACAAGGCGCTGGAGAAGGTGCACCGCGTCGCGCGCGCCACCGGCCTGCCGCTCTCGGCCGCAGCGTTCCAGATTCTCGACAGCGATGAGCTGCCCGCGCGTGCACGCACCGCGCTCACCGGGCTGATGCGCGGCATCGCCCGGTGGCGTGACCTTCTGACCACGATGAACCCGGCGGACCTCGTGCGGCAGATCATGGATGAATCGGGCTATACCCACGTGCTTCAGGCGGAAAAGTCGGTCGAGGCCTCGGGACGGCTCGAGAACCTTTCCGAACTCGCGCGCGCGATGGAGGAATACGAAAGCCTCGGCGATTTCCTCGAGCATGTCAGCCTGGTGATGGACAACGAGGCGAGCGCCGACGAGGCCAAGGTCACGATGATGACCATCCACGGCGCCAAGGGGCTCGAGTTCGAGCATGTCTTCCTCGCCGGATGGGAGGAGGGGGTGTTCCCCTCGCAGCGTTCGCTCGACGAGGGCGGGCTGGCGAGCCTCGAGGAAGAGCGCCGGCTTGCCTATGTCGCGATCACCCGCGCACGCGCCAGCTGCACGATCATGCACGCGGCCAACCGGCGCATCTACGGCCAGTGGACGAGCTCGATCCCGTCTCGCTTCATCGGCGAACTGCCGGCAGAGCATATCGAAGAGGAAAGTTCGCTCACCGGTGGTGCCTCGCTGTGGCGGGCGGGCCTGTCCGAGCGCGATGATCCGTTTGCGCATCTGGCGCGCGATCCCGAGCGCGCGGCGCGGCGCGGCCCCGGCTGGCAGCGCGCGGCACAGGTCCCGGGCGGGTTCAACACCACGCCGCAACGCGTCGCCGAAGCGCGGACCAGCGCGATCAGCATGGGCAATGCCGGGCGCAGCGATGTCGATATCGGCACCCGCGTCTTCCACCAGAAGTTCGGCTATGGCCTGGTCGCGCAGAAGGAAGGCAACAAGCTGGAGATCGACTTCGAGAATTCGGGCCGCAAGCGGGTGATCGACAGCTTCATCACCCTTGCGTGAGGCTTATCCGACGTGGAGCGACGACTTCAGATCCGCTCGACTCGCGCCACCGATTCCGACGCGCGCAGCGCCATGATGATCTGCATCAGGTGCGCGACATCGTGCACCTCCAGATCGGATTCATAGGTGTGGAACGGCTGGTCGCGGTTGGTCAGCTTGAGGTTGACGATGTTCGCCTTGTGGTGGCTGAAGATGCCCGCCATGTCGGCCAGGGTGCCGGGGCGGTTGTAGAGGATCGCGCGGATGCGCGCGGTCGCGCCTTCCGAATCGCCATCCCATGACAGGTCGATCCAGTCGGCATCGACGCCGCTCACCAGATTGAGGCAGTCGATGGTGTGCACTTCGATATTCTCGCCCTGGCGGCGCAGCCCGACGATGCGGTCGCCCGGCACCGGGTGGCAGCAATCGGCAAGCTGGAAGGCGACGCCAGGGGTCAGCCCGCGGATCGAGATCGCCCGGTCCTGGCGCGGAAACTCGCGCAATGCCGCCTGATCGGTGCTGCTGCCGGGGACGAGCGCGTCCATCAGCGCGACATCGGTGATCTGGTTCTTGCCGATGGCGATCATCAGATCGGTCTCGTCGGCGATATCCAGCCGCTCGATCGCCTGTTTCAGCGCCTTCTTGCCGATCTTGACCGGCAGGCGTCCTGCAATCTCGTCGAAGATCACCCGGCCCATCGCGGCGGTTTCCTCGCGCTCCTTGTCGCGGACATAGCGGCGGATCGCGGCGCGCGCCTTGCCGGTGGTGACAAAGGCCAGCCAGCTGGTCTGCGGCTCCTGCCCTTCGGATTTCAGGATTTCGACAATGTCGCCGTTGGCGAGCGGGGTGCGCAGCGGCACGTTGCGTCCGTTGATCAGCACGCCCACCGCCTTGTTGCCCAGGTTGGTGTGCACCGCATAGGCAAAGTCGACCGCCGTCGCGCCCTTGGGCAGCTGGTGCAGCGCGCCCTTGGGGGTGAAGGCGAAGATGCGGTCCTGATACATCGCCATGCGGGTGTGCTCGAGCAGCTCGTCGGCATCCTGCGCGGTGTCGAGAATCTCGATGAGGTCACGGATCCATCCCGCCTGGCCGTCGGGCCGGGTGCCACCCTGCTTGTAGGCCCAGTGCGCTGCCAGCCCGAACTCGCTCTGCCGGTGCATCTCGTGCGTGCGGATCTGGATCTCCACCCGCATCGAGCGGCCATGGATGATCGCAGTGTGGAGCGAGCGATAGCCGTTGCGCTTCGGCGTGGAGATGTAATCCTTGAACCGGCCGGGGATCATCTTCCACTTGCGGTGGATATGCCCCAGCGCGGCATAGCAATCCTCGATGCTGTCGACGATCACGCGAAACGCGATGATGTCGGTCATCTGCTCGAACGACACATGGCGTTCGGCCATCTTGCGCCAGATCGAATAGGGGTGTTTTTCGCGGCCGCTGATCTCGGCTTCCAACCCGTGCGTCGCAAGCTCGCTCTTCAGCGAATCCGCGATCGAATCGACCTGGTTCTCGTCGCTTGCCTTGATCTGGTCCAGCCGCCCGACGATGGTCGCATAGGCCTCCGGCTCCAGCTCGCGGAACGCCAGCATCTGCATCTCGCGCATGTATTCATACATGCCGACGCGCTCGGCCAGCGGCGCGAAAATGTCCATCGTCTCGCGCGCGATGCGCTTGCGCTTGACCGGGTTGGAGATGAAATGGAGCGTGCGCATGTTGTGCAGCCGGTCGGCGAGCTTGACCAGCAGCACGCGCAGGTCGTTGGACATCGCCAGCAGGAACTTGCGCAGGTTCTCCGCGGCGCGTTCGCTTTCGGTCTGCGCCTCGATCTTGGACAGCTTGGTGACACCGTCGACCATCTGCGCCACCTTGGGGCCGAACATCCGCTCGATCTCCTCGATCGTGGTCAGCGTGTCCTCGACGGTGTCGTGCAGCAAGGCGGTGATGATGGTTTCGACATCCATCTTCAGGTCGGTCATCAGACCTGCGACCTCGATGGGATGGCTGAAATACGGGTCGCCGCTCGCGCGCTTCTGGCTGCCATGCTTCTGCACGGAAAACACATAGGCGCGGTTGATCAGCGCCTCATCAGCATCGGGGTCGTAATCCTTGACCCGTTCGACCAGTTCATATTGTCTCAGCACAAGCTGAATGTCGGTGCTTTGCGCTCAAAAGCAACAGAAAAAGCGCGCCTGTGCGAAGGGCCTTGCCGCGGTTTCCCTGGGGGCAAGGGGCCGGGGGGCAGGGGCCTGCACAGGCGCGCGAGGTTTGCCGGATGTCGCGGGCGGCGATGTGGGAGTATCGCAGCTGCGGCCATCCGGCGAAAAGCGGGGTCGGCGGGTCAGTCCTTGGCGTTGCATGCAGCCAGGTCATCGCTGGCCATCACTTCGCTGCGGGTTGAAAAGGCGGTGACCGCGCCCATCTTGCGTGAGAGCCTGGTGCAGGCGTTGACCGGGCGAGAGGTCGCCTTCGATCCGTTGCAGACGGTGCCTTCGCACTGCCAGACCACGCCCTGGATAATCTTGGTGGTCTTTTCGACCGGCGCGGCGAGTTCCGCGGTGAAATAGCTGCTGCCCGGCGTCTGGGCGCTGGCGGTGCTCGCCTGCATCATCACCAGGCTGGAGAGCGAGGCGGCGGCGACAAAGGCGATCTGGGTGATGGTGTGGGCAAAGCGGCTCATGACGGGTCCTTTCTGACGACATTCGGGGCAAAACATCGAGGGTGCAATTTAGGTTGCGAATCACTACCTACTAAGTTAGGTTTCGAGTTGCAACTAGAAACTGAATTTTCATTGGCAAGGCCGCAATTTTGGATAAGATGGCGGCCTGAAACTGGATTGATGACCATGAACCACACCGCTCCCGCGAAATTGCGCGAACCCCTGGCCGAGATCGCAGCCTGCTGCAGCCTGCCGCAGGCGCTGGAGACGATGGGCGAGCGTTGGTCGTTCATGATCCTGCGGGCCTCGTTCAACGGGCTCCACCATTTCGAGGAATTTCTCGAGGAACTGGGCATCGCCCGCAACATCCTCTCGAACCGTCTGACCCGGCTGGTCGAAAGCGGCATCCTCAAGCGCGCGCCGTGCGTCGATGATCGCCGCAAGATCGAATACCGGCTCACCGACAAGGGCATGGACCTGCTGCCGACCATGATCGCGCTGCGCCAATGGGGCGAAAAGTGGGAAAGCGGCGTGCCTTCCAATCCGGTGCTGGTCGACGAGCGCGATCGTCGTCCGATCCAGGCCATCTCGATCCGCGCGCATGACGGCAGGGTGCTGGGCCATCACGACATGTGCTGGCTGGATATCGCCGATCTCAAGGCCGCTGACGGTGACGACAGCGATCACGACGGCATCGTAAAGCGGATCGCGACGATCTGATCGCGTACCCGACCGCGGAGGACGGGTACGCGCCGCGTACCTAACTGCTCGCGCGGACGATCAGTTCGGGCTCCAGCTGGACCGGCTCGCAGATTTCGCCATCGAGCTGACGAAACACGATGTCCACCAGCAGCCGAGCGCCCGCCTGCAGGTCCTGGCGGATGGTGGTCAGCGGCGGCGTGGTATGCGCGGCGAGCATGATGTCGTCATATCCCACCACCGCGACATCGCCCGGTACGGCCAGGCCGCGCTCGGCCAGCGCCCGCAGCGCGCTCATCGCGACCACGTCAGAGGCGGCGAAGATTCCGTCGATGCCGGGGTTCGCGTCCAGAAACTCGCGCGCGGCACTATAGGCCGCTTCCGAGGTCAGGTGGATCGGCAGGGTGTGGACGCTGTCCGACAGCCCGGCTTCTGCGCAAGCCTGCAGAAATCCCTGCTGGCGCTTGCCGAATTCGGGTGGGGTCGGGTTGCCCAGGAACAGCAGCTTGCGCTTGCCGCGTTCGATCAGATGCCGCCCGACGATCAGGCCGCCGCGGACATTGTCCGATCCCACGGTGACATGCTGCTGCCCCTCGACCTTCGCGCCCCACACCACCAGCGCGCGGTGCCGTGCCGCGGCAGCATCCAGCACCGCCATCTGGTCGGACTGGCCGATGACGATCGCGCCATCAACCCGCCCGGAATCGAGCAGATCGTCGAGCCAGGCATCGCCCGAAGGGATCACGCGCGAAAGCAGCAGGTCGAAATTGCGTTCGGTCAGCGCATCGGCAAGATAGCCCAGCATCGTCATGAAGAATGGATCTGAGGGGTGCTGATCGACCTCGTGGCCCATCGGCATGATCACGCCGATCGCCTGCGCGCGGCGCAGACGCAGGTTCTGCGCCACCTGATTGGGTTTGAACCCATGCAGCCGCGCCAGTTCGACCACGCGCTCGCGGGTCTTGGCGTTGATGATCGTCTTGCCGGCCAGCGCGCGCGATACGGTGGACACCGATACCCCGGCAAGCTCTGCAAGCTCCTGCATCCCTATCTTGCTGATGGTACGCGCCTTTCCCCACAGATACTGCGCCGCCCCCCGCACCGGTCTAATCGGTCTGCGGCGTGGCGTCGAGCATCTTGTCTAGTTGTGCTTGCATTTTCGCTACCGGTCTGTATTAATACAGCAACACACATGAAGGAGTTGTCGTAATGGCGATGTTTTGGAAGCGCGCACTGGTGGTTTCGGCGGGCGTCATCGCCCTGGGTGCTTGCAGCATGGCGGACAGCGCCGAGCGACTGATCGAAGGCGACTCGGACAGCGCCGACACCGGCGAATGGTCGAGCAGCTGGTCGGGCGAGCCGTTCGACCGCATCACGCTGGCAGGGCCCGACAATCTGACCTTTGTCACTGAAGGCAAGCATGCGGTCAGCGCGACCGGTGATGCCAAGGCGCTCGAGGCGCTGCAGTTCAAGGTGCGCAACGGCGAGCTTCGCATTCGTCGCAAATCCTCGAACTGGAGCTTCAGCGACAAGGGCGAGGCGATGATCACGGTCAATGCCCCCGCACTGCGCGCGCTGGCGCTGGCAGGATCTGGCTCTGCCAGGATTGACCAGATGGAAGGCGACGAGATCGAGCTAAGCATTGCCGGATCGGGCAACGCCGAGGTCGCGAAGCTTGCGGCGAAGAAGCTGGACGGCGCGATCGCGGGCAGTGGTTCGTTGCGGCTGGCGGGCTCGGCCGACAGCGCCGATATCTCGATCGCAGGGTCGGGCAGCGTCATGGGTGAGCGCTTTACCAGCCCCGTGGTCGACATTTCGATCGCCGGTTCGGGCGATGTCACCATGGCATCCGATGGCTCGGTGGAGGCCAGCCTGATGGGCTCTGGCGACGTCACCATCAAGGGCAGCGCCAAGTGCAAGAGCAGCGCGATGGGATCGGGCATCATTACCTGCGGATAAGCCACGCCGCGCAAAAGCGGTTGCGCCTTTGCCAGCCTTGCTAGAGACTTAAGCCCGCCCGGCCCACGCCCGGGCGGGGGAGAGTTTGACGTGAGCGCAGCGCCAGATACCGATTTTGCGGCAGGCGAACCTGTGGCCGACCACCCGAATTTCTGGGACCGGCACATCATGCCGCGGCTGATCACCTTCTGCTGTGGCCAGCCTGCGATCGCCAAGGCGCGCAGCCGCATCGTTCCGCGCGCGCATGGCCGCGTGCTCGAACTGGGCTGCGGCGGCGGCATCAACCTCGATCATTATGATCGCAGCCGCGTCACCGCGCTGGCAGGCGTCGATCCTTCGCCGCAATTGCTCGATACCGCGCGCGGCAAGGCGCAGGCGCATGGCTTCGATGCGGACTTCCGCGCCGGCTATGCCGAAAGCCTGCCTTTTGCCGATGCCGCGTTCGATACCGTGCTGACCACCTTCACCCTGTGTTCGGTGCGCGATCCGCAGGCGGTGCTGCGCGAGATGCGCCGCGTGCTGGTCCCGGGCGGGACGATCCTGTTCCTTGAACACGGCGCTGCGCCCGATGCCGCCCCGGCGCGCTGGCAGCAGCGGGTCGAGCCGGTGTGGAAGCGGATCGCCGGGGGCTGCCATCTCACCCGCCCGGTTGCCCAGGCCTTTGCCGATCAGGGCTTCCGGGTGGACCGGACAGACAGCCGCTATCTCCCCAAGACGCCGCGCTTCCTGGGCTGGATCGAAATGGGCGAGGCCCGGGCATGATCCGGACATATGCAACGCTTGCGGCCCTGATGCTGGCCGTGCTCGGCGTGCAGGGCGCATCGGCGGCCGAGCGACGCTATACCCTCTCGACCTTCGACAAGGTGCGGATCGAAGGCGATGTCGCGGTGGAGATCGTATCGGGCACTGCGCCGTCAGCGCTGGCGATCGGCGATCCGCGTGCGCTCGACGCACTGACGGTGAGGGTGCAGGGCGGCACGCTCTCCATCCGCCGTGCGCGCGCCAGCCAGCTGACCGAGCGCCGCCAACAGTCCGCAACGCCCGATGCGCTTCCGCTGGTGCGGTTGAGCGCGCGAGCGGTGCAGTCGCTGATGCTGCAGGGCCATGGCAGCGTCCGGATCGACCGGCTGACCGGCGCAAAGCCCAACGCCACGCTGAATGGCAGCGGCTCGATCGACATCGGCGCGGTCCAGGCCGATGCGCTGGCGCTCAACGTCAGTGGCAGCGGCAGCCTGAAGGCCGCCGGCATGGCGACAAGCGCGCGCGCAGTGATGCTGGGCGATGGGTTGATCGAGGCGACGGGCCTCAGCCTCGCCAGCCTCGACCTGTTCGGCGAGGGGCCGGTGCGCGCGCGGATGACCGTGGATGGTCCGGCGCGGATCTCGGTGATGGGCGATGCGCAGATCGAGATCGGCGGTCAGTCGATCTGCACCATCCGTCAGAGCGCGGCGAACGCGATTACCTGCGGCTCGATCGAGAAACCGCGCTAGGCCGGGTCAGCGTTTTCGGCGGTCCATGTACCACAAGGCGCCGTGCAGCGCGAAGCCGCCGCCGAGGCCTGCCAGAAAACCGATCGAGGGCTGGCCCAGGAATCCGCCGATGATCGTGCCGCCGAGCGTACCCAGCGCCATGAACACGCCGCCCGCGCGGGCGGGGGGGCGAGAGCTGTCAGATGTGTCGTTGACCATGTGTCGGCCCTTGCCACGGCTGGCCGCCCTTTGCCAATGCCAATCGCGCGGCATGGCAAATGCGAAACCCTAACACGAAATTTACCACGCCGGTTGAGCCTTCCTCCACAGCGCGCCTGTATCCCGGTTCGACCAGCAGCCACTTTTCCGATGGCGGCCAGAACAAGAGGACAGACGATCCGCATGAACCTGCCCTATATCGGAAGCCGCGAAGCCTATGAGGATGCCTGCCTGCTGCTGTCGCGCTATGGCGAGACTGCGGGCATCGAGGCCTCGGACCGGGCAGAAGCGGCGCGGGCACGCGGCAACCACATCCATTTCTGCCACTGGCGCCAGATCGAACGGCTGCTGGTGATCCTGTCGATCGACCAGAGCATCGGGACGATTCACTGAGGGGCGAGAGTGATCAGTCTGGCGATCGTGGCCTGAGAGAAGGCCAGATCAGCACAAGCACGCCTGGGCGCGATCAAGCCCACCGAGATCCAACCAAGCACTGCTTTGCTGCAAAGCGCTGGCGGGCAATCGCGACCCATGGGCGCGAAGCCTTCGACAGTCTCAGGCTGAGCGGAGGGCTGTATGGCGTTGCAGAGGGATGCGAAGCTACGCGCCGCGCCTTAGGTTTCCCCACCAACCGCCTTCACCACCCCACCGCTCACGCTCCAGTCGGCGCGGCCCGGCGTTGGCACCGCGTCGAACAGGCTCGCATCGGTCCCCGTCATCCACACCTGGCCCGAGCGCTCGGCCAATTGCTCGTACAGCGCGGCGCGGCGCGCTGGGTCTAGATGGGCTGCGACCTCGTCGAGCAGCAGAATCAGGCGGCTGCCGCGCCGCTGTGCCACCAGATCGGCATGCGCCAGGATGATCGCGATCAGCATCGCCTTCTGCTCGCCGGTCGAGCACAAAGCCGCTGCCTGGCCCTTCTGCCGCATTGTCACGACGAGATCGTCGCGGTGCGGCCCTGCGAGCGCACGTCCCGCTGCCCGGTCGCGTGATCGGCCCGCCTTCAGCGCTCCCGCGAGCGTGCCCGCCTCGGTCGGCCCCTTGCGTTCCAGCGCCAGCGCGGGCTGCGCGAACGGCCCGGCATCAAGCGCGCCGATCTGCGCATCGAGCGCCAGCAGCGTATCGCCGCGCGCTTCGGCGAGCGCCGCGCCATGCTCTGCCATCCGCATTTCCAGCGCGTCGATCCAGCCCGGATCGACCGGGCGCTCGGCGCTGAGCAGCCGGTTGCGTTCACGCATCGCTCCCTCGTAGCGCGCGGCATGGCTTGCGTGCGCGGGATAGAGCGCCAGCACCAGCCGGTCGAGAAACCGCCGCCTGCCGCCTGCGCTTTCCAGGAACAGCCGATCCATCGCCGGGGTCAGCCAGACGACCGCGAGCCAGTCGGCGAGGCTCGTTGCTGCAGCCGCAGCGCCGTTGACGCGCACCTGTCGCCGCGATGGCGCATCCGCATTGGTCCCGGTACCGATCCGCACCTCTTCTTGCCAAAGCGCCGCCGCTATGGCAAAGCCGCCGGGCCCCTGCTGGCGCGCCATCTGCTCGATCGCGGCGCGGCGCATGCCCCGGCCCGGCGCGAGCAGCGAGATCGCTTCGAGGATGTTGGTCTTGCCCGCGCCATTGTCGCCCCAGATCACGTTGAACCGCGCGCCCGCCACGATGCGGCTTTCGGCGTGGTTGCGAAACTGGGTGAGAGAGAGGGAAGAGAGCGCCATCTGCGCGCGGCTATAGCGCCTTGCGCGACGGGCCGCGCGCAAAATCGCAAACCGCAGCCAAGGCGCAAAATCCGCGATGCCAAAGAATCGTGAATATTCCCAAAACTTCGCATTCAGCTAGCGTCAAGATTTGTGTCATCGTGTATAGGGTATTGAAATATAGTCATTTTTCAGTTTGGCACGCCCCGTGCAATGTATCTGGCATCTCCCGACGGACAGTCCGAAGGGACCCAGACACACTGAAAGGACCCAAACCATGTTCTCGATCTCGAACTTCAACAGCAACCTGATCGCTGCGATCTGCGCTTTTGCCACCTCGGCACTTTTCATCGGCCTGAGCGTAGGCCCGGCAGAAATCGGCACGATGTCGGCGATGATCGTCTGATCGCACACCGCATCGAATATCCACGGGTTTTAAGGGAAACCATCATGAAGAACCGCGCATTTCATCTCGACAAGTCGAACGGCAAGCTGATGGGCGTGTGCTCGGGCATCGCCAACTATTTCGACTGGGATGCCAATTTCATCCGCATCGCCTTCGTGCTCGCCGCCCTGTTCGGCGTTGGCGCACCGGTGCTGATCTATCTGGTCATCGGCCTCGTCGCCTCCGACCGGTAAGGGAATGCAGCCTATGCCTGATCACACCCGGGTGCTGAACGGCGTGAAATCGGTGGCGGTATCGAACACCTCCACACCTTCGCGCCGTTTCAGCCATCCGACCACCGCATAGGTCACCGGGGTCAGCACCACCTCCCAGCTGACCTTGAGCAGCCAGTTGGTGATCATCACCGTGATCACCTGCGACGTCTCCCACTCTCCGTAAAACGCGAGCGGATAGAAGATCAGGCTGTCGACGCCCTGGCCGACCACCGTCGAGCCGATCGTCCGGGTCCACAGCATCCGCCCTTGCGTCCACAGCTTCATCCGCGCCATCACATAGCTGTTGACGAACTCGCCCGCCCAGAAGGCGACGATCGACGCGAAAACGATGCGCGGGACCTGGCCGAACACCGATTCATACGCGGCCTGGCCATCCCAACCCTCCGCCGGCGGCAGGCTCACCACCACCCAGCTCATGAATGCCATGAACAGCAGTGCGCCGAACCCGGCCCAGATCACCCGACGCGCGCGGGCATAGCCGTAGATCTCGGTGAGCACGTCGCCGATGACATAGCCCAGCGGGAAGAACAGAATGCCCGCGCCATAGACCCATTGCTCTGCGCCGATGGTAATGAACGTCGGCTTGGCCGCGCCGATCACGTTCGAGAGCAGCAGCACAGTGACGAACGCCGCCATCACGAAATCGTAATAGCGGAACTGGTGGGTGGCGGGGTCGAACCCGGTGGCGGGCGAGGGGCCCGCGCCGGGGGCGGGGGTCACGGGAGAGGGCGTCTGCATCGTCCTTCGCCATATCGCGGTTTACAGCCCCATGCAAAGCCCGCTATTGCCCGCCCCACACGGCGCGCGCCCTTGAAGCCGCTGGCGGTGGTGGCACAGCAGCGCCAGTGCCCGGCGATCCCGACGGCACATGCCGAGCTTTTGGTGCCGCCGATTGTGAAGACCTTGCTGCCCGAATGATCGACGGCCAGGCCAGCATCGACAAGCTGATCGCGCTGCAGGCTTGGGCCATAGGAACTAGTGGTCTTGCAGTGTCGCGCCATCCATCTGAATGACTACATTTGGGGTATTGATCGGTGGCTAGCTATTCTCATCGATCAGGTTTGGTATCATGGGGTCACCATCATCTGGGTCATCGATATAAAGTTCGCCAGAAGTTAGATCTGTGCCGGCGCCAGCGCGCCTTTCAGAAAGCGTCATGCCATCCTCGAACTGGGAGTTGAATGTAGCATCCAGCTCAATCAACACATCGCGTCTATATTCCTTGATATCAGCCCATTCGGAATCCGTAACATCAAAGTATATTAGCAATCTGCGTCGATCAGATGGCGGTATAATCACGCAATCGGTGATCCGCTCGATTAAAAGGCGTTCTTTAGTTTTTCCTTTTCTGAGGTATATCTTCAAATCAGATGACAAATTAAACGCTGGAGTAGATCCAGCATTAAATAGATGAGCGTCGGCTTCGATTGCAACGTTCCCCTTCATTTCGTGGATTTTTATAGATGTCTCTTTCCAGTAAACGAAGGGTTCTAGCTGGAGTTTCGTCGCTGTACCTTGATGAACTCTGGACTTCTCTGCTTCTTTGTAAGCTAGCCTTGCATAGAAAGCCGCTGCGAATGCAGCTGCGCAGGTCAAGCCACCGATTATTAATCCCAACAAAGTCATTTTGGCGACTTCATAGCTGATCAATACTGATGCTTCAGCTGCATCTGCGGATCGCATTTGTTGGATCAGATCCTCGGTTTTTAAACGATGTTCCTCTGCTGCGTCTGCACAGCGGTCGAACTCAGCAAGTGCTGCATCGTCAGCAAGTTTGGATAATTTTTCAGGGTGGCAACTTGAGCCTCCTGCCCGATAGGCGGATGAGGAGGTGGCGCCTGCATCATTTCGCAGCGGCGTTGGACCTGAGGGGACAAATGAAAACCAAAGTAAGAGTGACAGGATTATCAGCCCGCCCACCAAAGATATCTTAATCGGATTGGCCATTGTCATTATGCTACATAAGCGTTGTAGGTTAGGTGTCGGACAGTTTGTCCCCGACATTTGACCCAAAGTCCATATGTCATGACCCTCCCATGTATTAAGATCAGCGCGAACGTGGCGATTTTCCTGGTTGGCTTCCTAGGATGCCATTGTTTCCGGCGCTGACCCGCTTGGGCAACTGGTCCATCAGGGTAATGTTGATGATGCCGCGTTCCTTGGCATAATCGTACCCCTGTAGCCCGCGCAGCACGATCCACGCAAAGCTCTGGCCGTCGCCGTTCGGCTTGATCTACTCGATGCGGTCTGGGTCATAAGTGATGATGGCGAATCGGCGGCGCGGCATGCGCCTTTGTTCTCACTGTGTTCTCGTTGCGTCAACCGATCAGGCCGTTCTCAGTGTGTCAGCTTTTGTGTCAATCCTGTGCCACCCTCTGCCGCGCGTTGCCGCTGTGTTCCGTTTCCGTTGACAGCACCACCGGGCAAGACTACCCGAAAACCACGGCTTTCCGCCGTCCAATCACCGCGCGCCCTTAGCTCAGCTGGATAGAGCACGAGACTTCTAATCTTGAGGCCACAGGTTCGACTCCTGTAGGGCGCGCCAGAATTCCCCTGAGATTGTGCGGTCGGTGCGCGCAGGGCGTGGTTCCCGGGTCTTGTCGGATCCGACCTGCGCGGTCTTGAGCGGGCCAAGCCAGGGTTTGGGGTGGCGTAAAAATGCTACTTCCCGCTGCCGTGCGGATGCTGCTAGGGGCAGCCGATTCCCGGATTACGGATTGGACGAAAATGGCGATTACGACTGTCGAGGTTCTGACGACGCACCAGTGGAACACTGGCCTGTTCTCCTTCACCGTGTCGCGGCCGCCATCGTTCCGGTTCGTCAGCGGCCAGTTCGTGATGCTGGGCCTGATGATCAACGGCAAGCCGCTGCTGCGCGCCTATTCGATCGTCTCGCCCGCATGGGACGAAACGCTCGAGTTTTTGAGCATCATCGTGCCCGATGGCCCGCTGACCAGCCATCTGTACAAGATCAAGCCCGGTGACGAGATCCTGCTGGGCGCCAAGCCCACCGGCACGCTGACGCTCGATGCGCTGCTACCGGGCAAGCGCCTGCACCTGATCGGCACAGGTACTGGTCTTGCGCCGTGGATGTCGATCATCCGCGATCCCGATGCCTATGAGCGCTACGAACAGATCACGGTGCAGCACACCGTGCGCGATATCCAGGACCTGGCCTATCGCGAAGAGCTCGAAGCGCGGATGGAGCACGATCCTCTGGTGGGTGAGCTCGCAGTGACGCGGCTGACCTATGACCAGTCGGTGACCAAGTGCCCGACCTGGACCGGCGAGAACCGCCGCATCACCACCCGCATCGAATGTGGCGACTATCCACTGAACCCGGAAACCGACCGTGTGATGCTGTGCGGCAGCATGGCGATGATCAAGGAAACCGGCGCGCTGCTGGAAAGCCTGGGCTTTGTCGAAGGCGCGCAGTCGAACCCCGGCACCTATGTGCTGGAGCGTGCGTTCGTCGGCTGACGATCAGCTGCGGATCGCCTCGAGCGCGGTCCGCAGGTCTTCTGGCAGCGGTACCGGGCGGCGGGTGTCGCGGTCGACATAGACATGGGTGAAATGGCCGGCGGCCGCCGCTGCATCCTCGTCATTCGCGAACAACCCGACCGCATAGCGCACCGAGCTGGTGCCGATATGGTCGACGCGCACGCCCGCATGGATCGTGTCGGGAAAGGCGGTGGGCGCAAAATAGGCGCAGCCCGTTTCCACCACCAATCCGATCACCGCGCCGGCATGGATATCGAGCGCGCCCGCCTTGATCAGATATTCGTTCACCGCGGTGTCGAACCAGAAATAATAGACCGAGTTGTTGACGTGACCGTAGATGTCATTGTCCGACCAGCGGGTGCTGATCTGCGTGTACGCGGGATATTGCGCGCGCGACGGGCGAGCGGGGCGGCTCATGCGTCCACCGTGAAGGCGTTGACGCCATCGGCATGGCGGATGGTGACGGTGCGGCCGATGGGATCGTGCGCCGGATCGATCAGCGCGGCAAGGGCAGCCTCTTTGTCGGCATCCGCAGGGCGCGCGACGATGCGGCCCTTGTCCGTCCGCGCGATCACCACACCGCGCGCGGGCCGCCCCTTGGCATAGCCCACGGTATAGCTTTCGATCGTGCCGGTCGCATCCTCTTCCAGCCGCTCGGGCGTGCCTTGCGCATCGACCTCGGCCTGCATCGAGGCGTGATCGACCGGGGCCCAGCCCTCGGGTGCGGCGGTGCTGTAGATACCGACCGCCTCTTTCGACAGGAAACCGCCATTGGCGAGCACCAGGCCGAGCGCGCCGGGGTCGGCGCGCAAAGTCTGCGCCATCGCGGCGATGGCATGCATCGAGTAATTGTTGCCTGCACCGCCCGAGAAAGGCAGCCCGCCGGTGAGCGTGAGCGGCGTGGTGCGCGGATCGACGCCCAAGGCTTCGGCCGCCAGCAGCACCGCGACCGGAAAACAGCTGTAGATGTCGTAATGCGCGATGTCCGCCGGGGTCTTGCCTGCGCTGGCGAGCGCGCCTGCAAGCGATACCTCGATCGCACGCGAACGCGACAGGTCGGCGCGCAGGCTGACGGGCTTGTCCATCGCCTCGCCGCTGCCGTGCAAGAACACCCATTGCGATTGCGGCACGCCCATCGCTTCGGCCTGGGCCACGCTGGTGAGGATCAGCGCTGCACCCTGGTTCACCGCATCCTGCGCGACGTGCCATTTGAGATAGGGGTCGGCGACAGGGTAGTTGCTGTCCGATGCCGTGCCCAGATACTGCGCGTCCATCGCCTTGGGGAATTGCGCATAGGGATTGGCTGCAGCAACCTCACTGAAACCGGCCCAGAGCTCGGACATGGCCGCCACATGCTCGGCGCGGCTGCGGCCCAGCCGCGCGCGCAAGGCGTGCTCGAACAGCGGGTAGGTGAGGATCGGCGCGCCGATGCCGTTCCTGAGCTCATGCCGGTCGAGCAGCATCGGCCCCAGTCCGCGATCTTCCATCTCGCCCTCGACCGCCTCGGTCCAGTCGATGGCCACGCCCTTGCGCGCGGCAGTCTTGGCCGCAGCAATGGCTTCCGAGCCCGAAAGCAGCACGCATCTGGCCTCGCCCGCGTGGATCGCAGCGGCAAACTCGTTGACCAGCGACTGCGGGCTCTGGCCGCCGACTATCGAATAGATCGCGCGCGATGGCTGAGCGCCGATCCGCCGGGCAAGGCCCAGAGGCGGCTTGTCGCACCCGCCGGTGCCTTCGGGCACCATGCCCGGCGCGCTGTCGGCGAAGTGGCGGACGACCGCGATCACGTCGATCGCGGCGCGCACGGCGTCGGTGGCCCCCGTATCGGCGAGCGCAGCCTCGCTGGCGCGCTGCATTAGTGATTGCGGGCTGGGCGCAGCGGCGGCATCGCTGCCGTCCCAATGATCGACCGCCTGACCGACGCCGATCAGCACCGGGGTGTTGGGGTCAAGGGTCATGGCATTCTCTCCGTGTTTTTGTCTGTTGTCTTCGCGCGCGCCGAGGCGTTGTCAAAATCGTCCGTTGATCCTGATCGTCATCGCATCGCCCTGCTGGCGGAACCCGAGGGCGGAGAGCGCGGTACCCGCGCTGGCTGCCAGCCCGCCCAGGCGGAAATCGGCGGTATAGCGGCCGGTGCCGGCGATGCGGATGTCCATCTGCTCCAGCCCGGACTGGCCCTTCAACGGCACCAGAAGGTCGCTGCCGTCACAGCGCAAATTGCCGCTGAGCCCGCGCTGCAGCGTCAGGCCGAACAGGCTCTGTTCGATATTGACCCGCACCGCCCCCGAAGCCTGGACGCAGCGCTTGCCGGTGAACGCGATATCGACGCCGTCCAGGCTGATGCTGCGCAGCGGCAGCGGCGCGAACAGGTCGGCAGTGGCGATGTCGCCATTGGCGCCGCGCATCGCAATGCTGTCGCCGCTGCTGGCGAGGTCAAAGGCGAGGGGCGGTTGCCCCGGCGCGTCGCTGGCGCGGGTCATCGCCAGCGCCCATTCGCCGCGCAGCAGGCCGCCGGGCGACAGGCCTGCATCCAGATCGCCCAGGCTCAGCCTGCCGATCCTCAGATCACGCACCGTGCCCGACCAGATGCTGCCTTCGATGCTGCGGGCGCTGACCCCGCGCTCGCCCAGGCCCGCCATGTCGAAAACGATGCGCAGCGGCAGCAGCACGATCAGCGCCACGACCAGCGCCAAGGCGATCAGCAGGCCCCGCTTCACGCGGCAACTCCGACCGGGAGGATCATCCGCCGACCTTGATCAGCCGCGCGGAGACCGAAACGGTGCCATTGTCCATCCGCCGGATGACCAGGGTTTCCGGGACGACGCCGCGGCGTTCGAGATCGGCAATCCAGCCGAGGAACGCGGTCGAGCGCGCCGATCCGATCGCGATTTCCGCGCGGCCTGGTCCCTGCGCCGTGTTGCTGTCGAGCGTGAAGCCGCGTTCGGCCGCCTCGCTGGCGAGCAGCAGATCGAGTGCGGCGATCGCCGCTGCGGGCCGCCGGTCTGCCGGCATCGACAGCGCCTGCGCCTTGGCCTCGATCCGCCCGGACTGCATCGTCGCCTCATAGAAGCTGCGCTTGGCATCGGTCGCCAGATCGTAGATCGGCCGGTAGATCAGGAAAAAGGCGATCACGCCAGCTGCCAGCGCGCCGGCAACGCCGACGAGAATCTGCTCGCGGCGCGACAGCGCGATGAACCAGTTCTTTGCCGCCTCGGTCATGGCGCCAGCACCGTGATGTCGGCGACCGCCTGGCCAGTCGCATCGCTGCGGTTGGCGGCGGTGACCTTGTAGCCATTGTTCTGCAGCGCGATGAGCACGGTATTCAGGTCCTCGACGCGGGGCGCCGCGATCATCGCGGCGATGATGCCGCCGGGGCGATAGTCCGCCTGGCGGATGACGACCCCGGGTACCGGCTGGATGGCAGACAGCAGGCCGGCAAGCGGCACGCTGGCGACCATGTTTCCGGCCCCCCGCGCGGCGAGCCTGGCATCAATCTGCTGCTCGGCCTGCGCCGCATCGGTGGCACCGGGCACCAGCCTCTGCGCGCTGGCGAGCGCGCGCCGTTCAGCAAGATCCGCGCCCAGATAATGCTTGCCGATTTCGGCCAGCGGGACCGCCAGGCTGACCAGCGCCAGGGCGCCCAGCAACCAGGCAAGCGTCCGCCCCTGACCTGCGCCCAGCGCGAACAGCGGCGTGCGCCGGGCGAAATCGCCCTGACGCAGGTTGAGCGGCGGATCGGCCAGTGCTGCCACCAGGGCCGCGTCGCGCCTGTCCTGATCGAGCGCGACCGGAGCCTCGCCAGCCAGCAGCAGCGCGCCGAGCGCCTCGTCGGGCGGCAGCACCAGATCGCCCAGCCTGTCGGCTCCCAGGTCGCCGAAGGTGGCGCTCACTGGCTGGTCGCTTTCGGGCAGCAACAGGCCCACAGGGACGATGATATCCGGGTCCAGCCCGCGCAGCGCCAGTTCGGCGAGGTGATCGGCGAGAGTTGCGCGCGCGATCGTGGCGCAACGGACGCGCATGCCGGCCTCGGTTCGGCCCAGTGCACGGACCGCGACGAACAGATCACCGCCGATGCTGAGGTCCGCGGCCCGGTAACGCGCGGCAGCCTCAGCCTGCGCAGCGCTCATATCGCCCATGTCGAGCGTGCGAATGACGGTATCGGCGGCGGGAACGAGCGCGATGACGGGCGCATCGCCAGCGCGGGCGGGCGGAGAGACATCCTGCCCGCGCGCGACGACATGACTGTCCTCGACATGCCACCAATGCAACACCGCATCGGCAGACACGGGACAGGCAACGATCAGGCCATGCAGTGCCATGGGTCAGGCAGTCCGGGAGGGGAGCTGCTGGAAGCGGGTCGAAGACAAGATCGCAAAACCCCCGAACGGCGACAGAATCGAATGGATATTGCCCTAGACAATCGGCTGGGCCAAGTCACGGTCCCTTTGACCGTCGGACGCGTTTTGCAGTGCGATGTCGTTCTGCTCGGCTGCCAGCCGCTCGCGCTCGGCAGCTTCGGCCTGTTCGGCTGCCAGAGCCTCGCGGCGGCGCGGATTGAGGATCGCGAACGAGGCCACCAGCAGCACTACCGCAATCGCCTCGATAATCATCGACTGGGCGATGTTGGCGGTCAGCGGGTCGCTCATCAGGCCGAATGCGCGCCCGGTGAAGGCGAGCGCCACCATCGCGGCCGCACCCAGCAACCATTCGCGGCGGCCGGGCAGCAGACCGACGAGTGCTGCAAGCCCGCCGCTGATGAAGAAGCCGCCCATGTCCGCGCGGATGGCGCTGAGCCCCGTCGCGCGCTGGCGGCCCAGCTCGAACTGGGAGATGATCGATTGCGGATCGAGCATCGCACGCACGCCGATGATGATGAACAACGTGGCAAATCCGGCGACGAGCAGGCGAATGACCCAGGTCATGGCGGTCGATCCTTTCCCAAGAGGCTGTTGCGAGCCGTGTTATGGTGGTGTGCTGGGGTTGTCCAGCATGGCCGGGATACGGGGGACGGGCGGTTTCGATCCGCAACGGCCTGTAAAGAGCCGTAACGTGCTCAGAGGACCGTCGCTGCCGGGCTGTCATTTTTGCTGGTTACCGCATGTCGGCCTTTCCGATAGCGTGGCCTGCGACATCAAACAGGCGCAACAGCGCGGGCAAGGAGAGCGGCGATGGATCTGGGTCTGGCAGGCAAGAAGGTCATCATGAACGGCGGCGCGCACGGGCTCGGCCTCGCATCGCTGCGCCACTTCGCGACCGAAGGCGCGGACGTCGCCTTCCTGTCGCGCGATCCGGTCAAGGTCGAGGCGGCGGTCGCGGCCATCGATGCCTGCGGCCCCGGCAAGGTGCACGGCACCGCGATCGACATCACCGGCGATGCGGAAGGCTACAAGGCCTGGCTCCACGACTGTCTCGAGGCGCTGGGCGGCTGCGACATCTTCGTCCACACCGCCAGCGCATCGGGCCAGGGCGCGACCGGTGACTGGCAGCGCTGTCTCGACATGGACATCATGAACGCGGTGCACGGCGTCGAGGTGCTGACCCCGGCGCTGACCGAATCGGGCACCGGATCGATCATCTTCATGTCATCGACCGCCGCGCTGGAAACCTTCGTCGCGCCGCAGGCGTTCAACGCGCTCAAGGCCGCGCTGATCACTTATGGATCGCAGCTGAGCCAGGCGCTCGCGGGCCAGGGCATCCGCGTCAACTGCATCTCGCCGGGTGCGATCGAATATCCCGGCGGCAACTGGGAGATGATCAAGGGCGTGGTCCCCGCGCTGTACGAAGGCACGCTGGCCAAGATGCCGATGGGTCGCTTCGGCGAGCCCGAAGAGGTGGCCAAGGCAATTGTCTTCGTCGCCAGCCCGGCATGCCCGTATATGACCGGGGCGAATGTCGTCATCGATGGCGGCTTCACCCAGCGTGTCCAGTTCTGATCCGGAGTTTGTTCCCATGAAGCTTTACCAATCGATCGGCCCCAATCCGAGGGTCGTGCTGATGTTCCTGGAAGAGAAGGGCGCCGTCATCGACCGCGCCTTTGTCGACATCATGAAAGGGGAAAACCGTGGCCCCGATTTCCTCGCCAAGAACCCCTTCGGACAGCTGCCGCTGCTCGAGATGGACGATGGCACCTATCTGTCGGAAAGCACCGCGATCTGCGGTTACATCGAAGAGAAGTTCCCGACGCCCGCACTGATCGGCAGCACCGCCGAAGAGCGCGCGGTGACCCAAATGCTGGTGCGCCGCCTCGATTATGACGTCGTTGCGCCCATGACCACCGCGTTCCGGGGGTCCGAAGGCCTGCCGATGTTCCAGAACCGCCTGCGCTGCCTGCCCGAGGCCGCCGATGGCCTCAAGGCCTGTGCACGCGATGGTCTCGCCGCGTTCGACGCGCTGCTGGCGGGCAAGACCTGGCTGGCGGGCGACCGGTTCACGCTGGCGGACATCATGCTCTACTGCCTTACCGAGTTCGGCAACCGGGTCGGCCAGCCAACGCCCGATGATCTGTCCAATATCAAGGCCTGGTCTGAGCGCGTTGCCGCCCGGCCCAGCGCGGCTGCCAGCCTGAACGAAAAGACGGGGATCGCCTGACCATGACCGCCATCACGCCGATCGATCGCGAAAAACTGCTCGATATCTACACGCGCACGATGAAGGTGGCGCGCTTCGACGAGAAGATGCGCTCGCTGCTGATGAGCGGCAAGCTGGCCACCATCTATTACACGATGCGCGGGCAGGAATTGGTGACATCGGCGATGATGGCGGCACTCAATCAGGACGACTATCTCGTCACCACCTATCGCGGACAGCATGACCAGATCGCCAAGGGGGTTCCGCTCGACCTTCTGATCGCCGAGATTGCTGGCCGCGCCACCGGCACGTGCAAGGGCAAGGGCGGGTCGATGCACATCACCCATCCGGCCACCGGGGTGATGGTCACCACCGGCGTGGTCGGCTCCGGCCTGCCGATCGCCAATGGCCTGGCGCTGTCCAGCCAGAACAGGAAGGACGGCAAGGTCACCGTCACCTGCTTCGGCGATGGCGCGACCAATATCGGCGCGTTTCACGAGGCGATGAACATGGCGCAGCTCTACAAGCTGCCGGTGATCTTCTTCTGCCAGAACAACCGCTATGGCGAGCACACTGCCTTTGCCGACCACACCAAGGTCGACAGCATCGTCACCCGCGCCGCCGCCTACGGGATGAAGGGCGTGAAGGTCGACGGCAACGATGCGCTGGCGATGTACGCCGCGGCGAAAGAGGCGGTCGATCGCGCCCGCGCCGGCGACGGCCCGACGCTGATCGAGGCGATGTGCTACCGGATGATGGGGCATTTCTTCGGCGCGGACTTCTCGTACATGCCGCCCGAACATATCGAGGAAATGAAGGCGGAAGACCCGCTGCCCAAGCTTAACGCGCTGATGCTCGAGCACCAGTTCCCGCAAGACCAGCTCGACGCGATCGTCGCCGGGCTCGAGGCGGAGCTGGAAGCGGCGGTCGAGTTCGCCTTCGCCAGCGCCTATCCGGACGCCGACGAAATCCGCAAGGACGTATTCGAAGAGGAGATCGCGGCATGAGCGATGCAGCCACGCTGGACGCCAAGGCGGAAAAGAAGGCCAAGGTGAAGCAGATCACCATGGTGCAGGCGCTGAACGCCGCGCTCGACGAGGCGATGGCCGCCGACGAGGGCGTCATCCTGCTCGGCGAGGATGTCGGCGCCAAGCAAGGCGGCGGCGTGTTCAAGGTTTCGTCCGGGCTCAGCGAGAAATATGGCGACCACCGCATCCGCGCAACGCCGATTTCGGAGCAGGCGATCATGGGCGCATGCGTCGGCGCGGCGCTGGCGGGGATGCGCCCGATCGCCGAGATCATGCTGATGAACTTCGTCACCGTGGCGATGGACCAGATCGTCAACCATGCGGCGAAACTGCGATTCATGTCCGGCGGGCAGACCAATGTGCCGATGGTCATCCGCACCACCACCGGCGTCGGCGTCGGTTTTGGCGGCCAGCATTCGGACATGCTCGAAGCCTGGTTTGCGCATGTGCCGGGGCTGAAGATCGTCACGCCGTCGAACGCCGCCGATGCCAAGGGGCTGATGCGCAGCGCGATCGAGTGCAACGATCCGGTGATCTTCATCGAGAACATCCTTTGCTACGGCCTCAAGTCCGACGACCCCGGCACCGACTACCGCGTGCCCTTGGGCAAGGCGGCGGTGGCGCGCGAGGGCTCTGACGTCTCGCTGATCACCTATGGCCGCACCGTGCTCGATGCGCTCGAGGTGGCCGAAACGCTGGCCGGCGAAGGCGTATCTGTCGAGGTGATCGATCTGCGCACCATCGCGCCGTACGATGAGGCGACCGTCACCGCATCGGTGCGCAAGACCGGCCGCGCAGTGGTGCTGCACGAAGCGGTACGCAGCTATGGCACCGGCGCGGAAATCGCCTCGCGGCTGAATGAGGCGCTGTTCAACGAGCTGAAAGCCCCGGTGCAGCGCATCGGCGGCGCATTCTCCGCGGTGCCGATGGCCAGCGTGCTCGAACAGGCCTGGATCCCCAAGAAGGAAGAGATCGCCGACGCGATCCGCACGACGATGGAATGGAAGCGCTGATGGCGGCAGAAATCCGCATCCCCAAGCTCGGCATGAGCGTCACCGAAGTCACTCTGGTCGAATGGATGTTCGGCGATGGGGAGACGGTGGAAAAGGGCGACGTGCTCTACACCGTCGAGACCGACAAGAGCACCACCGAAATCGAGGCGCAGGATTCCGGCGTATTGCGCGTCACCGGCGAGGAAGGCGAGGCCTACAAGATCGGCGATGTGATCGGGACGATCGGCTAGGGGTGCCGAGCCACATAGCTCCGCGCAAGCATGTGGCGAATTGTTCGAGGCCGATCGGACACCCAGGTCGCTCGTCGGGTATCCGCGCTATGGCAAAAATAGCTGCCGTTCCGCAAACGACCCCACTTCGGACATCGGCCAATTCAAAAGAAGCGGGCGTCCTGCAGGTAGATCGCGTCCACGATTGAAAACACCTGCTCGGCTAAAGGCGTGTTTATCACATCGCGTCGCTTCAATGCCGTAGCAGCCAAGTCTACATTGCTGAGCCTGCCGTCCGCATCAACGACCATGAGGGAGGGAGTGCCATCTTCCAGTTGGCGATGCACCAATGCGACGCCAATCCGGTCGTGTGCGTCCGTTCCATCGCCCCATTTACCGATAACAAGGTCGAGATTGGCTCCCTGTTCGCTGAGATGTCCGGCTGTCCAGTTCATCCAGTATGCGGCTACGCTTGGGCCGCCTTGATGATGAACCATACCCCAAACGCGGCGGCTTTCGTTTCCACAACAATCACAATGACCGCTGCTTTCGCCCATCGTTTCAACTTCGAAAGCAGTGAGGTTGGCTTGGTTGGTCATGCCGCTGGACATATACTCGCCGATGGCAGGAAACCACCCAATTCCGGACTTTGCCCCCCCAACGGCCAATCCCAAAACCAGCCGCGCTTAATCCCTCTCCGCTCAGCCTGAGCCTGTCGAAGGCCCTGCGCTGGCCATGGCCTGATATCCGGACGCTCTCCGGCGAAAGCCGGACCCCAAGAGTCGTCGGGCACTTCGGCCTGCGAGCCATTTCTTCGCGTCTCCGCGTCTTCGCCTGAACCAGTAGAATTTCACGCGAAGACGCGAAGACGCGAATGCGCGAAGGGGAAGGCGCTGGAAGTCGGCGGCGGCTGTGCAGCATTCATCATCGGTAGCCGGTCCCCTGCGTAGGCCGGGAGCATCTCCAGACCGCAGTGCCGGGTGCGAGGGGAGGAGATGAATGTCTGCCTTCGCAGGCAATCGGGCCGGGGTTGCGTCATGGGGTGGCGGTCAGTGCGGGGCCTTCGACAGGCTCAGGCTGAGCGGGCGGGGGGGCGCCCTCTCTCCCGCGCAGCGGCTATTTCTGGATCAGCTTGAGCGGCACCGTTTCGGCCTGACCGGGAAGGACAAGCTCGCTCCTGCCCGAAATCATCGCCGACCCGCGCTGTCTGCGCTTGGCCTCGTAGAGCGCTGCATCGGCATTGCGCAGCAGCTGGCCGCGATCCTTGACGGCACCGCCCAGCCAGCAGGCGCCGATGGTCGCGGAAACGCTCAGCGTCACGCCGTTGGTGCTGACCGTGTATTGCAGGTCGTACAGCAGCCGGCGCAGCATGCTGGTCAGATCCTTGAGGATCGCCTGGTCGGAGATCAACAGCACAAACTCGTCGCCGCCCAGCCGGGCTGCAAAGCAGTGTGACAGATAGTCCGCATTGAGCCGGGCGGCCATGACGCGAAGCACCTCGTCACCGGCATGATGCCCAAATCGGTCATTCACCGCCTTGAAGTGATCGAGATCGATCAGCAGCAGCGCGCAACGCTCTTCGTTCTCGATTGTCGCCTTGATCTTTTCGTCGACGACCTCGTTGAAGCGACCCCGGCTGGCGATACGCGTCAGCTCGTCGGTATGCGCAACCTGGCGCAATGCCTCTTCCATCGTGAAGCGCGCGGTAACGTCCTGAAAGACGCCGATTAGGGCAACGGGCTGACCCTTGTCCATTTCGATCTCGCCCATGCTGCGGACGCGCCGAAATTCACCCTGCGCGGTGGTGAAATCGGTCTCGACGTCGAACGGTTCGCCGGTTGCCATGGTGCGTTCCAGCGCCTCGGTGACGATGGCGCGCGCCTTGGGGGGATAAAAATCCAATGCCGAATCGAGAGGTTTGCCATCGCCCGGCGGAACGCCATGGATCGCATAGGTCTGTTCGGACCATTCGGTCTTGTTGTCGGCGAGCGTGAGGCGCCACGATCCAATCTTCGCCATGCGTTCGGCCTGACGAAGCTGGCGGTGTTTGCGATCCAGTGCCTGGAGGGTTCGCTCGCGCTCTTCGGCGAAACGGACCGCCTCGGCAGCCGAAGCCCTTGCGGCGATCAGGGTCTCCACCAACCGTGCCAGCTCCAGCAGCATGTCGAGGTCGCCGGGATCGACATCGCGCGGCTGGTCGTCGATCACGCACAGCGTTCCCAAGGGGACCCGCTTCGATGCGGTCTGCTGCGTCTCGGCATGGATCGGGACGCCCGCGTAGAACCGGATATTGGGTGCGCCGGTGACAAGCGGGTTGCTGGCAAACCGATCGTCCCTGGTCGCATCGGGAACGATCAGGACGTCATCGGCCGCGATGGCATGCGCGCAGAATGCAAACTCGCGCGGCGTTTCTTGCAGATCCAGGCCAATCTTGGACTTGAACCACTGGCGATCCTTGTCGACCAGGGTGACAAGCGCGATCTTGTAGCCCGTGAGGCGCTGGGCCAGCCGCACGATGGTATCGAACTCGCGCTCGGGGGGCGTGTCGAGAAGGCGCAGCCTGTCCAGTGTGGCAAGCCGCGCGTGTTCGGCATCGGTGACCACGTCATCTTCTCCACAATCCGTCATGGTCTGACCATTCCCCTCGCGCGCCCTAATTTACGGTTAACGGGCGGCAAGGTGTGGATGACGGCCACCGGGCCGATGCCTCGTCAATCGGGGGTTGCGAAGGACGATGCGCCCGAGGCTGCAGCGCTAGCTGAACAGCCCCCGGATCGCGCGCCAGATCGGCACCGGCGGGCGCCCGGCCAGTACGCGGGCCTTGTCCATGAAGGTCGATTTGCCTGCATAGAAGCGCGCGATCAGCGCATCGGGCAGCGTGTAGAAGCGTTCGAGAACGCGATAGCGTTCATCAGGCCCGGCGGCCTTGAACAGCATCTTGGTGAGCATCCGGTAGAAGCCGTCTGCCTGCCAATGGTCGAGGCTGGTCTTGCGGCTCATCTCGGCGAGCGCTGCGCCCGACAGGTCGGGCATTTCGGCAATATGCGCGGCTAACCGCACCGCATCGGGCAGCGAATAGCCGGTAAGGCCATGGAACAGCGCCGCGCGCGTACCGGCCTTGGCGACATCGCCGCCGGTCGATTGCCAGTATCCGCCGAAATCGCCGCCATAGACCACCGGCAGCGCGCCGGTCTCGGTGCGGCTGACGCGTTCGACCTGCCAGCCCTTGGCATCGGCATAGGCGCTGATCCGGGCTGCCAACGCCTGGGTGTCGAGGTCCGAGGTGTCGCTGTAATAGGTGTCCTCGACGAACACCTCCATCGGGCTGATCGGCAGGCAATAGACGAAGCGATAGCCGTCCATCTGTTCGACCGTCGCGTCCATCACGATCGGCCGGGTCAGGCCATGCGGTTCGGACAGGTGCAGCATCTGCCCCATGAACTTCTGCCATCCGCAGCGCAGGTGACGCACGTTGCCGCCGCCGCGCGCATCGATGACGCCGCCCGCCTCGATCCGCGCGCCGTTTTCCAGCACGACATTGGTCTGGCTGGCGGCCAGCGCGCGCACGCCGGTGACGATGTGGTGCGCGGGCAGTTCCTCGCGGAGATAGGCATCGAACCGGTCAGACAGGATCGAATAATAACTCTCTTCCAGCGCGCGTTCGTGCCCCGGGAATTTCACGTCATAGCCGCGCCAGCCATGGCAGACGAGCGGAGCGACCAGCCAGCGGTGCTCGCTTGCGACATCGGGGCCGAAGAACGACCAGATATGGTTGCCGCCCAGCGTCGCGCTTTCCTCGATCAGCAGCACGTCAAGCTCGGGCCGCTTGCGCCGCAGCGCGAGCGCGATCAGCCCACCGGCGAGCCCCCCGCCGAGAATCGCGACATCGCACTTGAGTGTCTTGCTGGAGATATTGCGCGGGGATTTCATGTTCCTTCCGCCCTAGCCGAGCGCAGCGGCTAGGGAAAGGGGGGAAGGGGGCGGACCAGCGCGCAGATCAATCTGTTGAAAGACCTTCGAGTAAATTCATCCTGTGCAGATATGTCCGGAGCAGATCGCTATTGGGTCGTTGGGGCGGTAGCCGCAGATATGCCGGGAGTAGGACGATCGGTTGAAAACGGGCAGAAAACAACTTCCGAATATGTTCGACCGACATATTGTTCGTCGAACTGTGACCTTTGCCTTTCTTCATCGGTCAGGTTTTTCGCCATTTCGATCAAAGCGTTATCAGCCGTAGTCAAACTTGTTTTCGCCTCGGCCTGCAGCCGCTGCTCAGCTTCCAGAATCTTGGCCTTGGTCTGGACCTGCGGGTCGGCCGCAATGATGGCCGCCAGAGCCGTATCGTCCACCACCGAATTTTTTGCGATTGCTTCAGCTACAAGTGTTGCCCTGATCGACCCTTCGACCTCTTGCTTGTCTCTGAGTGCGACCCTGACTCTCTCGTCTGCCTTGGCCAACTCTTGTCGCGCGAAGGCAATCTTGTCGAACTGGTTCTGCACGGCAATCGGTCGCCCATTCACCGATGCGTTCACGAACTGGTTCGCCCCGGTGCGGATTGCCGCCAAATCAGCGAGTTGGCGCCGCATCACCTCGACCCCCGGTTGATCCGAGCGCTCGATGGCCTGAGCTGCAGCAGCAAGACCGGTCGTCAGCGAACAGCTTGCATGATATTGCAGCGCATCGGCAACGCCAGCCATCGTCGGGTAGAGATTAATCGGGCAGCTCTGACGAAGCTGAATGTCGCGCAGCTTGTGATTCCGCTCCTTTTCGTAACCTGCGACAAGCACCTGAATAGTCTGATTGGAAAACCAAGCGTCATTAACCGCCACGCGCGTGCCCGTTGCAACGCCAGATGCGCCGGACAGAATGCGCGCCGCCTGCGCGCCCTCAACGATGCTGCCAACGCCGCCGGTTGCGATTGACAGGAAGCTCAGCCAGGAATTGGTTTGCCCGTCGAATGTCTTGATGTGTGCCGAATACCTTCCGCATTTCCGGTTCGAGATGCCGACAAGTGCCTGGATCAGTTCGTTTCTCTGTTCAGTAGGGCTTCGGCTGCCATTGAGCACTTGCCTGTCTTCGCTGGCAAACAGATAGTCATGCAGCAAGGTTCTGAGGGGATTGCAATCGATGCGGCCGGGTGTTCCCGACCTGTCGCGCTTCCATCCTATGCGGTCGGTATCGGCGGCCAGTGTCGAGTTGGCCGCCGCAGCCAGTTCCGGGTTATGAATTTTTCGAGACAGAAGGCTGATCACAAATTCCGGATCGTCCATGCAGTGGTCCAGATCACGCCCGAAAAGCGGCTCGGCACTCGCCAGCCTCAAATCTTCATTCAATATGCTTTCGCAACCACTTAAAAGAAATGCGCCAACCAACATGAAATGAAATTTTGCATAGGCCATGGCTTTTCCCCCGATAAAGCAATGCGACCTTTATTATTTGAGAAACTCACATGTATGTTTGGGGAGAGTCAATTCGAACATGGTCCGTTCCGGATGGATGGCGATGCGCCAGTCACATTTTGCAGTCCCCCCAAATTCGCGCTAAGGCGTCATCCATGCTGGGTTCCTCCCATATCGTGCTGTCCGCGCTGGCCATGACGTTGATCGTCGGGGTGCGCTATCTGATGACCAGCGGATTGTTCGCCTGGCTGACCAGCAAGGTGCGGCCGGGCCTGTATTCCGGGCTGAAGCCGCAGATCGGGCAGGAGATCCGCTGGTCGCTGTACAGCGCGGCGATCTATGGCATCCCCACCGGCATCGTCGCCTGGGGCTGGCAGAATCGCGGCTGGACGCAGATCTACACCGACTGGAACGCGTGGCCGCTGTGGTATCTGCCGGTATCGGTGATCGCGTTTCTGTTCGCGCACGACACCTGGTTCTACTGGACCCACCGCTGGATGCATCAGCCCAAGTGGTTCCGCATCGCGCATGCGGTGCATCACGACAGCCGCCCGCCAACCGCCTGGGCGGCGATGAGCTTTCACCCGATCGAGGCGCTGACCGGCGCGGTCGTCATCCCCGTTCTGGTGTTCGTCATCCCCATCCATGCCGCGATGCTGGGGCTGGTGCTGGCGACGATGACGCTGATGGGCGTGACCAACCATATGGGGTGGGAGCTGTTTCCGCGCTGGCTGGTGCAGGGGCGGCTAGGCAAGGGGCTGATCACCGCGAGCCATCACCAGCTGCACCATGCGCGCTACACCTGCAATTACGGGCTTTATTTCCGGTTCTGGGACAGGCTATGCGGGACGGACAAGGGGCTGGGTAGCTTTCAGGGCACAACGCCAAGACCGCGTGGAGCATCGCCGCTGGGCGATTCGACCCGCTCGGCGACAACCGGGAGTTGAAGGGGTGAAATTGCACAAGACGATGACGCTCGGGCTGCTGGGCCTGCTTGCCCTACCCGGGGCTGCACCGGTCAGCACGGTGGAAATCACGGTCGATCATCTGCGCTCGGCCAAGGGGCTGCTGCAACTGTGCCTCACCGCCAACGAAAAGAGCTTTCCTGATTGCGAAAAGGACAAGAACGCCCACCGGCTGACCGTCCGCGCCAAGGACGGGATGGCCCGCTTCGAGAACCTGCCTGCGGGCCAGTATGCGCTGGCGATCGTCCATGACGAGAACGGCAACAACAAGCTGGATACCTTTGCCGGCATCCCCAAGGAAGGCATCGGCTTTTCCCGCAACCCCAGCTTCAGCTTCGGCCCGCCGCGCTTTTCGCAGGTGGTGTTCGTCGCGCAGGGGGAAGGCACCAGTCAGCGGGTGAAGATCAAATATTATCTGTAGACCGCGCGCGCATGGCCCGGCCCCTGTTCCGTTCCCGCCTCCGGGCGTTTCAGGCGATGCTGGGCGACGCGCCCGACCCGGCGTTCATCGCCACGCTGGAGTTCCTCGAGAACCGCGACCTCGACCTGTCGATCCGCATCGGCGGCATGCTGGCGTTCAATGCGCTGATGACGACCATCGGCACCCACCCGATTTCCGCCAGCCCCGGCGCGCCGCTCAGCGTCGATGCCGCCAGCCAGCCGGTGCTGACCATCCTTAGCCTGATCGGCCTCGCGCCCCTGGTGGTCTCCAGCATATTGTGCCTGCGCGCGCTGCTGCTGGGGGAGGAGTTCGATACCGACGGTTTCGAGGACAGCCTGCGCCCCGGTGCGGAGGCTGAAAGCCCGGAAAAGCTCCAGCGCCGGCTGTTTGCGACCTTCATCCACTCAATCGACGCGCAGGCTCATCTTCTCCGCCAGTCGGTGCGGGCGACGTTCGTCGGCGGCGCGATGACGCTCGCGGTCTGGGCGGCGATCCTGTGGGACAAGATGGGATAAAAGGGGACGGTGGCGGTCGCCGACCTGCCACCGGCGCCAGACGGCAGACCCCCGATCGCGCGGCTCGGAACCAACTGCGCTGTCGCGCGCATCCCTGGCACACCCCCGCCAGGAGCCATCGCATGACCGAGACGAACCCCGACACGCCGCTTTCGCGGATCGCCAAGGCGATGCAGGACATCGATTTCGCGATGCTGAGCACCCATGCCGAGGGCGGGGCCATCGGCGGGCGACCGATGAGCAACAATCGCGAGGTCGATTACGACGGCGACAGCTATTACTTCACCTGGGAAGATTGCCGTATGGTCAACGACATCAAGCGCGACCCCCAGATCGGGCTGTCGCTGCAGGGCAAGACATCGCTGTTCGGCGCACCGGGCATCTTCATCGCGGTCGAAGGAACCGCGGACATCGTGCGCGACAAGGCGCAGTTCGAAAAGCACTGGAGCAAGGATCTGGAGCGCTGGTTCGAGCAGGGCATCGATACCGAAGGCCTGGTGATGCTCCACGTCCGCGCGACGCGGGTCGCGTACTGGGATGGCGAGGACGAGGGCGATATCGTGGTCGGGTGAAGGGACGCGCGCCTTCGCGTTCTGAGAGTCCAGGATCGATCCTCCCGAATTTTCCGGGCCGGATTGCGCTGCAGCACCTATCTAAGCACCGCGATCGCCGACAGCCAGCCCCAGTTCAGGAGAAGGCCTGTATGGGTGGCGACCTTCCACGCGCGCGACGCCCGCGCCATGCCGCGCCTGAAGGTCCAGTAACGGACCAGCACACTTACCACCGTTGAAAGCGCGACCATCGCCACGCCCGTCACGGGCAGCGATAGCAGGAACGCGAGTGCGAAAAACTGGACCATCATCGCTCTGACAAACCACACGATCGGCACCGCGCGGTAGGTCGCCTCTGGCAGGAAGCTGCCGATATCGGTCGAGCGGACGCCTATGTTATCGTCCGGCGTTGGCGGCATGCGTGCATCAATCGTGCGGATGATTGTGCCAGCCGGATTGGCGGGATTGTCCTGATTCTCCGCCACAAGCCCAACCCCCTTTCTGGCTCATCCGCCACTCCACTCAGGCACCTCCCGAGCGCGGCCGCGGTCCTGTCGCCTCACCAGACATTGATGGTCATCGTGATCTTCCCTTCGCCCTCGCCCGAGCAGATGTAGACGATGGCCGACGGCACGACGCTCTTGCCGCGATATTTCGGTTCCACGACCATGCGGTTGATGCTCTTGAGGTCGATCAGTCCGCTGATCCGGTCATACGCGAAGTCGAGCGCCACCTGCGTGCCCGGCGGGACATAGCCGGTGTTCTCCGGGATGTTCTCCCCACCGAACCGTTTGGGAAAGTAGAGGATCTTCTTGAGCTCCCCGCGCCTTGCCAGAGCCTGAGCCTTGGCGCGGCTGGTGACATGCGAAAAGTCCATCTCCATCGCCTGACCCTCCTTGGGCGCCATCGTCCAGGCGGGCGGGGCGAGTGTCAGCGCGGCCAGGATCGCCAGTGCCAGAGCTGCGTACAAGATCCTCATCGCATCGCCCCCACGCCATGCCGCAGCCCCGCGCTGCAGGGGCGAGCATAAGGTGGTAACGGCAAGAGGTGGAGCCTTTGGCGGGAAAGTGGGTCCGAAATGGAGCAGATGGGACGATGCCGGTCACACAACCAAAGTAGGTGAACCGGATGGCAAGGCGCGGGCACCGGCGAGGAGCAGGTCCTTCAGGTGGCGCAGTGTCGGTATCATTATTGAGTTCGCTGCCGAACGCGCTGAATATTGCGGCATCCGTCAGGCCAACCCTAAGCACATCCCTCCACATACTCCAGCGTCGGCATCAGCCCGACATGCACCAGGCTGACCTTGCCCTTGTAATTGATCTCGAAGATTAGCCGCGGATCATCGCCGGGCTGGGTCAGGTATTTGGCCGGGGCGTCGACATATTTGTGCGGCTCCGCCACGAACGACGGGAAGGCCTTGCGGACCTGCGCCTCGGTCGCGCCGGGGCCGATGCCTTCGACCAGCTTGGCCTTGGACTCGTCGCTCACCGTGATGCGGCGGACGACGCCTTCTTCGACTATCGCATAGGCGCCGGGCCAGTCGGGCGCGCTGAGTGTCAGGCATGCGTCAGATGCCTGCGCGCCGCGCGCGGACCAGGGCGAGCCTGCGGGCACCGGCTTGCCGATGCTCAGCCCGCCATAGCCCTCGAGCGTCAGCGTCTGCGCGCCCGCAACGGGAGGCGTCGGCGCGCCGGGTTCAGCCGTTGCCGGGCCCTCGACCGCGACCGGGTCGGCGGCGGCTTCAGGTTCGGCGCGGTCGGCTGCGGGCTCTGACCCGCAGCCGCCAAGCAGCATCATCGCCAGCGATGCGGCTGCAATCCCGGCTTTCACCGGCTCAATCATGCTCGCGGTCGCCAGCCCCCAGGTACAGCTCGCGGCCCATGTCCTCGTACAGCTGGCTCATTTCCACCATGCCCTTGAGCGCCGCCTCGCGGCTTGCCGCTGCTGTTTCCGCCCCGCTCGGGCCGGTGGCGATGAAGCCTTCGACACCCTGGTTCTGCTTGGTGGCGAAGTCGCGGACTTCCTGGCTGATCTGCATCGAGCAGAATTTCGGCCCGCACATGCTGCAGAAATGCGCCGTCTTCGCGCCCTCTGCGGGCAAGGTCTGGTCGTGATACTGTTCTGCCGTATCGGGATCGAGCGAGAGGTGGAACTGGTCGCGCCAGCGGAATTCGAAGCGCGCTTTGCTCAAGGCATCGTCGCGCACCTGCGCGGCCGGATGGCCCTTGGCGAGATCGGCGGCGTGCGCGGCGAGCTTGTAGGTGACCACGCCGACCTTGACGTCGTCGCGATCGGGCAGGCCCAGATGCTCCTTGGGCGTGACGTAGCAGAGCATCGCGGTGCCATACCAGCCGATCTGCGCTGCGCCGATGCCAGAGGTGATATGGTCATAGCCCGGCGCGATGTCGGTGGTGAGCGGGCCCAGGGTGTAGAACGGCGCTTCGCCGCACACCTCGAGCTGCTTTTCCATGTTCTCCTTGATCTTGTGCATCGGCACATGGCCGGGGCCCTCGATCATCACCTGCACGTCGGATTTCCACGCGCGGTGGGTCAGCTCGCCCAGCGTATAAAGCTCACTGAACTGCGCCTCGTCATTGGCATCGGCGATCGATCCGGGGCGCAGGCCATCGCCCAGCGAATAGGCGATGTCGTACGCCTTCATGATCTCGGTGATCTCGTCGAAATGCTCGTAGAGGAAGCTTTCCTTGTGATGCGCCAGGCACCATTTCGCCATGATCGAGCCGCCGCGCGAAACGATGCCGGTGACGCGCTTGGCCGCCATCGGGATGTAGGCGAGGCGCACGCCGGCGTGGATGGTGAAGTAATCGACGCCCTGTTCGGCCTGTTCGATCAAGGTATCGCGGAAGATCTCCCAGGTCAGCTCCTCGGCGACGCCGCCGACCTTTTCCAGCGCCTGATAGATCGGCACGGTGCCGATCGGCACGGGGCTGTTGCGCAGGATCCATTCGCGCGTGTCGTGGATATTGCGGCCGGTGGAAAGGTCCATCACGGTGTCCGCGCCCCAGCGGATCGACCAGACCATCTTGTCGACTTCGCTTGCCACGTTCGAGGCGACCGCGCTGTTGCCGATATTGGCGTTGATCTTGACGAGGAAGTTGCGGCCGATCGCCATCGGCTCGGTTTCGGGGTGGTTGATGTTGCTGGGGATGATCGCGCGGCCGCGCGCGACCTCATCGCGGACGAACTCGGGCGTCACATAATCGGGGATCGACGCGCCGAAGCTGTTGCCGTCGCGCTTGTACTCGGCGAGGCGCTCGCGGCCCAGATTTTCGCGCTCGGCGACATATTCCATCTCGGGGGTAATGATGCCGCGGCGGGCATAATGCATCTGGCTGACGTTCATCCCGGGCTTGGCGCGCAGCACCTGCTTGCGGACATTGGGGAAGGGGGGCACGCCGCCTGAACGATCGGGGCCGAGCTGACCGTTGTCCTCGGGCTTCACCTCGCGCTGGGTGACGGCCTCGACGTCATTGCGGCCGAGGATCCAGTCGCGGCGCAGTTCGGGCAGACCTGCGGAAATGTCGATCAGCGCATCGGGGTCGGTGTACGGGCCCGAGGTGTCATAGATGCGGACCGAAGGCTCGCCACCGGCCAGATCGATCTCGCGCATCGCGACGCGAATGCCGCTGCCGGACTTGGTCGCGACATGCACCTTGCGGCTGCCGCGAATGGGCCCGGTGGTCACGCCGATTTCGGTGCGGGAATGCCGCTGGCTTCCAGCGGAAGCCAGTTCAATCTTCGAATCAACGTCAGCCATCGTTTTGCTCTCCTTGGTCGGCGCGAGAGCGGATGCGCGCGGACTTGAGGATGCCGCCGCTCCCTCCCTCCGCCGGTATCAGCCGGTTCAGGTTCAACGGGTCGTGGGGCGCAACGCCCACCTCTCAGCCGCTCGGCTCCCCGGGGATGGGGGGAGATTAGGGGAGTTGGGTGGAGACGGCAATGGTTTATGCTTGGCGAGCGGTGCGCCCCAGTGGTTGGACGCTGCAATTGTCCACACAAAAGAACGTTTGTAGAACTCTTCCGCTTGCGCGAATCGGAATTTGACTAGTAAAACGCAAATGATCGGGGCGGTCTAGACCCCGTCATCAACGCTGTGGGTTGCACCGTGACGACCTGGGATACCTCGTCCATCAGCGAGATAAATGCTATTTGGTTCGCGGGATAGCGCAAAACTATCAGGGTTAGGATAAAATCGGACCAGAACCCGATCCCGGCTCATTTTTTATTATGCGGTTGTGGCGGTGCTTTCATCGTCCGCCACAGCAATTTGTCCTCTTTCAGTTGATCGGTGCCCGTCATGCTAGAACCTTTTGTGAGTTCAAAACTGCTTCTGGACCGTGCGCGCGAGCACCTGGACCAGTTCAATCATCTTGAGCGCATCTTCGTCTCCGAAAACCCATACACCCGTTTCCGTGAGATTGATCCAAATACAGGAGAGCACCTGCTCAAGGTGAAGGCGGGCCAACCGAGTGTCAAACTCTCGGCAATTGCCTTCGATATTGTCAACTGCGTCCGATCCGCCTTGGATCACATCGTCTACGATAGTGCCCGCATGGTTGGGGGCAACCCTAAGCCCAAAGACACTAAATTCCCCTTCGGGAAGACCGCTGATGCGGCTGCTGCCAACCTCGGCCGATACAAGGATTCCGAAGTCCCCGATGCGATCCGCCCCTACCTTCTCGCGTTCGAGCCTTACAAGGGAGGGCAGGAAGCCCTGTGGGAGATTAACGAGCTGCGGAACTGTAAAATCCACCGCATTTTGCAATCTTTCGCGATGGCCTCCGGCGGCGTCGGATTTGGGAATGGCTACATCACCCAAGCGACTGTGAGCACCTGCAACGAGTGGGATGATGATCGCGGAGAGTTGACTGTCATGAGGATCGCTCCCGGTGCGGAATACAATATTCAGATGCGTATTTCCGTTCGCGTAATCCTCGGCGATACTAGCCTGCTTGGACACAAGCCAGCTGCTGAAATTTTCGGCAAGTTCATCGAAGTTGGCGAGCGCATTTTACTCGGTGTCAAAGCTGAGTCCGAACGTCTGGCCGCCAACGGCTGAAACACAAGAAACGGTAAACAGCATAAATCTGCTTTATCGAGTATATAATTGCCCAAAGATTGGTCCAGATGTAACCTACCCCTGTGACTCTCTGCATTGCCGCTGTCACACTCGCGCGATAGTCTCCCGCCACCCAAGGCCACCCGGCCACCATCAGGAGAGAACCATGCCCGCGCATGAAATTGACTATGAAATCAAGGGACACGAGCTGCAGTTTGTCGAGATCGAGCTCGATCCCGGCGAGAGTGCGGTCGCCGAAGCGGGCGCGATGGTGTGGAAGGATCCGGCGGTCGAGATGACCACGGTGTTCGGTGATGGCAGCGCGAACCAGGGCGGGGGCTTCATGGGGGCGCTGCTTGGCGCGGGCAAGCGTCTGGTCACCGGCGAGAGCCTGTTCACAACGGTGTTCACGCACACCGGCCAAGGCAAGGCGCGCGTCGCCTTTGGTGCGCCGACGCCGGGCAATATCCTGCCCCTCGACCTGACGCGCTACGGCGGCAAGCTGATCTGCCAGAAGGACAGCTTTCTCGCCGCGGCCAAGGGCGTGTCGATCGGCATCCACTTCCAGAAGCGCATCCTGACCGGGCTGTTCGGCGGCGAGGGCTTCATCATGCAGAAGCTCGAGGGCGATGGCATGGTGTTCGTGCAGATGGGCGGCGCGCTGATCGAGCGCGAGCTGGCCGCCGGCGAGGAGCTGCATGTCGATACCGGCTGTGTCGCCGCGTTCACCGCGAGCGTGGATTTCGATCTGGTCTCGGCGGGCGGCATCAAGTCGTCGCTGTTCGGCGGCGAGGGATTGTTCTTCGCGCGGCTGCGCGGGCCGGGCCATGTGTGGATCCAGTCGCTGCCGTTCTCGCGGCTCGCCGGGCGGATGCTGGCGGCGGCCGGCAGCCGCGGCGGGCAGAACCGCGGCGAAGGCTCGGCGCTGGGATCGCTGGGCGATCTGATCAGCGGCAACTGACCCGTATCACGGCGTGGCGGGGGCCGATGGGGCTGCCGGCTCGGCCACCGCCCGATCCATCCCCTGCCAATCGACCCCCGCCTGTTGCAGCATCGCATCGATCTGCCGGGCGGGGTCGGTCAGCTTCTGCCGGGTGATCATGGTGATCGCGGCCAGCGTCGGCGGACTGACGCCGGAGCGCCGCGCAGCCTCGAGAAAGCTGCGGCCATTCCACGGGGTGCCTGCACGCACGGTCGCGAAGAAGCGGCGGTTGACGTCGTGCAGGGTGCGCGCGCCTGCGGATCCGCGCCGGACATCGGCATCGATCGCCAGCGCGATCAGCATGCCGCACTGGTAATGCAGATCGAACTTGCCCGCGCGCGAGGCATTGCTGAGCGCGACGCTGGCCAAACCGGTGGCGCACGCCTTGCGGGCTTCGGCGATGCGACGATCGACATAGCGCCGCAGCGTGTCGCTTCGCTCGCGCATCACCAAAGCTGCCATCGCATCGGCCCCGCCTTCGTGGATCCAGCCTTCCGAATCCGGGCCGATGATGTCGTTGGTGCCGGCGCGCTGGAAGAAATGCGCGGCCTCGTGCGCGAAGAACCAGTCGAGCCACAGGACCTCGTTCGGCACGATCGGCTTGCGCCAGCCATCGCCATAGAGATGGATGAACACCTGGCCGGGCAAGGTGCCGCCCTGGCTCGACAGCCCGGTACGCGCCGGAGGCTGCGGGTCGAGCGAGACGTAAAGTTCGGGGGTGATCGTGAGCGCGCCGTAGATCGCGGCAAAATCGCGCATCGACTGTGGCAGCGATTCCAGCAGGTGATCGCGCAGCACCGGCTGCAGCGCCGGATCGACGATGGCGAGGAACCCGGAGGTCGCCGCAGGCTCGGCGCTGCCGATATAGATATTGGTGCCCTCTTCGCGGCTTGTGAAGGCGGCGCTGGCATCCGTGCGCTTGCCGCCAACGCCGATTGTCGCGCCTTCGGCAGCAATCGTCACCGCGAGCGGCTCCGTGCCCTTGCAGGGCAGCGCGGTGCAGGTCTGGAAATGGCCCGAATAGACCAGCAGCCCGCCATCGCTGAACGGCGAAAACGGCGCATAGGACTTTTCGAGCGAGCGGTAGCGCACCGGAATGTCGAAGGTCAGCCGGGTGAATGGCTGGCCATCGGTCCGCTCGATCCGCTCGCCATCGCCCTCGCGCACCCAGCGGAAGTCGGGCGTTGCCGGCTGCCAGTCCCTGGCCCGGTAGCCATCGAGCTGCGGCGCGAAGTGCAATGCGCGCGCAGGCCGGGCGAGCCGGTATTCGGCGCTGACTGCATTCTGGGGCGAGCGTGTGATGTGCAGGCTGACCGGCGGGGCAACCGCTGGCCTGGCTGTCTGTGCGCTCGCCAGGCCGGCAGATCCGAGGAACGCCGACAATCCGAGGACGAGCGCCGCAAATCTCTGGGTCCGGCGCATCGTTCCTCCGTCCTGTTCAGCCTGATTCTGGGCGCATGCTCAGAAGGTGTAGGTCAGCCCCGCACCACCGAAGAACTGATCGGCATCGCCGCGGATGGCGACGATCGGGCTGTCGGCGATGTCGCCCTGCAGCCGCGAATAGCTGCCCAGCACGAAGACCCCCCAGCCGCCGTCGAGCGCATTGCCCGACAGATCGAGGCCGATGAGCGCGCTGGTGCCGATCGACTTGAGGCCGCCACCCGCACGATAGCGGGGCAGGCCCGATGCGGCGCTGCCGGCGGCATCGATGCTGAAATAATAGTCGGCAAAATCGCCATCGACGAAATCGGCGGAGGCCGAGAGGTTGACGACGCCCTTGGTGCCGAGCAGCCGGTTGTAGCTGACCTGCGGGGTCAGGATCGCGCCCGAATGCGCGCCCGAAATGTCGAACAGCGCATCGGCCTGGAAGGTCAGGCTGTCGAAGCGGTTGAAGATGCGGTTGATCTTGACGCCGCCGCTCGCGCCGGTCTCGACCGCGATAGGACGATCGCCCAGCCGCTTGACCACGGTGTCGCGGATGCGATTGTTGCGCTCCAGCCGTGCCCGGATGATCGGCCCTGCGATATACTCGACCTTGGGCAGCACCGGGTCCTTGATCAGGTCGATGAACAGCCCGGGGCCGCGCGCGCCAAAGGCATAGCCCTTGTAATTGCCTTGCACCACGGGCGCGGGGAAGAAGACGTACTGGTCCGAGCCTTCATAGCTGGGCACGAAGCCGGCGCCGAGGCCCACGGTCATGTAGAAATCCTGCGCGAACACCGATTGCGACATCGCCGCTGCGGTCCCCAGCAGCCTGAGCTGTTCCGGCGTCGGGCCATAAGGCTTGGCCGCGGCCTCGCCCTGAGCTGGCGGCGCTTCGGGCGCCGGTGGCTGGTCGGCGGCGACCTGCGCCAGGGCAGGGCTGCTGACGCCCATAAGAAGGGCAAGGCACGCGATATTTCGGGCGATCATCGGGGACGTTCCATGAAAGGCTTGGCGCACACCTTGGGGGCAGGCGCATCGGGAGGGGACACCACGGTTCCGATATAATGCTGCGCTGCACCAAATCAAGCGCGCTGCGGTCGCGGCTCAGGCGGCCGGGACCGCTGGGGATGCAGCAGGCCCGGGGATGCTGTCCCGCCGGTCGCTGCGGGTGCCCGCGCGCGGCGCGCGGCTCAGCACCCGGGTCGCCAGCGCGATGACAGTGAGAAGGATCGGCCCCATCAGCGCAACCGGCAGTTGCTCGGAGCCAGACGCGGTAGAGGTCAGCGATGACCCTTCGCTCTCGATCGTTACCGCATGGAACAGCCCATAGCCGGTCCCGATCCAGACCAGGGCCAGCATCCCGGCCTGTTCGAGGGCGCTGGTCCGCTGCAACATGTCGGGCAGCACGAACGCCACCGCGAGGCCGAAGATCGTGAGATCATAGTCGTAGTTATAGGGGCTGAAGAACACGGTGGCGCAGCAGATCGCGGCGGCCAGCCGGTGCGGGGCCACCTGGCGTCGGCGCGCCAGCAGCACGGCCGCGATCGCCAGGATCGCGCCTGCAACCTGGATTGCCATCGCCGGTCCGGGGCCGCTCCCCAAAGTGTGCGCGGTCGCGTACAAAGATGTCATCCGGAACAGCTTGTACTGGCCCTCCGCCAGGAAACCGCTCGATTGCGCGACGCCCTCGAGAAATGCCGACCAGATGCCAAGGCCGAACACCAACGTGGGGACCAGCAGCAGGACCGCGACGGTTGCCGCCGCGATCGCGATCGTCTGCCAGCGGCGTTCCACCAGCGTTATCAGCGCAATGGCGACGGCCAGGTGCGGCTTGATCACCATCAGCCCGAGCGGCAGGCCCGCGCCGGGTTTGCGCCGGAAGAAGGCCAGCAGGAACAGGCCGATCAGCCCGCCGGTGAGAAATCCGTTCTGCCCTGTGCGCATCAGCAGCGGCAGCGTGGGCAGCATCACGATCAGCACGCCGGGCCAATAGATTCCCGCAATCCGCCGCAGCACCGCCAGGTACAGCATCAGGGTGGCAGAGATGAACAGCAGGAAGCCGACGCCAATCGGCAAGTTCGCCATCCCGGCGACAAACAGGGTGAACGGCGGCGGGTAGGTCCAGGGCATCATCGAGACCGTGCCGGTGAATTCGCGCTGCGCGGCCAGCATCGTCTCGAAGCGATAGGCGTCCTCTGCCCGGCCATCGAGCGCGAGCAGCCCGGCAATATGGAACGCATCATAGTCGGTCAGCACCTTCTGCATGCCGATCGTCTGCGGTGCCTGGAACTGGATGGCCGATATCACCGCCAGCATCGCCAGCACCACCAGGATGACGATGGCCAGCCGGACGCGCGTGAACAGGCTGTCTGCGGGGTCGCTTGCGGCTTCGGCGGCAAGCTCTGCCGCCAAGCCGATGTCGGGGCGGTGATCGGCAGGGTGCATTTCGGCATCGGGCATCGCGCGGGCATCCAGCATCCCGACCTATCAGCAGATCGGGGGTTATCGGCTTCTGGCTTAAGCCGGGAGCCCTTCCATAGGGTTAACAAATGCTGTCGGGCATTGTCACTAAATTTACAGATTTACAGTGGATCTGTTCGCAACTGCCGCAAAAATACAAGATAATATGCCGAATTGCGGGTGGTTTTGCCCGGGTCGGCGTATCTGACCCTTATGCAATGTCAATTTATGACATGCTCCGATTCGCAAGAGGTGACCTTCCATGTCTTATACCGACCAGATCCGTGCAAACGAACAGCTCATCGGCGGCCAGCAGGGCCGCTGGACCGGCATCAACCCTGAATCGGTTGCGCGCATGCAGCTGCAGAACCGCTTCAAGACCGGCCTCGATGTCGCGCGCTATACCGCCAAGATCATGCGCGAAGACATGGCCGCCTATGACGCGGACTCGTCGCAGTACACCCAGTCGCTGGGCTGCTGGCACGGTTTCATCGCGCAGCAGAAGATGATCGCGATCAAGAAGCATTTCGGCACCACCAAGCGCAAGTATCTGTATCTCTCGGGCTGGATGGTCGCCGCGCTGCGCAGCGAATTCGGTCCGCTGCCCGACCAGTCGATGCACGAGAAGACCAGCGTGCCCGCGCTGATCGAAGAGCTCTACACCTTCCTGCGCCAGGCCGATGCGCGCGAACTCGATCTGCTGTTCAGCGGCATCGACAAGGCGCGCGCCGCTGGCGACACCGCCAAGGAGCAGGAACTGCTGGCGCAGGTCGACAATTTCCAGACGCACGTCGTGCCGATCATCGCCGATATTGACGCCGGTTTCGGTAACGCCGAGGCGACCTATCTGCTCGCCAAGAAGATGATCGAAGCCGGCGCCTGCGCGCTGCAGATCGAAAACCAGGTGTCGGACGAAAAGCAGTGCGGTCACCAGGACGGCAAGGTCACCGTGCCGCATGAAGACTTCCTCGCGAAGATCCGCGCCTGCCGCTATGCGTTCCTCGAACTCGGCGTCGAAGATGGCATCATCGTCACCCGCACCGACTCGCTGGGCGCTGGCCTGACCAAGCAGATCGCGGTCAGCAACGAGCCGGGCGATCTGGGCGACCAGTACAACAGCTTCCTCGATTGCGAGGAAATCGACCCCACCACCGCGCGCAACGGCGACGTGATCCTCAACCGCAACGGCAAGCTGCTGCGTCCCAAGCGTCTGCCCAGCAACCTGTTCCAGTTCCGCGAAGGCACCGGCGAAGACCGCTGCGTCCTCGACAGCATCACCAGCTTGCAGAACGGCGCCGACCTGCTGTGGATCGAGACCGAAAAGCCGCACGTCGAGCAGATCGCCGGCATGATGGATCGCGTCCGCGAGGTCATCCCCAATGCCAAGCTGGTCTACAACAACTCGCCGTCGTTCAACTGGACGCTCAACTTCCGCCAGCAGGTCTATGACGCGATGGTCAAGGAAGGTCTGGACGTGTCCGAATACGACCGTGCCCAGCTGATGGACGCCAAGTATGATGATACCGAGCTTGGCATCGCCGCCGACAAGCGCATCCGCACCTTCCAGGCCGATGGTGCCAAGCGCGCAGGCATCTTCCATCACCTGATCACGCTGCCGACCTATCACACCGCAGCGCTCTCGACCGACAACCTGGCCAAGGAGTATTTCGGCGAAGCGGGCATGCTGGGCTATGTTCTGGGCGTGCAGCGTCAGGAACTGCGCCAGGGCATCGCCTGCGTGAAGCATCAGAACATGTCGGGCAGCGATATCGGCGATGCGCACAAGGAATATTTCGCTGGCGAAGCCGCGCTCAAGGCAGGCGGCGTCAACAACACGATGAACCAGTTCAGCTGAGCGGGCTGAAACGGTCAGACGACCGATAGAGTTTTCCTGGGGAGGAAAAGGTATAACCCGTCGGTGGCAACACCGGCGGGTTTTCCTTTGGCATCGTTCGGCCAGGCCATGGTATGGTTCCGGTGATTCCGGATCGGGGAGGGCATAACCATGGCAAAGGTCATCGGGCTGGGCGGCCTGTTTTTCAAATCGGCGGATACGGATGCGACCAGGGCCTGGTATGCCAGGGTGCTGGGGCTGGAGTTCGATGTCTGGGGCGGGCTGGTGTTCTCGCCGGACGTTGCCGCAGCGCATCCCGGGGCCGGCACGGTCTTCTCTCCGTTCAGCGCGGACACCGATTATTTCGCGCCGTCGGACAAGGAGTTCATGTTCAACCTGATGGTCGATGATCTCGACGCGATGCTGGCGCGCTGCGCGGCCGAGGGTGTGGAACCGGTCAAGCTCTTCCCGCCCGAACCCAATGGTCGCTTCGCCCACATCATGGACCCCGACGGCCGCAAGATCGAACTGTGGCAACCCCAGCCGATGGCGTGAGCGACACTGCGGGGTTGCGATACAATGATTGCAATGGGTTGGGCGTGATTGAGCTTGTTTCCCAATGTCAGCTATCCGCTCATTCAGGAAAAGAGCTGCCATGCAGCAAGCGACCCCATTGCGGACATTTGTATCCCGTGTTGAGTAGGGGCATGGACAGCTTCATTTACAACGTTTGGTTTTTCGACACCGAGGCGCACGAAGGGGACCAAGACCGCGAATGGATTGCCTGTTTCGCAATCCAAGCCATCACCGCCCAAGAAGCTCAGAGTTGGGGCGATAGGCTTGCAAAGGACCGCAGCCGACGTTTCCCAAAAGATACCTTTGTTAGGTCGTCGGAGGTACGCCAAACAGAGGTGAACGACGTCACTGATTGGTCAAGCATACCCCGCATCACCGCTGGTCAGAGTGCAACGGATACTGCCATTGGCTGGTGACGGACCGTCCGCAATCCACCCATGATCAGTCATTCGCGATCATGTCGCGCTGCGCCATAAGCTGACGTTCCGCGCACAGCCTGACAGCCTGATGTCACGCGACCTTGGAGAGAAAGCCTGTTATTTCAGAGGGATATTCTTTAGCAAACGCGCCGGGCCGTATTTTGTACTTGTTTCCAATGACTTAAAAACAGAGTCAATTGCCGGGGGCTGCGACCGTCGCTGCATCCACGCGGCGCGGCAGGGCGTAGCTTGGACCATCGATCACTCGAGGGGGATGACCTTGATGCGCCTGTTTGCTTACGCTGCCCTGATGCTCCTCTCCGCAGCGCCTGCGTTTGCGCAGAGCGCGCCCCCGCTCGATCTCGCCGCCGCGCGCGCGTCGCTGAACGGCGCATGGGAAGGCGAGCTGGAGTATCGCGATTACAGCGCGGACAGATGGTTCGGCATTCCGGTCAAGACGCGCATCACCGATCAGGGCGATGGCGCGACCACACTGCGCGCCTCCGATTTCGATGATGGCCCCAAGGTCGGCATCGTGCGGATCACGTCGGTCGAGCTGTTCGATGCCGCTGCCGCCACCTTGCAGGTCGGTACCTTTCGCAAAGGACGTACTGCGGAAACCATGACGTACAAGGTGTCGCTCGACCCCGCCTCGCGCGATCCGCTCCACTGGACGATGATCGAACAGGCCACGGGAGAGGATGACGAGCGCCCCGCAACGCTGCGCCTGACCACAGTGCGCGATGGCGACCGGGTCGAGACGCTGAAGGAGGTCGATTTTCTCGACGACGACAAGAGCGAATGGCTGACCCGCAACCGCACCCGCTTGACGCGCGTTGGCGACTGACCGCACATCTCACGCTCCCACTCGTCACGAAAAGGCTTCCCGATGCTCCGCTATGCTGCCGCCTATCTGTTCACCGGGCTTGCCTTTGCGCTGATCGACAGCGTGTGGCTCAAGACCATGGCCCCGCGCCTTTATCAGCCGATCCTGGGGGACATGCTCGCGCCGTCGTTCCGGCTGGCGCCGGCGGTGGTGTTCTATGTGCTGTATATCGCGGGTATCCAGATTTTCGCGGTCGTGCCCGCGCTGGCCGATGGCCGCTGGCAGACGGCGCTGGTCAAGGGCGCGCTGCTCGGCTTCTTCTGCTACATGACCTATGACCTCACCAACCAGGCGACACTGGCGACGTGGAGCACCAAGATCACCGTGCTCGACATCATCTGGGGCACGTTCCTCACCGGATCGTCGGCGCTGGCGGGCTTTGCGCTGACCCGGGCGATCTGGCGCTAAGGGGCTTCCGGCAGCGTCCAGTCGATCGGCGCCATTCCCTGCTCTTCGAGCCAGGCGTTGGCCTGGCTGAAATGCCCGCAGCCGAGGAACCCGCGGTGGGCAGAGAGCGGTGAGGGGTGCGGGGCCTTCAGCACCAGATGCCGGTTATCGACGCCCGCCGCCTTCTTCTGCGCATGCGAGCCCCAGAGCAGGAACGCCACCGGATGGTCGAGCGCATTGACGCGGGCAATCACCGCATCGGTGAACCTCTCCCAGCCGCGCCCCTGGTGTGATCCGGCATCGCCCATCTCCACCGTCAGCACCGCGTTGAGCAGCAGCACGCCCTGCTGCGCCCAGGGCTCCAGAAACCCATGCGAGGGGCGCGGGATACCAAGGTCGCGCTCCAGCTCCTTGTAGATGTTGAGCAGCGAGGGCGGCACCGGCACGCCCGGCTGCACGCTGAAGCACAGGCCGTGCGCCTGGCCGGGGCCATGATAGGGATCCTGCCCCAGGATCACCACGCGGACCTTCTCAGGCGGCGTCAGGTCGAGCGCGCGGAACCACTGGCTGCCGGGCGGGAAAATACGCTTTCCCGCTGCCTTTCGTTCGAGCAGGAAGCGCTTGAGCTCTGCCATATAGGGCGCGGCAAATTCGTCTGCCAGCGCGGCGCGCCATTGCGGGTCGAGCCGTACGGCCGCCTGTCCATCGTCACTGTCATCCATGCTGTCTGCCATGCCGCTCGCACCCCTGATGGGTCAAGCGCGGGGATGGCGAATGGACGCCCTTCGGTGTTACATTGGCCAGCGGTGCATCCGATTCGAGGGTCCGGCGACTCGAGGGTCCGGGCCAGAACGGGAGATGCCTGATGCCGCTTACCCATGCCAAGCCTGTCACCTTCATCAACACCGCCGATCGCAAGGCCAGCGAAGCGTTCTATCGCGATGTGGTCGGTTTGACGTTCGTCGGTGATGATGGCTTTGCCGCCGTGTTCGACCTGGCGGGCGCGGTGCTGCGCATTACCGAATTGCAGGGCTTCGCTGCCAGCCCGCATCCTGCGCTCGGCTGGACGGTCGATGATATCGAGGCGACGATGGAGCATCTGATCAGCCGCGGGGTGACGCCGACCATCTACGAAGGCTTCGGCCAGGACGCGCTTGGCATCTGGACCTCCCCCGATGGCGCGGCGCATGTGGCCTGGTTCAACGATCCCGACGGCAATGTGCTGAGCCTCGTGCAGGGCGGCTGATCGGCCCGCCGTTACAAGGATTGCACCAGATGCCCGCCATCGACGGTGAGGATGCTGCCGGTCATGAAGCGGCTGGCGTCTGACACAAGCAGCAGCAGCGGGCCGTCCAGATCGGGGAGCTCGCCATAACGGCGCATCGCGATGCGCTTGCGCAGCGGCTCGCCCGCCTCGCCCGAGAGCTGATCGCGGTTGATGTCGGTAAGGAAATAACCCGGTGCGATCGCATTGACCCGGATGTTGAAGCGCGCCAGCTCCATCGCAAGCTGCCGCGTCATGTGCAGCACGCCCGCCTTGGACATCGCATAGGGCCCGGTGCCCGCCGCGGTCTGGAAGCCGGTGATCGACGCGGTGTTGATGATGTTGCCGCCGCCTGCATCGCGCATCACCTTGGCCGCCTCGGTGGCGACGTTCCAGGCACCTTTCAGGTTGGTGTCCATCACGAAGTCATAATCAGCCTCGGTCTGGTCGAGCGCGCGCCGGGTTACCGCGACGCCTGCGTTGTTGATGCAGGTAGTGATCGCGCCCGCAGCCTGGATGCCTTCGCGCACCGAGCCAAGGTCGGCGACATCCATCCGCACCGCGCTGGCCTGGCCACCGGCGGTGGTGATCTCGGCCACCAGCGCTTCCAGCGCCTCCAGCCGGCGCGCAGCCACCACGACATGCGCACCGCAGCGCGCCAGCACACGCGCGAAATGCGCGCCAAAGCCCTCGCTCGATGCGCCGGTCACGAGAATGCGTTGGCAGGACAGATCGGCAGTCAGGCTCATGCAGCGGCTCCCTCGCTGGCGTGTTTATGGTCGCGCTTGATCTTCTTGGCGAGCGACCATTTGTGCACCTCGGTCGGGCCATCATAGATGCGGAAGGCGCGGATTTCGCGGAAGACCTGCTCGACGATGGTGTCGCCGCTGACCCCCTTGCCGCCCATCACCTGCACGCAGCGATCGGCGACGCGCATCAGCGCCTCGGACACCGCAACCTTGGTCATCGAGCTTTCGACCGTGCCCAGTTCCCCGGTATCGAGCACGCCCGCACACCAGGCGATCATCAGTTCGGCCTGTTTCAGGTCGATCAGGTTCTCCGCCAGCATGAAGCCGACGCCCTCGTGATCGACCAGAGGCTTGCCGAACGCGTGGCGGCGGCAGGCGTAATCGCTGGCGATTTCATGCGCTCTGGATGCCGCGCCATACCAGCGCATGCAGTGCGAAAGCCGGGCAGGGGAGAGCCGCACCTGCGCGTATTTGAAACCCTCGCCGCTCTGGCCCAGCATCTGATCGGCGGGCACGCGCAGGTTGTCGATCGCGATCACGGCATGGCCGCCGGGCATCGAGCTGTCGATGGTGTCGAGCACGCGTTCGATGCGGATCGCGGGGTCGGGCAGATCGACGAGGAACATGCATGCGCCGTCGTCCGATTTCGCCATGACGATGCCGACCTTCGCGCCTTCGGCCCCGGTGATGAACGCCTTGCGGCCGTTGATCACCCAATGGTTGCCGTCGAGCTTCGCGGTGGTCTGCATCATCGACGGGTCAGAGCCCGCACCGCCCTCGTCGGCCGGTTCGGTCATGAAAAACGCCGAGCGCGATTCGCCACTGACCAGCTGGTTCAGGAACCGTGCCTTCTGCTCGTCGCTCGCCATCTTGCCCAGCAGGTACATGTTGCCCTCGTCCGGCGCGGCGGTGTTGCACGCGACCGGACCCAAGGGCGACAGGCCCGATTTCTGCAGCACGATCGCGGTCTGCGCCTGGGTGAGGTGGCGGCCATCGGGCAGGATATGCGGTGTCATCACGCCGGCAGCGCGCGCGAGGCCGCGCATCTCCAGCACCAGTTCTTCCGAAGGCCCATGCGCGCCGCAGCGTGGGTCCTGCTCATAGGGCGCGATCACGTCGCGGACGAACCGTTCGACCTTCACGGCAATGGCATCGACTTCGGCGGCGGACAGATGGGACATGAACAACGCTCCCCGGATACGTGGTGTGTGCCGTCACCGGGTAACCATGCTGACGCGTTAATCAACTGATTAAATTGCCGGGGTGGGCGGCGGAGGTCCGATCGAAGGGTAGAGCGAAGCGTCAGGTTCGGGCAGGCGCGCCTGCCATGCCTTCAACCCCGCCTTCGGCCGGACATCGGCATCTGGGGGGCGAGCTTGAGCGAAAGCTGTGCCGCCGTGTCGGCTGGGACGCCGGACAGTGTCAGCGCCCTGACCAGCGCATCTTCGGGCGCCGTTTCGATGTCCGGAGCGATGCCTGTGCCTTCCCAATCCTTGCCGGTCGCAGGATCAAACGTGCGGCCGACCGGTATGAAGGCGGTGAAACCACCGCCCAGGTCCTGATCGCCGCCGAAATGGTTGGCGCCGGCCGTCGTGCCGCCGATCACCGTGGCGCGTTTGGTCTGCTTCAGCGCCAGCACGAAATGCTCCGCCGCAGACGCGCTGAACCCCGATGTCAGCACATAGACCTTGGCGTCCTGCAGTCGCGGGTCCGCATGGGGCGTCACCCAGTGTTCGCGTGTCACGAACGCAGGGTCACCCTGGACGGTCCGCAAGCTGGCGACACCTGCAATCGGTGAGCCGCCAGCCTCGTCGACTGATTTGCGCGTGGCCATCGTCACGAGATGGGTGGGCTTCGCAAAGAGCCACGGGAACAAGGCGTCCATTTCGTCCAGTCCGCCGCCGCCGTGGGTCCGCAGATCGAAGATGATCGCCTTGGCATCGGCATGGGTTTCCATGAACTTGCGCGCGGCTTCGGTCGCTTCGGAGCCGCCGGGGAAACCGTTGAAACGGACAAAGGCGATGCCTGGCGCGATCCAGCCGGCATGCTCGATTGCAGGCGGCCGTGCCATGCGCACCATCACCGGTCTGCCGGATGGCACCGGGCCAGCCGCATCGGCGGGCCGTTGCATGATGATCTGCGGACCGCCGCCCATGCCGCCGAACATCACCCGCAAGTGACCATCTGCCGCAGCGCCTTGCAGATCGTCGGAGAGCTTTCTGGCAAGCGCGACGTCCTGAAGGTCATCATAGGCACCCCGGTCCGCCTGGGCGCGAAGCGCGTCTGCATAGCGCCTGGCCTGACCGGGATAGACGAAGTCCGATTCCAGGCGCTTTGCCAGATCCCGTGCCAATGCGCGTTGATCGACCTTGGTCTGCGGGATGGAAAGGGGGGCATCGGCCGTCTGCGCGCCAAGGCTGGGCGCACAGGCAACCAGGGACATCACGACACCAGCCAGCAAACGCATTCTCACCCTCCATATATTACGATTCGTAATATGTTGACAGAAGTGGCGCGGAGGGTCAAGAAGCAGCGTGACACGGGGGACCGGAATGCTGACCAACCTTGAAGGCGCGGCCTTGGCCGAGATTGCGAGCCGGGGCGCCGCCACGTCCTATGCGATCGCGCGGGTCTTTGCCCGTTCGCCATCGGAATACTGGTCGGGGTCTGCCGGCGCGGTCTATCCGCTGATCAAGCGGCTGGCCGCGCGCGGTCTGTTGCAGCCCAGCGCGGCGGCTGAGGGCAGGCGCCAGCGGCTGGATTACCAGATCACGGACGCAGGACGCGTTGCACTGGAAGAGTGGTTGCTCGATGCGCAAAGCGCGGCTGGCATGGGGTTCGATCCCCTGCGCACCCGGCTTGGCCATCTGCATCTGGTGTCGCCGGAAAAGCGCGAGGACTTTCTGATGCAGGTTCGGGCGATTTCCGAAGCCTTCGCGCAGCGACCGGCCTTTGAAGGCGAGCCCAGGATGATCGCGATCCACCAGTCGTGGCTCAAGGCGCGGGCGATGTGGCTCGCGATGCTCGATGCCGTGATCAAATAGACCAGCCTCGCGGGCCACAACAGGTCACTGTCATGGGCGCGACCCGCACAAAAAACCCCGCCGCGCCGGAAGCGCAGGCGGGGTTTCGTGTCTCTTGTCCGAGCCCTTGCAGGCCAAGCGCCCGATCAATCGTGGTGCGCGACCAGATTGACGGCGGAGTGCTTGCCGCGACGGTCGACTTCGAGGTCGAACTCGAGGCGGTCACCCTGGTTGAGGCCGGCCATGCCAGCACGTTCGACCGCGCTGATGTGGACGAACGCATCGGGCTGGCCGTCGTCGCGGGTGATGAAGCCGAAGCCCTTCATGGAGTTGAAGAACTTGACGGTTCCGGTCGCACGCTCGCCGGTGAGTTCGCGCCGCGGCGCTTCGCCACGCGGAGCACGCTCGCCGCGGTCACCACCGCCGCCACCTTCGCTCACGGGGATCAGCTCGCCATCGACCTTGAGGTCGCTGGCCGAAACCTTGCCGCCACGATCGACGAGGGTGAATTCCAGACCCTGGCCTTCAGCGAGGTTGGACAGGCCGGCACGTTCGACGGCACTGATGTGCACGAACACGTCTTCGCCGCCATCTTCACGCTGAATGAAGCCGAAGCCCTTCTGCGCGTTGAAGAATTTGACCTTGCCCTTGGCTTCGCCGACCACCTGGGTGGGCATGCCGCCAAAGCCGCCGCTGCGCGGAGCGCCGCCACCGCCGCCAGGTCCGCGCGGGGCACCAAAGCCGCCGCCGCCTGCGGGAGCACCGTATCCGCCGCCGCCACCGCCGCCGCCGAAGCGGTCACGATCGCCATATGCAGGCGGAGGCGAAAAAGCGTCGAAATCATCCTCGCCAAATCTGTCGCGTTTGTCCCGGCCCCTGCCGCCGCGCCGACCCCTGTCAAAACTCATGCCGAACTATTCACTTTCAATGTCGTCCTGGATCATTCGCTCAAGAACAGGGCGGACGTGAACCCCATCACTCAACTTCAGGCCTGTATCCGGGCGATCCGCGATGGAACCATGCCAGCCGCCGTGAATACATCACAAAACTTAATACACCCCAACACAGATCAGCATGAAACGGTGACTTTTCGACAACGCCACCGGTCCTTGCCGACCAGAAATCTGTGGAAGACTGCAAATCCATGCTTGCACATGGCGAGGTGCCCGCGACAGGCACGTACTTCCAAGTGATTCTCTTAACCCAAATCGCGATCAATGGCGAACGATAAATGGCCAGCTTTGCGGCTTTACCGCGCCGTTGGAGCGGTCTGGCGCGATCGACGAACAATGCGCGGTGCGCATGGCGACAACGCCCGCAAAATCCGCCCGGCGCCGCGCCGTCAGGCCTTGCCATGCCCCAGCCGGTGCGGCAATTGGGTCCGATGGACAGCATCATCCCCCTGTTGAGTGACCCGGCCGCCTGGGCCGCGCTCGTCACCCTCGTCATCCTGGAAGTCGTGCTTGGCATCGACAACCTCATCTTCATCTCGATTCTGTCGAACAAGCTGCCTGCCCACCAGCAGCAGACCGCGCGCCGCGTCGGCATCGGGCTGGCGCTGATCATGCGGCTGGCGTTGCTGTCGATGATCGCCTTCATCGTCTCGCTGACGACGCCGGTGTTCGATCTGGGCATCACTGGGGCGCCCGGCCAACATGGCGAACCGACCTTCGAGACGCAGTTCTCGTGGCGCGACCTCATCCTGATCGCGGGCGGCCTGTTCCTGGTGTGGAAGGCTACCAAGGAGATCCACCACAGCGTCGATGACGAGCCTTCGGGCGAGGCGCTGGACAAGAAGGGCAAGGCGGCGCTCGGCTTCGGCTCGGCCATCGTGCAGATCATCGCGCTCGACATGGTGTTCTCGATCGATTCGATCCTGACCGCAGTCGGCATGACCGACGATGTGCCGATCATGATGGCCGCGGTGATCATCACCGTCGGCGTCATGCTGGTGGCGGCCGATCCGCTGGCCAATTTCATCAACCGCAACCCCACGGTGGTGATGCTGGCGCTGGGCTTCCTGCTGATGATCGGCGCGGTGCTGATCGCCGACGGCTTCGGCGTGCACGTGCCCAAGGGTTATATCTATGCCGCGATGGCTTTTTCTGCGATGGTGGAAGCCCTCAATATCTGGGCCCGCAATGGCCGGGAGAAGAAACGCGGCAATTCGCCGAGCACCAACAACGGCGAGACAGCATGAGCGTATATTTCCACGAAGAAGACCTGCCTGCCGATGTGCTCGCCCCTGGCCCGGTGGCGGTGGATACCGAAACCATGGGGCTGATCACCCCGCGCGACCGGCTGTGCCTTGTGCAGATTTCCGACGGCAGAGGTGACGAGCATCTGGTGCGGTTCAAGCCCGGCAGCGACTATGCCGCGCCCAATCTGCGCGCCGTGCTCGCCGACCCCGAGCGGCTGAAGCTTTATCACTTCGCGCGGTTCGATCTGGCGGCGATCAAGCACTATCTGGGCGTGGTGGCAGCCCCGGTGTTCTGCACCAAGATCGCCTCGCGGCTGATCCGCACCTATACCGACCGGCATGGGCTGAAGGAGCTGGTGCGAGAGGTTCTGGGCAAGGAACTGAGCAAGGTGCAGCAGTCCAGCGACTGGGGCGCGCCCGATATCAACGATGCACAGCGCGACTATGCCGCGAGCGATGTGCGCTTTCTGCACGCGCTGCACGCGGCGATGGAAGTACGGCTGGAACGCGAAGGCCGGCGCGAAATCGCGCAAGCCTGTTTCGACTTCCTGCCCGCGCGGGCCGAGCTGGACCTCGCCGGCTGGCCGGAAATTGATATTTTCGCCCACGCTTAATATATCGCGCTCCACACCCGACCCCCGTTCATCGCGGGTTCCCACTGCTCAGGCTTAATCGGCACATGACCCAGCGCGCAGACCAGATTCGCAACCGCCGCCAGCTGTTCGCTGCGCCCGGCAGCAGCCACGACCGGCTGGTGCGCGTGCTCGGCACGGTTCTGCCGGCCGCGATCGGCGTGCTGGTGGCGTTCCTCGCGCTTGCGCCTTTGCTCCGCAATACCGAGGTCAGCTTCCTGCTCGACAAGAACCAGGTGGAAATCGCGCGCGAACGCATGCGCGTCACCCAGGCGCTGTATCGCGGGCAGGACAGCGACGGCCGCCCGTTCTCGCTCGAGGCGGGGTCGGCGGTGCAGAAAAGCTCGCGCAATCCGGTGGTGGAGATGAACGATCTGGCCGCGCGCATCCTGCTGAAGGAAGGCCCCGGGGTGCTCGAGGCAGGGCGTGGCAACTACAACATGGATACCGAACAGGTCTCGATCGTAGGGCCGGTGCAGTTCAGCTCGGCCAATGGCTATCGCATGGTGACACGCGATGTGGACATCGATCTGCCCGATCGCAGCATGGTCAGCCGGGGTGAGGTGACGGGTCGCTTGCCGACTGGCACTTTCCGTGCCGACCGGCTAAAGGCCGATCTGGCCGAGCGCACGGTCACGCTGGAAGGCCGCGCGCGGCTGCGGATGACCCAGGGCGGATTGCCCCGGTGAGGATCAGGAAGACGGGATTGAACATGCGGTTTGCGGGCACGATTTCGACGGTCGCCAGGCGCGCGATGCTGGCCGGATCGGCTGGCGGTGTCGCGCTGGCAGCACTGCTGCTGGCTCCGGCCACCGTCACGGCGCAATCGCTGATGAACCACAACAGCAACGCGCCGGTCGATTATGCCGCCGACCGGATCGAACTGCAGGACCGCGCCAACCGCGTGCTGCTGTCGGGCAATGTCGACATCACCCAGGCCGGGCTTCGCCTGCAGGCGGCGCGGATGACCGTTGCCTATCGCAACGCCGGCGGCATCGAGATCGAGCGGATCGACGCCAATGGCGGCGTGGTCGTCACCAAGGGTGAAGAGCGCGCCAGCGGCAATGTCGGCATCTATGATTTCAACAAGCGGATCATCACGCTGATCGGCAATGTCGCGCTGCGTCAGGGCGGCAACACCCTGAACGGCGGCCGCATGGTGATCGACCTCACCACCGGGCGTTCGACCGTGGATGGCCGTTCGGCAGGCGGTGCGCCCGGGCAGACCGGGTCTGCCGGTGGCCGGGTCTCGGGCACCTTCTCGGTCCCCAAGCGCGATTGATCTCCGGCACGAAAACCTGCCCAGAGTCTTCTGGGGGAAGTTCGGAATATCAATTTCGTCCACCCATGCATAAATCCTGCCAACACGTGAATATGGCCGGTTTTCATCGCCTTGTTCCGTGCTATGGGAAGGCAAGACAGCAGGTGCGGCCATGGCCGGCCGGCACGGTTTGCAGGAAGTCATGATGAACGATGTCGCCCCCCAAGGCCTGCTCAGCGGCACCGCCGCCGATCCCTATGCCTCGACCGATGGCCTGAACGTCGTTTCGATCGCCAAGAGCTATGACAAGAAGGTTGTGCTGTCCGATGTCTCGCTGCATGTCGCCAAGGGCGAGGTGCTGGGTCTGCTCGGCCCCAATGGCGCGGGCAAGACGACGTGCTTCTATTCGATCATGGGGCTGGTGAAGCCCAATTCGGGGCGCATCATGCTCGATGGCGTCGATATCACCCCGCTGCCGATGTACCGCCGCTCGATTCTGGGGCTGGGCTATCTGCCGCAGGAAACCTCGATCTTCCGCGGCATGACGGTCGAACAGAACATCAAGGCGGTGCTTGAACTGGTCGAGCCCGAAGTGGCCGCCCGGTCCGAGCGGCTGGAGACGCTGCTCGACGAATTCGGTCTCACCCGGCTGCGCAGTTCGCCTGCGATGGCGCTTTCGGGCGGTGAACGCAGGCGGTGCGAAATTGCGCGCGCGCTGGCCGCGAGCCCTTCGATCATCCTGCTCGACGAGCCGTTTGCGGGCATCGATCCCCTGTCGATCGCCGACATCCGCGACCTGATCAAGCAGCTGAAATCGCGCGGCATCGGCGTGCTGATCACCGATCACAACGTCCGCGAAACGCTCGACATCGTCGATCGCGCCTGCATCATCTATGACGGCCAGGTGCTGTTCGCCGGCACGCCCGAAGCTCTGGTGGCGGACGAGAATGTCCGCCGGCTGTATCTGGGTGAAGGCTTCGCGCTGTAATGAGACGCCGGGGGGCCAGGGACTAAATCGATGGCATTGGGCCCGCGCCTTGACCTGAGGCAGAGCCAGTCGCTGGTGATGACGCCGCAGTTGCAGCAGGCGATCCGGCTGCTGGCGCTGTCGAATATCGAAATCGAGGCATTCATCGGCGAGGAGCTCGAGCGCAACCCGCTGCTCGAACTGGGCGGCGAGGAGCCGGGCAGCGAGATCGGCATGACCGGGGTCGATGCGGTGTTCGATGCACCGCCTGCGCCGCCTTCAGATGGCGATCCTGCAGGCAGCGACGAGCTGATCGGTGCCGGCATGGGCGAGGCGGACCGCCCGCTCGACATGGACCTCAACGGCGAGGTCTTCCACCATGACAGCGTCAGCGACTGCCCCGAGCGGATGGCGGGCGAGGCGAGCGGCGGGCTCGACGGCGCGCTGTCGCTCAACGACATCTCCACCGGCGGCGCCGGCGACAGCGACGGCTGGGAAGACTCGCTCGAATACGACCTGTCGCTGCGCGAGCATCTGCACGCGCAGGCGGGAATCGTGCTCTCGGGCACCCTGCTGTTCATTGGCCGCCATCTGATCGAGCTGATCGACGAAAACGGCTATCTGCGCGGTGACCTGCTGCAGGTCTCGCACCAGCTGGGCGTTCCACTGGGCGAGGTCGAGGCCGCGCTGGCCGCAGTGCAGACGCTCGACCCGACCGGCGTGGGCGCGCGCGATCTGGCCGAATGCCTCGCGCTGCAGGCCAAGGAAGCCGATCGCTATGACCCGTGCATGGCGCGGCTGATCGACAATCTGGAACTGCTGGCGCGCGGCGCGCTGCCCCAGCTCAAGCGCATCTGCCGGGTCGACGACGAGGATCTCGCCGATATGATCGCCGAGCTGCGCCAGTACGATCCCAAGCCCGGCAGCCGCTTTGGCGGATCGACGATCGAGGCCGTGGTGCCCGATCTGTTCGTGCTCGAACGCGAAGGCAAATGGATCATCGAGATCAACAGCGCGACCTTGCCGCGGCTGCTGGTCAACCGCAGCTATCATGTCTCGCTCACCGGTGGACGGCCCGACGCCAAGTCCAAGGCCTGGCTGAGCGAATGCCTGGCCGAGGCGAACTGGCTGGTGAAGGCGCTCGACCAGCGCCAGCGCACGATCATCAAGGTGGCGAGCGAGATCGTCAAGCAGCAGGAAGGCTTCTTCCGGCACGGCGTCACCCACTTGCGTCCGCTGACCTTGCGCAGCGTCGCCGATGCGATCGAGATGCACGAATCGACCGTCAGCCGCGTCACCAGCCACAAGTATCTGAGCTGCGCGCGCGGACTGTTCGAACTCAAATACTTCTTCACCAGCGCGATCCAGGCGACCGATGGCGGCGATGCGGTGTCCGCCTCGGCGGTGAAGAGCCATATCAAGGCGCTGATCGACGAGGAGGATGCCAAGAACATCCTCTCCGACGATCAGCTGGTCGATCTGCTCAAGGAGCGCGGCTTCGACATCGCGCGGCGCACCGTGGCGAAGTACCGCGAGGCGCTGGGCCTTGGATCATCGGTGCAACGCCGCCGCCAGAAGAAGCTGCAGGGCGCACGGTGACACGCTCTCCCTTCCCGCCAGCGGGAAGAGGGGGGCTTTACTGCAGTGTCACGCTGGGATCATCGCTGTCGCGCCGACCGAAGAACTGCATCAGCTGCACCAGCAGATCGGCGCGGACCTGCAGCCCCTTGGCTTCCAGCAGCGCCTGCTTGGCCGCGGCATCGAAGGGCGCGATCTGGGCGATGCCGTTGACCAGCGAGCGGTCGTCGAGCCGCGCCACCGAATCCCAGTCGACGCTATAGCCCTGCGCGTTGGCGAAGCGCTGCGATTCGCGTTCCAGGCTTGCGCGTTCGACGCTCGACAGCGCCTGGTCATCCTCGTTCTCGGTGATCAGCTCTGCCTCGATCTGGCGGAACGGGGTGGTGACATCGAGCTCGCGCAGCACGCGGAACCGAGCAAAGCCCTCCAGCACCAGATTGTAGCGCCCGTCATCCAGCGCCTCGACATCGACGATGCGGCCGACACAGCCCATGCCGAACAGCGCCGGCGGATCGCCGGGGCCGCGCGGCTGGATCATCCCGATCTGCCGGTCCCGCGCCATCGAATCGCTGACCAGCGCCCGGTAGCGCGGCTCGAAGATATGCAGTGGCACCTGCAGCCCCGGGAACAGGATGACGCCGCTGAGCGGAAAGATCGAAAGACGCTGGGCGACCATGGCCGGCTTGTCCATCAACCGAACAACGCAGCGGAAAGCTTGCGCCGCGTCGCCGCGACCCAGGGGTCTTCCAGCCCCACCGCCTCGAAGATCTGCAACAGCCGCGCGCGCGCCGCGCCGTCGTTCCACGCCTTGTCCGTCTTGACGATGGCCAGCAGATGGTCGGCCGCTTCGTCGCGCGATCCGGCGGCGAACAGCGCGACGGCAAGATCATAGCGTGCCGCATGGTCATCGGGGGCCGAATCGACCTGCGCCCGCAATCCGGCGATCTCGCTGTCGTCGGCCTTGTCGGCAACCAGCGCCAGCGCGGCCTTGGCACGATCGAGCGCGGGGTCGGACGCGACCTCGGGCGGCAGATCGTCGAGCAAGGCCTGTGCCTCGGCCACCTTGTCGGCCGCCACCAGCGCCCGCACCAGGCCTGAAATCGCAGGCACGCTGTCGGGCACCATGTCGAGGATCTGCAGGAAGATTCCCGCTGCGCGCTCGCCGTCTCCGCCTGCCAGCACCTCTTCGCCCATCTCGATCAGCGGAGCGATATCGGGCATGTCGGGGTCGCCTTCGCCTGCCTTTACCGGCAGCTTGGCGAGCAGCTGATCGAGGATGCCCGCCAGCTGCGATTCGGTGCGCGCGTTGGTCAGGTTGGCGACCGGCTGGCCCTGGAACATCGCATAGACCGTGGGGATCGACTGGATCTGGAACTGCGAGGCGATGAAGCGTTCCTCATCGACATTGACCTTCACCAGCATCACGCCCTTGTCGGCATATTGTTCGGCGACCTTTTCGAGCACCGGGGTCAGCGCCTTGCATGGCCCGCACCATTCGGCCCAGAAGTCGAGAATCACGAGCTTGGTCATCGAGGGTTCGACCACGCTGGCCCGAAACGCCTCGACCGCCTTGTGCTCCTCGGTCGTCAAACCCATGCTTGCCAAGTCCAATGCTCCTGCTGTTGTTCGGGCGATGCCGCGTGATGGCATGGCCTGCGGGTGTTTTGCCCCGCCTGTGCGCCCCTCTTATCCGAAACCCCAAGATGGTGCGCAAGCCGCTTATGCCAAGGGCCGCGCAATGATTCGGCAAGAAATGCAAATTGGGGCTTGCCGGACCAAAAAGCCGATGCTAACTGCGCGCCTCACCTGCTGGATCGCACGTTCGAACCAGCCGCCGAGCGGGCGTAGCTCAGGGGTAGAGCACAACCTTGCCAAGGTTGGGGTCGAGGGTTCGAATCCCTTCGCCCGCTCCAAATCTTAAGATTCCAATAGGGGCCTGAAAAACATGGGAATTTTTCCCATGTTTTTGCCTGTGTAGGAACTGTGTAGAAAAACTTTGGGATTGGAAGGCGCGTTGCGCGGCGTGGACCCCACAATTTCCTGTCACTGCTACCCAGCGAATTCACCCTTCTTTGTGCCCACATGCTCCTCCAGCTATTCAAGCTTGGTCGGCTGATAATCCCGCGACGCCGCCTACGCGCGACCGGTCTTAGGTCTTCAAAGTGGTGGAATATGCATGGACGAAGGCGTCGGCACTGAGTTCGAACTGCGCAAGGCGTGATGCCACAGCGGTCGCGCTCGATGCGGTGTCGGGGTGCGTCAATTGCTTGGCCAATTCCCTCAGGTTATTGCGTAGCTTTTCCAGCCCGCTCGGCACTATGACGCGCATGCCGGTCACCCCGCTGGCACCCTGGCCAAGCTTGCGCTCGGGGTGAATCATCAGGGGTATGGCGGTAGACGCCAAATAGCGCTTGCCGAACCATTCCATGGATTGGCTGAGCTGGCCCGCGTCTTTTTTTGAAATCCCGTCGTCGGACGTCACACCATTCTTGCATTCAATCACGAGGAAGGTGCCATTTGGCAACGCCCAGAGATTGTCTGGGCCTTCCTTGTAATCCTTTTCGGGCCGCTGACTGCTGATGCCCAAAAACCATGCGAGATCGTTGAGCGCCGCTTCGAATTTGTCAGAAGTGTCTGGGCAGAATTTGAGGTCACTACACAGGGCGTCGGCATAAAGCTTCATTGCCGTTGAGTCCATGAAACGAGTCTGATGATTGCCAATCAGCGCCGCAGCCTGCTGTCCCGTAGTCGGCGACAGGGGTTTGTATACCGCGCCATGCATGGGTTTTGTCACCCGTGGCTCCATTGCATGTGCAGCAGCAAGCGTCTTTTGCGCGCCCTGCGCATCAACAGTGTGCTGGAATGCCGCCCTCCGTGACAGCAGCCATGCCTTGACTTGCATATCGTCCGTGGCGTCAACTGCCTGATCGAGGCTTGCCAGCGCTGCGGGATGCTGGTTGGCTCGGGCGTAATCGAAGGCTGCGCGAATAGCGAGCTTGCTCGGGTCGAGCCGCAATTCATCATCGGCCTTGATGCCGATGAGCGCCTTTTTGCTGACCTTTATCCAGTTAGGATCACGGTCGAGGCACTGCTTAATCACTGCCTCAATTTCGGCGAGTGTTGGCGCAGCTAGCTGCTTTGCGATCTTGCGCGAGAGGGCAAGCTGCGCCTGTGTCGCAGGTGTCAGCATTTCCTGCCCCTCGGGCGATCTGAGACGGCTCGTCAGCTTGGCGCCTAGTAAGAGCACGACACAATAATCGTCGTTCGAGCGCACGCCCCGGCCCATACCCTGCTCGATACGCTCCACCTGTCTGCGCAGGTTGACAGCGGTGCCGCTAAGAACCTCGCTATCGACCACATCGGCGTAGGAACTAACTTCGGGTAGCTCGGAAATCACAAGCACACGGCATGCGTCTGCTGGTAGGTCTATGCCGTCATACCGATTAATGAGTACCGTCAGACCGACGTGGCCGCTGCGAAGCTTTTCAACGCCGTCGATGACCTCGTCGCCGACGAGCACTTGATCGGCGTGGGCCTTCCAATCATCGGCGGCAAGTTTTGACGGCACGATGACCACGACATTGACAGTTTTGGCGAGTTTGATGAGCAGGGCGCGTACATCAGTAACAGTCAGTTCGGAATTCAGCTCCTGCGGCATCAGGATCATGCGCTCGCCCATCGATTGCGATGACATTGGAACAATGGGTTTGGCAATTTTAGTCGGGTCTGCGGCGAAATGCGTAGCGATGACGCTATCGTCGGCCAGCGTTGCGGTCATGTAGATGCGCCGTTTGGCGCGCCGAAACGCCTGGATGAGGTCGGTCGCCGGAAAATAAGGTTCGATTTCGAGCTTTTGTCCGCCAATTACACAACGGCATTGAGGAAGAATTTCTTTGATAAGTGGGTAGGTAAACTGGAGGCTCTCATCCGCACGATTGTCGTGCAGCGCTTTCAGGATTTCATTCTGATGGGCATCCCATGACCAGAATGGCACCTCAGTATGAGCCAACGGATCGCCCGATTCGATGTCAAGAAAGCCAGAGGCGCTATAGCCCTTTAAATCTTCGGATAAGATCTGAAAAATCTTACGATACGCGTCGTGGGTGTTTGGCAGTATGATTCTGAATTGGTCGGTGATGGTCGAGACGCATGCATGGGCGTCGTCAATGATGACCGTACCGATGTTAATTTTGCTCGCCCCGACGCCGAATACCGATTTTCCGTTGAACAGCTTATAGACGTTGACGACGCAGATTTTGTCGCCAGCAGCATAGTCGGCGTCTTTGGGGTCATCGGTTACTTCGAGGCCAAGTGCTCTTGCTTCCTTCATGACCTGCTGTGACAATTGCTTGTCGGGGGCCACATAAAGGGCGGGGCCCTTGCCTTCGTTCAACGAGCTTTGGAGCAGCAGGAGGCCGACGATTGTTTTGCCGCTTCCCACATTGAGCTTAATGACGCTGTCGGGCTGGTCGCGGTTCTCGAACCACCGGTTCATGACTTCTGTTTGAATGTCCCGAGGGAATGAGAAGCTTGGGTCACGTGCAAGGGTAAAGAATACCTCGCGCGGGTGGATGACGTCCTGGTCGTCGTCGTCCAGCATATCAGAGAAATCAATTGCCATGTTATTACCTCGTAGTATCCGTGAAATAGGCAGCCGGGCGCTAAGCAATCGCGCCTAAATTCTAAGCCGCTGCCCTCCCGCGCACATCATTCAGCACCTGCACAATCCGTTGCACGTCGGCCTGGGGGAACAAGCCGCTGACGCCCTGATCGTCGAGGTCCGTAAATGGGCTTTCATACAGTCGGCGCGGGTCCATAGCCCCGCGCTCGGTCAGGTACTCAATGATCAGGTTGATGAACTCGATCTGGTTGGCGTTGAGGTTTTTGCCTGCCATGAATTCGGCGAAGGCGTCTTTGGCCGCGTCACGTTCCAACCCAACCAGCGAACGCACAAACAGCCCCAGCCCGCCTTCGGTGCGTAGCTCCGCAAGATCGCCGTCGGATGCACCCGTTTCCTCGATCATGATCCTTTCCAGCTCCGCCAAATCCTGCGGTGTGAGCTGCTCATTGCGCCGGAGCTTCAGGATCGTGATGTGGTTGGCGTGCTGCTTTAAGAAATGCCGCACCTTTAATTGGAAACGCGCCTTGTCGGTGCCGATGCCTGCGTCCGGTAATGCAATCGTCGTACCTTCGCCGATTTCGTCCTCAAAATCGGTATAGACGATACTCCGCTCATCGCCTTCGATCAGCTTGATAAGCCCGCGTAGGCGGCGGCGCATTTGCTCCAACGCCCAGGCATCGATGTCCTGCCAATATTCGTCAGTCTGGAGCTCCAGGATCAGGGCCATTTCGGCGGCGACCATGGGCACATTGCCCAGCTCTTCGAGCCGCGCCGCAATGGCCATGACCTTCTCCTTGCAGCGCGCGAAGCTGGCCTGATGCTGGAGCAATGCAAGCTGGCCGGACAGGACGATGTAATCGAACTGTTTGGCCGTCACGTCATTGTCCTCCAGGGCGGAAGGTAGCCCCGCAATATCGTCGATCAGCGTGGTGCGATCCTCGCCGGAGAGACTTTGCCAGGCGTCTGCCTGTTGGAAATGCTCGACGGCTTTGCGCTTGGCGCGAACGAGGAAGTTATCAAGCGTCATGCCGCTCACTTCGTCAAAGAGCCGCGCGCGCACATCGCGGTCCAGATACTCCAAGCCTTCCGCGCGCTCGTCCTCGGGTAGGTCTTGCAGCAATCCTGCCAGCTCGACGCGCGCGGTAAACAGGCGCTGGCCGAGCGACATGCCGAGCGCACCGTCGGTGAATTTCGGGTTCTGATTGAAGAACTCCAGATTCTGGCAGAAATCGAAAATCAGGAAGTTGTCCTTGTGCCGCCCTGGGCCGAACAGGTCCGGGCAAAGGCGCGTGCCGCGCCCGATCATCTGCCAGAACTTGGTTTTGGAGCGGACAATCTTGAAGAACACGAGATTGACGACCTCAGGCACGTCAATGCCGGTGTCAAGCATATCGACCGAGATGGCGATGTATGGCGCTTTGTCGGGGATCGAAAAATCGTCGATCAGCGACTGCGCATAGTCTGTCTTGAAATCGATCACGCGCGCGAATTGGCCCGTCAGGTGCGGGTAGTTGGCGTCGAACCGCTTGGCGATGAACATCGCGTGGTCGTGGTTCTTTGCAAAGATGATGGTTTTGCCTAGCCGGTCGCCCTCGGCCACTTTGAGGCCATGGGTCATCAAGTGCTTGAGCACTTTGTCCACGGTGTCGGCATTGAAGAGCCATTTGTTGATGGCATTGGCGTCCACATCGCGCGGGGGGAGCTTGTCCTCCCACTCCAGCAAATCCCACTTCTCCTTATCCTCGTCGGATAGCTCGTCGTATTTGATGCCCTCGCGCTGAAACTTCAGCGGCACCGACATGGGTGTTGGTGGCACCAGGAAGCCGTCGGCCACGGCTTCGTCGAGGTCGTAGGCATCGGTAGGCACGCCGCGCTCCAGCTCGAACAGCGAATAGGTGTCGCGGTCGATCTCATCGCGCGGGGTGGCTGTGAGGCCCACGAGCAGGCTGTCGAAATAGTCGAAGATCGCCCGGTATTTCCGATAGATCGAGCGGTGCGCCTCATCGATCACAATCAAGTCAAAATGGCCTGGGCCATATTTTCGCTGGCCGTTCTGCATCTCGTCGATCAGCCCCATCATCGTGGGGTAGGTAGCGACGCAGACGCGCGCACCGTTATGATCGTTTTTCTTCGGGTCGTGCTTTTCGAGCAAATTGGCGCTGGGTGCGCTGGGCAGGTGCGCCTTGAAGTTGTTGTGTGCCTGTTTCACCAGCGCCACGCGGTCGGCAAGGAACAGCACGCGCTTGACCCAATTGGCGCGCATCAACTGGTCGATGAGGGCGATGACGGTGCGCGTCTTCCCTGATCCGGTGGCCATCACCAGCAGCGCCTTGCGCTGATGATCCTTCTCGAACACTTCGCCCACGCGGCGGATGGCGCGGGTTTGGTAGTAGCGCTCGACAATGTCGGCATCGATGCTGGTGGTGGTAAGCGCCCGGCGATTGCTCTTGCGCTGCCGCCACAGCTCCAGCTCGTCCTTTTTATAGAACCCATGCACCGCGCGCGGCGGATACCGCTCGTCGTCCCACAGCCAGTGCTCGTACCCGTTGGTGTAGAAGATCAGCGGGCGGACACCGAATTCCGCCTCCAGGCAGTCGGCATAAAGCTTGGCCTGTTGCTGTCCAACGCGCGCATCGCGCTTGGTGCGCTTAGCCTCGATGACAGCAAGCGGTTTGCCGTCATCCCCCCACAATACATAGTCGGCAAAGCCATCACCGGATGTGCTGGGCATGCCCGTGACGGGGTATTCGCGATCACGCTCCTGATCGAGCGGCCAACCGGCCTCCGACAATAGCAGGTCAATGAATGCATCACGGGTTTCGGCTTCATTGTAATCATGCGTGTCAGGAACGGTGGCATTCGCTGCCACCTGTGCGGCGACCTCAGCCTGAAGGCGTCTGAGCTCCGCATCGAGCGCAACTCGTTCTTCCTCGCTTTTGATCCGTGCAGCCTGTTCCTCGGCAAGGGCTTTGGCAGCGTCTTCACGCTCCTTGGCCAAGGCCTGCAATTTTGCCAGGGTGGAGGCTTCCACCTGCACCGCGCGCGGCAATGCATCGGGATTGAAGGCCAGTGCGGGAGCTGGCTTTGCTCCCCGTGCATAGGTGCGAACTAGCCAATAGCTGAAATGGAACAATTCCCGCACGCAGGTGATGGCATTCTGCGGTGGCACGGCGCGCGTCTCGTGCACCGCTTTGTTGCCCAAATCCTTGATGATGCGTGCCTTGGTGACCAACGCATTGCCGACTAATGTTCGGAAGGTACCCTCATGGATGAGCGCTGAAAGCGCCGTATCGTACGGCGAGCGCAAACTGCGGTCTTTGTCGTACATCCATTTGACAGCGCTCTCCAGCGCCAGACGCGCATGGAAACACGCGCCACGCGGATCGGACAGGGCAAGCGTTTCCGCCTTCCTCGCAAGGCCATAGACCTCGGCAAATTCAACTTGGAGGAAGGCGAACTGCGACACGGCTACAGCTCTCCTTGGAAGGCGCGATGTTGGAGGGCCTTGAAGAGGCTATCTAGATGGGAAAAATGGCCGTTGAATATCCTTTTTTTCTTATCAATCTCATTGGCAATAATGCAAAATCGGTGCTGAAGTTCGATCGGGGGGTATGGAAACTGCAGATTGTCTAAAACACCTGTATTCATGTGAGTAAAAGAACCATCTGGACCTGTCTTCAACCTGCCAACTTTCCCCTTGCAATAAGTCATCAATGACACGAAAAATGTTGGCAATAGATTAGGACCGAAACGCACCCTAATTAAGTTTGTGCTGATGATACTCGTTTTGCCACCCAAATGAGCCACACACATCTTACCAACTGTTCCGGCTCGAGAAATTATCACATCGCCATCGACAACTGAATAGCTCTTAAGTTCTCTGAATTTTCTTTCGGTAATCCACATACGATGTGGCAGTAACATATCACCATCTAGGCCTATGTTATCCATATTCCAAACTGGAATTCCAGAATCAACTACCTCCTCCTTTTTGAGGGCGCTTCCAAATGGGCCGCATTTTGTGCCATCCTTTTCGCTGATGTAGAATTCACGAAGATTTCTGATTGCAAACCCCATGGGGTTAATCACAGGATCGCCGAACATCTCATAAAAAATAGCTTGGCCGAGTTGGTTAAGACGGTCGATGGCGCGCTGGCGCTTGCGACGCAACTCGTCCGCTTGATCAAGGATCGCCGCAATCCGCTTCTGCTCGTCGAGCGGAGGCAGTGGGACTTCGATCCGCTCAACAACAGACTTGGACACCTCCTTGAAGGTCGCGCCGTTGCCTAGCAATTCGATCTCAGCCCGATGGCATTTGAGCCACCAGTACAGAAATGAAGCGTCAACTTTTGGCCCCGGCACCATGCTCTTGAAGCCTTGATTGGTTGCCATCGGCACCGAATTGATCGCTACATGTCCGATGGGAGCACGGGAGCTGAACAATACCGAATTGGCCGGTAGCAGTTCCGCTGCGCAGCTTTTGAGGCCCAATTCTGTTATCTTGCGCGGTGTATCGCTCAGAAACTTACCATTAAGATCAGAAAGGTCTTTGGGCGTGGTCCATGGAACGTCTCCATCCCAAAAATCTGCAGAGCCGCTCTTGGGCGTGGCACCGCCCACGACACGAACACAGTCCTTCAACGCTACAGTTGGCCACGCACTCATCCCAGCATCGCCTCCAGCTTAGTGAGGCCATCGCTGATTACCGTCTCCAGCGCGCGCAGTTCCTTGATGATGTCGGCGGGCTTGTCGTGCGTAACCTCGGCATACTCGACTTCCTTGTAGCGGTTGAGCGAAAGGTCATAGGTGCCAGTTGCGGCGATCTCTTCCTTCGAGACCGTGAAGCTCTGCGCCGTGCGCGGGTTCTCGCGCTCTTCGCTGTCGCGCTTGCTCCAGCGGATCAGCGCGTCGGGCAGGTTGTTCTTGGCATGCTCCTCCGCCGAAAGCGACGAGGTGAATTGCAGCCCAAGCTTTTCCTCGGGCAGCAGCGCGTTGCGCTTATCGTCCAGCGAATAGCCATCCGCCTGCATGTCATAGAACCAGACATGATCCGTGCCGCCAACGCCGGTTTTTGTGAAGAACAGCACGGCGGTGGATACGCCCGCATAGGGCCGAAACACGCCCGATGGGAGTTTCAGCACCCCTTCTAGTTTGTGCTTTTCCACCAGCAGCTTGCGCAGTTCCTGGTGCGCCTTGGAGGAACCGAACAGCACCCCGTCCGGCACCACTACGGCGGCCCGCCCGCCGGTTTTCAATAGGCGGAGGAACAGGGCCAGGAAGAGCAGTTCGGTCTTCTTAGTCTTGACGATCTGTTGCAGGTCTTTCGCGGTGGCGTCGTAATCGAGCGATCCGGCGAAGGGCGGATTGGCGAGGATCAGGCTGTACTTGCCTGCATCGCGGTCATGTTCTTGTGCCAGGCTGTCACGGTAGCTCACATCGGGATTATCGACCCCGTGCAGCGTCATATTCATGCTGCCAATGCGGAGCATGGTGGGGTCGAAATCGAACCCGTGGAACATGCCGTTGTGGAAGTGCTTGCGCAGCTTTTCATCGCGGAACAGTTCCGGGTGGTGGTCGCGCAGATATTCCCCTGCCGCGACAAGGAAGCCTGCCGTGCCCAATGCCGGATCGCAGATGACATCGTCCGGTGTCGGCTGCGTCATTTCCACCATGAGCTGGATGATGTGGCGCGGGGTACGGAATTGGCCATTGGTGCCCGCGCTGGCGATCTTGCCGAGCATGTATTCGTAGAGATCGCCCTTGGTGTCGCGATCATCCATGGGGATTTTGTCGAGCATATCGACAGTCTTGGCCAGTAGCGCCGCGTTGCTGAAACCCAGCCGCGCATCCTTCATGTGCTGGCCGTAGCTGGAGCCTTCTTCGCCCATCTGGCGCAGGAAGGGGAAGACGCGTTCGGAGACGACATCCATCATCTCGCGCGCTTCAAAATGCTTGAAGCGCGACCAGCGAAGATCAGCGTACGGGCGGCCTTGTTCATCGTTCCCATCAGGGAAGATGCGCCGTTCCATCGGAATGCCAAGATTGGCGGCTTTGTTTTCTTCAAGCGTGTGCAAGTCATCGAGCCGCTTGATGAAGAGTAAATAGGTGATCTGTTCAATCACCGATAACGGATTGGAAACACCGCCCGACCAAAACGCATTCCAAATCTGATCCACCTGATTGCGGATTTCACCCGTTAACATGAAAATTAGCCCCTCATTGGTGCGATATTTGTTTGGGAGCTAACTTACTGGAATGGCTTGCTGCTTGCAAAGCAGGAAATGGCCATCGGCGTGTTTTATCGCCGAGAATAGGCGCATGCGTGGGGCACCGGCCCCGACGTGCCAAAGCCGTAAGGGGCGGTCATGCGACCGCCCCTGTCATCGTGCGTTCGGTGATGACGCGCATGACAAGGCGGCCCTGGAGGGGGATCGCATCGCAGGTGATGGAGAAGCCCATGCCGTCCTGATTGGGCTAGGCGGCACCGATGGGCGTCCAGCTGGCGTCCTTGCCTTCGCCAATGACAAGGTAGATGCGGTGGGTCGGTTTGCGACCGGGATTGCTGGTGGTGGTCATGATGATGCTCCTTTGGTGATGATCCGCGAGACCATCTCGCGGCTTCATGGGGAGCCAAGGGCACGGCGCATGGAGCCGCTGGTCACACCCCGCGCGCCA
>NZ_JROG01000010.1 GCF_000786215.1 Sphingomonas sp. 35-24ZXX
GGAATCCCTTTTGTCAACACAGCCTAGATATTTGCATGTCTTGCGCTGCTCATCCGAAGCTACATTGCGGGCCGGTGTTGAAACGGGTGCCGTATCGGTGTTTGCGCCCTGCGCAGCCGTCGTGGTCGCTGCAACCAATGCAAAGAACATAGACATAAGCTGCCTCCGTGATGTCTCGACAAACGATCCTGCCCCGGCCTTAAACCGACCTCACGCCTTGATGCGAATTCGTGTTCGATTCGCTTAATTTTCGCGCCAATCGGTGGCAAGGGCGCTCCACAGCAAAATGTAAGATATGGGCCGCCAGCAATGCGCAACCTGCCCCTGCAGCAAGAACAGGAGTGAGCCGGTCTGGCGCAGCGACTGCATGAACCATTATCAGCAAAATCGGCAGGTGCACCAAATACAGACTGTATGAAATCTTACCGAGGTAAAGTAAGGGTCGCCATTCGAGAATCAGAAAATCTTTGGGCGACGCAATTATCAGTCCGATTAGCAGAACTGACCCAATCCCTGACGATACTATCGTAACGTTAATTCCTGCTGGAAATCCCAAAGCTAGCAATGAAATAATGAATATCATCCTCACCGAAAATTTATTCAGACCTGAAATGAAAGTAGAAACTTGGGTGCGCTTATGTGCCAGCACGCCACCTGCTACAAAGAGCCATAGAACACGAGCCGTCAGCAGCCAGCTATCGACCCATTCTGGTAGTAGATGCAAGCGGCCTAATGCCAGCGACGCAAGCATCAATCCGAAAGAAGCCATGAGACTCAGGCACGGGTGCTTCCGAGTAAGCCAAAATATAAACGGAAAGAGGATCGAAACGCGCATTTCGATGACCAGTGACCACATTACGTTATTCAGCGTGTACAGTTCGCCAAACAAGACCATTCCCAAGTGTCCCGCGATGACTGCGAACGTGGGCGCTGCGGTCCAACTCTCAAAATTGAACCATTCACTGACGAAATCGAGCGGTTTGGGTTCAACGATGGTATAAAAAAAAGCTGACAGCAGAATTGATGCTGCAAAAGGTGGAAACAGCCGAATGAAGCGCTGAGACAGAAAAATGAAATATCCATAAGAAGCGCGTTCTAGAGCAAGTGTCAGCACGAAGCCGCTGAGCACAAAAAACAACATGACTGCTGCTGTCCCGGCAACGAAAATATGCAAGGGCGTGCGCGCCAATATCCAAATCAACGCGCCAGTGGCTTCGACCCCACCAGAGGTAGCCAAGCCGTATTGAGGTAGAGTTATGAGGCAGTGATAGACTATGACGACAAGCGCAGCCAATCCTCGCAGTGAATCGAGTTGTTTGTAGCGCATGGATACCCTGTCGGCCTCGTTACCACAATGAGCCCTCCCTCGGAGATTCACTCCATGTGTCGGAAGAGGCAATGCATCTAGAACGCACGTGCGTAATTGCACCATATTGTTTATGAACAATCCAGAAACCTCGCACGCGTACTGGTCTCAAAACCTGTTTTTGCCCTGGTTAATGAGGGACCTAGCGCCCCGGCCAATGTTCTGCGTTGTGCCTGCCCGCTTGCCAGTGACAATGCCGCCGGGTTCATAGTCATGCGTCAGCCCATAGGCATCGACCAGCGCCGGGGATGACCCTTTGGCCAGATAGCTTGCTACTTTCCACAGATTAGCTGCGTATAGGTTGCTGCAGGCCATTTCCGACCCTCTACCCGCACCGACGACGCGACGGGTCCGGATGGTGCCGCCCTGCCATCTATCGACCTTGAGCCGCAATCTCAGCCAGCGTCGCAGCATCCTGAAATAGCCGCGCGCCAATGCGTGGGGGATATGCGCGGCAAGGTGCAGATGCGCACCTTTGCCCGGCCCAACTTCCCGCGACCAGATGGCTGCGAATTGCCCGCCGTTTGCCGCTATCCAATCGCCCGATTTTTTCAGGATATGCCGCACCTCTGGCAACGTGTCGCGCTCGGCTATGCCCATCAGTTTGAATTGCACGATGATATGGCGGTTCAACGGCAGGCCAATAGTGCAGGAATGCCGTGCGCCGCCCGTCAGCAATTCGACCTGGCCTGTTGTCAGCCGTTCGCTTTTTCGGTCGGCCCGATTTCGTGGTCCACCCCAGCTGGCTTTGGCACTAACAGCCATGGGAAGGCGCGCACTGTAAGACGTAGTTCTTATATTGCATGATGCGTGCCGCTTTCACGGTTTGGCGGATCGGCGCGCATTTGCAGCCATTGGCGCGCAATTCATCTCAGCCAGAAACGGCCGGGTTTGGCGTATCATCCGTCAGTTTCAAGATTGCAGGGCAAAAGGGGGGAGCGACCATTGCAGCCGCTCCCCATTATTTTCCCGTTTTAATTACGACGGTGGCGGATCGGCCGCACCATTTGCCGCCAGATATTCGGCAAGCGCCGCGTACAAGTCTGGCAGGCGTTGCAGGGGGATTGTCAGCCCCGTGCGCGTCGGCTTCAACTCGCCGTCATCAGGATACCACTTGCGCCAGTTGGCAAAATCGCGGCCCTGATAGCTGGCAATCTCAAGCCGCCACACATCGCCCCGATGCTTTTGCTCGAACAGGATTTGGCCTGTCATGGCTTCACCTTCCCGAGCAGCCGCCCAGCCGTCCGCAGCCGGTAACGCGCATGGCGATATTCGCCCTCGCGTTCGGTAGCGATTGCCAGCCCATCTTGCCGCATTGCGTGGATGGTGCCGCCCAGCCGTGTATGCCAAGGAAGGGTGTCCCATTGGGTTACGCCATCGGGATTGCCAGCCAGCATAGCCATGACACGGCCCTTCTTGCCCTTGAAACGCCATAGTTGCCCAGTGTCTGCCAGATAGGCGGTCGGTCGGTTACAATCCTGGGTTGTCGGATCGGCGCTATACGGGTAATCGTCAGCCGTCTTGATTGTGGAAGCGGTCGGGATTGAACGGGGTTCGGGCGCAACCGGCCCCGTTCGCTTTTTCAGGCTTATCATAGCGCGCTCCCTTCCTTGACGGGGAGCGATGCAGCCCAGCGTTCCGCATCGTCGGTCTTGACACGTGATGCCGTGCCCAGCTTCAAAATCCGAAGGCGTCCAGCCGCGACTTCGCGGTAGAACGTAGTTCGACTAACTGAATAGAGGCGCAGAAAATCTGCGACCGTTATCAGGTGGGATTGAACGTCCATAAGAGGTTGGTCCTTGTCTTTGCCTGTTCACGCAACAGACCTGCGACCCCCTGCGAATGCCGGGGTGGACCTACTTACTAGGCGGGAAAAATGATTCGCATAGATACAAAGCGGTCTAGCCATTTCGACTTTTGGCTGGACGAGGATTCACAAAATGCTCTCCGCCTTTGTCCAGTTTTGCACCGATGCTGTAAAATTCCTCGGCCTTTGCGACTTCGGCAAAGATTGTGGCCCGACTTGCGCCCCAAGTCTCAGCAATTTGTGCAACCGCCGCTTCGGTCCCAAGCCCTTCACGCTCTAGCTTTGCCAAGTTTTGCAGCCAGCTTATCCGCCGCCAGTGCAGAAACTCCATCTCGTCGGGGGGCAAAAATTTCCCCTTTTTCTTCTGCTTCAATATCAGCACGTGGTGGGGATCGATGCCGAGCAGTGCGTTGGCGACAGAGTAAATCAACGAACGATTGGGGGCCTCACATTCTGCCGCGATTACATAAAGCATGTCAGCCACAGTCTCAGCGGTGAAATCCATCGGCTGTTCGTCGATATCCAGACTTATGCGCTGCGCACGTTCGAGGTTGTAAATCCTGCGCCGTCCTTGCGTTTCAAGTGCTGCATTTCGCACCCGCTCAGGACGTTCTGGGTCGAGGTCCATACCCGTATCCGCCATTATACCGCTAAACGGAGAACGTTGCCGTCCTTCGCCCCTTCGCAATACTCACCCCATGCAGCCATCATCATCCGACGTTTTTCAAGAAGGTTGCCGCGCCGATATGCCGCCTCTGTCTTGTCCTTCACAGCGTGCGCCAACGCTGCCTCCGACAGTTCATTAGCAAAGCCCGTGGTTTCCGATGCCCAATCCTTGAACGTGCTGCGAAAGCCGTGTGGCGTGGCTGTCAGGCCCATATCCCGCATCACCTTCGTTAGCGTCATATCGCTAATCGGCCTGTCAGCCTTGCGGCCCTGAAAGACCAGATTTCCCTTGCCGGTGTGGATAGCCCGCGCAGCAGACAGCACTAGAATACTGGCAGGGGAAAGCGGGACAACATGCCCTTTGCCTGCCTTCATTCGGTCGGCCGGAATGGTCCAGAGCGCGGCGTCCAGATCGATTTCATCCCACGTTGCGCCGCGCACCTCGCCAGACCGCGCCGCCGTCAGGATGGCAAACTGCAATGCCAGCCGTCCAACCGTTACCTTGTTGCGCAGATCGACAAGGAAGGCAGGCACATCGGCAAAGGCCATAGCAGCGTGGTGGCTGTCAGACCGCTTTTGCTTGGGGAGCGCCCGGTTGATGGTCGTCATTGGCAGGGGGGCCTCACGGTAACCCTTGGCTGTTGCCCAATCGACAATCGACACGATGCGCTGGCGAACCCGTCGCGCAGTTTCCGGCCGTGTTAGCCAGATTGCCGCCAGCACATCGCGCACCATTGGTCCGTCAAGCTCTGACACTGACACGTCGCCAATCTTGGGGAAGGCGTGCGTTTCCAACGATGACAGCCATTGCTTGTTGTGCTTGCCGTTGCGCCAGCCTGCCTTGGCCTCGGCATGCACAAGCGCAGCCGCGTTCCTGAAAGTAGGAATACCAGCCGCCTTGCGCCGCTCTGCAACCGGATCGATACCCGCTTCGACTTGCGAGCGCACCATGGCAGCTTTGACGCGCGCATCTGCCAGCGACACTTTGGCCGCGCTGCCCAGCCCTATATCGCGCCGCTTGCCGTTTTTCTGGACTCTAACGGCCCAAGAGCGAGCGCCAGCACCCGTGACCAACAGATACAGCCCTGCGCCGTCGCCATAGCGTCCTGGGGCCTTAATCGCCTTGATGCCGGTCGCAGTCAGCTTAGCCATATCGCTATCCCACACTTTCTCCCACACTCACTGCGGGCTGTGTAGGGTTAGCTAGGTTGGCGCAGGAACACAATAGCCCCATAGACCGGCCTATTTTAGACGTTTCGAGGTGGGGCAGGTTAGTGAGGAAACAGGGCCTTGGCGGAGAGGGTGGGATTCGAACCCACGGTGAGCTTGCACCCACGCCGCATTTCGAGTGCGGTACATTCGACCACTCTGCCACCTCTCCGGCCTGGCGTGGCCAGGGCGCTGGGCCTTGGCGTTCCATTAGGGTTCCCGCGGGGCATGATGCGTGGTCGATCCGCGGGAAGGCGGGCCATTAGCGCAGGCTTTACGGCTTGCCAAGGGGAAACCTGCACGTGGAGAGCGGAAAGCTTGTATGCTGCGCCGCAACACCTTAGATTAAGCGTATGAGCAACAATCCCTTCCGTCCGGGCACCGACGACAGCCCCCAGGGCAGCGCCTCAGCGGGCGCGGTGGTGATGCCGCGCGTTTCGCGCGCGCGCTACGCGATCGGTGATGTGGTGCGGCACCGCATCTTCGATTTCCGCGGGGTGGTGTTCGATATCGATCCCGTCTTCGCCAACAGCGAGGACTGGTACGAATCGATCCCCGAGGAGCTGCGTCCCGCCAAGGATCAGCCTTTCTACCATCTGTTCGCGGAAAATGCCGAGAACAGCTATATCGCCTATGTCAGCCAGCAGAATCTGGTGAGCGACGAAAGTGGCGGTCCGGTCGACCATCCGGCCGTGCCGCAGCTGTTCGGCCCGTTCAGCGACGGGCGCTATCGCCTGCGCACCATGCACTGATGCCGAGCTTGGCGGGCGGCAAGACCCCCGCCTGCCGACCGGTCAGGGCCTGCCGAACGGTCAGGACCGCAGCTTCCAGCCCGAGCGCAGCAGCGCATAGCAGGCGATGCCGAGCGCGGCATTGATCGCCAGCAGCAGGGCTGCCCCCAGCAGCAGCGGCGAATCGGTGGTACCGATAAAGCCATAGCGGAAGCCCGAGATCACGTAGAAGAACGGGTTGGCATGGCTGAGCGCGCGAAACGCGGGTGCCATCGCGTCGACCGAATAGAAGGTGCCCGACAGCAGGGCGAGCGGCGCGACGACAAAATTGGTGATCGCGGCGGCGTGATCGAACTTTTCCGCCCAGATCGACGTCATCACGCCCATGAACGCCAGCATCACCGACCCCATCAGACCGAACCACAGGATCGCCAGCGGATGCTGCGGCGTCACCTGGATGCCCGGCCACAGCAGCATCGCCAGCCACACCGCACCGCCGACCAGAAATGCGCGCGTGACCGCGGCAATGACCAGTGACACCAGCACCTCGAGCTCGGACAGCGGCGGCATCAGATAATCGATGATCGTGCCCTGGATCTTGCCGACCAGCAGCGAGAAGCTGGAATTGGCAAAGCTGTTCTGCATCATCGCCATGACGATCAGACCCGGTGCCAGGAAATCGGCGAACGGCACGTCGAGCACGGTGCGCCCGCTGCGGCCCAGCGCGACAGTGAAAATCACCAGATAGAGCATCGTGGTGATCGCCGGCGCCCAGATGGTCTGCAACTGCACCTTGAAGAAACGGCGCACCTCTTTCATATAGAGAGCTTTCAGCCCTCCCCAGTTTATTGCGCTGATCCTGACCGTACCCGGCTCTGCAAAGGCCGGTCCGGATCGCAATTCCGGCGTCATCGGGCGTCCGGGTGCGCTGGCGGGGGGATTTGGTGCTTGATCGTTCATGGTGGATGCGCCTATCGGCGGTCACCAGACCGGGCAAGCCCCAATAGGTCAAGAAGGAATTGCTTTTCATGTCATGGACCGACGAGCGCATCGACCAGCTCAAAACCATGTGGGAAAAAGGCCTGACCGCCAGCCAGATTGCTGAAGAGCTTGGCGGGGTCAGCCGCAACGCGGTCATCGGCAAGGCGCATCGCCTTGGCCTGAAGTCGCGCCCGTCGCCGGTCAAGCCCGGCGAGGCCAAGCCCAAGCCTGCACCGAAGAAGGCGGAAGCTGCGCCCAAGCCCGCCAAGAAGGCGGAACCCGAGGCAGAGGCAGAAGCCGACAGCCCGCCGTTCAAGGTCGATGCACCCGTCGCGGCCAAGCCGGTGCGCGCCGCGCCCGCGCCTGCTCCTGCGCCCACCCCCGCCCCGCGCCCTGTGGAAGCTGCAGAGCCGGATGACGAGGATGAGGATGACGGCGAAGAAGCGGCCGAAGTTGTCGCCGCGCCCAAGCCGCAGCCGCGCATCGTTTCGGTCGGCCCCGGCGGCTTCCTGCGCCAGGGCCCTGGCGACCAGCAGGCACCGATCCCGCCGGCACCGCCGCGCCGCCTGGTCCCTGCCCGGCCGAGCCCCGAGATCGCGGGCAAGACCAGCCTGCTCGACCTCACCGACCGCATCTGCCGCTGGCCGATGGGCCATCCCGGCGAGCCCGATTTCCATTTCTGCGGCGAGCAGGTCAATCCGGGCTTCCCCTATTGCGTGGAACATTGCGGCCGGGCCTATCAGGCGCAGCTGCCCCGCGGCACGCGTCGCCCTCCCCCGCCGATGCCCTTTGGCGGCCCCCGGGTTCGCTGATCCTTCCTCGTTCACGATAACGGCGGATAAATCGGGCGCGCTGCTTGCGGGCGCGCCCCATTGCGCCCTATAGCTCGGCCATGTCCGAAGACCTGTTTGCCAAAGCCGCCGCCGCGTCTGACGCCTATGACGCCTCTGCCATCGAGGTGCTGGAGGGGCTGGAGCCCGTCCGCCGTCGGCCGGGCATGTATATCGGCGGTACCGACGAGCGCGCGCTGCACCATCTGGCGGCCGAAGTGCTCGACAACAGCATGGACGAGGCGGTGGCAGGCCATGCCACGCGGATCGAGGTCACGCTGCGCGCGGGCAACCATCTGACGATCAGCGACAATGGCCGCGGTATCCCGGTCGATCCCCACCCCAAGTTTCCCGGCAAGTCGGCGCTGGAGGTGATCCTCACCACGCTGCACTCGGGTGGCAAGTTCTCGGACAAGGCTTATGCCACCAGCGGCGGCCTGCACGGCGTGGGCGTGTCGGTGGTCAACGCGCTGTCGACGCAGCTGCTGGTCGAGGTCGCGCGCAACAAGGAGCTGTATGCGCAGCGCTTTTCGCGCGGCGCGCCGCTGGGCCCGCTCGAAAAGGTGGGCGCTGCCCCCAACCGTCGCGGCACCACGATCAGCTTCGTGCCCGATGAGGAAATCTTTGGGGCTGGCGCGAAGTTCAAGCCCGCGCGGCTGTTCGCGCTCGCCCGCTCCAAGGCCTATCTTTATGCCGGGGTCGAGATCCGCTGGAAATGCGACGCCGAGCTATCCGACGACAAGGTGCCGCAGGAGGCGGTGTTCCAGTTCCCCGGCGGGCTTGCCGATCACCTGCGCGAGCAGTTGGGCAGCCGCGAATGCGCGACGGCGGATTTCTTTGCCGGAACCCAGGACTTTCCCGATGGCAAGGGCCGGGTCGAATGGGCGGTAGCCTGGCCGCTGTGGAGCGACGGCAGCTACAGCTATTATTGCAACACCATCCCCACCCCCGATGGCGGCACGCACGAGGCGGGGCTTCGCGCCGCGATCCTCAAGGGGCTGCGCGGCTTTGGCGAGCTGGTCGGCAACAAGAAGGCGGCGACGCTGACCGCCGAGGACGTGATGACCGGCAGCGAGCTGATGCTCTCGGTGTTCATCCGCGATCCGCAGTTCCAGAGCCAGACCAAGGACAGGCTTACCTCGCCCGAAGCGTCACGCCTGGTCGAAGCGGCCGTGCGCGACCATGTCGACCATTTCCTCACCGGCAACATGGAACGCGGCAAGGCGCTGCTGGGCCTGGTGCTCGAGCGGATGGACGAGCGGCTGAAGCGCAAGGCCGAGCGCGAGGTCAAGCGCAAGACCGCGACCAGCGCGCGCAAGCTGAGGCTGCCGGGCAAGCTCACCGATTGCAGCAACGATGGCACAGGGGTCGAAGGCGCCGAGACCGAGATCTTCATCGTCGAAGGCGACAGCGCCGGCGGTTCGGCCAAGCAGGCGCGTGACCGCAAGACTCAGGCGATCCTGCCGATCCGCGGCAAGATCCTGAACGTCGCCTCGGCCAACAGCGCCAAGATCGGCGCCAACCAGGAAATCGCCGATCTGGCGCTGGCATTGGGCTGCGGCACCGGCAAGCATTGCGACCCCGGCCAGCTGCGTTACGACCGCATCATCATCATGACCGACGCCGATGTCGACGGCGCGCATATCGCCACCTTGCTGATGACGTTCTTCTTCCAGGAGATGACCGAGATCGTGAAGGCCGGGCATCTCTACCTCGCCCAGCCGCCGCTCTATCGGCTCGTTGTGGGGGCCAAGAGCTGGTACGCGCGCGACGACGCGCACCGGGCGGAGCTCGAAGCGACAATCCTCAAGGGCAAGAAGGTCGAGGTCAGCCGCTTCAAGGGGCTGGGCGAGATGAACCCCGGCCAGCTGCGCGAAACGACGATGAACCGCGCTTCGCGCTCGCTGCTGCGGGTCACGCTGCCGCCCAATTACGAGCAATATTCTGCGGTCAAGGATCTGGTCGGCGAGCTGATGGGCAAGAACCCCGAGCACCGCTTCAATTTCATCCAGAACCACGCCGCGCAGGTGGATCGTGAAGCGATCGACGCCTGAGGCGGATGGCTCGAACGCGCGGCTAGCGCAACGTCCCTCGACTTCCCGGCAACGCCGGGAAGTCGAGGGACGTTGCGCAGCATCTCGGCCAAACGGATGGTGACCTTGGCCACCGCCCTACTGGCCATGTCGGTTTGCCCGCTTCCGGTGTACGCCCAGGCGATGCCGCCCTCACCCCCTCCAGCGCAAACCGCCTTCGACCAAGGCGCGGCCAGCGTGCTCGCGCTGCTGCAGGGCAAGGCGAAGTCGGCGGACATCTTCAACTCCGCCTTCGTCGCCGCCGTGCCCGAGGCCCAGCTCGCACAGGTCATTGCCGGCCTCAAGGCGCAGCATGGCGAGGCCCAGACGGTGGTCGCTATCCGGCCGATGGATGCGCGCTCGGCCAGTGTCGACATCCGTTTCGACAGGTCCATCGTCACCTTCACCATCGGCATGCTGAACGGCAAGCTATCGGGCCTGTTCATCACGGGCACGCGCACCGAAGGCGACAGCCTCGCCCAGATCACCGCCGATATCGCCGCGCTGCCCGGACGGACCGGACTGATCGTGCAGAAGCTGACCGACAAGGGCCGGGAAACGCTGATCAGCCGCAACGCGGACGAACGCTTCGCGATCGCTTCGGTGTTCAAGCTCTATGTGCTCGCCGAGATCGACCGCGCGGTGCGCGCAGGCGAACGCGCGTGGAGCGATGTTCTGCCGCTGACGCAGAAATCGCACCCGTCTGGCATCGCGCAGGACTGGCCTGACAATGCCCCGATGACGCTGCAGACGCTGGCGACGCTGATGATCTCGATCAGCGACAACAGCGCCACCGACACGCTGATCGCCGCGATCGGCCAGCAACGGCTCGCCGCGATCGTTCGCGCCAGCGGCCATGCGAGCCCGCAGGACATGACACCGGTGCTGTCGACCCAGCAGGTGACGGGGCTGAAAATGCCCGCCAATGCCGCCTTGCGCGATCGCTTCCTCGCCGCCGATGACATCGAGCAGACACGCTTGCTGCAAGAGGCCGGTGAGACGCTGCGGCTGAACAAGCTCGACCTGTCGGTCTATACCGGCGGGCCCAACCAGATCGACACGATCGAATGGTTCGCCAGCCCCGCCGATATCGCGCGGCTGCTGGCGATGCTGGAGCGCGATGGCGATCCGGTGACGCGCGCGATCCTCAAGGTCAATCCCGGCATCCCGCCGGTCAGCGCCGGTCGCTGGGCGTATCTGGGGTACAAGGGCGGGTCGGAGCCCGGCATCATGGGGATGAGCTTCGTGGCGGAAACCAAACAGGGCGAACGCTATGTCGTCAGCGCGCTGGTCAACAATCGCGAGGCCGAGATCGATCAGCCAGGCTTCATCACGCTGATGACGCGCCTGCTCGATCAGCTGGCTGGCCCGACTGCGCCAGCCACTCGTCCCTGAGCAGCCCGAACAGCAAGGTATCGCGCACGCCGATATGCGTTTCCCATTCGGCGCGCAGGTGGCCTTCCAGTTGGAAGCCCATTTTCGTCAGCAGGCCGATGGAAAAGCGGTTGTCGGGATCGGTATCCGCAAAGACGCGGCGTTGCCCTTCGGTGATCAGCAGCTGGTCGATGACCATAGTCACAGCCTCGCGTGCGATCCCCTGCCCCCAGGCCGAGCGGGCCAGGATATAGCCGATCTCGCTCACATTGGCGCGCTTCTGGTGCGCGTTGACCCAGCCCAGCGCGACGTCCTCACCCGTGCGGGTGATCGCCCAGCTGCGCCATTCGCCCGCGGCCGCGGGCTCGAGATAGGCCCGCGTCTCTTCAACTGTCCGATGTGGGCCGGACGACCACCAGGTCATCAGATCGACATCGGACAGCACGGCAAACAGCGCCTCGGCGTCGCTCAGCCGTACTGGCCGCAGCACGAGCCGCTCGCTCGCCAGAACCGGCAGGTCGGTCACGGCCCGCTCACGATGCAGTCAGCGCCTCGACCAGCGCCTTGACCTTTTTCTGCCGCCATTGCGGGGTCGGCGCGACCACCCAATAGGCGCGGCGCGACGGGCGCGCCTCGCCCAATGCGACCAGTCGGCCTTCGGTCAGGTCGCGTTCAGCCAGCAGCCAGGGAATGGTGACGCTGCCGAAGCCTGCAACCGCAGCATCGATGCCTAGCCCCGCATCAGCGACCTGCAGCACGGTGGAGCCCTCGCCCTCTTGCCCGTCGGCATCGCGCTGGCAGCCCGGCCATTCGATCCGCCGATCGCCGGCATGGCCCGGGGCCGCGACGGTGACGAACTGCGCGGGGCCGATCTGCGCGCCTTCCAGCTCCGCCGGACCATCGGCCAGCCGGATCGCACAATCGAGGTTCGCCTCGGTAAAGTCGATGTCGCTGTCGCCGGAGACCAACGTATAGCGGATTTCGGGGTTGGCGGCGGCATAGCCGATCAGCCGGTGATGCAGCCACTTGGCGGCAAAGTCGCGCGGCACCGCGATCGTCAGGCGAAAGCTCGACTGGCCCTGCTGCATCGCGCGCACCGCTTCCTCGAACTGCAGAAATCCGCCGCGCAGCGCATCGAGTCCGGCGCCTGCCTCGTCGGTGAGCTCCAGCCCCTTTGGCGTGCGGCGGAACAGCACGACGCCCAGCATTTCCTCGAGCGCACGGATCTGCTGGCCCACGGCGGCAGGCGTCACCGCCAGCTCATCGGCCGCGCGGGTAAAGCTCAGATGGCGAGCGGCGGCATCCAGCACGCGCAAGCCATTGAGCGGAAGATGCGTACGCTTCATGGGGAACGGTGATTAATCGGCAACCGCGGGGGCGACCAGCGGAAAACGCGGAATCTCGACCGCGATCAGCTGGCCATCGTCGCGCAGCATGCGGTAGATTCCCTCCATCCGCCCGGTCGGGGTGGTCAGCGGGCAACCCGAGACATAGTCATGCGCCTTGCCGGGCTGGATCAGCGGCTGTTCGCCCACCACACCTTCGCCATCGACCTGGTGCACGCCGCCGCGTCCGTCGGTGATCACCCAGTGCCGGGTGAGCAGCTGCACCGCGCTGTCCGAATGGTTCTCGATCCGGATATGATACGACCAGAACCAGCGGGCACTGTCTGCGCGCGAACGGTCGGGCAGGAAGCTGACCGCGACGCGCACGGTGACGCCATGCGTGGTTGCCGAATGGCCGAAGAACTTGTCCATGCTGTCTGAAAATCGGTCCATCGCCACAATATGCCTCTTAACGATGGCTGGCGAAAGGGGTGGTCGCGATTATTTGCTGGCGCAATCCGGGCGAGCCTATTTGCCACTTTCCTGCTTCAGATAGGCGATGACATCGGCGCGCCGCTGCGGATCGGACAGACGAAACCCCATTTTCGATCCGGGCACGAAGGCCTGCGGATTGGTCAGCCACTTGTCGAGCTTGGCGGCATCCCAGGCGAATTTTGCCTTCTTGAGCGCGGGCGAATAAGCGAAATCCTTCGCGGTGCCCGCCTTGCGGCCGAACACACCCCGATGGGCCGGGCCAATCCGGTTGGCATCAAGTGAATGGCAGCCGGTGCAGTTGTCGTCATAGATCTTTGCGCCACGCGTCGCATCGCCTGCTGGCATCGCGGATGTCGCACCCGATGCGGTTGCCACGATAGCGCCAGTGCCAGCAACCACCGCGACCAGAAAGGCCAGAACCCGGGCCATCAAGGCCCTTTGCGATCCATTTGACGTCATTGCACACCTTTGTTGTCGGCCCCTTCGGCCAGCGCGCTGCGATGCATGATCCGCGCTGGCCGGGCAAGAGGGGTTGTCAGCCGAAAATCAGTGGAGCGGCGGGCGGTGCCTCACCCAGAACGAAGCTGAGCGTGGCCCAGTGCGATGCCTCATCCGCAGCCAGACGCGCCGAAATCTGCTTGAGGTCGTTGTTGCTGAACGACGGGATGACGCCGATGTAAGCGTTGGCCGCGCCCTTCTCCAGCCTTTGCGCCAGCTTGAGCACGTCATTCTGCGACTTCACGGTGGCAGCCACGTTCAGCGCCTTGGCATATTCGGCATCGGTCTTGGCCATGACCGGCTTGCCGCCCATGTCGGTGATCGCCTTTATCAGCGCATCGCGGTGACCCTTGTGGTGGCCCTGGAACAGCACGGCAGCATCCAGCACGGGCTTTGCAAGAAGGCCGCTGCCTGCCCCGATCGAGTACGCCGCGATCGCTTCATGCTCCAGACCGAGCGCAACATTGAGAATATCGACATCGCCCTGAGTCGCGCCGCCCTTGGACTTGGCGAAAGCGCTGGCGCCGCCCAGCACGCCGATGGCGGCTGCAGACAACATGGCACCACCGGTGGTGCCCAGGATCGAACGGCGCGTGGGTGTAAACTGGTCCATCGTAAATCTCCCTGTTTGGGGTTGAGATGCGCGCGGGCGACCAGCTTTTGTGAATTTCCGCGTGGGGGAGATTAGCCCGTCCGTGCGTCAGACGATTGTGCGATGGAGCACAGAACGATCAATTCATCGACATTTAGCGCCATTTTGGCGCGAAATCGTTCGCAAAAGGCGCGCGTCTGTCACTCGGCGGGCGCGGGAAGCGAATCACTTGCCCCTCGCCGCCCGGTCATCCAGCCGATGAGGCGCGGGATCGGGCCATGGCGGTCCATCCACGCGGCATAGGCGGCATAATCGGGATCGGCCATCAGGTGCCGCTCTTCGGTGCGCGCGCGCCAGTAATAGACGGCAGAGACGCAGGCAAGCAGCGCCGTGTTGCGCACAGCGTCGCTCCACGATCCGCTGGTCACCAGGAACGGCATCGTGGCAAACCACCAATAGGCGTTCTTGGAGAGATAGGCGGGGTGCTTGGTCCAGCGATAAGGCCCGTGCGTCAGGATTCCGCGATGGGTGAGATTGGAAAAGCGGATGCCGAATGCGACCGTCGCCCAGGCGTAGATCGCGGTCAGCACGACCAGCCAGGTTCCCCAGACCGCCAGCAGGGCCGTCTGTCCTTCAAACCAATAGGCCCAGTCGGCCGTGTTGACGTGATAGTTGAGCGGACCATTGTCGCCCATCATGATGAACGGCGGATAGCAGATCAGCGCGGCAGCCCATCCGGCCATATACGGATTGGCGGTGCGGATGTGGGAATCGAGCGGCTTGAAGGTCAGCACATAGCCGACAGTGGCGAACTGCACATCCACCAGGAACATCGCGATGATCAGCCAGTTGGCAATCCACACCGGGTTGGTCGCGATCTCGGAGACATTGGCGTTGACGATATCGGCATAGCCGCCCGGCACGATCGACAGCATGAACGCGAGGAAGAAGCCCTTCACCGCCCAGGCGCGCAGATGGTGATGGATCGCCTCGCGCTCCCAGCCCGGCTGGCCCGAGATCATCGCGCCCAGGTGCCAGGCGCCGTCATGCGGGTCCTTCAGGTACCGGTCGATCCAGATGACATAGGGGATCGAGAGGAAGAACAGGAACGGCGAGGCATAGATGAACACCCGCATCGAGAACTGGTAGTTGCCGGTCCAGTACCAGCGCGCGACCGCATAGATCGCGGCGATGCCGGCCCAGGTCATCCACAGCCCGGTGAGCTTGATCAGGCTGGCATCGATGACATCGCGCACGGGGCGCGGCTTCGACCAGTCAATGCCGGTGCTGGGGCGCAGATGGACCTTGTCGACCAGCAGCGACCACACCACCATCGGAAGTCCGGTCGCGACGCAGCACACCAGCGCCGCATTGGGTCCGTTCCAGCCATAATGCCGCGCCAGCATGATCCAGCCGAACAGTCCGACAAGGCCGATCAGGCCTGCGCCATGGCTGACGGCGCTGGGCGGGCAGCTGGGCAGACAGGGTTCTTGCGGCGAAGGGACGAGGCTGGACATCGTGCCTATGCTTAACCCAGATTGGTAAGGATAGGGTGAAGGAAAAAGGACTGCGGCCCGCCGCGCGGCAATTCGTCGCAAACTGAGCGCCGCACGCAAAAGCGTCTCGACACAGGAACACGATCGTGGCCTAACCGTTGGTCTGGCATGAGGCCTGAGCCCTGAAGGGGACAGGCGTCAACGGGAGATGCCGGGCCAAGGGTTGCAAAGGGTATATTATGGTTCTGGGGCAGTTACGGGTGACGGGATACACGTGGGCGGGGCTGGGCCTCGCCATCGCGGGCATGGGTGCGGCGATGGCCGCAGTACCGGTGCGCGCGGACACCATCCATGGCACATGGGAAAATCCCACCGGCGATGTGCGCGTATTGACACAGCCCTGCGGTGAGGAACTGTGCGGCAAGGTCACCTGGGCCAGCGATCTCGCCAAGCGCGATGCCAGCGCGGGCGGCACCCCCAATCTCATCGGCACCAGCCTGCTGCGCAACTATCGCCAGACCAAGCCCGGCCACTGGCGCGGCAACGTGTTCGTGCCTGATCTGGGCGATACCTATTATTCGACGATCAAGCAGCTCGATGCTAGTCGCATCAAGATCAGCGGCTGCATTCTGGGCGGCTTGCTGTGCAAGTCGCAGATCTGGCGCAAGATCTGACGCTCAGTCGCGCTCGCCTTCAGAGGCAGGTGCCGCAGGGGCAAACCCGTGCATCTGCCAGTGATATTGCAGCGCGATCACCGCGCCCTTGGCCGGCTGCAGCAGCGCGATCGTCAGCACGAGTGCACCGATGATCGCCACCAGCGCCAGGACCCCCATCGGCAACAGCTCGCGGCCGCCCACCGCGATCAGCAGCGGGGCGAGCAGATGCCCGCTGATGAAAATGGCGATATAGGCGGGAAAATCGTCCGCCTGGTGCAGCGTCCAGTCCTGACCACAGCCAGCGCAGCGTTCGACGGGCTTCAGATACCGCCGGAACAGCGGCTTGTGATCGCAGGCCGGGCAATGGTTGCGCATCCCCCGCAGCGCCCGCTGCCAGGCGCTCTGCCCCCTGATTTCGGCGGACATCGGGGTATTGCGGGCAGAATCGGGCATGACATATCTTCCGTGGGCAAGGGCCGTGTTGCCATTGCGTGTCCCTGATAGGCATCGGGGTCGGCAATGTCATAGCATAGTACCCGCATTGATTGTCGTGCGTTGCACCCCATCATAAGGGTTGGCTTCATCCAGGACACCCGATCCCCCATGACAACCCTCATCCCGATCCTGGGCGACCAGCTCAGCCCCGGCCTTTCTGCGCTGGAGGGGGCAGACCCCGAGACCAGCGTGATCCTGATGATGGAGGCAGACGAGGAGACGACCTATGTCCGCCACCACAAGGCCAAGATCGCGTTCATCCTGTCCGCGATGCGCCACCATGCAGCCGCCCTGCGCGAAGCGGGCTGGACAGTCGATTATGTCCGGCTCGACGATCCCGACAACAGCGGCTCGTTCACCGGCGAGCTCGCCCGCGCCATCGAGCGCCATGCGCCCGAGCGCATCGTCGCCACCCGGCCCGGCGAATGGCGGGTGCTGGCGGCGATGCAGGAATGGGAAGACCGGTTCGATCTGCCGGTCGAATTGCGTGAGGACAGCCGCTTCGTCTGCACCCATGCCGAGTTCGACGCCTGGGCCGAGGGCCGCAAGCAGCTGCGGATGGAATTCTTCTATCGCGACATGCGGCGCAAGACCGGGCTGCTGCTCGACGAGCATGGCAAGCCCGAGGGCGGCGAATGGAATTACGACAGCGAAAACCGCAAGCCGCCGCCCAACGAGCCGCTGCTGATCCCCCAGCCGCTGCGCTTTGCGCCCGATGCCATCACGCGCGAGGTGCTGGATCTGGTGGCGCGCCGCTTCGGCAACCATCCCGGCAGCCTCGACCATTTCGTCTTTGCCTGCACGACGCAGGACGCGCAGAAGCAGCAGGCGCACTTCATCAAGCATGCGCTCGCCCGTTTTGGCGACTATCAGGATGCGATGCTGACCGATCAGCCGTACCTGTGGCACTCGATCCTTTCGCCCTATCTCAACTGCGGGCTGCTCGATCCTCTGGCGCTGTGCGAGGCGGTGGAAGCGGCGTATCGCGAGGGCAAGGTGCCGCTCAACGCCACCGAGGGCTTCATCCGCCAGATCATCGGATGGCGCGAATATGTGCGCGGCATCTACTGGCGCGAAGGCCCGAATTACGCGCAGCGCAACGCGCTGAATGCCACGCGGCCCCTGCCCGGCTTCTATTATGACGGCCAGACCGACATGCACTGCATGGGCCAGGCAATCGGCCAGACGATGGACCATGCCTATGCGCACCACATCCAGCGGTTGATGATCACCGGCAATTTCGCGCTGGTCGCAGGCATCGATCCGCACGCGGTGCATCGATGGTATCTTGAGGTGTATGCCGACGCCTATGAATGGGTCGAGCTGCCCAACACCCTGGGCATGAGCCAATTTGCCGATGGTGGGCTGCTGGCGAGCAAGCCCTATGCCTCCAGCGGCAACTATATCAACACGATGTCCGATTATTGCGGCCATTGCCGCTATGACGTGAAGGCCAAGACGGGGGCCAAGGCCTGTCCGTTCAACCTGCTCTACTGGGATTTCCTCGACCGTAACGAGGACGTGCTGGGCAAGAACCAGCGGCTGGCGATGCCTTATCGCAACTGGGCCAAGCGCCCCGACAAGGACAAGCAGACGATCCGCGCGGACGCGAAGCGCTTTCTCGATTCACTCACCAGATGAACGAGGTGATCGCGACAAAGAAGGCGGTGAAGCTCAGCACGAACAGGCGCACTTCCTCGTTGCGCTGAGCCCGCTTGCGGCGCGCCAGCACTTCGGGCTCGTCAACCGGTGTCACACTGAGGATTCGCGGAGCCAGATTGGCCCGGAAACCATGGGGCCGGGAAGGTGTTCGCAAGAATTGAAGCCGCTGCATGTGTCATGAGTTAACGCATTTTTAACCATTGCCTATGGCAATTGATGGTTAACCCCATCGTTGTGCCGAAAGCGGACACCGGTTCACCGCAGGCGCTTTACGCTTACGTCAACCTGGCCGCGTAAAATGCGGTTGGATCGCCGGCCAAGCTGCGCTAGACCCTCCCCATGAAGCACGACAGCATCCGCAAGGCCGAAACCATTCCCTTCACCTGGGACGATCCCTTCCTGCTTGACGAGCAGCTGACCGAAGAGGAGCGGCTGATCCAGGCGAGCGCGCGCGGCTTTGCGCAAGACGTGCTCCAACCGCGCGTCATCGACGCCTTCCGCGAGGAAATCGACGCTCCCGAACTGTTCCCGATGATGGGCGAAGCCGGCCTGCTGGGCGCGACCTTGCCCGAGGATTTCGGCGGAGCGGAAGCCAGCTACGTCGCATACGGGCTGATCGCGCGCGAAGTCGAACGGGTCGATAGCGGCTATCGCTCGATGATGTCGGTGCAAAGCTCGCTCGTCATCCACCCGATCAACACCTATGGCAGCGACGAGCAGCGCCGCAAATATCTGCCGGGCCTGACCGCCGGCACGCTGATCGGCTGCTTCGGCCTGACCGAGCCCGATGCCGGATCGGACCCCGCGGGCATGAAGACCCGCGCGAAAAAGGTCGATGGCGGCTATGTGATTTCCGGCGCGAAGACCTGGATCTCGAACAGCCCGTTTGCCGATGTCTTCGTGATCTGGGCGAAATCGGATGCGCACAACGGTGCGATCCGCGGCTTCATCCTCGAAAAGGGCATGAAGGGCCTCAGCGCCCCCAAGATCAAGGGCAAGCTCTCGTTGCGCGCATCGACCACCGGCATGATCCAGATGGACGAGGTCGAGGTGCCGGAAGAGAACCTGCTGCCCCATGTCGAGGGCCTGAAGGGTCCGTTCGGGTGCCTCAACCGCGCGCGCTATGGCATTTCCTGGGGCGCGATGGGGGCTGCCGAATTCTGCTGGCATGCCGCGCGGCAATATGGCCTCGATCGCGTGCAGTTCGGCAAGCCGCTGGCAGCAACCCAGCTGTTCCAGAAGAAGCTCGCCGACATGCAGACCGAAATCGCGCTTGGCCTCCAGGCATCCTTGCGGGTCGGCCGGCTGATGGACGAAGGCCGGTTCGCGCCCGAGATGATCTCGATCGTCAAGCGCAACAATTGCGGCAAGGCGCTTGATATCGCCCGCGCCGCGCGCGACATGCATGGCGGCAACGGCATCAGCGAAGAATATCAGGTGATGCGCCACATGGTGAACCTGGAAACGGTGAATACCTATGAAGGCGCGCATGATGTACACGCGCTTATTCTGGGCCGTGCGCAAACCGGCATTCAGGCATTCTTCTGATTTTCCCCTGCATTTCAGGCCAGTAACGAGCGGTTAACCGTTGCGATCTAGCGTGTGCGCCCAAGCAGGAGGCTTGGCGCACACGATTATGGATGGGCATCTCACCGATTTGGGCAGAATCGACGCCGACGCCTGGGATGGCGTGGCGGATGACGCCCTGCCCTGCGCGCTGATCCCCCAGCCCAACCCGGCCCAGATCGTCAACAGCCTCGACCGGGCAGGCATCGGCGTGTTCGCATGCGATCTCAGGACCGAACGATTGGCATGGACGCCCAGCGTCTACGACATTTTCGGGGTGACCCCGCGGCCGGATATCCGGCGCGGCGAAATTGTCGAGCTTTATGACCGGGAGTCGCTGGAAGCGCTCGAACGGGTCCGTTCGCGGGCGATCGAGCGGGCTTCGGGCTTCATGCTGGATGCCCGCATCACCCGCCCCGATGGCGCGATGCGCTGGATCCAGATCGTCGCGCAGGTCGAATGCGATTCCGGCGGTCCTGCGCGGCTGACCGGGACCAAGCAAGATATCACCCGCCAGCGGCTGGAGCGCGATCTGCTGCAGCAATCGGCGGAATCCGACAGCCTGACCGGGCTGTCCAACCGCGCCGTGTTCCAGTCCCGCTTTCTCGATTCCGCCCGCACCGCACTGGGTTTCCGGCCGCTGGGCGCGCTGGTGCTGTTCGATGTCGACGGCTTCAAGCAGGTCAACGACCGGTTCGGCCATGTTGCAGGGGACGCATGCCTGGTGCAGTTCGGCCAGCGCATCCGCCAGGCGTTTCCCGATGCGCTGATGGTCGCGCGGATCGGCGGCGACGAATTTGCGGTGCTGCTTCCCAGCCACCGCAACCTGCAGCGGCTGTTTCGCCGCGTCGAAGGCGCGGTGGCCTTGCTCAAGACGCCGATCCTGTGGAACGACGCCTTGCTCGAAGTCGGCGCCAGCTATGGCATCGCCAAGGCCGAGAACGCCATTTCCTACGATGCCGAGGCGATGTTCATGCGCGCCGACCAGGCGCTCTATGCCGCCAAGCGCGCGCGCTAGAGCCGCCCGCGCTGAGACCTTAGGCGCGCAGGCCCGCCAGTTCGTCGAGCCCTGCCATGATGTTGAGGTTCTGCACCGCAGCGCCGCTCGCGCCCTTGCCCAGATTATCCAGCATCGCGATCAGCCGCACCTGCGATCCATCGGCACTGGGCAGCACATAAAGCGACAGCCGATCCGTCGGCGCATCGCCCTCGCTCAGCAGCAGTTCGCCGGGCGCAGAGCCCATCGGCGCGACACTGACCAGCGGCTCGTCCACATAATGATCGGCGAGCGCCTGGTGCAGCAGCCGCGCATCGGCAAAGCCCAGCTCCGGATCGAGGAACAGCGGCACATCGACCAGCATGCCGCGAAATGCGCGGACCACGGCCGGCGCAAACAGCGGCGCGCGGCTGAGCCCGGCATGCACCTGCATCTCGGCCAGGTGCTTGTGCTCCAGCCCCAGCGCATAGGCGCGAAAGCCGATCTCGGGCGCATCGACCTGCATCCGCGCGATCAGCTCCTTGCCGCCGCCCGAATAGCCGCTGACCGCGTTGACGATGAAGCCATGGTCGGTGGGCAGCAGATCTTCCGCCACCAGCGGCGCGACCAGCGCCAGAAAGCCGGTGGGGTAGCAGCCGGGGTTGCTGACCAGCCGCGCCTGCGCAATCGCCTGACGCTGACCAGTGCGCAGCTCGGCAAAGCCATAGGTCCAGCCATCGGCAACGCGGTGCGCGCTCGAGGCGTCGATGAAACGGGTCGCGGCACCTTCGCCCAGCGCCACCGCTTCGCGCGACGCCGCATCGGGCAGGCACAGGATGACAAAATCGGCATCCTGGATCGCGGCGGCGCGCGCGGACACGCTCTTGCGATCAGCATCGCTCAGCGTGATCAGGCGGAACTCGCCCCGCCCGGCCATCCGCTCGGCGATTTCAAGGCCGGTAGTTCCGGCAGCTCCATCGATAAAAAGGCTGGGCATCAGCCGATCCTCCTGCGCGCCAGCACCGGCTGCGGCGTGGTTTCGGGGAAGCGGGCGATCACATCGGCGAGCGGCTCTGCCACCACCTGCATCCAATGGGCATTGGCGTGGATCAGCGTATCGCCATTGCGCATGATGCCGACATGGCCGGGGAAGAACACAAGGTCACCACGCTGCAATGGCTCGTCATCGGCCAGCGCACGCCCCAGCGAGCTGCGCTGCTGGTCGCTGTCGCGCGGCGCATCGTGCCCTGCAAGCGCCAGCACCAGCTGGACCAGCCCCGAGCAATCGAGCGCATCGCCGCCGCGTCCGCCCCAGAGATAAGGCGCGCCCACCAGCTGCAGCGCCCGGTCGACCGGGTCGCAATTGCGGTCCGTCAGCGCGATGGCATGGCGCACCGACATCCAGCCTTCAGCCAATTGCCAGAACTTGCCGCAGTCGCTGGTGCCCAGCACCGCAATCGCGGCGCCCATCGGCAATGCTGCGACCATCGCCGTCTTGATCGACGGTTCGGCAAACACCAGCGCGCTGCGGGCGTGGACGACGTGCGTCGGTTCGGAGACGTCCATCGCGATGCTGTCCAGCCGGACATAGCCGCAATAGCCATCGTGGCAGCCATAGCCCCAACCCCATTCGCCGGCACTGTCGAGCAGCGCGAACGCCTCGCCCGGCAGCAGCTGGCTCACCGCTTCGGCATCGCCAGCCCCGGCCTTGCGCAGCATCGCCCCATCGGCCAGCGCGCGGTGAATCTGCGGTGCGACATAATGCGGCGCGAAGAAACGCCCGGCGAGCGCGATATCGGCCAGATCGCCGCGGATCGCGGTCACGCGGGGGTCGTAATCGGCAACCGGGCCGCTCAGGACGAACTGGCGGATCGGCGCGGGGGAGGTATCCGACGCGTCCGCCAGCACCGTCCCGGCATCCACCGGCGTTGCGTCCGCCGAAATACGTGTCGAATGTGTCAAGAACCCCGGTCCTCTGCGCGATGGTGCGTCGTGAATATCGCCTGCACCTGTGGCTGGCAGCGGGCTGGCGGGCCAGATAGACGAGTTGCACCCATTTGTCCAAGCCCCGTCACGCAGCGCCCTGGCCAGCATCGCCATAACGGCCGCGCAGATAATGCCAGCTGGCGCGCAGACCCATTGCCTCGCCGCCCTTGGGCTGCCCGGGACGCGGCGTCGGACGCCAAGCGTAGGTATCGAAATGCGCCCAGGGCACGCCCTCGCCGACAAAGCGCTGCAGGAACAGCGCCGCGGTGATCGCGCCGGCAAAGGACCCGCCGCTGTTGCCGATATCGGCAATGTCGCTGGTGTACATGTCCTCGTAACCCGCCCAGAGCGGCAGCCGCCAGCCGGGATCGCCCACCGCCATGCCGCTGGCGATCAGGCCCTCGGCCAGCGGATCGCTGTTGGCGAACAGGGCGGGCAGATCGGGCCCCACCGCCACCCGCGCCGCGCCGGTCAGCGTGGCAAAATCGATCATCAGGTCGGGCGATCCCTCGCTGGCCTTGGCCAGGCAGTCGGCCAGCACCAGCCGTCCTTCGGCATCGGTGTTGCCGATCTCGACGGTAATGCCCTTGCGGCTCTTGAGCACATCGCCGGGGCGGAAAGCATTGCCGGAAATCGCGTTCTCGACCGCGCCGACCAACATGTGCAGCCGCACCGGCAGCCTGGCGCGCATGATCAGCTGCGCCAGCGCCAGCGCATGCGCCGCGCCGCCCATGTCCTTCTTCATCAGCAACATGCCCGCGGCCGACTTGATATCCAGCCCGCCGCTGTCGAAGCACACGCCCTTGCCGATGATCGCCACGCGGGGATGATCCTCGCGCCCCCAGTGCAGTTCGATGAGGCGCGGCGCATGGCTGCGCGCCGCCGCCCGGCCGACCGCGTGGATCATCGGGTACTGGGTCGCCAACGCATCGCCGCGCGTCACCTCCAGCACGGCATTGTGCGCGCGCGCCAGCTCCTCGGCGGCGGATTCCAGCGCGGCAGGCCCCATGTCCTCGGCGGGCGTGTTGACCAGATCGCGCACCCAGGCGGTGGCTTCGGCTTCGGCCAGCGCATCCGATTGCCGCGCCGGATCGCTGGTCAGCAGCACGCGCGGGCCTTGCGGGTTCTCGTCGGGCTTCTTGTACGCGGTGAGCCGGTGCTGCGCGAGTGCCCAGCCGATCAGCGCCTGCCCCGGGCGGACATCACCGGCAAGACGGTAATGTCCGGCCGCAAGCACCTCGGGCACCTTGGCAAGGCACCAGGGACGCAGGTTTCGGACATCCGCGACGCCCAGCACCACCGCCCAGTCATCGGCATGGTCGCCCGGCACCAGCACCAGCTCGTGCGGGCGCGCGGTAAAACGCATCGCGGCGAGATGGTTGCGAATGCGCGGCGGCGCGGCATTCAGCCAATCGGCCAGCCCTGCCTTGTCGATCAGATGAACGGGGCGCGCGGACTGGCCAAGGTCCGGCTGGACGAGGTGAGACAAATCAATCATTGTTGGGGTCTTACAGCATTATGACACCCAACGGCGAGAGAGAATCATGGCGTTTTGCAAACCTGCACACCTTGCGCTGACCGCGCTGCTGACGCTGGCTCTGCCCGCGATGGCCGCGTGCGGCGAGGAGGCACCGCAGGCCAGCAAGGCAGAGCCTGCCAAGGCCGCCACGGCCAGTGCCAAGCCTGTCTCGTTCGAGCGTGAAACCAAGGCCTTCAGCTTCAGCTACAGCTATCCGGCCGAGGCCGCCGCCGTGCCTGCGCTCGCCGCGATGCTGGACAAGCAGCGCGCGGCGAGTCTTGCCGAACTGGAGACGGAGACCAAAGAGGCCGAGAAAGATGCGGCGGCCAACGACTATCCGTTCAACCCGCACATGATGGGTGTCACCTGGACCACCACCGGCAATACCGCACCGCTGCTGGCGATGCTGGCCGAGATCAGCACCTTTTCCGGCGGGGCGCATGGCAATACCGGCTATGAGGCGCTGCTCTGGGACAAGGCGGCAACGCGGCGGGTGCCGATCGAGGGTCTGTTCACCGACATCAAGGCCGCGCTGCAGCCGATGCGCGAGCGATACTGCGATGCGCTGAATTCCGAGCGGCTGGAGCGGCGCGGCGAATATGCGGGCGAGGCGGACGACATGTTCAACGCCTGCCCGCCGTTCGATGAACTGGTGATCATTCCGTCTGCCGTCGGCAATACCGGCTTTGACCGGATGATGTTCATCGCAGCGCCCTATGTCGCAGGGCCCTATGTCGAAGGCGTGTACGAAATCAGCCTGCCCGTCACTGCGGCGGCGGTCGCCGGGATCAAGCCCGAATATCGCGCGGCGTTCAGCCCCGCCGCCGAATAAGGACTATTCGGCAGCAATGGCCGCGGGGGCATCCACCTCCGCCTGCGCCTTGCGGAAGGCCAGCACGCCATCGGCGACGGCTTCCTCGCGCAGCACCTTGCGGTCGAACAGATAATCCTGGTTGAGCCGCCAGGGCATGCGATCGCCCTGCTTGGGCAGGATGTGCAGCGCACGCTGGACATAGCCCGAGGAGAAATCGAAGATCTCCTCCTCGTTGACCGGGCCATCGCTGCCCAGGGCAGGCACGGCGATCTCGGTTCCGGTCGCCGCCATGTGGTTGAGCGTGCGGCAGACGAAATCGGCGACGATATCGACCTTGAGCGTCCACGACGCGTTCAGATAGCCGAAGACGATGGCCATGTTGGGCACATCGCTGAACATGCAGCCCTTGTAATAGAAATGCCGGGTGAAATCGACCGGCTGGCCATCGACGGTAAAGTCGACCTTGCCCGCCATCGCGAGCTTGAGCCCTGTCGCGGTGATCACGACCTCTGCGTCGAGATGCTTGCTCGATTTGAGCTGGATGCCGGTGGGGGTGAAGCGGTCGATGTGGTCGGTCACGATATCGGCCTTGCCGTCGCGGATCGCCTTGAACATGTCGCCATCGGGCACCAGGCACAGCCGCTGTTCCCAGGGGCCGTAGGGCGGCTGGAAATCGGGCTCGTGCATCTTGTTGCCCATGATCTTGCGGATCCGCTTGAGCAGATAATCGCCGACCTTCTTGGGGTTCTCTCGCGCGCGCTTGAACGAGATCTGCTGCATCCGCACGTTCTTGAAGCGGATGAAGCGATAGGCCCATTCGTCGGGCATGATGCTGCGCAGCGTATTGGCGAGCCAGTCCTTGGCGGGGCGGCTCCAGTACCAGGTCGGGGTCCGCTGCAGCATGGTGACGTGCTTTGCCCGGTCGGTCATCGACGGCACGATGGTCACCGCCGTCGCGCCCGATCCGATCACGACGACGCGCTTGCCGGTATAGTCGAAGCCCTTGGGCCAGAACTGCGGGTGGATGATCTCGCCGCCAAAGCTGTCACGGCCCTCGAACGCGGGGTCATAGCCCTCGTCATAATCGTAATAGCCGGTGCCCATGAACAGATAGTTGCAGGTCAGATGCTGCACGCTCGGACCTTGATCCCCCTGGCCTTCGACCTCAGCGGCAATCGTCCAGCGCGCCTCGCTGCTCGACCAGCTCGCCGACAGCACCTTGTGGCCCAGGCGGATATGATCGTTGAGCCCGCGCTCGTCCTTGATGCGGCGCAGATAGCTGAGGATCGAGGGACCATCGGCAATCGCCTTCTGCTCGCGCCAGGGTTCGAACTCGAAGCCCAGGGTGTGCATGTCGCTGTCCGAACGGATGCCAGGATACTGGAACAGGTTCCAGGTGCCGCCGATATCGCTGCGCCGCTCAAGGATCGCGAAGCTCCGGTCCGGGCATTTTTCCTTGAGATGCACCGCCATGCCGATGCCGGAAATGCCTGCACCGATGATCAGTACGTCGACATGGGCAGCGGCTTTGAGATCGGACGGCTTTTCATGCTTCATGACGTGGCTCTCCAGTCGCGGACCGCTGGGGCGCGGTTCTGTTCGCTTACTGACACAACCTTGCTGACATCGTTGTGAATTGCAACTGGTATTGGACCGCACCGGCCATATTTTGCGTTCAGGCGAGATGCCATGCGCCATCGATCCGCGCCAGCACACCCGGCTGGTGGCCGTCCCGAAGCGCATCGGGCAGAAGCGCGTCGGGAATGTCCTGATAGGCCACGGGACGCAGGAAGCGGTCGATGGCGAGCGTCCCCACCGATGTCGTGCGGCCATCGGACGTCGCCGGATACGGTCCGCCATGGTTGATCGCATGGGTCACCTCGACACCCGTCGGCCAGCCGTTGGCGAGGATGCGGCCGACCCGGCGTTCGAGCAGGGGCAAAAGCGCGCGAGCATCGACGAGATCCGCCTTGTCCATGTGCAGCGTCGCGGTGAGCTGGCCTTCGAGACCACGCAGCACAGCGAGCAGCTCTTCGCGATCCGCACAGCGCACCACGATCGACGATGCGCCGAACACCTCGTGCTGCAATTCGCTGCGCGCCAGCCAGTCGGCGGCGGTCACGCTGAACAGCGCGGCACGGCCTTCGTGCGGACCGGTGGGGTGGATACCGCGGGCGATGGTCTGCACCTCGGGCGTCGCGGCGAGCGCAGCGCTGCCTTTTTCATAGGCCGAATGGATGCCGGCGGTGAGCATGGTCTGCGGGTTCTGTGCTTCGACCAGGCGGCCTGCCTCGCCGAGGAAGGCATCCAGCCCCGCCCCTTCCAGCGCCAGCACCAACCCAGGATTGGTGCAGAACTGGCCCGATCCCATGGTGAGCGATCCGACAAAGCCGGCCGCCAGCGATTCGCTCCGGGCGGCCAGCGCTGCCGGCAGCAGGATGACCGGGTTGATCGCCGACATTTCGGCATAGACCGGGATCGGCTGCGGGCGGGCGGCGGCGATCTTCATCAGCGCCTCGCCGCCGCTGCGCGATCCGGTAAAGCCCACCGCCTGGATGCGCGGATCGGCGACCAGGGCCGCACCGATCGCGTTGCCCGTGCCGGTCACCAGGCTGAACACTCCTGCGGGCATTCCGGTGTGCGCCGCGGCTCTGGTGATCGCGCCTGCGACCAGTTCGGCGGTGCCGGGGTGCGCAGGGTGACCCTTGACCACGACCGGGCAGCCGGCGGCCAGCGCCGAGGCGGTGTCGCCACCTGCGGTCGAGAAGGCGAGCGGGAAGTTGGACGCGCCGAACACCGCGACCGGGCCCAGCGGGATCATCCGCAGGCGAAGGTCAGGCTTGGGCGGGGTGCGCGCAGGATCGGCATGATCGATGCGCAACTTGAGCCACTGGCCGTCGCGCACTTCGGCGGCGAACAGCCGCAACTGTCCGCAGGTCCGTCCCCGCTCGCCGGTGATGCGCGCCAGTGGCAAGCCCGATTCGGCACAGGCGCGGGTCAGCAATGCGTCGCCCAGCGCCTCGATCTCGGACGCGATCGTTTCGAGGAACGCCGCGCGGCGCTCCAGCGGAAGATCGGCATAGGAAATGGCTGCGTTTTCGGCTGCGGCGCAGGCATCGGCAACGTCCTGATCGGTCGCGCTGAAAAAGCCGATACCCTCGATGCTTGCACCCCTCGCGGGGTCATAGGCGTGGAAGGTCTCGCCCGTCCCGCGCCGCTCGCCGGCAATGAAGAACTCGCCGGTCAACGTCACTGTGGTCGCATTCACTGGGTCAGATCTTCCTGTTCGATGGTCATGTAGCCCGGCGGCAGTTCGCGCTCGGCCTTGGAACGCGCCACCATGGCGCGGATATCGGCGCGCAACGCCTTGCCTTCGTAGAAGATGCCGTCCTTCACCGTCCAGGCGATGCCGCCCACGCGCTGTGCCTTGCCGGTCGCATCGTCGAGCTTCAGCGTGCCAGTAGCGAAAAGCAGCTTCAGATTGGCAATGGGGTTGCCCTTCACGATCACGAGGTCCGCCTTCTTGCCGGGCTCGATCGTGCCGATATCGGCGTCATGCCCCAGCAGCCGTGCACCCTGCTGGGTGGCAGAGTTGATCACCTCGAGCGGGCTGAACCCGGCCTCGCGCAGCAGTTCCATCTCCTGGACATAGCCAAAGCCATAAGTGTTGTAGATATAGCCCGCGTCCGACCCGACCGTGACGCGTCCGCCGCGGTTCTTGTACTCGTTCACGAACGTCATCCACAGACGGTAGTTTTCCTTCCAGTCCATCTCGCGCTCGGTGGTCCAGTCGAACCAGTACGACCCGTGGTTGATCCGGCTGGGGCGGTACCAGTCCCACAGCGCGGGCATGGTGTATTCATTGTGCCAGGTCGCCCGGCTCATCCGCATCAGGTCGCGGCTGGCGAGATAGGCGGTGAACGTGGGGTCGAGCGTGAAGCCGCGTTCGAGCAGCGTCTCCATCACCTCGTTCCATTTGTCGGATCCCGGCTTGGCGGTCTGCTTCCACAGCCGCCCCGCCTCGCCGAAGCGCATCTGCTCGTCGGTGTTGATGAAGTCGGTTGGCCAGTCCTGCAGCTTCTGGTCGGTGAACATCGCCTCGGGCAGGCCGTACCAATGCTCCATCGATTCGAGGCCCGCGCCGCTGGTGCGCAGGACATTGGCATAAGCGACGACGCCCTGGGCGTGATGCATCGTCGAATGCATGCCCAGCTTCTTGGTTTCCTCGATCGCCGCGATCAGCGCAGGCTCGCTGCCGCCGATGAACTTGATACCGTCCGCGCCGCGCCTCTTGGCATCGCGGATCGCCAGCCGGCCCTGCTCGGCGGTGCGGATCGGCAGGCCGATCTGCTGGAACATCGGATAGACATCGAGCCGGGGTCCGACGATCTCGTTGCGTGCTAGCCGGCCCTTGATCGCCACCTGCTGCTCGATCGACATTTCCGACGATCCAACATTGCGCGCGGTGGTGATGCCATGCGCCAGCCACAGCTTGAGCACATAATCGGAAGGAACGCCCTGCCCGTCGCTCAAGGTATGGAGATGGACATGCGCATCGACGAAACCGGGCAGGACATAATGGCCCGCCAGGTCATATTCCTTGTCTCCGCGCGGGGGCCGCCGCGACTCCTCGATCGCACCGGGCGATCCGATCGCCGCGATCTGGACGATGCGGTCGTTCTCGATGACGATGTCCACCGGGCCCTGCGCCGGCGCGCCAGTGCCATCGACATAGATCGCGTTGCGCAAGACGGTGCGGGGCCAGGGCCCTTCGCCCAAGGTGCGCGCCGGAATCGGGTCGGCCACCTCGCGGGGCTGCGCCACCCCCAGTGACTGCGCCGAGCTCGTGCCCACCAGTGCCAGCATGGCGAATGTCGTGAAAATTGTGCGCGTTATCCGCATGTCCCCAGACCCCTGTTCTGTCTGCACCCGACGATATCCGGCATTTGGCAAAGCGCCAGCAGCAAATGCCGGATATCGATGCAGGCCCTAGAATTTCACCCGTGCGCCGATGAAGAAGCGACGGCCGATGACATCATACAGCGAGGGGTCGGTATTGGCATCGCCCGACAGCGCGGTCCCCAGGATCGGCGGCTGGTTGTCGAACAGGTTGTCGATCCCGCCGAACAGGTCGAACTTGCCCAGCTCGATGTTGGTCGACAGGTCGAAATACCATTGCGGCGAGGCCTTCTGCACCGCGGCGACAAAGCCCGGATACAGCTTGAATTCGCCGATCATGCGGCCCTGCGCGCGCAAGGTCACCGGGCCGCTGGCATAGGTGGTCGAAAGGTTGAGCTTGAAATCGGGCACGCCGAAGGTGCCAGTGCCGATGCAGCCGTTGCCGAACCGGCCCGCGCAGTCGATCGGGGCGGCATTGGCAATCACCTGCAGCGATCGCTCGAACATCCAGCTCGCCACCGCCGACAGTTGCAGCGTCGCGCTGTCCCCGGTCAGCGACAGGCCATCGACCGGGAGGCTGTAATCGATCTGGGCGTCGATGCCCTCGACCTTGAGCGAGCCGATGTTGTTGAGCTGGGTCGAGACGAAATCGATCTGGCCATTGGGCTGGCGGATGATCGACTGGCAGGTCGGGCCATTGGCCGCCAGCGTGGTGAAGCAATCCGCCAGCGTCTGGTTGGCATTGATCGAGCTGATCGCGCCATCGACCGAGATCTTGAAATAGTCGACGGTGATGTTCAGCCGGCTGAGGAACGGCGGAGAAATGACCGCGCCCACGGTGAAGGTCTTCGACTTTTCCTCACGCAGATTGGGGTTGCCGCCCGACCGGACGGTGACGCCAAGCGCGGCCTGGGTAAAGGTGTCGATGTCGCCTGCGGCAATGCCCTGGGTAACGCACAGCGCCTTTTGTGCCGCGCTGGGCCGGGCCGATGTCGTGCACGGATCGGTCCCCGAGCTGAAGCCGAGGGTGATCGGCGAGCGCAGTTCGTTGAGCGTGGGCGCACGGATGGCACGGTTGTACGCACTGCGGAAGCGCATCCAGTCGAACGGCGCATATTCGCCGCCCACCTTCCAGGTGAACACGCCGCCGACAGTGCCGTTGTCGCCGCCATAATCCGAATAGCGCGCCGCCCCTTCGATCGCGACGGTCTCCAGCAACGGCCTATCCGAGAAGATCGGGATGCGGATCTCGCCGAAGACTTCCTTCACGTCGAACTCGCCGCGCAGGCGGCTCTGCGATCCGGGGCCGTATTCGCCCGCCAGATCCTGCGGGCTGGGCTCGAAGCGATAGCGGTCCTTGCGATATTCGACACCCAGTGCCACCGCGACATCGCCGCCCGGCAGGGTGATCGGCGTTCCCGACAGTGAGGCACCGATGACCTGGCGTTCGAATTCGTCATCGGACACGCGCGGCGGGGTGAGGAAGGTGCCGGCTTCCGGCGTGATCGTGTTGAAGCCGAAGATATTGGTCGGCACGCAACCGCGCGACGGATCGACGCACACCACCTGGCCCGCAGCATTGACCGTGGTGTTGAGACCCTGCGACAGGCGCGACAGCGAAATCAGCCCCTCGCCGCGCGTGTCGGTGCGGTTGCGCTGATACTGGTAGAAGGTTTCCCACGAGAACGGCTTGTCGCCGACGTCAAACGATCCGCGCACGCCGCCCGTCAGGTTGAACGAGTTGCGCTCGAAAAAGCTGTCACGGGTGCCGAGTTCATCGGCGCGGCGCGCCGCCCCGACGATCGCGGCGGTGCCATCACCATCGGGATCAAACAGCGCGCGGTTGTTGATGAAGAACTGCCGGACCGCGGGCAGCAGGATCGGATTGGTCGCATAGTTCTGCAGCAGCAGCGTCGACGATGCCGCGCCCGGGGTCAGCGGAACGAAGCTTTCCGGCGCGAGCGACTGGACGTTGCGGACGTTGACATAAAAGGCCTCGGCGAACGCCTCGACATTGGGCGCGAGCTCATAACGCGCCAGCATCGACCCCTGGAAGCGCTCGAGCGGGCGCAGCAGATAATTGAACGGCGCATAGTTATAGGCGTTTTCCGGCGTGCAATAGGGGCTGGGCGTGCCGTTCTCGCGGAACTGGATGCTGGTGAGCGCGGTGCACGCCCCTGCCGGGGTGAGGTTGACGCCGACCAGTCGCGCGCGCTGCGTTGCCGACAAGGCGATGCGCGTTCCCGGCACGTTGCCCGAACCACCGGGGACGAGCTGGCCGTTGACGGTATCGAGCGGAATCTGCGCAAAGCCCCGGTTCGACTGGAACACCGGATCGCGCCGGGTGTAGGAGCCGGAGAAGACGACATTGCCCCGCCCCTCGTCGAGATTGGCACCAAAGGTCGCATCGACCTTGTGGCTGAAGCCATCGTCGCGGAAGGTCTGGCCGTAGAGATAGCTCAGTTCCAGGCCCTGGAAGTCGCGCTTGAGGATGAAGTTGACCGCGCCTGCGATCGCATCCGATCCGTAGACTGCCGATGCGCCGCCGGTGATGATCTCGACTCGCTCGACCAGCGCGTCGGGGATGGTCGAAAGATCGACCTGACCATCGGAGTTGGCGGGAATGAAGCGGCGGCCGTTGGTGAGGACCAGGGTCCGCGTCGCGCCCAAGGCGCGCAGGTTGGCTGTGAGAACACCCGACCCACCGCCATTGTTGACGCTCGAGCTGTTACCTGCCGCCAGTTGCGGAAATTCGTTGAGCGTGTTTTCAATGGTAACGTTGCCGGACAGCCTGATGTCGGCTTCCGACACCACCGTCGTCGGGCTGGGCGCCTGCAGGTCGCTGCGCAACAGGCGCGAGCCGGTGACGACGATGGGCTGTTCTGCGGCTTCTTCGGCGTCCGGTGCGGGCTGCACCTCCTGCGCCAGAAGCGTGCCGGGAATGCAGGCAAGGCTGGTGCCCAGCAACGCGGTGCGAAGAGACCGGAAAAGGGGACTGCGACGATCGATCATTGACTATGCTCCCTGAAATGCCGGCCCTTGGGGTCCGTGCGCGCTTTTGGTTGAAACGGCTCCTGCTTGTCTTTTTTGGTATACGAAATAATGTATACGGGATTCGATTCGTGTCAACCGGCGCTTCGACAGGGAGCATTTTTGATGAAACCGACCCCCCATGCCGCGTGCCCGTCCAACGGCTCTGACGCCTCGTCGCCGCAGACCAGCGCATGCGGATTGTCGCTTTGAACCGGCGGCTTTTCCTTCAGATCGCAGGGGTGGGAACGGCCAGCGCGGTGGCACTGCCTGCCGCGGCCCAGGGTCAGACTGCCGCCCCCCGGCAATTCGCGAGCGATTCCGCAACGACGGGCTTTGTCCGCGTGGCCCGCTTCGACGATGGCGGCACAGGCTGGACCGTATGGGAAGACCGCCGCTCGCCCGAAGGCGCGATCCGCTTTGTATCCGCGACCGGTGAGGCGATCACCCTGGCCAAGCGGCTGGAGGCCGCCTATGCCGATGACGGCCCGGCCTATCTGGGCATGGACCTTGCCACGATCGCCATGGCCGATGCCGATCTGCTGGCAGAAGCGCTGCTCGCGAAGGGCGATCCGGACCCTGAACAGGTGCGCCGCGCCGCGCCGCCGCTGGCGAGTGCGCTCAAGATGGACGAGTTCGGCACGCGGATGCCGTGGACCGGCTTTGTCGGCACCCGGCAGGCGGGCGATACCATGCCGATCTTCCCCAACGGCCGCAGCCGCACCTATCGCCCCGAGCACGATTTTCCGCCGCTGACTGGCGACAGGCTGGCCCCGCGGCGCAAGGAGGGCATGCTCGGCGGATGGCTGCCCGCCATCCACAAGGTCATCGAGCGCCCCGAAGGCGGGCATTACGACCTGCTGTGCTTTGCCGATGTCGATTATCAGGGCCGCTTCTATGTCCATACCTGGCACCGGACCCAGCAGATCGAGAACGGGCGGATCGTCAAGGAGACGTTCGGCGACAGCCATGCCGATTTCGCCCCGCGCCGCGTCGATCCTGCCGCCGACGCCTATTATCGCGCGCTGCTGCGCTTTGCCCGCTACTGGGCGGCAGAGCTCGACGACCTGGTGCCTGTCACCCTGCCCGACCCGAGCTGGGGCGACATGGTCGCGCATGCCTTTGCCAAGGAGATCATCGTGCGGCCCGGCGGGGTCTATCCCAAATATGGCGTGGTGGATCGCGACTATTACGGCAGCGAATATGACGGGTTTCAGGACACCTTCACCTCGTCGCTCTCGGCCAATCTGGAATGGGGCAGGTTCGCGCAGGCGCGCGCCGTGCTCGACCAGTTTTTCGACGAGTTCGTGGCGAACGATGGCATGGTCGACATGCGCGGGCCGCAGGTCGGGCAGTTCGGCCTGACCTTGAGCCTGGTCGCGCGCTACCTGCATCTGACAGGTGATGAGGCGACGGTCCGCCGCCACGCGCCCAAGTTGCGCGAGACCGCAGCCCTGCTGGCAGAATTGCACGACATCGCGCTGAAGCTTCCCGCGAGCGACCCAGAGCACGGCCTGATCGCCGGCTGGAACGAGAGCGACGCCTGTCTGTTTCCCGACCCTTCGCTGTGGTGGAAGCCCTATTATGCCAATTCCGCCTTTGCGGTGCGCGGCTGGCGCGATCTGGCGGAGATCGCCGATCGCATCGGCGCGGGCGACCCTGCCGCGCTCTCCGCACGCGCCGACCGGCTCAACCAGCGGCTGATCGAAAGCCTGCGCGCCAATATCCGCCGCGATCTTTCACCGCCCTATGTCGGACCGCTGCCGGGCCGGAAGGACACCTTTCGCGAGGCGCTCGCCAAGGGGCAGAGCGAACAGGGCTGGCCGCACCGCGTCTATGCCGAGCTGCTCCATGCCGATGTTCTGCCAGCAGACCTTGCCCATCTGGTGATCGATTGCCTCAAGGGCCATGGCGGCACCACCCTGGGCGTTGTCGCCAACATCACCCGAGCGCGGCCCGGCGGGCGCGATATCCTGGGGTTCATATCCTATGGCTATGCGATGCAGCTGCTGCGGCTCGACCGGATCAGCGAGTATCTGCTGTTCCTCTACAGCCATCGCTATCACAACCACACACCGGGCGGCTGGGTCGCGGGCGAGGTGTCAGGCATCACCGGGATGATGCCGATCTTCTGCATTCCCGCGCAGTTGACCATCCCCAAGCTGGTGCGCTGGATGCTGGTGTTCGAGGATGGCGACGGCCTGCACCTGCTGCGCGCCACACCGCGCGACTGGCTGACATCGGGCAAGCCGGTGGCGATCATCGGCGCACCCACGCGCTGGGGCAAGGTGGATGTGCGGATGACGGGGGGATCGGGCCTCATCGAGGGCGAGGTCGTGCTGCACAATGCGGCGGCCCCCGCCACCTGGCTGACATTGCGCCTGCCCAAGGGCGCAAAGCTCACCGAGGTGACAGCGAATGGCGCACCGCTGAAAGTCGAGGGCGAAAAAGTCCGCCTGCTCAGGGCATCGGGCCGGATGACGATCGCCGCGCGCTACACCGGGTAACGCACGTCCCGCCTCCGCTGGGCCCGGCTATCGGGCGCTGCGGAGGCCAGGATGCGGTGTCAGGCGGTCTCGCTGCGCGCGAGGCTGCGCGAACGGCTGTAGAGGAAGTAGAAGGCGAGCCCCGCCACGTTCCACAGCGCGAACCGCACCAGCGTCTGCGACGGCAGGCTGATCAGCAGATACAGGCAGCCCAGGATCGCCAGCGTGCCGACCAGATAGGGCTGTGGGCATTTGAACACGCGCTTGAGTTCGGGCGCGCGCTTGCGCAGCACCATCAGACAGCCTCCGACGGCGATGAACGCCAGCAGCGTCCCGGCATTGGCGAGCTCGGCAATCTCGTCGAGGCGGAAGAAGCCCGCGACGGCGGCGACGAACACCCCGGTGATGCCCGTCACCAGCACCGGCGCGCCGGTCTTGGGCGACACGCGCGAAAGCACCGGCGGCAGCAGGCCATCACGCGCCATCACGAAGAAGATCCGGCTCTGCCCGTACATCATCACGAGGATCACCGACGGCAGCGCGATCAGCGCCGCGAGCGCGACCAGATAGGACGCGGTCGGGTGGCCCAATGTGCGCAGCACCAGCGCCAGCGGCTCGGGCGAATTACCCAAAGTCAGATACGACATCGCGCCGATCGCCGAGAGCGCCACCGCCATGTAGATCAGGGTGCACACCGCCATCGACCCGATGATGCCGATGGTGAGATCACGCCCCGGATTGCGCGCTTCCTCGGCTGAGGTCGCCACCGCGTCGAAGCCGTAGAACGCGAAGAACACGATCGCCGCTGCCGCCATCACGCCGCGCGTCGAGCCGTCCTGCACCGTGCTGCCAAAGCCATAGGGCATGAACGGGGTGAGGTTGTCTGCATCGAATGCGGGCACGGCCAGCGCGATGAACGCGGTCAGCGCCGCGAGCTTGATGATGACGAGGATGATGTTGAGCGTGGCGCTTTCGCGCGTGCCCGCCATCAGCATGCCGGCAATCGCCAGCGACACGACGACAGCGGGCAGGTTGATGATGCCGCCGGCGTGCGGTCCGGCGAGCAGCATTTCGGGCAGGGCCACCCCTGCCGATTGCAGCCAGCCGACCAGATAGCCCGACCAGCCGACCGCGACGGTCGAACAGGCCAGCGAATATTCGAGAATGAGGCTCCACCCCACCACCCAGGCCAGGGTCTCGCCCACGACGGAATAGGTATAAGTATAGGCCGATCCCGCCGTCGGGATCATCGTCGCCAGCTCGGCATAGGCCAGCGCTGCACAGGCGCACACCGCGCCGGCAATGGCGAATGCCAGGATCACCGCCGGTCCGGCGCGCTCCGCTCCGACACCGGTCAGCGTGTAGATGCCAGTCCCGACGATTGCCCCGACGCCCAGCGCAATCAGGTGCGGCCATGACAGTGTCGGCTTCAGCCTGCTGCCCGCAGGCGCGTCAGCCGCCTGAACGATCGGCTTGATCGGCCCCCAAATCCCCATGTGCGCGTCCCTTTTTTTGTGCAGCCGGTTGTCGTGTCGCTGCTGCTGATCCGGTCCTGATCCGCCGACGGCGATTCAGTAGGTCTTCTCGTCGGTCTTCAACTGCAGCCGAAGATCATCGAGCGTCTTGCCGATATGAACCACGGTCAGCGCGGCAATCTTGCGTTCGTCGCGCGCCATCCAGACCTCCAGCATCTCGCGATGCTCCTCGTTGGCGCGCTCGTCGCGGCCCAAGGGCTCCAGATGCTTGCGGACATAGCGTTCGGACAGCACGTGCAGCCGTTCCAGGATGGTGAAGGTCACCGGCTGGTTGGCCGGGCGCAGCAGGGCGAGGTGAAAGCCGCGGTTGAACGCGCCGACGCCTTCGCCCAGCGAATCGGTCATGGTGTCGATCTTGTCGAGAAATTCGCAGGCCCGCGCCTGATCCACCGCGGTTGCGGTGCGCGCCGCCAGCGCGATCATCTCGGGCTCCAGCTTCAGCCGCAGCGCATAGACCTCTTCGGCCTCGGCAGCGCTCAGCGGGCGGACGGTAAAACCGCGGTTGGCCTGCGAGACCAGCAGCCCTTCCTGCTCCAGCCGAGCCAAAGCCTCGCGCAACGGGATCTTGCTGACCCCCAGTTCGGACGCCAGCGCATCCTGCCGGATCGGTCGGTCGGGGGCCACGACACCTGTGAGAATTCGGTCCCGAACCACATCGACCAGCTGTTCGGCAAGATTGCGCACGATGATACTCATGCCGCCCTCATATCACAGAGAAGCCTTCCCAAAAGGGGTCTTTGTGATCGATCCAGATCGTGTTGAAGCCGGTGCTGATCGCCGAGCCCTGGATCGAAGGGATAATCGCCTTGTGTCCGCCCAGCAGGACCGCCTCTTCCACCCGGCCGGTGAAGCGGCTGCCGATGTAGCTTTCATGCACGAAACTGTCGCCGACCCTCAGCCTGCCCTGGTGCGCCAGATGCGCCAGCCGCGCCGAGGTGCCGGTACCGCAGGGCGAGCGATCGATCGCGCGTTCGCCATAGAACACCGCGTTGCGGCCATCGGCACCGTCGCCGCGCGGACCATCCGCCCACAGGACGTGCGTCACGCCGCGGATGCGGTCGTCCAGCGGATGCACCGGCTCGATCGTCTCGCGCAGGATCGCGCGGATTTGCCGCGAAAGCTCGACCAGTCGCGCCGCGCCCAGCGCATCGAGCCCGGGATAGCCGGGCTGCGGTTCGATGATCGCGTAGAAATTGCCGCCATACGCGATGTCGATGCTGAGCGGACCCAGGCCCGGAACGTCGATCGTCACGCCCTCTGCCGCGACAAAGGCGGGGACGTTGCGAATCCGCACCGATGTCACTCGGTCGCCATCGCGGATATATTCGATGGCAATGTCACCTGCGGGCACCTCGACCTTCAACTGGCCGGGGACCTGCGGCTTGATGAGACCATGTTCCAGCCCGAACGTGATCATGCCGATCGTGCCATGACCGCACATCGGCAGGCAGCCCGATGTTTCGATGAACAGGATGCCGATGTCGTTTTCCGACCGGGTCGGGGGATAGAGGAACCCGCCCGACATCATGTCGTGCCCGCGCGGCTCGAAGCACAGCCCGGTGCGGATCCAGTCGAACCGCTCGATAAAGTCCATCCGCCGTTCGGCCATCGAATGGCCGCGCACCAGCGGCGCACCGCCGACCACCAGGCGGACAGGATTGCCCGCCGTATGGCCGTCGATGCAGAAGAATGTGTGCCGCACTATGAAGATCGCCCCCCGTTAGTCCGCCAGCGGCCGGGTGGCGGCGCACTGTTCGACCCAGGCGGTCACCTGGGCACGGCGCGCTCCGCTCAGCGGCATGCGTGGCATGCGCACCCGTTCGGACCCCCGGCCCATGATCTGTTCGGCCAGCTTGATCGACTGGACGAGGTCGTGTTCCGCATCCAGATGCAGCAGCGGCATGAACCAGCGGTAGATGCGCAGGGCTTCGGCATAATCGCCGCGCCGCTGTGCCGCGAGCAATGCCACCGATTCACGCGGGAACGCGCTGGTCAGTCCCGAAACCCAGCCCGATGCTCCCAGCATCAGCCCTTCGAGCGCGACGTCGTCCAGGCCCGCCATCAGCGTGTAGCGATCGCCAAAGCGGTTATACAGGTCGGTGAATCGGCGCGGATCGGGCGCGCTTTCCTTGACGGCGACGATGTTGGGAACATCCTCCAGCCTGGCGAGCGTGTCGAAATCGACATTGACGCGATAGGCGGGCGGGTTGTTGTAGAGCATGATCGGCAGGCTGGTCGCCTCTGCCACGGTGCGGAAATGCGTGTACAGCTCTTCAACGGTGGGGACATAGACCATGGCAGGCAGCAGCATCAGCGCATCAATGCCGATGGCTTCGGCCTGGCGAGCATATTCCACGGCGCGCTTGGTGGTGAATTCGGATACGCCGGCAACCAGCGGCACGCGATTGCCCACGGCCTCGACCGCACCCTGGAGCACGGCAAGCTTTTCGTCCGCCTCGAGCGAGTTGTTCTCGCCGCAGGTTCCCAGGATGATCAGGCCGTCGACGCCATCGTCCACCAGGGCGGTCTGCACCTGCTGGGTCGCGTCATGATCGATGTCCAGGCTTTCGGTGAACTGGGTCGTGGCGGCGGGGTAAACACCCTGCCAGAGCGTCTTGGTATTCGGTGTGGTCACGCAGAAATCTCCGGTTGCGATCCAAATCGTATACAGTATATGATTGCATCCGCAAGATGAAAAACGATCAAGTCCTTTCCGGAAAGACCGCCCTGGTGATCGGCGGCGGCCTTGTGGGGCTGAGCGCTGCCGTGCGTCTTCAGAAAATTGGCATTGCTGTGACATTATTTGAGCCGCAGGAAAAGCCGAAAGGCGCATCCTGGGGCAACGCCGGGCATCTGGCGATCGAACAGGTGCAGCCGCTGGCATCGCCGGCAACCATCCGCGGCGCCTATGCCAAGCTGTTTCCGCGCGGCGCGCTGGCACTGCCGGCAGCGCAGATCGCGACCTGGGGCCCCTTTGCCTGGCGGATGCTAGGCGCCAGCACGCCTGCGCGCTTTGCAGCCGGAACCCATGCGCTTTCGGCGCTGCTGGCAGAGGCCATGCCCGCGTGGCGCAGATTGTGCGAGCAGGCGGGGACCACCCACCTACTGCGCGAGGACGGGCATTTTGTCGCATGGGAAAGCGAGGCGAGTGCCGCAAAGGGGCGGGCCCACTGGCGGACGACCGATATCGGTACCGCCACGGTGCGCGACGCCACGCCGGGCGAGCTTGCCGCCATTGGGCAGCTGGCCCCCCGCGCCAAAATCGCAGGCGCGATCCGCTTTGGTGGTTCGGGTCAGATCACGGACCTCGGTGCACTTGCCGAAGCCTTGCGCGCGCTGCTGGTCGCCAGCGGCGGCATCATTCGCCACGCAGCAGCCGAAGGCATTTATCTGTCCGGCCAGACAGCACAGGTCCGCGCCGATGGCGTGCTGCACGATGCCGACCATATCGTGCTGTGCGCAGGGGCCGCCTCGGCTGATCTGCTGCGACCGATGGGCGCGCGCATTCCGCTGATCGCCGAGCGCGGCTATCATATCCAGTCGGCGGCGAGCTGCTGGCCGCACGACATGCCGCCGGTGGCGTTCGAGGACCGGTCGATGATCGTCACCCGCTTTGCCGGCGGACTGCGTGCGGCCAGCTTCGTCGAATTTTCCGCGCGCGATGCTGCGCCCGACCCGGCCAAATGGGACCGCCTGCGCCATCATGTCGCAGAGCTTGGCCTGCCGTTCGATCTGCCCGGCGAACCCTGGATCGGCGCGCGCCCGACATTGCCCGATTATCTGCCGGCGATCGGCCGCAGCCGCCGCGCGCCCAACCTGCTTTATGCCTTTGGCCACCAGCATCTGGGCTTGACGCTGGCCGCTGCAACCGGTGAGGCTGTGGCAGCACTGGCTGCCGGCAGCCCGCCCGCGATCAACCTTGCGCCGTTCGACCCGGCCCGATTTGGAGACATGACATGAGCGGCATTGGCGGATCCAGCCCAGCCGAGCAGCTGGCAGCGATCACCCCCTGGGACCGGATCGCAGCGCCTATCAGCCTCGACGAGCGGCTGGCGCGGATCGAAAAAGCGCGCAAGCTCACCCGCGACAGCGGCGCGGATGCGCTGATCATCGGCGCGGGCACAAGCCTGCGCTATTTTGCCGGTGTCCCCTGGGGCGGGACCGAGCGGCTGGTTGCCATGCTGATCCCGGTGACCGGCGATCCGCTGATCATCGCACCCTATTTCGAGCTCGGCTCGCTGTCGGCAGAAATGCAGATCACCGCGGAATTCCGACTTTGGCAGGAGGACGAATCGCCCACCGCCTTGGTCGCCGATGCGTGCCGGGCCTGGGGCGTGGGCACGCTGGCGATCGATCCCGCGCTGCCCTTCCTGTTCGTCGATCGCATCGCCAAGAGCGCGCCCGGGCTCAGCCTGATCAGCGGCGCGGCGGCGGTGGATGGATGCCGGATGCACAAATCGCCTGCCGAGATCGCCTTGATGCAGCAGGCCAAGTCGATGACGCTGGAGGTGCATCGCCGCGCCGCGCTGACGCTGCGCGAGGGCATCTGTGCGAGCGAGGTGATCCGCTTCATCGACCAGGCCCATCGTGCGATCGGTGGGGCGGGCAGCACCTTCTGCATGGTCCAGTTCGGCCACGGCACCGCCTTTCCGCACGGCGTCCCCGGCGATCCGGAGCTGCGCGAGGGCGACATGGTGCTGATCGACACCGGCACCACCGTGCAGGGCTATCATTCGGACATCACCCGCAGCTACGTCTTCGGGCAGGCGAATGACGAGCAGCGCCGCATCTGGGACCTCGAAAAGGCAGCGCAGGCCGCCGCCTTTGCCGCCGCCCGGCCCGGCGCGCCGTGCGAAAGTGTCGATCAGGCCGCGCGCGATGTGCTGGAAGCCGCAGGCCTCGGCCCCGATTACGCGCTGCCCGGCCTGCCCCATCGTACCGGCCACGGCATCGGCCTGTCGATCCACGAACCCGCCTATCTGGTGCGCGGCGACACGACTCCGCTTGGCACCGGCATGTGCTTTTCCAACGAACCGATGATCGTCATCCCCGACCGCTTCGGCATCCGGCTGGAGGATCATTTCTACATGGCCGAAGATGGCCCGCGCTGGTTCACCGAGCCGCAGGTGGCGATCGACGCACCGTTCGGGTAAGACGGCGCGGCCATTCTGGCAGCCTCTGATGGGTTATCGCGGCAAGCACGGCCGCATCGTCAGCACGATCGCAAGCATCAGGGTGGCCGCGGTTCCCGCTCCCCCTGCTGCAAAGACCATGGCCATGCCCATTGCCATGCCAACGAGGTTGACGCCCATCGCCGCCACGCCTGCAATGATCGCCACCAGTCCCAAGGCTCTGGCAGTGCCGTTCGCGCGCAGCAAAGGCGCGCCAAACGCGATCGCGGCCAGGCCGAACAGCAGCTTGCCGGCAAAATAGAGGAAGAAGGCGCCCGCGACGACCGCCTGATACGCTGGCGCCAGCGCCTCGCCCGCCTCTGAAAGAGGGCCGAACATGGCAAGGCCCATGCCCACCTGGACCGTGTTGAGGATGCCGCTGACCGCGATCGCGGCCCAGCCGAGCGCGGAACCTTCTGCCCGGCTCAGAGCGGTCAAGGCCAGGACCGACATGCCCATGAAGACCAGCGCTTCGATCGACCAGATCAGTGGCCGATTGATCGCGGCCCCGCTGTTCGAAAGCACGACATAGATGATCTGCGTCACCACGATCTGGCCCAGCAGCGCAGCCACCTGCCGCGCCGTCCCATTTGCCATCGCTTTCACCAATTGATCCTTTGCCTGAGGAGGGCTTGAACGGCTGATACGTGGCGGCATCCCGCAAGGTTACGCTTGCCTGTGTTTTGCAGCTGCCCGCAAGTTCTGCCCACCCAGCTCATTTCAGCAGCGCCAGCACATCTTCATAAAGGCCTTTGGGCACCTTCATGCCCTCGACCGCCGTCCTCGCCCGCGCGGCATAGCGGCGCTGCGAGGGCAGACGCGCGCCCATGCCGGTGATGGCATCGAACAGCTGTTCGGCGCGCTGCAGATGTTCGGCGGCGGCCGCACCCAGAAAGCCTGCAGGGTCGAGCGCGAGGAACAGCACGCCGCCGCGTGGCGATGCGCCCGCACCGTCGTCGAACGCCATCGATTCGGCGCTGGTCATGTCGCCGATCAACGGCCCCGCGATCAGTTCGATCATCAGCGACAGCGCTGATCCCTTGTGCCCGCCAAAGGTCAGCATCGCGCCAGCCAGCGCGGCCTCGGCGTCGGTGGTCGGCTGGCCGTCCGAGCCGATGGCCCAGCCCTCGCCCAGCGTCTTGCCCGCGCGTCTGTGCAGTTCAATCTCGCCGCGCGCCACCCCGCTGGTGGCGAAATCGAACACGAACGGGGTATCACCGGGGCGCGGCCAGCCGAAGGCGAGCGGATTGGTGCCGAACAGGGGCTTCGTTCCCCCGGCGGGCGCGACCCAGGCATGGCTGGGGGTGCAGCAAAGCACCACCAGTCCGTGCGCCACCACCGCCTCGACCTCGGGCCACAGCGCCGAAAAATGCACGCAATCGGTCAGCGCCATCGCCGCGAGGCCATGCGTCCTGGCCTTGTCGACGAACAGCGGCAACGCCGCCTCGAACGCGGGCTGGGCATAGCCGCCGCGCGCATCGGCCCGCACCACGGCGGGCGCGGGGCTGGTGATATTGGGCACCGCATCGGTCACCACCTTGCCGCTACGCAATGTGTGCGCGCACACCAGCAGCCGGTACAGCCCGTGCGACTGGCAATCGTCGCGTTGGCCCGCGACGATGGTGCGGCTGACCGCCGCGGCATCGGCGGCAGACAGGCCATGATGCTCGAGCACCCGCTGCGACAGGCTCTGCGCCTCTGCCAGCGACAGCGTGACCATGCTATCCGTATCGGCATTGCCCGTCATTCCAGGTCTCCATTTGCGATAGACATATCGTATACTGTATAATATACTGGGGCACGAAGGAAGAAGGATCGCCATGCCGCATCATCCGCCCACGATCAGCCGCCGCAGCCTGCTGGCTACCACTGCACTGGTGGGGCTGGCATCGCAATGGCCGCTGCAAGGCGCCGCGCCGGGCTCTGCAGCGACCGTATCGACTGCCCGCCCGCTGCCACTGGATCAGGTGCGGCTGCTGCCTTCGCTGTATCTTGACGCGGTCGAAGCCAATCGGCGCTATCTGATGGCGCTCGAGCCCGACCGGCTGCTGCACAATTTCCGCAAGCTCGCCGGGTTGGAGCCCAAGGGCGAGATCTATGGCGGGTGGGAGAGCGACACCATCGCCGGCCACATGCTGGGTCATTATCTGACGGCATTGTCGCTGATGCACGCGCAGACCGGTGACGCGGAGTGCAAGGCGCGCACCGCCTATATCATCGGCGAGCTCGCCGAGGTGCAGCGCGCGCATGGCGATGGCTATGTCGCGGGCTTCACTCGCAAGCGCGGCGACGTGGTCGAAAACGGCAAATTGCTGTTCGCCGAGATCAGGGCGGGCGACATCCGCTCGCTGGGCTTCGATCTCAACGGCTGCTGGGTGCCGCTGTACAACTGGCACAAGCTGTTCGCCGGATTGTTCGATGCGCAACAATGGTGCGGCAATACCGAGGCGCTGAGCGTCGCCCTGGGCCTGGCCGGCTACATCGATACCGTGTTCGCCGCGCTGAACGACGCACAGGTGCAGCAGGTGCTCGATTGCGAGCATGGCGGCATCAACGAGAGCATGGCCGAGCTGCATGCGCGCACCGGCGATCCGCGCTGGCTGCGGCTGGCCGAACGGCTGCGGCACAGGAAGGTGCTCGATCCGCTGGCATCGCAGCAGGATTCCCTGCCCTGGATCCACGCCAACACGCAGATTCCCAAGCTGATCGGACTGGCGCGGCTGCACGAGCTCACCGGCGATGCCGGCCATGCCCGCGCCGCGCGCTTCTTCTGGGAGACGGTAACGCGCGATTACAGCTATGTCATCGGCGGCAATGCCGACCGCGAATATTTCACCGCGCCGCAGACGGTATCCAAGCACATTACCGAGCAGACCTGCGAGAGCTGCAACACCTACAACATGCTCAAGCTGACCCGCCACCTGTATGGCTGGCAGCCCGAGGCGCGGTTGTTCGATTATTACGAGCGCGCGCACCTCAACCACATCATGGCGCACCAAGACCCGGAAACGGGCATGTTCGCCTATATGGTGCCGCTGATGTCGGGCAGCCACCGCACCTTCTCGCAGCCGTTCGACGACATGTGGTGCTGCGTCGGATCGGGAATCGAGAGCCACGCCAAGCATGGCGAGAGCATCTGGTGGGAGCAGGATGGCGGGCTGACCGCGAACCTCTATATCCCGTCCGAAGCACGCTGGGCGACGCGCGGCGCGGTGTTGCGGATGGAAACCGCCTATCCGTTCGGCGAGCAGGTCGGCATCGTCCTCTCCGCGATCGAAAAGCCGGGCGCGTTCGCGCTCTCGGTGCGCATCCCCGGCTGGTGCACCGCGCCCTCGCTAACAATCAACGGCACGCCTGTACCCGCGCCGGTGCGCGCCGGGTACATCGCCATCCGCCGCGACTGGCAGGCTGGCGATCGGATCGACCTGACGCTGCCGATGGCGTTGCGGCTCGAGGCGACGCCCGACGACCCCGACACCGTGGCGCTGCTGCGCGGGCCGACGGTGCTCGCGGCCGACCTTGGCCCGGCCGATCAGCCGTTCGAGGGCATGGCCCCGGCTTTGGTGGCAGACGATGTGCTGAGCGGCTTTGTCGCGCGCGATGCCGATGCAGCGCTCTATCGAAGCCAGGGCAATGTCCGCCCCGCCGACCTCGCCTTCGCGCCGTTCTTCAGCCAGCGGCACCGGCGCACGGCGGTCTATTTCAAGCGCTTCACGCCCGCAGGCTGGACCGCAGAGGAAGCCGCGCTGGCTGCCGCCGCAGCCGAGGAGCGCGATCTGGCCGCGCGATCGGTCGATGTGATGCATCTGGGCGAGATGCAGCCCGAGCGCGATCATGACCTGAAAGCCAAGGACAGCTATGCCGTCACCTATCGCGGGCGGCACGGCCGGGATGCGCGCAATTACGGCTATTTCGAGTGGACCGCCAAGGTCCGCCCCGGTCCGCTGATGCTGCAGGCAACCTATTGGGGCGAAGAGCGCAACAAGCTGTTCGACATTCTGGTCGACGGCACGCGCATCGCCACCCAGCGGCTGGAAGGCGAACGCCCCGGCGAATTCTTCTCGGTCGATTACCCGATCCCGCCCGAACTGACGCGCGGCAAGGCGACGGTGGTGGTCCGGGTTCAGCCGTCCAACGATCGCTCCCGCGCCGCGCCGACCTTCGGCATGCGCATCTTCACGCCCAAGGGTGCCTCAAGCACGACGTGATTCCTCCCCCCTCATGAAAGGTCGCATCCATGCTTTCCAGAACCGCTCTTGCCGCCGCGCTTGCGCTGTCTGTCCTACCGCTGGGTGCCACCGCTACAGCGCAGGTGACCGCAGAGGTCGGCAACACCGCCGATCAGGCGCTGCAGGCGCTGTACACCAGCGAATGGGAGTGGCGGCAGCAGGAGCTGGCGATCGGCGAGGGCGGCAGCCGGGGCCCCGGAGCGGACCGGCTAGCGAAGGTCGACCCCGAAAGCCAGGCGCGGCGCCTGGCCTATTGGCAAAAGACGCTGGCAACGCTCGACACCATCGATGTCAATCGCCTGTCACCCGAGGAAAGGATCAACGCCTCGGTCTTCCGCCACAGCATCGAAAGCTTCATCGCGCGCGGCAAGGCGCAGGATTATCAGGCCCCGATGGCGGCAGGCGCGTCGTTCTGGGCGCGGCTGGCTCCGCGCGCGGGCTTCCGCAACGCCGCCGAATACCGCAATTACATCGCCCGGATGCGCGACATTCCGCGCTATTTCGATGAACAGACCGCCAATATGCGCGCCGGTCTGGCGCGCGGGTTCACCGCACCCAGGGCGGCACTTGTCGGGCGCGAAAAGACCATCGAGCCCTTCGCCAATCCCGACGCCGAGGCCAATCCGTTCTATGGTGCCTTCCGGCAGATGCCCACCAGCATCCCCCCCGCCGAGCAGGAGGCGCTGCGGGCAGAAGGCAGGAAGGCGATCGAGGAAGCGGTCGCGCCGGCCTATGCCCGGCTGCTGCCCTTCATCCGCGACGAGTATATTCCCGGCGCACGCGAAACGCTCGCGGCCGAGCAGCTGCCCAATGGCAAGGAATATTACCAGCAGCGCATCCGCGAATATGTGACCTATGACTGGACCGCCGAGCAGATCCACCAGATCGGCCTCAAGGAGGTCGCGCGCATCCGCGCCGAGATGGAAGTGGTCATGCGGCAGACCGGCTGGAAGGGGGATTTCGCAGGCTTCCTGGCGTTCATGAAGACCGACGAGCAGTTCGTCGCCAAGACGCCCTATGAGCTGATCGCCAAGACCACCTACATCATCAACAAGGTCAACGGGAAGATCGGCGAGACGATCGGCCTGCTGCCGCGCCATCGCTTCACCATCCTGCCCACCCCGGCGGCGATCGCGCCGTTCGGCACCGGCGGCAATGGCGGGCTGGATAGCTGCGTGTTCAACACCTACAATCTGCCCGCGCGCAAGCTCTACACATTGCCCGCGCTGGCGGTGCACGAATGCATGCCGGGGCACAGCTTTCAGGCGGCGCTGGCGATGGAGGGGCCCGACCGGCCGGATTTCCGGCGCTCCACCTATTTCTCCGGCTATGGCGAAGGCTGGGGCCTGTACACCGAATGGCTGGGCATCGGCATGGGGGTGTACGAGACACCCTATGAGGATTTCGGCCGACTGACCTACGAGATGTGGCGCGCGGCGCGGCTGGTGATCGATACCGGCATCCACCATTATGGCTGGAGCCGCCAGCAGGCGATCGACTATCTGGCATCCAATACAGCGCTGGCCGACCATGAGGTCGCGACCGAGATCGACCGCTATATCTCCGAACCCGGCCAGGCGCTGGCCTACAAGATCGGCGAGATGCTGATCCGCCGCAAGCGCGCCGAAGCCGAAGCGAAACTCGGGGCCAAATTCGACCAGCGCTGGTTCCACGACGTCTTCCTGGCGCTGGGATCGGTACCGCTGCCGGTGCTTGAGCAGGAACTCGACGCCTGGATCGCGGCGGGCGGGCCCAATCCCAATGCGCAGCCGGCAGCCGCTGCCGCGGATTGAGTGCGCCGCATCTGCTCGCATGATCAAGACCGTTGGAGGAGGGCCGTCACGGTGTTAGGCCCCTGGCAATGATCATCTCCGACGCTGCATCCACGCCCCTGCCCACCCAGCCGCCGCGCCGCTGGTATGCGCAGCTCTATGTCCAGGTTCTGGTCGCGATCGTGGCAGGCGTTGCGCTGGGCCATTTCGCGCCCGAAACCGGCGCGGCGATGAAGCCCCTGGGCGATGTCTTCATCAAGCTGGTCAAGATGGTGATCGCCCCGGTGATCTTCCTTACCATCGTCAGCGGCATTGCCGGGATGCGCGATCTGGCCAGCGTCGGCCGCGTCGCGGGCAAGGCGTTCGCCTATTTCCTGACCTTTTCGACGCTCGCTTTGATCGTCGGCCTGATCGTCGCCAATGTCGTGCGACCGGGCGACGGGCTGAACATCGATCCGGCGACGCTCGACGCGAGCAAGGTGGGCGAGTTCACCGCCAAGGCGCAGGACAGCTCGATCACCGGCTTTCTGACCGCGATCGTCCCCGACACCTTCCTTGCGGCGCTCAGCAGCGGCAATCTGCTGCAGGTGCTGTTCGTCTCGATCCTGTTCGGCATTGCGCTCGCGATGATCGGCGACAAGGGCAAGAAGCTGTTCGATCTGCTCGAAGATGCCTCGATCGCATTCTTCAAGCTGGTGGGCATCGTGATGAAGGTCGCCCCTGTCGGCGCGTTCGGCGCAATGGCGTTCACCATCGGCGAATATGGCATCGGCACGCTCGCCAATCTCGCGGCTTTGGTCGCGACCTTCTACCTCACCTCGCTGCTGTTCGTGCTGGTGGTGCTGGGCACCGTTGCCTGGGCCTGCGGCTTTTCGATCCTCAAGCTCATCGCCTATCTGCGCGCCGAACTGCTGCTGGTGCTGGGCACCTCGTCATCCGAAAGCGCGCTTCCCTCGCTGATCGAGAAGATGGAACGCGCCGGCTGCCCCAAGACCGTGGTCGGCCTGGTCGTGCCCACCGGCTACAGTTTCAACCTAGATGGCACCAATATCTACATGACGCTGGCAGCCCTGTTCATCGCGCAGGCGTGCAACGTCGATCTGACCTTGGGCGAGCAGCTGCTGTTGCTGGGCGTGGCGATGATCTCGTCCAAAGGCGCCGCCGGCGTCACCGGTGCGGGCTTCATCACGCTGGCAGCGACGCTATCGATCGTGCCGTCGGTGCCGGTCGCGGGGATGGCGCTGATCCTGGGCATCGACCGGTTCATGTCCGAATGCCGCAGCCTCACCAACTTCATCGGCAACGCGGTTGCCACGGTGGTGGTCTCGAAATGGGAAGGCCGGCTGGACAAGGAGCAGTTCGATCTGGCGCTCGCCGATCGGCTGCCGCGCGTCGAGGATTTGCCGGAAGACGCGGTCGACCCCTGAGGGGGCCGGAGCGCTCAGGCCTTTTCGTCGGCGAGCAGCGTTGCCGGCGACAGCCCGATGCGCTGCATCTGGCGCAGCACCGGCGGCCAGACATGCTTGAGGAAATCTTCGCGCTCCATGTTGCGCAGCTTGTCGACCGCGCCCGATGCGACATACATGCCGACCCCGCGCTGGACCTCGACCAGACCCTGATCCTGGAACATCTGGTACGCCTTGGCGACGGTCAGCGGATTGGCCTGTTGCTCGGCAGCAAACGCCCGGACCGAAGGCAGCATGTCGCCTTCGGCATAGATGCCATCCAGGATCGAGGCTGCGATGATATCGCGCAGCCTGAGATAAACGGGTTTGCTGTTGTCTGCCATCACTGCTTCACTGCCATAATACAGCGTGTCAGGTCAAGCGCATTTACCCTGCCGATGCTGCGCAGCACGCCCTGCGCAGCAGCATCGCTAGCCCTGGTCGCGCGGCAGCCCGCCATACGCGGTGATCGCCTCGAAGATCGCGGTCAGCGCGGCGCGCTCGTCAAGCGAAATCTCGGGCCGCCAGATCTCGAACAACAGGATGATACGGGTCGCCTGGCCGCGGTTCCACGCCTCGTGCTCGATGCTGTCGTCGAAGATCAGCAGCTTGCCCTGCTGCCACTGCCGCGTCTCGTTACCCACGCGGATGGCGCAATCGGGATTGGTGATCAGCGGCAGGTGGCAGATCAGCCGGGTGTTGAGCATGCCGTTGTGCGGCTTGATATGCGTGCCCGGGCGCAGCAGCGAATAGAGCGCCATCGGCGAGCGATCGGTGATCACCGGTATCGGCGGGCGTTGCAGCGCGCGCATCGTCACAGGCGCCAGCGCCGCATGATCGGCCACGACCATGCCCTGCTCCCACAGATAATGCGCGCCCCAGCTGGGGTCGTCGCGCAGGTGGTTGGCGGCAGCGGGGCGATCGGGCCTGGTCTGGACATAGGGCGCAAAATCGCCCGGCTGGCGATCCAGCAGGTCTTCCAGCTCGGCGCGCATGGCGCTGGCGGCCGCCTCGAATTCCTCGGCCCAGTCGAACTCCTGCGCCTCGTAGAATTGCCGCTGCGGCAGGCCGGGGAAATAGAAGCTCGTCGGCTCCTGCACGTACAGCTGCCTGCGCCCCAGCAACAGGTCGAGCGCCATGTCGACGCGCGGCGAGACGCTGGCCGCTGTGATGCCCTGCCCCGCCAGGGTGCTGGTCAGAAACGCGGCATATTCGTCCTTGGCTTGGGCGAGATAGTGCTGGGCCTGCTGCAGCAGCGGCACCAGCCCCGGCGGAACCTGTGCTGGCCCTGCATGATCGGCCACCGCCAGCGCGGTGGTGTAGAAGGAAGAGGCGGCGCGCGAATCGCCCTGCGCGGCCTTGCACCCGGCCATCAGCAGCAATCCGCCCAGATGGCGGGGCTCGTCGGCCAGCAGCCGGGCCAGCGCGTGGTCCTGCCCGGCCAGATCGCCCAGCGCCTGGCACGCTTGGGCCAGCAGAAACCAGGGCGGCGGGCTGCCCGGCGGCGGGGTGTCGGCAATCGCGCCGAACAGCGCGCGGGCCTGCATGGCATCGCCGTTGCGCAGGGCGTCCACCCCCTGGCGGGTCAATATGTCGGCCTGTTGACGATCCATGGACCGTGTCTAGCCAGCGATGAAGCGAATGGCCAGCAGATGCGCGGCGTCAGACGCCCGAAACCGCGTCGCCCACATTGATGCGCTGGCCGTTGGTGATGATCACGGTGTCGCCCAGCTTCACCTGTTCAAACAGCATCTTGGCAAAGGCGGTCGGCACGCCGATGCAGCCGCGCGTACCATAGCCCCATTCGACATCGCTGCCGTGGATGGCAACGCCATCGTTGGTCAGCCGCATCATGTACGGCATCGGCGCGTCATACAGGTTGGAGACGTGATCGGCATCCTTCTGGGTGATCGGGAAAGCGCCCAGCGGGGTCGGCTTTTCCGGCGTGCCATAGAGAATCACCGCCACGCCAATCTCGTGCCCGTCGCGAAAGACCGACAGCGTCTGCGCTTCCAGATCGACGGTGATCAGCAGCGGACCCTCGGCAGGGGCGCGGCTTTCGTCCCAGTAGTAATTGCCATGCCCCAGCGGACCATCGATGGTCATGACGCTCTTGATGGCATAGCCCGCCTGCTGGGGCGTGGTGATCTGCGACGCCGCGATGGTCTGCACTGGCGTCGCTTCGGCCGTGGCCTGCGATCCGGGCAAGGCCTGGCGGGCAGACGACTGGATGGCGGCATCGCCGGGCGCGCTGGTCAGCATGGCGGTGACCAGAAGACCGATGCCGGCAAGGATACCGCCGCCGGTGATCTGCCTTGCACTGGGCCTTTTCATGATTCCATCGCTCCCGCTTTTGGCCTGTCCGTCACCGCAACACCGCGGCATTGACGAAATGCTAACCATTCCGCGCGCGAATCGCCAGCACCGCATTGGGCCCGTCCCCGGGCGGGACGGTGCCCGACACCCATGTTAACGGCCGTGGTTACCGCCACCGAGGCGCGGCGGGCACGGCACATATGGCTTGCGTATCGCCGGCCATGCGCCTATATGCAGGCCATCCCGACATGGTTGTTGAAGCTTGACGGGCTGGCGCCAACAGGGGCCGGCACCGAAACGCTTTTGCCGCCATTTCGCCACGAGACCTGTTTATCCGGAAAGCCCGCTGTTGACTGACCTTGCCGCCGTGTCTGCCCTTGTCGAACCCGAAGCCAATGCGCTCGGCTTTGATCTCGTGCGCGTGCACCTTTTCGGCGCGGGCGATGAGCGGACGCTGCAGATCATGGCCGAGCGGCCCGACACCGGCCAGCTCAACATCGACGATTGCGCCAGCCTGTCGCGGCGCATCTCCGAAGTGTTCGACGCGCTGGAGGAAGCCGGCAAGGATCCGGTGCCCGGATCGTACCGGCTCGAAGTCAGCTCGCCCGGCATCGACCGCCCGCTGACCCGGCTCAAGGATTTCGGCAACTGGCTGGGGCATGAAGCCCGGCTGGTGCTGCACGAACCCGCGCAGGGCCGCAAGCAGCTGACCGGCGACCTGCTGTCGCTCGAAGGCGATCAGATCACCGTGCAGGACAAGAAGACTGGCGCGGTCACTGTGCCCCATTCCAATGTGATCAGTGCCAAGCTGATGCTCACCAACAAGCTGATTGCCGCCACCCGCCCGCTCGATACCAGCGGCGCGGATGACATCGAAGAATTCGACGAAACCCCAGAAATTGACGCTCTCGAAGAACAGGAAGACTGACCATGGCCAGCGCCATTTCCGCCAACAAGGCTGAACTTCTCGCCATCGCCAACTCGGTGGCGACCGAAAAGATGATCGACAAGTCCATCGTTCTCGAAGCGATGGAAGAGGCGATCCAGCGCGCGGCCCGTGCCCGCTACGGCGCGGAAAACGACATTCGCGCCAAGCTGGACGCCAACAGCGGCGATCTTCGCCTGTGGCGCGTCGTCGAGGTGGTCGAGACGGTCGAGGATTATTTCAAGCAGGTCGACGTCAAGGCCGCGCAGAAGCTGCAGGCAGGTGCCGTGGTCGGCGACTTCATCGTCGATCCGCTTCCCGCTGTTGATCTGGGCCGCATCGATGCGCAGGCCGCCAAGCAGGTGATCTTCCAAAAGGTTCGCGATGCCGAGCGCGAGCGCCAGCATGAAGAGTTCAAGGACCGCGTGGGCGAGATCATCACCGGCGTCGTCAAGTCGGTTGAGTTTGGCCATGTCATCGTCAACCTGGGCCGCGCCGAAGGCGTGATCCGCCGCGAACAGCAGATCCCGCGCGAAGTTGCCCGCGTCGGTGACCGCATCCGCGCGATCATCCTCAATGTCCGCCGCGAGAACCGCGGGCCCCAGATCTTCCTCAGCCGTGCGCACCCCGATTTCATGCGCAAGCTGTTCGAACTGGAAGTGCCGGAAATCTACGACGGCATCATCCAGATCAAGGCCGCTGCGCGCGATCCGGGTAGCCGCGCCAAGATCGGCGTGATCAGCTATGACAGCAGCATCGATCCGGTTGGTGCCTGCGTCGGCATGAAGGGCAGCCGCGTGCAGGCCGTCGTGCAGGAAATGCAGGGCGAGAAGATCGACATCATCCCCTGGTCGGAAGACACCGCAACCTTCGTGGTCAACGCGCTGCAGCCTGCAACGGTCAGCCGCGTGGTGATCGACGAAGAAGAAAGCCGCATCGAAGTCGTCGTTCCCGACGATCAGCTGTCGCTGGCGATCGGCCGTCGCGGCCAGAACGTGCGTCTGGCCAGCCAGCTGACCGGTTCTGCCATCGACATCATGACCGAGGCCGAATCGAGCGAGAAGCGCCAGAAGGAATTCACCGAGCGTTCCGAGCTGTTCCAGAACGAGCTCGACGTCGATGAAACGCTCTCGCAGCTGCTGGTTGCCGAAGGCTTCAGCGAGCTGGAGGAAGTGGCTTACGTCTCGCCCGACGAGCTTTCGAGCATCGAAGGCTTTGACGAGGAACTCGCCGCCGAGCTGCAGAACCGCGCGCAGGAAGCGCTCGACCGCCGCGAGGAAGCTTCGCGCGAGGAACGTCGCGGCCTGGGCGTCGAAGATGCGCTGGCCGAACTGCCGCATCTCACCGAAGCGATGCTGGTGACGCTGGGCAAGGCGGGCATCAAGACGCTCGACGATCTGGCCGACCTCGCCACCGACGAGCTGATCGCCAAGAAGCGCGTCGAACAGCGTCGCCGCGACAATTCGGCGCCGTCGAACAAGCGTCCCGAAGACAAGGGCGGCGTTCTGGCGACCTATGGCCTGAACGAAGAGCAGGGCAACGAGATCATCATGGCGGCCCGCGCGCACTGGTTCGAGGATGAAGACACGGTTGGGGAGGACGCGAATGCGGAAACTTCCCAATGACACGGTTGCTGATCTAGCAGCCGACGCGCCTACCCCCTCTGCCGACACCGCAGAAGGTCCCATTCGCCGCTGTATCCTCAGCGGCGAGCGGGACGAGCGTGCGCATCTGATCCGCCTCGCCATCAGCCCCGATGGCGTTGTCGCCCCCGACGTGCGCGCCAAGGCGCCCGGGCGCGGCGCGTGGATCGGGGTCAATCGTGCTCAACTGGAAGAGGCGATCGCCAAGGGGAAACTCAAGGGCGCGCTCGCCCGCGCGTTCAAGACCGGCCCGGTCACCATTCCCGACGATCTGCCAGCAGCCATCGAGGAAGCGCTGACCCGCGCATTGCTCGACCGGCTGGGGCTGGAAGCACGGTCGGGCACGCTGCTGACCGGGTCAGACCGGATCGCCGAGACGGCGCGGCGCGGCAAGGTCGAGATGCTACTGCATGCGAGCGACGCTTCTGCCGATGGCAATGGCAAGCTTGACCAAGCCTGGCGCGTGGGAAGTGAAACCGAAGGCAGCGGCAATCGCGGCATAGTATTGCCTGTAGACCGCACCCGCCTGTCTGTGGCATTGGGGCGCGACAACGCGGTACATGTTGCGCTGACCGATCATCGCGCCGCCGCGCGCATTGACCAGTTTCTTGGCCGATTGCTGCATTTCAAAGGGGAGGGGGCTGAACCTGCCCCCCGCATGACGATCTAGCGCGCATTGGCGTGCGTGGATCGCCCCACGCGGACCGGTGATGTGCCAGCACATCGCCTGACGTGACGTATTTATTGAGGATTGAGTCTGTTCGATGAGTGAAGATACCGAAAACAAGCCGACGCTGGGTCGCAAGCCTCTGGGGCTGAAGCGTTCTGTCGAGGCAGGCGAAGTCAAGCAGACGTTCAGCCATGGCCGCACCAACAAGGTTGTGGTCGAAGTGAAGCGCCGCAAGCTCGTCGGCAAGCCGGGCGAAGCGCCCGTTGCCGCGCCTGCCCCCGCACCCGCTCCGGCCCCGACGCCCGCCCCTGAGGCAGCACCGCCGCCGCCGCCGCCCGCCCCTCGCCCGCAGCCGACCACGATGGCGAGCCGTCGCGAGCTGCAGGAACGCCTGCTGCGCGAAGCCGAAGAAGCACGCCTGTCGTCGCTGGAAGAGGCCCGTCGCCGCGAGACCGAGGAAAAGCAGCGCGCTGCCGAGGAAGCCCGTCTTCGCGCCGAAGAGCAGCGCAAGGCTGCCGAAGCACCGGCCCCGGCCGAAGCTCCCGCCGCATCGCCCGAGCCCGCACCGGACGCGCCCGTCGCGACCGAAGCCAGCGCGCCGGCACCTGCTGCAGCTGCAACCGAGCAGCAGGCCAAGCCCGCCGCCGAGGAAGCCCGCGCTGCGCCGCCACCGCGTCGCTTCACGCCGGTGGCCCCTGCCCCGCGCCCTGAAATCAAGCCGAAGAAGACGGCCGGTGCCAAGGTGGTCGACAACCGTCGCCAGTCGGGCAAGCTGACCGTCAGCAAGGCGCTGAACGAAGGCGATGGCGGTGCCCGTGCACGCAGCCTCGCCGCGCTCAAGCGCGCGCGCGACAAGGAACGTCGCCTGCACATGTCGGGCCAGAGCCGCGATGCGCAGCCCAAGCAGGTCCGCGACGTCGTCGTGCCCGAAGTGATCACCATCCAGGAACTTGCCAACCGCATGGCGGAAAAGGGTTCGGATCTGGTCAAGTCGCTGTTCAAGCTGGGCATGATGGTTACCATCAACGAGGCGATCGATCAGGACACCGCCGAACTGCTGGTCGAGGAATTCGGCCACAAGATCACGCGCGTGTCCGATTCCGACGTGGAAATCGATCATGACGCCGATGTCGATGCCGATGAGACGCTGTCGCCGCGTGCGCCGGTCGTCACCATCATGGGCCATGTCGATCACGGCAAGACCAGCCTGCTCGATGCCCTGCGCGGCACCGATGTGGTCGCTGGCGAAGCGGGCGGCATCACCCAGCATATCGGCGCCTATCAGGTGCAGGTTGCCTCGGGCGACAAGATCACCTTCCTCGACACCCCGGGCCACTCGGCCTTCTCCGAGATGCGCGCCCGCGGTGCCAACGTCACCGATATCGTCATCCTGGTGGTGGCGGCCGATGACGGCCTGATGCCGCAGACGATCGAGGCGATCAACCACACCAAGGCGGCCGGCGTGCCGATGATCGTGGCGATCAACAAGGTCGACAAGGACGGTGCCAACCCGCAGAAGATCCGCGAACGCCTGCTCGAGCACGAGGTCATCGTGGAAGCGATGTCGGGTGAAGTGCAGGATGTGGAAGTTTCCGCGCTCAAGAAGATCAACCTTGAAGGGCTGGTCGACAAGATCCTGCTGCAGGCCGAACTGCTCGAACTGAAGGCCAACCCCGATCGCGCGGCCGAAGCCGTCGTCATCGAGGCCAAGCTGGACAAGGGCCGCGGCCCCGTGGCCACCGTTCTGGTGCAGCGCGGAACGCTCAAGAAGGGTGACATCTTCGTCGTCGGCGAACAGTCGGGCAAGGTCCGTGCGCTGATCAACGACAAGGGCAAGCAGGTCAATTCTGCCGGTCCGTCGGAACCGGTCGAAGTTCTGGGCCTGACCGGCGTGCCGTCTGCGGGCGACAAGCTGACCGTGGTCGAGAACGAACAGCGTGCGCGTGAAGTCGCCGATTACCGCCGCCAGAAGGCGCTCGAAAAGCGCACGACGATGGCACCGGCGAATATCGACACGATGTTCTCCTCGCTCGCCGCCAACCGTGCCAAGGAATATCCGGTGCTGGTCAAGGGCGACGTGCAGGGTTCGGTCGAAGCGATTGTTACCGCGCTCAACAAGATCTCGACCGACGACATCAAGGCCCGCGTGCTGCACGCTGGCGTGGGTGCCATCACCGAGTCCGACGTGACGCTGGCCAAGGCCTCGAACGCGCCGATCATCGGCTTCAATGTCCGCGCCAACGCGCAGGCACGGGCGCTGGCGACGCGTGATGGCGTTCGGTTCAAGTATTTCGACGTCATCTATGACCTGCTCGACGATATTCGCGGCGAGATGGCAGGGGTCCTTGGCCCAGAGCGTATCGAAACCATCGTCGGCCGTGCGGAGATCAAGGAAATCTTCCCCGCGGGCAAGAAGGATAAGGCGGCCGGTCTGCTGGTTACCGACGGCATCATGCGCAAGGGGCTTTATGCCCGCATCACGCGCGACGATGTCATCGTCAGCAAGACGGTCATCGCCTCGCTCCGTCGCTTCAAGGACGATGTTGCCGAAGTGCGCGCAGGTCTGGAATGCGGCGTGGTGCTGCAGGATACGAACGACATCAAGCCGGGCGATATCCTCGAGACGTTCGACGTCGAAATGCGCGACCGCACCCTGTAATTCGTGACCTCCGCCGCCTGATGATCCGTCCGGATCGCAGGCGGCGGGGTGTCGTGAAAGGACATTATGGCCAAGCATAACGATACCAGCCCCGAAGGGCGATCGGTCCGCGTTCTGCGCGTGGGTGAACAGGTGCGCCACGTGCTGTCGGACCTGCTCGCGCGCGGCGAGGTGCACGACGACGTGCTGACCTCCATCACCGTGTCGGTCACCGAAGTGCGCATGTCCCCCGACCTGCGGCACGCCACTGTCTTCGTCAAACCGCTGCTCGGCAAGGACGAGGAGGTGGTGCTCAAAGCGCTGCGCACCAATACCGCCTTCTTCCAGAAGGAGGTCGCCTCGCGCGTCCGCACCAAATATGCCGCGAAACTCAAGTTCCTCGCCGATGACAGCTTCGATACCGGAAGCCATATCGACAAGCTGCTGAGCGCGCCCAAGGTGGCGCAGGATCTGGGCAAGGACGATTGAGTCCGCTATTTTGGTGACCGTTGCGGGCTATCTGGCGGGGGGTTGCGATGACGGACAAGGTTTACCAGGTCAGGATGTCGACTCGCGGCCGTGTCACGATTCCCGCCGCCATTCGCAAAAGCCTTGGCATCCGTGGCGGTGAGGCCGCAAGGTTTGAACCACAGCCCGATGGCTCTCTCGCCATGACGGTTGGTGAGAGCGCCAAACCCTGATGGCCAAGCTCTATTTCTACTATGCCTCGATGAACGCGGGCAAATCGTCCACGCTGCTGCAGGCGGCGTTCAACTATGCCGAGCGCGGGATGCGCGCGATGCTGTGGACGGCGGCGCATGACGACCGGTTCGGCACCGGGCAGATCACCTCGCGCATCGGCTTGCAGGCGCCCGCGCATCTGTTCGAGAGCGACACCGACATCTTTGCCGCGGTGGCGCTCGACCTTGCATCTGCTCCGCTCGATTGCGTGCTGGTCGATGAAGCCCAGTTCCTCACCAAGGCACAGGTGTTCCAGTGCGCGCGCATCTGCGACGAGCTCAAGATTCCGGTGCTGTGCTATGGCCTGCGCACCGATTTCCAGGCCGAGCTGTTCCCAGGCAGCGCGCAGCTGCTCGCCATCGCCGACCATCTCGTCGAGCTGAAGGCGGTGTGCGAATGTGGCGCCAAGGCGACGATGAACCTGCGCGTCGATGCCAGCGGCCAGGCGGTGAAGACCGGCGCGCAGACCGAGATCGGCGGCAATGACCGGTATATCGCCTTGTGCCGCAAGCATTTCATGGCGCGGATGGCATGAGCGATCTGCGCACCGTTCTGGTCGATGGTGATGTCAGGCTCGAGCCGCTGGCCGACCATCACATCGAACCGCTGCGCGCTGCGTGTGCGCGCGATACCGATATCTGGGAAATCTATCCGGTCTCGATGCTGGGCGAGCATTTCGACCGCGCGATGGAAGACTTCCACGCCACCACCAACTGGGTGCGCTTTGCGGTGCTGCACCGCGACGTGCTGGTCGGGATGACGAGCTACATCAACCCCGACGAGCGCAACCATGTGGTCGAGATCGGTGGCAGCTATATCGAGCCCACCGCGCGCGGCAGCGCCGGGGTCAACACGCGCATGAAGCGGCTGATGATCGCCCATGCCTTCGCCTGCGGCTTCACCCGGATCGAATTTCGCGTCGATTCGCGCAATCTGCGCAGCCAGGCTGCGGTGCTCAAGCTGGGCGCGGTGCACGAAGGCACGCTGCGCCGCAACCGCATCACCTGGACCGGCTATGTCCGCGATACCTGCGTGTTCGGCCTGTTGCGTGACGATCGGTCCCCCACCCCCTCCTGAGCATTTGGTGGGGCCTGATAACAGTGCTAACGGGCCGCAGATGCATGGATGGATCATTCTCGACAAGCCCTACGCGATGGGTTCGACCGACGCGGTCAGTGCGGTCAAGCGCGTCTTTCGTCAGGGCGGCTTCGGCAAGGTCAAGGTCGGGCACGGTGGTACGCTCGACCCGCTGGCAACCGGCGTGCTGCCGATCGCGCTGGGCGAGGCGACCAAGCTGACCGGCCAGATGCTCAACGGCGACAAGACCTATGATTTCACGATCGCCTTCGGGGTGGAGACCGACACGCTCGACATCGAAGGCAAGGCGATCGCGCACAGCGATGGGCTACCGACGCTGGAGCAGATCGAAGCGGTGCTGCCGCGGTTTACCGGACCGATCGAACAGGTGCCGCCTGCCTATTCCGCGCTGAAGGTGGACGGCAAGCGGGCCTATGATCTGGCGCGGGCGGGCGAGGAGGTGGAACTGGCGAGCCGGGCAGTGACGGTGCACGCTTTGACAGTCTCGCCGGCATCGGCAGGGGAACGCGATTCCGTCACGTTGACCGCCCATGTCTCCAAGGGCACCTACATCCGCAGCCTTGCGCGCGACATCGCACGGGCGCTGGGAACCGTGGGCCATGTCACCATGCTGCGCCGCACCCAGGCCGGGCCGTTCGGGCTCGCCCAGGCGATTTCGCTGGACAAACTGGACGAAATCCGCCAAGGCGCGGCCCCAGAAGACGTAATCTTGCCATTCGAGGCAGGGCTGGACGACATCCCGGCTCTAGACCTCACTCCCGATCAGGCAAGGCGGCTCCGCATGGGGCAGGTCGTGACCGGGATTGCCGCACACGATGGGCGTTATTGGGCGCGGGGGAGTGATGATACTCCGCTCGCTCTCGTGACGCTTTCGGACCAGGAGGTCCGGGTGGTGCGCGGTTTCAACTTTGGATAGATGTTCGAGGAACGAAGACACATGACGATTACCGCAGAGCGCAAGGAAGAAGTGATCAAGGAACATGCGCGCGAGGCCGGCGACACCGGTTCGCCCGAGGTACAGGTTGCCATCCTGACCGAGCGCATCAACAACCTGACCGACCACTTCAAGGCGCACCACAAAGACAACCACTCGCGTCGCGGCCTGCTGATGATGGTCAACAAGCGCCGCTCGCTGCTGGACTATCTGAAGAAGAAGGACGCCGCACGCTACAGCGACCTGATCGCCAAGCTGGGTCTTCGCAAATAAGAATTCTCGGACGGCCCCCCAGCGGGGCCGTTCGTTTATCCGCGCCCCTGAAATTTGCCGGGCGCGGCACTCTACGGACCTTCTCCGCAATGAGGCGGATCAAGGCCAGCCGGGGCAGCAGAACAGCCCCGAACCGCGCCAGGCCGGTCAGCCTGGCACTTTGAAGAGGCCCCGGTCCGCAATAGGGCGCATCGGGTTCGATAAGGAAAATCCATGTTTGACGTAAAGACTGTAGAAATCGAGTTGGGCGGAAAGACCCTCAAGCTCGAAACGGGCCGTATTGCCCGTCAGGCCGATGGCGCTGTGCTCGCCACCTATGGCGAAACCGTGGTGCTGTGCGCCGTGACCGCCGCCAAATCGGTGAAGGAAGGCCAGGATTTCTTCCCGCTGACCGTTCACTATCAGGAAAAATTCTCCGCAGCAGGCCGCATCCCCGGCGGCTTCTTCAAGCGTGAGCGCGGCGCGACCGAAAAGGAAACGCTGACCAGCCGCCTGATCGACCGTCCCGTCCGTCCGCTGTTCCCCGAAGGTTTCTACAACGAAATCAACGTGATCGCACAGGTCCTGTCGTTCGACGGCGAATCCGAGCCCGATATCGTGGCGATGATCGCAGCTTCCGCTGCGCTGACCCTGTCGGGCGTGCCCTTCATGGGCCCGATCGGCGCTGCGCGCGTCGGCTACCAGGACGGCGAGTATCAGCTCAACCCGTCGATGGAGCAGGTCAAGGAAGGCTCGCTCGATCTCGTTGTCGCCGCCACCCATGACGCGGTGATGATGGTCGAATCGGAAGCCAAGGAGCTGTCCGAAGAGGTCATGCTCGGCGCTGTCGAGTTCGCGCATGATGCCTGCCGCAAGATTGTCGGCGCGATCATCAAGCTGGCCGAACAGGCTGCGAAGGACCCCTGGGAAATGGCCGCACAGGCCGATCTCTCGGCTGCCAAGCAGAAGCTGCGCGACCTGATCGGTGCCGATATCGCCGCCGCCTACAAGCTGACCGACAAGTCGGCGCGTTCGGATGCGCTGAACGCTGCCCGTGCCAAGGCCAAGGAAGCTTTCTCTGACGCGACCCCGCAGGACCAGATGGCCGCGAGCAAGCTGATGAAGAAGCTGGAAGCGGAAATCGTCCGCGGTGCCATCCTCAAGGACGGCAGCCGTATCGATGGCCGCACCACCACGCAGATCCGTCCGATCGAAGCGATGGTCGGCTTCCTGCCGCGTACCCATGGTTCGGCGCTGTTCACCCGCGGTGAAACGCAGTCGATCTGCACCACCACCCTGGGCACCAAGGACAGCGAGCAGATGATCGACGGCCTCACCGGCCTGTCGTACGAAAGCTTCATGCTGCACTATAACTTCCCGCCCTATTCGGTTGGCGAAGTCGGTCGCTTCGGCGCGCCGGGCCGTCGTGAAGTCGGCCATGGCAAGCTGGCATGGCGTGCGCTGCACCCCGTGCTGCCGACCAAGGACGAGTTCCCCTACACGATCCGCGTCCTGTCCGACATCACCGAATCCAACGGCTCCTCGTCGATGGCCACGGTGTGCGGCGGTTCGCTCTCGATGATGGATGCAGGCGTTCCGCTCAAGCGTCCGGTGTCGGGCATCGCGATGGGCCTGATCCTCGAAGGCACCGAATTTGCGGTTCTGTCGGACATCCTGGGTGATGAAGATCACCTCGGCGACATGGACTTCAAGGTGGCTGGCACGTCCGAAGGCATCACCACGATGCAGATGGACATCAAGATCGCCGGCATCACCCGCGAGATCATGGCGCAGGCGCTGGCACAGGCCAAGGAAGGCCGTGCGCACATCCTGGGCGAAATGGCCAAGGCGCTCGACAGCACCCGCACCGAGCTTTCGGCGCATGCTCCGCGTATCGAGACCATCCAGATCGACAAGTCGAAGATCCGGGAAGTCATCGGCACCGGCGGCAAGGTGATCCGCGAGATCGTCGCTGAAACCGGCGCCAAGGTCGACATCGATGACGAGGGCCTGATCAAGATCAGCTCGTCCGACGTCAACCAGATCGAAGCTGCGAAGAAGTGGATCCTGGGCATTGTGGAAGAGGCCGAAGTCGGCAAGGTCTACAATGGCAAGGTCGTGAACATGGTCGATTTCGGCGCGTTCGTGAACTTCATGGGCGGCAAGGACGGTCTGGTCCACGTTTCGGAAATCCGCAACGAGCGGGTCGAGAAGGTGACCGACGTCCTGACCGAAGGCCAGGAAGTGAAGGTCAAGGTTCTCGAGATCGATCCGCGCGGCAAGGTTCGCCTGTCGATGCGCGTCGTCGATCAGGAAACCGGTGAAGAGCTGGAAGACACCCGCCCCGCCCGCGAACCGCGCGAGCGTGGTGATCGCGGCGACCGTCGCCCCCGTCGTGATGGCGATGGCGGACGTGGCCGCGAAGGTGGCCGTGGTGGCGAACGTTCAGGCGGCGGTGATCGCGGTGGCGAGCGTTCCGGCGGTGGCCGTGGTCGCGGCCGCACCGAAGGTGGCGCAACCGGCGGCGACGCTGGCCTGCCTGACTTCATCACCGGCGACAACTGAGTATAGCAGTTTGCTGCCAGCGTCGCGGGCTTGCCTGTGATGCTAAAAGACCGGCTGGAGGCGTCATGCTTCCGGCCGGTTTTTTGTTGGGGCGGCGGCCAGATTGAACGCATAACGCAAATTTGGTATTATCTTGGAATGACCAAGCCCATCTCCATCATGCTCGGCGAACCTTTTCAGGAATTCGCTCGCCGCAAGGTTGAATCCGGCGAGTTCGGATCGACCAGCGAAGTCGTTGGGGAAGCCATGCGTCGCTATATTGCGGACGACGAACGGCGCCACGCCTTGAATGCGGCTTTGAAAGAAGGTCTTGAGAGCGGACCTGCTCAGCCATTCGATTGGGATGGATTTATCGATCGGCATTTCGGCGGTAATGGTGACACATAAGGTCACATTACGTCCCGCTGCTGCAGACGACTTGGAAGCCATAGCCATCTACACCAAACAACAATGGGGCGTAGACCAAGCTCGCCGCTATTTGGCGACGCTTCGGATCGATATTGAATTGCTGGCAGAATTCCCGATGCGTCACGCTCTTTACCAAGGCAGCGCCGGCCAGGTATTTCGGAAACTGTCAAGCGGTCACCATCTGGTCTTCTATACCGTCGACGAGCACGCGGTGCAGGTCGCCCGCATCCTCCACGAGCGGATGGATATCCGCCAGCACCTCTGACCTGGCACCAAAAACGCTTCGGGGCAGGGACCGCGTACGGTACCTGCCCCGAATTATCTCATTGCCAGTCGGCAAATCTATCCGATCAATACACCCGCTTCTTGGGCTTGATGTACTCGATCTCGTCGCTCAGCGTGTATTCGTGCACCGGACGGAAATCGAGGGTGACCTTGCCGCCCTTGCCACCCCAGCCTTCGAACCAGCTGACGGTGTGCTTCATGAAGTTGGCATCGTCGCGCTCGGGATAATCCTCGTGCATGTGCGCGCCGCGGCTTTCCTTGCGGCTGTGCGCGCTTTCGATGGTGCACACGGCCTGGCTCAGCAGGTTGTCGAGTTCCAGCGTCTCGATCAGGTCGGTGTTCCAGATCAGCGAGCGATCCGAGACATGCACGTCTTCCATCCGCTTGTTGACGGTCTGCATCAGCGCGGTGCCTTCGGACAGCAACTGCGTGTCGCGGAACACCGCGGCATGCTTCTGCATCGTCTTCTGCATTTCCATGCGGATCTGCGCGGTGGGCGAACCACCCTTGGCGTTGCGGAAATGGTCGAGACGCGCCAGCGACATGTCGGCCGAATCCTTCGGCAGCGCCTTGTGCGCGCTGCCCGGCTTGATCGTGTCGCGCAAGTGGTGGCCCGTCGCGCGGCCGAACACCACGAGATCGATCAGCGAGTTGGAGCCGAGGCGGTTGGCGCCGTGCACCGAAACGCAGGCGGCTTCTCCCACGGCATAGAGGCCTGGAACCACGGTGTCGGGATCGCCATCCTTGATGGTGACGACCTGGCCGTGATAATTGCAGGGAATTCCGCCCATGTTGTAGTGCACCGTCGGCACCACCGGCAGCGGCTGGCGGGTCAGGTCGACATTGGCGAAGATCTTGCCGGTTTCGGTGATGCCCGGCAGTCGCTCGGCCAGCACCTTCTCGTCGATATGATCGAGGTGCAGGTAGATATGGTCGTTTTCCTTGCCGACGCCGCGGCCTTCGCGGATTTCGGCCGCCATCGAGCGGCTGACGACGTCACGGCTGGCCAGATCCTTGGCGGACGGCGCATAGCGCTCCATGAAGCGCTCGCCTTCGGAGTTGGTGAGGTAGCCGCCCTCGCCGCGCGCGCCTTCGGTGATCAGCACGCCTGCGCCATAAATGCCGGTCGGGTGGAACTGGACGAATTCCATGTCCTGCAGCGGGAGGCCTGCACGCAGCACCATCGCACCGCCATCACCGGTGCAGGTGTGCGCCGAGGTGGCGGAGAAATAGCAGCGGCCCGAACCGCCGGTCGCCAGCACCACGGCATGGCTGCGGAAGCGGTGGATCGAACCGTCTTCCATGCACAAGGCGATCACGCCGCGGCACGCGCCGTCTTCCATGATCAGGTCGATGGCGAAATATTCGATGAAGAAGTCCGAATCATACTTCAGCGACTGCTGGTACAGCGCATGCAGCATGGCATGGCCGGTGCGGTCGGCCGCGGCGCAGGTGCGCTGCACCGGCGGGCCTTCGCCCATGTTCTGCATGTGGCCACCGAACGGGCGCTGGTAGATGGTGCCATTGTCGTTGCGGCTGAACGGCACGCCCGCGTGCTCGAGCTCGTAGACCGCGGCAGGCGCTTCGCGCACCATGTATTCGATCGCGTCCTGGTCACCCAGCCAGTCCGATCCCTTGACGGTATCGTACATGTGCCACGACCAGTGGTCGGGCGAGTTGTTGCCGAGGCTCGCCGCGATGCCGCCCTGCGCGGCCACGGTGTGGCTGCGGGTGGGGAACACCTTGGTGATGCAAGCGGTTTTCAGCCCCGCCTCTGCGCTGCCCATGGTGGCGCGCAGGCCCGATCCGCCAGCGCCGACGACAACGGTGTCGTATACATGGTCGATGATCTTGTAGGCTTCAGACATCAGCTGGCGGCTCCGGCAAAGGCAATGCGCGCGACGGCGAAAATGCCGAGGGCAGCCCCGGCAACGGCATAGAAATTGAGCAGCAGGATCACGCCGAACTTGGTTCCATGATCATGCACATAGTCTTCGATGAGCACCTGCAGCCCCAGGCGCAGGTGGTAGAACACGGTGACGAGCAGCAGGATCATCGCGGTGGCGGGCAGCGGCGCCGACAGCCAGGCGGTGACCGTGTCGTGATCGAGCGCAGGCAGGCTGACCAGCGATGCGATGAACCACAGCATCAGGATGAGATTGCTGACCGCGGTCACGCGCGCCATCACCCAATGATGCGTTCCGGTTTTCGCCGATCCCAGACCGCGAACCTTGCCAATTCTGGTGCCACTACCCATGGTCGTCTCCCCGCGCGGGCGAACTCGCCCCACGCTCAGCGTAGATAAGTCAAAACGTCAGACGAAAAAGATGATCGCCCACAAAATTGCGGTCAGCGCGATGCCAAGCACCGGCAGCAGACCCGCCCAGCGGTTGTTGCGATCGACCTCATAGCCGGCACCGATATCCAGCACAAAGTGCCTGAGGCCAGACAGCATGTGCTGGAAAAAGGCCCAGGACAGGCCGATCATCAGCAGATAGCCGATCGGGCTGGTCGCCCAGCCGACAAACCAGGCATAGGTTTCAGGCCCGCTGGCGAGCGCCATCAGCCAGCCGACCAGCAGCATGCCGCCGAGCACTGCCATGCCATCGCCGGTTGCGCGATGCAGGATGGAGACAAGCATCGCTGGCCCCCAACGCCAGATGGAAAGGTGCGGCGACAGCGGTCTGCCCGATGGTTTTGCCATGGTATCCCCCGGTTATGCGATCATGTTTAACGACTGAATTTGCGTCCCGCGCCTGTTTAGCCGATTGCCGACATGATGCAATTGCTGATTATGCCAGCAGCCGTGCGTGCCGGGCGTGGTGCGCCATGCTGCGCAGCATCCGCTGCAGGCTGCCGCAGCGATAACCCGGCGTTAACCATGTCCGCATATGCCGATGGCTCGAAGACCCCAGGTTCGCACGAGGACAGCATGGCAGAGCAGAGCAAGGAATGGACTGGCGACGCCGCCATCAAGGCGTTGTATCAATCGACCATACACGAGCTATCGATCACCAAGCGGCTTGAGGCGTTCGATCTGTCGGGCGACCTGCCGCAGCTGACCCGCAAGGCACTCGACCTTCTGGAAGATCGCCAGGACGCGATCGCAGAGGTATTCTGGGACCATTATTGCTCCATCGCCAACCTCGCCAGCAAGACCAGCGACCTGGAAACGCTGCGACGGCGCCATATCGATACCAGCCGCAGATACACGCATGAAAAGCTGGCCAATTTCGCGGGTCAGACATGGGTCGAAATGGCGTTCAGCCATGCCCTGTATGCGCGCAAATTGGGTGTCCCGATGTGGCAACTGCTGGCGGCACAGGCCCACACGCACGATTATGCCATGCGGATCATGGTGGAAAAGCTGGGCGACGACATGGCCCAACGCATGGAGCTGGGTCGCGCCACCAGCCAGGTGATGGTGATCGAGGCAGAAATCATGGCCATGGCGATCAGTGCGATCACCCAGCAGGAAGCACAGGCGGTGCGCGTCGCGCAAACCGCCAGCTTCAAGCAGACGGTGGATGGCGATCTGCAACAGGCATCGCATCTGGGCACAGGCCTGCAAAGCCAGGTGGTCGCCGCATCCGAAGCCGCGCGCCAGATGCTGGGCCGTTCGTCCGAGGTGGCCGCCGCTGCCGAGCAGTCCGCCATCGCCATGCGCGAGGCGGCGCAGACCGCGGCCGGTCTGATCCGGGCAATCGAGGATGCGCGTAGCGAGGTGGAAGTTGCCGCCGATGTGGCCGAGCGCGCCTCGCGCGAAGCGGGTCATGCGGTGGAGAGCACCCAGACGCTATCGACTCATGCCGAATCGATCGAATCGATCCTCAGCCTGATCCGCGATATTGCAGGGCAGACCAACCTGCTGGCGCTCAACGCCACGATCGAGGCGGCGCGCGCGGGCGATGCCGGGCGTGGCTTTGCGGTGGTGGCGCAGGAGGTCAAGAGCCTTGCCAACCAGACCGCACGTGCAACCGACGACATCGCGCACAAGATTACCGCGATCCAGCAGGCGACGCGCGACACCGTGGCCTCCAACGATTCGGTGCGCGCCACCGTCAGCGAGGTCCAGGTCAGCGCCGATCGCATCCGCGAGGCCATGGAAATCCAGGCGCAGACCGTCACCATCATCACCGCAGCGGTCGACGAGACCGCGCTGGCAGCCGATTCGATGTCGAACACCATCGGCACGATCCGCATGGATACCGAAGGCCTCGCCAGCGAAATGGACAAGGTGGGCGCCGGTTTCAGCCATCTGCAGGACCAGCTGGTCGAGCTGCGCAACCGGTCCAACCGCTTCGCGCACGAAGTCGGCCTCGCCAAAAGCGCCTGACGCAAGCCCATTCGCTCGCCGCGCGCCGGCCAGCGGTGGACCACAGCAAAAGCGCGCGATATGGTCGCTCGCATGATCAGCGTCGAACAGAATATTCTCGTCACCGGCTCCAGCCGCGGCATCGGCCGCGCCATCGCCGATGTGCTGCACGAAGCCGGGCACCGGGTCGTGGGCCATGCCAGCCGCGACTTTCCCGATGACAGCCCCGACAGCCCGGAATGGGATCTGGTCGGCGCCGATTTCAGCGATTTTCGAGGGCCCGGCAGGCTGTGGAACGAGGCACTCGAGCTGCTCGACGGGCGGATCGACGTGCTGATCAACAACGCCGGCATTTTCGTACCCAACCCCATCGATCGCGGCGATGCCGAATGGCTGGCGGGCTGGGACGAGACGATGACTATCAACCTCACCGCCAGCGCGCAGCTCTGCCGCCTCGCGGTGCAGCACTTTATCGACACCGGCAATGAAGGGCGGATCGTCAATATCGCCAGCCGCGCCGCCTATCGCGGCGACAGCCCCGCGCACTGGCATTATGCGGCATCCAAGGGCGGCATGGTGGCAATGACCAAATCGATCGCCCGCGCCTATGCCGCGCAGGGCATCTACGCCTTTGCCATCTGCCCCGGCTTCACCATGACCGGCATGGCAGAGGATTATCTCTCCAGCCGGGGCGGCGACAAGCTGCTCGCCGACATCCCGCTCGGCCGCGTCGCCATGCCCGACGAGGTCGCCACCATGGCCGCCTTCTGCGCCATCGACGCCCCGCCCTCGATGACCGGCGCCGTCCTCGACGTGAACGGAGCAAGCTACGTGCGCTAGGGGGAGGTAACAGCTTTGGTGGGCATGGCGAGATTGGCATTTTACGCCCCATGCCTCTAAAGGAAGCACTCCCGGCAGAAACACTGGCCACAGAAAGAACGACGTTGGACAACTGGAAAGTCACCATTCCCTGCACGCTGGCCGAAGCGCAGGCGGTTACCGAGGCCGAGGATCTGGACGATGCCGCCTTCGGCAGCCCCAGCCTGGTGGCGAGCGAGGTCGATGCCTATGCCGATCCGCAGGAGCCCGGAAGCTGGGCGATCCATGGCTATTTCACGCAGAAGCCCGAAGCGCGCTGGATCAAGCGGCTGCGCGATCTGGTGCCCAGCGCCGATGGCATGAAGCTGAAGCCCGAACGCCTGCCCGATGCCGACTGGGTGACGATGAGCCAATCCGGGCTCGAGCCGATCCGCGCCGGGCGCTTTTGCGTCCACACGCCCGAAATGCCCGCTTCGACCGAGGCAGGTGTGCGCAATTTCTGCATCCCGGCGAGCCTTGCCTTCGGCACGGGGCACCACAACACCACGCGCGGGTGCCTGATGATGCTCGATTCGATGAAGCGGCGCGGGCATATCGTGCGCAGCCATATCGATATCGGCACCGGCACCGGATTGCTCGCCTTTGCCGCGATGCACCTGTGGCCGCGCGGCTATGCCACCGCGAGCGATATCGATCCGGTCTGCGGCCCGGCGGTCGCCGAAAATGCCGAGACCAATGGCGTGGCGCTGGGGCAGAGCCCCGGTGCGCTGGCGATGTTCATCGCCGAAGGTCTGGACGACGCCGATCTGCAGCGCCGCGGGCCTTATGATCTGGTGATCGCCAATATCCTGGCCGGCCCGCTGATCGATCTGGCCCCGGACATCGCCGCAGTCACGCTGCCGCAGGGCCAAGCGGTGCTGTCCGGACTGCTCGGCACCCAGGCGGCCGCGGTCGCTCGCGCCTATCGCGCGCAGGGCTTCCGCCTGGCCGAACGGCTGGACCTGGGCGACTGGACCGTGCTGCGTCTGCGCAAGCGGGGCGTGCGGTGGCTGAAGAGCGCCTGACCCGCTGATGCAGCTGGCCCGCGCCGTTCTGGGCTGGCTGCTGCTGGTGGCGGGTCTGGCCTTTGCTGCGGGCGAGATCGGCGGCCTGTGGGGGACAAATCCGCAGTGGCGCGCGCCCGATGACGGGGTCACCATCTATGTCGAGACCAACGGTTTCCACACCGGCTTTATCCTGCCCGCACAGGCCGAGGGTGTCGACTGGCACGCGCTGTTCCCGCCCACCGATGTGCGTGATCCGCGCTATCACGCCACGGGGGCGACCGATCATGTCGCGATCAGCTGGGGCGAGCGCGATTTCTACCTCGCGACCCCGCGCTGGCAGGATCTGAACCCTGCAACCATGGCGCGCGCCGCGATCGGCAGCGATGCAACGCTGATCCATGTCTATCACATGCAAAGGCCCGCCGAGGGCCTTTATGCGCGCAAGCTGGTGATCAGCCATGCGGCCTATCGCAAGCTGGCCGCGCGGTTGATGAACGATGTTGCGCAGCCCGAGTCCGGCGTGCCGACGCCGATTGCGGGCTATGGCGGCGACGATGTGTTCTACGAGGGCCGCGGCCGCTATTCGCTGGTCCGCAGCTGCAACGCCTGGACCGGCGACCATCTGCGCGCCATCGGCGTGCGTATCGGGGCCTGGACCCCGGCGGAGCACCATGTCATGCGCTGGTTTCCCCAAGTCGCGCCTCGAGATACAAGCGTTCCGCACGCGCCGGATTGAGCGCGAGCGCACGGCGATAGGCCTCTGCTGCGGCCTGCCCCTCGCCGGTTTCGGCCAGACAATGCGCCCGCGCCGCATGCCAGGGCCGATAGCGGTCCAGCCCCGCGCCCTCCAGCATCGCCAGAGCGGCAAGCCCGGCATGCGGCCCTTCGACCTTTCCGAGCGCGATCGCGCGGTTAATCGCCACCACCGTGCCGGGCCGCACCGCGAGCAGCAGATCGTACAGCTGCAGGATCGCGCGCCAGTCGGTCTGCCCCTCGCCCTTGCGCCGCGCATGGGTGAGATGGATCGCGGCCATCAGCTGATACGGGCCGCTGCGTCCCGCCTCAGCGGCGCGGCGCATCAGTTGCGCAGCCGATGCGATCAGCGCGTCATCCCACCGTTCGCAATCCTGCTGGCTGAGCGGGATCATGCGCCCCGCGTCATCGACCCGCGCGGCGCGCCGCGATTCGGCCAGTTGCACCATCGCCGCCAGCCCCAGCACCTCGGGGTCCTCAGGCAGCAGCTCTGCCAGCATCGTGGCCAGCCGCAGCACCTCCGGCCCCAGATCGGCGGTCGGCTCGCTGCCGGCGGCATCCTGGTAGGCCAGGGCATAGCCGATCTCGAGCGTCGCCAGGACCGCAGCCAGCCGTTCGCCCCACGCATGCGGCGGCGGCGTCTCGAACGGCACCCCCGCCTCGCGGATCTTCGCCTTGGCGCGGGTCAGCCGCTGGAACATCGCGGGCACCGCCATCAGGAACGCTGCCGCAATCCGCTCGGTGGGCACACCGCACGCCACGCGCAAAGTCAGCGCGGCGCGCGCATCGGGTGCGATCGCCGGGTGGCAGCAGATGAAGATCAGCCGCAGCCGCTCGTCGGGAATCTGCTCGTCGAACAGCGCGATGACATCCATGTCCTCCGCCTCCTGTTCGGGCCCCTGGCTGGCGATAAGCTGCGCCAGCCGGACATCGCGCCGCAACCGGTCGATGATCCGCCGCCGCGCCGCGACGTGCAGCCATCCAGCCAGGTTGGCGGGCAGCGGTGCGGTGGCGAAAGTGCGCATCGCCAGCTCGGTCGCATCGGCAAAGCCGTCCTCGGCGAGATCCAGATCGCGAAACCGCGCGGCCAGCGCGGCAACCACGGCGGGCCGGGCGGCGATGATCGCTTCGCCCAACCCACCCGAATGGCTCATGCGTCGGGGCCGCCCATCGGCCAGACCGGCCGCACCTCGACCGCGCCCTTGCCGGGAATCGCGATCCGCTTGGCCCATGCCAGCGCCTGGTCGAGATCGGCAACGTCGATGATGTAGAAGCCGCCGAGCTCCTCGTGGCTTTCGGAAAACGCCCCATCGTGGATCTGGTGCTCGCCGAAATTCCAGCGGATCGTGGTCGCGGTCGCGGCCCCCTTCAGCCGCTCGCCCGAAAACGGCACGCCGGCGGCCACCAGAGCCTCGGCCAGCGCCATGTGCTTGGCGAGCGTGTCGGCGAGGATCGCCTCGCCATCGGGGCCGGCATAGACGCTCTCGTCTTCGTGGATCATCAGCATGTACTGCATCATCGTGTCTCCTTGGGTCGAACGCCGCACCTTCCGGGCGTTCCATCCCCATGACGAACGGGCAGCGACGGATTCGACACGCCGGTCAGGCCGAGCGCATGATGTCTGCCCATTCGGCCTCATCGACCACGCGCACGCCCAGTTCCGCGGCCTTTTTGAGCTTCGATCCTGCGCCCGGCCCTGCGACCAGCAGATCGGTCTTGGCCGAAATCGATCCCGCCGCCTTGGCCCCCAGCCGTTCGGCCTGCGCCTTGGCCTCGTCGCGGCTCATCGTCTCGAGCTTGCCGGTGAACACGATGGTCTTGCCGCTCCATTCGGTCTCGCGCGCGGTCGAGACGAAGGCGGCAGGCCGCACTTCGGCGATCAGGTCGTCGAACAGTTCGGCATTGTGCGGCTCATGGAAGAAATCGCCCAGCGCCTCGGCGACCGCAGGGCCGATGCCGTCGATGCTGGTGACCTCGGCGACCGCCTCGACCTCGCCCGCTGCCAGCCGGTGCCCGATTGCGCCCACCGCCTCGGCGCTGCCGAAGGCCTTGACCAGATCCTTGGCGGTGACCGATCCGACGTGGCGGATGCCCAGCGCGAACAGGAACCGCCCGGGGTCTGCGCCGCGCCGCGCCTCGATGCTGGCGAGCAGATTGTCGACCGACTTTTCCTGCCAGCCCTCGCGCGCCAGAATGGCAGCGCGGTGCTGCTTCAGGCGGAAGATGTCGCCGGGCCGGTCGATCAGCCCAGCTTCCAGAAACTCGGCAATCGTCCGCTCGCCCAGCCCATCGATATCGAGCGCGGCGCGGCTGACGAAGTGACGCAGCCGTTCGAGCTTCTGCGCACCGCAGATCAGCCCGCCGGTGCAGCGCACATCGACCTCGCCCTCTTCGGCCACCGCTTCGCTGGCGCACACCGGGCAATGGTCGGGGAAGGCATAAGGCTCGCGCGGTTCATCGCGCGTCAGGTTCTCGACCACCTGCGGGATGACATCACCCGCGCGCTGGACGACGACGCGGTCGCCGGGGCGCACGCCCAGCCGTGCGATCTCGTCGCGATTGTGCAGCGTGACGTTGGAGACGACCACGCCGCCGACGGTGACCGGGGTCAGCCTGCCCACCGGGGTCAGCTTGCCGGTGCGCCCGACCTGAATGTCGATCGCCTGCAGCGTCGTCTCGGCGCGTTCGGCGGGGAACTTGTGGGCGAGAGCCCAGCGCGGCGCCTTGGCGACAAAGCCCAGCCGCGCCTGCCAGTCGAGCCGGTCGACCTTGTAGACCACGCCGTCGATATCATAGGGCAGGTCGGCGCGCTGCGCCTCGATGCTGCGATAATGCGCGAGCAGCTCTTCCAGGCTTTCCAACCGTCGCAGCAGCGGCGAGACCGGAACGCCCCAGCCGGCGATCGCCTGCACCACCGCATGCTGCGTATCGCCCGGAACCTCGCTCGCCACGCCCCAGCCATGCGCGAGGAAGCGCAAAGGACGCGCGGCAGTGACCTTGGCGTCCTTCTGGCGCAGCGACCCTGCGGCGGCATTGCGGGGATTGGCGAACAGCTTCTCCTCCCGCTCCGCCTGCGCAGCATTGAGCGCGGTAAAGTCCTGTTTGGACATATAGACTTCGCCGCGGATCTCGAAGACGGCGGGAATGATGCCCCCCTCCAGCCGCTGCGGAATATCGCCGATCATCCGCACATTGGCGGTGACATCCTCGCCCACCTCGCCATCGCCGCGCGTCGCCGCGCGCACCAGCACGCCATCCTGATAACGCAGCGAGAGTGACAGCCCGTCGATCTTGTCCTCGGCGGTCAGCGCCAGCATCTCGCCCTCGGGCAGTGCCAGATAGCGCCGCACCCTTGCCACGAACTCGGCAATGTCCTCATCCGAAAAGCCGTTGTCGAGGCTCATCATCCGCTGCTCATGCCGCACCTTCATGAGCGGCGACGCCTCGACCGCCGCCCCCACCATCCGGCTGGGGCTGTCGGCGCGGATCAGATGCGGAAAGGCTGCTTCCAGCTCATTGTTCCGCCGCACCAAGGCATCATAATCCGCATCGGAAATCTCCGGCGAATCCTCGGCATGATAGCGCCGGTTATGGTGCGCGATCTTCTTCGCGAGCCGCTGCAACTCAATCGCGACTTCGGCTTCGGTCAAAACTGCCATATATCACCGTGAAAGCAGATGATCATACAACCCAACGCAAATCACTAGAAACAACCTTCCAACCCTTACCTGATTGAATACAATTATATCGCATCCCTGATCCAAGTTTATCTATATCTACTGAACATTTTCGATCTAAGGAACATTCAAATTTAGCAATTTTAAGATGTGCTGACTTTATTTCTTTTTCATTGTAGTAATATGTCATAGCCGTAAACATACCGAAATCGCCTTCAACAACCTTCTTTTTGCAGAAACTTTCTGGAACAACTCTGAGGAAGGTCGTTTCAAGTTTACGAGCCACATCTTTTACCTGAACTTGGCCGTTGGCATTGAGGCACAATGTCTCTGAGTCAATTTCTGAGCGCCTAGCCCCCGTCAGGGGCGCAACTTTGACAAATTCGCCAAAATTTTCGGCAATGGCTGCTGCCACAGCTCCAGCCGCATCTCGCTCCAGCCGAGGGCTCGATAACGCCACCGTCAGTCCGATGACCATCGCACAAAACACGGTCGCAATAACAATGTTTCTCCACATCATCACACCCGCTCCAGCAACCGGTCCGCCTGCGCGCGCGCTTCGGGCGTGATTTCCGCGCCGGAGAGCATGCGCGCGATCTCTTCCTTGCGGTCGGCGTCATCGAGCAGGCGGACGCCGGTGCGCGCAACGGTGCCGTCCGAGGTCTTGGCGATCAGCAGGTGGTGCGCGCCGCGTGCGGCGACCTGGGGCGAGTGGGTGACGACGAGCAGCTGCGTGGTGCGCGCGAGCCGTGCCAGCCGCTCGCCGATCGCCGAGGCCACCGCGCCGCCGACGCCGCGGTCAATCTCGTCGAAGATCATCGTTTCCGCCCCGCCCTGCTCGGCGAGCGCAACCTTCAATGCCAGGATGAAGCGCGAGAGCTCGCCGCCCGAGGCAATCTTCATCAGCGGCGCAAAATCGCTGCCGGGGTTGGTCGAGATCAGGAACTCGACATGGTCCATGCCCGATGCGCCCCAGCGCGACTCGTCGAGCGGGTCGATGAGCGTGCGGAAGCGCGCGGCATCGAGCTTGAGCGGGATCAGCTCGCCCTGCACCGCCGCATCGAGCGCCTTGCCCGCCTTCGCCCGCGCTGCGCTCAAAGCCTCGGCGGCGGCGACATAGGCGGCCTTTGCGGCGTGGCGCGCCTTGTCGAGCGCAGTGAGGTTGGCCCCGCCCGATTCGAGCGCGGCCCAGTCTGCCTGCATCTGCTTCAGCAGATCGGGCAGCGCATCGCCTGCCACATTGTGCTTGCGGGCGAGCGCGCGCAGATCGAACAGGCGGCGTTCCATCTCGTCGAGCCGCACCGAATCATAGGTCAGCGCTTCGGCTGCCGCGCGCAGCTTGGATTCGGCATCGTCCGCCTCGATCACCGAGCGGTCTAGCGCCTCCAGCGCCTCGTTGAGCAGCGGATGCTCCTCGGCGATCCGGTCGAGCTTGCGCGCCGCGCCGCGCAGCTGCGCGAGCGCACCCTTGGACCCTTCGAAGGTTTCGAACAGATCGGACAGATCGCCCGACAGCCGTTCGCCCTTCTGCATCGCCGCACGCTCGCCCGCGAGCTCGGCCTCCTCGCCTGGCTGGGGCATGAACGCGGTGAGTTCGGCGAGGTTGTGTTCGAGCAGGTCGCGGTCGCGCAACGCGGTGTCGATTGCGGCATTGGCATCGGCATAGGCGCGCTCGGCCGCCTGCCAGCCGCGCCACGCCGCCGCCACGCCTGCGACATCGCAGCGGCCAAAGCTGTCGAGCAGATCGCGGTGCCCCTTGGGGTTGATCAGCCCGCGATCGTCATGCTGGCCATGGATTTCGACCAGCAATACGCCGAGGTCACGCAGCAGGCCTGCGGACACCGGCTGGTCGTTGACGAAAGCGCGGCTGCCGCCATCGGCGCGCACCTGCCGCCGGATCAGCAGCGGCTCGCCCGGCTCCTGCGAAATGTCGTTGGCGTCGAGCATGGCCGCCACGCCCTGGTGGCCGGTGATATCGAACCCGGCGATCACCAATGCGCGCTCGGCCCCCTGCCGCACCAGCCCGCTGTCGGCGCGCGCGCCCATCGCAAGGCCCAAAGCATCGAGCAGGATCGACTTGCCCGCGCCGGTCTCGCCGGTCAGCACGCCCAGGCCACGATGGAAATCCAGGTCGAGCGCCTCGATCAGCACCAGGTCACGAATGGCAAGCGACAGCAGCATGGATCACGCTTTAGAACATACAGGGGACATCTGGGAACAGGCTTTTTGGCCCTTGCATCACCTTGTGCCGGTCGTGCGCGCGTGTCATTTCACGCGCTTGTCATTGACTTGCCGCTGCGGTGCCAATAGCGCCACGATGGTGGGGCCTGATATGCGCAAGGATCATGACGCAGCTATGACCGGTTTCCTGCCTGTTTCCCTCTCGACGGCCACATCATGAGCCTCGCTGCGCTGCCGCTGGCGCTGATCCTTTCTGCGATGCAGGCTGGCGCGGCCACCGAACCTCTGCCAGTACCCGTCACCGAGCAGCCGCTGACGACGATCACGGTGGATGCGCCGCCGGTGACCACGCTGCCGCCCTGCCCTGCTGCAGCTGCCCCGCTGGCCACGCCACCCCTGGGCACGGCACCCATCGCGCCGTCAGACGCCCCCGCACAACCTTCGCAGGATGGCGCGATCGTCGTCACGGCACGGCCCGATTCCGAGCCGGGCGATCCCATGCTGCAGCTCAACGCCCAGTCGTTTCAGGTGGTGCAGGATGTCGATGAAGCGCTCGTCGGCCCGGTGGCGATGGCGTACAAGGATGCGATCCCCAAGCCGATCCGCCACGGCCTGCGCAATTTCCTGCGCAACCTCACCGAGCCGATCGTCGCGCTGAACTTTCTGCTGCAGCTGAAGCCCGGCAAGGCGGCGGAAACCGTCGGGCGGTTCGCGGTCAACAGCACCATCGGCATTGGCGGGCTGTTCGATGTCGCCAAGCGCGAGCCGTTCAAGCTGCCCTATCGCCGCAACGGCTTTGCCAACACCCTGGGCTATTATGGCGTCGAGCCGGGCGCCTATCTGTTCCTGCCGCTGATCGGCCCGACCACGGTGCGCGATCTCATCGGCGGCACCATCGACGGATTGCTGCTGCCGACCGCGGTCGGCGCACCGTTCAACAACCCCTATTTCACGCTTCCCGCCGCGACGCTGAGCGCGCTGCAGGGGCGGATCCAGATCGACGAACAGCTCAACGCGCTGCGCACCCAGAGCAAGGATCCGTATATCGATGCGCGCGATTTCTACCTGCGCCGCCGCCAGGCCGAGATCGACGCATTGCGCGGACAGGTGCAATATCCCGATGGCGAACTGCCGTTCGTCAATCCGGGCACGGGCCGCAGCGTGATCGTCCCGGTGACGCCGATCGTGCCGATGGCTCCCGGCATCAATTGCATGGCCGTGGGCGGGTATTGAGAGGCGGGCAGCGGCGGACCTACAACGTCCACTCAGCCTGAGCGGGGGTGGGCGCAAAGCGGCGCACCCCCTCCGCCATCACGCCCCCTGCAACAGCCCCTCTTTCGCGATCCGCTCCTTCCACACCAGCGGCGCGAGCTGGTGGACGTTGTTGCCTTCGCTGTCGACCGCGACGGTCACCGGGAAGTCGCTGACCTCGAACTCGTAGATCGCTTCCATCCCCAGATCATGGAAGCCCACGACTTCCGAGCCCTTGATCGCACGTGCGACCAGATAGGCCGCGCCGCCGACCGCCATCAGATAGGCGCTCTTGTGGTCGCGGATCGCCTCGACCGCGGCGGGTCCGCGTTCGGCCTTGCCGACCATCGCGAGCAGGCCCTGTTCGAGCATCATGCGGGTGAACTTGTCCATCCGCGTCGCGGTGGTGGGGCCGGCGGGGCCGACGATCTCCTCGCCCACCGGATCGACCGGGCCGACATAATAGATCACGCGGCCACGGAACTCGACCGGCAGCTGTTCGCCCTTGGCCAGCATGTCCTGGATCCGTTTGTGCGCAGCATCACGCCCGGTGAGCATCTTGCCGTTGAGCAGCAGCCGGTCGCCCTGCTTCCAGCTCTGCACCACTTCTGGCGTGAGGTTATCGAGATCGACGCGGATCGCGGCCTTGTCGGGCGTCCAGTTGACGTCCGGCCATTCGTCGAGCTTGGGTGCCTCGAGATACGCCGGGCCCGAGCCGTCGAGCGAGAAATGCGCGTGGCGGGTCGCAGCGCAATTGGGGATCATCGCCACCGGCTTGCCCGCAGCATGGCAGGGCGCATCCATGATCTTGACGTCGAGAATGGTCGAGAGGCCGCCGAGCCCCTGCGCGCCGATGCCCAATGCGTTGACCTTATCGAAGATCTCGATCCGCATCGCCTCGACATCGGTCTTGGGCCCGCGCGCCTTCAGCGGCCCCATGTCGATCGGGTCCATCAGCGCCTTCTTGGCGAGCAGCACCGCGTGCTCCGCCGTGCCGCCAATGCCGATGCCGAGCATTCCCGGCGGGCACCAGCCTGCCCCCATCTGCGGGATCATCTCGAGCACCCAGTCGACGATGTTGTCGCTGGGGTTCATCATCTTGAACTTCGACTTGTTCTCGCTGCCGCCACCCTTGGCCGCGACATCGACATGCACGTGATGGCCCGGCACCATTTCGACATGCAAGACACAAGGGGTATTGTCCTTGGTGTTGCGGCGGGTGAAGGCGGGGTCGGCGAGCACCGAGGCGCGCAGCTTGTTGTCCGGGTGCAGGTACGCCCGGCGCACGCCCTCGTCGACGATTTCCTGCAGCGAGCGCGAGGTATCATCGAGGCGGCAATCCATGCCCCATTTGACGAACACGTTGACGATGCCGGTATCCTGGCAGATCGGGCGATGCCCTTCCGCGCACATCCGGCTGTTGGTCAGGATCTGCGCGATCGCATCCTTGGCGGCGGGCGACTGCTCTGCCTCATAAGCCTCGCCCAGCGCACGGATGTAATCCATCGGGTGGTAATAGCTGATGAACTGCAGCGCGTCGGCGACGCTTTCGATCAGATCGGCGGCTTTGATGGTCACGGTCATGGCATTCCCCCGGGTACGAAACGCGCTCTCAAAGGCGCTGGCGGATGAAGTGCGACCGTCTCTATTGCTCCCGCCACGCTATCGCAAGCCGACGCACAAGGGAATGTGTTTCGGCCTGGCCATGACCACCATGCCGGCACCTGTCCACAGCCCCCAAATTGCCGTGCACAAGTCTGTGGAGAGGAAATTGTGGGCAAGGGCGATTTGCCCTCTTGCGATTTTTCGGGGCGGCTTTTTACCGCGCGTCGCGCCGTGTGAACGGTATACCATGTGCGACGAATGGAATCCCACACGCGACGAATGGTGATGTAAATTAACCATTTACCCTCTTGCGTCGGAATCAGGATCCGCCACTATAGGTAGTGGGGTACGCGGCTGGGGCATACCAAGAACAGTGGGTACAAGACAGCGCGGGGGCAGACAGTGGCCTTCGCGTCAAGGGTTTTTGACCCTGTTTTGACCTTCTGTTGGGGATAAGTTTTCCCCCGCGAAGCCCGACAAGATGCTATACGGGACGCTTGCGCCCCGACTCGAACAATTGCGGAACAAAACTCCGCACGTAACGATCAATATGGGGGCGTCATGGATTTCAGAGATACCAAGGGTAGCGCAATCGATATGGGTGAAGCAGATGTACTGGACGCAGCCGAAAAGGCCGGCACGGGTGTGGCAACGGGCGCCGCGAGCGTCGATGAACTGGCGTTGATCGCGATGGCAGCAACGCAGGCCGCCGCCGCCCAGCCCGCCGACGTGCGCGACAGCAAGACCGTCGAGGCACGCCGCTTCCATGTCGTGACCGACGCCAGCCGCGATGCGCTGCTGACCGATTTCGGTAAGGAAACGCTGGAAGACCGTTATCTGCTGCCCGGCGAATCCTATCAGGACCTGTTCGCACGCGTCGCCGATGCCTATGCCGACGATCAGGCGCACGCCCAGCGGCTGTACGATTACATCTCTAAGCTGTGGTTCATGCCCGCCACCCCGGTGCTGTCGAACGGCGGCACGGGTCGCGGTCTGCCGATCAGCTGCTATCTCAACAGCGTCGACGACAGCCTGGAAGGCATCGTCAACACCTGGAACGAGAACGTCTGGCTGGCCTCGCGCGGCGGCGGCATCGGCACCTATTGGGGCAATGTGCGCGGCATCGGCGAGCCGGTCGGCCTCAACGGCAAGACCAGCGGCATCATTCCGTTCGTCCGCGTGATGGATTCGCTCACGCTCGCGATCAGCCAAGGCTCGCTGCGGCGTGGTTCGGCGGCGTGCTATCTCGACGTGTCGCACCCGGAAATCGAGGAGTTCCTCGAAATCCGCAAGGCCTCCGGCGACTTCAACCGCAAGGCGCTGAACCTGCACCATGGCGTGCTGCTGACCGACGAATTCATGGAAGCGGTGCGCGACGGCGCGGACTTCAACCTCAAGAGCCCCAAGGATGGCAGCGTTCGCGGAACCGTCAACGCGCGCGCACTGTTCCAGAAGCTCGTTGAAACCCGCCTTGCCACCGGCGAGCCCTATATCGTGTTCAACGACACCGTGAACCGCATGATGCCCGCGCACCACCGCGAGCTGGGCCTCAAGGTCTCGACCTCGAACCTGTGCAGCGAAATCACGTTGCCCACGGGCCGCGATCACCTGGGCAACGACCGCACCGCGGTGTGCTGTCTGTCGTCGCTCAACATCGAAACCTGGGACCAGTGGCACGACGACAAGCTGTTCATCGAGGACGTGATGCGCTTCCTCGACAACGTGCTGCAGGACTATATCGACCGCGCCCCGCCCGAAATGGCACGCGCCCGCTACAGCGCGATGCGCGAACGTTCGGTCGGCATGGGCGTGATGGGCTTCCACTCGTTCCTGCAGGCGCGCGGTCTCGGCTTTGAATCCGCGCTCGCCAAGTCATGGAACATGAAGATCTTCAAGCATATCGCGGCCAAGGCCTCCGAAGCCTCGATGATGCTCGCCAAGGAACGCGGCCCCTGCCCGGATGCTGCCGATCAGGGCGTGATGGAGCGGTTCAGCTGCAAGATGGCGATTGCGCCGACCGCGTCGATCTCGATCATCTGCGGCGGCACCTCGGCGTGCATCGAGCCGATCCCGGCGAACATCTATACCCACAAGACGCTCTCGGGCAGCTTCGTGGTCAAGAACCCGTATCTCGAAAAGCTGCTGCGCGAAAAGTCGAAGGATTCGACCAATGTGTGGAACACGATTCTGGAAAAGGGCGGCAGCGTCCAGCATCTCGATTTCCTGAGCGCGGAAGAAAAGGACGCGTTCAAGACCAGCTTCGAGATCGACCAGCGCTGGCTGCTCGAACTGGCCGCCGACCGCACGCCGTATATTGATCAGGCGCAGTCGCTGAACCTGTTCATCCCCGCCGATGTCGACAAATGGGACCTCTTGATGCTGCACTTCCGCGCATGGGAACTGGGCATCAAGTCGCTCTATTACCTGCGCTCGAAGTCCGTCCAGCGCGCAGGCTTTGCCGGCGGCGTCGAGGCCGACAACACCATCGAAGCGCCCAAGTTCGAGCTGGGCGAAACGACGGATTACGACGAATGCCTGGCCTGCCAGTAATGCACCTTCTGCCCCGTTCCCCGGACCTGATCCGGGGAATGCGGCGGGACTGGACTGCATCTGCGGCGGCCCGCGCCCGTATCTTTACCGACCAGATTTAAACCCGTCAGTGCCCCTCAACTCCTCATGGGAGCGGGGCCAAAGGAGCCCGACATGTCCCTTCTCGAAGCCCGCACCCAGTACAAGCCCTTCGAATATCCCTGGGCCTATGATTTCTGGAAGCGTCAGCAGCAGATTCACTGGATGCCCGAGGAAGTGCCTCTGGGCGAGGATTGCCGCGACTGGGCGCAGAAGCTGACCGAGCACGAGCGCACCTTGCTCACGCAGATCTTCCGCTTCTTCACCCAGGCCGATGTCGAGGTGCAGAACTGCTATCACGAAAACTACGGCCGGGTGTTCAAGCCGACCGAGGTCAAGATGATGCTGACCGCGTTTTCGAACATGGAAACCGTGCACATCGCCGCCTACAGCCATCTGCTCGACACCATCGGCATGCCCGAAAGCGAGTACGGCATGTTCCTCGAATATGAGGAAATGAAGGCCAAGCACGATTATCTGTCCGAATTCGGCGTCGACAATGACGAAGATATCGCGCGCACGCTGGCGATGTTCGGCGGCTTTACCGAAGGGCTGCAGCTGTTCGCCAGCTTCGCGATGCTGATGAACTTCCCGCGCTTCAACAAGATGAAGGGCATGGGCCAGATCGTCAGTTGGTCGGTGCGCGACGAAAGCCTGCACTGCGAGGGCATCACCAAGCTGTTCCACGCGTTCTGCGCCGAGCGCGGCTGCCTCACCAAGGCCGTCAAGGAAGACATCATCGACTGCTGCCAGAAGACGGTGCGGCTGGAAGATGCGTTCATCGATCTGGCTTTCCAGGACGGCCCCGTCCACGGCATGACCGCCAAGGAGATCAAGCGCTACATCCGCTACATCGCCGACTGGCGTCTGGGCCAGCTGGGCTTTGCCCCGGTGTACATGATCGAGGACCACCCGCTGCCGTGGCTCGCGCCGCTGCTCAACGGTGTCGAACACGCCAACTTCTTCGAAACCCGCGCCACCGAATATTCCAAGGGCGCCACCCGCGGCAACTGGAACGACGTATGGAGCGCGTTCGACAAGCGCCAGAAGAAGGGCGCGGCGAACGAGGCTGCGGTGATCGACGATGGCGAGGACATGTTCAAGCAGGCGGGCATCGCTGCGGAGTAACCACCGCCTTTAAGAGTTCTGTTATGGGGCGGCGCAAAGACATCATGGTCTTGCGCCGCCCCTTTTTTTACGCGGCCTGCCAAGGGTGTCTCGCACCGTTTCGCATTGCGAGGGATCGCCCTGTCGCGGTTTTTTGCCAATCACAATGCAGCGGATTGCACAGCGATAAATCATGCGCCTTCACAAAAACTGATGGCCAATTGGTAAGCATGGCGTCGATCTGCTATACGTAAAGCTCGTACCCGGAGCAGATTTCGATGATCAAGCTCTCCAGCTGCAAGCCTGTCGGCGATCTGCGTCTGAGCCTAAGCTTTTCCGATGGCACGACGGGCATCTGGGACGCGGCCGATTTGCTCGGCAGCAAGGACACGCCGCTGATCATGCCGCTGCGCGATCCTAACGCTTTTGCCAAAGCCTTTATCGACAATGGCCCGCTGGCCTGGCCCAATGGCCTTGAACTTGCGCCATGGACCCTGGGCGGCAGGTCTGCTCAAGCGTCAGGCGGCCTGAGAACCTTGAGGAAAGACACCAATCGGGGCGAAGCCTGCCATGCCAGTCGTCTTGCGCCATAAAGGTTTCCGCTTCCACTTCTTCGCCAACGAAGGCGACCCGCGTGAGCCGGTGCATATTCACGTGTCGCGACCCGGTGCCACGCTGAAATTCTGGCTGTCGCCTCAGGTTGAACTGGCCTATAATCGCGGCTTCGATGCGCGGACCATTGCCCGATTGCAGACCCTTGTCGAACAGCATGTCGAAGAATTCGAGGACGCGTGGAATGACTTTTTCTCCTAGCCCCAAATCAGTCCGCTTCGATGACGCGCAGATGTGGGTTGAGCTGGAAGATGGCCGGACGTTGGGAATTCCCCTGGCGTGGTTTCCAAGGCTTGTGCGCGCCACGACAGCACAACGGGAAGACTTTTTTCTCAGCCCCGATGGCATCCATTGGGACGAGATTGACGAGGATATTTCCATTGCTGGTCTGCTGGCCGGGCAAGGTGACATGACCCGTCCCGGCAAGCGCGCCGCCTGAGGTTCGCGTTCCGCATAGCCATCGCGCTGCCCGCCATGGGCCGCGACGTCGCCTGAAAGGCCAGCAGCCGGTTCGGCTGGGGCAAGAACGGGTCGCCCTGAGGCGGCAGAAATCCCTGCGCTATCGCGCCGAATCGCCCCCTCCACACATACCCCATGTTGCGCGCTTGACATCGTCATCAAAACCGTGATGGTAGCGCTATCAGAAAACAGAAGGTTTGCATATGGAGGGGGTAACCCAACACAACCGGTCGGCTTTGCCCGATGACTGGACCACCGGCGTGTTCGTCGGGCGGATGCTCACGGATGCAGGGCCCAGCCCCATCCTGGTGGTGCACGGCGATCTTTACGACATGGCTGACGTGGCACCGACCGTTTCGGCCTTGGTCGAACGCGGCGATTTCACCGGCGCGGGCGGACGCAATCTCGGGCGCTTTTCGCTCGACGAGACCCGCCTGCTGGCTCCGGTCGATCTGCAGTGCGTCAAGGCCTGCGGCGTCACCTTTGCGGTCTCGGCAATCGAGCGGGTGATCGAGGAGCGGGCGCGGGGCGACTGGAACGCCGCTGCCGCGATCCGCGAACGGCTCGAATCGCGCATCGGCGGCTCGATCCGCTCGGTCTCTCCCGGATCGCCCGAAGCCGCCGCGCTCAAATCGGCGCTGATCGAGGATGGCCTGTGGTCGCAATATCTGGAAGTCGCCATCGGCCCCGATGCCGAGGTGTTCACCAAGGCCCCCGTGCTCGCGTCGGTCGGCGCGGATGCCGAGATCGGTATCCGGTCCGATTCGCACTGGAACAATCCGGAACCCGAGGTCGCCCTGCTGGTCAACAGCGCCGGACAGCCGGTGGGCGCGACGCTGGGCAATGACGTGAATCTGCGCGATTTCGAGGGCCGCTCGGCGCTGCTGCTGGGCAAGGCCAAGGACAACAACGGCTCGTGCGCGCTCGGCCCGCTGGTCCGCCTGTTCGACGCGGGCTACACGATCGACGACGTCCGCCAGGCCGAAATCGGGCTGACGATCCAGGGCGAGGACGGCTTTGTGCTGCACGGCCAGAGCAACATGCGCGAGATCAGCCGCGATCCGCTGGATCTGGTGCGCCAGACGCTGAGCGAGCATCAGTATCCCGATGGCTTCGTGCTGTTCATGGGCACGCTGTTCGCGCCGGTCGAGGATCGCGACGAGCCCGGCCGCGGGTTTACCCACAAGGTCGGCGACACGGTGGCCATCGAGAACTCCCGGCTGGGCCGGCTGGTGAACCGCGTCGTCACGTCAAAGGATGCAGCCCCCTGGCAAATGGGGATCGGGGCGCTGATGAACAATCTGGCCGCGCGCGGCCTGCTGCAGGGGGCATGATGACACAGATGGGGGCTGTAAAGGCTGGAACCGAGCCTGCGATCTATCCCAGCCTGGCGGGCAAGCGCGTGCTGATCACCGGAGGCGCGAGCGGCATCGGCGCAGCCCTGGTCGAGCAGTTTGCACGCCAGGGCGCGACGATCGCATTTCTGGATGTGGATGACGATGCCGGAACGGCACTGGCAGACCGGATACCGGGCACGCATTATCACAGCTGCGACCTGCGCGACCTCGATGCGCTCAAGGCCTGCATGGATACGGTCATAGACCAGCTGGGCGGCATCGATGTGCTGCTCAACAACGCGGCCAATGACGATCGTCATGCCGTGATGGAGGTGACCCCGGCCTATTGGGACGAGCGCATGGCGACCAACCTGCGTCACCTGTTCTTCACCGCACAGGCCGTCGTTCCCGCGATGCAGGCTGCAGGCGGCGGGGCGATCATCAATTTCGGGTCGATCAGCTGGCATCTGGGCCTGCCCGATCTGGTGCTGTACCAGACCGCGAAGGCCGCGATCGAGGGCATGACCCGCGGGCTGGCGCGCGATCTGGGGCGTGACAACATCCGCGTCACCACCATCGTCCCGGGCAATGTCCAGACGCCCCGGCAGCAGATGTGGTATACCCCCGAAGGCGAGGCGGAGATCGTCGCATCCCAGTGCCTGAGCGAACGGATCCAGCCGCACGATGTCGCGGCGCTGGCGCTGTTCCTGGCGTCGGATGATGCGCGGATGTGCACCGGCCATGAGTATTTCATCGATGCCGGGTGGCGCTGACATGACCGTGACCTCGGTGCTGGCTGCGGCGTGCACCCTGGGCGAGGGCCCGGTCTGGCATGACAGTGCACTGTGGTTCGTCGATATCAAGGGCAAGCGCGTGCATCGCTACGCCCCCGGGGATGGCTCTCACCGGCACTGGAATGCGACCGATCAGGTCGGCTGGGTGCTCCCCACCGCCAACGGCGACATGATCGCAGGGGTCAAGACCGGGCTGCACCGGTTCGATCCTACCAGCGGCCAGTTTGCGCTGCTCCACGATCCGGAGCCCGATCATCCCGGCAACCGGCTGAACGATGCTGCGACCGATACGACCGGGCGGTTGTGGTTCGGCAGCATGGATGATGGCGAGGCGCTCAAGACCGGGCGGCTCTATCGCTGCGATGCGGGCACCTGCCGCGATACCGGCCTGCCGCCCGTCGCCATCACCAATGGCCCTGCGATCAGCGCCGACGCGCGCACGCTCTATCATACAGACACGCTGGGCAAGACGATCTGGCGGGTGGAGATCGACGCTGATGGCACGCTTGGCACCCCCGAACGCCATGTCGTGATTGAGGACGGCGCAGGCTATCCCGATGGTTCGGTGATCGATGCCGACGGCTGCCTGTGGATTGCGCTGTACAGCGGCTGGGGCGTGCGGCGCTACGACCCGGCAGGCAGGCTGATGCACACGGTGCGTTTCCCCGTCGCCAATGTCACCAAGATTGCCTTTGGCGGCGAGGGTCTTAACACCGCCTACGCGACTACCGCGCGCAAGGGCCTGGACGCAGCGGCGCTGGACGCGCAACCGCTGGCAGGCCATCTGTTCGCATTCGACCCCGGCGTTGCCGGCCTGCCGGTGGTACCGGCCAAAATATAGGGAGGAGCAGGGAAAATGGCATCTGTGGCGGAGACGGCCGAAGGGCAGGTCAACATCGGGTTCATCATCGCGATCGTCGCGGTGGCGACCATCGGCGGGTTCATGTTCGGGTATGATTCGGGCGTGATCAACGGCACCCAGAAGGGGCTGGAAAGCGCGTTCGACCTCGGCAAGTTCGGCATCGGCGTCAATGTCGGCGCGATCCTGGTGGGCTCTGCCATCGGTGCCTTCGGCGCCGGACGCATGGCGGACCGCATCGGCCGTCGCGGCGTGATGCTGCTATCTGCCGTGCTGTTCCTCGTCAGCGCCCTGCTGGCGGGTGCCGCCTCGTCATCGATCATCTTCATCATCGCGCGGATCATCGGCGGCCTCGGCGTGGGCGCCGCCAGCGTCATTTCGCCAGTCTATATCTCCGAAGTGACGCCTGCGAACATCCGCGGCCGACTGTCGAGCGTGCAGCAGGTGATGATCATCACCGGTCTCACCGGCGCGTTCGTCGCCAACTTCGCGCTCGCCCGCTATGCCGGCGGTTCGACGGCGGAATTCTGGATGGGCTATCCCGCCTGGCGCTGGATGTTCTGGCTACAGGCCATCCCCGCTGCGATCTATGGCCTGGCCCTGCTGGTGATCCCGGAAAGCCCGCGCTATCTGATGGCGCGCGGCCGAGAGGCAGAGGCGCACACCGTGCTGGCACGCCTGTTCGGCACCGCCGAGGCCGACCGAAAGGTTGTCGAAATTCGTGGCAGCCTGGCCACCGACCATCACCGCGCACGTCTGTCCGACCTCATCGACAAGAGCTCGGGCAAGATCCGTCCGATCGTCTGGACCGGCATCGGGCTTGCGATCTTCCAGCAGTTCGTCGGCATCAACGTCGTGTTCTATTATGGTGCGGCGCTGTGGGAAGCGGTCGGCTTTTCGGAAGATTACGCGCTGCAGACCAACATCCTGTCGGGCGTGCTCTCGATCGGCGCGTGCCTGGCGACGATCCTGCTGGTCGACCGCATCGGCCGCAAGCCGCTGCTGCTGATCGGCTCTGCCGGCATGGCAGTCACGCTCGCGGTCGTCGCCTATGCGTTCTCGACTGCGGTCACCGGCGCGGACGGCGCGGTTTCGCTGCCGGGCAACAATGGCGTGATCGCGCTGATCGCCGCGAACCTCTACGTGATCTTCTTCAACCTGAGCTGGGGCCCGATCATGTGGGTGATGCTGGGCGAGATGTTCCCCAACCAGATCCGCGGATCAGGCCTGGCGGTGGCGGGCTTTGCGCAATGGATCGCCAATGCCGCGATTTCGGTCAGCTTCCCGTCGCTGGCCGCATCACCGGGGCTCGCCTTCACCTATATGGGCTATGCCTTCTTCGCGGCGATCTCGTTCTTCTTCGTGCGCAAGATGGTGGTCGAAACGCGCGGTGTCGAACTGGAAGACATGGCAGGCTGATGGACCAGCGGTCAGCGCGGCTTGCGCGTCGTCGGGCGACGACGCGGGGCCGCGTCGGACTGCCGGCGGATCAGCGTGTAATCGGCGAGCACATGCTGCGCGGCATGATCCTCCGCCTTGCCGCCCCGAATGGTGCGCACCAGCAATTCCACCGCCTGGCGCGACATCTCGATCACCGGCTGGCGGATGGTGGTCAGCTCTGGCCAGATCGTGGTCGCCAGCGCGGTATCGTCGAAACCGCACACCGTCAGATCGCCGGGCACATCCAGCCCCTTGCGATGCGCGATCGCCACCGTCGCCGCTGCCATATCGTCATTGGCGGCAAAGATCGCGGTGGGCGGATCGGCCTGGTCGAGCAGCTGCTCTGCGGCATCCAGGCCCGAGCGATAGGTGAACATGCCCTCGGCGACCAGATCCGTATCCAGCGCCAGTCCCGCCTCGCGCAGCGCCGTGCGATAGCCTTCGAGCCGCTCGGCACTTGCGGTCTGGTTGGGATTGCCGGTGATGAAGCCGATGCGCACATGCCCCAGCTTCACCAGGTGCCGCGTCATGTCTTCGGCCGCCCGGCGGTCGTCGATGCTGACCGAAAGCGCCCACTCGGGGGCCCGGCCGGTGGCCACGGCGACAACCGGTATGCCGCGCTCCTCGAGCGCGGTCAGGATAGGCACCGAATCCGAAAGCGGCGGGGGCAGCACCACGCCGTCGATCCGGCCGCGCAGCAGATGATCGATCGCCGCTGCACCGCCACCATCCTCGTCGCACTTTTCGACGACCAGATGCACGTTGCTGCGGCTCGCCTGATCGAGGCTGCCAACCAGAAACTCGCTGAGATAGGCAAAGGACGGGTTGGAGTGCAGCAGGCCGATGCGGATGTCATCGCCGCCCGCCAAGGTGCGCGCCGCGGCATTGGGTGCATAATTGAGCGCGGCAATCGCCTCTTCCACACGCCTGCGGGTTTCCTGCCGGACATTGGTTTCGCCGTTGATCACCCGGCTCACCGTCATGGGCGAGACACCCGCGTGCGCCGCCACATCGCTGATCGTCGGGACATTGCGCTGACGCCGGGGGCCGCGAGGTTCTTTCATGCACTGTCTTTCAGAACGGGACTGGCCTTCGATCGATGGGCCGTTGAGCGCCCAATAAACGCAGTCAAATGGAAAGGCGAGATATGATCGAGATTCTGCTGGCGCTGGCACTGCAACAGGCGCCCTATGTCAAGAACCCCAAATACTGGCCGACACCGGTGATGGACGAGGTCGCGCCGCCGCTGCCGCCCCTCAAGCGCGGTGCGGTAATGGTGCTGTCCAAGACCAACGGGTTTCGCGACGACGAGCAGATCGTCGCCGCCACGCAGGCGGTGCAGGACATCGTCAGACAAGGCGGGCGCGACGTGTTCGCGACAGAGAATGCCGCGATCATGAATCCGCGCGATCTGGCGAAATTCCGCGTTGTCGTGCTCAATTCGAACAGCGGCAACATCTTCACCGATGCGCAGCGCAAAGCGTTTCGCGATTGGGTGGAAAAGGGTGGCGGAGTGGTGCTGCTCCACGGCGCGGGCGGTGACCACACCTACGACTGGGCATGGTATCGCGACGCGCTGCTGGGCGTGCGCTTCATCGGTCACACGTCGAAGCCCGATCAGTTCCAGCAGGGCGACATCGATGTCACCGAGCCCAGGCACCGGGTAATGCGCGGCATTCCGGTCAAATGGACCCGCACCGAGGAATGGTATGCGTTCGACAAGGTGCCAACCGACCAGGGCACGCGCATCCTCGCGACGCTCGACGAGGCGAGCTACCGTCCGGCCGCCGAGCAGCGGATGGGCACGGTGCATCCGATCGTCTGGACCCGCTGCGTCGCGAAGGGCCGATCGGTGTTCTCGGCGCTGGGCCATCAGGCGCAAAGCTATGCCGAGCCGCTGCATCGCAGGCTGATCGGCAACGCGATCGATTGGGCCGCCGGCAAACGCTGCTGACCGCTATTTCGGGTTGCCGGGCGCGAACGGAAAGCTCTGCCGCTTGTACCAGTCAAGGTCATGCTGCGGGGCTGCTGCGCCCTGCGGCAACGGTAGGCCGTTGAGCGACATCCAATAGGCAAGGCTCGCATCACGCCACCACTGCGCCTCGCGCTGCTGCACGCCCAGGAACGCGTCGGTCTTCGTCCAGCGCTCGGCATCGATCCGGGGCTTGAGCGTCGCCCATTGCTGCCGCATCGCTGCGACCTCGGCCACGCCGCGATCATAGCGGCGGACCATCTCTTCCCATAACGTGTTGCCGCCGGGCATCGTGTAATCCCACGGCAGGTGGTGGAACCACAGCAGCTCCTCGACCGGCGTGGTCTTCGGGTCGGCATAGCGTCTAGCGAGCGACGGCGCATATTGCGCGACCGCGTTGCTGCCGGTGCGGGTGCGATCGAAGCCGATCCCCTGCTTGTCGGCGCGGTGATAATAGACCGGGTTCCATTCGGGTCGCGCCAGGTCCGACACCCAGGGACCCGGGCCGTAATGATGGCCGGTGGCGAACAGATGCGCCAGCCCCAGCGGGCCGGTATAGTCGACCACCGCCTCGCGTGACCGCATCATCATCTTGACCACCGTGTCGGTGACGACGGGATCGTCGCCATAGGTCTGCGCCGACCATTCGCGCGCGATGGCTTCCGACGACAGCGACGGGTCCCAAGCCATCCGCCCGAAGACATACCAGTTCGCCTGGTTGAAGGTGCCGCCCGACCAGTCGCGGTCGCGGCCGATATTGGCGACCCCGGCCATTCCGCTGAGCGCATGGCCGTCCGCCTTGCCGGTCACCACCGACGCCACCGTCTCCCCGCGGCGCACGCCCGTTTGTGCGTCGAGCACCTCCTCGAACATCGGGCCGAGATAGGCGAGGTGCGTTGCGAAACCGAGATATTCCTTGGTGATCTGGAACTCGGCAATCAGCGGCGTCTTGGGCATTGCGCCGAACAGCGGGTGAAAGGGCTCACGCGGCTGGAAGTCGATCGCGCCGTTCTTGACCTGCACCAGCACATTGTCGGCAAAGGTGCCGTCGAGCGGCTTGAACTCGGTATAGGCCTGTTTGGCGCGGTCCTCGGGGTCAGTATCCGCATAGACGAACGCGCGCCACATCACGATCCCGCCATGTGGCTTGACCGCGGCTGCGAGCATGTTGGCGCCATCACCATGGCTTGCGCCATAGTCGCGGGGGCCAGGCTGGCCCTCGCTGTTCGCCTTGACCAGAAAGCCGCCGAAATCGGGGATCGCGCGGTAGATCTCGTCGGCCTTGGCCTTCCACCATGCTGCAACCTCGGGATTGCGCGGGTCGGCGGTCTTCAGTCCGCCGATCTCCATCGGCGCCGAAAAGCGCGCCGACAGATAGACCTTGATGCCATAGGGGCGGAATACATCCGCCAGCGCCGCTGCCTTGGCGATATAGGGCGCGGTCAGGCTGTCGGCCTTGGCATTGACGTTGTTGAGCACCGTGCCGTTGATGCCGATCGAGGCATTGGCGCGGGCGTAATCCGCATAGCGCGGGTCCTTGAAGTCGGGCAGCACCCACCAGTCCCACAGCGACTGGCCCGAATATCCGCGCTCAACCACGCCATCCAGATTGTCCCAATGGTTGAGGATGCGCAGCTTTGTCTGCGGTGCGGAGACAAGGTCGATCTTCGCCGCATCGCCGCCGCTGTTCAGATGCCGCAACAGCGCGAACGCCCCATAAAGGATCGCGGTATCGGTCGCGCCGGTGACCAGGGTGACCATGCGGCCCGCCACCATAGCCGTCTGCACGCGGTAGCCTTCAGCACCAAGCCTGCTCGCGTCGATTCGCAGGTCCGCAAGCCTGGCATCATCGGCGCGGGCGAGCAGGACAGGCTGACCAAGGGCGGGAAGGCTGCGGCGCAATTCATCGGCCGCGATGCGCAGGGTGGGCGAATCACCTGCCAGTTCGACAGCTGCGGATGCCGCGCCAGCCTGGGGTTCGCCCAGCCACAGCTGGTATCCGTCATTGGCGAAGGATGGGGTCGACAGGGCCAGCGCTGCGCACGCCCAAAGCGGGCTCCGACCGTGAAATAGCTTCATTTTCTCTCTCCCTGGGCGCCGCTTAAGTCGCGCTGGCGGTGTGCATCGGCATTGACAAGCCTTTGTTCTGCCGTGCATGGTAGCGGTATCACAGCGACAACATCAATATAAATGTTGCGCCTTTCGGGACGGGAGAGACACATGGCGCAGGCAACGGAACACGGTGGCAAGATCAGCCGCCGCGACATGTTCTTCTGGAGCGCATCGGTATCCTTGCTGGCGATGATGCCCGCTGCGGCACGCGCCGCCACCCCAATCTATCGCGATCCTGCCGCGCCTGTCGATCTCAGGGTCGATGATCTGCTTGCGCGGATGACGCTCGACGAGAAGGTGGCCCAGCTGGTCACGCTCTCGCGCACCAAGCGCGACGTGATGGACGCAGACCTCGCCTTTGATCCCGCCAAGGCCTCCGCCGCCTATCCGCACGGCATCGGCCAGATTGCCCGCCCGTCCGATCGCGGCGGCGCCGCCACCGCCAACAACAATCCCGCCGAAGGAACCGGTCGCTGGCGCGCGCCTGCCAACACGATCGCCTTCGTCAATGCGGCGCAGGCCTGGGCGAAATCGACCCGGCTGGGCATTCCGGTGCTGTTCCACGAGGAATGCCTGCACGGCTATATGGCGCCCACCGCGACCAGCTTTCCCCAGGCGATCGCGCTGGCAGGCACGTTCGATCGCGGCCTGATGGAAAAGGTGAGCGCAGTGATCGGCCGCGAGGTGCGCGCGCACGGCACCGTGCTGGCGCTGTCGCCGGTGGTGGATATCGCGCGCGACCCGCGCTGGGGCCGGATCGAGGAAACCTTTGGCGAGGACCCGTATCTGTGCGGCGAGATGGGCGTGGCCGCGGTGCTCGGCCTACAGGGGCGCAGCAAGGTGCTGGGCGCGGGCAAGGTCTTCGCGACGCTCAAGCACATGACCGGGCACGGCCAGCCCGAGAGCGGCGAGAATGTCGCCCCTGCCCCGCTTGCCGAGCGCGAACTGCGCGAACGCTTCTTCCCGCCCTTCCGCAAGGTGGTCGCCAAGACCGGCATCGCCGCCGTGATGCCGTCGTACAACGAGATCGATGGCGTACCGAGCCATGCTAACCGCTGGCTGCTGGGCGACATCCTGCGCGGCGAATGGGGCTTCGATGGCGCGATCGTCAGCGATTATGCCGCGATCGGCGAACTCGCCTCGCTCCACCATATCGCCCCTGACATGGCCGCAGCGGCCAGGCTGGCGCTGATCGCCGGGGTAGACAGCGATCTGCCCGATGGCGAGGCCTTCCGCACCCTGGGTGATCAGGTGCGCGCAGGCAAGGTACCGCTGGCGCTGGTCGATCAGGCATGCCGACGAATGCTGACGCTCAAGTTCCGCGCCGGGCTGTTCGAAGCCGCCCCCACCGATGCGCGGGCCGCCGCCAGGCTCACCGCCAATGCCGAAGCGCTGGCGCTCGCCCGCCTGTCGGCGGAAAAGGCGATCACGCTGCTCACCAACGATGGTACGCTGCCGTTGAAGCCCGGCGCACACAAGCGCGTCGCGGTGATCGGGCCCAATGCAGCAGTTGCGCGGCTGGGCGGCTATTCGTCGATCCCGACCAACCCCGTGTCGCTGCTCGACGGCGTCAAGGCGCGGCTCAAGGACCAGGCCGAAGTCGTGTTCGCGCAAGGCGTGTTCATCACCCAGAGCGAGGACCGCTCGGCCAACGAGATCCTGCTCGCCGATCCTGAGAAGAACCGCCAGCTGATCGCCGAGGCCGCCGAGGTCGCCAGCACCTGCGACGTCATCCTGTTGGCGATCGGCGATACCGAACAGACCAGTCGCGAGGGCTTTGCCAAGAACCATCTGGGCGACCGCACCAGTCTGGATCTTGTCGGTGAACAGAACGAACTGTTCATGGCGATGAAGGCGACCGGCAAGCCCGTCGTCGTGGTCGCGATCAACGGCCGCCCGCCCTCTTGGCCGACCGTGGCAGATCAGGCCAATGCGATGCTTGAATGCTGGTATCTCGGCCAACAGGGCGGCCATGCGATGGCAGCGGCGCTGTTCGGCGATGTCAATCCCGGCGGCAAGCTGCCCGTCACTGTGGCACGGCATGTCGGCCAGTTGCCGGTATTCTATGATGCCAAGCCATCGGCGCGGCGCGGTTATCTGTTCGATACTACCGACCCGCTTTTCCCCTTCGGCCACGGCCTGAGCTATACCCGGTTTGAACTCAGCCCGCCCCGGCTTTCATCTGAGCGCATTGGGCAGGGCGCTTCGGTTACTGTTTCCGTCGATGTCACCAATATGGGGGAGCGCGAAGGCGATGAGGTCGTGCAGCTCTATGTTCGCGATCAGGTTGCCTCGGTCACCCAGCCTATCAAGGTGCTAAAGGGTTTCGAGCGCTTGACGCTCAATCCCGGCGAGCGCAGAACGGTCAACGTTGCACTGGATACGGAGAGCTTTGCGATCTGGAATGATGAGATGCGCGAGGTCGTCGAGCCTGGCCTGTTTGACATCATGACCGGTCCAGACAGCCGCAACCTTCAAACTGTCACCCTTGAAATCGTCTGAGGATATTCATGCCCAAAATCGTAGATGCCCGCGTCATTATTACTTGCCCGGGCAGGAATTTCGTAACGCTCAAGATCATCTGCGACGATGGCACCACCGGTGTTGGCGATGCGACGCTGAACGGTCGCGAGCTGTCGGTTGCCAGCTATCTCACCGATCATGTCATTCCCTGTCTGATTGGCCGCGACGCGCATCGGATCGAGGATATATGGCAGTATCTCTACAAGGGTGCGTACTGGCGGCGCGGGCCGGTGACGATGAGCGCGATTGCCGCGGTCGATACCGCCTTGTGGGACATCAAGGGCAAGATCGCGGGCCTGCCGGTCTATCAGCTGCTCGGCGGGGCGAGCCGCGAGAACGTGATGGTCTATGGCCATGCCAATGGCACGACGATCGAGGATACCATCGCGGTCGCGCTCGATTACCAGGCCCAGGGCTACAAGGCGATCCGGCTGCAGTGCGGTGTGCCCGGAATGGCATCGACCTATGGCGTCAGCAAGGACCGCTATTTCTACGAACCTGCCGATTCCGACCTGCCGACCGAGAATGTCTGGAACACCAGCAAGTATCTGCGCGTGGTGCCCGAACTGTTCAAGGCAGCGCGCGAGGCGCTGGGCTGGGACGTGCACCTGCTGCACGACATCCACCACCGTCTGACCCCGATCGAGGCGGGACGGCTGGGCAAGGATCTGGAGCCCTATCGCCCGTTCTGGCTGGAAGATGCGACCCCTGCCGAGAACCAGGAGGCGTTCAGGCTGATCCGCCAGCACACCACCGCGCCGCTCGCGGTGGGCGAGATCTTCAATTCGATCCATGATTGCCGCGAGCTGATCCAGAACCAGCTGATCGATTATATCCGCGCCACCGTGGTGCATGCCGGTGGCATCACGCACCTGCGCCGCATCGCCTCGCTGGCGGACCTGTACCAGATCCGCACCGGCTGCCATGGCGCGACCGACTTGTCGCCGGTGTGCATGGCCGCCGCGCTGCACTTCGACCTGTCGGTGCCCAATTTCGGCGTGCAGGAATACATGCGCCACACCGCAGAGACCGACGCGGTCTTCCCGCATGCCTATACCTTTGCCGATGGTGCGATGCATCCGGGGGATGCGCCGGGACTGGGCGTGGATATCGACGAGGAACTGGCCGCCGGATACGAATACAGCCGCGCCTTCCTGCCGGTGAACCGGCTGGAAGATGGCACGATGTACAACTGGTAACCGGTCCATTGGCCAGCACCCCGCCAACCCCGGTTGCAAAGCCGCGTGGCCGCATCCGCTGGGTCATCTGCGCGCTGCTGTTTGCAGCCGTGGTTCTGTCCTATGTCGACCGGCTGGTGCTGGGCGTGCTCAAGCCGCAGCTCGAAACGCTCTATGGCTGGACCAACTCGGGCTATGGCGACATCTCGGGCTATTTCCAGGTCTGCTACGGGATCGGATTTCTCGCCTTTGGCTGGCTGATCGACCGGATCGGCCCGCGCGCGGGCTATCTGCTGGCGATGGGGCTGTGGACGGTCGGCCATTTCGCGCAGGTGCTGGTGACGTCGACCACCGGATTCGTGATCGCACGCATCCCGCTGGCGCTGGGCGAGGCCGGTACCTTCCCTTCGGCCCTGGCCGCCGCCTCGCAATGGTTCCCGAAGAAGGAACGCGCGCTCGCCATCGGCATCTTCAACGCCGGTGCCAATGTCGGCGCGATCATCACCCCGCTGCTGGTGTCGTTCATCGTCGTCGGGCTGGCGTTCGACTGGCGCTGGGCGTTCATCGTCACCGGCCTGTTCAACCTGGTCTGGCTGTTCGTCTGGTGGCGGTTCTACCGCAACCCCGCGCAGCACCCCCAGGTGACCGCAGAAGAGCGCGCGTGGATCGAGGCGGAACCGTCGGACGACAGCGGGCGCACCGGCTTTCTCAATGTCCTCCGCCACCGCGAGGCCTGGGCCTATATGGCTGGGCGCTTCCTGATCGATCCGGTGTGGTGGACCTTCCTGTTCTGGCTGCCCGATTTCTTCAACAAGCAATACGGCTATGATCTCAAGAATTTCGGCCCGCCGCTGGTCGCGATCTATATCCTCGCCGATGTCGGCGCGATCGCGGGTGGCTGGTACAGTTCGCACCTGTTGAAGAAGGGCGTCGCCAATGGCCGGGCGCGCAAGCAGGCGATGTTCGCGTGCGCGCTGTTCGCGCTGCCCGTCATGTTCGCGATCGAGGCGGACAATATCTGGGTCGCAGTCTTCTGCATCGGCCTTGCCTGCGCCGCGCACCAGGGCTTTTCCACCAACCTGTTCGCGCTGCCGGGAGACCTGTTTCCCCGCTTTGCGCAGGGCACGCTGATCGGGCTGGGCGGCTTTGCCGGCGCCTGTGGCGGTTTCATCGCATCCAAGTCGCTGGGCGTTCTGCTCGACCGCGTGGGAAGCTATGAACCGTTCTTTATCGCGTGCGGGATGGCCTATCTGGTCGCTCTTGGGGTATTCCACCTGCTCAATCCGAAATACCAACCCGTGAAAGTTGCCAGCAGCCAATGACTCGACTTCTCCGCCTGCATCCCGACCGCCTGTTCCCCGCCGATCCCGCAACGCGCGCCATCGCCCGCGCGCTGTATGCCGGGGTCAAGGACCTGCCGATCGTCAGCCCGCACGGCCATACCGATCCCGAATGGTTCGCCACCAACGCTCCATTCAGCGATCCGGCGAGCCTGCTGATCGTTCCGGACCACTACGTCTTTCGCATGCTCTATTCGCAGGGCGTGCCGCTGGACGCGCTCGGCATTCCCACCGTCGACGGCTCTGCGACGGCGCAGGATCCGCGGGCGATCTGGCGGCTGTTCGCGCAGCACTATCACCTGTTCCGTGGCACGCCGTCGCGGATGTGGCTCGACTGGGTGTTTGCCGAGGTGTTCGGGATCGACGTGATCCTGGAGCCTGCCACCGCCGACCATTATTACGACATCATCGATGCCGCGCTGAAGACCGATGCCTTCCGCCCGCGCGCATTGTTCGAGCGCTTCGGGATCGAGGTGATCGCGACCACCGAAAGCCCGCTCGACCCGCTCGATCATCACCGTGCGATCCGCGAAAGCGGCTGGTCGGGCCGGGTCGTGACCGCCTATCGCCCCGATCCGGTGGTCGATCCCGAAGCCGAGGGCTTTGCCGACAACGTCCGGGCGTTCTGCACCTCGGCGGGCGAAGACGCAGGGACTTGGCTGGGCTATCTCGCCGCGCACCGCTTCCACCGTGCGCGCTTCCGCGAGGCGGGGGCCACCTCGACCGATCACGGCCACCCCTCGGCGGCCACCGCCAACCTTTCGGCCGATGAGGCTGCCGCGCTTTATGCGCGGGTGATGGCGGGGGCCGATGCCGCGTCGGCCGAACAGTTCCGCGCGCAGATGCTGACCGAAATGGCACGGATGAGCCTGGGCGATGGCATGGTGATGCAGCTGCATCCCGGCGTGCACCGCAGCCACAACGCGGCCGTGCTGGCGCGCTTCGGACGCGACAAGGGCGCCGACATCCCGCTTCCCGGCGAGTTCGTCCGCGCGCTGATGCCGCTGCTCGATGCCTATGGCAACGATCCGCGGCTTACGCTGATCCTGTTCACGCTCGACGAAGACGTCTATTCGCGCGAGCTCGCGCCGCTGGCCGGACATTACCCGGCGCTGAAACTGGGGCCGCCGTGGTGGTTCCACGACAGCCCCGAAGGCATGCGCCGCTTCCGCGAACGCACCACCGAGACCGCAGGCTTCTACAACACCGTGGGCTTCAACGACGATACCCGCGCGTTCCTGTCGATCCCTGCCCGCCACGATGTCGCACGGCGGATGGACTGCACCTGGCTGGCGCAGCTGGTCGCCGAACACCGCCTGCCCGAGGACGAGGCCCATGAGGTCGCGCGCGCACTGGCCTATGATCTGGCCAAGGCGGCCTACCGGCTGTGAGGCTGAACCGCACCACGCTCGCAACGGTGCCCGGCGATGTCGTCTGCCCCGGCTATGACCGTTCGGCGGTCAAGCGCGGTGTCGTCCATCTGGGTATCGGTGCCTTCCACCGCGCACACCAGGCTGCGGTATTCGACGCGGCCCTGGCCTCCGGCGATCTGCGCTGGGGGGTAACCGGTGTCTCGCTCCGATCCGCAGGCGTGCGCGATCAGATGGTACCACAGGACGGGCTCTACACCTTGCTGGTCCGCAGCGGAGAAGGATCGCAGGCCCAGGTGATCGGATCGGTGCTCGACGTGCTGGTCGCGCCCGAAGATCCGCAGCGCGTGGTGCAGGCAATCGCTGCACCCGAAACCCATCTGGTGACGCTCACCGTGACCGAAAAGGGTTACAAGCTCAACCGCGCCACCGGCGGCCTGCTGAACGACGACCCCGATATCGCGCACGACCTGGCCTCGCTGGATGCTCCGCGCACTGCGCCCGGCCTGATCGTGGCGGGTCTGCGGATGCGCCGCACGGCGGGCCTTGCGCCGCCCACCATCCTGTCGTGCGACAATCTGCCGCACAATGGCGCGCTGCTGCGCGACGCGGTGATCGCGATGGCGCGCGCGCACGATGCGGGCCTTGCCGACTGGATCGCAGCGCATGCGGCGTTCCCTGCGACGATGGTCGACCGGATCGTGCCGGCCACCACCGACGAGGATATCGCGGCGCTGGCGCAGGAAATCGGTGTCGAGGACCAGGCGATGGTCAAGACCGAGGCCTTCACCCAATGGGTGATCGAGGACCGGTTCTGCGGCCCCCGCCCCGATTTCGCGAGCCTGGGCGTCCAGCTGACCGATCGGGTTGCGCCCTGGGAAGACGCCAAGCTGCGGCTGCTCAACGGCGCGCATTCGGCGATCGCCTATCTGGGCGGGCTGGCGGGCGATGCGTTCGTGCACGAATTTGTCGCGCGCGAGGACGGCCGGGCACTGATCGAGACCTTGTGGGATGAGGCACAGCAAACGCTGGACCCGCCCGCGGGGCTCGACATTCCGGCCTATCGCGCCGCTCTGTTGCACCGCTTCGCCAATCCCGCGCTGCAGCACCGCACCCGGCAGATCGCAATGGACGGCTCGCAAAAGCTGCCCCAGCGCCTGATCCAGCCGCTTGCCGAGCGCGCCGCTGCGGGCCAGCAGAGCCCGGCCTTGGTGCTGGCCGTGGCCGCGTGGATGCGCTGGCAGGCCGGCCAGGCCGATGACGGCACCGGGTTTACGGTGGATGATCCGGCCGCAGACCGGCTGGCACAGGCCAGCAGTGTCGAAGGCTATCTCGTCGTGCTGGGGCTGACACTTCCGGCGGCGACCGTAGCGCAGCTGACCGATCAGCTTGCGCTGCTGGAACGGGAAGGCGCGCTTGCGGCCGCTGCGCGCCTGACCAGGGCCACGGCATGATCCGGCATCTGGCTCTTGGCACCACCCTTCTCACCGCGCTGAGCCTGTCTGCCCCTGCACTGGCGGGCGCTGCAGACACGCCGCTGCCGACCTGCCCGTGGAAGGCAGCCTGGGCATCGTCGCAGATGCTGCCCGATGCCGCCAATTCGCTGCCCGATGGCGCGCTCGACGATGCCACCTTGCGCCAGATCGTGCGCCCCAGCATCGCCGGCACACACCTCAGGGTGCGGCTGTCCAATGTCTTCGGAACCACACCCTTGCGGATCGGCAGTGCGACGCTGGCGCGCTCTGCCGACAACGCGAGCGCCGCAATCGACCCGGCCACGCTGCACGCATTGCGTTTTCACGGCGCTGCCGGTGCGGTCATTCCCCCAGGCGGCGAATGGCTGAGCGACCCCGTCGCCTGGCCGGGCGGCGCGTTTCAGGATCTGGCGGTCAGCGTGCATGTGCTCGCCGACCCCGATGGCCAGACATCGCATCCCGGATCGCGCGCGACATCCTATGTGGCGCGCGGCGATGCCACCCGGACGGCCGGGCTCGCCGAGGCCATGCGGGTGGACCACTGGTATCTGCTCTCGGGCATCGAAGTGGCAAGCTGCACCGCGCAGGACGGCGTGGTGGTGCTGGGCGATTCGATCACCGACGGGCGCGGATCGACGACCAATGGCAACGACCGCTGGACCGATTTTCTCGCCCGCCGCCTGAATGGCCGCGCCGCCGTGATCAACCAGGGCATCGGCGGCAACCGCGTGCTGCTCGACGGATTAGGGCCGAACGCGGTTGCCCGGTTGGAGCGCGACGTGCTGGCGCAGCCCGGAATCAGGCACCTGATCTTGCTTGAAGGGATCAACGACATAGGGACGCTGGCGCGCCAGAAGACCGCGACCCCGGCCGAACATGCCGCCTTAGTCGAGCAAGTGACCGCTGCCTATGCGCAGATCATCGCACGCGCGCATGCCCGCGGCATCAAGGTCCATGGCGCGACGATCCTGCCGTTCATGAGCAACGAATATTACAGCCCGGATGCCGCGAGCGAGGCCGACCGGCAGGCGATCAATGCCTGGATCCGCACTTCGGGCGCGTTCGACAGCGTGATCGATCTCGATACGGCGCTGCGTGATCCGGCGCGGCCAGGCTATCTGAACCCCGCCTATGATACGGGCGACGGCCTGCACCCCAATCCCGCCGGCTTCCGCGCGATGGCAGACGCGGTGCCGCTCTCGCTCTTCGACTGAGCCCTTTCGCTTCCATTCCCATTTCCGTCAGCAACCAGCGGCCGCGTGCCGCAGGTCGCGGCGTTGGCACCTGTGCTGCGCCCCAAAAAAAGGGACCGGTCGAAGGTTCGACCGGTCCGAGGAGAGGTTGGGTTGTAAAGGGATGCGATCAGAAGCGACCGCGGATGCCTACCAGAATGGTGCGACCCGGATTGTATTCGTTGAAGGTGGCATTGGGGAACTGGAAGAACGTGCTCTGTGCTTCCTTGGTAATGTTGATCGCGTTGATCACCAGCGTCGGCAGGTAATCGTTGCCGAACACCTGGGCCAGATCGATATTGCCCGAGAAATCCAGCTGGCTGTAGCTGCGACCAAAGATCGCCGCCTGCGGAATGCCGTTCTGGTTGGGGTTCGACCCCTGCGAACCTTCGTTGTAGACATAGGTCAGGCGCGCCGAGATGCCGTTCTTGTCGTAATAGCCGGTCGCGGTGTAGGTCGTCGGTGCAACGCCGATAGCCACGGCCGGAGCGCCGGTGCCTTCACCCTTCTGGTCGATCAGCGTCAGGTTGCCCTGGAAGCCGAAGCCGGTGACGCCGATATACTTCGTGATGAAGTCGAGCGGCTGGGTGATCTGGAATTCCAGACCGTTGACCTTGAGCTTGCCGTCGGCATTGACCTGCTGCTGCACCACCACGGCGACATCGCGCAGTGCCTGGCCCGGCTGGGCCCGGGCGGCCAGCGCTTCGCGCTGGGCCTGGGTCAGCGAGTCGACGTTGATGCCGAACTGTTCGAAGAACGAGAAGGGCACGTTGGTCAGGCCGTTGACGGTGAAGCCGGTGATCGACTTGCGGAACGCTGCAAAGGCGATCACGCCTTCCCCGCCGGTATACAGTTCAAAGCCCAGATCGATATTGTCCGAGATGAACGGATCGAGCGCGTTGTTGCCGACGGTGCCGATATCGGCCGAAGGCTGCACGAAGCTGGCACCGGGAAGCAGCGCATTGGGATCGGGCCGGGTCATGGTCCGCGAGACCGAAGCACGCACCACCGCCGTCTGGCCGATGTCGAACGCTGCGCTCAGCGAGGGCAGGAAGTTCGAGTAGCGCGTGTTCGAAGTCGGGAACACGATGGTGTTGGGGAAGCGACCGCCATCGGCCACCGGCGGTGCGCCGGCGGGGTTGTTGCGCGGATCGGGAATGCTCACCCGGCCACCGACGATCTGTTCGGTACGCACATACCGCACGCCGCCGTTCAGCCGCAGGGTGTTGTCGCCCATTTCGAAGATGCCGTTGCCTTCGACGAACGCACCGGTCACCTTCTCGCGGATCAGACCGCCATTGGCACCGCTGCTGCCCGATCCGGTTTCGGTCGCACCCGCGAGCAGCGCATCATAATTGGTGTCGCGCCGCACGCGATCCCAGTCGACATCGATATAGCCATTGTCGCCGGGGCGCAGATAGCTGGGCACCGCCGCCGTCGGGATCAGCGAACCGGCATAGCGGATCGGCTGGCCACCGGCCGTGAAGTTGGTGCCATAGCCGGGGAAGGTCGGGAAGCCTGCCGGGGTTGCGGTGCCCGGCTGGTTGAGACCGGTACACGGCGTCGTCGCGCTGTTGGGGGCGAGCAGGGTGATGTTGGGTCCGTTGCCGCAGATCGCGTTCTGCCACAGCGCGGTGTTGTCGAACGGGGTGATGCGACGCTTGGTGTCGTCATAGGCCGCGCCGACGCGGACGCTGAACCGGGTTTCATCACCGAACAGCAGGCTGCCGCGCACGCCCTTGGTTTCGGTCTCGCGCTCTTCACCATTGAGGTTGACGCGGCCGCCGCCATCCCAGCCGAAATTGGCAGGGTTGTTGAGATCGATGCTCGACGTGACTTCAGGGATGCCGCCGCCGTTCTTGTAGGTCACCGTCGCGCCGCTGTTGGGCGGGGTGATCACCAGGAAGGTCGGGCTTTCGCGGCGGAAGTTGCTCTTGGTATAGTTCGCCTGCAGGTCACCCTTGATCCAGTCGTTCAGCTTGAACTCGATACCGGGGTTGATGCCGTAATAGTCCTGGGTGTCCTTGTAGGGACGATATTCCAGGAAGAACTGCGCGTTGGCATAGGTACCGCCGGTGACGGTGCAGCCAGCGGCGCAATCGGTCTTGTCATAGGTGGTGTTGAGCGGGATGACGGCGCCGTTGCGTCCGACCCAGTTCATCGCCCGGCGCGTGAATTCGGTATCGCGCTGGGCGTACATGCCGTCGACGTAGAAATTGAAATTGTCGCTGGGGCGCCATTCGAGCGACACCAGGCCGTTGTAGCGCTGGCGATAGCCTTCTTCGGCGCGCGGACGGCTGAGACGGGGAATGATGCCGTTGTCGATCTGGTCGATCGTCGCGCCGGGGTTGTTGCGCAGCAGGAAGGCCTGATCGATCACCGCGCCGGGGGTCAGGCCGTTGCCGGCCCGCGAAGGCACAGTGGCCGGAATGGTGAAGTTGCCGCCGCCGGTGGCATTGCGCGTGCCGCTGGTGCGCTGGGCTGCGGTCAGATTGGGGTTGGTGAAGCCGATCGTTTCATAGCCATCGACATTGAACTGGTTGCGGACAGCCGCGCCGCCGACCAGGATACCGAAATCGCCAAAGGTCGCGCTGGCCACCAGATGGCCGCGATAGCCCCATTTGTCCGCGCCGCTGACCTTCGATCCCTGCAGACCATAGCTGATGTAGGGCTTGGGATTGTCGAACGGACGCGCCGCGCGCAGGTTGACGGTACCGGCCGCGCCGCCTTCGAGCACGCTGGCGCTCGGCGACTTGCTGACGGTGAGCTGGGTGAACAGTTCGGTCGGGATCAGATCGAGATCGACCTCGCGGTTGGTGCTCTGCGCATCGAAGCGTACCGACGCGATGGCGACCGGGGTGCCGTTGAGCAGCACGCGGGTGAAGTTGGTGCCGAGGCCGCGGATGGCAACCGACGAACCTTCGCCGGTGACTTCGCGGCCAATGGTGATGCCGGGGATGCGGTTCAGCGATTCAGCGATGTTGGTGTCTGGAAACTTGCCGATGTCTTCGGCGAAGATCGAATCGGTAAAGCCGACCGAATTGCGCTTGGCGAGCGTCTGGCTTTCCAGCGAGGCGCGGAAGCCGGTGACGACGATCTCGCCGGCAGCTTCGCTGCTGACCTCTTCGGACGATTCGGGTTCGGCGGTGTCTTCAGCGGCCGGAGCGGCAGGACCGCCCGTGGTCTGGGCCATGGCAAAGCTGGGCAGCATCAGCCCGGAAGCGGCGACCGCACCCAGAAGCCCGCGACGCAATACATCGATACGAGAAACCATAAATATCCTCCCCTGTTTGGCCTTGGCTTGGTGCCAACGGTCCGCGCTATGGTAGCGCTATCAAGTGCATGGGTAATACTCGGAGTTATTTGTGTCAAGAGGATGTCGCATCCTCATCGACACGACAGCCCCACAAAGCATAGAAAAGGACGTACAACTCGCACGCCACGGTCAGCAGGAACGAGGCCTGAAGCCCGTAGATATCGGCAATCCAGCCCTGCACGACCACCAGCGCACCGCCCGCGATGGCCATGATGAGCAGGCCCGAGCCTTCCTCCGTCAGCGGCCCCAATCCGCGGATTCCCAGCGTGAAAATGGTGGGGAACATGATCGAATGGAACAGCCCGACCAGGATCAACGTCCACATCGCCATCGGCCCTGTCGTGAATAACGTTACCAGCATCACCACCAGCGCCCCGATGCTGAACACCGCCAGCACCGACTCGGCGGCGAATCGCTGCATCAGGCCCGAGCCGGCGAACCTGCCCACCATCATCCCCGCCCACAGCAGCGTCAGATAGCGCCCTGCCTCTTCCTGCGTCAGATTGGCGATCTGCGGCTGGCTGACGAAATTGACGAACAGGTTGGCGACGCCGATTTCGGCGATCAGATAGATGAAGATCGCAGGAATCCCCCAGACCAGATTGCGGTGCTTCCACAGTGACAGCGTCTTGCGCTGCTCGGCCGAGGCACGGACGGCAGCTGTCCCCATCGCAGGCAGCGGAAACCGGGCGATCACCGCGGCGAGAACGACCAAGGCGAGCGCGACCAGGCCGTACGGCAGGATCACCGATTGGGCATCGGCCAGGCGTTCGGCCTCGCTGAGCACGGTGCCAGCCTGCGCCGTACCGCCCTTGGACCGGCCCAGGATCAGATAGGCGCCGAACAGGGGCGCGAACATCGTGCCGGCGGAGTTCATTGCCTGCACCAGGTTGAGACGCGCGGATGCGGACTTGGCCGGGCCGATCACCGCAACATAGGGATTGGCCGCCACCTGCAGCAGCGTGATGCCGCTGGCGATCACGAACAGCATGACCAGCGTGACGGCATAGGACGGAAGGCTGGCCGCCAGCATCATGCCCAATGCGCCGGCCGCCATGACCATCAGGCCCGCCACCAGCGACTTTTGATAGCCGATCCGCGCGATCAGCCGGGCCGACGGGATCGAGGCGATGAAATAGGCGATGAACCAGACCGATTCGATCAGCGTGGTCTGCGTGTAGCTCAGGTCGAACACGCTGCGCAGGTGCGGCAGCAGCGTGTTGTTGATGACGGTGATGAAGCCCCACATGAAAAACAGGCTGGCCAGCAGGACCAGCGCGGGCGTGTACGACGCGCGCGCGGCGCTGTTGCCCGCGGCCTGTTCGGCTGGATTGGTCGGCTGCATGATCGTGTCCTCCCTGTCACCTGGTCTTGTGCAGGTTTAATTGTCTGAGTATATACGCGGACAACAGGCGTCAATCCGAGGCGCGGTGACGGGAGTGGAAACGTGGGATTGACGATGCTGAGGCCGCTGGCCCTCCTGTCCGTGGCATTGCTGCCCTGCAATCCCGCCATCGCCGCAACCGCCGAGCGGGCGCCCGCCGGAACGCTGGCCGATGGCACGGTGATCGAGGCGGTGACGCTGACCGGTGCCAATCGCGTCTCTGCCCGAATCATCAGCTTTGGCGCAACGCTGCAATCGCTGACCGCCCCCGACCGCAAGGGCCAACTGGCAGACGTGCTGCTGGGGTTCGACGATGCGGCGGACTACGAACGTCTGCCGAGCTATTTCGGCGTGACCGTGGGCCGCTATGCCAACCGGATCGATGGCGGTCGCTTTGCGATCGATGGCAAGAGCTACCAGGTCTCGCAGAATGACAAGGGCAATGCCCTGCACGGCGGCGCAATCGGCTTCGACAAGCGGCAGTGGCGGATCGTGTCGGTGACCGAGGGCCAGCAGGCGTCGGTCACCCTGGCGCTGACCAGTGCCGATGGCGACCAGGGCTTTCCTGGCCGGGTCGAGGCGCAGGTGACCTATACGCTGGATGACACCGGCACGCTGACGATCCGGTTTGATGCGACCACCGACCAGCCGACCGTGATCAACATGACCAATCATGCCATCTTCAACCTGGCGGGCGAAGGCGCGCCGGGGGGTGCACTGGGGCATCGGCTGACCATTCCCGCCAAGGCCATCACTCCGGTCAGCCCCCAACTGATCCCGACCGGGGCCCTGCGCCCGGTTGCCGGAACGGTCTTCGATTTCCGCACGGCGCGGACGCTGGACGAAGGCATTCGCGACGGGCGCGACCCGCAGATCGTCTATGCACGCGGCTATGACCACAATTTCGCGCTCGACAAGGGGATTACCTCCTCGCCGGAGCTGGCGGCGCGGCTGGAAGATCCGGTCTCGGGCCGGGTGCTGGATGTGCTGACCACCGATCCGGGCGTGCAGCTCTATACCGGCAATTTCCTCGATGGCACGGTGATCGGCAAAGCTGGCCATCTGTACCGCATGGGCGATGGCATTGCGCTCGAGCCGCAGAAATTTCCCGATGCGCCCAACAAGCCGCAGTTCGCATCCGCGCGGGTCGATCCTGCAAAGCCCTATTCGCACGTGATGATCTACCGCCTGTCCGTCGCGCGCTGAATGCTGCGCCGAGGGGCACCGTCCTTTTTCTGGAGCCATGCCACCAATGTCCGACGTTAACCTGCCCAAATTGCGCAGCCGTGCATGGTTCGACAATCCCGACAATATCGACATGACGGCGCTCTATCTCGAGCGATATCTCAACTTCGGACTCAGCCTGGAGGAGCTGCAGTCGGGCAAGCCGATCATCGGCATCGCGCAGACCGGCAGCGATCTCAGCCCGTGCAACCGCCACCATCTGGTGCTGGCCGAGCGCGTGCGCGAAGGTGTGCGCGAGGCCGGCGGCATCGTGATCGAATTTCCCGTCCATCCGATCCAGGAGACCGGCAAGCGGCCGACCGCGGGGCTGGACCGCAACCTCGCCTATCTGGGGCTGGTCGAGGTGCTCTATGGCTATCCGCTCGATGGCGTGGTGCTGACCATCGGCTGCGACAAGACCACGCCGGCCGCGCTGATGGCGGCGGCGACGGTCAACATTCCCGCGATCGCGCTGTCGGTCGGGCCGATGCTCAACGGCTGGCACAAGGGCGAGCGCACCGGATCCGGCACCATCGTCTGGAAGGCGCGGCAGATGCTGGCGGCGGGCGAGATCGACAATGCCCAGTTCATCAAGCTGGTGGCCTCGTCGGCGCCATCGACCGGCTATTGCAACACCATGGGCACCGCCACGACGATGAACTCGCTGTGCGAAGTGCTGGGCATGTCGCTGCCCGGGTCGGCGGCGATCCCTGCCCCTTATCGCGACCGGCAGGAAGTCGCCTGGCGCACCGGCAAGCGCATCGTCGACATGGTGGCGCAGGATATCAAGCCGTCCGACATTCTGACCCGGGAAGCGTTCCACAATGCCATCCGCGTCAACAGCGCGATCGGCGGATCGACCAATGCGCCGATCCATCTGAGCGCGATCGCCCGGCATATCGGCGTCGACCTGCCGATCAAGGACTGGGAGACCGAAGGCTATCAGGTGCCCTTGCTGGTCAATCTGCAGCCTGCAGGCGAATATCTGGGCGAAGATTTCTATCGCGCCGGAGGCGTCCCTGCAGTGGTGGGCCAGCTGATCGCGCAGGGGCTGATCCATGAAGATGCCATGACGGTCAACGGTCGCACGATCGGCGAGAATTGCCGGGGCGTCGCCATCGAGGACGAGAAGGTCATCCGTCCCTTCGACCAGCCTTTGGTCCACGATGCCGGGTTCATCGTGCTGTCGGGCAACCTGTTCGACGCCGCGGTGATGAAGACCAGCGTGATCTCGCCCGAATTTCGCGATCGCTACCTCTCCAACCCCGATGATCCCGACGCCTTTGAAGGCCCTGCGGTGGTGTTCGACGGGCCGGAGGATTATCACGCCCGGATCGACGACCCCGCCACCGGGATCACACCCGAAACCCTGCTGTTCATGCGCGGCGCAGGACCCATCGGCTATCCGGGATCTGCCGAGGTCGTCAACATGCGGCCTCCGGCCTACCTGATCACCGAAGGCGTGCACGCGTTGCCGTGCATTGGCGACGGGCGGCAATCGGGCACGTCGGGATCGCCCTCGATCCTCAACGCCAGCCCGGAAGCTGCCGCCATGGGCGGTCTGGCGCTGATCCGCACCGGCGACCGGGTGCGGATCGACCTGCGCAAGGCAACCGCCGATGTGCTGATCAGTGACGAAGACCTGGCCGCGCGCCGCGCGGACCTGCTGGCGGCCGGCGGCTTCCCCTATCCTCCATCGCAGACCCCGTGGCAGGCCATCCAGCGATCGGTGGTCGGGCAGATGAGCACCGGCGCGATTCTGGAGGGAGCCGAGAAGTTCCAGCGGATTGCGCAGACCATGGGCCTGCCCCGCGACAACCACTGATCCGCGACGGTGGAACCGCTGGTCAGGCGCGCGGCGGCAAATCCATGTCGGCGAGTGCCAGATGCAGCAGATGCGCCATCGCCTCGTGCGCCCGATCCGCGTCGCCCATGGCGATGGCCTCGTAGACCAGGATATGGTCGGGCAACGGATCGCGCGGCAGCGCGCGCGTGCGCTGCTTGTACTTGGTCGTCCAGCTGACCGCAGCCCCCACCGAGCTTGCCAGCGCCGCCAGCGCCTCGTTGCCGGCTGCGGCAAGGATGGCGCGGTGGAACCTCTGGTCGGCGGCGCGCCCCTCGCTCACCGCCAGCCCCAGCCGTCCCATGTCGTCGAGCGCCGAGCGCATGTCATCGAGATGGTCCTGCGTCCGGCGGCGCGCGGCAAAGGCCGCAGCCGCAGGCTCGATCACGCTGCGCAGTTCGAACAGGTCGAGGATGAACACCGGGTCGGGCTCGCCTTCGAAGGTCCAGGCGAGCACATCAGGATCGAGCAGATTCCAGCGATGGCGGGCGGTGACCCGGGTGCCCGCCTTGGGTCGGCTTTCCACCAGCCCCTTGGCGGCGAGGATGCGGATCGCCTCGCGATAGGCGGTGCGCGAAATGCCCAGCGCCACGCTGGCCTCGATCTCGCCGCCGAAGACATCGCCGGGCTTGCGCAGACCGCCGACGATCTCGACACCGATATCATGGGCGATCGCCCCGTGGATGCGAGGCGATGCGCTGCGCGCGTCATCCATGATCCCCCTGCCTTTCGTTCAGTCGTGAAACGCATCCGTAGACGAACGCCGACCGGTAAGAAAGGCATCGGCAACCAGACGCAGCGGACTGACATCCACATCGCTGCGCCGGTCGCGGATCAGGGAAGCAAATTGGGCGTAAAGCGAAGGGTATTCGGCCTCGCCTGGCAACGGCTGCGCGATGCCATCGATGGCGAGCCTATTGCCGCCGTCCGCCAGCAGCAACACCCCCGCATCGGTGGTCACCGTGATGTTCCAGCTCTGCCGACCGGTCTGTCGCCAATCGAACGCCGCGCTGATCGGAGCGCCATCCGACGTGCGCAACGCCATGCTGGCCGCGATCGGTGCTTCGCGATTGGACGGGAATTCGAGATGCGCCGCTTCCAGCCTGACCGGGCCAGGCAGCAGCCGGGTGAGGATGGAGAGCGCGTTGATGCCGGGATCGAATACGCCCAGGCCCCCGGGCTGCCAGATCCAGTCCTGCCCGGGATGCCATTGGCGGACATCCTCTTTCCATTCGATGGCAATGCCGGTGATCGCCTTGTCCGTCAGCCAGGCCCGCGCGGGCTCGACGCCTGCGCCAAAGCGCGAATGCCAGCTGGCGAACAGGGTCACCCCTGCTTGCCTTGCGGCCTGCGCCAGATCCTCGACCTCGGATAGCGTCGCGCCGGGCGGCTTTTCCAGGAAGACATGCTTTCCTGCCGCGATCGCGGCGCGAGCAGCCGCGTGCCGAACCTGCGGCGGCTGGCACAAGGCCACCGCCTGCATTTCGGGTTCGGCCTTCAGCATCGCGGCCAGATCGCCATAGGAGGCAACCCCATCGGCGCAGGCGTTGCGGCTGGCAGTGGCGGCGAGGTCGAAATCGGCGCTCGCTGCGATTGCGGGAAGATGCTGATCGCGCGCGATCTTGCCCAGCCCGACAAGGCCGATGCGGATCACAGCGCGGCGACCGTCACCGGGGCGTCCGCCGCCCGAGCAAGGGTGTTGCTTGCCGGCAGCGTGAACGGGGCGGCTGCAATCTCGAACCGGTCGCCCGGCTGGGTCACGAAACCATCCGCAAACGAGAGCGTCGCCGTCCCGAAAAAGTGGACATGGACATCGCCGGGGCGGCGGAAGCCCGCATATTTGAAATGGTGGTGCTCCAGATTGGCGATGCTGTGCGACATGTTGGCCTCGCCCGATACGAAAGGCTTCTGCCACACGGCCTGACCCTGCCGCCAGATCGTGCTGGTGCCGCGGATATCGGCGGGCAGCTCGCCCAGCAGCAGCTCGGGGCCCAGCGCGGCCGCGCGCAGCTTGGAATGCGCCAGCCACAGATAGTTGCCGCGCTCGGTGACATGGTCGGAAAATTCGTTGCCCAGCGCATAGCCGATCCGCGTCGGCGTACCGTCCGGCGCGATCAGGTAAATCCCGGCGATTTCAGGCTCTTCCCCACCGTCGAGCGCGAAGGCCGGCATCTCCAGCGGTGCGCCGGGGGCGGCCAGGATCGATCCGTCGCCCTTGTAGAACCATTCGGGCTGCGCCCCCACTTCTCCGTCGGCAGGCTTGCCGCCTTCGACGCCCATCAGGAACATCTTCATCGAATCGGTGGGATCGGGGTTCGCCTGCGCCGCGCGGTGCATCGCATCGCGCCCCTCGGCCGATCCCAGATGCGTGAGGCCAGTGCCGCTGACCAGGACATGCGCGGCATCGGGATGATCGATCGGGCACAGCAGCTGGACGGTCGCCAGATCGATCGGGTCGCCGAGCCGGTCGGCGACATGGTCGGCGAGGCTGGACCCCGCCGCCAGCGCCGCTTGCGCCAGCGCCAGCGTGGTCTCTGCGCCCGTGACCCGATAGGCGATGCCATCGCGGAGTGCAGCGACCCCGCGTGCGCCGTCGCTGAACTGGATCAGGCTGGCGATCACCGCGGCGAGCCTTCGCGCACACCATCGACCCGCCGAGCGACGCTCCACGGGTTCTCGTCGGCAATCCCGGCTGGCAGCAGCGCTGCGGGCAGGTTCTGGAACGCCACGGGGCGCAGGAACCGGTGGATCGCGAGCGTGCCCACCGATGTCGTGCGGCCATCGCTGGTCGCGGGGAATGGTCCGCCATGCACCATCGCATGCGCCACCTCGACCCCGGTCGGCCAGCCGTTGGCGAGCACCCGCCCGACCCGGTCGGCCAGCACCGGCAGCAGCGCGCGTGCCGCTTCGACATCTCCGTCATCGAGCTGCAGCGTGGCGGTCAGCTGACCTTCCAGGCTGGCGATGACCTTGGCCACCTCGCCCAGATCCTGGCAGCGCACGATGACCGACGACGACCCGAACACCTCATGGCTCAGCGCGACATCGGCGAGGAACTGTTGCGCGCTGGTCTGGAACAAGGCGGCGACCGCCTGGTTGGCGCCGGTCTCGCTCTGGCCGCGCGCGATGGTCTCCACCGCCGCATGGCCTGCCAGCGCGGACACACCTTTGGCAAAATTGTCGTGGATCGACGGTGACAGCATGGTCTGCGGCGCGCTGCCCTGCATCACCTCGGCTGCCGCGGCCACGAAGGCGTCCAGATCGGCGCCCTCGACCGCAATCACCAGCCCGGGATTGGTGCAGAACTGCCCGGCGCCCATGGTCAGCGACTGGACGAAGCCTTCGGCCAGCGCGCGGCCGCGCGCCGCCAGCGCGCCCGGCATCAGGATGACCGGGTTGATGCTCGACATTTCGGCAAAGACCGGGATCGGTTCGTTGCGGGCTGCGGCAATGCGCATCAGCGCCAGCCCGCCGCCGCGCGACCCGGTAAAGCCGACCGCCTTGATGCGCGGATCGGCGACCAGGGCCTCGCCCAATGCATTGGTCTCGCCCGGCAGGTACGAGAACGTCCCTTCCGGCATGCCGCAGGCCGCTACCGCACGCTGGATCGCGCGCGCGACCAGTTCGCCGGTGCCGGGATGCGCCGGGTGGCCCTTGACCACCACCGGGCAGCCCGCGGCCAGCGCCGAGGCGGTATCACCGCCAGCGACCGAGAAGGCGAGCGGGAAGTTCGAGGCTCCGAACACCGCGACCGGGCCGACCGCGATGTTCATGCGGCGCAGGTCTGGCCGGGGCAGCGGCGCGCGATCGGGCATCGCCGGATCGATCGTCGCATCCAGCCAGTCGCCCTGGCGCACGACCTTGGCGAACAGCCTGAGCTGACCAGTGGTGCGTCCGCGCTCCCCTTCCAGCCGAGCGCGCGGCAGCCCGCTTTCCTGCATCGCACGGACGATCAGATCATCGCCGATCGCCTCGATCTCGCTCGCGACCGTTTCCAGGAACAGCGCGCGGCTTTCCGGATCGGTTGCGCCAAAGGCGGGTGCGGCCCCTGCGGCCAGCGCACAGGCCTGGGCCACATCCTCGGCGGTGGCGGACGAAAAATCGGGCGTCAGCGCCTGCCCGCTGGCCGGATCATGGCTCTGGAAACGGGCTGCCGCCTGGCGTGCCTCGCTGCCGACAAGCATCGCACCATCAATCATCACCATATCTCCGAAAAATTGAATTACTCAGACATAATAGGGTTTCCCGCGCCCGTTCTCAAGCGCGGGCCCTATCCCGATGTGAACCTCTGTCGCTTCAGATGAAGCGGTTGATCAGATTCTCGATCCGCTCCTGGCGGCCCGAGCGCGGCTTGGGATCAAGGTTGCTGCTGACCGCAAGGTCGGCAATTCCGGCGAGATCGAGCCCGGCCAGCTTCTGGCCGAATTCGCCGTCCCATCCGGCATAGCGTTCGGCCTTGATCGCATCGATCCGGCCATCCTCGATCAGCGCTGCGGCATTGAGCAGCCCCCGCGCCACGGTGTCGATGCCGCCGATATGGCCATAGAACAGGTCGACTGCGTCCATCGACTGGCGACGCACCTTGGCATCGAAGTTGAAGCCGCCGGTGGTGAAGCCGCCCGCGCGCAGGATCTCGACCATCGCCAGGGTCAGTTCCTCGACCGAATTGGGGAACTGGTCGGTATCCCAGCCATTCTGGTGATCGCCGCGGTTGGCGTCGATCGACCCGAAAATGCCGAGCGCACTCGCCATCGCGATCTCGTGCTCGAACGTGTGCCCGGCGAGCGTCGCGTGGTTGGCCTCGATGTTGACCTTGACCTCGTTCTCCAGCCCATAGCGCTTCAGAAAGCCGTAAACGGTGGCGCTATCGAAATCATATTGGTGCTTGGTCGGCTCGTGCGGCTTGGGTTCGATCAGGATGGTGCCGTCGAAACCGATCTTGTGCTTGTGCTCGACCACCAGGTTGAGGAAGCGTCCCAGATTGTCGAGTTCGCGCCCTAGATTGGTGTTGAGCAGGGTCTCATAGCCTTCGCGTCCGCCCCACAGCACATAGTTCGCGCCGCCCAGCCGGTGCGTCGCTTCGAGCGCATCGCGCACCTGCATCGCGCCGAAGGCGAACACCTCCGGATCGGGATTGGTCGCGCCGCCCGCGGCAAAGCGCGGGTTGCCGAACAGGTTCGCGGTGCCCCACAGCAGCTTGCGGCCAGAGCTCGCCTGCAGGCGCTCGAGATCGTCCACCGCCTCGGCGAAGTGGCTGCGATGTTCGGCAACAGTGTGCGCGTCGGCCATCACGTCGACATCGTGGAAGCAGTAATAGGGGATATCGAGCCGGGTGAAGAAGTCGAACGCTGCCGCGCGCTTGGCCGCCGATGCGGCGCTGTCATTGGCACCGCGATGCCAGGGCCGGTCGAACGTGCCCGCGCCGAATACGTCCGATCCCGGCCAGCAGAAGGTGTGCCAGAAGCAGGCGGAAAAGCGCAGATGGTCTTCCATCCGCTTGCCCAGCACCACCCGGTCCTTGTCGTAGTAGCGATAGGCGAGCTCGTTGTCGGTCTCGGTGCCTTCGAAGCGGATGGTGGGGATATCGGCAAAATAGTCGGTCATCGGGCAGGTCCAGTCAGTTGAACGGAAAGCTAAAGGGTACGGGGCGTGATGCGCGGATAGGCATCGCGAAAGGCGGCGTGCTTGGGGGCCAGCCGGTCGGCGATATCCGCATCGGGGTGCAGGGTGTGCGCCACCGGCGGCGCGGCGCAGATGTCTGCGGGCGATCCGCCATCGACGGCGAGCTGCGCCAGCCGCGCTGCGCCCAGCGCCGGCCCGACTTCGCCACCCTTGAGATAGACCAGCTCGACGCCGAGCACGGCGGACAGGGTTTCCCCCCAGTAGCGCGAGCGCGCGCCGCCACCGATCACCGACAGGCGTTCCACCTCGGTTCCCGCATCGCGCAGCGCGTCGAGCCCATCGGCGAGCGCGAACGCCACGCCTTCGAGCACCGCCTGCGCCAGCCGCTCGGGGCTGGTGTCATGGTCGAGCCCCAGAAAGCCGCCGCGCACCTCGGCATCGTTGTGCGGTGTGCGCTCACCCGACAGATAGGGCAGGAAAATCTCGGGCCCGCTGGCAGGCCCAGTGCTTTCGGCGCGCGCGAACAGGTCGGCAGCGCCCGCAGCGCCGGTGAGCCGCGCAACCCAGTCGATGCACGAGGCAGCCGAAAGGTGCACCGACATCTGATGCCACAGGCCGGGCAGGCAGTGGCAGAAGGCATGCACCGCGCGCGCCGGATTGGGGCGGAAGGCGTCGGTGGCGACGAAGATCACGCCCGAAGTGCCGAGCGACAGCAGCGCATCGCCATTGCGCACCACGCCGACGCCCGCCGCGCCCGCTGCATTGTCGCTGCCACCACCCGCGACCGGAACCGCACCCATGCCCCAGAGCTCGGCGACCTCGGCGCGCAGCGTGCCGGAGACGTCTGTTCCTTCGACCAGCCGGGGCATGTGCGACATGTCCAGTCCGGTCGCCGCGAGCAGTGCGGGGCTCCACTGGCGTTGCGCGACATCGAGCCACAAGGTCCCTGCCGCGTCCGACATGTCGGAGGCCTTTTCGCCGGTCATCTGCAGCCGGATGTAATCCTTGGGCAGCAGCACGGTGCGGGTGTCCGCAAAGACAGCGGGTTCATGGGTCGCGACCCAGCGCAGCTTGGGCGCGGTGAATCCGGGCATCGCGATATTGCCCGAGATGGCGCGCAGATCGGGCTCGCGCGCCTCCAGTTCGTCGCACTCGGCAAACGAGCGGCCATCGTTCCACAGGATCGCGGGGCGCAGCGGCTGGTCGTCAGCCCCCAGCAGGGTCGCGCCGTGCATCTGCCCGGCCAGCCCCACGCCGCGTACCGACCGGCGCACCGCCGGATCGATCGCGCGAACTGCGGCGGTCGTCGCCTGCCACCAGGCGTCCGGGTCCTGTTCCGACCACAGGGATTGCGGCCGCTGGACGCTCAGCGCGGCGGTGCCCTGCGCCACCACCGCGCCATGCTCGTCGAGCACCACCGCCTTGACCCCCGAGGTGCCGATATCGATGCCCAGGAACATCGTGGTTACTTCACCATCGGCTTGATGGTCCTGATCGAGCCATCAGGATTGTAGAACAGCTCGGTCACCTTGACGTTGCGCAACCGGGTGGTGCCGGACAGCTGGGTATCGGCATAGAACAGCCACCAGCGGCCATCCCATTCGACGATCGAATGGTGCGACGTCCAGCCTTCGACCGGCTCCAGGATGCGGCCCTGATAGGTGAACGGGCCATAAGGCGAGTCGCCGGTCGCATAGACGAGGTAATGCGTGTCACCGGTCGAGTAGCTGAAATAGTATTTGCCGTTGTACTTGTGCATCCACGATGCTTCGAAGAAGCGGCGGTCGGTGTCGCCGCCCAGGATCGGCTTGCCCGACTTGTCGAGGATCACCAGATCGCGCGGCTTTTCCGAAAACTCCATCATGTCGTCAGCCATCGCCGCCACCTTGGGCGCGAGCGCGGGCTTGTCGGGCGCTTCGAGATCGGTCTTCGAACCGTTGGGATCATAGGTGCCGGTGGTGTTGCGCTGCAGCTGCCCGCCCCAGATGCCGCCGAAATACATATACGACTTGCCGTCGTCATCGGTGAACACGGCCGGATCGATCGAGAAGCTGCCCTTGATCGGCTGCGGCGCGGCCTTGAACGGACCGACAGGCGACTTGGAGGTTGCGACGCCGATGCGGAATGCGCCCTGCTTGTCCTTGGCGGGGAAGTAGAGGAAATAGGTGCCGTTCTTGCGCGCGGAATCGGGCGCCCACATCTGCTTGTCTGCCCAGGGCACATCCTTGACGTCGAGCGCGACCGGATGCGTCGTCACCTTGCCACCGATTCTGTCCATGCTGAGCACGCGATAGTCGCGCATCTCGAAATGCGCGCCGAGATCGTCCTCGGGCGTCGGACCATCGATGTCGTGGCTGGGATAGACATAGATCTTGCCGTCCCAGACATGGGCCGAGGGATCGGCGGTGTAGATTTCGGTAACCAGAGGCTGCGAGAGATAGCGCGAAGGATCGGCCTTGGCCCGGTCGGTGCTGGCTGCGGCATCGCCGCCTGCCTCGGGCGCATCGCCATCTGCGGCGGGTTGCGGGCTGCACGCGGTTGTCGCAGCCATGGCCGCCAGCGCGGCCCCCAGTGCCATCGCACTCAATCGATTCATCGCAACTGCTCCTCTACCCAATGTCTGCCCGGATCAGACGGCGCCGTCCGGAGTATACGTTAGCGCTACCATTTCTGGCGCAAGATGCAAGTCCATGTCCGCGCCGTCATGGTTTTCCAACGGTGATGACCGCGCTCGCCGGGGCCAGCCCATCCGCCTGTGCCCGCACGATGACCTTGCCGGATTGGCCCGCAAGACCGCGCACGATGACCAGCGCCAGCCCGTTGAACGCATTGCGCTGGTGCGACGGGAACGCGGTCATGTCGGTGGGGTCGCCATTGTCGGTGGCGACGATTTCGCCCGGCCCTTCGATGGTGAAGCGGACGGGGTTCTTGGCAGGTCGCACCATATCGCCCTTGGCATCGACGACACTCAACGTGACGAACGACAGGTCCCGGCCGTCGCCTGCGATCGCTGCCCGATCAGGCTTCAGTGACAGCGCCGCGGCAGCGCCGGTGGTGGCAACGCTGGCTTGCGCCCAGGGCTTGCCCTGCTTCCAGGTCTCGACCCGAACTTCGCCCGGCAGATAGGTCACGTAATCCCAGCGGAAGCGATATTCATAGTCGCGCTTCTTGATCTTGCCCTGCGACACGCCGTTGACGAACAATTCGGCCTCGTCGGCGGAGCTGAACACGTGTACCGGGGTCACCTGCCCCTCGCGCCCCGGCCAGGTCCAGTGCGGCAGGATGTGCGCAAACCTGAGGTCAGGCCGCCAGCGCGCCTGATACAGCCAGAAGCGATCCTTGGGGAAACCGGCGAGATCGATGATCCCCGAATACGAGCTGCGCGAGGTGTAATAGGGCGTTGGCTCGCCCAGATAATCGAACCCGGTCCACACGAATTCGCCGGCGACATAAGGATGCTGGTCGTCGCTGGCGAACACCCGGTCGGGCGACGAGCCGAAATCCGCCGCGTGCATCTCATAGGCACTGACCTGATGCGTCACCGGATCACCGCCCGAATAGGGGCGCACCGGACCGCTGATCGCACCCGCCACCGGGAAGAGATACTCGCCGCGGCTCGACAGCGCCGAGGCGCTTTCGCTGCTGAGAATCACCTTGTCCGGGAACGCCGCGTGAAAGGCGGGATATTGCCCGATGATGCCGCGGATCCCGGCCCCCTGATAGTTGAGGCTGATCACCTCGGCCTCGCGCGGCATCGGCATGTCGGCCTTGGCAAAGTTCATCGCCAAGGTGGTCAGGCGGCTGGGGTCCTCATCCTTGGCGATGGTGACCAGTTCGCGTGTCAGGCTTGCGCCCGCCTCGCCGCTGTACTGCTCGCCGACCTCGTTGCCGACGCTCCACAGGATGACGGAAGGATGGTTGCGATCACGCCGGATCATCGATCGCAAGTCGGCCTCGCGCCACTCGGGGAAGATCAGGTGAAAATCGAGCGGGGTCTTCTTCAGCTCCCAGCTGTCGAACACCTCATCCATCACCAGAAAGCCCATCTCGTCGGTGAGGTCCAGCAGGCCCGGCGCGGGCGGATTGTGGCTCATGCGGACCGCGTTGACCCCCATGTCGCGCAGGATCTCGAGCTGGCGCTGCGCTGCGCGGCGATTGAACGCCGCACCCAGCGCGCCCAGGTCATGGTGGTTGTTGACGCCCTGGATGCGCAGCTTCTCGCCATTGACGACCAGGCCTTGCGCCGCATCGAACCGCACGTCGCGGATGCCGAAGCGGGTCTCGTAGACATCGCTGATGCGGCCGCCGTGCCGGATCGTCGACACCGCGAGATAGAGGTTGGGCGATTGCGTGGGCGGCGGCCCCCACAGCCGCGGCTGGCTGACCACCGCCTCACCCTGCAGGCTCACGCTGCCACCGGCCGGCGCATCGCCCGGCACATGGTCGATGCGCGCAACCGCGCGGCCCTTGCGCCTGCCCGCAGCATCGAGCGCAAAAATCTCGGTCACCGCGCTCACCGAAGTCGCCTGCGATCCCGTATTGTCGATCGCCAGCGCGACCTTGACCGTGGCGGACGCTTTCGAGACGTCCTGCGTCGTCACCGCGCTGCCCCATTGCGCCACGCGCACCGGCTGCGCCCTGGTCAGCCAGATGTCGCGGTACAGGCCGCCGCCGGGATACCAGCGCGCCGAGGCGGGCGGATTGTCGAGCCGGATCGCCAGCACGTTGCGGCCACCGGGGATGATGTGTTGGGTGAGGTCCACCCGCCAGCTGTTATAGCCATAGGGCCAGCCGCCGATGATCTGCCCGTTGAGCCAGACGGTGGCATAGGACATCGCCCCATCGACATCGAGAAAGATCGATTTGCCCTTGTCGCTGGCCGGGATGTCGAGCGCGCGCCTATACCAGCCCACGCCCCAGCTTTTCAGCCGACCCATTCCGCCATAGGGACCTTCGGCGAGGAAAGGCCCTGCGATCGCCCAGTCGTGCGGCAGGTCGACCCGCGTCCAGCCGCTGTCGTCGAAACCGGGCTGGACATAGGCGACATCGCCGCCGGGATTGCCTTTGGGCGCGACATGTCTTTTGGCGGGGTCCTTGATGAACGGGTTGGCGGTGGGCAGGATCCAGGGCTTGAGCACGCCCGATCCGTCGCGGCGAACCTTTGCCGCCTCTTCGGGCCGGGCGTCGGCGTCCTTGCCGTCGCCAGCATCGTCATAGGCCGGGCGAACGTCATAGCGCAGGTCCGCGGTCTCGCCGGCAGGGTCGCCAAGGGTGAACCGCCAGCCGCTGTTGATCGATTCGCGCTGACGCGGCGCCGATTGCGCGAGGGCGGGGCCGGCCAGCACCAGCAGCAAGATCATCAGCGCCGCGAGCCCCGGCCATGCGGCGCGGCTTTCCGCTGTCTTGCCGTAAGTGATTGCCAACACTGCCAAACTCCCCTGCCTGTCCTGAATCCGGTCCGTCCGCCGCAGCGGCCGCGTCCTGTTCGTCTTGCCCATATCCTAGCGGGCCCGCGCCTGCGATCAACTATTTGTCTGAGTTTTTATTTTGTGTATGTCAGAGGGCAAGGCGTCCTGCAGCGACGCATCGAAGGAGACTGGATCAGATGGCACATCGCGCATTTCGCCGCACGGCGGCATCGTTCCTGCTGGCGGGCCTCGGCGCCGCAGCCGCCCAGGCGGCACCGGCGCGATTCGACGAATTCCGCTATGAGGGCCGCGCGCAGGAACAGGTCACCGTCGCTGCCGACGAATACCGCAATCCGGTGCTCTCGGGCTATTATCCCGATCCGTCGATCACGCGGGTGGGTGAGGATTATTATCTCGTCACCTCCAGCTTCACCCATTTTCCGGGGCTGCCCGTGTTCCACTCGCGCGACCTGGTGACATGGAAGCAGATCGGCAATGCGATCGATCGCCCGGAGCAGCTCGATTTTTCAGGGCTTCCGGTGTCGCAGGGCGTGTTCGCGCCCGACATCTCGTATCACGACGGGCTGTTCTACATCGTCAACACCTGCGTGCGGTGCAAAGACAATTTCTTCATCACCGCCAAGGACCCGGCTGGCCCATGGTCGGACCCGGTCTGGCTGCCGTTCGAGGGCATCGACCCATCGATCTACTGGGAAGGCGACAAGGCCTATATCATCAACAACCGCGCCCCCGACGAGCCCAAGCGCTATGACGGGCACCGTGCGATCTGGATCCAGGAGTTCGACTGGCGCAGCGGCAAGATGGTCGGCGAGAGCACCCAATTGGTCAACGGCGGCATCGACATCCGCACCAAGCCGATCTGGATCGAAGGGCCGCACATCATCAAGAAGGACGGCTTCTATTATCTGATCGCGGCCGAAGGCGGCACCGGCGACAAGCACAGTGAGGTCGTGCTGCGCTCGGAAAAGCTGCGCGGCCCTTATGTGCCCTATCAGGGCAATCCCATCCTCAGCCAGCGCACGCTCGACCCCGAACGGCCCAATCCGGTCACATCGGCGGGCCACGCCAAGTTCGTGCAGACGCCCGACGGCGCCTGGTGGGCGACCTTCCTCGCCACCCGGCCCTATGGCGATGACCTCTACAATATCGGCCGCGAGACCTTTCTGCTCCCCGTCACCTGGCGCGATGGCTGGCCGCATATCCTGCCCGATGGCGCGCGCATCCCCTTTGTCGCCAAGCGACCCGCCCTGCCCGCTGACCGGCCGGGCACTCCGCCGCTGTCGGGCGATTTTGGCTATGTCGACAGTTTCGACAGGCCTGCGCTTGCCATGCAGTGGATCGGCGTGCGCACGCCCAAGGCTCCGTTCCACCGGCTGGACAACGGGACGCTGGTGATGGAGCCCGCCGCGGCGATGGGCGATCAGCAAGGCGTCCCTGCCTTCTGGGGCCGACGCCAGCAGCACCATATCGCCACGGTATCGACGGTCCTGCGCTACGATCCCGAAAAGGACGGCGAGCGCGCTGGGCTGGCGGCGATGCAGAGCGATCAGTCCTTCCTGTTCTTCGGACTGACCCGGATCGCCGGAAAGCCGGTGATCGCACTGACCACCCGCAACCGGGCGCAAAGCGATACCGTGGTGGCGTCTGCACCGATCGATCCGCGCGGGCCGGTCACCCTGACGATCCGCGCCGACGGCGGCACGATGGCGTTCGACTATACGGTCGGCGGCAAGACCCAGACGCTGAAGGCCGATCTCGACGCACGCTTCCTGAGCACCCGCCAGGCGGGCGGCTTTACCGGCACGGTGATCGGCCCCTACGCGGGACGCAACTGACCCGGAGGCGACGAGGACCGGGCAGACCACGGATGGCATCGGCAAGGGTGATGGGGTGAAAGGCGCGACCGGGCCGGACGCAGCCGGCAGACCCTCGCGATCACCGCGAGGTCTGATTTTCTGGGTTTTCGCATGGAAAACTGGAGCGGGTGAAGGGATCATAACAAAGCACTATAAAGAAACAACATTTTTTGCTATAATCGCCCACACAGAACCTGCACAGGCATGGTAGATCAATGGGTTAGGTCGCCATTCTGCACAGTTTCTGCACAGTGGGAAGCGAAGAGATGCGTTTCATCATCGACAAAGAGCAGGTGAAAAAGGGCCTGATCATCTTTCGGCGCGGCGATGTCGCGCACGATGAGTTCTATTGCCGAGTGAGGATCAAAAACGAGGATCGCTACAAAACGATCTCGCTGCATACATCAGATCGGCAGACGGCGCGCGACCTTGCGCTGGAAGCAGATTCCGACATCCGAAACCGTCTGAAATACGACGTTCCCGTATTCAACCGCACCTTCGCGCAGGTGGCGGAAGAATATGCCAAAACACAGCAGCGGCGCGCGAATGTCGGCGAGGTCAGCCAAGCCCGCGCTAAGAACGTCCAGAACAAGATCGACGGTCCGCTGAAGGCCTATGTCGGCAGCACGCAAATTCATCTGATTGGTCAGGATCGCTGGGCTGAATATCCCCTTTGGCGAAGAGAGAACGGTTTAGGGCGTCGCAACGGCGTCATTAGCGATGCGACGATCCGTATCGAGATGAGCATTTTCGCGGCGATCATGCGGTATGCGATCAGCAAGAAATATGTACCTGCCAGCAATCGCTTTGAGGGCATGCCAAAACTGAAATCCGCCCGCCGCGACGAATTCACGCTGGAGGAATACCGCAAGCTGCACAGCGCCGGACGGAAATGGATGAAGGAAGCAACGACGCCGCAAGGTCTCTGGTATCGGCAGATGTGCTATAATTTCATTCTGATCATGTGCAACACAGGCATGCGTCCGCCGGAGGCAAAGAACCTGCGCTGGCGCGATATCACCAAAGCCAAGGATAAAGATGGCCAGGAGATTCTAGTCATCTACGTGCATGGCAAGGGGAAGGAGCGCAATCTGATCGCGCCCAAAAGCGTGGGGGACTATCTGGATCGGGTCCGCCAACTGTCAAAGGCGACCAACCCTGATGACCATGTGTTTACGATCATCAACGGTAAGCCCGCTGTGTGGCTCTACCGCGATACCGTTGAAGAGCTGCTGAAATATGCAAAGCTACGGGAGGGGCCGAGCGGTATTCCTCGAACCACTTACTGCTTCCGCCACACCTATGCGACGTTCCGGCTTTCGGCGGGTGTGGATGTCTACATTCTCGCTCAGCAGATGGGCACATCGGTCAAAATGATCGAACAGCATTATGGGCATGTGAACACCATCAAACACGCTGACCGCGTGCTGATGGGGATCGGCGGATGGGATAACATGCACGCCGAAATGAACGCTGAAATTGACCAACTGGAGGCAAAGGCAAAAGCCATTCAATCCATCAAGGCGAAGCAGCCTGCGAAGCCCCCTCGTTCCAAACGCTGACGCCGCATCGCTGATGCTTTCCGGGCGTTCGCGTTATTGCCGAGCTTGCCCGACGCACCGCTGGTGCTTCACGGTCGTGCAACCGGCCAAGCGGGGTTGTGGAATCAGGTGCGCCGAGCCTCAAGCACCCCATGGCCCCGCGTCTTCTGCCGATGCTTTCCCCTACGCCGCTGGCGATCTTGAGGGGGATGCACGCAGGCTTAGATAGTGGACAGCCGAGATTTCAATCGCAGCCGGTAAAAACTACCATTGCCCAGGGTGCGCTCAGCGCGCTGGCGTAAGAAAATTATTCTTCGTTCAAGCGCGCCTTAAATTCATTTCGAAGCCTCTCAGGCCAGTCTGGCACGGGTATCAGATCCAACCCATCCACTTCCTGAAAAGTCTTGCCCGTCTTGGCGAGGTTATAGGCCGCCACGCGCCCGCCTGCGCCCACGCAGGCTTGCAGATCAAGCGCAGGGTTGTCCTGCTTGATGCAGCTGCGCATGGTGGCGCGGGCTTCTTGCACCACATCCACCCCCGGTTTGGCGGCGCGGGCAGCCTGCAGGAAGGCTGCCGGGGTTTGTTGGTTGGTCATCAACGCCGGTTGGTCGGTCACGGCAATGAATGCGACGACCGAGGCCATGCCCGTGCCCATCGGAATGGCACGGCGCGGGTTCATGTCCGGCGAGATCAGCGTGTGGCCCGCCAGCAGCGAGCCAAGCTCATCCTGCGTGAATGGTTTCACAATCGGATTTTGGCTGAAGGCCACGTTCAGTGCAATGGTACCACGGGGCGCTTTCGCGGCTTGATCGACCAGCCGCAAGGTCAGCTCCCGGGCGTTATCCTGCCCATTAGAACCATAGCGGGGCGTTTGCCGTAGGCCGAGCAAAGTCACCGGCATGTCATACAAAAAGCCGTTCTCGACCGATGCTTCCAAAGCGACAATTGAGCGTTCGCCATCTCTTTCTGTGGCGCTACGATCTAGCGGCAATCCGACGCGGCTGGCGGCCATTACAATGGCTGCATTCTTATTTCTTACACCTGCAGCTTCTTCATCGATTTTAATTGTTCTATCTGCAGGCAACGTGCGCGAATTAAAGCGAAGCGGGTTGGCTACCTCCTGCGCTGCCGTTTGGCTGGCGAAAGCCATCGAGACCCCAGTAACCAGCAATGCAAAGGCTCCACGATATCGCATCCGGTATCCCCACTGACGAGTAGGCTTGATTACTACATTGCCTTGGCACGGTTTTGAACCGTCCACTGTTGGCTAGGCTTAGACCAGAGACCAATTTCGCCCACTACTCCCGCCGTCGCTGATCGAGGCGACGCAGGGTCTCGCGCCGCCAGTGCAGGGCGGTGGCCCAGCGGCAGCAGGTGCAGCTGGTGGTCAGGGTGACGCGCAGCAGCGCGCTGGCGATCAGGTCAAGCAGTGGGGTCAGTATGCACATCGGATTCTCCTTCTCGGGTCGCGCGGCATGCGCAACCGTCCGGGAATGACCGGCAGGCACGTCGAGACGGAGCCGTCACAGGCCGAAGCCCACCGTGGATGATGCTGCACGATCAGGAAGCACATCGCCTTGCACAGCCCGTTGGGTCTGCCACCACTTCCCCGGCGGTTGCCGCAGCCCGCGTCGATGCGGGAGAAGACGAGGCACATGGCCTCATTGCCCTTGGAACTGGAGCCCGCGCGCAGTCGCACGCTCAAATGACCACCCCCCCATTGAAATGCTAGCGGGTTAGCGCCCGATATTGCATCATCAAGCGATGACAACGTTTGTGCTACCACCCTCCATTGCTGAACTGATCACCGCGCGAAACAACGTGCGCGACCATTACGCACAGAAGCTTCGCGCGCTGGGCAGCACCGTCGAGCTGGCATTCACGCTGGACGGCAATCTAATCGGCGATCTGGGAGAGGCCTTGGCCGCAGACCTGTTCGACATTAAACTGGTCGAGACGAAATCGCACGAGGCCATCGACGGCTACGCGCCCGATGGGCGGTCGGTCCAAGTGAAGGCCACCGGCACCGGACGCGGCCCTGCCTTTCGCCATACCCAAACGCGGGCCGATCACCTGATCTTCCTCGACCTCGACCTGGAACGGGCGGTCGGCGAAGTCGTCTACAATGGCCCAGAGCATTACGCGGTCGCCTTGCTGCCGACCGTGTTCACGGGCCAACGCTCACTGACACGCAACCAGATACGTGCAGCCGATAGAATGGTCCGCCCCGAAGAGCGCTTGCCGCTGCGACATGTGCTTGCAGTCCCGCAGACTGACTAGGCACAATATCTGCAACGGGTAATGGTCTGTCATGTTGCCCCGTGGAAGGGGCAGGGCCACGGCCTGTCCCTCCTTCCGCCATCCCTGAGACTGAGACGCGAATTTGGCCGGTTGCGTCCCCCGGTCAACAGGCTGCCCGCTCCATTCGCTCCGCTCCCGTGTTGCCTGTTCCGCCTGCGGCTGACCGCGTGCCTATGCCCTCCGGCCTTTTCCTTCGCGTCCTCAGGAACAGCGAAAGGAGATCAGGACATGCGCAGCACCAGCACTTCCCGAACCGATGTCTACGAAGCCATCACCAACCAGATCATCACTGCCATCGAGGCCGGGGCAGGCTCCGGCAAGGTGCAGCTTCCCTGGCACCGCATCGGGGCATCCATCACCCGCCCGGTGAACATTGCCAGCAAGAACCCCTATCGCGGGGTGAACACCATCGCCCTCTGGGCAGCCGCCGATGCGCACGGCTATGAGCATGGCATCTGGGGCACCTACCGCCAGTGGCAGGAGCGCGGGGCGCAGGTCCGCAAGGGTGAGAAATCCTCCCTCATCGTCTTCTACAAGCAGTTCGACCGCGATGACGACGCGGCCACCGACGCTGGGGGTGAGGACGACGCCAACGGCCAGCGCCGCTTCATGGCGCGGGCGTCCTACGTCTTCAATGCCGCCCAGGTGGATGGGTATCAGCCCGATGCCGCCGCGCCCGAAGCGCAGCCCATCGATCCCACCGCCGAGGCCGACCGGCTGGTTGCCGCCAGCGGTGCCACCATCCGCATCGGAGGCGAAGAAGCCTACTTTGCCCCCAAGGCCGATTACATCGCCATGCCCGCGCAGCACCGCTTCACCGGCACCGCCACCAGTAGCGCCACCGAAGGGTGGTATTCCACGCTACTGCACGAGCTAACGCACTGGAGCGGCCATGAATCCCGCCTGGCGCGGGAGTTCGGCAAGCGCTTCGGCGACGATGCCTACGCCATGGAAGAACTGGTGGCCGAGCTGGGGGCTGCCTTCCTCTGCGGTGATCTTAGCATCACCGCCGAGCCACGGCCCGACCACGCCGATTACATCGGGCACTGGCTGCGCATCCTGAAGGGCGACCGCAAGGCGATTTTCACCGCCGCCAGCGCCGCCAACAAGGCGACGGAGTATCTCCGAGGGTTGAGAGGGGGGTGAACTATCCGCAGGCTAGCATGGCCTTTGAGCCATTACTGCGTATCCCAACGGGCGGTCACAGAACCATCGTTAATACCGCTAGCGTCGTTGTCAGGCTTGACTTCGATCGCTCAATTCATGCAAAAATGAAAAAAGTCATCAGGCAAAGCGGCTAAAATTTACATTTCTTAATAGGCATTTGTAAAATATAGAACGCACTGAGGGTTGCTTGAAGCGAGATTGTAGTTACTAGCATAATCAGTATTGCTAACGGCTGTTGCGCAGAGATTATTCCAATATAGGCCGATTATTTTTCCGGTTCCAGGTTTACCATCATCCATCTTTGTATCGATATTCCATGCCTCCTCTGGTCTAAAGAGCGCCAAATTGTTGTTGTCGCTTCCATTCTTTGCTCCAACCACGAAGGCATTACCATAGTTCGCGCTGAAATAGCGGGTATCACCCTGCGTGCCGCGAAAATATGCACTCCATAGTGCATTATTCATTTTTGACCTTGGTACATTGATGCCAGCATTAATTTCAAAAGGGCCAATAGTGCCAGCGATTCCTGAGTATACTCCCTCAACTAAACCAGCCGAGGCTAGTTGCCGCCAAAATTGATAACTTTCTCCAGTCGTCGCAGCTGCGGCGGATAACCCAGGTAGTCCATTCCCGTTCCCATCGCATGTCCCTGTGCTTGTCACGGCACTTATGCCAGAGTTAGATACGCACCCCGGCGCTGCAGCGGTCCCCTGGAAGCCCCAAAACATTGTCGCGTTACTCATGTCGCCGGGGATGGCGAAGTATTTATCTCGGAAGGTTTGTGTCGCCGTGATCCAGCGCTGGTATTCTGTACTCACTGACCGCAGCTCCGCCGCGCGGATAAGCGCCTGCCCGCCAAGAATGCCGCCGGTCATCAGGCCAAGAATGACGAGCACGATGGAGAGCTCGACGAGGGAAAACGCAGAAGCTGAACGCGGCATAATCAAAACAACTCTAAAAACTTCGATTTAAAATAATGGCCATCGGTTGTTGTATACATCGGAAAAAGATTTTGATCAAAAAATCTGTCGAAACCAGAAAATGCAGTCCTTACTTTGATTGCTTAGGTTGTATGTGGCATTGAAATCTGCTGCTGAAGCAGCAGTAGAACATGCCACACCGCTTCGGCTGAATACTGCTGACCAGTTCGCAACATATCTACCAGAATGAATGATCCCATCATCCATCTTAATGTCGATGTTCCATGCCTCTTCCGGAGCCAAAACTCCCTGAACTGTCGAATTGTTTGGTCGATGAGAGAATGAAAACGCATTCGGAGCATAGACGCCATCAAACGCGTTGGCGGAACCTGAGACCGGAGCCGAAAAACCGCCAATGAACCACGAGCCCTGAGACAGACGTGATGCAGGCAAGCTCTGATTTACCTCACAGCATGTGCTTGCCTTTATCGGCTTCCACTCAATGAGGCCAGCATTCGATTGGTGCTGCCAAAAAAGGGTGTTTTCGTTGGCGCCGGTAGTCGCAATCAGCCCATTTCCATTCCCATTACACGTGGCTGTGCTGTTGGTTACGGCATTATTACATGCTGCATTTCGGCCATCTCCCCCGGCCAATCCCCAGAAGCTGGTGGCGTTGGTCAGATCGCCGGGAAGGGCGAAATACTTATCACGAAATGTCTGGGTTGCGCTCACCCAGCGCGCATATTCAGTTGGCACCGCCCGTAGTTCCGCTGCGCGGATCAGCGCCTGCCCGCCGAGGATGCCCCCAGTCAACAGACCTAGGATCACGAGCACGATGGACAGCTCGACGAGGGAAAAACCAGATTGCGACCGCAATGGAACCATTTGCCCAGATATTACCCAATCAGAACATAAACGGAACATAAATTTTTGTATAGTTCGTGTGCGCGCAGTTTATCACCCTACCCGTGGCCCTCCTTCCGGCAGCCCGAGGCGACAGATGGACCGTATCCACGGCCCCGCATGGCCATTCGGCCACTGGCTGCGCATCCTGAAGGGCGACCGTAAGGCCATCTTCACCGCCGCCAGCGCCGCCAACAAGGCGGCGGAGTATATGCTGAGCTTGGGAGGGTGATAAAATTAGTTCAGAACGAAATACAAATGGCAGGATGGCACGGTTCGATTCAATTCATACTGTGAAGCCTCGGTCTCAAGCCCCCAATTTTCTGTCAGGCAATCTGTCTGTGCATTGTAAGAGTTACGTGCGGTCATCATGCCGGTCGTTGCCAAGCCGTCATCCATCTTCGTATCAATGCCCCATGCTTCGGGAGCATTGATTCCCGCAGATAAGCCGCCACTGCATACGCTGGTGGACCATGGCGCAGAGGTAAGTACGAACATATTGCGCGCGGGACGACCAAAGTTGCCGCTAGCTGTATGGCAAGCAAACCAACCTGCTTGATCACCGATTTTTGAAGCTGGCACATGGGTCCCCGTGACGGCATTGTTGTTGCCAAATGACCACGGATAAAACGCTCCATCTACAAGCCCACTTAGGCGCAGATGCTCCCAAAATAGTCGAGCATCTCCAGCACCATTATGTTCTAAAATCGATGTTCCATCTCCTCTGCACGTACCTGGATGCCCTGGAACTGTTACGGCCGTTCTGCATGCAGTATGGTGGACACTTCCGCTACCGCCAGCTATCCCCCAAAAGGCTGTTGCATTGCTCATATCGCCGGGAAGTGCGAAGTACTTGTCTCGGAAGGTCTGAACTGCTGTTGTATATCGACTGTATTCCGTGCTCACCGCCCGCAACTCAGCCGCGCGGATGAGCGCCTGACCGCCAAGGATACCGCCCGTCAGCAAGCCGAGAATGACGAGCACAATCGACAATTCGACCAATGAAAACCCAGACTGCGACCGCAATGGAACCATTTGCCCAGATATTACCCAATCAGAACATAAACGGAACATAAATTTTTGTATAGTTCGTGTGCGCGCAGTTTATCACCCTACCTGTGGCCCTCCTTCCGGCAGCCCGAGGCGACAGATGGACCGTATCCACGGCCCATCATGGCCATTCGGCCAGACGCTGGCGGCATATTCATGCAACGCCAGCACCGTCCCTGCCTGAAGGTGGCGGGCCAGTTCGCTCAGTCCCTCGCCTTCGATCATGAACTGCCGCACGCCGAAATCCAGCGACAGCATTTTGTCACCGATATATTCAACCGCGATCAGGTGGGGGTAGCTGACCTGCCAGCCGACCCACAGGCCCGAGCGTTCCTCGAACCGGCGCAGATCGAGCATCATCGCCGGGCGGCTGCGGCCCCGCTGCAAAAGCCAGGGCCGATACTGCGCCGGATCGATATGCAGGCCAGCCTCGGCCTCATCCGGTTCCCGTTCCGGGCCGGATGCGGCATTGGGGGGCTGGGCATGCGGCGGGGGTGCAGTGCCCCCACCGCCGCCGGGCCTGCGGTTCGGTTCAAACAGCTCACGCCAGTTGCCCGTCTTGTTCGGATCGGGCTCCCAGCCTTTGGGGTGATGGTAGTCACTCATGTCATCGCTCCATGTCGGGGGTTGGGTTGGGGGAATGGCTCAGGTCGCGCTCCGGCGGCGCGCGCGGTGCGGGGTCCAGCCGCGCAATTTGCCGCTCGAACCAGGCGTAGAATCGCTCCGCCACCTGTGGCGGCGGGGCATTGCCAGCGGCCCGGAACGCGTCCTTCGCGGACTGTTCCACGGCGCGGTAATGCCGGGCCATCTGGAAATGGCCGAACCGCTCTTTCATGACGCCGTAGAGTTCCTTCATGTGCCAGGCCATGCGCAGGGCCGGTTCCGGCAGGCGCGACAGGCCACGCTCCAACAGCGACCGCCGATCAATCCGCGCTGCCGATCCCGCCCGCTCAAGCGCAGCGTTGGCGATGGTCTCCCAGTCCTCCCGGCACCGCTCAAAATAAGCCGGGCAGTTCCAGCTATCGGCGTTGCTGACGACCATCATGGGCCGACCATCGGCGTAGGTCCGGCCCGCAGGGTCCGGCACCCAGTCATGCCGCGACTTGGGGCCGAACCCGGATTCAGTAAGGGGGCGCATCGTCAGCAGCACATGGGCGTGGGGCTGTTCCAGCCCATCCGAGGCGACCGTATTGTGCCACGCCACATCGGCCACCATCCCACGGCTGACGAAGCTCTTGATCAGGTAATCCCGCACGAGCTTTATCCGTTCGCCTTCCGGCACCTCGCGCGGGATAGCGAAGCGTAGCTCGCGTGCTAGCTGGGCATCCTTGCGTTTTTCATGCGCTTCGACCGTGTTCCACAGCATCTCGCGCGAGGCTTCCCGGACCCAGCCCGGAGCATCGGCGGGGATGAAGATCTGCGCTCGCTCAACCCCGCCCCGCCGAGAATAGTCATGGGTCATGTTCTGCCGCGCATCGTGCAGACGCTCGCCTGCCCGATAGGCGGCAGCAGCAACCACCGAGCGACCCGAGGACCGCTTGATGATCTGCATCGACCAGCTGAACAGCGCCATTTAACCCACCATCGCCACAGCGTGCGCCATGACCTGATTTGCGTGGTGAGCCTGAGAGAACGCCTTTAAGGGTCTAAGTGTGCACTTATACGTTGCAAGCAACGTGCACCTTGCCGGAGGCGTTTCAGTCCATCTCATATTAGCAAATTCGGACATATGCGGCCACTTATTCATGGGGTGGCGAGGCCCCGATGCGGCAACTTGTCGTGCAATGCAGCACGAGGCATCGGGGCCGGTGGGATGCTCAGCGGGCGGCATCGAGCATGGCCCGGCAATGCGGCGGCAGGGCCGCATAGCTGCTCGCCACGGTGGGTGCCTGACGCATCCACCGTGGGACGACCACCCGCACGGGTGCCGTGCGCCGGGCGCGTTGACGCCGCATGCCGAAGATGCCCTTGAGCAATGGCGGCACCGTGACCACCAGCAACCCGCCAAGGATCAGACCGCCAACCGTGAGGCCCAACCCGATCTGATCATGGCCCGCCCCGATGAGGGTGATGATGGCCACGGCGATCATGCCGAGCGTCATCGGCCACCGGCGTGGCGATGGCCCATTCGGGTCCATGGCGTCCCAGGCGCGTTTCCATTGCAGGTAGTCGCGGCGCGCCTCATGGGCCTTCATGATCCGGCCCATGAGGATGAGCGTGATGATGGCGAGCCACCAGGCATCGGGGTGCTGCATCCACACCCCCATCATCCCGAGGGTAGCGGCAGCTGCCGGCAGCACGACCAGCCCATGGCCCAGCATCATCGTCTGAAACGGTGGCTTGTTCATTGTGCGAACTCCACCAGCAGGGCGTTGCTTCCCGACGCCGCAAACCGCCGCCCCGACTGATACCAGACCGCCGAGACGCGCTTGCCGTTGGCCGGGCCGCCGGTCTTCAGGATGCGCCCGAACGCCCCCGGCTCCAGCGCCCAGTCCATTTGTTCGCTGAAGCCCTGGCTGACATTGCTGGAGTCGCCATAGCTACGGTTGCGGCCCCGGCTGTCATTGCCGCCGACCGACCCACCGCTGCTGGTGGAGCTATTGTAGCTGGACCCTTGTTTGCTGGTGCTGCTGCCATGGCTGCTGCCCCAGTTCTGGCCCCAGCTGGTGCCGTCGCCCATGTTCATTCCGTAGTTGCTGGTGCTGCCATGGCCCTCGCTGTAATTGGCGCGGGTTTGCAGGCTGCGACCGATGGTCTTGGCGGCCCATTCGTTCGTTTCCGCACAGGCATTGGAATGCCAGATGCGGGTGGCGAAATTGCCGACCAGGTGATGCACCCGATCATGCGCATTTTCGCCGCCCATGCGGGCATAGAGTGTGGGTAGGCTCTGCGTCAGGAACACCGTGCAGGCGCGGGAGCCCCGGCAGGTGGACAGATACTCCGCATCGAAGCTGTTGATGAAATACTGCGCTTCATCGGCCCACAGAAACACCGGGCGTTCCTGCTGGTCCGGGCTCAGCCCGTTGCGGGCAAGGATCGCGCGCTGCCAGAGATATTTGATCAGCTGCTGGGCGATGATGCCGTCTTCGTTCAGCGTCAGCGCCGGAAGATTCAGCAGCAGGATGGTGCCGTGCATCGACAGCTCCGGCACAAAGCTGGTCTGGCCACAGAACATGCTGGCCAGCCAGCCATGGTTGAACCGGTCCAGCGTCGTGGTCAGCGAGATTACGATGTTGCCGCGCGTCTTGGGATCGAGCTGGCTGAAATCATGCTGCCAGTAGCTGACCATCCGCGCGCCCGTGGCATCGTCCATCTGGCCCGCCGCGCGGGCGAAGCTCTCGCAGAAGAACGAGCCGCGCTGCCAGTCAGGATCGCGCATCTGATCCGGTGCCTGGGGGGCCGACCGCACAAATTGCAGGATCAGTTCAATCGTGACCCTGCCATACGCAGCGTACAGCACCGGTACGGTGTGCCGCAGCACCTGGCGCGTGCTATCCTGCCAGAATTGATCGCTGCCGCGCCCTGGTGAAGCACTCGCCAGCCGCGCAATCTCCAGCACCTGCATGATGATCTCAACCACCGCGTTGAGGCCACCCATGCCTTGCCGCAGCAGTTCCGCGATCATGAAGTTGTAGCCGTGGAAGCCCGAGGCATCGATTTCGAGGAGGGAGTCGAGCCGCCCATGGCGCTTGCACAGCGCCCGCCAGTGCGCGGCCTCTTCCGGCTTGGCGCAGAGCGCCAGGCCGCCCATGCCCATCTGCAAAAAAGCTCCGGCGAGCGTGTCGCCAGAGCCTGAGGTTTTTCCGCTACCGATACCGCCCATCACGAGGATGCCCTGACAGGCATCGCGCAAAGTAAAGGCGTCATTGGCGCTGAGTTGAAGCAGTTTCGTATCGAGTAGGTCGTGGCGCATGGCGCGTCCTCCGTTCGGAGGGGAGCTGACCTATCGGTCGATGCCCAGCTCCCGCTCCGGTTGGGGCCTGCGATCCGCAGGCATTTCCCACCCCGCCTGCTGGGCCAGGGTGGACTCACGATCCGGCGAACGCGTCCGATCAAACGGGCGCGGCGTCACCGTCCGCCCGAACCAGCCTTCTTCGATCAGCTTCTGCCGCACATCCGCGATGGCGGAGCCGAACGCGTCCGCGAACCAGTCACGCATCGAAGACGTAGCCGCAGTCCATGCAGCGACTATCCTTGCGCAGCGCATCGACCGCCCGGACGACGACCGCACCCAGACCGGCGAGGATCGACAGACGCGGGATGCCAAGGGTCTGGACCGCCTGGGCAGCCTGCATGGTGCGGTCGATATGGACAGGGTCCAGCCGGTTCGAGGTGACATTCGGCGACTGGCAACGGGGGCACGTGCAAGGGTGCATGATCAGGTCTCCTTATGCTGCTTGGTTGGGGGTGCCGCTGGTTGCGGCCTCGGGTTCGTTGGCGGTTTCGGGCGCGGTGCTGGCAGCGTTCCATTCGGCCCAGCCCGCTTCCAGCATGGCCGTCCCGGCATTCACGCTGTGCTCGGCCACGCGAACGGCGGCATTCAGCATCCCGTGATTGCGGAAATAGCTGCCCATCAGGCCCTTGCCGCTTGCTGTGGCCAGACCGCTGACGATGCGGGCGGCACCGACCGCCATCTTCCCGGCGGCTTTCAGTTTCTGCTCATTCATTCTCACCTCCATTGTGGTGGCCAGAACCAGACCAAGCGGGGGCTATCTCACCCAACAGGGGGGTGAGGCGGAAAGTCACCGCGTTGTGCTGATTTTGGGCAGGAAACCGCTGATTCGGTACCTGCGATGAAAATGCGTGATTCGCGCCAGGAGGTCAACGCAATATCTATAGACTTTGCATTATTTTCTGTAATGCGCCGCTGCATTTATCCGCGCAGCCTCGCGCAACGCTTCCTGCCCGGTGAATTTTCCGAGATGTTCTCGGATTGCCTCCGGCCCGGCACTGAGCAGCCGCTCATTCTGCTCGGCCTTTGTTGGCAAATCGACATCCTCTGGCCATGCGTTGCCAGGGCGGCTCAGCCAGTTAGTGATGGCGACCGACAGCTTGGGATCGAGCTTGCGGATGTCGGCGCGCGTTAGGCCTTGACCAAGCCACGGGCCATACACGCGTTTGACGAACTCGGGGGGTGTTTCCGGGCCACGAAGGCCTTGGTAGGTTTCCGGTGCCTCGGTGGGCAATTGAGTGGTTGGTGATGCCACCCCAGCCTGTGGCAACCGCTGCGTCGCAACAAGATCGACACCCTTTTCCGCGAGTGATTGTCGAATGGATTGAAGGGCGGTCTGTTGCAAGTCAGCCGACAATCCAATCTCAGTTAATGCTTTACAGACGGCATCACGAAGTGGGTCACCGGCATCAGGAAGGTCTGGACTGTTTGTACTAGGATCGATAACGGGTGAAATATATTCAAATGATCCGGAATTACTTTTACTCTTTCGCCATACTAATCCACTAACGGCCACGTTATCAACTTCTAATCTGTCTATATTTACGACGATATCAATGCGCTGCGCATCAAGTTCAATGACTTGAATGGGACTTCTCAGTGTGTGATCAGATTTGATGAGCGCACTTTCAATCGCAAGCTGGCCAGAAGCCAAGGCAATCGGCGAATAGATTTGCCGTGGTGCAATACCGTACCGTGCCAGAATTTCGGTGACCTGCGCTGCATTCGGTGCGCCTTGCACGACAACGCGATTCACCACCGGTTGCTCGCAAACCAGAACGGATAACCCATCCTCACCGAGCTCAACGTGGACTGTCTTGAACAGTCCCGTCCGCGTGAGTGCTTCTGCAATGGCGTCGGCGTCGCTGCTGCGCAGGTTGGCAACGTCGATGTTTCCAAGCTGAATAATGGCCTGAGCTTCCAGCCGCTGGTTCCCTTCGATACGAAGGGAAGTGGCAGGCGTGGCGTGCCCAGCGATCGCTTCTGTGCCAGTGTCTCCGAGCTCCTGCTCAGTCATGCATCACCAATCATGCCTCCCCGCCTTCCGCAGGGCTCCAAGCGACTACGATAGCGCGTCAACGGCACTTACACCATGGTGGGTGGACGAGCATTCATGTGCAACCTTGCATGCCCGGCAACCATACCGGCTTCTGATCGGTGAGCGTGCTGGCACAGCGCCGCCGCCGATCAACCCCATT
>NZ_JROG01000011.1 GCF_000786215.1 Sphingomonas sp. 35-24ZXX
TGAAGTGTTTTGTCAACACGGCCTAGGACGAAAGAGGCCGGGCCACCAGCGATCCACCGCGCTTAGTTTGCTCTTATTGGTCATGCCCGCCCTTATCTAAATCCTTGCAGGCGTGGCGATAATTTGCGTCGCAGGACGTCTGATAACTCTCAAGGGCCTTTTTCATGTCGGGGGCCGGCGCGCCTAGTCCTCGTTCGGCCATCAGCCCCAGATCGTGACAACTTTGCGGGTCACGCTGCTTGCAAAGCGCGACGTAAATCCGCCGCGCCTCTGGCATGGCTTCTGGTCCGCCCCGACCCCTTCGCATATGCCCCGCCAGATTATAGCAGCTAGGCAGAATATTCAGGTCGCAGGCATTTGCGAACGCATCGCGCGCAGCAACGGTATCGACGGCACCGCCTTCGCCGAGATCGGCCATCATCGCAAAATTGTGGCACGCCTCGCCGCTGCGATCATCATAGCAGGACGAGCGCATCATTTTGCGCGCTTCGACCTTCGCGCCTATGCGATCCAGCTCCATCGCTTGCTGGAAATATTGGCTCTGCTGCTGAGGAGTTCGTCCGGATTTCGCGAGCTGGTCCTGCGACGAAGCCGGTGTGGCTTGCATCATCAGCGCACAGCCAGCGATCACGAGCAACAAGCCACCCACCCCATGGATGATCCTGTTGCACGCTGACGAAGCAAATGGGCGGAAGGAGCAGCGGACATCTGGGCGCATCATGTTTGACTTTCTATCGTGAGCAGAAAAACCGGGGCACAGTGCGCCGGCCAGAGACGTGTCTGCTGGCTCATTGTCCATGGCTCGCTGCCTGACAGGATTCAGCAAGCCCAGCATCGCACGCGCGCGCAAACAAAACGGCGGCGCGCACAGGTTCGATTGCCCCGCCCAGGCCGCGCTGCAAGCGGATCGCCAGATTGTAGCAACCATGCATCTCGCCCATGGTGCAAGCGCGGTCGAACAATGTCCGGGCCCGCACCATGTCGGTCATGCCGAATGCCGGATTACCAAAAATGAATCCCAGATTGTCACAGGCCGCCGCGATGTTCGCGTTACAGCTGCGTTCAAGCACGCGCGCGGCTCCTATGACATCTGCGGGACCACCTTCGGCCGTTAACAGCATCAGGCCGAGTGCTCCGCAACCATCGGGGCGTCCAGCACGGCACGCGACATCGAAATGATTGCGGGCAAGAACGAGATTGACTGGCCCACCCTGGCCCGATTTTTCCATCGCGCCCAGGTTTTGACAGCCCTGCGCTACCTTACCCGTGCATGCCTGTTCATAGAGCGAACGCGCTCGCGCGAGCCCCCCATTGCCAATCCGGCCTTCATAAATCGCTTGCGCTAGATTGAAGCAGCCGCCGGAGGTACCGAGCGAGCAGGCCCGGACATACTGAGTTTCTGCAGCCTCAAGATCGACAGGACCGCCATTTCCGGTTTCAAGCAGGTTGGCGTACAGATTGCACCCATTGCCGCTGGCGAGATCGCACGCCTGTTTCGACAGGCGACGGGCCTCACGCATATCGACTGGTCCACCTCTGCCGCGAAAATGAAAGTCGGCGGCATCCAGACAAACGATGGGATCGCTGTTCTGCGCGCACGCCAATACCAGTTTGGTGCGCTTTTGCGTCAGATCCTCCGATGGCCCCCGGTCTTCAATCGGTGCCGACAAGACGAATGCCAAAGCGAGAACCAGAAGTTCCCCGATCATCGACCCGAAACTTCAGGCAGCCGCCAAACTGCTGACGCAACGCGGCATCCGCGTCGATCAAGGCGGGTTAACAAAAGCGAGTTCATGCGACGCATCAGCTGCCTCCACACAGACATCAATCAACGGTGACGAGTTCAGCACAGCCGCCAACCCTGCACCATGCACGGATGCTGTCGGGAAGATGACATTGCCTGTTATCACTCTGCTACTGGTCGGTTGGACCAATCATGACAGGATTTGTGCATTGTGAGAGGAATGCGTTTCGGGGATCGTGATCCGCAGATGAGGCCCGAACCGGTGGCGAGACCGGAATATGCAGAGGACAAGCAATGAAGCTGTGGCGCTGGTCGATGCTGATATTGCTGGCCGCTCCGCGCGGCAGCGGCGCATTGGCTGGCGGTATGGGGGATGACGCGTATTCTCGCTATCGAGATGGCGCCGTGGCAGAGGCGTCGAACGATGTGGCCGCTGCGCAGACTGCTTATCTGGGCGCGTGTGAGGAAGGACTGGCGGCCGCCTGCATGATGGCCGGGTTGCTCCGAATCGATCTGGCGAGCTCTGAAAAGGACTATGCCAAGGCGGCGCGTCTGTTCGGGAAGGCCTGTCTCGCGGGGGACGATTTCGCTTGCGAACGGGTCGGCTATTCGCTGGGTCGGCTTTCCGCAGAAAGTCTTGTTGAGTCCAATGGCCTGATAAAAATCGCCTTGTTCGAAATGGGAGAAGAATGTCGAAAACCGGGCGGAGAAACGGCCTGTTTCGATGCGTCAGCAACCGTGACGATCAAGGACGACGCCGAGGAAGGGCTCAATACCGTGCGCACGTATGCCCAGCGCGCATGCGATCGTGAGAACAGCCCCGGCTGTATGGGGCTCGCCGCCTTACCCGCCTCGCCGACAGCAAGCAGTGTGCAAGAGCGTGACACCGGACGCTGTGGCATCGGACGTGCCGATGGCTGCCGGTCGATCACGAACCGACTGATGGGCCCGGCATCGGCTTCCGATCTTGCAGCCGACCTTACGACCCTAAAGAGCGCGTGTGCCGCAGGGATTGCGATCGCTTGTACCGACTATGCACTGGTGTTGTCACAAGGCCCAGCTAACCTGCGGAATGACGCACTGGCGCGCACCACTATGCGCAGCGGCTGTGATGGCCATGTCGCCAAAGCCTGTTTTGCGCTCGGCGTCATGATCAAAAAAGGACAGGGCGGCGCGGCTGACGAAAGCGCTGCGCTTTCACTCATCGAATTGGCGTGCGACCTCGGTAATGGCAAGGCTTGTGGCACAATAGCAGCAATCGGTGGCCAGCGTGCAGACGACGACACGGACATTGATCGGTTGAACAAACGCGCGTGCAGGCTGGGCGAAGCGGAGGCCTGCCCTTGAAATCCTGATTGGATGCAGTGCGAGTGGGTAGCATTGCTGTTGAACAGCAATGCATGCGCCGCCCCGCCGACCGGCAGCTATTTCGGGGTTCGGAATTGCTGCGACGGGGCTATCGTCCAACCAATACGAAGGGAGCCCATATCGAAGGATTGGCACTGTCGGGTAGCCCCGCGTTGCCCTCAATCAACGCAAGCTGGGCCTGACGCAGGGCCTCGGCATGCGAGACACCAGACAAGGCACGTTCAACGGTTGATGCGCTGAGATATGCCGCAGCATCGTCGCGGACCCGCCAGTGGGACAGCAACAGGCCCTGTGCGCCTGAGCCCAGAAACGCGTTGGCAAGTCCGGTGTAGGCAGGTGCGGTTTCGTTGCGGCCGGCGGCACTGTTGCATGCCGAGAGGATCACGAAATCGGCGCTGAGCCCCAGAGTGCCGATCTCACTGGCCAGCAGCAACCCGTCATTGTCCGGTTGGCCTGCTTCAGCTGGCGGGGTGAGTACGAGTGCCGGCTCGTTCAGTCCGGCAAGCTCACCATCCATCAAGCCGTGCGTTGCAAACAGCAGCACGCCATATCGGTCTGTGCTGGCCTGCCTGACGCGATATTCAGTGGCATTGTCACCGGTCAGGGCGAGGCGGGTGGAGAAACCCTTGATCGCCGAGACGCGAGCGATTTCCCCTGCCGATGCGGGCAGGGGGCGCAGCGAACGAAGGTCGTCCATCGCCGCTGCGCCGCCGCGGAACAGAATGGCTGTTCCGTTTGCCAGGTCTGCCACGCCACTTAGGGTCGGTGCGCCAACACCGAGAAAGCTCAGACGGTCACCGCGATCGTTGCGATCCACAAAGGCAGCAGAGGGTGTGAGCGCAATCGAGAATGCATGGCGCCGGACCATCCAATCCATCGACTTGTAATCCTTTTGTTCCACAGCAGGCGCAGCGGGAAGCAGCACACCGAACGGTAGACGCGACAAGGCATCACTGGTGACGACGGCGACGCGGAAGCGTCCTGAGAGAGCTGCAGCAGCGCGTTCGGGCAGCACAATATCGTACAACGCCGCAGCGTTGCGTGCGAAGCTGGCGGTATCGCCCGGGACCTTGCCATCGAGCGCTGCACGCAGGTCGGAGACCAGTGCGCGCACTTCCGGGCGGCCCCTCGTGCTTGATGCCATCACCGTCTGATCGGCCGTGATCACCATCGTGAACGTTCGGCTTCGGCTGGGCATCGTGATCAATAGCGCCTCGTCCGACGCCAATCGGGCCTGTATCTGCATGACCGTTGCCGTTGCCGGGCGGACCCACTGGCCAAAATCGGGTATGGCGGCAACCAGCTCTGCCCGCAGTTGCGCCAACGATGCGGAAAGCGCGGCTATCTGGCCGGCACGCTCGGATGCGGCATCGGCCTTGTCGCTGGCCAGCATTGCGGCTCGCTCCCGGGAGAGGAGCCTCAGGCGCGCGCTACCAGTTTCGAACGCCTCCACCTTGCTTGCCAATTCGGGCGTGTTTTCGAAGCTGGTCCTCAGCGCCAGCAGTTGCCGGGTGCGCGCGTTGACCCCCCATCCTGCGAGCTCGAACGCGTGCAGGGCTTCATCGGGTTTGTCGGCTTCGAATGCTGCCTCGACCATCTGCATGATGGGTTCGTAGTAGCTCGCCAGATCGGCGCCGAGCTCGAACCGTTCGGCATCGGCAATCAGCTCCGCCTCCAGCGACTTTGCGGCAACCGATGACCGCGCCCAGCCTGCTTCACGGTCACCTGCCTTGATTGCAAACAGCCCGCGCTGAAGCTCCAGCACATTGTCTACCGATGTGTCACTAGCCCTCATGCGGCGGGCAACGATGCTGTCCAGGTTCTCCAGCGCAGCCTTGGCATCGCCTGCCTCATCCAGCCGCAGCGCCAATGCAGTGAAGCCCTTGGCGGCTCTGCGATCGTTATCGAGAACGGTTGCTGCGATGCTGACAGCACGCTGCGCCAGGTCCAGCGCCATTGCCTGCTTTCCGGCTTCGTGCGCAGCATTGGACGAATTGACCAGTTGGTTGATGCTGTTGCCGGGATCAATCGCGCGAAGCTCGTCATGGCCGGACATGGTCAGCGTGATGGCTTCTTCGAACCGCCCGAGGCGCGCCAAAATCACGCCAAGATTGTGCAGCGCTGTCATCGTGTTGCGGTTCTTGGGGCCCAGCTTGGCAACCATGATGTCGACCGCCCGGCGGGCGGGAGCTTCGGCCTCGACGAAGCGGTCTGACTGCAACAGAACCTTGGCGAGCGTCGCATGGGCAAACCCGATGAAGGGGTGTTCCTCAGGCAAGAGCTGCGTGGCAGTGCTGACACCACGCTGCGCCAGATCCAGCGCTTCTGCTTGGCGCCCGGCATCTGAAAGCATGTTGGCGCCACTCGACATCGCGACGAACAGGGTCGCGTCGCGTAATTCGCCTGTAACTATCCCGTCGATCGACGGCTTGACCAGATCGGCGGCTTCACCGAACCTCCCTGCGGTATACAAAGCGTTGGCATAATTGAGGTAGCCAAGGCCCAGCAATTTGGCCTGCTCAGCTGGCAGTTTGGCGGGATCAGCGCCATATAGCCGCTTGCGGATAGCCAGCGATTGTTCCTGCAACGGAAGCTCAAGGTCCGACTGGCCAAGCGCGCCCTGGAAAGTCGCGATGTTTGCCAGAGTGTCGGCCATCGCTTCGCCATCGGCTTGCCCAGCTGCCACAAGCCTGCGTCTGGCCTCCAGCGAAGCATCCAGCCCGCCTTGCATGTTCTGCTGGTAATAGCGTGAATCGCCCATGCGATTGAGCGCGAACGCTTGATCGGCAACGGGTCCGTCCGATGCTTCCAGCGCGGTCAGATAGGCTTGCCATGCCTTTTCAGCTTCTGCAGCCTTGGCTAGCGGGTCGATCGCTTCTGCAGCGGCGCGCAACTGGGTGGTGTCGGTCACCGGCTGCGCATTTTCTGCTTGGTGAGCATGAGCGGATGTGGCCAGCAAAACCTGTGTCGCCAGACACGTAACGGCCACCAGGCTCACTCTTACGTTCATACGATTTCCCCCCGTTTTGCGGTAGCTTAAGGATCGGTCACTCGATCACAAGAAAGAAACGGGTCTTTTGGCGGCTGGGGTTGCTCAGGTGGATGACATGCCGCTGCGTGTAAATCGGTATCCATTCGCAGCTTGGGCGGGCCGCGACATGCTGGCATACGGGATTGGCGGCGCCATCGATCACCTGAATCCGCAGCTTCGTCCCGCTGGGTGTGGACAGCGCAATCGATGCCTTTTGGCCAGACAGAAACGTCTGCGCGATGCGCAGATCACCCCCTGCGCTCAACGTGCCATGGTGATAGCCCGGCCCCAGCGTGCGGCCTCGTAGTGGTGGAGCCGTGTCGGGGCTCCGGCTGCGCCAGTCGGCGATCTGGTTTTGGCCCGAGGCGTCTAGCGGCCGGGCATCCAGCGCCGCAAGGATCGCCAGCGGCTGCACCAGATCAGCATCCTTGTCGGCGCGGGCGGCGGTATCGGCCTGCGCAAGTGCATCGGCCACAATCATCGCGGTTGAGGCTTTGGCGGGCGGTGCAACCGGAGCGGTCTTTGCGATCGGCGTGCAGGACGCCAAGACTGGCAACACCGTCAAGGCTAGCGCGAACTGGCGCATCATGGTGTCCTCCTGCTGAGCTGAAAGCATGCCCCTTCCGAGCTATCGACAAGATCGAGCGCCAACCCGTGACGTTCGGCAATCGCACGGGCGAGCGCAAGACCCAGACCGCTGCCCGGCTGCCCCTGATCGACATTACCGCTGCGATAGAATTGTTCGAACACACGGGCTCTGTCAGCCTCTGGGATACCGGGGCCGTCGTCGCAGATCGTCAGAACCGGTCCTGCGGTCAAACTCACCGTCACGCTGCCACCAGCAGGCACATATTTGAATGCATTATCGAGCAGGTTGGTGATCAGCCGCCCTAGTTGCGCCTCTTCGCCTTCGATAAGCACGCCTTGGGCAACATCCCACACGAAGCTGTGCCCGGACTCTTCCGAACTGTCTGCATATAGGTTGCAGATGCGCTCCAGCAGGGCTGACAAGTCGATGCGTTTCAACCCCGTTCGATCACCCCTTCGGGCCTTGCTCGCGGCAATATCGAGCAAGGATTCCAGCGTACCGACCAGATGGCGGATGTCCGCTCGTGCCGCGACCAGCGCGTCCGCGGTCGCAGCATCGGGCTTTGCCGCCAACAGCTTCACCAGACGGCGGTCAAGGTGCATCACTGGCGTGCGGATTTCATGCGCGACCTGATCGGAGGTGTCGCGATACGCCTGCATCAGATCGCGCAGCCGGGCGAGAGCAACGGCGCTGTGCCCGGCGAGTTCGTCGATCTCGTCAGTGCGCTCGCCCTCGGCAAGCAAGCGGATATGGCCGCTGTCTAGATCGCGAAATGCCCGGTTGATGCTCTCGATGCGCCGTTGAAGGTTGCCGATGGCGCTGCGCCCGAACAGGCCAATGACCGTGACAAACACCGCGCCGCCCGCCAGAAAGACCAGCGCGATGCGCCCCAGCAGAGGCTGGGCGTTGGCAGCTTCATGCGCCACCGCCAGCCGCAGATCGGGACCAAGCTGGGTGGCGCGAGCGAATGCATCGGTCGCCTCGCCGATGCGGATCACGCCACTTTCAGATACCTGTGCATCAAGCGCGGGCCAGGCATCGATGTCGCCTGCAATCCGCCTGCCGCTGGTGTCTGCCAGCATGTAATGGGGAAAACTGCCGTCTATGGGTCGTATCATCAACCGGTCGTTGATCCGCCTGGCCAGTTCATCGCGCCCACCGCTGGCGTGAATATCGGCAAGCCCTGCCAGATCGACATCGACCGCGTCACGCGCCGACGCATCCAGCGTGGAACGGATGGTGCGGTCGGTCAGCAGCCAGAGCCCTGCGACCAGCACCACCGACAATGCGATGGCGATGACGACGATCCGCGAGAATATGGAACGGTGAGGCAATGAGATCATGAGCCGTCGAGCAGCCTGTAACCTGAGCCCCAGATCGTCTCCAGCGCAGGCGTGGCAAACCCTTCCTCGAGCTTCCGGCGCAGCCGACCGATGTTGACATCGACGACATTGGTCTGGGGATCGAACGCCATGTTCCACACATCGCGCAGCAGCATCTCTCGCGTGACGATCTCGCCAGCGTTGTCCATGAAATAGCGGAACAGTTCAAATTCGCGAGGACTGAGCGCAAGGTGCTGGTTCTGGCGGAATGCCGTGCGCGCCTTCACATGGCATTCGAAGGCCCCGTAAAGGATGACCGCGCTATGCTCCCGCCCCGACGCACGTCTATGCAGCGCGCGAATGCGGGCCATAAGCTCAGGCGCCTCGAATGGCTTGGCGAGATAATCGTCCGCGCCCGCTTCAAGCCCTTCGGACCGGTCACTTGTCCGGCCGAGCGCTGACAGCATCAGCACAGGTGTTCCGATGCCGCTTTCGCGAAGCCGCTGCAAGATCGTCAGTCCGTCGAGATCGCCCAGCATGCGATCGAGTATGATGACGTCGAACTTTTCAAGTCCGGCGCGCAGCAAGCCGCCAGCGCCGGTGCTCTCCCAGACCAACTGATCGCCATTCTCAGCGCTAAGCTCCTGCACCTCGGCCGCCGCTCGCTGGTCATCTTCGACGTACAGAATCCTCAGCATGTTCGGTGAGCCTGATCTGCCATTGCCGTGCCCTTGCGCAAATTTCGATGAGCGCGTGCCCGTAGGCGGTGCCCCATGCCGTTGTTTAGGCCATTACTGTGCCATTCTTGAGATCTATCTACCAAGGCTGCTGGAAATTGCCCGTTACAAATGCCGTTAGGTGCGCGCGGAGAATTAACACCATTTGTCACATTCATGTCAGCCATTGTGCATGGCCGCAGTCCGGAATGTGCACCATTGAAAGTGGAATGCTCTCAAGGAGACCGGACATGCGCTCATTTTCACTGGCGATTTGCACCACCGTTCTGGCGATCAGCATGCCAGCCGTCCCATTGCATGCCAAGGATCCCAGCCCCCAGCAGCTGATGGATATGGCCGCCGGCTGCGCCTACATCGTTGGCATCGCCGAGGGCAACAACGTCAAGCTGAACTATGGTTCTGCCGACTGGATGAACGTGGTGCGCCAGCTGGAACGTGTCACCGGGCTGGATGGCGAGCAATCGCTGAAGCTGGCCAAGGCGAAATACAACAAGCGTGCCCGTGTGATGGGCGCTGATGAAGCCCTGTCGCATATGAAATCGCGCTCGAAGGAATGCGACCGCGAAATGGCGGTGATCCAGTCCTGAACCGCGCTGCATCGGGAGGCCCTGCCATGACTTCGTTTCGTCTGACGGCGATCCTCATAGCGCCATTGTGCATGGCCATCGCCTCGCCCGCTGCTAACGCCAGCACTGACGATTCCGAGCTGATCTACGAGTGCGCTCTCGCGCTGGATTTCGCAGCCAGGAAGGGCGTGCAGCTGCCCGGCACCAGTGCCCGCGCGATGACCCACTTTTCCGAAGTGACGCGCAATGATGCCGCGCTACTTCGCCAGGCGAAGCAGATGATCGATGCTTCCTGGAAGAATTACAAAAAGCAAAACGGCAGCGAGGAGCTGGACAAATATGTCCTGCTGGTAGCGCAGGATTGCGCCGATCTGTATGTCGAGCGCGCCGCGCAACCGGCGCAGCAGCAAGCTGAGATGAACGGATTGGGCACCCTTTCTGCAGCATCGCTGCGCACCCATGCCGACCGCACCGGCGATTATGGCGCGGTCGCCGACTATCTTGTCTACCATTATCCCTATGGCAAGGACCTGTTCAAGGACAATGCTGACGGCGACCTGTTGGGCAAGATGATTGTCGAAGTGGGCGCCAGCGGTCTGCGCAGGTGGAGCGATGAAGCCGTCTATGCGATCGCGAACAAGTTCTACTGGCAATACAATCCGCCCGCCACGCGGCTGATTTTTGCAGAGTATCAGCGCCGGATGCGGATGCAGCGGCACACCGAGGCCGAAGCCCAGCGCTGGGCCCAGCGCGCTGCCGATGATCGCGCAGCACAGGCACGTCAGGCAAACGCGAAAGCGGTCGGGTCGCTGGGGAACGGGTGCGAAAACCGAAAGCTAATCGACCAGCGCGGCGTGGTGACAGCAACCTATTCGGTTTGCCGCAGATGATTGGCGCGCTCATGAACCTGCCTTCTGCTGGAACAAGCCGGTCGGCGCTCCGCCTGATTGTGGCCCTGGTGGTTGTTTTTTGGTCTCTTTCCTGGGGCCTTGAACCGGCAACGGCTGCAGCCGGAAACGCGCTGCAAAGCCGGATCGCTGCCTGTGATGCCGGTGACCGGACTGCCTGCCGCGATGCGGGCATGATCCTGTCCGATGCCGAGAGCACGTCTTATGATGCGTTTTTGAGCCTGCGTTTCCTGCAACTTGCCTGTACGGCAAATGAGATCGCAGCCTGTGGTCGCCTGGCACTCATATTCTACGCTGGCGAAGGCGATGTAGAACGCGATCTTGCCAGCGCTGCAAATTTTGGGGCGCGCGCTTGTACCGGCCAGGACCGAGATGGGTGCGAAGTGGCCGAAGCGGTGTTTTCAGATGGGGCTTCTCCGCAGTTTGACGCCACGAAGGCGCTTCGCTACCGCCGGATCAATTGCGATTTCGGCAACCGGCTATCGTGCATCGCACTTGCACGCATCTACTACGCACTCAATGAGCACCTCCAGGCCGAGCAGATCGCGCTGACGGCGTGCAAGCCCGGAGACCCGGACTGCCGCGAAGTCTGCGCCTTTGGCAAGCAGTTGCAGGACCGCCGCCGTGACATCGAGGCGCAACAGCAGGCTCAGCGACAGGCAGCGCTGGATGCTCGTGCCCAGAAAGAGGCGCTGTTCAAAAGCCTGCTTGCACAGCGCGACTATGGCAAGGCGCTGTATTACGCGCTCTATTACAGCCGTTCTGTCTCGCAGGCCGAAGCTGCCACCCTGGCCGCTTCACGTGCCGGTGCGTTGCAGAGCATCCCGGACGATCTCTTTTACGTGCTGCAATTCTGGTTCCGGTCCGGCCCTGTCGCTGGCATCGCTGCGTCGGAGATCGCCAAGCGAGAGCGGCCGAACGATTGCGGCATATTCAATTGCACCAACACGCCCGGTGCCAGTTCACGCCGCTGGGAGGCGCAGAACGGCAGATCGGGCAGCAGCAGGAGTTCAGCGCCGTACAGGCCAGACTATGCACCCGCAGGCCCAGACGTTCGCCAGCAGGTGCGAGACCAATACCGCCAAAGCCATTGTGGCGGCGCGGTCAATGCCAACAGCCCGACGTGTCGGCGCTGATCCATCAATCAACCAGGATCAAATCGATGAAGAAATTGATTGCTGCCTTTTTCGGCTTTGGAATGATGCTGGGGCCGGTTGCATCCGACGCTTCGGCGCAAGTGGACCGTTCATCCGCGCAGGAACGCGCCTGCAAGGCGAAATATGATGGCATTTTTGCCAATATCAACAGCACAGCCCCCAATGCGCGCAAGGTGACTGATGATGAAATCAGCTGGGCTCTGGATCACGAGAAAACCTTGCGCGAAGGTTTGCCGTGTTCCTTGACCACCGGGCCCAAACCGGCAAGAGCGTCGACAGTCGCGAGCCCTCCAGCTGCAAAGGAGCAACAGGCCACGGTTGTTGTCGAGCCGGGCGGCAGCAGCAGTGCGCTGGCAGGCCAGGCTGCGTTCAACTCTGGTGACTTCAATACGGCCCGCGGCAAATACCAGCTGGGCTGTTTTACGGACGGCAACAGCGCAGCCTGCAACAATCTGGGATCCATGGCGACCAAAGGTCAAGGCGGCGCGATAGATTTGCCGCTGGCTCGAAAGGCGTATCAGCAAGGCTGCGCGAAGGGTGTCGCGAAATCCTGCGAAGTCTTTGGTTCGATGCTGAAGAACGGGAGCGGCGGACCGCAGGATTTCGCAGGGTCGATCGCGCCACTGGCCACAGCCTGCAAGGCCAGCTTTGCCACCTCCTGCTATGATCTAGGCACAAATTACTATTTCGGCAGGGTCGGCAAAGCCCCGGATTTTGCTCTTGCCCGGCAGTATCTGGCCAAGGCCTGCCCCGGCTATGCAGCCGACGGCTGCTACGCGCTGGCGCTGATGCAGCGCGATGGCCAGGGCGGGCCAGCAGATGCGGGCGGTGCGGCAAAGTCGTTCGGCCTGTCGTGTGGTGCCGGCAAGTCAGACGGCTGCCTGGAATTCGGCGTGGCGCAATACACCGGCGCTGGCATTGCTCAGGATCCGGCCGGGGCCCGCGCAAGCTTCAGCAAGGCCTGCAACACCGGAAATGGCGGCGCGTGCATGAATGCCGGAATGATGGCGCGTGACGGCCAGGGCGGGCAAATTGACCGGCCCGCAGCCAAGAGGTTCTTCGGGCTGGGATGCAAGCTCGGCATACAGGACGGCTGCGCAGAGTCGTCGAGGCTGGGCGCATGACGCGGCCTGGCCTGATCATCACGGCTGGCGTGCTGGCCCTGCTGGCTCCAAGCGTTGCCGTTGCCGAAACACCCGAGGCGTCGGCGCTGGCGCACAATGCGGCATACGAGGCTGCCACGAAAAGCGGCCTATCACCGCAGACGCTGTCAGAAATGCTGACCTGCGCTGCGATGTGGGAGAGGTGGGATTATGCGGTCATCAGTGCTGCCGACCCCAAGTTCGCAGGAACCTTGCGCCGCGAGCTGTCATCCGCCAATGCCAAAAAACGAAAAATCTACTGGCAGCGGCTGGCACGGCGCGAAATGAACGAAGACGACGACGCGGCCTATTTCGAGAAGACTCGCAGCCGAACGGAAGAGTCGGCTGACAAGCTGTACGCCGCTTACGCCACAAATGACGCGGCCGGCACCAGTCGTCTCATCGAATGGCTGGGCATCTGCAAATGAGGCGCTTCGGTTATGGCTACATGGCCGTTGCCAGCGGCTTGGTGGCGGCTATCGGTGCCGCCGGATGCCTTGCCGGGCCTGCCAGCGCCCAACGCGCAGACCAGGCATTCGATAGTCAGGTGCGCGTCTGCCCCGATGGCGGCTATGAAAGCGGCTGCGATCGCGAGGCCATCACCGACGCCGTGTTGGCGACTGAAGGGTTTGCCGCCAATCTTGCTGGGCAATGTCTGTTCCAGACTAAGGCGCGGTGCTTGCCAACCGCCTTCGGCTCTATCCCTAAGCTACAGCAGGGCGGGGCCATCGTATGGCAGCATATGAGCATTCAACCGAAGCATGGCCCACACGTCGAGATGCTGGTGATCATCGAAACACCGGCTGACGGACCGCGCAATGTGCTCGCCGCCCGGCAGACCGAAGGCTGGTACGGGCCTCCTGAAGTCATCGAAGACAGCGCCGAACGCCTGTTGCTTCATGCGCCCGGGCGCACCGGTGGCACAGGGGCGGGCAATGCGGACATAGTTCTTACCCGTCATAAGCAAGGGTGGACGACGTTCGATGTGGATGATCTGCTTGAGGAGGCGACGGCCATGCTTCCGGAAGGATTCTCGCTGGCCGGAGGGGTGAATTTCAATTTTCGCGAGATGCACGCTTACGTTCCCGTAAAGCGGGCAGGCGATGGCGGTTGCTGCGCTACCGGAGGCATGGCTCACGTCAATTTCGCCCTGCCAGAGCCGCACTTGATGGTGGTTGAGTCGGTAACGTTCGAGGAAACGGTACCGGTTCGAACACACCAATTGGCAGCGCCTGGTCCAAAAGCCGAACCGATGCCCGACTGATTTGACCGCCTGTTGCGGTTGGTTCTTTGCGCCTACCGTGCTAGGCCTGAAGCCGGGCAGTGTTCTTGAGCAACCTACCGCCACGCTAACCCGGCGCAAGCCCGTCAAGATCAATTGGCTGTCGTGCTAGCCCCAATCTTAAGGCCGGCAGTTCAGCGCGGCCCGGTGAGCTGGGCTACCAGCAGATCGTTGGCAAGGCTGGCAACTTTGGTCGCGCCCTCCTCGTAGTTGCCCGGTTTGGCGTTGAAGGCGTATTTACGAGTTTTGCCAAAGCCGAGGCCACCGAGGCCAACCGCAGCGGCGATGCCGCCTGCGACATTCGCAGCCGCCTGAACGCCCTTTTCGCTGCCGCTGCTGGCATCGGACATCTCAATGAACTCGCCATCGACCGAAACCGATTGACCCAGCGTCAGCACCGTCTGCTTTCCATTGGCGCCGATCACCGTCATCTTGGAATAGCCGGGCGTGACCGACAGGTTGGCGTTGACTTTCAGGCCACCGAAATTGAACGCGCCGGGGCGCTTCTGGTCAGAAAAGTCTATCAGGTAGGTTGCGGTGATCACCGGCGTGCCTGAAGATCGGGCATAATTGCCCAGGGCAACGCCGTTTTGCGCATAGGCCATGGTGTTGCCCATTTGGCCGAACCCGCCCGATGTCGGGATGTCACCCATGATCATGATCTGGCGGGGGATGGCGGCGGGAAACATGTAGGTAGCCTTGCCCTTGCTTTTCTTTTCGAGCAGCAACGTCGCTTCTGCTGGTTCCGCCTTGCCCTTGCTGGCCAGTTCCTTGCTGGCGAACACGGCAGTAGGCTCGGCCACAGTGAAGCCACTGGCGACCAGGCGCTGGACGAGATCTGCATAGGCAGCATCGGTAATCTGCTGCATCATTTCTGGTGTTACACCGACCAGGCTGCTTTTCGCCTTGGTGACGCCGCCAACCGCCGCGAGCGCGCCGCCTGTCTTCTGGATCTGGTCGGTCGATTCAAAAATGAAGCCCACGTTGAAGGCGCCAATCGTCACCGTGGTGGCACCTGCAATCGCGTCCTTGCCGGACACCTTGACCGCAGCGGCCTCCTTGGCATGAGCAACACCTGGAACGAAGGTCGGCGCCAGCACCAGAGACATGCCAAGAGCGGCTGAAAGAAGGCCGCGAGTATTAAATTCCTGCATCGATTTGTCTCCGGTTTATTCTATGCGAGCCTGATGGCGTCATCCTGCGATCTGTGAGGTTTTCCAAGCTAGCCGACGCCAATTGCCCTGCAGGCGCCCTCGATTTGTGATTGCGTGGCGCGGTCCTGCTCAATCGCCGCTCCCAAGAACCTGTTCGCTGCCAAGGCCAACTCGGACTTCAGTTCCTTGTCGGTCTTTTCAGGTTTCAATGTTTTCGCCTCTGCCAGCAGAGTCTGCGCGGCGACCTGGCCAACCCGCTTTATTTCCAGGTCTTTCGAGGCAAGGGAAATGCCATGGACTCGGCCAGCACAGGCCATAACCTTGTCGTAACCGGCATTGCGAAAAGCCGACTGGCCCCCAGACTGCTGAGCCACCGGTGTCCAAGCTTTCGAATTCGGAGGTTTTATACCAGCGGCCAATGTGGCGGAGTTAGCTGCCAGGGCGCCAATAAAAAGTATGTGTTTGAGCATCATGGGCTCAAGTTGATGACACTTGCCCCGGCGAGTCAATTACCGCTGAAATCCTAACATCATTTGTCATTCTTAACAGTGGCTGCGCCTTGCCATGGGTCAAGAATGCTCGTCGACGGTGTTCTAGCGCGGCAACTTGACCGATGAATAACCGACGAGAATAGATGTTCTAAGAAACCGGTCCGCTACCTTTTCGTGAAATCCTCATACCTGTGCAATCATAGCTGCTCAGGAGATCAGCGAGCTTGCATTTCGATGGGCGTTGATGGGACGCGTTCATGACCTTGCGTCTCGAACCGCTGTATCGGCAACTTCTGGTGGTACCGGACATTCACTACGGTGAGCAGGAGCGACCGGCTCTGGATCGGAAGCCGCCGCGATCCTAGTGGCGGCTTCCCTCCCCGGTGGAGGTCCTTTAAGGCGTAGAGCATTCATGGTGGCATTCTCCGTAGGTTTGCCGCTGTGAAGGCCCTGCGTGTTTCTAGTCATCTCACGCGGGGCCACATTAGCCGCCTATGCGTTCATCAATTCCCGGCGTTGCTCGGGCAAGATCCCGCGGCGATACGCTTTCTCGCCCTTGGACGCGACGGTTATGCCAGCGCCATTTCAGCAAGCTCGCCACAACAATTGTGGTTTCCGCTACCCAATCCCGGAAGCATGATCGGGGCTCAATCCTGAAAGCCGCATGGTAGCTTATGGCGGGACCAGACGTTCATTCCGCTTATCGTGAATGACCGGCCCTGGGTCGGTTGCGGACTGACACCTGCTGACGCCTCCAGCTAACGCTCAACGGCTGCTGTTAACTGGGCACGGGCCCTTCTAGTGGCACCCGGTAGTTGACAACGTTACCTTTGCCATTGCCCCCATGCTGCGCCTTCGGATCAGATTTACGCGACCCGATGGCAATGCTAGCCCAGTAAAAAAGGGCAAGGGGGAGATGCCGATCATGCATTCCGTGTTCAGATGTGCTGCAATTCTCAGGTGTCTGCTACCACTGACTGCGCTGGCCATGGTAGGCGCGGGGGCACCGCTCAACGCTCGCACCGCCAATTGCGACGCGGCCGCGCAGCAGCAACAGCGCGCCAGGGCGAGAGTAGGTGCGTCGCGTGGAATGCCGGCCACCGCTAGGAATGCGGAGCAGACGTCGACCGGACAGCTTGCAAAGCGGCTCCAACGCCAAATCGAAGCTGGAGCGTTGCCGCCGTCAACCGCACTTCTGTTCTACACCCGTGGCGCCGACGGCAGCCTCACCATGTGCCTAGTTAACCCAACTGGGCTTGTCGCATCAGCGCTATCTGCCACAGACGAAAGTTCGCTGCTCAAATCGGTCCAGGCGCTTCGCTGGGCCTATGGCGTTGAAGAACTGCAGCAGGTCCGTGCTGCGCGGCGATCGGCAGAGCCAGTACAGCCCCCTCCGGACGTCTTGCTCTCACCCGGAATGGCCGAAACCAATCTGACCGGCATGCTGCTGCCGCCAAGCATTGCTTCAAAGCTGGCAGGCATTGAACATCTCATCATTGTACCTGCAGGCTCGATCGGGACCGTACCATTCCCGGCACTGAAGCCGTTCGGCAATAACGATGCCTTGGTCGATCGCACGTCGATTACCATCGCGCCAAGTCTGGCAGAGTTTGAAAACAGCGGCAGCAAATGGGCAGCCGCTGCAGCCTTTGCTCGGCCGCTGGTGGTTGGAGACCCCAGCCTTCCAGTGAGCGACGAATGGGTGATTCCGCCGTTGCCGGGTGCTCGGGCCGAAGCAAAGGACGTGGCGAAACTCTTGAACAGCAGAGGCCTGTCGGGCGATAAAGCGTTGCGCTCGGCGGTGGTCCAGCGGGCACTGGAAGCCAGCGTGATCTACGTCGCTGCCCATGGTTCTTCCGACCCGGCACGCCCGCTGGACGGCGGCTTCCTTATGCTTTCCGGGCCGACCCTGGAGTCTGGATGGTGGACTGCGCGGGAAATTCAGACCAGCAAGCTGCCAGCCGAACTGGCGGTGTTGAGCGCGTGCCAGACGGGGCTTGGTCAGGTCCACGATGGTGGCATGATCGGCCTGGCCCGGGCTTTCCAGCTGGCCGGAACGCAGCGAGTCATCATGAGCCTTTGGAATGTGGATGACGAGGCGACACGGTTGCTGATGACGCGGCTGATCATATACGCCGCAAAGCATCCTCCCGCAGAGGCGCTGCGCCTTGCGATGGTCGACACAAGGAAGGACTATCCGGACCCGGCTCTTTGGGCCTCTTTCCTGATGTTCGGATCGGCCCGCTAGGAACCAGCGATCGTTGGAGGCACGGCCGCTTGCCCAGAATGTGCCGACCGCGCATCGCGCCGCTGCCAGTATCGGGGCCATTGCCTGGCTAACGCGCACTGGACCGGGGCGTCGGCATCAGGCAGGCGCATTGGATCGAGAATGACATGTGGAGCAAATTGATCATGCCCGTTGAGATCGACCCTTTTCACGCCATCGCGATCAGCCGTGCGGCGCATCGCATGGGGGCCGAAGGGCGGTCAGTGATTCACATGGAGTTCGGTCAGCCCTCGACAGGGGCTCCGGCAGCCGCGATTCAGGCAGCGCATCGCATTCTCGATGCCGATGGCATGGGCTATTGGGAAAGCCCGCAGCTGAAAGCCCGCATCGCAGCGCATTATGGCGAAACCTATGGCGTCGCCGTCGATCCGGAACGGGTCATCCTCACCTGCGGTGCGTCACCGGCTTTCGTCCTCGCGCTGTCATGTCTGTTCTCGCCTGGCGCTAGGGTGGCGCTTGCGCGCCCCGGCTATGTTGCCTATCGCAATACGCTCAAGGCGCTCCATCTGATACCCGTCGAACTACCCTGCGGCGAAGCGGAACGGTACCAGATCACGGCCGCCGCGATCGAGCGGCTGGAACCGGCGCCCGACGGTTTGATCATCGCGAGCCCTGCCAATCCCACAGGCACGATCATTCCACCCAATGAGCTTGCAGCCATAGCGGCGGTATGCCGCCGGCGCGGGATCGCGCTTGTCTCTGACGAGATCTACCATGGTCTCAGCTACACCATTCCGGCAGACTCGATGCTGCAGCACGCGCCCGACGCCCTGATCGTCAACAGTTTCTCCAAATATTTCAGCATGGCCGGATGGCGCCTTGGATGGCTGGTCGTCCCCGATCATCTCGTTGACGCAGCCCGCGCGCGGATGGGCAATCTGTTTCTGACACCCCCCTCGCTGGCTCAGCATGCGGGGCTCATCGCGTTTGATTGCCGCGACGAACTGGAAGGCCATATTGAAACCTACGCACGCAATCGCGATCACCTGCTTCAAGCGCTCCCGCAAATGGGGCTTCGGCGGATCGCACCGCCCGATGGAGCTTTCTACATCTATGCCGATGTCGGCCACCTGACAGACGATAGTCTATCGTTTTGCGAGGCTCTTTTGCACGATACAGGGGTCGCCGTTGCTCCCGGGCTGGACTTTGATCCAGTCGATGGGAATGGATTCATCCGCTTCAGCTTCGCGGTCTCCAACGATCTGATCGTAGAAGCGGTCCGGCGTATCAGACCATGGTTTGCTGCGAAGCCGGTTTTTGGTACAACTCCCAAAGGGGTTGTCGTCGAGCCTAAGGATTGGGATAGGGCGGGCCACAGGACCTAATCAAATCTGGAGGAACGTCAGGGTTCAAGCCACTTTGCCTGCTATCAGGTGACGCGGTAACGATCCTAATGGACCGAAAACAGGGAGCTGTACTTACGGACTGGTTCGCGGTGTACTAGCGGCAGCTTTTTGTCAGGAGTGGGCCACCATGGTCGCTGAACTGTACGACCGAACCTGGGTCCTTGCCGACCGTCCGGTTGAAGGCGCGTCGATGAGCGAAGCCGCCATCCGTTCGACCCGATGCCCTTGTCAAATGGCGGTGGCAACGCTGCCATGAGCTTACATAAATGAGACCATTTGAACTTGCCGTTCGCTCATTCTCGCTGAGTGCACCCATACCCCCGCGAGGACGATCGTGACCAACACGCCAATCTGATCGATGAGCAATCTAGACGGGGTCATTGGACTGCTCCGTCTGGGCGGCGGAGTGGGCCGAGCGGTGACGGGCCATAAGATCGCCCGGGACTAAGGTTTCAGAAATTGCGGACTTGCGGCATCTCGACGTTTCATGACGCCAGACCGCTTTCGGTCTTTGTTCAAGAAGGTACTGCCATGCCCATGACGAGCGCATATATGTTTCAAATTGGCTATTTTTCTTATGCCTGCGTCCTTTCACCGGTAGGGAAGATTGATCCTGTGTCCAAGTAAGACAGTCGATCAGAGATGTCGGATATTTCCAAAGCAATTTCGCAAATGTTCAATGTTGCTTGATCATTTTTATGATGATAAGGCTTTTTGCCTCATTAGCTTGATCGAGGATCACCATCGCCGACCGCCACGCCATTGTCACGTTCAAACGCCGACCTGTCGGTCGGCTCAGCGAACTAGGTTCGGACACCCGCTTCGTCTATGACGAGGGCTGTCGCGAGACGATCGCCTGCGCGCTTCCTGCAGAGACACGGGACCATTACTGGTGCGGCGGCCTGATACCCTTTTTCGAACATCTCGCTCCGGAAGGCTGGCTGCGTGGGCGTCAGGCGCGCGCCGGCGGCACGGCGAACCAGGATGATTTCGGACTGCTGCTGCACTATGGAGCAAACTGTATCGGAGCAGTGGGACTTATTCCAACAGACGGCGAGGCGCCGGTCCATCCGATCGAGGACGACCTCGTTGACGAGGCGGCGACCACCGCCGGGCGCACCTTGTCGGGGGTGCAGAAGAAGCTGCTCGCCTTTCGCGCCGACGATGGCTTCCGACCGGCCATGAAGGCCTCAGACCCGGCCACGCACATCGCCAAATTCAACCGCGAGGATCTTCCCACGATCGTCCAGAACGAACATCTTTCGCTCAGCCTGGCCCGCGAGCTTCTCGGCGAAGCCGATGTGACGCGCGCGCAGCTCGCAAAGCTGCCCGATATCGACGGGATCGCGCTTCTGGTCGAACGCTTTGACCGCCATGGCGAGGAGCGGCTGCGCCTGGAAGATTTCGCGCAAATCCTCAGCCGGCCACGAGGGCGAACCTTCGAAGGCAAGTATGACGGGAGCTACGAGGAGGCGGCCGAAATTGTGACCCGCTTTTCCGCGCGCGGACGGGTCGACCTCGACCGATTCTTCCGTCTTGTCGTCTTCAATCTGGTCCTAGGCAACGCTGACGCGCACCTGAAGAACTTCTCGCTGCTCGAACGGCCCGAAGGCCTGCGGCTCTCGCCCGCCTACGATCTCATTAACACGCTCGCCTACCCCGTCTACGACAGGATTACCGCGCTTTCGATCGGCGGACGCAAACGCGAGTTCGATACGATCGACCGCAGGATCGTCAACCAATTCGGTCTCGATATCGGCTTGCCCCGCGCAGCCGTCGAGCGCTCCCTTGCCGCGCTCGGCAAGGGGTTTGCGACTGCGCGCACGCTCGCGTTCGGGGACAAGATTCAGCCCGATGATTTTCGCGAAACCTATCGGAACGTCATCCATGGCCATGCGCAAAGGATCTTCACATGACCGACTGGCCGATCGATTGGCGCGCGACGGTCGACGAAGCCATTCGCCGCCGCAAGGAAGAAGGTCTCAGCCAGCGAAGCCTTGCCGCGCTGGCTGGCGTGAGCCTGCCGACAGTCAATGCGTTCGAGCAGGGCCAGATCAACTTGCGCTTCGAACGCGTAATCGCGATCCTTGAAGCGCTGGACCTTTTCGTGAGACCCGCCGACGAGGACAGCTTCGAGAGCTTCCTGTACAACTCGCGTCGCCGATGGGAGGGCCTAGTCGCACCACTGCCCTCCGATCACCCCTCGCGCCAACCGCTCGGGCACAGCGAACAGACCTACGCCATACTCGGCCTCGAGGACGTTCCTGCGCCAAGCCAGCTTCGAGAGCTTCTGACCGACATACCCAAGAGTTCCAGATGGGCCCCGTTCTGGGTTCCGACCCGGCCGGACCTACGGCCCGTCATCGAGGACGGTGCACTCGAATGCTGGTTGGGTCGGCCTGACGTCGACCGGCATTTTCGCGATGCGGCGCATAGCGATTTCTGGCGCGTCACGCGCGATCCATTCGCCTATCTCCAGCGCGGCTATCAGGAGGACGGTCCAGACAACCTCGAGCCGGGTACGATCTTCGACCTCACCTTGCCTATCTGGCGCACTGCCGAGTTCTTTCTGCATGCATTAAATTTCGCCCGCTTGCTGGGTGCCAGCGACACGACCGGAATCCGTTTCGTCGCTCGCTATACAGGACTCGAGGGCCGCGCATTGATTACCTGGGCAAGGCCTCTGCTGCGCGACGTTCTCGACCATCGGTTGCGCGCACGCTCGCCTAAGGTCGAACTCTCGACAGTAGCGCAAGTATCCGACCTTGAGCGCAATCTCGAGGATGTCATCCATAATTTCGTCGAACCGCTCTACGAACGCTTCGATGGTTACCGACCGTCGATCGCATTGGTAGCGGACCAGTTGTCCGAACTGAAGCGGCAGCCTGGTTTCGGCGCTCACGGAGGGTGAGAGGGGACCGTTCTGGGTCTCCAAAGAACTTGTCGCAGTGAACCGCCCCGGTGTGCCGACCGAGATGGCTGATCGCCTAAAGGCGCTCGAGTGCGAGAACCGTGAGTTACGCCAGGCCAACGAGATTTTGCGCAAGGCGTCGGCATATTTTGCCCAGGCGGAGCTCGACCACCCGTTTCGGAGATGACTGCCTTCATTGACGAGCATCGTGAGGTTTATGGGGTCGAGCCGATCTGCCGGGTTCTGCCGATCGCCCGATCCACCTATCACGAGCGTGTCGCTCAGCGACGAGATCCAGCAAGGCTATCGGATCGTGCTCGGCGAGATCGGGATCTGAAGCCCGAAGTGCTGCGTGTCTTTGCCGAGAACTTTGGTGTTTACGGCGTGCGTAAAGTCTGGCGGCAGATGAACCGCGAACGGGACGCGCTACTGATCTACTGCTTTGCCCGCAACGATTGACAGCTTACGGCTCAAAGCAGATATTTGATGCTTGCTGTCTGAGCGACCGGGTGTGGATCGCCGGCTGTCGAAGCGCTTTCAGTTCCGCTATATTTATGCTGAGCTATTAGCTGTGCCGCTCAATTCAGTACTCTCGCAATGCCCCCCCAAAAGGGGTGTCCTACCACGGTCCCTCTCCATAAAACTGTGTCAGCGCAACAACCCAAACTGGCTAGCCAATGCTGTCGCATTTGAGCTGAACAATAGCCGCAGCCATGCTGCCCCGGAGCCGTGTACGATGATGCAACGCACTCGAGACTTGTGGACTATCCTTACGGTCGGTTTGATCAGCATCTTTTGCTGCATCGGAGCGACGGGACCGGACGAGGGGCCTCCCTATCCGCAGCAGGTTGTGCACGGATACGACTATGCAAGCCCAAGGGTGCCGCGCGGTGACTGGAAACAGTGCCAGCAAATCTGCAACCGCAATGGTGCCTGCAAGGTCTGGTCGCTGATGTCGAACCCCGGGGAGTCCGACTCTCTGTGTTATCTCAAACATACGACCGGCCCTTTCGTGGCCTGGGCGACGATTGACAGTGGTATGCGCACGGCATCGGTTGAGATGGCAGCCGGCGCGCCGGAGCAGGGCTTTGGATATGAAGGCAACGACTCCCGGGACTTTACGACGCAACCGAACGATTGGCGAACCTGCGCAAAGGCCTGCGACGAGGACAGGAGTTGCAAGGCATGGAGCCTCTACACCCCGATGGGCGGCGCGCAATCCGGCTGCTGGCTCAAGAACGAGATCGGGCCGCTGAAGCCCGCACTGGACACCGTGTCGGGGCGCAAGTCGCAAGCTGCGGTGCTGGCGCAGTCGCCGCCGCCTGCGGCAGCGCAGCCAATCGCGGCAAGCCAGGTCGATCGGCCGCAAAAAGCGGTCGATCAGAGCATGCCACCGGGCTGGGAACGCTGGGAGGCGCAATGCGCGGCGGGCGATGCGGAAGCCTGTACCAATTTCGGCGAGCGGCTGCGGCTGGGTATCCGGACAGAGATTGACATGCCACGCGCTGTCCAAATGTTCCGCAAGGGCTGCGCCGCGAAGATCGATGTCGCCTGCGAAAATGGCGGGATACTGATCTGGAATGGCCGCTTCGGCGTCACCGAGAACGTGCCCGAAGCCATGGCGATGCTGGATACCGGATGCGACGCGGGATCCTGGCGCGCCTGCTCCGTGCTGGGCCGCATCTACACAAAGGACCAGAAGGGCATCGCGCCCGATATCGCCAAGCGCCAAGCCTATGAGCTCCGCGCGTGCCAGAACGGGTCTGCGCTAGATTGTGCGGTGGCGGCGCTCGATCAGACCGATATCCAGAAGACCATGACCCTGCTGGCACGAGGGTGCGACTTGGGGGATGCACTGAGCTGCCATTCAGCAGGCGTTCGGCTGAATACCGGCAAAGAGTTGCCCGCCAACCCCCCATTGGCTCGCCGGCTGTTTGCCCGCGGCTGCGATCTGGCCAAAAAGGGCAATTACTTTGACGCCTGCGTCGATCTGCTCCGGATGGACGATCCGCAGGCGAACCAGCCTGGCACCCGCGAACGGTTCGAGGACCTGTGCAACAGCGGGTCTGCCTGGAGCTGTAGCTGGGCCGCCCAGCTATCGATCGACCGCAAGGATTATCGAGCTGCGCTCGCCTGGCTAGGCAAGGCCTGCCTGGGCGAGATTGCCGAGTCGTGCCGGGCTGAAAAGGAGTTTGCCTCTTTCCTTCCCAAATACGAGCAGTGGCAGGACCAGGAGAAAGCCCTGGCGGAACGTGAGCGCGAACGGGAAGCCCGGATCAATGCGCTGCTGGCATCAGGCCAGGCCATTGATGCTGTGGCTGTCGCGATCCGGGAATACGGCAGTCCAGAACTTGTCGACAGGGCGCTGACCGGCGCTGGCAGCGCGGTGGCACAGCTCGACAACTTTACGTTCGACATTCTGATCATGCCCGGGTGGCGCGACCGCATGAGCCCTGGGGCGCGCGCGATCGTCGACAGCGAGTACCGCAGGCGCGGTCTTCATCTGGCACGCAACTACAGCACGATCACCAACACCCGCGATCTTCCGGCCCGTCCAACCCGCGGCAACAATTTCTCGATGTTCGATTTCGACCTGGCTCCTTCGGCGTCCAATGCCCAGAAGGCAGCCTATCATCAGAAGGAGGCGGAGATGTGCAGGCTGTACGGCGGATGCTGACGGCGTCTCGTGGCGAGTTCGCGATGGTTCTCCTTACCCAACTGGCGGCAGGTCCGACTCCTTTTGGCGGGACCAGACGGTAACGTAGTTGAAACTGATCGGCCGATCATGGTCGGGTGCTGCTGGAGGCGAGCCACATCGTGCAAGGAAGCGGACGGTCCCGGGCCAATCTGAGAATGGCGGGGTTCAGACATACCGGTCATTCGCTGGCCTTCGGAAGGCCCCCAACGTACGACACGAAGCAGAATGCTGGGTTCTGGCAAGCAACCGAGGGAAACCTGACACTGTCTCAGATGGGTCTGCGGCCTTGCCCACTGACAACCTACCGACATTGAAGCTTGCCACGTCAAACTAAGTCAGTCTCGCGGGCCAATGTCGCCGCAAATTGGAATTCATTTTTGGCTGTCGTCTGCGGGCAGGGTTAACTCTACCTGCCTAAACTCTCGCGCGGCAACAATCACCTCGGCTGCGTTGATCTCTCCGAAGCGGACCATGTAACGACCGGGTGGCAGCTTGTCAGATATGGCCTTGCCGTCAAAGGCTGTCCTGATCCGATATTCTGACGCAAAATCTGCGTGAACCAGTGTGATCACGATACCTGGCATTGAGTTGCCCTGGCTGTCTCGAACCAGAAGCTCCAGCTCACCGGTCGCCACGACCGGAAGATCGACACGCAATACTCCTCCGGCCCGAGGTACGACACGAACACCAGCGACGCTGGGAGAAATGTCGGGGTCTTCGACTGCAGAAAGATCGGGAACAAGCGCTACTTCGCGATCCATTGGCAAGTTCTCTATGAGAGTGGCCCCGTGTTCAACCTGCGAGCTTCCCCTTGGGAAGCTGGAGACTTCGGCGCCTTCGAGAATACTCTCGTCCGCCCCCATGCGACCGTCGCCATCACGATCTTCAAACACCCTGGCAATGACTGTACCGCCATTGCGCCGCGCATTTCTGCCCAGACGGACCCCGCCGCCCATCGGGGCTCGATCAATCGCAAACGACAGCGTCAAAAGTGCCGAGAACGCCTTGTTGGTGTCATCGAACCGGCCCTCCACGCCCAGCCGCAAGCCATTCCAGTCACGATTGGCAGATAATCCATAGCGATTTGAGGACTGCCGAAAGTCACGATTGAAATCTGCCGCCAGGAACCAATCCGTGAGCCTGAGTGCGACTTCGCCACCCGCCGTCCGCATCTGCACTTGAGGTGCTAAATCGACATCGATCAACGCCCGCAGCCGAAATGGCCCGATAGTGCCTGCCGCAGCAATACCGGCATCCACACGCCGGTCTCGCCTCTGTGCGTCCAGCGTGATGTCGCGGTAGGACAGGCGCGGTGTAATCGACAACCCCTGCCAGACGCTGCTTGCTCGAAAGGATGCGAAGCGATCCTTGGCTCCATCCGAGCGGCTTGTTTGGCTGCCGGACAGGTTCCACGAAATTCCTGCGATTTGACTGTCCAGGCTCAGATTGTCGCGGCTTTTCAGACTGACCCCGGGGCTATTGCGGTTTTCATCGCTGACAAAATTGCTGCTGTATTGGGTGCGATCCAGAGAAACGTTTATCCCCTTCCAGCCCGCCAGAATGCCGATGTTTCCCGCCGTGCCCCCGTTGATCTGATGCAGGACATTGCCGCTCACCAGCGCACTGCCGCCCAGCCTCCATCCAAACCCGCCTCCCAGATACGTTGCCTTGACCACGAAATCTTCTTCGCGTCTCGCAACATTGGCACTGATCGAAAGGCTCCGGGTCAGGCCATATCCCACCAACGCCTGGGCATGGAGGCCAGTAGGGTTGAACTGTACCGCACCATCGCCAAGACCGTTGTCGATTGCCCGCCGGGAATTGATATTGAGCAAAGAGCCACGGAACAGGGAGCGCCCCTGCTTGATCGCAGCCACAGAGTAAGTGAGCGTGCCCGGCGGAATCAGGTCGGACGAAATATCGATGGTCCGCAGCACCGTTTCCCGTTCGCCCGATGGTCCATAGAGCACGATCCGGAAGCGATTGCCGCCAAACAGCAACGGGACGGCCTGAAACACAAACCGACCATCGCTGCCGATCGTCTGGAAATTGAGCAGTTCGTTGTCGCGGTAAAGCTCTGCCTGCCAACCGGGAGGTGCATCTCCGACCAGGTCGGTCTGGTCAAACCGCCCGGCGGCATTGAGGCGACCTCGGCCGATCTGCATGCCGATCCCGCTGGCATTGCGCAACAACAGGGGGGCTGCCTGCAGGTTGATATCGCCCGCTTCGATAAAGCTGGCACCAAGTGGCCCGAACAACCGCCCTTCGGGATCCAGCCGGGCCAGGGTCAGCCGGGCATCAGCTCTGCCGGGCCGGCTATAGGATATGGCTGCCTGCGCACTTGTGCCGAGCAAATCAGCCTGCGCGAACACATTGGCCTGGCCAGCAAGCGAGCTGCCTTGCTGGGTCTGCGTCAGCAAAGAGAGATTGGCGGTGAGATAGGGCCAGGAAATCAGGCCAGGGCCTTTCGCCAGCCGGGGAAGGTCACTGTAATCCTCCTGACCACTGGATGTTCGAGCACTGCCCCGCCGAAGCCGCTCTTCCGAAGGCAGAAGGTATGGCGGCGCCAGAGTGATGACCTGCCGGTCAGGAAGAAAGGTCATGCCAAGTGCAAACCAGCGGTTGAGCGCTGTTCCTGAAACATGGGCTATGCCGTCGATCTGTCTTATGTCTCCGGGCTGCAATGGCTGGATGCGGTCGGCAACCTGAACCGTCCCGGCGACGATATCGAGTTTGAACGTCTGGGTTTCCCGCAGGAACCAGCCATTGGCCCCGGTGGCATCGACTTCAATACGGAAGCCGATAAGATCCATGGTCTCGGCATAAGGCATGTAGACCGTGCCGTCTGATGTCTGCCAGGCCAGGATATCCGGCGCGATCGTTGCCCTTTCCCGCAACAGCAACTCGACGATCCTGAGGTCAGCGTCACCTGCGTCTGGCGCTGCTTGCCATTGCCCGTGGACCGGGCTGGCCAAAAGCAGAAGCGGGCCCAGCCACGCCGCGCACCGCATCAGTCAATGGCGCGTTCAGCGATTACGTCGCCATCGCGCAGGCCGGGCAGCTCTTCAACATAGACGGCCTTGACGGGTTGCATCTTGCCAGTGATCTGAACCGGAAAGTTGCGCCGTGCCAGCGGCGGGGGAACAGACACTCCGCGCAACAGTCCGACAACGCTGCCATCGGCAGCAAGCAGCCGTATTGTGCCATAGTCTGACCGGGTGCCTGTTCGCGCGATCGTCACCTGCGCTGTGCGATTGGTGGCATCCGCGTTCAGAATAACCTTTTCGATCGCCGCGCCTCCGGTGGTATCGCCGATGCGAAGAAGAACCGGAATGGTCACGCGAAAATCCATGCCGACGCTTACTTCGACGGTGCGGTTGCCATTTTCATCCTCAGGCGCCGGCGTGTCGTCCACAGGTGCAACCAGCGGGATGGACGAAAACCGCATATGGCTGCGCAGTTCTCCAGCGGGCGTGCCTTGCGCTGGGCGTGCGATAATCTTGATCGCCTGACGCTGGCCCGGTGCGAGCGTCACCTGCCGCGGTGCATAGCGGATGTGCGGCAGTGCCGACCAGGCCGGGACATCGCCTTCCGCCGGAGTGTGCTGGCCGTTCTCATCAATCGAAAGGTCAACCGCCTCGATACGGTAGCTCACGGTTTCAGTGCTGCTGTTATAGATCATCACCTGACCGCCGCGGCTGCCTTCAACGACAACGCGGGTAGGCGAGATGGCCATGCCACCGAACGGCTGACCCGCATCGGCTGGAACCCCCTCGAAGCTCTCAGGCTTGGTTTCGACAGGTGCAGTGTCCTGTGCGTTGAGGCTGCCAGCCACCAAAAGCGCCGGCGCGAGAATGATCAACCGCATATGCATGATGCCTCGTAAAGAAAATCGAACCTCAAGCGGCCCACGACCAGTTCGGTCTGGTCAAAACTGGCGCTGGTATCGATGAGCAGCCGACCCCCGCTCACAAATGAAACGGTATTGTCCTGCGAGCAGACTGCCTGCTGTTCCGGCGAGCCAGTGGCTGCGTTCAGGAAGCCGAAATCCTCTGGCTCCGCCCGGAAGAAGACGCCTTCGGCTGCCAAGGGACTGTCGCCGCCGAAAAAGTCATACCTCACGGTGTTTCCAGCTTCACAGCCAATCTCCACAACGGCCCGGCTACTTGTGCCATGAAACTGGCAAACGTACGTTGATGCGAGAGTTGCGACGGAGGTAACTGCTCGTTCGCCGTCAAATCGGACGTGGTAATCGCAGCTGGTGGCACCGGTGTTCCCCGGTGCCGCTACCGGGCCAAATTGCAGGTTCGAGATGCTCTGAATCGACAGCACCGGCGGGGGGGCAGCCAACGTGGCAGTCGCATCGACGACGGCACTATCGCTGGTTTGCGCCTGTGCTTGACAGGGGAGCAACAAGGCCGCCAGGACAGAGGAAATTAATCGCAATTGCATTGCGGAGAGCCATAGAAGACGTCGAGCGTGACCCGCCCAACGACTGCATTGTCCTGCGCCACCGCGCCGGAACTGATCGTCAACTCGCCGCCGACATCGAGCAGGGCAGAGCCGCCTGAGCATAAGGAACTGGGCGCCGCCGGCTCAGCCTCACGAAACCCGATATCGGCAGACGTAATCTGAAAGCCAATCTGTTGGTTCTGAAGCGGCGATGAGATTTCGTAGGAGAAACTCACCGTCTCTCCCGCCTGGCACTGGATCGCGACCCGTCCGGCAGCCTGTCCGCTATCCTGAAACGCGCACGTCGTTCCGCTCGATGGCTGACCATCTGTGACAGAACTCATCTCGCCCAAGGGCCCAATGCGATAGCGGCAATAGCCGATGCCGGTTCCGGGCAGGCTCACCTTGCCAAACGACAGGTTCGACGATGACGAGATCGACAGCACCGGCGCTGGCGCATCAATTGTTGCCAGGGCATCGATTGTGACAGATTCCCGCTCGGATTGCGCCAAGGCTGGGTGGGAGATTGATGCGAATAGCATTGCTGATGCGACATGCCTGAAGTAAGCCATTAGTAATTAACTTCAATAGAGTACGTTCCGATCACTAGGGCGGTTCTACGGGGTGCATCATTGTTTAGATTATCTACAGATAAAACTGCGCCAAGCTCAAACAAATTCGATCCTAGGTCAGGATCGTTCCTGCAATTAATTGTCCCAGTTGACTGAATAACTATTGCATCACCGATCAATCTTTGAGAAGGATAATTGGTGATAGAAGTAGCTAACGATACTGATACGTGATTAATAAATGGTGTTGAATCTCTTCTAATACTTATCCGATAATTTATAGATCGACCGTTTTCGCATCTAAGTCTGACTAATCCAGTTGAGTGAGGCGATACAACACCGCAGCCGCCCCCAACGCCAGAGGTTCCATTAGGTCGAATTTGAGATACTCTCATTCCCGGATTAGGTGCCCCTTGAGGTGTAATTACATAGAAACATGTTGTTCCGACCTCTATTTGATTTGGTATGTTTACTCTTCCGAATGAAAGAGGCCGCTCAACAGTTAGTTCTAGAGGCGGCGGCGGTGCATCTTCCAGCACGACGCCTATGTTGACATTGGCCCTAGCGCTGATTTGTGCATGTGCATCAACGCTTAATATAGGATAAATCAATAATAATGCTGAAAAAAACTTTAGCATGGCATTATTCCTAAGGGACGCACTATACGTTGTCAAAAATTCAATTAATAGGTAACGTCAAATTGAATTGTTCCAACCTTGACATTAGACCCACGCGGCAATTTTTCGCCATTGTTGGTCACACGCAATAGGCCACCAAATTCAATGATGCTGTGCCCTTTTTCAGGGTCAAGTGCGCAAACAAAAGTCCCGTTGGAACTGCCTGAGCCGCCAAGCTCTATCGAATTTTCATTGGTCAGGTTTGAAGTGAAAGAGATACCTGAGCTAGCTCGTAAAAATTCAGCGCCCGATAGTCCTGCATTTGTGATTGCAATTTGATATTTGACAATGAGCGATGGCTGACAGGTGATTTGAACTGAAGCTGCGGTTGCAGGCGTTACGAATCTGCACCCGCCTTTGCCGGTCGGGTCGTTATTTGATGTCGAATTGATCTCGGTTATGACACGTCCACCTGGAACCAATCCTCTTGGTGTAACCCGATAAATGCACGTCGTATTGGGATCGAGATTGTTTGGAATTGTGACCCGGCCAAAGGAAAGTTCGCGTTCGATCTTGAGATCGATCGGAGGAAGCGCTGCATCTTCGAAACTGGCTGCCGCATCAATTCTGGAAGTGCTAGACGATTGGGCGATTGCCGGAAGCGGTGCCAGCAATAGCAGGCCAATCGAGCTTAGCCTGAGGCAGTGGCGAGTGCGGGTGTTTGTCATCTTAATAGCTCGCTTCTATGGTGATCGTGCCCACGTTCAGGCTCGATCCGCGGGTCAGGGTATCGGTGTTGATCAGGCTCAGCCGGCCGGCGAGCAGCAGGACCACTGTGGTGCTGGCATTGGCGGGCTGGCAAGGTATGTTGCCAGACAGGGGGATGACCCCTGAAGATTGTTCGCCTGCGCCGAGCGCGGGCAGATACAGCCCCGCACCGCCAGTAATGTCTTGCGCGAACGTCGATCCGGATAGCGACGCAGTCTGATAGGCCACCTGCAAGGTCACGGGCCTTGCGGTCTGGCAGGTCAGTTCGACCTGTGCAGTGCGCTGCGTTCCCTCGAACGCGCAACCCGACACAACAGGCACGCTCGCACCATTGGCATCCTTCTCTGTGACGCTTGCCAGCGTTCCGGTTGTTCCACTGGCCACGGCCTGCAACCGGTATTCGCACACGGTATTCGCGCGCAGCTTGCTGGGGATGACGACCGTGCCGAACTGCAGAGGCTGCACCACCCTGAACGCCAGCGGAACCGCCGGCGCATCCTTCAATGTGGCGGTGGCGTCGATTGACGTGGTGGCGGGCTGAGCGAACGCTTGCCCCGGCCAGATGCAGCTTGCCACAGTGGCGATCAAGAGGACGGACCGGCGCATCATGGATACGCCAGGCTGACGGTGATCCGCGCCACTTCCAGAACCTTGCCGACCGGCAGAGCATCATCGCGCCTGACAGCCAGCGTGCCACCGATGGAGAGCTCCATAGCTTCTGCTGCCTGGCCCGTTTTGCCCGGCTTGCAGGTTGTCGTGTGGTTCTTCACAAACTGGATCGTCGGATCAGCACCGGAAAGCGCGACAGGGCCCGTATCGACATACGTCAGGTTGGCAATCTTGGTTGATGCCACTCCGACTGCAATCGACATCTGCCGTCCGGGATCGCAGCGCACTTGAATATTGCCGGGACTGTGGCTGGCAGCGAGCGCCTGGCAGCCATTGGGCGTGCGCCCCGTTATGGTCGTCGGGGCATATTGGTCGCTGGTTTCCATGGCTGCGGATGCGGATGTTCCCAGCTGGTATGAGCAAACCGTATCCGGCTTTGCCTTGTTGGGGATCGTCACCCGACCAAAGGAGATTGGCTTGACCACCTGCATGTTCAGCGGAGGATCGGCAGCGACCTCCAGCACCACGATAACAGGTACAGTTTCTGTTGCGCGGATTTGAGCGGTCGCAGGGGTACTCGCCACTGCAAAGGCCAGTGTTGCAGTTCCGATCGCGAGGCAGCGATGGATTTCAATCATAGACAACCTCCAGCCTGATGGTACCAACACGCCCGGTAAATCCGGCACTTGCTTCTGGCGTGGTGACCAGACGCCCCCCGGCGCGCACCACAGTGCGACCATCACCGTCGCAGGGCAGGATTTGCATCGCAGAGCCCGCATTCGCGCCATCGACCGTCATGGGCAGTGCCGTGGCCGAAAAGACAGCGCCGGTCGGTGCCAGATTGGCGTGGATCAGCTCCATCCGCACCAGCGCGCCTGCGCCGCAATCAATCTCGAACGTCGCGGCTGTCGGAAATCCGGAGAGAAAGGCGCAGCGATTTTCGCCCTGTTTCGACGCAGTGCCGTCCGGAGCGATTTCATAGATGCACTCACCGCCATTGCTGACCGCGATGGTGCCAAAGCGCATACCCTCGCTCGCCACGATCACCATTGGCGTGACAAGCGTTGCATCGGCATCGATAGTTGTTTCCTGAGCAAGGACAGGCGACGCCATCAGGCCGAACAACAGGGTCAGACGCGAAAAGGACAACACAGCAGGCCCCCATGCGCTCACTCCCCCTGGAGTGCACGCATGGCGACTCGTTTAGCGGACGCCCATGGAGCGCGCGTCCATCATCTGTTTAGATTGAATTACCTCGGGCGCGGACAAATCGGTAAGCCAGTCGGCAAAGGTCTGCAAAACCGCTGGTGCCAGTCTTGTCATAGATTCTGTGCAGGTGTGTCCGCGCAGTTGGGCGGGCCATGCCGAGTTTCTCGCCAATCAGGATCAGGTCACCCTGCTCAACCGCCGCTTCCAGCACGCGCGCTTCCGTAGGTGTGAGGCGATAGGATTTCGCCATCGCGGCATAGGCGATGGTCCTCTGACGGTCGACAATCCCGATGTGAATGGCATGGGTCGCAGCCTGATTTGTCGATAGATCGCCTAGCCGGTTGCGTTCCAGCTCCTGTGCTTCGCATAGCAGCCGTGTGATAGTGCCATCGGACCCTGTCAGTTCGGCGATTACCGCGTCACCTGTGGAAATGGCATCCATGGCAGCTTTGCCGAATATGGATCGCCCGATTGGATTGCCTACATTCAGGCCAAGAATGCCCGAAAGTTGGGTGTCGATCTCCAGAATAGTGGCGTCTTTCGACAACAATACGATGTGGTCGCGTGCGCCATTGCTGCTCTGCCGGAAGCCATCAGCCGTGTTTTCGCCATCGATCAGCCGGCTCTGAATCAGGACAGCGCGGGTCAGGTGAGGCACCAGCTCGGAAATTCGCGCAACATCGGCATGATCAAAGACTGCAAGCTCCCCCATGCGGAGGATGCCGAGAGTAGCAATCATGCCTGGCCGCTTAATCAGATTGACCGCCATGTTATCGACGATCTGCTGAGGCACAATGAAACCGCGATAAAAGTGGCTCTCCTGGATCTCCTTGCGCTGGAAATGCGGAGCAACTGGCGCTGGTACGCCTTCAGGGACATCAACCAGTATCGGGCGGAGGACATCGTGCTCGGCAAAGTGCTCGACATAGCGCTGCAGCCAGGCCGGATCGTTGCCAAACTGGATATCGAAGCCACAATTGCGCTCAAAATCATGCCAACCAAGAAAAGCAGCATTGCCGCCAATCTCGGCAGCAATTCGGCGCAACAATGCTTCAAAACGCTGCCGGTCGAAAGCGGCATCATATATCTGTTCAATCAATGACATACACGTAGAGCTATCCGCACGTTTGCACTTAGTCATGTGTTTTTTCGTGTAATCAGGCCGTCGCTATGTCTTTAAATGAAGATTTTACGCGCAGTTACGCGTTGGGCCGCTAGTCTTGCTAGATGGCCGCCTACCGGCAAACTTAAGAAAGTCTCTGCTCCATTGCTGTCATGACAAGGCGCGCCGAGGCTACAAACGCGAAGGATCGCCAATCGTCCCCTTTGATTCGGTCCAATGGCCGCTACTCTTAGAACCGAACGCTCATGGCCATTCATATGAACGAGCGAGTATGGGCTGGCAGCTGTCACTGCTCAGATCGGCCCGCGAATGGCCGCTTCGCCCCGATTCTGGAAAACTCCTGGCATTTCGGAAATGACCCCGAAGTGGTCCTTCCGCAGCCCCGGTGTCATCACTCAATTGCCTACGGCGCGGTTTGGTCAGACGGTCACCTCGCTGCTCGCCTGCGCCGCCAAGGGCTGCGTCCGCCCGGTCACTTCGCAAAACTTCTCATGGTATTTCGGATGCTCGGTGCCCATCCACTTGTCCCACCAAGTGAAGTACAGCCCAAAATTGGTATTGAAGCCTCCATTATGGTGCAGGTCGTGGTGCACCGTGGTGTTGATCCAGCGGGCCAGAGGCACCTCCAGCCACCAGCGCGGGAAGAACTCAAATCCAGCATGGCCCATGGCGTTGCGAATGATCTGGAAGTTCAGCCAGGTGAACAATACCCACCCTGGCGTCGGCACGAAGAATTGCCACAGCGGCACGAACAGGAACATTACGGCCGCCTCGGGCATGGCAAAGCTGTAAGCAGCCCAGGGCGTCGGCGTGATCGAGCGGTGATGCGCGCGATGGAAGTGCTTGAACACCCGGGGATGATGCATGAACCGGTGCGCCCAATAGAAATATGCGTCGTGCGCAATGATAATCCCGGCAAGGATCAGCAAATCCGCGCCCAACCCGAAGCTCACGCCGAAGACATCGTAGAACAATCCGACTTCGCGGCCCCAGATCAGGAAGCCGGCGCCGATGACATAGACGAACACCGATTGCAGCGACTGAAGGAACTCGCGGCGCATGTCTGCGGCGCTGGCCTCGCGCAACTGGATCTTGCGCGAGGCCAGCGTCGTACGTCGCAGCAGCCGCACCAGCGCAAAGGTGACCGAGGCTGCAATCAAATAGCGCCCGAAGTCAAAGGCAAAGATATGGTGCCCCTCGGCGAGCAGGATATCGAGCGGCGGAATTCCGGTAAGCATGGCGGCGTCCTTCTTGCAGATGTTCACCGCCACCTGCTTGCGTTCACGCATCTTTGCGCGGCGTTGTCCGATTCCGGCTAGCCGATTTCGGAAACGGCCAGCGCGCGGGTGCGAAACTCGCTCGGTGTCATGCGTTCCGCCTCGCGGAAAGCGCGGTTGAAGGGACCGAGCGAGCCGAAACCGGCATCAAGGGCAATGGTGATGATAGGCACTTCGCGTTGCGAAGGGTCCGCCAACGCGGACTTCACCTCGGCGAGACGATAGCCATTCAGAAAGGCCGAAAAATTTCGGTGGCCCAACTGGCCATTGATCGTGCGGCGCAGACGGTATTCCTGCTCGCCCAGCAGCGCAGCGAGCTTTGCGATCGACAGGGTCTCGTCGCGGTAGGGCATCTGCGCTGCCATAAACTGCAGCAAGCGCGCAGCCAGCGGATCATCGCCCGGGCTCTGCGCAGGTTTCGCTGGCGCACCCGTCACCTCTGCCAAGCCGAACATGTCTCCCTGCCGCATACGAAGCAACACCGCGCAAAAACCGAACACGGCCAGCAAGCCACCGCTCGCCACCGCAAGCCTCCACGAGGCAGGGGGCTCGCCGGGGGATGCTGCCACTTCGACAAAGGCAATAGCAATGACGCAGATCGCCACGACGCAAACCAGCACGGGCCTGATCCGCCGCCGACGTTCAACCAGATCGCCTTCCCGGCTGCGCCACACTTCCCATAAAGCAGCCCCTGCAAAGGCCAGCATAAATGCCCTGAACAGCACCGCCGAAATCGCGTTGGCGGTCTCGCCGGGAACGGTAAGCTGGACCACCAGCGTATTGGCCACCGACAGGCCGACCAGCAACGCGCTGATCGGGTCTACCTGTTTTTCATCGTTAAACCACGCTTTGGCGAACAGCCAGAACAGCCCGGGAGTCGCCCCAGCACCCAGCGCGAACAACAGGCCAATCATGCTTGGCCTGCAAAAAATGCCGGCCGTCACAACAAAATAGCTGCAGATGCCGACGTTCATCGCCAGCGCAAGCCGGGCCGGCACATCACGCCAATGGTCGCGGATCAGGATCCAGCTCCACTGGACCAGCAAGGCGATCGACCCGCCGCGGGCCATCTGATCGACCTGTTCCCATGCTGTCATGGACGCTTGGCTGCCATAGCGTGGACGGAGCGACAAGCCGATTTCGGAATCGCCCAGGCTGTCCGGTTTCCATCAGCTTTGCGCAATCCGAAAACAACCAGCCCGATTTCGAAACCGGGCAGCCTCAGGCGCGCCAAGCTGGAAATTCCGATGCTGGCCGCTCAAATTGGTGGACGGCCAAACATCGAAGGAAATGATCGTGAGGCTCATTCATGCCCTCCTCTCAGTCGTCACCATGGCGGCTTCACCCTCCGTAGCCGCTGCCACTGTTCCGCAGAGCATCAAAGTTGAGACTGGCGACCTCGATCTCGGCTCGATCAAGGGGCGACGCATCTTGACGACGCGCATCCAGCGCGCGGCACAGACAATGTGCAAAAGCCAAGCGCTGGAAAGCCTACCCCACAATATCCGCCACGAGCACAGCTGCATCCGGCAAGCACAAGCCAGCGCCGACGCTGCCGCAAAGACCCTGACTGCGGCAAGTGATCCAATTTCTGGGAGGGGCGGTTGAGGCTGTAGAACTGACCGAATTGGGTGGGAAAGTCACCATGCACCTATACGAATGGCCAAGCCCAAATGTCCGATAATCATGATCAGGCCATAGCGCTAAGTCCGATGGGCCAATATCTGCAAGCCGGATCTTCCGCTCTTCATCCAGCTGCGATGATAAACATAGCGTCGCGCGATCACGAAAATTGATCGGCGGTTTCTGGCCTATCCAGATACTCATCTCGGCGGCCGGGAGTGACTAGGTCTGGGTCGTACCGCGACAATCCTATGCGCTACACGGTTCACTCCCCAAAAACTTTGACTTGGTGGTTGAGAGCAAGGCGAACGTAGTGCCAAGTGCGACCTCGCTCTTGAAGGTGCAAGGTGCCAGCCACGTGTTTGAAACCCCGCGTATGCCAAAGTTCCCACCAATTGGACTGTATAACATACTGAAAAAGCTTAAATATCTCGGTTTCCGCAAAGAAATTCTGGTCGTGGTGGAGCCGAGGGGAATCGAACCCCTGACCTCGTCATTGCGAACGACGCGCTCTCCCAACTGAGCTACGGCCCCCAATACCTGCGAAAGGTCTTAATGTGACGTAGGTATAATCACTCGCCTTGCGCCACTCCAGTGGAAAAATTGGCTAGGCGTCCGAGGCGTCAGTCGCCGCTGCAGGGCAGCACAGTCGGCAGCTTGCGGTGCCGATAGCGGCGGGGGGGATCGTCCGGCAAGTTAGGGTCAGAGCGAGGCGGAATGATCGCGCGAATACCCTAGAGCAGTAGATTTCCCCAGACGCGATGAGCGCGTCATCGCGCTTGTGCGCGAGCCTCGTCTGGAGCGGTGCGACAGGGATGGTTATCAGCGGTTGTTTCGGTTCCCACCCCGCGTCCGACAAACTCTGGCGAGCAGTCAATCTTCGTCAAGAAGCAGTCTTGGTTCAGAAATTGGTCCGGCTGTGGATCCCTTTTTTCCAGCCGACCTAGCCAAAGCCAGAATCGTATACTATAGCATGTCTTGCTTTACGACTTTGCCGAAGGACCAGGGATGCACGATCATGAAACACTTTTGGCGCTGACTGCTGACATCGTCGCTGCCTATGCGAGTAACAACAGTATTGCCGCCGCTGATTTGCCAAGATCGATTGTGTCTGTTTATGGCGCCCTGGCCGGCACTGCCAGGTCCGAAGTCCCCGCCCCAGAACAAACGCAGCAGCCTTCAGTCCCAATCCGCGCATCCATCAAGCCTGACTATTTGATATGCTTGGAAGACGGCAAGCGTCTGACCATGTTGAAGAGACATCTCATGGTACATTTCGGGCTTACGCCAGCCGCCTACAGGGAGAAATGGAACCTGCCTGCGGATTACCCGATGGTCGCCCCTAACTATGCCGCGCGCCGTCGTGAAATCGCCACCCAGATTGGGCTTGGGAAAAGCGGGCGTGGTGGTCGCAAGAAATCCTCCGCTGATGCCGGTCCCGCTCGCAGTGAAGACCCCTCGTAACGGGGGGAACCTGGAAGACGGCCTTTACAAGGTACCCGTCGGCCAGCCCGACTCAGTCGACATTGATCGGCCGGAGGGCCTGCCATTTCTCGATGAAGCGAACAGCCGCATTGACGAATTTTTCGGAATCCGCGCGCCCCTGCTCTGCTGTGGCCGTGGCTGGATCGAGTTCGCTCCACACGCCGATATCCGTCATGTCGTCGGTGGCCGTTCCCTTGCCGGTGGATTTCTGCTTCAGCGCCTCGGCGAGGAACACAAGCGTTGCCGTAGGGTCCCCCGCCTTGACGGCCGGAACCATGGCTTCCAGATGCGGAGGCAATTTCAGCTTGGCGCGGCGGGCAGCATCCAGATTGACCAGCCCCGGTTGCAGATAGAGTGAGCTGCTGGTTTCATTGACGCCGCCATGCCGATCAAAGGGCTTGGGGCCAGTGCCAGCCGCCTGTTTCATGAATGGCCGGATGGCTTCGCCAAGGTCGACGGCAATGCCTGGCGTCTCCTGGTTGATTCTGTCGACGATGAACTTCGTTGTGGCCTGATTGCCGCCATGGGCATTCAAGATGAGGAAGCGCTTGAATCCTTGGCCGATCATGCTTTCGATAGCTTCGACGTAGACCTTCTGAATGGTCTCTGTTGAAAGCGAGATGGTCCCCGGAAAACCCAGATGGTAGGGCGAGTTGCCAACCATGAGAATCGGCGCGACCAGCACATCGGCATATTGCGCGACCAGCTTGGCCTCTTCAGTACCATTCAAAAAATCAGTGCCGAGCGGCCCTTGTGGTCCATGCTGCTCGATCGATCCGACCGGAATTATGACCATGTCCGATCGCTTCAGAAACTCCGCCACTTCCGTCCAGGTCATCTCGGGAAGATAGTTTTTCGTCTTATGCGGTGTCGCCAGTGGATTTGCTTCCGGCAGCGTTATCCAGGTGCGGTCCGGCGGTGCCTTTTGGCTCTGCGCAGATACGGTACTCGGCGCTAGGGCGGCGACAAACAAAGCAGCAGTGGAAACGAGCATGGCATTTTTCATGGTGCACCCCTTGTGAAACCTGTCTGCAGACAGACTAGACAAATACGCTCAACCACAAAGCGAAGTTTATTCCCGACGATAAGCGTGGATAGGAGCAAACCACGCGAAGTGGCCCACAACACCCACGACGCGGAGAAACGCGGCCGACTCACAATACCTGGAGGTTTGGAACAAGTGAAAGTATTGGCCCTGACGGCATATTGCGCGGATAAGGGTGGGTGACCGACTGCTGCTGAGACCTTCCGAAAATCGCTTCTGGCAATCTGCGTGCGTGCAGCTAGTCTTCTGGACACCCCGGCATGCAAGCTGACCTGGATGGGAGAGTACCATGCTTCATCGCGTATTGCTGTTCGCTGCGTTGGGTTTGTCGATCATCTCCCCGGGCCTGGCGCAACCTACTGTCGAACCAGCTGCGCTGGCGACGCCAACGCTGAAGGCTGGTGAAGTCCGGTTGACCTATCTCGGCAATGCAGGATGGGAGATCACTGACGGGCGCAGGGTGATCCTTGTAGATCCTTTCCTCACCCAATTTGCTCGCTGGACCGCTGCCGGACCCAAAGTCGTTGCACCAGACGAGCTGTACGCGCCGGATACCGCGCTGATCGACAAACATGTCAGCCGCGCAGACTACGTGCTGATTACCCACGGCCATTCGGATCACGCGCTCGACGCGGGATATATATCGCGCAAGACAGGGGCGGTGATCGTTGGCCGGGAGACAACTGCAAATCTGGCGCGGGCCTATGAGGTCCCGGAAGCCTCGCTGATCACCGTGGTTGGCGGCGAAGATTACGATTTTGAGGATTTTTCGCTCAAGGTCATTCCCAGCGTTCACAGCGCGCTGGACGACAAGCGCTATTTCAACAACGGCCGCAAGATTACCGGCAACGCCCCTGCTGGCTTGCGCGCTCCGCTGCGGCGCAAGGACTATGTCGAGGGCGGCAGTGTGGCCTATCTGCTCCGCAATGCGGGCCATGAAATTCTCATCATGGGATCGATGAACTTCATAGAACGCGAGATGGACGGATTGCGGCCCAATATCGCGCTTGTCGGGTCCAACAGCCAGCGTCATGAGATCTACGATTTCACCGGTCGCCTCATGCGTGCGCTTGGAAATCCCTCCGTCGTACTCCCCACCCACGCAGATGCTTATGGTGATCCCAAACCTTCAGAGGCTATCCTTGCCGACCAGAAGCGTTTTCAGCAGGAAGTTGCAGCCGCCTCTCCGAACAGCCGTTTCATCCGGCCAAAGTGGTTCGAGCCAATCACGCTGGGACCTGCCGCATCCTCCCACAGCGCAAGGTCCAATCGCACCGTGATCAACCCGGCCGGCATCGCTCCCCTGGTACCTGCCTATTCGGTCGCCATCCGAAACGGAAACCGGGTTTTTGTCTCCGGAATGACCGGTGTCAAGCCGGGCACGCAGGACATCGTAGCCGGAGGTGTCGCGGTACAAACGCAGCAAACGCTTGAAAACATCCGTACATCCCTGGAAGCCGCCGATGCCAAGATGGCCGACGTCGACGAGTGCACCGTGTTCCTTGTGGATATGGCCGATTATGCCGCGATGAACTCGGTCTATCAGACATATTTCCCAAGCAATCCGCCGGCGCGAGCCACGCTTGCCGTGACGGCGCTACCCCGGCCTGCGGCTCGCGTCGAGATCAAGTGTAGCGCGACAGTCAAATAGCAGCCAACACGCCGCGAGTGCGTCAGGACGCAAGGCTTTCCCTTGGCACCCATTGATGGGCCTTGGTCCTTGCCCTTACCGGAACTCGAACACGTCACGAAACCAGATTGGGAGCACCACGCCCCCATACTAGCGCTCAGGTGCCGCGCTCCCGCTGCAAGAAACTACGTGCGTCGCCCGGCCCGGATATGCGGAACACCTTGCCGAATATCAGTCGCCGCTGCTGGGCAGTACGGTTGGTAGCTTGGGCGGATTGCCGGTCGGCGTGGCGGCCGGTGCAGCGCCGTTGCTGGTGCTGGCAGCAGGCTGGACGGTGGCGCCCATCTGCGCGGCCTGGGTAGCGCGCATCTCGGGGCTGCCATACAGCGCGATCCACTTCTGCAGATCGGTCTGATAGCTTTCGTAGGACGCATAGAAGCGGTCGAACACGCCTTCGAGCGCCGGCAGCGCGCGCGCCGAGAAGGTCACCAGTTCCTTCGACGGCAACGCCGCAGCTTCCTGGCCCAGCACCAGCGCGGCGTTGCAGAAATCGGACTTCACCGGCGGGAAGGCGAAGAAATTGTAGACCTGCGTGTTTTCGGTATCGCGGATGCGGGCATAGCCGGTGCCATAGCGCTTGCGATACTTGTCCTCGACGATCTTGTTGATCCGGTCGAGCTCGCGCTTGTGGGTCTTGAGGAACAGGTTGTAATCGTCCGCGATCCGGAAATGCTGCGGGTTCTGGCAGTTAAGCGCGGCCACGTTGAACGCGGCGCGGAAGTACCACAGCTTCTCGTTGTCATCGATGTCGCGCATCGGCGTGTCGCGCAGGCCGTCGGCGCGCAGAGCGGGCACGGCCATCGCGGTCATCGCATTGGAGGGCGGCGTGGGCATGCGCGGCGGTGCGACGACCACCGGCGGCGGCGGCGGGGCAACCGCGACAGGGGCAGGCTTGCCTCCGCCACAGGCCGAGATCAGTGTCGTCAAGCCGACCGTTGCGGCCAGCATCGTTGCACGGCTGAGGGCCATACGAGCCATTTTTTGCGTCTCCCGGTGCCGCGCACATTGCCCGTGGTCGGGATCGCGCGGTCTCATGGGCATGTTTCTATGCCCGGCATGGTGCGATCTCAACACCAAAACGACGAACTGCGAAAGCATGGACCGACACGGTTAACAGCCAAGCGCGACGAGCCGAGTCCGACAGGCGATCAGCCGAAAGCAAACGCGCAAAGAAAAGCCCGGCGGAAGGGGATCCGCCGGGCTGTCAGGGTTCCAGTGCTTTTCCAGACAATCAGTCGCGATTGCCCATGATGCTCAGCAGCGCCTGGAACATATTGATGAAGTCGAGATAGAGGCTCAGCGCGCCCATGATCACGACCTTGCCCATCATGTTGGTACCTGCGACATGCGCATACATGCTCTTGAGCTTCTGCGTGTCATAGGCGGTCAGGCCGGCAAAGATCAGCACGGCGGCGTAGCTGATCACCAAGCCCATCACCGACGACTTGAGGAAGATGTTGAGGATGCTGGCGACGATCAGGCCGACAACACCCATGATCAGGAAGCTGCCCCAACCGGTCAGATCCTTCTTGGTGGTGTAGCCGAACAGGCTGAGGCCCGCGAACGCCGCAGCGGTCGAGAAGAACGCCAGCGCGATGCTCTCACCGGTATAGACCAGGAAGATCGTCGACATGCTGAGGCCCATCAGGAGCGCGAAGCCCCAGAACATCGCCTGCAGCGCAGCCGTCGAGAACTTGTTCATCCCCAGGCTCATCGCGAAGACGATCGCGAGCGGCGAGAAGATGATGACGTACTTCATCAGGCCGGGGCCGAACATGATCTGCGCGGCCATGCCCGACTGGGCGAAGAGCAGCGCGACAATGCCGGTCAACAGGATGCCGCTGGTCATGTAATTGTAGATGGACAGCATGTAGGAACGCAGCCCCGCATCAAATGCAGCACTGGGCACGCCGGTCTGCGCATTGATCGAGCCGGCGCGCAGTCTGTCTGTCGCGCGAGGATCAAAACGGTCAGCCATCGAAAAAATCTCCTTTGCCCGGCATTGTTGCCGGATAGACACAATATCGCCCTTTGGCGGGCAATTTTCAAGCGAAACCGGTTTTCAGTTCACCGCAGCCTGATACGATACACTTCTTACCATGAGATTGTTCCTTGCCCTGGTGCCGCCGCCGGCCGTCCGCGAACACCTGCTGAGCCGCATGCATGGCCTGGCCGGAGCCCGCTGGCAGAGCGATGCCCAGTTGCATGTCACGGCGCGCTTCATCGGCGATGCCGATCGCCATACGGCTGACGCGCTGATGCTCGCGCTGGGCACTGAAAGATTCGGGCGGATCGATGCGCGGCTCGAGGACTTTGGCTGGTTTGACCGGCGCGGACGCATCGATCACCTCTGGGCGGGACTGGCCCCGCGCGATCCCCTCGCCGCGCTGCACGCCAAGCTGGACCGGCTGTGCGTCCGCTGCGGCTTTGAGCCCGAAGGGCGCCGATATGTGCCGCATGTGACGCTGGCGCGCTTTGCCCGCAGTGCCGCCCCCGATTCGGCGCAGATCGCGGCCTGGATGGCGGCTCAGCCTGCGCTGCCGCGCGATGCCTTCCACTTCGACGAACTGGTGCTGATGGAAAGCCTGATGGGCCGCGAGGGCAGTGTCTATACGCCGATGGCTCATTTCCGCTTGCGCGGCTGACCCGGCGCAGGACCGTCAGGGCTGGAAAGCGGCGACGATCTCTGCGGTGACGCGTGCCGGCCGACCAGTGGCCTTGTCGAGCATCGCCCAGGTCGAGACGGCGGTGACAATATCGCGCCCGTAGGCATCGGCAAAGGCGGCATGCCGGGCAAAGCGTGCGCCCTTTGGCGTCCCGGGCACCCAGGTGCGGCCGATGGCCTGCGCACCCAGGCCGATGTTGCCGCGATAATCGATCTCGTGGCGGACGATCACCCAGAAATAGGCGTCGACATGCGCAGGGTCCGCCGCCGCGTTCCAGTGCGAGACCGACAGGTCCTGCAGCCACTGCACCCAGACGGCGTTGTTGACATGGCCCAGCTCGTCGATGTGGTGCGGTTCGGCGGTGAAGGTGCGGGTGAAGGTGTTCATCGGGTGTTGCCTAGCTCCGTCTCGCACAAAGCTCTCCCGAGTTCCCGAGCGAAGTCGAGGGACGTGATCTCGAGCGGCTGCGTAAGGTCCCTCGACAAGCTCGGGACAAACGAATGGGGATGCGAAGAAGAAAAAAGCCCGGCTGACGCTGTGCCAGCCGGGCCTGTTGATCAATCCGCGTTGGTATCGCTGGCCTTCTTGGCCGATCCCCGCGCCTTTTTGGGCTTGGTGGCCTTGGGCGGTGCCGGGACGATCTCGAACGCCATCACGCCATCCTTCAGATGGACGCTGACCTCGCCGCCCTGCACCAGCTTGCCGAACAGCAGTTCCTCGGCGAGCGGCTGCTTGATCTTCTCCTGGATGAGCCGCGCCATCGGACGCGCCCCGTACAGGCGATCATAGCCGCGCTCGCACAGCCAGTCGCGGGCCGACTGGTCGAGACGGATGTGGACGTTCTGTTCGGCCAGCTGCAGTTCGAGCTGGAGGATGAACTTGTCGACCACGCGGGCCACAACCTCGGTACCCAGATAGGCAAACGGCACCACCGCATCGAGACGGTTGCGGAATTCGGGGGTGAACATCTTCTTCACCGCCTCGTCCGAAGCGTCCTCGCGGCTGACATCGCCAAAGCCGATGCCTTCGCGTGCCATGTCCGCCGCGCCCGCATTGGTCGTCATGATCAGCACGACATTGCGGAAGTCGACGGTCTTGCCGTGGTGATCGGTGAGCTTGCCGTTGTCCATCACCTGCAGTAGGATGTTGAACAGATCGGGGTGCGCCTTTTCGATCTCGTCGAGCAACAGCACGCAATGCGGCTGCTGGTCGATCGCATCGGTGAGCAGACCGCCCTGATCATAGCCGACATAGCCCGGAGGCGCGCCGATCAGGCGGCTGACCGAGTGCCGCTCCATATATTCCGACATGTCGAAACGCTGCAGCGGAATGCCCATGATGCTCGCCAGCTGCCGGGCAACCTCGGTCTTGCCGACGCCCGTGGGGCCGGAGAACAGATAGTTGCCGATCGGCTTGTCGGGATCGCGCAGGCCGGCACGGCTAAGCTTGATCGCGCTGGACAGCACCTCGATCGCCTTGTTCTGGCCGAACACGACGCGCTTCAGGTCGCGGTCGAGATGCTCGAGCACCTTCTTGTCGTCCTTCGACACCGACTTGGGCGGGATGCGTGCCATCGTCGCGATCACGCTTTCGATCTCGCGCGCAGTGATGATCTTGCGCCGCTTGGCAGGCGGCACCAGCATCTGCATCGCGCCCACTTCGTCGATCACGTCGATCGCCTTGTCGGGCAGCTTGCGGTCGTTGATGTACCGTGCCGAAAGCTCGACTGCGGTCTTGATCGCGTCCGGGGTGTACTTCACCTTGTGATGGTCCTCGAACGCGGTGCGCAGACCCTTGAGGATCTTGATCGTATCCTCGATCGTCGGCTCGTTGACGTCGATCTTCTGGAACCGGCGCAGAAGCGCGCGGTCCTTCTCGAAATGGTTGCGGAACTCCTTGTAGGTGGTCGAGCCGATGCAGCGGATCGTGCCGCCCGACAGCGCGGGCTTCAGGAGATTCGATGCATCCATCGCGCCGCCGCTGGTGGCGCCGGCGCCAATCACGGTGTGGATCTCGTCGATGAACAGCACCGCATGCGGCATCTTCTCAAGTTCAGATACGACCTGCTTGAGCCGCTCCTCGAAATCGCCGCGATAGCGGGTGCCGGCCAGCAGCGCGCCCATGTCGAGCGAGTAGATCACGGCCTTTTCGAGCACCTCGGGCACATCGCCCTCGACGATCTTGCGCGCCAGGCCCTCGGCGATCGCGGTCTTGCCGACGCCGGGATCACCCACATACAGCGGGTTGTTCTTCGAACGGCGGCACAGGATCTGGATCGTGCGATCCACCTCGGGGCCGCGACCGATCAGCGGATCGATCTTGCCGGCCTGCGCGCGTGCATTGAGATTGACGGTGAACTGGTCGAGCGCACTGTCCTTCTTCTGCTTGCCCGAGGCATCCTGCTTTTCTTCCTGCGGCTCTTCGGTCCCGCGCGGGCTGCGCTGCTCGACCGCCTGGCCGCCCTTGCCGATGCCGTGGCTGATATAGCTCACCGCATCGAGACGGCTCATGTCCTGCTGCTGCAGGAAATAGACGGCATAGCTTTCGCGCTCAGAAAACAGCGCGACCAGCACGTTGGCGCCGGTCACGACATCCTTGCCCGACGACTGGACGTGCAGGATTGCACGCTGGACGACGCGCTGGAAGCCGGAGGTGGGTGCAGGATCAGTCTTTTCGGCGACCTTGAGCGAGTCCAGCTCGTTGTCGAGATAATGCGTCACCGCATCTCCCAGCTCGCCAAGGTCGACGCCGCAGGCCTGCATCACCTGCGCCGCATCGGCATCATCGATCAGCGCGAGAAGCAGATGCTCCAGCGTCGCATATTCGTGACGGCGGTCGGCGGCATTGTGAAGGGCCTGGTGCAGCGTCTTTTCAAGGGATTCGGCAAAGGACGGCATAATGGCGATACTCCGTTACGGGCAAATTGCCCGCAATGTCAGTCAGTGTACCCGGGGAAAAAGAGCCGGGCCTCTATGGTCAAGCGCCTCATTGCCATTGCCCCATTGTTCACTCCGGGGCGCTTTACAGCAACCAATATAGGCGAGTGTCTCTCCAAATCCAGCAGGCTGCAAGCCCTGGTTCGAGATTATTATCAGCAAAGACCGTGCCAGATGAACGACCTGAAAGGTCCGGCAGCGGGCATGCGCATCAGCCCTTGCGGAACAGCGCGTCGGCGCTGGCGCGGTGGCGTGCGGCAAATTCCTTGCGCGCCTCGCATCGGGCGATTTCTGCGCGGCACAGCGCGATCCGGGCATCCAGCTCATCGAGCGAATAGGGGTCGATGTCTTCGCTGCCCAGTTTCTGGGCGGCGTCGGCGCGCAGGCGCGAGAGGCTTTCGTCGGGCTCCATGGGACTTATTGTTGACCCGCGAGCGGTAGCTGTCAATATAAGCCGCTACAGATGTTGGGGTTCTGTCCGCAACGAGGGGGGATAACCAGGGCATGTCTACCATGACCATGGCTACAGTAATACCGGCTGTCATGCAGGCCGTTGACTATGCCGAACCGGGCGGTCCCGAAGTACTGGTGGCAGGCGAAGCGCCGGTTCCCGAGCCTTCACAGGGTGAGCTACTGATCCGCGTCGCGGCTGCCGGGGTCAATCGCCCCGATGTCATTCAACGCCAGGGCTTTTATCCGCCTCCGCCGGGCGCGCCGCATATTCCGGGACTGGAAATCGCAGGCACCGTCGTCGCCGTGGGGCCGGGCACCGATGATGCGATGATCGGCCAGCAGGTCTGCGCGCTGGTCGCAGGCGGCGGCTATGCCCAATATTGCGTCGCCCGGGCCGACCATTGCTTGACCGTCCCGTCGGGCATAGCGATGGCAGAGGCCTCCGCCCTGCCCGAAACACTGTTCACCGTGTGGCACAACCTGTTCCAGCGCGGCTATGCCCGCGATGGCGAGACGGTTCTGGTCCATGGCGGCACCAGCGGCATCGGCACGATGGCGATCAAGCTCGGCCGCCTGTTCGACCTCAAGGTCATCGTCACCTGCGGCAGCGACGACAAGTGCGCCGCCGCGCTGGACATCGGCGCGCACCACGCGATCAACTACAAGGCGCATGATTTCGTCGAGGAAGTCCAGCGCCTGACCGACGGCAAGGGCGTCGAGATCGTGCTCGACATGGTCGGCGGCAGCTATTTGCCGCGCAACATGGCCTGCCTGGCCGATGATGGCCGCAATGTCACCATCGCCGTCCAGGGCGGCATGAAGGCCGAGATTTCGGTGCTGGAGATCATGCGCCGCCGCCTGACGCTGACCGGATCGACGCTGCGCCCCCGCTCTGCTGCCTTCAAGGCGCTGCTCGCGGACGAGATTTCGCGCGAGGTCTGGCCTTTGGTCGCCACTGGCGAACTGTCGCCGCTGATCCACAGCCGCTATCCGCTGGCCCAGGCGGCGCAGGCGCACGCGCAGATGGAATCGGGCGATCTCATCGGCAAGATCGTGCTCGAGATCGACTGAGCGCCGCCGTCCTGCCCGCCATCTGTCACAAAGCCGTCATCGCTATGCGATTCCAGATGTCACATTAAACCGCCAATGGCGTGGTCCCGAGGATGCAATCATCCGCAAGGGAGCACGCGCCGCCATGGCACTGGACGATTTCAGCGACACCATCCATGCCTTGCTGGGCAGCGGCACCGGCGACGGTGATTTTTCGAACGTCACCGGCTTTCCCGGTGGCCTGCCCTATACCCCCGAACCGCCGGTCGATGCGCGCAGGCGCTATCGCACCATCTGGATATCGGACGTGCATCTGGGCACGCGCGGCTGCAACGCCCGCCTGCTGATCGACTTTCTCGACCATGTCGACAGCGAGACAATGTATCTGGTCGGCGACATCATCGATGGCTGGCGGCTGAAGAAGAAATTCTACTGGCCCGCCGCGCACAACGACATCGTCTGGCGCATCCTGAAGCGCGCCAAGCGCGGAACGCGCATCGTCTATATCCCCGGCAACCATGACGAGATGTTCCGCCAGTTTTCCGGGCTGAACTTCGGCGGGGTCGAAATCCGCCGCGCCGCCTTCCACGAGACCGCCGACGGCAAGCGGCTGATGGTGCTGCACGGCGACGAATTCGACACGATCATGCTCGCGCACCGCTGGCTCGCGTTCGTCGGCGACACGCTCTACCACCTGCTGATGAGCCTCAACATCGGGGTCAACTGGGTCCGCCAGCGCTTTGGCCTGTCCTATTGGTCATTGTCCAAGATGGCCAAGCACAAGGTCAAGAACGCGGTCGAGTTCATCTCGCGCTTCGAGGAGCTGGTGGCTCGCGCCGCGGCCGAACGCGGTGTCGATGGTGTCGTGTGCGGCCATATCCACACCGCCGAGATCCGCGAGATCGGCGGCGTCGAATATTACAATGACGGCGACTGGGTCGAAGGCTGCACCGCGCTGGTCGAGCATTTCGACGGGCGCATGGAAGTGCTGCACTGGGCCGACATCATGAAGGAGCGCGAAGCGGCCGAAGCCGAGGCGCGCATGATGGGCGGCCGCGCAGTCGAGGCCGCCTGACAGCGAAACCCCAGGCAGGAGGACAGACCATGCCAGCCCGGATGAAAATCGCGATCGTCACCGATGCCTGGACGCCCCAGGTCAATGGCGTGGTGCGCACCTTGTGCGCAGTGACCGGCCAGCTTCGCGCGCTGGGTCACGACGTGCTGGTGATTTCTCCCGATCAATACGCCTCGATCCCCTGCCCCTCCTATCCCGAGATCCGGCTGGCGCTGGCGACGCGCCACGGTGTCGGCGCGCGGCTCGACGATTTCGCGCCCGATGCGGTGCACATCGCCACCGAAGGACCTTTGGGCATCGCGGCCCGGCGCTTCTGCCTCAACCACGGCTATCCGTTCACCACCGCCTATCACACCCAGTTTCCCGACTATCTGGCGCGCCGCACCGGGCTTCCCGCGGCGATGTTCTGGCCGTTCATCCGCTGGTTCCACGCGCCTGCCTCGGCGATCCTGGTCTCGACCGAAACGGTGCGGCGGCAGCTGCGCGGCCAGGGGCTTAACCAGGTGGTGCACTGGGGCCGCGGGGTCGATCTATCCTGCTTCAGCCCGGCCGCGCCCGTGCCTGCGCTCTATGCAGACCTCGATGGGCCGATCCAGCTCTACGTCGGGCGGGTCGCGGTGGAAAAGAACATCGAGGCGTTCCTGTCGAACGGCCATCCCGGCAGCAAGGTCGTGGTCGGCGATGGTCCGGCGCGCGAGGCGCTGGCGCGCGCCTATCCGGACGCGCATTTCGTCGGCGCGCAATCGGGGGCGGCCTTGGCGGGCTATTATGCCGGGGCCGACGTGTTCGTGTTCCCCAGCCGCACCGACACCTTCGGCCTGGTGATGATCGAGGCGCTCGCCTGCGGCACCCCGGTCGCCGCCTATCCGGTCTCGGGCCCGCTCGATGTGCTGACACCACGGTCAGGCGCGATGGACGAGGCGCTGGACAACGGGATTGCCGCTGCACTGCGTCTCGACCGGGCCGATTGCATCGCGGCAGGCCGCGCCTTCACATGGGAGGCCAGCACCCGGCAGTTCCTGGGCGCGCTGGTGCCGATCACCTCGGGCCTCAGACTGGCGGCCTGATCCGGGCCGCTGTCACCAGATAATGTTTGGCAATCGCCCCGCTTTGCCGTACCTTTCGTGCTGGGTCGCCCACTAGGTTTTTTCTCGAAAACGAAGGGGCGAATATGGTCATCTCACATATGTTCCGGGTCGCGCTGCCGTGCGCGCTCATGGCAGGCGCGATCGGCTTTGCCGGTCATCAGGCGCTCGATGCGGCCGATCACTTCGATCCGCCAGCGCGCACGGGGTCGGATACCAACACCGTCGGATTCGATGTCGCTGCCGATATCGCCGATCTCTATGCCTTTCACGATGTCAGCAACGTCTATGTGGCGATCAGCTTCGGGGGCCCTTCGGCCACCAATCTGCCCGGCTTCTACGACCCCGACGTGCTCTACACGATCAACATCTCCAATACCGGCACGCGCACCGATATCGAATTCCCGATCGAGATCCGCTTCGGACGCGATGGCGCCAATCCCGGGATAGAGGTGCGCAACCTGCCCGGCGCCAGCGTGCTGCGCGGACCGGTCGAACGCAATCTCGTGACCAATAACGACATCATGGTGCGCGCCGGATTGTTCGACGATCCCTTCTTCTTCGATCCGCAGGGCCTGCGCGATTCGCGGGCGACCGGCAACCTGTCGTTCAACAATGCGCGCAACCGGTTTGCGGGCCTCAATTCGACCTTCGTGATCATCGCCATCCCGCGCGGATTGATCGACCGCGGCCAGCCGCTGGACATCTGGACATCGTCCGCACGGATCAGGAGCTGAGCATCATGACCAACACCCCCGTCTCGCGCACGATCGTCTCGGCTCTTGCGCTGTCCGCCCTGCTCGCCGGATGCGGCAGCAACGAACCTGCCACCAACGCCATCGTGGTCCCGCCCGTCGCGGTCGCGCCGACCCCGGCACCGACGCCCACCCCCGCCCCGGCACCGACCAGCTTCAATGTCGCGCCGTGCCTCAACCAGACCGTGGTTCCCGGTCGCACCGTCGCCAATCTGGTCGTGCCCGATGTGCTGCAGCTCGATCTCAACCAGCCCTCCGGCTTCCCCAACGGGCGGCGCTATCTCGATCCGGTGATCGACGTCACATTGGCGGTGATCTTCCTCGACCTGCGGCGGCATCCCGCCACGACCTTTGCCGCGATCCCGGTCAACCCCAATGGCATCGATCAGCCGTTGCCATCCACCTTCCCGTTCCTGGCAGCGCCGCTCGGCAGTCCGCCGAGATCGAACGGGGCGGGCACCAACTTCACCTTCCGCAGCGACCTGCCCTCGGCCTATACCCGGGTCGATCGCGCGGGCATGCCGGCGGTGTCGACCGCGTTGATCTCGGGCAATCCCAACAAGAACAGCTATAACGACGATACGCCCACCATCGATGCGACCGGAAAATGGGTGCCTGAATTGTCCGGCACGCTCACCATCCTCACCAATGCGCTGGCGGACGATTTCGGACGGCTGGGGCTGACCATCTGCGCCGCGCCCGCCTGACAACCGGACGCGGCCCATGCAGACAGCCCCGATGACGTCGCATCTTGCGGCCTGGAAATGGTGGATCATCGCAGCCGTGGTCATCGGCGCGCTGTGGGTGACCGACCGGCTGAGCGATGCCGATAGCCTGCCCGAGCAGATCGTCTGGGAGGATTCGCCCTTCTCGGGCAGCGGGCCGCCGCGCACCTATTCGGAAGCGATGACGCGCAGCAAGCTCGCCGTCACCAATGCCGGCGCCGCTGCCCGGGCCAAGCCCGACCAATGGCTGATGCACGAGATCCATGCCAGCGAACTGATGGCACGGGCGCAGCTATCGGGATCGTATGAGGATTATGCCGCCGCCGGCCAGGCGCTTGATGCGGCGTTTGGCGTCGCGGTGAAGGGCAGCGGGCCGCACCTGATGCGCGCCGCGCTCGATTTCAGCATGCACCGGCTGGCCGGAGCCGAAGCGCAGCTGGCCGCGATCGATCGGTATGCCGTTCCGCCCGATCCGGGCGACCGCGCCGAGATCACCGCGGTGCGCGGCGACATCGCCTTTTATCGCGGCGACTATGACGCAGCCTGGGCGCTCTATGATCAGGCCGATGCGCTGGTGCCGGGATCGACCCTGTTCCGCCGCGCGATCTTTGCCGCGCGGACCGGCGATGTCGACGGCGCCGACGCCTATTTCGCTCAGGCCGAGCGCGCCTATCGCTCGCCCACGCCGCAGACGCGCGGCTATATGGCGCTCCAGCGCGGAATCCTCGATCTCGATCGCGGGCGGCTTGACGATGCCATGGTCCATTTCCGCGAGGCCGACCGGCTGTTCCCCGGCCGCTGGCTGATCGAGGAGCATATCGCCGAGGTGCTCAACCTGCAGGGCAAGACTGCTGAGGCCGAAACGCTCTATCGCGCGATCGTCAAACGCACCGGCCACCCCGAATTCATCGATGCGCTGGCGGGCATCGCCGAAGCGCGCGGCGACACGGCAGAGGCCGCGCGGCTGTATGGCCGGTCGGCGGCGATCTGGGACAAGCGCCTCAAGCTGTTCCCCGAAGCCACATACGGCCATGCGATCGACCATTGCACGGCGCGCCGGGACTGGCCCTGCGCGCTGCGGCTGGCTGAGGCCAACCACCGGGCGCGTCCGTTTGGCGAGGCGAAGATCAAGCTCGCCGCCGCCCTGCTGGCCAACGGCCGGACCGATGCAGCGCGCGCGATGATCGAGCAGGTGCTGGCCTCGCGCTGGCGCACGCCCGACCTCCACAGCACCGCCGCCGATATTTACCAGGCGGCCGGGTTGACGCAAAAGGCCGAGGCGCAACGCAAGCTGGCCACGGCGTCGAACCCGCTGTCATGAAGCGCTGTCGTCTGACCTGCTGGAAGATCAACCATAGATTTTGAAGAACACGTTCACGGAGTGATTGATGCCATTTCGCCAGACCATCAGATTGACGAGCACGATCCTTGCCTTGGTTGTCCTGACCGCAGGCGCGGTCCCCGCGTCGACCGCAGGCGCGCAATCGTCGGGAACTGAAGCGACCGAATCTGCAGGCTATGTCTATGCAACTTCGGTGGAATCGGGGGCTGCCCCGTCACTGACCTTCAAACAATTCGGTCCTGAAATGACGGGTACCTACAGCGAAACGCAGGATGACGCGTTTTATGATAGCATCTACCAGTCGGGGGGTGGCACCATTACCAAAGGTCGTCTGGTCGGCACCTTCAGTGGCAACACCTTCACCGGATACTGGTATGACGATCAGGGGCGAACCGGTGTGCAGCGCGAATGCAACCCGCCGCATGAGGGCGAACGGATCTACGGGCGGGTCACCCTGCGATTCTCCGCCGATCGCAAGAGCTTTACCGGCTTGCACAGCACGTGCGACACGGCACCCGAAGACGCCTATTTTGCCAGCTGGAAGGGTACGCTGACGCGGATCGTCCCATAGCGCCCGGACAACGGACCCGCAGCCATCCAAAAATCGGTTTGTCCGCACATGCTGCCAGCAAACCGCCGAGTTCATGGGGCCGTACAAGTCAATACCCTTGCTCGCCGCCCAGCTTTGGCCTATAGCCAAGCCCATTATTCGGCCACCCCGCGAGGGGTGGCCATATTTTTTGGAGAAACGCCCATGTCTGCCAACCCCCAGCCGCTGATGCCGCATGCAACCGCATCCTGGATGGTCGACAACACCGGTCTCAGCTTTGAGCAGATTGCCGATTTCTGTGGTCTGCACATTCTGGAAGTCCAAGCGATGGCCGATGATCTCGCCAGCAGCAAGTACACCGGCCGCGATCCGGTGCGCGCGGGCGAACTGACCATGTCGGAAATCGAGAAGGGCCAGGCCGATCCCGAGTACCGCCTGAAGATCCAGGTCGGCCCGGCGCAGGTCCGCCGCACCAAGGGTCCGCGCTACACGCCGGTCTCCAAACGCCAGGACAAGCCCGATGGCATCGCCTGGATCCTGCGCAACCATCCCGAGATCTCGGACGCGCAGATCGGCAAGCTGATCGGCACGACGCGCAACACCATCGCCGCGATCCGTGATCGCAGCCACTGGAACATCTCGAACATCCAGCCCAAGGATCCGGTGACGCTGGGCCTGTGCTCGCAGCGCGAACTCGACGCGATCGTCGGCAAGGCGGCGAAGAAGGCCGGAATCACCGAGGAAGCCCCCACCGACACCCGTCTGGGCGGGGATCGCGAAGCGCTGATCGAGGAACTGCGCGCCGAACGTCAGGCCGCCAACCGCGCCGCCGAGGAAGCCGCACGCGAAGCGGCGATCGAATCGGCGCTGCTGGGTGACAGCGAAACGGAAGCATCGGGCGAACAGGCCTGATGGCCGAGGCGGCCCCGGGCGAACCGGTCACCCGCACCGGGCCGCCCGCTTATGATGCCTCGCTCGCCGATCACGGCCTCGAGGCCAAGGAATTTCGCGGGCTGACCTATCCGCTGGGCGATCATGCGCCCGGCTATGGCGAATATTTCGGCATCGCGCCGGGGCTGGGCTGGACGCGTCTGCCCGTCCCCGGCCCACTCGACCATATCAACATCTGGCTGCTCGACGACCGCGATGACGAAGGTGAAGGCGTCGCCATCGTCGATACCGGGCTGTACATGCCCGGCTCCACCGATGCCTGGAAGGCGCTGTTTGCGGGCGGCCTGCAGGGTCGCCGCATCACACGGGTGCTGGTCACCCATTTCCACCCCGATCATGTCGGCGCCGCAGGCTGGCTGTGCCGCCGTTTTGGCGTCCGGCTGTGGATGAACCGCACCGAATGGCTGATGGCGCGGATGCTGACCGCCGATGTCCGCGCCGAGCCGCCGCAAGAGGCGCTCGACCAGATGCGGCTGGCCGGCTGGGACGAGCCCCGGCTGGAGAACATGCGCGCCAAGGGCTGGGGCAATTTCGCGCGGATGGTCTCCGATGTGCCGATCAGCCATGTCCGGTTGGATGATGGCGCCGAGGTCGTCATCGGCGAGCGCACCTGGACGGTGATGACGGGCGGCGGCCATACCCCGGAGCACGCCTGTCTGGTCGACCAGGCCGGACAGGTCGTGATCGCCGGCGACCAGATTCTGCCGCGCATCACTTCGAACGTGTCGATGATAACCAGCGAGCCCACCGCCGATCCCTTGCGCGAATGGCTCGACAGCATCGCCAAGTTCCGTTCGGCGCTGACCGGCGACGAGCTCATCCTGCCCGCGCACGGCTTTCCGTTCACCGGCGTACACGCCCGGCTCGATGCGCTGGCAAGCGGGCATATCGAGCGTCTGGACGTGCTCGAGGCTGCGCTCAAGCAGGCGCCGATGCGCGCAGTCGACACCTTCGGGATCCTGTTTGCGCGCGATGTCGATGACAGCGTCTATGGCATCGCCACCGGTGAGGCGCTGGCGCATCTGCGCTATCTGGAATGCGCCGGCCGGGCCACCTGCACGGTGCGCGATGGGGTGGGCTGGTATTCAGCCTGACCGGTAGCGCGCTTCGGCCTCGGCGATGTAATCGCGGGTGATCGGCAGGGCGTGGCGGCTGCGCGCGAACTGCACCTGATAGTTGCACATCCCGCCATGCTCGAACGCCGCGGTCGCGCCTGCCAGATAGAAGGTCCACATCCTGAAGAAGCGGGCATCGTACAGCGCCTCGATCTCCGCCTGCCTGGCCACGGTGCGCTGGTACCATGCCCGCAGCGTATGCGCGTAATGCAGCCGCAGCGTCTCGATATCGGTGGCGATCAGCCGTGACGGTTCGCTGGCGCGAACGATCTCGCTGAGCGCCGGGATATAGCCGCCGGGGAAGATGTATTTGCTGGTGAAGGCATCGGTCGCGCCGGGCACGCCCATCCGCCCGATGGTATGGAGCAGCATCACCCCGTCATGCGCCAGCAGTTTGCGGCATTGGCGGAAGAAGGCGGGATATTGCGGCACACCGACGTGTTCGAACATGCCGACCGAGACGATCCGGTCGAAAGTGCCGGTGAGCGCGCGATAGTCGATCAGCTCGAAGCGGACCCGGTGGGCAACCCCTGCCGCCTCGGCGCGCTGGTGGGCGATCTTGAGCTGCTCGCGCGACAATGTGATGCCCAGCACGTCGACATCCGCGACGCGGTTCAGATACAGCGCCATGCCGCCCCAGCCGCAGCCGATATCGAGCACCTTGAGGCCCGGTCGCAGCGCGAGCTTGGCCGCGATATGCGCCTTCTTGTCGTCCTGCGCCTGTTCGAGGCTGGCGGCCGGATCGGTGAAATAGGCGCAGCTGTACTGCTTGTCGGCATCGAGAAAGAGGTCGTAGAGCCTGTCGTCGAGATCATAATGATGCGCGACGTTGCGCTGCGACCGGCCCGCCGGATTGATTTGGTCGATCCGCCCGCCGATCGCCTTGGCGAGCTTGCGCAACGGACTGCGGGGCTTGAGGTCGCCGCCCTTGTCCCACGGCGCATTGGCGCGCACCAGCTCGATCAGCTGCATGATGTCGCCGCGCTCGATGATCAGCCGGCCATCCATATAGGCCTCGCCCGCCCCCAGCCGGGGACGTAGCGCAATGAACCGCGCGACATCGGCATCGGCCAGCCGCACCGCGACATCGGGAAAGCCGGGGGTCGGCGCACCGTAGCTGCGGGTCCGCCCGGTGTGATCGGTCAGTTCCAGCCTGCCCTGCAGGATGATCCGGCCCAGAAATCGATCCATCAGCGTCATCGGACAGACTTACGCAGCTTTCCCCCGATCAGATCCCGGCATACCATTCATAGCCTGCCGCATCCTCCCAATAGCCACCGCCGCCGCCGTAGCTCAGCCGGTAATCGGCCACCGCCTCGATCCGGCGGACATATTTGGCGTGCTTGTAGCCCAGCTGCCGCTCGACCCTGAGGCGCAGCGGCGCGCCGTTGCCGATCGGCAGCAGTTCATCGTTGAGCGCCCAGGCCATCATCGTCTGCGGGTGGCGCGCATCGGTCATGTCAATGCTCTCGTAATAGGGGCCGGCGCGCAGCGTATCGGCGCAGTGGAAGACCAGATAGCGCGCGCCGTCCTTGACCTTCACCTTGTCGAGCAGATGCGCGAGGTTCACCCCGGTCCACTTGCCGATCGCGCTCCAGCCCTCGACACAATCGTGCCGGGTGATCTGGGTCTGCCGGGGCATGGCGCGAATCTGGCCGAGCGCAAAGCGGGTGGGCCTTTCGACCAGCCCGTCGATGGTCAGCGTCCAGTCCGAAAATTCGGTGGCTGCCTGGCGCAGATAGTCCGCATCGGTCGGCGCACGGGTGCCGTTGGCGGGGACCGAGCGGCCGATGTCGCGCGCAGAATATTCGCGCGCCAGCCTGTCCGACCCCAGCAGCGCGCGCTGCAGCGCCATATTGCCCTTTTCCGCCAGCCGCAAGGTATCGCGCCAGCCCTGGTTGGCGTTGAGCGCATCGCAGCCCGACAACAGTCCGCCCGAGGCGACGGCAAGCGAGCCGACCAGTGCGCGGCGGCTGAGGATCAGCGGGGAAGGCGCATCGGTCATCGCCGGTGTCCGATCGTCATGCCGCGCAGCAGCGTCAGCGGCTTGTGCACGATCACCAGCGCGAAGTGCAGCACCATGAAGCCGATCAGCGACCAGGCGATGATGAAATGGATCGAGCGCGCGGTCTGCCGTCCGCCGAACATCATGCTCGGGAAATGCAGCGCGGCATCGGTGCCCGGCGACATCGCAAGGCCCGTCACGATCATCAGCGGCAGCATCACGAAGATCACCGCGATATAGCTCAGCTTCTGCAGCGGGTTATAGGCCTCGCCCGGCGCGGTGTGGAAATCGAATTTCGCATGGTCGACAATCGTCCGCCAGAGCGCGCGCGGATGCCATTCGGCGGCGCGCATCGCGATCATGCCGCGAATATGCCCGTTGAACAGGCTGAAGATTATGAAGAACAGCAGCCCGAAGGCGAAGAACCAGGCGAAGAAGAAATGCCAGTGCCGGGCATCGGCAAGATTATAGTCGGTGGGGATCGTCGCCCAGCCGGGAAAGGCGCGGCTGCGCATCACGCCCTCGCCATCGCTGTAGCGGCCGAGCACGCCGGTGGTATCGAGCCGCGCCCCGCCGATCTCCAGATAGCCGCGCTGCCCCTGCTGGCCGATGGCGAGCCAGGCGGGCTCGTCGCGATTGCCATATTCGCCCCAGTAGAGGCGGGGATGCGCGTTGAAGATCATCAGTCCGCTCATGAACAGCGTGATCAGCGCCACCAGATTGACCCAGTGCCACATCCGCGTGGCGACGGCATGCTGATGGTCGGGCTCGCTCACCGGCGGCGCGGGTGCGGGCTCCGAAACGGGCAGAGGCAGGGTTTCGGCAGGATCCAGAGCAGCGATCATGTCCGTCATTCGCAATCAGTCTCCGGTCGGTTACAGTCGAGCCGCGACTCTGCTCCGTTTTTACGCCACGAAAGACCATCTGTCATGCCCGCTGATGCCTCGGTGATTACCCTTTCGCCCGATCCGCTTGATGCCTATGCGATTTCGCCGGGCTGGAAGGCGGGCGGATTGCTGTTCCTCTCCGGCCAGGCAGCGATCGACGAGCATGGCGCGATCATCGGTGCAGGGGATTTTGCGGCCCAGCTCGAACAGACCTTTGCCAATATCGACCGGGTGCTGGCTGCGGGCGGAAGCGACCGCAGTCGAATCATCAAGGTGACGATCTATCTCACCGACATGGCCCATTTCCCGGCGATCGTCGAGGCGCGCCAGCGCTATTTCACCCGCCCCTGGCCTGCCGATACCATCGTTGAGGTCCGCGCGCTGGCATTGCCCGAATTGGTGGTCGAGATCGATGTGATCGCTTTGGCCGGCCACAGCTAGGCTCAGGACTCGCTGATTAGAGCCAGAAGATCACGGTGGCCGCCAGTGCGAGTGCGGAAAAGTAGACGGTAGGGCAGCGGTCATATCGCGTTGCCACGCGGCGCCAGTCCTTCAGACGGCCGAACATGATCTCGATGCGGTTACGCCGTTTGTACCGCCGCTTGTCGTATGTGACGGGCAAGGAGCGGGATTTGCGGCCCGGAATGCACGGTTTAATGCCCTTTTGCTCAAGCGCATCTCTGAACCAGTCAGCGTCATAGCCGCGGTCGGCGAGCATCCACTTGTCCTTGGGCAAATCGTCGAGCAAGGCCGCGGCACCGGTGTAATCGCTGACCTGGCCGGCTGTGATGAAGAAGCTCAACGGGCGGCCGTTTGCATCAGTCACGGCGTGCAACTTCGTGTTCATGCCGCCCTTGGTCCGTCCGATCAAGCGCCCGAGATCCCCTTTTTTGCCCCAAGGCTGGAAGCCGTGCGGTGGGCCTTGAGATAGGTCGCGTCGATCATGACGGTCTGCGGATCGGCCCTCTGGGCGGACAGGCCTTCCATCATCCGGGTGAACACGCCCATTTCGCCCCACCGTTTCCAGCGGTTGTACAATGTCTTGTGCGGCCCGTATTCTCTGGGCGCATCCCGCCAGCGCAGGCCGTTCCGGTTGACGAATATGATCCCGCTCAGGACCCGCCGGTCATCAACGCGGGGCCTGCCGTGGCTCCTGGGAAAATACGGCGACAGACGCCCCATCTGCTCGTCCGTCAGCTAATACAGGTCACCCATGCTCAGTCTCCTCGCGGAGCCTGAATCACATAACCCTTAGCCAATCAATGGGTCCTGAGCCTAGCTTGACCGTCGCCTCACGTTGCTGTCGAACCCATGGGAGCAGGATGGCTTAGAAGTCGCGGAGTAGTGATGAAAAACCGGTCAGACGGG
>NZ_JROG01000012.1 GCF_000786215.1 Sphingomonas sp. 35-24ZXX
GGCGCATTGACCATATAAAGGGAAGTTTATAACCGTCACCTATGGATATGATGATGCTGTTCAAGGGACTTGCCGACGATACACGCTTGCGGATCATGCTGTTGCTGCAGGCCATGGAACTTTCGGTGGGCGAGCTGGCTGCGGTGCTCGCCCAAAGCCAACCTAGAGTGTCTCGGCACCTAAAAATTCTCGATGCTGCGGGGCTCATCGAAAGACGCAAGGAAGGGAGCTGGGTATTTTTGCGACCAGCGTTGCCTCGCCTAGCTTCCCCTGCAGCCAAGCATTTAGACGCCTTTTTGCGTCGACATGAAGCGCTTGGAAATGCTTTGGTCCAGCAGCACACTAAAGACTGTACTCGATTGCATGCCATCATTGCCGACCGAGAGCAGCGCGCAGCTAATTTTTTTGCTGAGCATGCTGATCATTGGGACGCTATCCGTTCACTTCACATACCTGAGACAAAGGTTGAGGGGGCATTAGAAGAGTTGATTGGAGATGAGCATCTTGGACGATTTCTTGATATAGGGACGGGGACAGGCCGAATGATAGAGTTGTTTTTCAATCGTGCAAAGCACTGTATCGGGTTGGACCGCAGTCCTGAAATGCTTAGACTTGCACGCGCAAAGCTTCAACATTTCGCCGCAAGCAATGTCGAATTGGTGCTCGCTGATTTTAATGCGCTTCCATCATTCAATGATGGCTTTCAAACCATTATGCTGCACCAAGTACTTCACTATGCTCAGAACCCTCAAACTGTGATCGATGAGGCAGCTAAAGTCGCGGCCGCTGGCGCCCAGATCGTAATTGTTGATTTCGCTGCACACTCACTAGATGAACTTCGTGAGCGTCACGCTCATGCGCGGCTTGGTTTTTCCGATGAACAGATGCTTACGATGTTAGCGAAAGCGGGCTTTTCTCAATTCAAGACTCTGAGTCTGTCTGGCGGTACACTTACGGTAAAAATATGGCGGGGCGTTTTAACGTGATGTCGTGGACGACCTCCGCACCAGCGTAGCTGTGTAATGATGTGGTCTTGTAGATCCGCGTCTAGGAGTCGTTCCATCGAGCAGAAGATTTTCACCGTCGGATTGTATCTGGCGAAGTATGTGTTTCAGGTTCACGCCATCGCTGCCGATGGCGCAGTGCTGATCCGGCGCAAGTTGCGCAGGACAGAAGTCATCCCCTTCTTCACCGAGTTACCGCCTCGCCCAAGCCGGCATCGAGCCTTCAGTCGGCAGCGTCGGCGACAGTTATGATAACGCTTTGGCCGAGACGATTAATGGCCTTTACAAGGCCGAAGTGATCCACCGTCGCGGACCTTGGCGATCTTTCGAGGCTGTCGAATTCGCAACCCTCGAATGGGTCGATTGGTTCAACCACAGGCGGTTGCTGGCACCGATTGGAAACATCCCACCTGCAGAAGCCGAGCAGAGATATTACGCCACGCTAGACGAGCAGCCCATGGCTGCGTAACTTAAACCAAACAGCCTCCGGGAAACCCGGTGCGCTTCAGGTCGGCAAGCTGTCGCGGAGCCATGATCTCACTAAGGCATGCCTCTATATGCTCAAGCGTTGGGATGCGTTTTCCCGATTCCTCGACGATGGCAGGATCTGTCTCACGAACAACGCTGCCGAGCGCGCGCTGCGCTGCATCCCGCTCGGGCGCAAGGCATGGCTGTTCTGCGGCTCTGACCGCGGTGGGCAACGCGCTGCCGTAATCTACACGCTCATCCAAACAGCCAAGCTAAACGATATCGATCCGCAGGCATGGCTCGCCGATGTCCTCGCCCGCATCGCCGACCACCCGGCAACTCGGCTCGATGAACTCCTGCCGTGGAACTGGCGGCTTTCCCGTTGAAGGCAGATCTCGATTCCCATAGCATCAACGCATGCAATACGGCCCAGAACCCGAACTGATCGAGTCACCTCTTGGACGCACCATTGAGCAAAATGGCATCCGGCTGACTATCAGCATCGTTCGCCTCGCCACTCAACCGGGCTGGTCGCTAGAAGTCGTGAACGAAAACAACACATCTATCGTGTGGGACGATCCATTCCCAACTGACCGCGCCGCCGATGCTGCATTCCGAAAGGCACTCGCCGAAGAAGGCCCAGAGGCATTCCTCGACGACCGATAAGCAGCATCACCGCGTCATGCCGCGGCCTTCACCGGATGGATACGTTCAAATTCCGCCTGGGCAAGGCGCGCAAACAAGCGGCTCGACAAGGGGGACTGGGCTCTGAGAGAAATAATTGCACGAAAGTTGGTTGCGGGAGCA
>NZ_JROG01000013.1 GCF_000786215.1 Sphingomonas sp. 35-24ZXX
CAACCGCCCGGCTCTATTCCCCGCTGGAGGAAAGCTGGGGGTCACGTCACTGGTCATGTGGAGCAGCAGTGCGAAGCCCGGCGCATGGTGGGTTTGGTCCGGTGTCAGAATGAAGCCGACCGGGAAGCCTATCGCATCGCATAGAGCGTGGTGTTGATGGCCTCGAACAGACCGGCATTGCGCCAGGCGTAAAAGTAGCGCCGCACCGTCGACACCGGAGGAAAGCATTTGGGCAAAAGTCGCCACGCGCACCCACTCGCGGCTACATAAAGCATCGCGTTGACGACTTCGCGCATGCCTGCCGTTCGAGGCCGGCCTCCACGCCTTGCCAGAGGCACGAATGGCTCTGCCAGCGCCCACTCCGCATCCGTCATATCCGATGGATATCGCAATCCCTCCCGGCTATGCTCGCGCCGGGCAATACCAGTCCATGTCACCATTCACTCCCATGGGCTTCAACTGCCCTTATATTCGGATGAAGAGCCTCCCCAAGCAGGCCGACTTGCAACGGCTACTCAATACTCATGTTCGCCATCGTCTCCGCCCCTTCAGAAGCACTATGGGCTTGATGCACAGCGACCCCGCCACGAGGGGGAAAATAGCCCCATCTCATTCTCATCATTACGCGATCTTTCGCTTAGCCGTTGCCCAGATTCGTGATAGCTCGTAGTAAAAACAGATAGCGCTTTTGCGTCGCCATTCGTCACCCAACAAAGACGGAAGACGAATTGCCGAGGCATGTTGCAAGAGAAAATTGGAACACCATTCGAACTCCGCTTCATTAGAAGAATGATAGCTATTTAAAATGGAACAATTAATGCCACCTAGTGCCTATAATGAAGCAATTAAAATTGGTTTTTTCCGCCGGCCGATTCTTCAGCCAGCGATCGCTTTTTGCGGCGCTTGGCTGTTTGTAGCTCTTCTTTACCAAATGAAATTTTCATATCTACTTATTTATGGTGGTTGGCAAGTGTTTTGGCCAACTTTCATTATCATAACTGGTTTTTTTGTAGGCTCCATACCGGGGTATTTTTTCAGTGTTGATAGAAATAGCGCATGGAGATCAAAACATTTTTCATTAACTCGAGGTGACCTAGCGTCAATAGAGAAGCGGCTAAATATTTTACTGATCTCATGGCTCATATTATCTATTTTAGAAATCATTTATTCGGGCGGCCTGCCACTATTCTGGCTATTTACTGGATCATCGAAAACCTATTTTGATTTTGGAATTCCTTCTTTACATGGATTGCTAAATGCAGTTATTTCTGCTTGCACCCTTGTTTCATTTTTGATTGCGCCATACGCTTCTCGATCGATATACAGATACATGCCGGCCTTATTGTTTATTTGGGCGATTATTGCAGTCACACGCAACTTAATTATCGTTAACGGATTGCAAATTTTATTTTTGTACGCTCTTACCAAAAGATCATTTAACCCCAAGAACGTAATTGGATTGTTTGTCCTTTTAATATTATCGGTAATTATTTTTGGATGGGTTGGAGATGCACGCAGCGGCGCCACGGCATTTTTAGGACTTGCTCGACCTAGCAATATGTGGCCCAGCTACTTACCATCTGGATTCTTTTGGGTTTATATTTACCTTACCACCCCCCTCAATAACCTTGTCCATCAAATGAACAGCATGATCCCGGAATGGAATTGGACATTGATGTATTCCACCTCGACGTTTTTCCCATCAGTTGTTCGCGACGCAATATATGGCGAAAATCACATGTTTAGAGGAGACTTGGTGCAAGAGGCCTTCAATGTCAGCACTGCGTTCAGTGACCTTTATCGTGATATTGGATACTATGGATTAGCATTCCTTTCTTTTATAATCGGATATTTTTCAATAAAATTCTGGAATGGCCGAAATATAATCGCACTTTTCTTCCTTGCGGTTATGATGCAGAATAATGTCTTAAGTATATTTTTTAATAACTATTTTTATTTACCAGTAATTTTCCAGTTTGCTGTTTTAGCATTTATTTTAAGAGGGATCACGGGTGTAACAATGGCCGAACCTGCAAAATGATGTTGAACCGCTATAGAATCTTAAGGTCTACGGCTATTTTTGGATTATCAAACTAGGCTGTGTTAACAAAAGATTTCAGCCAAAGACAGGCGGCGGCGAGGTTGAGGAAGCTCTCGAAGGATAAGACGGATTTGTAATAGCGGGTGCCGATACGGCGCTATTGCTTGAGCTTTCCGAACATGCGCTCCACGTGGTTGCGGTCACGGTAGCGGCGATAGTGGGGATGCTCTAGCACCTTGCGGTTCGATCCGGGTGGGATGATCAGCAAGATACCGCGAATCAGCAAGCTCTCCCGGAAGCGATCGCCGTCGTAGCCTTTGTCTGCCAGAAGCGTCTTGGATCGGCGACCGGGATCTCCATCAGCGGCTCAGCTGAGGTGTAATCGGAAGCCTCCCCGCCGGTTAGGATGAAGCCGAGAGGTAGTCCCTGAGTAAGCGCTGTTTTCCGCCCACCTTGCATCCTTGGTTGATTGAGGCAGACGGTGGGTTGGATGGAAGACAACAACCCTACGAGCGCACTGGAAACCCCCATTGGAGTGGTTCGGGAGCCTATTGGCCGTCCGGAGGTTCTGCGCGACATGGCTGGCCGACGGCGTATTTGGACGCTGGAGCAGAAGCTGGCGATTGTCGCTGAGCTGGAGCTTTGCGACAACATCGCCGCGTTTGCGCGGCGGCACGACATTCGGACATCATTGCTTTACACTTGGCGGCGAGAGCTCCGCTATGCAGTGGCAGCCCGCCAAGTAACGGATACTGATGGCGATCATCCACCGATGTTCGTGCCGGTCGTAGCCGACAATCCCAAGCCCAGGTCGAGCGATGTAGCGATTGAGGTCGAGCTTGGCGGTGCCGTGGTACGGATCATCTACACGCTGATCCAGACCGCAAAGCTCAACGACGTCGACCCGCAGGCCTGGCTCGCCGATGCCCTCGCACGCATCGCCGATCATCCCGCCACGCGGCTCGACGAGCTCCTGCCTTGGAACTGGACGCCGCGCTCCGCAGCGATCGCCGCGTAACCGGACTACGCGTCGGTCGGGCTCACATCGCGGCCTTCACCGGACGGATACGAGAGAGAAGGAGCTTGGCGGGCAACGCAGTCAGCGCCGCGCTCTTCTCGCGACCAAGCGCCGCCTCGAGTGCCGCCTTTTCGGCCAAAGCGCGCGCGCGACGCTCATCGAGAAGTTTGATGGCGCGGATGCCTCCCGCCACCGCCTGCCTGAGGAGGGCGCGATCGACCGCCTCGCCCTGTGTCATCCGCCGCGCGTGCCCTTCCACATTCACGCTGACTTCCTCGTCGAGCAGGCGCAACGTCCGCGCATTCTCCTCCGACAGGCCGTCGGGAGGCGAGCGCTGGGGGCTCTTCTTGCCCCGGCCCTTGAGGTTGCCCGACTGGCCCTTCGCCCAGCGGGTGTGTTTCAGAGGTTTGTTGTAGCCGGCTTCGTAATCGTCACCGTATGTGCGTGATCGCGCCATGACGCGTGCCCTTTCTGCAAAATTTTCAGGGAAAAGGGCCAGCCAGCGAACGTCACCCCCAAGGGGCGGCGCGGGCCTCATCCTGGAGGGCGTGATACGCCAAAACCGCCTCGCGGGTAAGACGCCCGCGCCGCAGTCCGCGCCCCCCCTCCCTACACGCCAGTCGCAATTCCCTGTTTCGGGGCCAACAATCCCCTGATCTGCGCGGCCAGGGAACTCACGTAATTCGACAAGAAAGTCAGTCGGCTGCGACCCGCTGCGAGGCACCGAGCAGGCACTTTGCATCAAGTTTCCTGCACAACAGGGAGGAGCAGAGAATACCCCCCTCGCCCGATAAGCTGAATTTGCGAATCTATACAACAGCCTACAACTACAGTGCCATACCTGGAGTACCACAGCAAAATTTACTCGGCAAATAAGTATTTGATATTACAGAGAGATGAGAAGCATTTCCATTGCAGAAGTGGCCTTTAACAATCACCGAGCAATCACGGGTATTGATTGCGCTCGGCCACACGGATATGAGGAAGGGCATGCAAGGTATTGCCGTGCTGGTGCAGCATGGCCTGAAGCGTAATCCCCATGGTGGCGATCTGTTCATGTTCCGCGTCCGCGCCGGATCGCTGATCACGATCGTCTGACACGATGGCATCGGCACGTCGCTTTACGCCAAGCGGCTCGAGAAGGGTTGGTTCGTTTGGCCTTCGGCGAAGGAGGGAGCGGTGTCGCTCACGCCCTCGCAGCTGGCCTTTCTCCTGGAAGGGATCGACTGGCGCAACCCGCAGTATACGTGGCGACCGATGAGCGCAGGATAATCGCCGCAGACGAGCATTTTAGCTTTGCTGCGAGGAGTGGATGATGATTCACTGCGGTCCATGGAAGCCGACATTTCGCTTCTTCCGGACGATATCGAAGCGCTAAAAGCGCTGCTGGTTTCCGCGCTCCAGAGGGCTGACGTAGCAGAGGCCAAGCTCGCCAACACCGTGGCCCAGCAGAGCGCCACTGAGGCGCTATTTGCTCACCGCAAGCTGCAGATCGCCAAGCTCAAGCGCGAACAGTATGGCCCCAGCGCCGAACGTAGCCGCCTGCTCGACCAGATGGAGCTCCAGCTCGAGGAGCTCGAAGCCGACGCTGCCGAAGACGATCTGATCGCGGAGGAAGCGGCAGCCAAGACCACCACGGTCACCGCCTTCGAGCGCAAGCGCCCGGCGAGGAAGCGGTTCCCCGGATCATCTACCGCGCGAGCGTGTCTTGGTGCCTGCGCCCTGCTCCTGCCCGGCGTGCGGCGGGGATCGCCTTTCGAAGCTCGGGGAGGACGTCACCGAGACCCTCTAGATCATCCCGCGCTCCTGAAAGGAGATCCAGACGGTGCGCGAGAAGTTCTCGTGCCGGGACTGCGAGAAGATCGCGCGAGCACCGGCACCCTTTCACGTTGTTCCGCGCGGATGGGCCGGGCCCAGCTTCATCGCCATGCTACTCTTCGAGAAGTATGGGCAGCACCAACCGCTTAACCGCCAGGCCGATCGTTTCGCCCGCGAAGGCGTGCCGCTCAGCGTCTCGACCCTCGCCGATCAGGTCGGTGCCGCTGCTCACGCGCTGATGCCGCTCTATAAGCTGATCGCGGCGTATGTTCTGCTGCCATTGATACAGGGATTCTCCATTGAAGCAGGATGCCTTTGTAGATGTCGCGTTTGTTGTTCTGGCTGTCTGATGAAGCATGGGGCGCTATCGAGCTCCACCTGCCGAAGAACCCGCCCGGAGCGCGGCGGGTCGATGATCGCAGGGTAATCTCCGGCATCATTCACATGCTCAAGTGGCGTGGCCGCAGGGCGGAATGCCCGCCCGAATACGGCGCGTCGACGACGGTCTACAATCGCTGGAACCGTTGGAGCCGGCGGGGCATCTGGACCCGCATCTTGGCGGCGCTGACGGAGGAAGGCTGGATCGCGGAGACGGGCCAGATCGACAGCAGCTACATCAAGGTCCACCGCTCTGCCGGTGGCGAAAAAGGGTGGCGCGGGCCAATGCCATTGGCATCTCGCGTGGCGGCCGGACAACCAAGATCCACGCGCTCGTCGATGTAATCGGGCGATCACTGTGCCTCGTCCTGACGCCCGGTAGCACGTCGGATGTGAAGGGCGCTGACCTGCTGATCGGCGAATCCGTCGGAATGAAGCGGGTAATCGCCGACCGTAGCTACGATGCAAACCGCATCACGGCCGCCTTGCGCGAACAGGGCACCACCCCTGCCATCCCCGGCCGCCGCAACCGCAAGCGCCCTATCCTGTATGACGAACGCCGCTACAAGAACCGCTGGCGAGTCGCGGCCATGGTCTGCCGCCTTAAGGACTTCAGCCGCATCGCTACCAGCTACGACAAGCTCGCCAGAAACTTCCTGTCAGCCTTTAGCCTTGCAGCATAGGTCGCCGTCTGGCTGTGATTGTGTCTCCACCATAGCTTACCAACAGCACCGTCCGACTGTTGTGGCATGAGATATAGATTGCACGAACATCAGCTAGATCGGTCATCGCGTAACATTAAGTGCAGTGCGCACCTCAAGCAAATCTAATCAAGGTTGGTTAATATAATTGCCAAGGCCATTAACCATATTCGTTTTACTATTATTAGTATAAGGGAATTCACTTTCACGTGAAGAGAACTATATTTTAAACTATTTGGGCCACAAGGCGACGCAACGAATTCTTTCGTCGCTTTAGATCAGGCCCAAGCTATGACACTGCTTTCCCGGTTACTCGTTCGTAGAAGAACATTTGCTGCTGCGGCGCTAGCGACCATTGGTCTGTGTGCACCGCTAGCCGCGAAGGCTGAAGAACATAAAGCAGAACCCATGAACCAATTGGCCGGCGCTATCTCTGATGCGCCCATGATTGCCGCATCGCCAGCTTATGTAAATTCGCTTTCTCGGCAGCACGAGAACGGAGAAACTGAAGCATCCGAGCCGACAAGCGTCCCATTTCGGTCCGAAACAAGCGAGGAGCGCCTTTACCGGATCGCATATCAACTCAGCCTAGCCAACGCTGGGCGGTGCTCACAGCCTGAAATGCTCACCGGATTATCGCTACATGACATTTCGGCTTACGCTGAGAAGGAACGCCCCGCGCTTGAACGCCAGTTTCATATGACTTTGGGGTTCGGTGTCCGCATGGTTGTGCCAGGTAGCGTGTCGGCCAAGGCAGGCCTGCTTCCGGGCGATACGATCATTCAGGTCAACGGAGAGGACCTCAGTTCGTTTAAGGCCGGACTGATTCGCCGGCAGGCGCACTACGCCCGCACGGCTGAGTTTGAAACGTTGCTTGATCACGCGCTTAGAAAAGGACCGGCCCAGCTTCTTGTTCGCCGTGCAGGAGCCACACTGACTGTATTGATGGAAGCTGTTGACGGCTGCGGAGGCAAGCCAGTGTTCTACGAGAAGGGCGGATTGAACGCCTGGGCTGACGGCACCTATGTTGCCATCACAGAAAAGATGATCGACTTTGCCCGAACCGATGACGAGCTGGCCTTCGTCGTCGCACACGAGATGGGACACAACATCCTCGAGCATGGTAACAAATTGCGCGGTCGGTCTATGCTGCTTGCTTCGCTTGGCCTTGCCAGCGGAAAGGTGAAAAACACCGAAATTGAAGCAGATGCATTGGGAGCGCGGATCCTGTCCAAGGCGGGCTATTCCATTGATGGAGCGCTATCGGTTCTGGATCGTTCGCGCTCCAGACAAGCACTCACGTTGTCCTTCACGCACCCTAGCATCAACAGACGCATGGCAGTCGTCAAGAACGCCGTCGAAGGGACCGAATTTGCCGAGAACATGCGCGGAAACACCGATGGTGTTGATGAAGCTCTCTCGAATATTGTCGTCCTGGCAACATTCGAAAAGGCTTTGTTGCCGTCGGCGCTGGGGCATTTTCAAAACGCTAAGGCGACAGATACCATGAGCCTTGAACCGGGAGACACTGAGGTTAACCTCATGCTGGCACCGTGGTGGCAGCTTCAGACGTCAGAGATCGTGATGGCAGGCGTTGATGATGCCCTCAATCCGTCTTATTCATGATGTTGCCACTCCGCAATTTTCTAGGTCGTGTTGACAAAAGGGATTCCCAAGCGGGCCGAGTTCAGATTCATGGCTACTCCTTGGGGAGCAGTCATGGGCCGTGGGGACCTGTCAGATGCGGAATGGGAACTGATCGGTCCCTTGTTGCTATCTGAGCGAGGGCGCTGGGCCCGCCCATCTGGCGAAAACCGTATTTTTCTCAATGGTATGCTTTACGTGCAGCGGGTTGGTTGTCCCTGGCGCGACATGCACGAACGCTACGGCAAGTGGAACTTGGTCTATGTCCGGTTCCGGCGCTAGGCCGAACAAGGCGTCTGGGATGCCCTACTGCAAACGCTGGTCGATCTGGGGCTCACCGATGACTGGCAGCACATGATCGACAGCACCACGGCTCGCGGCCAGGTTTCGGCAGTGGGCGGAAAAGGGGGGCTTTTGCGCAGGCTTTTGGTCGATCACGCGGCGGCTTTACGAGCAAAGTACACATTCTGCCGATATGAACCGCCCCGGGTTTCCCGGAGGCTGTTTGGTTTAAGTTACGCAGCCATGGGCTGCTCGTCTATCGTGGCGTAATATCTCTGCTCGGCTTCGGCAGGTGGGATGTTTCCGATGGGTGCCAGCAACCGCCTGTGGTTAAACCAATCGGCCCATTCAAGGGTTGCGAACTCGACGGCCTCGAAAGATCGCCAAGGTCCGCGACGGTGGATCACTTCGGCCTTGTAAAAGCCTTTAATCGTCTCTGCCAAAGCGTTATCATAACTGTCGCCGACGCTGCCGACCGAAGGCTCGATGCCAGCTTGGGCGAGGCGCTCAGTGTATTTGATCGAGACATACTGGCTTCCGCGATCGCTGTGATGGATCAGCCCGCCGCGATGAACTGGCCGCCGGTCGTGCAAAGCCTGCTCCAAGGCATCGAGCACAAAGCTGGCATGCGCAGTCCTGCTGACCCGCCAGCCTACGATATAGCGGGCATAGACGTCGATCACGAACGCGACATAAAGCGCAGGCGGCGGCAGTGCCGGGGGCACTGCCCAAAGCCGAGCCCCGGCCCAGGTCGACACATTGGTGAAGTCCGAGACCCACAGCCGGTTGGGTGCCGGTGCGTGGAACTGGCGGTTGACGTGATCCAGCGGGCAAGGTGCCGCCTTGTCACTGATCGTGGTGCGCACCGGCTTGCCACAGATCACCCCTGCCAAGCCGAGATCACGCATCAGCCGCTCCACCGTACAGCGGGCAATGCAGTGCCCTTCACGCTGCATCTGCCGCTAGACTTTGCGCACGCCGTAAACCGCGAAGTTCTCGGCGAACACCCTGGCGACCTCTGGCTTGAAGGCGAGGTCACGCTTTGCCCGCGCCGACAGGCGCGATGGATCCTGTCGCTGCGCGACGTGCTTGTGATATGTGGAAGGGGCGATCGGCATAACATTGCAGATCGGCTCGACCCCATGAACCCCGCGGTTATCGTCGATAACCGCGATCATCGCTTGGACGGGCGGTCGAGCTCCGCCTGCGCAAAATATGCTGATGCCTTACGCAGGATCTCGTTGGCCTGCCGAAGCTCGCGGTTCTCACGCTCCAGCGCCTTGAGCCGGTCGGCCAGTTCGGTCGGCACACCGGCCCGCTTGCCGCTATCGACCTCGGCCTTCTTCACCCACTCCAGCAAAGTGTGCGCCGAACAGCCGATCTTCTCGGCAATAGATGTGACCGCTGCCCAGCGGGACGGATGATCAGCTTCGTGATCCAGCACCATGCGCACTGCACGGGCACGAGCCTCGGGTGAAAACTTGTGCGTTGTCTTGCTCATAAGGGCTCCACCTTCTCAGGAGTTGGAGCCTCCGACAATCCCGGGGCGGTTCAGCACTTCATCCTGTCCGACCCCTTCCTGACGGCCGGACTTTACTCAAATCTGGAGGACTTGCGGGCCTAAGACGAACCGAACGTTCAGTTTTCAACCACGTACGCCTCCATCGCGATAGGCCTCTAGCGTATCGCACGCCGTCTGTTCCCAACTGGGCATCGCTATTGCAATATCAGTAGCGTACGTTGTCATTCTTTGAAGAAATTCTTTATTCGTTAGTATGTGATCAAGCACTTTAGTCAAAGCTTTCACATCACCCGGCGGGACTAATAGCTCACTGCCAGCCAGTATATCCGCGAATAGTCCAATTTTTGAGGCGATCACAGGCTTGCGATAGGGTAGCGCAGTCACGAACACGCCGCTTGCATCAATCGCGCGGTAGGGAAAAATGAATACATCCGCAGATCGCATGATATCGTCGATTTCCATCTCTGGAACGAAGCGCCAATCAAAATCGAACAGCTCGTAGACTCCTCTTTCTTTGGCCAACGCTATCAAAGCCTCCCCGTCAATTTCCATTCGGCCTACCACACGGAACCGGACGTTCAAACGAGCTGTAGGCGTGAGATTTGCGGCAGCCTCGATTAGTAAATCAAGCCCCTTGTAATGCTTAATCATGCCAAACAGCAGTACATTGAGACGCTCATCAGGTGCCGGATTAACCTGTCTTGGACCTGTATATGGGTACCTGATCGGAGCATGATGTATCTGACGTAAAACCGCATCCTTGCGAGCATATTGGCGTAACACTGCTGCGCCCTGCTCAGTATGGGAAAACAGTATGTCGGCTCGTCGCACCAAATGCCTGAGGCCGATTCGTCGGCTGGATGCAACACGATCGCCGTTGGCAAGGACACTGTCGTGCATTGTCAATGCTACAGGTAGCCGTAGTGTTATCAGCAGTACAAGCTCAAGCAGTGGGAAGAAGCTCCATTGGAAATGTACCACGTCCGGATGCCAAATGGTCACTTCGCGACGCAGTGCAAAAAGCGTACGCGCGTAGCCTATTGCTCGCCCATAAACGCCATGCTTGGCTAGTTTAACCCAGCTTTCCGATAAAGGTAGGGAGCGATAGACTCCACTGGTCGCCGGCCATTGTTGATCGTCAGGCAGAGCCATTCCGGCCATCCTCACATCATGCCCCTGCGCGACCAGAGCTTCCGCCAACGCCGCATTGTATGGTGGTGTGAACGCCAGACAGTCTACCATCAATATTCGCATGCCAAACCCAATTCTAAATTTCTTACCCGCCCTATCTTTATGCCACTCGAACGCGCATGTGCAAATCACGTCATCAGCCATTTTCGTCGCTACCCGATAGCGTAATAATCGCGGGCTTTTCGAAAGGCGCAGATAATTATGCTGACGCTAGACCCACACCAGTAATCGAAGCAGCACATAAAGAATTCTGCATTTCACGAAACGCTGCAATAAGCGAATGACCATTTATTAAAAATGAACGCACCTTGCGAACATTAATGATCATCCGCATACGCTCGTCTTCTGAAAGCGCTGAGATACTACTCGGTATATCACGGAGCGACTCCACGCATATACCTAGCCCCAAATCGCTAACTGTTTGAGCAATCGCAGCATGTGTATTGCAGATGATCGGAAGGCCGACTGCGATATAAAGAGAATATTTATGAGGTTGGTTGAATCGTTGATATGTGCCCGTCGGGCCGGCTAAGCCATCAATGCTACACCCGTCCCAAACCAACCCCCAACCAATCTCCATAGAAAATTTCGGTTGCTCAGGGTTGAACGAGCCAATAAAGTCGTCTACCGGCAATCCAGCGTGACGGTCAAATCCTTGCCCTGAAAGGACTAGCCCTACGGTGCGACGAGTATCATAAATCCACGCAGACTTGTCTTGATCAAGAGATCCAGCAAACAAGATCTTGTTGGCAGTGGGCAGAACGGTTGGCACTGTGATATCTATGAGATAGTCCCAGGCCGTTAGGTAACTTCTACGCAAGGGAAAGTTTTCTTCATATTCTGCAATTTTATCAAGCCTTCCAGACACCATCACTCCTGAAGCGTAACGAAGATCAGAAATATCTTGTGTCGGCATTACCTGTCTGGCTTGATCAATATCATGCACTAATAGTATTAATTTATGCCGATAACGCATTAATCGGACTAATATTTGCGCGCTTTTATTATAAATTGGGAAATGTGCGACAATAGTAGATTTGGGATGAAAAAAAGAGAATAGAATAATGATAAATGCACGAAAAGCTGCCGACGCAAAATTTTTTCCACCTATCTTCAGTCGTCCCACGCCAAATTTTTGCAAAATTCTTGTTACATCTGACCTGGCTTTTGACCCGCCATGTATCTGCCCGCTAGCAAATTGATCCACGACGAACGTCCGTGTGGTTTTCAACGCAATTTCATTCGAATCTGCATCTAGCGATAACACCGATATCTCCAAAATTTCTGAATCGTAAAAACAAGGGTCATATCATGTTGACGGAAGTTCACTAGGTACACTACAATCAGAAATGTTGTTAGGCAAAGTAAAATTCTTTGAATTTTTTGGCCCAGCCCTGATACCAAATTGCGATAGGCCTGATTCAATCGTGGAATTTTTCCAAATTTTCGAGAGCCTGAACCAATGGCACTTCGCGTTGGGAGAGAGTGGCTCTGGAATCAGCGGTAGGATTGAGGCAAGATTTGACGGGACAACCCTGTGTCGTTTGGCGCGCCCATGGAAGGGCTTGAACCAGATAAGCCAGCTGATGGCATCGACCGAGATTTACCGCAGCGGTAGCGCGGCGCGGAAAGGCGATGTGGGTTTGCAGATCTTGACTGCGTGGTTCGGTTCAACGCCCGCAACCCTGCCGACCTGCTTGGCGGCAATTCGCCGGGGAAGCGGTCGCTACTGGAAAATGCCTAGAGTCGGGCATTTGCAGAGATGGTAGTGAGAGTTTCGATCCCGGCAATCCCATAGTTTCGTTTGCTGGCGCCTGATTGATCTGATGCAATGGCTGCATAATGAGTTTGCATTCTCGCTCGATGAGCTAACCGTAGGGCACGAGTTGAAGAAGCTAAGTTATGTCAAACTCGTAGCTGGACCTCGTCACCACCCTCAGCCCGTATTGGCTATTTACTTTAAAGAGTTGGCTGGTCCGGCAAGCGCCGTGATGGCCAGCAGGTCACGACCACCCCGCAGCGGCGGTTAGATCACCGTCACGCTGCCGGGGGCAGCGTGCGGGAACTTCGCAGAGAGCGCGTCCTGACTCGCTTCGCTCATGAAGGCCATTTACGGGGCGACAGCAGCGATCCGACTACAGCCGTACCGGTATACGCGTTCGACCAAACGATAGAACAATGCCGGAAGGGTCAGCGGCCCAATGTCGTGGCTGAGAACGATGTCGGACCAGGTAAGTTGCATATAGCCCACCGATAGCGGATCAAAGCAGCGCTGGTCACTTCGGTTTGCGAAGTAAAATGTGCGCCACCCTGCCCGCCTTCAATCGAAGCCGGGCTTCGCGGTTTTGCAGGCGGTTGATCTGCTTCGTAAAAAATCCCGCGGGCAAAGTGTGCAAGCGATACCGCCAGTACCAGACGACCCCCGACCGACTGCCAAGACCATTGACGATCTGATGGCCGATGAGATAATTGCCCGCATTGATGCGAACGGCGAACTTGAAATCGACGTAGAGCTTCCCGCAGACGCCTTGCGGGCCGCCCACCAGCTGTGCTCCAGTACGTCACCATCGTCGCTTAGGACAACAATGTCCGGGCCTGCTCCACGCTCAGGAGGAGACGCTCCTGCTGGATGCGCGCGCGAACCTTGCGATGAAGCGGATTAGCCCAGTGAATACCATAGAAAAATTTACTAGGCAAGTATGTGTCTGATATTATCGAAAATCAGATGAATTTCCATTGAAGAAGCGGCCTTTAATAATCACCGAGCAATCACGGGTAAACAACGATATGAACTGATGGGGTGGATGCCCCCTTCGGCGGCATCGTAAGATGTCAGACCAGCGGGATGTTGCGCTGTAGAAGGAGGAGCACATGACCGACGTCCACATTTTCGCGATCGACCTTGCGAAGCGCAGCTTCCAGGTCTGCGGCATTGCCCTGGGGGGGGGGGGCGATTCTATTCAACCGGATGGTTTCGCGTGCAAAGCTCGAGACCATCTTGCGCGTACAGGCGCCTTGTATCGTTGCGATGGCGGCATGCGCGACCAGCCTTTTTGCGGGCGTTTTGCGGAAAGTCTCGGCCACGAGGTTCGCCTGATACCTCCGATTTACGTCAAGCAGTTAGTCAAGCGGCAGAAGAATGATGCGGAAGACGCAGCAGCGATTGCTGAGGCCGCGCTGCGCCCGAACATTCATTATGTGGCCGTGAAGAGCGCTGAACATCAGGCCCGCGCGGTGGCGTTCAGAACTCACCAATCCTTCGTTGGGCAACGCACACAACTCATCAACGCGTGGCGCGGTCATCTTGCATCGTTTGGATTTGTCGTGGCGCAAGGGCCGGTCGGAATCAAAGCTATCGGCGGCATGATCGATAACGATATAACCCAGCCCCCGGACACGCTGCGCGATATTGCTCGCCTTTATCTGGACCAGATTGCGCTACTCACACAGAAGATCGACGAGCTACATCTCAAGCTGCGCGCGGCAGCCAAGGTTGACGATGCAATGCGGCGGCTTTGCACAATGCCAGGCGTCGGTCCTGTAACAGCGGGCGCGATCATGGCGTTTGCTTCCGATCGGCGCGCATTTGCAGGTGGACAGAACTTCGCCGCATGGCTTGGGCTGGTCCCACGACAACGAGCCACCGGTGGCAAGACGAGGTTATTGCAGCCCGCTGAAGGTTGCCAAGTCAGGCTACCATAACTCCCCAAAGAACGATACCATAGGTGATCCCAAGTGCAATAGGACCACAGGCGCGAGAAACAGAATGGATTAACCGCTCTAATGATTCAGTCATAGCACGGCGCGGCACATTTAACGGTATCGCCAATATGCCGAGCTGCTGCTCAATCTGTTCATGGAGTAGTCCAACTTGGCCACCTGGGTTATAGGTCACTTCTGGCCTACTCGAGGTAATATGCAAAGCCTTAGCGGCTTGTTCACGATGCTCCGGTTCTGCCATAATTGTTGCCTCCGTTCGCTGCCTCGCATGAAATGCTTAAAAGCGAGTTAAGACCTTAGAGCCCGATTCGGAAGTTCGTCAAATTTGACAGTATCTTGCGGTTCTGCGCGTGAGCATGCGGATTGAAGCTATGAGAGCCCATGCCGTGGACGAGGCGATGGACCTTTCCCAATCTTTGGCGAGCCGTCGGCAGGGACCGAGCCAAGCGAAGGTTCGCTCGACAACCCATCGGCGCGGTAGCACCTCGAAGCCCTTGGCTTCGCCATAACGCTTGATGATGTCAATAGTCCATTTGCCCATGCCGACAAGCGCGGATCGCAGTTTATCACCTGCATAGCCGCCGTCAGCGAACACATGGCGTAACCATGGAAACCGCGTCCGGACGGCAGCCAGCACATCGACAGTTCCATCGCGATCCTGAATATCGGCAGCGTGGACGAGGATAAAGATCAGAAAGCCGCAGGTGTCGGTCAGGATGTGTCGTTTGCGGCCTTTGACCTTCTTGCCTGCGTCAAACCCTGAAACTCCGCCACTTTCCGTGGTCTTCACCGACTGGCTGTCGATGACCCCGGCGCTGGGCGACGCTTCCCGCCCTTCGATTTCTCGCAAGTACATAACCAGTACGGTGTTGATGGCCTCGAACAGACCGGCATTGCGCCAGGCGTAAAAGTAGCGCCGCACCGTCGACACCGGAGGAAAGCATTTGGGCAAAAGTCGCCACGCGCACCCACTCGCGGCTACATAAAGCATCGCGTTGACGACTTCGCGCATGTCTGCCGTTCAAGGCCGGCCTCCACACCTTGCCGGAGGCACGAATGGCTCTGCCAGTGCCCACTCCGCGTCCGACAAATCCCCGCGGCCCATGACTGCTCCTCAAAAAGCAGTCTTGAATCAGAACTCGCGAGCCTTGGGAATCCCTTTTGTCAACACAGCCTAGTCAACTGCTGGCATTGATCGTTGACGGAGGAGTCGGATTGAAGCTACCAAGTTTGCCAGGGCCTGACGGCATCGAGACGTGCAGGACCATATCCACGCCCGCCGAGGATGCTGGCGTCCGCTCGGCGTAACGCTGGTTCGCCTTGGGCATGTGGGCATTGACGGTGATGTAGAAGCCGTGCTGCGAGCTGCGCGTGTGGCTGATAACCCGCTTATGATCAGGGAAGATCTCGATCACACGCTGGGGCAGCCGCACACCGACCTTCTTCCCCATCAAGCTGTGCGGCACCGAGCAGAAGTTGCGGCTACCGCAGCGTGATAATCAGGATGGACCTTCGACCTCTTTCATTCGGCGTATTCGAACCGCTCGACCGGCAGTGGACGTGGCGGCGCGCACTCGATCTCCTCGAACATCTCCCGGCGCGAATGGCAAAGCGCGGCGCCATCGCCGCAACCCTCCGGCGTCAGTCACCCGTCATGGCCGGCTTCACGCGCCCGCTTCAAGTACGTCGATACCGTCGACCTGCTTAGTCCGAGCCCCGCCGACACCTCTAGCACCGCAAGCCCGCTCTCGTGGGTCAGGCAAGATGCCTTCGGGGGCCAAGCTGGCGGCCAAATGCGACGCCTTGTGCGTCATCAACGTAGGCATCGGCCAGACACCCACATCACCATCCAGGGTAGACGGCATTATCGGCGGGCCGACGTCATGCCCTTTTGCGCGGCGGCCTGCGTTGATAAAGTGTTCAGTTTGCCGACCAACGTTGCGGTACAGCCCGGTTCGGTCATCATTGCTCCCGCAGATATCCGCGCGGTCAAGTGCGCCCAGCGCCAATGCCCCATCCTGCGCAACTATGTATAGACCCGATATGGTGCGGAGAGCTGCAAGTTCCAGCGCCGACCGATTGCCAGGATCGAGGCCAGCACACTGAGCAGGGAGATTCAATATGTCGTCGTTTTGCTGGCTGAAGGATCGGCCAAACACATCTACGGTACGCTCTTTTGCGCCGGGGGCCAGGCAGAAAGCCTGATCAATCGCCCCAGGTCACAACTAGCCAGCGATCACACCTTATGCCGCTCTAGCAACACCAATCAGATGCACCTCATTCTGCACACCGCAGCCTTATGGCTGCTATAACGCATCCAATAGGCCATCCTAAAGGCAGCCGGTCTGGCAATGTCAGAGTTTGCAACTCTGCGTCTATGGCTGTTCAAGATCGCAGCGTGCGTTGCGCATACGCGCTGCCTTCGCACAAGGCGTGCCCGGATGCCGTTGTGTTCAAGCCGATCGCCACCAACCTGCGGACAGCGCCGACATAGCAAGCGCGCGGCAATGCCGCTGATCACCGTAGCTCCTTTTTCTGTCAGCCTCGAAAACTCATTTGTCCTGACGCTGTGAAACCTACTGAGGACATTCGCCCGGACTACGCCACTAATGGCTGATCAAGACCCTTTCGCTTCGGTATGGCGACATCGCGAATAAAGCGAGCGAAGGAGGCACGGCAAAATCTGCTCGCCGCTGGCTGGGCCGGCCGAAGAATGTTGACACGTATCGCGCCTTGACTGTTACATTGCTGCATTGCATCAATGGGGTCATGAATTATAACCTGTTGCTCACAATAGTGATCATGCTGCTTGTTGGGGCATGTTCGAACGGGCCGCGCCCCCAGGCGGACACGGGCTCGGCTGCGTATGAGATGCTTGGCCGCACGTCAGTGGAGAACACCGGCGGCTACCGGTTGGCGCCGGGCGACGAGCTGTCGATAAATGTCTATTACGAACCTGAGATGAGCTTCGAGAAGGTTGTCATAGACAGCGGCGGGCGGATCCCATTTCCGTACCTTGGCTATGTTAAGGCAGAGGACCTGACGGCGGAAGAGCTTGCGCAGGTCATTACCAAAGGCCTAGCAGGTCGTTACGTGATCGATCCTCAGGTCGCGATCTCGGTGCTCGAGGCGGCGTCCCAGAAAATCATAATCGAGGGCGAAGTGGACAAGCCCGGCAGCTATCCCATTAAAGGGAAAAGCACCCTTCTCGAGGCATTGGCGCTTGCTGGGGGGCCGGATCGCACCGCGCGGTTGGACGAAGTGATCGTGTTCAGGCGCCGGACCGACGGCGTTTATGCCGCTCGGTTCGACGTTAAGAATATCCGTGCGAACCTTCAGCCCGACCCAGTGCTCGAAGGGGGCGACACCGTTGTAGTCGGTATAAATCAGGCTGGACGGTTCTATCGCGACATTCTTCAGGTCGCGCCGCTTCTGACAATATTCTTCCTCCGTCTTTAGGGCCCTGATCCTTGAACCCAATGCGCTCCACTGTTGATCCCGCTATGCAGCAGGTAATCAATTCGCCGCTGTTCGATATCGATTTTGAACGGATCTGGGTTCCGGTTCGGCGATCGCTCCTGCCTATGACCGCAATTATGGGTGTCTGCATCGCCGCGGCGGTACTGGCGTTCCTACTCATCCGACCGTCCTACCGCGCAGAAGCGAAAATGCGGATCGAATCCTCGGCTCAGAAGATCGTCGGCACTGAAGACGCGAACACCCCGGTCCTGAACGCCGATATCGACCGGCAGATGGAAACCACCTTATTGATGGCGCGCAGCATGCCTGTCGCCGAAGCGGTCATGCGGTCGCTCCGTCTCAATAGAGACCAAAGTTTCACGACGCAGATGAATGCAAAACCGGCGCAGGACGTGGCCGACCGGCGCAAGATGGTGCTTGCGCTGCTCGACAAGGGATTGTCGGCAGCCATCGTTCCCAATACGCGCGTCGCCACCATCGGTTTCTCGTCGCCCGATCCGGTGCTGTCGGCCACGATCGCAAACAGCTTCGCCGAAAACCTGGTGCGGTTCGACCTGCAGCAGCGCGCCGGCCAATCCGACTATGCTCGCGAATTCCTCGAAGGCGAACTGGCCAAGATCCGCGTCCGCCTTTCCAACAGCGAACGCAGCGCCAATGACTATGCGCGCAACGCCGCGATCATCGTCGTGCCGACGAAGGACACCACACAAACCGGCGCGACACTGACCAGCGACGTGCTAAACCAGGTCAACCAGCAGCTGGCCGAGGCCGGCCAGCGCCGCATCCGTGCTCAGGCGGACTGGAACGCGATCGCCGAGCGGGAGCCACTGTCGATTCCGAGCGTCGTCGGAAATGCCGCGATCCAGTCGCTGATCTCGCAGACAAACGAGGCGCAAGCACGGCTTATGTCGGCTTCGGCGCGGCATGGCCCCGAACATCCAGAGGTCCGCCAGTTGACGGCGCAATCAACCGCATTGCAGCGCAGCCTGTCGTCGCTGGCCGCTGGCATTAAGTCGGGACTCCGCACCCCTCTGGACAGCGCTATTCGCGACGAGGCGGAGCTCAAGGCCAAGCTGGCCAACCTGCGTTCGGTCCGGTTGTCCGAACAGGATCGCAATGTCGACCTGGCGATCCTACAGCGCGAAGCAGAGACGAATCGCAATCAATATGATGCGCTGCTGGCGCGCCTAAATCAGCTCAATGCCGAGGCGGGGGTCCAGGTCAGTAACCTGTCAATCTTCGACCGCGCAGCCGTGCCGCAAAAGCCCTATTTCCCAAGCCTACCGCTATTCCTTGTCGCAGGTATCATTTTGGGAACGATCCTCGCGCTGGTTTTCCTTCTGGTCCGCGAACTGCTGTTCGCTCGCGTGCGTTCGCCGAGCGATGTCGTCGCACGGCTGCAGCTGCCGGTCCTGGCGTCGATCCCGTTTGTTAAGGACGGTGTCGATGACCGGCTCCTCGGCCCATATAGCGAGGCAATTGCCGCGCTTCAGGTGTCCACTGATCACGGCCTGCCGCGCACGCTTCTGCTCACAAGCGCGGGAATCGGTGACGGTAAATCGACGTCGATCGATGCCCTTGCCCAATCGCTGAGCGCCTCTGGTAAATCGGTCCTGATTATCGACGGGGACTTACGCCGCCCGGTCCAGCATCTTCGCTTCGGACTCACCGGAGAAACCGGGCTGACGAACGTGCTCGCTGGACAGGCGACTTTCGCCGAGACGGTGCAGACGACATCGTACGCTGGGATCAGCCTCTTGCCCGCCGGTTCGCCCCCGCCGCAACCGGCAGCACTGCTGTCGAGTCCCAATCTCGCCCAACTGATCGACGAGGCAAAGAGCAAGTTTGACATCGTCTTGATCGATTCGGCGCCGATGATCGGGTTCGGTGACCCGCTGCTGCTAGCCGCGCAGGCCGAAATCGTGGTGTTTGTCATCCATGCGGACACCAGCCGCCCCGCCAGAATTCGCACCGCCGTCGACAAGCTTGCAAATCAGGGATCCCGCCCGCTGGGTGCCATACTGACATTCTACCGCCCCACCACTGTCGAAAAATACGATTACGCGCTGTACAACTATGCAAAGCGGTGATTGCGTGATGTGTCTGCAGAACCGGCTGCTACCCATAGCGATTGCCATGTCGGTGGGTGTAACGACAGGCGCGATTGCGGAGAAAGCCACCCACGCCCATGATCGCCGCGCTATACTGACGACGGCGCCGACGCGGCAACTGGTCGCCGGAGATGACCGCCGGCCAGGATCTCTTGTGGAATATACCGCTGAGCTCGCTCGCGCACCGATTAACCCGGCGCTGCTGAATCGCTGGATTGCCGCCGCTCCGTCGGCGGATGATCGCTCGCGCGGCTTGGCGTTGCTGCGCAACATGGGTTTTCGCGACGCGGGGTCACAGGTCAACATCATCGTCGACGCGCTGCTTTCCGGCAGTACTGCAGATGTGGTCGAACGGATCGACGGTCTGCTGGCACAGCGGGTCGGGCGGGCGCAGGCCATTGAGACGCTGTCGCGCTTGGAGCGCATGCCCCAGTTCGCCACGGCACTCGTCGGACGGCTGGACCTTAAACCCAACTGGCGAGGCCACTATCTGTTTGATCAGGCATTGCTAGCAGACCCCGCGGGACGGCGCGCGCGGTTGCGCACATTGTCGGCGCTTCGGCCGGGTGCTGATACGCTATCGGCTTATGCTTTCGCATCGCAGGAGAGCTGGAAGCGTCATGACTTCGCCTTGGCCGATGAGTTCTGGCAGCGCGGTGCCGCTCAGCGTGCCAAGCTAGGGCTGCCCATCGGACGGTCATCCTTTCCGTTCGACTGGCGCGCGATGACCAGCGCCGATTTCGAAACGGCGGTCGTGCCTGAGGGCGATCTTATGGTCGTCTCCATTCAGTGGAACGGTAGCGGTGCCGCGGCCTTTCTAGCGCGCAATCAACTGGGCCCGGTCCGCCCGGGTGCTTGGTTGGCCCGCATAGTCGCGCCCGCGGCCGAAGAGGGGCGGATCACGGTGATGTATCGGTGCCAAGGCGCCGGGTGGATCGCATCCCGCCCCGTGACAAGGGGGCGCGAGACGATTTTTCGCGCGTCCCGTGAACTGGCCTGCGCCGGCGCTGAGGTGGCAATCGTTCCCGCGACTCGGTCCGATGGCCCGATGAAGATCCAATTCGACCTTTTCGCTGGGAATGGCCCTGAGGGACGGTCATGACGGTCGCCAGCAGCCCCCCCCTCTCCGCTCTGGCTGATTGGCGGCGCTGGCCCGAACGGCTCGGACGAGTGACAAATTCGCACAGCTATGTCCCGCAGATCGACGGCCTTCGGTTTCTCGCGATTATGCAGGTGGTGGCGTACCACGCCGCGCTGCGGGCCCAACGCAGCGCCGATCGGGCGGCGATGCCGTGGGACGGCTGGTTCGCCTTCTTGCCCAATGGCGTGGCTGGGGTAGAGCTGTTCTTCTTTATCTCAGGCTACATCATCGCCTATCCCTTCATGACCGGACACGCGCCGCGTTTGCGATCCTTTTACATGCGCCGGGTCACGCGACTCGAACCCCCCTATATCCTGACGGTCACCCTGTGTTGTGCTGCCTTCGTCGCGGCCGGCGGCAATGTCGGGCCCAGTCCGGCCCTGCGCCATATCGCCGAGGCGACGCCGCTGTGGCAGAGTTTCGCTGCGAGCCTGGTCTATCTCCACGGTCTGATCTTTGCCGCATCACCGCGGTTCAATCCGCCTCTCTGGACGCTTGAGATCGAAATCCAGTTCTATATCCTCGCTCCGGCGATAATCCTTGCGTACCTGTCTTTGCGAACGCCCACTGTCCGCGCATGCGTGGGCGTCACCGCCATCATGGCGGCGCTGGTATTGCAGGCGGTGCTTGACCCGATCGCGAGCTGGCATTATTCGCTGCTAGCGCATCTATTCCCATTCCTGTTAGGGATCGCGGTCTGCGACTGGGCCTCGCATACCCGTCCGTTCGAACGCCCGCCGACGGCCTGGGCCGACATTACGCTGGCTATAGGGCTGGCTTTGTTTTTCGCCAGTTCCACCCTGTTCTACGTCAACTTCGACACCGACGGCCGCGCATTGGTTCTTGCGGTGCGAGCTTCGGGAATCCTGATGCTATATCTCGGGGCGGCGCGCGGAAACATCGGACGCAGGCTGTTTGGCAATCGCTGGATCGCGTTGGTGGGCGGTGCATGCTATTCCATCTACTTGCTGCACGTACCGTTGTTGCAGGTCGTGACCAGCATCCTGCTCAAACCATTCGATCTTACCGGCCAACCGCTACTGGCGCTTGTCGCGGTCTATGTGATCGTCGTGCCGATTGTCATAGCGTCGTGCATGGCGTTCTACGCTGCCGTCGAGCGACCGTGCATGAACCGCGATTGGCCGCGACGGCTGTGGTCCCGGGTCGCGGGGCGGAGCGCCGGGGCATGATCCGCCAGCTGTTCTGGCTCGCAAGCGTCTTCTTCACGTTGAACGTGGCGGAAACGCTGAATCTGCCCTTTGCCAATGTGTTCGAGAAGGGCCTGTATCTGCTGCTCGCGGGGCTTGTGCTGGTCCTGCGGCGCGTAGACCCGGTGGCGATTACATTGATGATCGCCACGCTGATCCTGACGATCGTACTCGGATTGGCCACGCCGTTTCCCAAGTTCAGCTGGGCAACCTGGCTGCTGTCAATCAATCAATTCGCGATCATTTACGTGCTGACCGGCTTCCACGCCACACGCGACGATGCGGACGGCATTCTTCGCGCGACCACATGGCTTCCGGTCATCTGCATGATCGGCGGGCTTATTGGGCTTGGGCTGTCCGGCCGACCCATCTGGGGCATCGAATATGCGACCGGTACGATGCGGCTGCAGGGAAGCCAGATTCCCGCATTTCTGTCGGGGCTGGCAGCGAACGGCATCGTGGCTAGCCTGATCCTGGGCCTAGAGTGGCGTCGATTGCGATATCTAGGTTTTACTGCAGTCAACCTGATCATCTTGATCCTCGCGGGAGGGCGGGCATCGCTGGCGGTGGCTATGATCGCCTCAATCTGCGTGATCGTATTCAGCAAAGTGATCCACATCCGTGACAAGCTGATGCTGCTGACCGGAGGCCTGCTAGCCCTGCCGTTTTTCGCCGCGATCGCTGTGCCGTTCGCACTGCGCCGGCTGGCCACCAGCACCGATAACGGACGCAACGCGATGGCCGCTTATTTGCAAACCTTGGTCGATCAGTACTCGTGGACGGGAATAGGGTTCGGCCATCAATATTGGCAAACCCCGAGCGACGTCGTGGTCCTCGTAGGGTCGGCCGCCGCGCACAACGACTATCTACGCCTGACGGTCGAGCTAGGGGCGATCGGGATGATATTGTTCTTTATCTTCATGTCGATTGCAATGATGCGCGGCGCAATGCGGACGGGCGCGATAAACTGGACGGTGATTGCAGCGTGGGGTGGTTTCCTTCTCAACGCCCGTAGCGACAACGCGCTGGCGACCCCCGCATATTTCCCTTTGTTGATTGTGTGCATGTTGCCCGTGGCGGGCGGATTGGGACGTGCGGGATCGGCGACCCCATCAACCGCGGCTGACAAGCCCGCGCCGAAAGGCCTGGCTGCGGCACCGGCAACATCATGAACAATCACTATATCTGGTCTGCGGTCCGCCAATGGGGCCAGCGGCTGGGCACGGCGATGACTTTCGTCATCCTGGCGCGCATCCTGTCGGCGGATCAGATTGGCCTTTTCAGCGCGGCTCTGGCGATCATGGCGCTGGCCGAAGTGTTCAACGAAACCGGCGCAGCGGAGGCGGTCATCCGCCATCGGGAGGCGAGCCCGGGCGCGATTCTAGCGCTCAGCCTCATCAATCTAGGCCTGTCGATGGTGCTAGCGGCCGGGTTTCTATTCGGCGCGCCGTGGATCGAAGTGTATTTCGGCACGACCGGGCTGGCTCCAGTCGTTCGCGTCCTGTCGATTGTACTGCTGCTTAACGCGTTCGTCTATGTCCCCATGGGCCTCATGAAGCGAGACATGGCGTTCCGGCAACTCGCTGGGATCGGCCTGAGCGCGACGGTGATCGGATCGATCATCGGTATCGGTGGGGCGTTTCTGGGATGGGGCCTGTGGGCGCTGGTCGGCCAAGCGATCGGCTTTGCGACTGTGAACTTCGCTCTTCTCAACCTGCGCCGCCGCGACCGTTTCGCCGCGCGTCCGGATTTTATAAGTGCCGCACCTTTGGTAGGGTTCGGCGCATTCGTACTAGCAGGCAATCTGCTGAACTACATCGCCACCCGCTCAACCGAACTCGCGCTACCCTATCATTATGGCACGGCAGTTCTAGCAAACTATATTGTTGGTAGCCGGTTTTACTACGTTGCTGCTCAAATGGTTACTGGTGTACTGCTCGACGTTACCATGGCACGCTTGTCAAAGCAACAAGACGACACCAAAAAATTTGCTGAGTCCTTGCTAGATACAATCGAAATCGGTTCAATTATTGGCGCTGCCATATTTTTTGGACTTGCCGCGATAGCGCCCGAATTCTGTCTGCTTATCTTTGATCATCTGGGGCGGTCGGCATGGCCTTTCCTTTTCATTGTCGGCGTAGCCGGCAATCTGGTCATGTTGAACTACATCATGCAGATAGCATTAAAAGCTCTGGGCTTCAGCAGAATGTCGGCGTTCGCGGTCGGAGCACAAGCTGCAGCATCCGCAATCGTTCTTTTTCCGCCTTGGCCAATAAATGCGATAGAGCGCGTCGCCCTGGTGAATGGCATCGTAATCCTGCCAGTCACGATCCAGCTCGCAGCGCTGCGACGTGCGGGCGTCATCGCGCTTCTGCCCCTCGCGCGTAGGTTCATTCCATCCTCAGTCGCCGGGTTGGCAATGATCGCAGCGATTGCAGTTCTGCGCGAAGAACTGACGGGGTCGCTGCCAACGGTAGTGGGACTGGCAATCCTAATACCGGCCGGCGCTCTGATTTTTCTTGTTATCACGCTGGGAAGCGCGCGGTCAGAGTTGCGCCGCGAAATCCAATCACGCTTACTACAAGGAATGCAGCGATGAGTGATGACGGTTCGATGATGTTCCGCGCCCGGCGCAAGATCTGGCGGTACTGGAATAGCGTGACCCATCCCGGTCGGGCACGCATGCGTCGCCTGCTAAAGGACGACGCACTTCATGCTCGCATGCCGCGCGAGCATGAACGGCCAGCGGCGGCGGCGTCCAACTACCTGACCAAAGACCCGCCGGTGTCTGAAATGATCCCCAGGATCGTATTTCAGACCTGGAAATCGCGCATCGACATCCCACACAACTACCGGGTTTGGCGGGAGACATTTCACAATCAGAATCCTGACTTTCAAATACTCCTTTGGGATGACGACGACAACCGGGCATTTGTACATGCACGATTCCCATGGTTCATGTCGACTTATGATCGATATCCTAAGGAGATTTACCGAGCAGATGCCGTACGGCCCTTATTTTTATTTCTGTTTGGAGGCTTCTATGCCGATATGGATACAGAATGTCTTAGACCTCTCGAAAATCAAATAGCTTGCGGCGAAGTGTTACTTGGACGCATGGGGTATGATGATTCATTTGCGCACAGTATTCCAAATGCGATCATGGCGTCCCGTCCGTACGAATATTTCTGGCTCTTCTACGTCCAGCTGATGATGGATCGCGCGAAGGGAATGTCCGTTGATGACCCCCGGTCGCAGCGGCCGGAAGCCTTGACCGGTCCGGTCGCGCTTTATGATGCAGTGTCGGCGTTTTTGGCGAATCCTGAAGCAGCCATTGCTGCCTGCGCACCTATCGTGGCGCAGCTTCCCTACAATTGGCAGGCGCGCCTGCGGCGCAGCCTGCCTACCATCCTGCCGCCCGAAATCTGGTACGGTGTTGACTGGACTAATCCACTCCATCGCAAGGTCCGCGCGCGGATTCAGCAGGAGCGCCGCCTCCTGAGCTTAGAGCAGGCAAGGGCATTGTTTCCCGAAGCGACGATGGTGACGTACTGGAGCCATAGCTGGTGAGCGACCTGCAAAGCTTCTGCCGGAAGCTCGACGTCGATTTCACGTTGGCCGTCCGCAGCAAGACGGGCGAGTATTTCATCACCCGTTAGATCGTCGAGGGTCTCAGCAGCCGGTTGGGGGTCAGTGGTACTGGCGGTAACGCTCGCGCACGGTGCCCGCGGGATTTGTTACGAAGCTATTCGGCCGCCTGCAAGACCGCGAAGACCGCCTTCGATCGAAGTCTGGCGAGTTAGTGGCCATAGTACTCCGCAAACCGCAGCGGCAGGCGCTGCACCGTGATCCATTATCGGTAGCCTATACGCACCGTGGCCCGTCCGACATCGTTCTCAGCCATGACATGGACTCGCTTACTCATCCGGCGTTGTTTTATCGCGATATCGCAGACACGTAGTCGATTGCGACCGCGATGTCCGGGCTTGCCGAAATGCTACCCGACGAAAGTCGCATCGGCGCGATCTGCATGAACAGTCCTTGCAGCGATTCACCAGGGAGGCATTCGGACACCTACAAGAACCCGATGTTTTCGTCATGACGTGGTCGCGAGGCGCTGAGGTCAGCCGCGGCGCGGTGAGAGATGGTCGTTTTGCCCACGCGTTGATAGTTTTTGGGCTGGAGCGCCCCCCAGCACCCCGTTTTCACGCCATGCGGGTGCACCTAGACGCAAGCAAGGCGCTAGACGTTATGGGCGAGGTTGGCCAGGGCGATGTGGTCATGCATCAGCCGACGCTGCAAGCGCCGCTGGTGCAGATTGCCCTTGAACATGCCGCGCGCCAGGAACATCTCGTTCTTCTTCGAGCGATAGGCCGTTTCCACCCGTCCGCCCAAGACGGTGTTTTTTTGTGATCAGGTCAAGCACCCGCGCTCTGTCATGAGCATTGGCATCCTCGGTGCGGATCAGCTCATGAGCCCGGTCGATGCGGATGTGGTTCTTGTAGGTGACTATTGGGATCCCAAGGTCGACCGGCTTGAAGCCTCTGGAATCAGCCCCTTACTTCACCTTGCTCTTGGAGTATTTGACCGTCCAGCGAGCATCGCGGTCCTTTTGCCGGATCTTGGCAGGCCTCTCTTTCCACCGCTCTGGGACTTACCCTACCTGATCGCCGCCTTCTCGCCCTCGGTGTTGCGCTTGTTGGGACCCGGCACCACGGAGCATTGATCATCTGCCCGCACATCGCCAGATAACCGCGGTCGATCAGCGCCGCGTCCAAGCGCGCGAACAGCTTATTGATCGCCTTTGGCCTTCACGAGCGGCGCCAGGAAAAACCACACTTTTGTCGCGTCCTGGCCCCTCCCATCGAGCCCGAGCCCAAGGAATGATCAGAACGAAAGGCGGTCTTTGATTTATAACTCCGTCGCCTCGTCCGACATTGGGGAGAACGCCTGCCGCAAGAGTATCTTGAACATCATCAACGGATCAAATTGTGGTCGGCCGCCCTTGCCTCGAGCGCTGCGCCGGAGCGCCGCCACCAGCGGCGCCCAGAACACCTCGAATTCCACCACCGCCGCAAATCGCTCCAGCGGATTTCCCGTCGCGTTAAGTGCCGCATATTGGTCCAACAGATCAAAGAAACTAGGCTGATCCACCATCATTGCCTCCACTCATCAATGGCGGAAGCGAATCAGATCAGCACACCAAAGGCGAAGGCTTTTCGAGGATTCCATTCGATCGCCAGTGGCGGGATGAGCTCGGCCGCGCGATCGGAACGCGACCCGTCCGGTGCCATATCGCCGCCGAGCCGGCAACACAGAATACGGTCGTTCGGGGCCGACAAAATGCCCTAAGCGAGGCGGGCGCGGATTATCCGTTGAAGCGGCTTTTCGAAGAATGCAAAGCTCGCGAAGGAGAGGATTAAGAGCAGCACGAAGAACGATATGAACACCAATTCCCCCCTTACGCCGTTCGCACCCACGACGTCCGGCCCCAGGAGCATCTGCCCCAACATCATCAGCGGCAGGTGAAGCAGGTAACTAGAATAGCTGACGTTGCCGAACGCCGACAGCGGTCGCGACACACGCCACAGCCATCCTTCGGACGCCACCAGCGCCAGCAGCAACGACGGGAACAGCATAACCACGACAAGCAGGTAGAACAGCACACGATCCAGCCGTTCCGTCACCTTCGCGCCGATCTGTGGGCTGGCCATTCCGGCGGCCTGGTGTCCTGCTAAGCCCGCAAGATACCCATCGGCATTGAGCAGCAAAGCTGCACCGGCGACCGACCAAGTGCCAGCGAACAGCGCGATCGCGGCGCACTGAAACCAGGGTCTGTCGCGATAGGCGAACCAGAAACGACATAGCAGGCAGCCGATGAAGAAGCAGAACAGCCCGCGCCCGAATGCGTTGCCCAGGTTGCCGGCGTATAGAACGAACCCGAAAATCGACAGCCCCACCATCATGGCGGTGGAAGCACGGGTGCGGGCCAGCAACATGAAGAAAACGCCGTAAAGCAGGACTTCGATCGAAACTGACCAAACCGGATCATTGAAAGAAGGGCCGCGTTGGAGCCCCCAGTTAGAAGCGAAAAACAATTGAAGGACGAAATGGTACGTGTCGTAATAATTGTCCTTAGGGAAATGGAGAATTCCGCCGGTCTTCAGGGAATGGAACGCCTGCATTGCGACAAGCGCCATCAACATAGCAAAATGCAGCGGATATAGACGGGAAAACCGCAACACGGCGAACCGCGCTGCGCTGATCGTTCGGTCGGCGACCTGGCTGTGATAGACCATGAACATGACGAAGCCAGACAAAATAAAGAAGAAATCTACGCCTATCCATCCGTTTCTATAGATCGGTCGCAAAACCGAAAAGAACGGCAGACCGCCGCCGAACCTGTCTAGATCCACCCAGCTGCTCGGTTGCAGATTGCGCCAATGGTAGCACACGACAGCCAAGGCGGCGATCGAGCGTGCCGCATCCAGCGTACGGATATGATGCCCGCTCGCCATCGCCTTGTTCCCCCTCAAGATGGCTGAAAACGGTTTCCTTCACACAAAGATAGTTATCTGAGTAGGATCCCCTTTTCAATATAGACGGTGCCTCATATTCAGTTACCATTCAAGCGCCGAGATCTCCCCCGCGCTCGATAGGTTCAATGTCACGCCCAACTACACCGCACCGCTTTCAACCGTTCCCCCTAGCCTTTATGTTGGCAAGGGCGGCACGTTAGGCCGTGTTGACAAAACACTTCAG
>NZ_JROG01000014.1 GCF_000786215.1 Sphingomonas sp. 35-24ZXX
TGGCTCCGCGACAGCTTGCCGACCTGACTTGTCAGCCAAGTGTGGAGCTCAATCATCAGCGGCGCGCTGAGGTCCTGGCGGGCGGCAAGTCGCTCTGCCGGAGTCTTGCCATTGATGGCGCGCTCGATGTCGAACAGCGCGTCGAGCCGCTGCACGGCTTCGAGTGCGATCGGATAGATTATGCTGCTGCGCTGGCCGCGACTCTTGCGGCGCGCAGCACCCTCGACATCGGCGAGCTCGAAGAACTTGCGCCGCGCATGGTCAAAGCAGCCAGCTTCGAGGATAGGCGAAGGGGCGCGGTCCTCGCGATAGAGCTCGCCATATCCGCCATAGGCATCGGCTTGCAGGATACCGGACCATGCAGCGAGATGGGATCGCGGATGTTCGCCGCGCCGATCGCGCGAGTAATGGAAAAGAGCTGCGGGCGGATCGGTGCCTGCGAAAGGACAGTCGTCGCGCACATAGACCCATAATCGAGCAGTATCGGTCTTGCCCTTCGCCATGACCGGCACGGTGGTGTCATCGCCGTGGAGCCTGGTTGCGGCCAGAACATGTGCTTCGATCAACTTATAGAGCGGCATGAGCACAAGGGCAGCGGCACCAACCTGATCGGCGAGGGTCGAGACGCTGAGCGGCACGCCTTCACGGGCGAAGCGGTCGGCCTGGCGGTTGAGCGGTTGGTGCTGCCCATACTTCTCGAAGAGCAGCATGGCGATGAAGCTGGGCCCGGCCCATCCGCGCGGAACAACGTGAAAGGGTGCCGGTGCTCGCGCGATCTTCTCGCAGTCCCGGCACGAGAACTTCTCGCGCACCGTCTGGATCTCCTTTCAGGAGCGCGGGATGATCTAGAGGGTCTCGGTGACGTCCTCCCCGAGCTTCGAAAGGCGATCCCCGCCGCACGCCGGGCAGGAGCAGGGCGCAGGCACCAAGACACGCTCGCGCGGTAGATGATCCGGGGAACCGCTTCCTCGCCGGGCGCTTGCGCTCGAAGGCGGTGACCGTGGTGGTCTTGGCTGCCGCTTCCTCCGCGATCAGATCGTCTTCGGCGGCGTCGGCCTCGAGCTCTTCGAGCTGGAGCTCCATCTGGTCGAGCAGGCGGCGGCTGCGCTCGGCGCTGGGGCCATACTGCTCACGCTTGAGCTTGGCGATCTACAGCTTGAGGTGAGCGATTAGGGCCTCGATGGCGCTCTGGTGGGCAAGGGCGTTGCCGAGCTTGGCCTCTGCCTCATCAGCCTTGCGGGCCATCGTCGCCACCAGCGCTTTGAGCGCTTCAACGTCGTCCGGAAGGGACGAGATGGCGGCTTCCATGGACCAGAGTGAATCATCATCCACTCCTCGCAGCAAGGCCAAAATGCTCGTCTGCGGCGATTATCCTGCGCTCGTCGGTCGCCACGTATACTGCGGGTTGCGCCAGTCGATCCCTTCCAGGAGACAGGCCAGCTGCGAGGGCGTGAGCGACACCGCTCCCTCCTTCGCCGCAGGCCAAACGAACCGACCCTTCTCGAGCCGCTTGGCATAGAGCGACATACCGATGCCATCATGCCAGACGATCTTGATCAGCGATCCGGCGCGGCCGCGGAACACGAACAGATCGCCACCATGGGGATTACGCTTCAGGCCCTGCTGCACCAGCAGGGCAAGACCTTGCATACCCTTCCTCATATCCGTGTGGCCAAGCGCAATCCATACCCACGCGCCAGGAGGGATCATCGCAGCGCCTTCAGCGCGGCAGCGACCAGGACCGGTGATGCCGCAGCGAAAATGCTCAACCGCTTGCCACGTGGCAGGTCGATGACGATCGCAGGGTGCTCGGCCGTGTCGGCTTCCGCCGCGTCTTCGTCCATCAGTGCTTCCGCAAACACCGGCGTCGGCAGGGTCCTGGGCACGTCGGCTTGCTGCCCTGCACCCGCATCGATCAGCTTGCGCCGCCAAGTGTAGACCAGTCCGGTGGAAACATCGTGGCGACGGCAAGCATCAGCTACCCTGACACCCGGCGCAAACGCGTCGGCCAGGATCTGCAGCCGTTCCTCATCACTCCACCGCCGGCGCCGCTCCGGCCCCGAAAACACCGTCATCTGACCCATCGACCGCTCCTAAGCACGCTCTTAAGAGCACGCTTAAGAGCGCTCGCTACCTATCTTGGCAAGGCGGCCCCCGCCGTATGGATACAGGAGGGCGCGGATCCCAAGGCGTTCAAACCGGTTGACCTCGCCATCCCGATGTTCGGCTACAAGAACCACATAGGCATCGACCGTGCGCATCGGCTGATCCGCACCTGGGATGCCAGCGCCGCCAACGCCAACGACGGCGCCCGGCTGCCTGACGTGGTCAGCGAGGACAACACCGGCTCGGGGGTATGGGCCGATACGGCCTATCGACCAAAGAAGAACGAGGCGTTCCTCGCCAAGGGCATGTTCACCAGCCACATCCATCAGAGGAAGCCGCCGCGCCGGCCGATGCCCGAGCGCATCGCCAGGGCCAATGCCAAGCGATCGGCGGTGCGCTCAGCGGTCGAGCACGTGTTCGCCGGCCAGAAGCACCGCATGGGGCTCATTGTTCGCACCATCGGCATCGCCCGAGCCCGCATCAAGATCGGCATGGCGAACCTCGCCTATAACTTCCAGCGCCTCGCCTGGCTCGAGGGGCGCTCTGCGCCTGCTTGATGCAAAAACCGGCCTATACGGCCGGTTCAGACAGCGAAATCAGCAGATCGGCCACCCGAAACCAGGGCTCACCATCCAATCGCGCCACGTCCCGTCGGCGTCATGCCAAAATCAGACGGTCCTTCGAGGCGTCCAGTCTCCCCGCGGAGCCTGAATCACATAACCCTTAGCCAATCAATGGGTCCTGAGCCTAAACTGATTGAGGGGCGTTCAAAGCTACCATGTCACTGCAGGGTTGATGCATAGTCGCATATATCGTCAAAGAGCAATAACGCTAATTCCTGAAAATACAGCCTCAACATTCCCACGGCTCGAGAAATCTCCAGAACTATCTACTGGCCGAGATCCCGTCACATTTCCGATTATTTCGAATTGAGGATTCGAGCAATCTATATTCGAAGTGCTAGTCAATCTGGCAACGCCGGATGTATTGATACTAACTCCATCAAATACAACAATTGAATTATCGCAAATAAATCTATACTGAAAATGTCTAATAATTTCGGAAGAGATACCAATTCCAGCGATCTCTAATGCATAACGCCCTGGTAGCACAGATGTTTTCTGTGTCATAAAAATTGGAGCACCACGACCATTCCAATTGATTCTTACAACACTATCCCCAGAAACAGTATCAATGTCAGTCCAATAACCATATCCGTTGGGAAAATACCATTCGAGCTTACTGACCGGAGTCAAATTTGACTTAAGCTTCCAAGCCAAGTCAAATGATGGATCATTTATAGCATCTTTCGGCATACTATAAAATGCACGCCACATCTCGACCCCAGAATCAGCCATGCCAAATTCAATTAACTTATTTGAGACATTGACTAGACTTTTACGCGTAACAACATCCGTGCTGGTCATCAGGGATAGCATCGTGCTTCTGCGGGCATTTATTGCAGCCTCGGTGCCCAATGACTCAACAGAACTTAAATAATCATCTGCCCAAGGCGGAGCTTGTTTTAGTTTACGAATAACCAATGGCCTATGACGAAAACTCTGCTCCAATAAATTAAAAAGCTTGGTAGATTCTACCGTCAGATCACTCCGCCTGAGGAGAGCGTCAGCAATGTTTACAACTTTGTCAAATTCAGCCTCTTGAGCAGACACCATTATCTGATTCTGCAGCGCAACAGTGCTTCGCCAACCAAAGTTCTCTAAGATTTGCCAATCCGTCATGGACACATTGCCAGTCTCCAAGGAATCCAAATATAGTTTAGCATTCCAGCCGACTGGGCTCATCGGAGTGTAAGCTATCGATGTCTTGGCTAATTTCTTATACCGGCCCAATTCAGCTTGCGATATCTGAGATTCTACCGCCAAACGAGACAAAAGAAATTGAGGCGACTTGTTCCGCAGTTGATTAAGTTCCATAGTCCCTGATATGAAAAATATAAAAACAACTATGAATACCAATGGAACTGCAATAAAAAAGAAGCCGCCAAGAAATCTCATCTCAAGCATCAATCCTTTGTGGAATCAGCATACCTGTACACGTAGGCATATTCGCCGTAATTTCCATAACCCATTTCACCCGGATTGTATTTCGTCAGAACCACACCAGCAAAGTTTGCTTCACTTTTCTGGATACGGCTTATCGCATTCAGTATGGACTTCCTGCCATTACGGCCAGACTCAAGCACAAAGACTATCGCCTCAACTTGACCCGATAGGATTTCCGCATCTGCCAGGGACAACAGTGGCGGCGTATCAACCAAAACGATGTCGTATCGGCCCACCATTTGATCCATCATTGCCTTAAACTGATTCCCCATCAGCAGATCGGTTGGGCTTGGCGCGACGGGTCCGCCGGTAATTACATCGAGGCCAGGATAAGCACACTGCTGAATGGCATCATCAACCGCCGACTGCGTTGACAAAATAGAACTCATTCCAACTTTGTTGGGCAGATCGAGAAGCCGATGTATATTTGGACGACGCAAGTCGACGTCAATTAGCAAAACTCTCTTGCCGAGACGAGCGAAACCAATGGCGATAGAAACACATGAACTCGTTTTACCTTCAGACGCCTGCACACTAGTGAGCATGACACTCTTAGGAGCGCCGTTCACAGAAGATACCGAAATACCAGTCCGTATAAGGTTGAAGGCCTCGCTTATCTCAGACTTCTGATCGCTAACCTCGCTCATAATTTCCGTTGTGATAGGAATCGCACCTAGTATTGGCAGATTTAGTTTGTCCTTCACGTCCGCCGGCGTCCGTATCCGATCAAACAATTGTGAGTCGACAAACATGTAAATTACGGAAAGACCAAATGCCGCCATCAACGCCAAAACAATATTGAGCGGGATATTCGGCCACACTGGTTCAGGGTCGATAACCGCTTGATCAACAATAGCCAAATTATTTGCCTGCACTCCGGACTCAGCATTCAACTGGTTGTAGCGACGCAATAGCGACTCAAATTGCACACGGTTGGTGTCAGCTTCGCGCCGAAGAATGGTCAATTGAATTGTCTGGCTTTGCTCAACTAATGTCTCGCCTTTTAATGCCTCAAGTTGGCGGAGCAGCTGTCGCTCGCGGGCCTTTGCGATCTCAAATTGGCTTTGCACACCGCTTCTGATGTTGCTTGCAACGGCTGTCAGCTGGCGCTCTATCTCTTGAAGCTTCGCAGACACCTGCCTGACAGAAGGGAAATCGGACTGACGGGTCTCTAGTTGCAACTCGTACTCTGATTGCAGGGTAGCTCTCTGCTCTAACAGCCCCTGGATAGCCTGATTTGCCAATACATCGGGGTTATTCAGAATGGGCTGAGAACGAGTGCGAATCCATTTTTGTTCGGCAGCAACACGCTCAGCAACAGCTTGTGTATAGTCACTATTCAACTGAACAAGCTGAGCAGTGATTAACGAGCGCGGCTGCGTGGATTCCTCGTTATTTGTCGCACTAGCTGCGCTTGATACATCAACGATCCTTGTACGACGCCCATATTCTAGTGCAGCTCTTTGCGAAGCCTCTAGCCGAATCTGCGCTTCTCTAAGCTGTGCCTGCAGAAACTCGAGCGCGTAAGATGAGCTTTCAGATTTTCGCTGCAGATTGCTCCGAATGTAATTTTCAGCAACCGAATTAGCAACCTTGGCGGAAAGTCGCGAATCTGGACTTCTAAATACAATCTTCAACAGTCGCGTTTGCCCGGAAAAACTGACGCTTAAGTTTTCATCGAGAGTTTCCAACACGAGCTTACGCCGCGCCTCCTGCTCGCTCAAAACTAGTCCAGTTTCAGGTTCCTCCGAAACATTCATTTCTTCCAAAAAGGTGTTTTCGCGAAACAAGCCTAGCTCGTCTGCTACAGCAGTGAGCACAACTCGGCTCCGGGCAAGACCAACTTGCGTATCAAGAAATCGCTCCACATCAACGCGATTTGAGACACTTTCGCGATCGTCCTCAGTACCTAGAACTTTTTCCGCCTCTTGCCGGACCTCAACGGTAGCTATTCCATCGTACTTTCGTGTGATCAACAACGTGGCCCCTGCAGCCAGCATTAAACAACCTACAAAAATTCCCATTAGAACAAAACGTGAACGGTAAGCTGCAGCATAAATTTCCATAAGATCAAGAGCACTGGATGGAGTGCCACTGTAATCTTTCCTTGCAACCTCGATCGACTGGTCTGTATTTGGATTAAATTTGCTCATGGATCTATAATATTCTTTTGGTGTCCGTATAAAAGCGTACAAAAAACAGTTTGTATTCACATTCTAATTATGAATTTCCTGTGCATACAAATACCGCGAATCATACTCAATACGAATGGGTTGATTACGAATATATCTCGCAGAGTATTACCGAATTTGACATACCCGCACTTATTTTCATGCCGCGATCTCGATTTTTCTCATCAGCTGCGAACAAAATTCAAGTTTACATCGCTTTATCGACGATTCGCTGCGACGTTCGTCATTTGACTTTGATATTTTTTGCAAATGGAGTTTGCTACATGTGGACTCAACCGTCGTTCGTCTGGCAGCGTAAATTCGTAGTGATCTTGCTTGATATCGTCGATGCTCGGCATCGCTCTAGCAGCCCCTTTTCCGCCGATGCAACCTTTATATCCGATGGGCATGTATCGCCCTGTTGGTTTCCATCGCGAGAAGCCTCGGACATACCGGCGTGCTAGAATCGACGATCTAGCCACCGTGTAACTGATGGAGCGGGTGCCCCCTCCGGCGGCATCGCAGGATGTTAGACCAGCACGATGTTGCGCTGTAGAAGACGGAGCACATGATCAACCTCCACATTCTCGCGTTACACCTTGCGGCGCGCAGCTTCCAGGTCTGCGCCACTTTAAAGGCTAGCATGTGTGGATGCCCCGGTTTTGCAGGATGATTTTGACGGCGGTGACGGCTCGGCGTTTTTATCGTTCCTGTATCAGGCCTCTTGCTGTGGCCTGATGTTGCTACGGCCCGGTATGCGGTTCGAAGAACTAGATCCACATCTGTTCATAGAACTTTGACGCTCGCGCCCCGGTGCTGAATTACTCGTCCTGAGCGTTGAAGTCCTTGCCGCATAATCGTCAGTCTATCTCCTTGTCTCGGCTTGTGGCCCCTATCCATGCGACCCTAAAGGGTTTGGCACTGTCTGTGCATTGCAACGTAAGCGGAGCCTTGACCCCACCTTGCCCTGATCGGTGACAGGACCGATTGTCCGCGCCTTATGGTTGGTTGAGGGCGCTGGTGCTATGACGATGTCATGTGATGATACTGGCATTAAAGGCGTGTGGCGCTTCGAGGTTTTCACCGGTGCGGGTCGCAGGCGGGACTGGCCCGATGATGTTAAGCTGGCGATCGTGGCTGAGAGCTAGTCCGGCCTTGAGAGTGCCAGCGCCGTGGCCAGGCAATATGCTCTTTGCCCTTCACAGTTGTTCACTTGGCGTCGCCTGCTTCGCGCGCATCTGCCGAGCCAAGGTATAGCACTGCCTCAGACTCCGGCGTTCGTGCCAGCTGTGATTTCAGACGAAAAGCCGGATCAGCACCTTCCCACGACTCGACCAGCACGCAAGCCCCGACGCACGGATAGGTTTGCGGTTGAAGTGGATATTGATGGGGTCGTGGTGAGTGTTAGTCGTCATGCTGATTTGAGGCTGATCGCTGCAGTTATCGAGGCGGTCAGAGCAGCCCCATGATCATGATCGGTCCCGGTCCAGGCACGCGGATGATGGTGGCAACGCGGCCAGTGGGTTTTCGCATGGGCCCTGACCCGCTCTGGCCGCACTCGTTAGCGCTGAGTATGGCGGCGATCCGTATTCCGGGGTGATCTATGTCTTCCGTGCAAAGCGCGCGGACCGGATCAAACTGATCTGGTGGGAGGGGACGGGCCTGCCCGCGATGATCGGCCTTGGCGCGGTATCGATCCGCCGATGATGGCCTAGGTTTATGCAGCCGACCGCAAGAGCGAGCGTGCCGAAGCGCATCTTGGGGACTTTGCAGGCATCCTGCAGGTTGACGGCTCTGGCGGATATACAGCGCTCGCCAAGCGGCAGCGGCAGATCACTCTCGCGCTATGCTAGTCACACGTCCGGCGCAAGTTCTTCGATCTCGCCGACAAGTCGCCGGTTGCCATCGAGGTGGTGCAGCGGATCGCCGGTCTCTATGCCGTCGAGAGCGAGGTTCGCGGCACCGATGCCGATCATCGTCGCGCAGTCCGCAACGAGCACGCCCGCGTCATCGTCGATGAGCTGCACCACTATCTGGAAGCCCGGCTCCGCGAGGTGAGTGCCAAGAGCAAGCTGGCCGAAACGATACGCTACGCGCTCATCCGCTGGGACGGGCTCACTGTCTTCCTCGACGATGGCCGCGTCGAGCTCGATACCAACACCGTTGAGCGGTCGATCAGACCTCTGGCCCTCAACCGCAAGAATGCCCTGTTCGCGGGCTCCGACGAGGGCGGCGACAACTGGGCGGTCATCGCCACGCTGATCGAGAACTGCAAGATCGCCGGCATCAACCCACACACCTGGCTGACCGAGACGCTCACCAAGCTCGCGGATGGTCATCCCGCAAACAGCGTCGGCGACCTCATGCCTTGGCTCGACATTGGGCTGAGAACACCGCTTACACTGCAACTACAGACCTACGGCCTAATCTCGAGTACCTCGCCGGGGATGGGGGGGGGCGAGTAGATTGCATCGAGCACGAGGAGCTGAAAGATCACAGCATTGGTTCGAAAGGTGGACGGCTCCCCTTCCGGTGACCACTACTCGGGAGCGCCGCTGGCAGAATCCCTAGGAAAAAGCGTAGAACTCGCTAGCTTGGAAAAGCGTTCCAGCGCATCACCTGCCGCAAGTGGCGCCTTGCACCTTTTCGGTAGCTTGAGGAAGCTGGGCCAACCCGCTGTCATCGCGCTCCCTATATCGCTAAGCCATTGAAGCTGCCTACAGGATCAAATATAACCCACTTTTCTCGAGTTGCCTGGACGCTAACATCAATGAGGCAATACACCTTAAATTATCGAAATTTTTGAGATTTGCGGTGAGTCGCACGGCGCCGCCTTGTATAATATATCCGAGCTGTGCTAGCACTTTCGAAATTCATGGCGCAATAGGCTTTGCACATTCATGTTTAGATTTGCTATAACGAAGAATTCATAGTTTAAACGGAACTATTATGATTGAAACCGAGACCTTTTTGGGAATAATTTTGATCGTCCTTGTTGTAGTCTTTTTTATTCTTGCCTTAGTTTATGCTAGGTATAATTCAGCTACAAACAGGGCCTTGCGAGCTCAGGCGCGTGAGCGGCAGCGCAACAAGCAGCGATCAAAATCTAACCCCAAGGCGCACTAAGCATCGTGGACAAGCGTTGACACGAAACTCAGCCGCTGATTTGAGGCCCCCTTTGGGAGGCAGCGTTGGGCGATCGAAGGTGTGTCGGACGAGGAATGTGCATTGATTGCCCCACTCTTGCTGCAGGAACGAGGTCGTGGTTGCCGCCCTGCGGAGGAAAACCATCTGGACGCCTCGAAAAACTGCTGGCGCGTAGCGGCTTGAATTGATTCACTGCCTTTGCGGATGAGCGGAGGCGGAGATGGTTGGGCAGCTGGGCTTTTTTAACCTTTCGGACCGATACGAGGCGCTGAGCGCGGCGGGTGATCCGCTGGAGCGTCTCGCGGCGGTCGTCGACTTTGAGGTGTTCCGCGGACCGTTGGTGGCAGCACTGCGGCGCACTGCCCGCGGCAAGGGCGGCAGACCACCGTTCGATCCAGTGCTGATGTTCAAGATCTTGGTGCTCCAGGCGCTGTACTCGCTCTCGGACGAGGCGACCGAGTTCCAGATCAAGGATCGGCTGTCGTTCCAGCGGTTCCTGGGGCTTGGGCTCGATGGCACGGTGCCCGATGCAACGACGGTGTGGCTGTTCCGCCAGCGCCTGGTCAAGGCGAAGGCGATCGACAAGCAGATGCGGCCATCGTCGAGGAAGGCGGTCAAGGCAGGCCATGCCTTGAGCATGTAGTCGATTGGCTCGGCGACGGGGCTGCTCTTTGAGAGTTTCGACCGGTTGTCGCGGAGCCATGCTTCAAGATCGGCGACCGGTTTAGCGCTGTATTCCTGCCGGGCAGTGAGGCGCTCGTCTGCCGATTGGCCATTGATCGCCCGCTCGATATCAAAGATCGCATCGATCCTTCGGACGGCCTCGATAGCGATCGGCAAAATGACGGGCGCCTTCTTGCGACGCTTCTTTAGCTGCGTGTCGAGATCCGCGAGCTCGAAGAAATAGCGGCGTGCATGGCTCCAGCACAGGGCGCGTGTCAGCGGTGCCGGGATCCGATCGGCGCGGAAAAGCGCATTGTATCCGGCAAAGGCGACAGCCTAAAGAATACCTGTCCAGCTGCGCAGATGGCCGACGGGATGTTCGCCGCGCCTGTCACGGGAATAATGGAAGATCGCCGCAGGTGGAGCTGGGCCGCCAAAAGGCTGATCGTCACGAACATAGGTCCAGATCCGGCCTGTATCGGTCTTTGTCTTCGCCAGGACCGGGACTGTCGTGTCATCGCCATGCAGTCGCTCGGCGGCCAGGACATGCGCTTCGATGAGGCGGTAGAGCGGCATCAGCGCCGCGGTGCAGGCTCCGACTTGGTCGGCCAGGGTCGAAAGGCTGAGCTCGACACCTTCGCGGGCATAGCGATCGCGCTGGCGGTTGAGCGGTTGGTGCGCTCCGAACTTCTCGAACAACAGCATCGCCAGGAAGCCGGGGCCGAACAGTCCGCGCGGTGTGACATGGAAAGGTGCCGGGGGCTGAGTGATCTTCTCGCAATCCCGGCACGAGAACTTCTCCCTGACGGTCTGGACCACCTTCCACTGGCGGGGGATGACCTCGAGCGTCTCGGTGATATCCTCACCCAGCTTCCACAGACGATTGGAACCACAGCAGGGACAGGACTCTGGCGCGGAGATGACGACGCGTTCGCGAGGCAGATGATCGGGCAATGGCTTGCGTGCGGGCCGCTTGCGTTCGAACGGTGCAACGTTGGTTGAGGCGGCGGCCAGGGCTGCAAAGACCTCGTCCTCGCTGGCAGCGGCCTCGCACTCCTCGAAGGTCAGCTCCATCTGGTCAATCAGCTGGCGGGAGCGTTCCGAGCGTTGTCCATAAAGGGCCCGGCGCATCTTCTCGTTCTGCAGCTCGAGAAGGGCATTGCGGGCTTCGAGATCGGCGTTGATCGCCTTGATGCGAGCCACTTCTGCGGCGATTTCGCGGGCGGCGGCAAACTGCTCGCGAAGGCTCTGGATCTGTGCAAGGCTTGCATCCACCATGGCCGAAACCATAGCATAAAACCCCCGAAATCCCTAGTTTTTTAGGCCATCGACAGCCACTTATCCGGCGACAGTCGGGCGCCATGTTGCCTGTGGATTACGCCAGTCGATGCCCTCGAGCATGCAGGCAAGTTGCGATGCGGAAATCGCAAAAACGCCGTCGGTAGCCGATGGCCAGATGAACCGGCCTCGTTCGAGCCGCTTGGCATAAAGCGACATGCCCACGCCATCGTGCCAGATCACTTTGCACAGGTCGCCGCGCCGTCCGCGGAAAATATACAGATCGCCGACAAACGGATCACGCCCGAAGCTCTGCTGAACCTGCAAGGCAAGGCTGCGCATGCCGCGCCGCATATCGGTATGTCCTGTCGCAATCCAGATCCGGACACCGGAAGGAACTGGGATCACGGCTTCACCGATCGCAGGACCGCCGCAGCCAGACCTGGAGATGCGCCTGCCGGGATCCGCACGATCGCACGCTCAAACTCCACGATGATCGCAGTCCCCGCAACAGCAACAGGCGCAGGATCAGGATCGGGCTGCACCTGGACCTGCGCAAAGCCGTGGCCTGCCTGCTCGAGCTGCCGCCGCCAGCGATAGATCTGACCAGGTCGAACATCGGCCAGACGGGAAATCTCCGCAACGTTCGCCCCGGGCGCTGAAATCGCCGACACCAGCGCATGCTTCTGCTCATCTGACCAGTACCGGCGGCGCTGAACGCCAGAAAATACCGTCACCTGACCCATCGCACCGTCTCTAACACCGGTGCAAGCACCAGCGCTTGCACCGGTGCCTTCTCGGCACGTCACCAAATCAGCACAAGGCGGCCCTGACCGTAGGGTTACCATATGGGACGACTTCCTGCACGCCAATTTCGATGATCCTGACACTATCGAAAACGTCAAGCGCCACAAGCCGGGGTAGCAATCGGACGGTTACGCTTGAAGGCCAGAACGCCAAGCTTAAGCGGCTTGTGGCCGATGCGATGCTGGACCAAGCTGCGTTGACCCGAAGGGCGGCGAAGCCAACGATCTTCTGTCCAAAAAGCATTGATGCCCGCCGCGAAGCGGGAAGCTGTCGCTGATCTCCAGGCGTGCCACGGGATGAAGGTCTCGTGTTCATCGATGAGACTTGGACCGCTACCAACATGACCCGCACCCATGGCCGCTGCCTGAAGGGCGAGCGTCTGCGGATGGGCTTTCCTCACGGTCACCGCAAAACCACCACTCTGGTGGCGGGCCTGCGCATGGCCGGCATGATCGCGCCGATAGTGCTCGACGGCCCGATCACCGGGGACTGGTTCGAGGCCTATGTGACCAAGGTGCTGGTGCCAGAGCTACGGCCTGGCGACGTTGTGATCATGGACAACCTATCCAGCCATAAGCGCGCATCGGTCCGTCACCGGAACGATGCGGCGGGAGCAACGTTGCGCTTCCTGCCGCCCTACAGCCCCGACTTCAATCCTATCGAAAAGGCCTTCTCCCGCCCCAAGGCTATGCTCCGCAAAATCGGTGAGCGAACAGTCGGCGGCCTGTGGGATCTCATCGGGAGGCTCGTCGAAATCTTCCAACCCGCAGAATGCGCCAACTACTTCTGCTCTTGTCGGTGTGATCCAAAATGATCGAAAAACGCACTAATAACCGCAACCGCGCTCAAGAATTTACAAAATAAACATTAGCGGACGCGATGCCTACCTACAAATCTATGGCGCGCTTGGAAAATGATTTTATCAATATTAAAACTATTAATGTAGAAAATGCTGTAAATTCTACAATAGTCGCAAGCGCTGCGATCCCAATAACATCAAATCTACTGATTATTGGTACAAATAAGGCCGCAAAAACCACAAATGCAGCCGACTGCGCATAAACAAGATACCTTATGTCGCCTTGGGGCATAAGTATCAAATAGCCAATGCTGCCTGACATGGCGCCAAATGCAGGTATAAACGCCATCAGCGCTAACATTTTTCCAAACTCCTCTGTTTCACCGCGGAAAAATATGTCTCGTATGAAATCACTTGCTAAGAAAATGGTCATAGAGATTGCGAGGAAAATAGCCCCTATTAAGATTGTTTGGATTCTTCCAAATGATCGAAATCCACTTTTATCAGATAAAAATAGTTGCGTTGATCGGGCGATGCCTGCGTGGACAAGCGGAGCATGCAAAGCCTGCACCGACCTAATAATCTTCTCTGACAGGAAGTAAATTCCGGCGCTGTTGGCGCTGTAAAAAATACCAATAATAAAAGTGCCAGCTGACGTATAAAGAACATTCAGCACTGTTGAGGCGAACGTTGCCCGCCCAGCACTCAGGTGAAGACGTAAATTTTGCGCCGTTGGCCATACTCTATTGATTTTTGAAAACAACCTAAATAGGTCGGGCGCACCTAACGCGCTTGCCACAATTAGGGGGGAGGCTTGAAGGAGGGCAGCGAAATACAGGTCGCCAGAGTCTTTAACAAAGATGAGCATCAATCCAAAGATCAATAAGCGCGAAATTACTTGAATAAAAGCTAATTTGAAAAAAGACTGAAGACCCTGCATAAACCATTGGAAATAAATCGCGTTCGATATAACGGCAATAAAGCAAGCGCCATATAACTTAAGATCAAAATTATTCCAACCCTTAATCGCAGTTAAAGCTCCTGCTACAGCCACGAAATACAAACCAGATAGAGTCAAACGAATCGCCGTAACCGAGATAAAGATATCAAATAATTTTACTTTGTCTTCATTGCATTCGGCAACCATTTTTTGCCCATAAAAATTCAAACCATAATCCGTTAAAATTATCAAAATTTGACAAAGGGCAATAAAAGTAGCTAACTCGCCAAAATATGCGACCCCGAGCTTGGCCAATAGGAATGGGAAATAGGCGAAAGCTAATATCATATTGAATATTTGGATCGAAAAAAGAACTAGCCAGTTTAGAGCTAGCTTACTTTGAAGTACTTGCTTGATATGGGCCATTGGATTATCTCTACAAACCGCTAACGACGAATATCTGGCATCGCCCTATCGCAAAATCGCCAGCAGCCGTTTAGTTTGCGGAAGAAACTATACGTCGAGAAAATAATTCATCACCGCGACCTATGTCGAACCCCTTGTTGACAATAGCATAGTCAGAAAAATGCTATATATTCAATCACATCAAAGATGATATGAGGGCATTCTAATTGTTTTGTGCTATAACAACAAAAACTGACGTCAGTGTAGCCACAAGAGGGAGAATATCACGTATGATCGCCGACGTTCGATCGAACCCAACTACAACGATATCACCAGGTATTAACTCTGGGTTTGCTGCTCTAGCAGCTCGAATTTCGTTTAGGTTGAATCTAGCGGCGTACTGTTGCCCGTTGACATTTCTCAGCACGATGATTTGTGAAAGCTGGGCGTTGTCGGACGCACCCTCCCCGATAGCAATCGCCTGAACCAGATTTACACGCCCAGGAATTTTATAAGTACCTGGCTTTTTCACTCTACCATCTATTGTAAATGTATAGCCCACTGCGTCTCGTACTGAAACAACTACTCTAGCATCTTTTAGATAACGTTCATTTAAGATACTGGCTATATCAAGGCTCAACTCATTTATTGAGCGGCCTGCTGCCGGGACACTGCCAACAAGCGGAATATTAATGCTGCCCGCGGCATCAACAATTACGTTCTCCACGCTAAGATCAGGTTCGTTAAAAACGTTCAGCGAAAGTGCATCCGAAACGCCGATGCGATATACATCGAGACTTGGTTGAGTGGCTTCTGTTGTTGCCTGCGCGGGGAGCGCTTGGATGCCATATGGTACGGCTTTATAATTTGAGCTACAGCCAGCAAGCATGATGAAGGTCATGCTGAAGATCGTTATTGGTCTCACGGTTTAGCCTTCCGTGCTTAAAGTTTTGATTGACTGCCTTTGGTCATCCAACGGCTGTGCAGGACGCCGGATTTTCTCGGCACGTAGCAGTTGCAGCCGGCTGCGCGCAAGCACTAAACCGAACCGCTTTTGCGTGTGATCTCGCACAATGTGCACTGCTAGCCAACCTCGGACCACTTGGGTCTAGAGTTTTCCGCCTTGCTCAAATCCGGCGGGCTGGTGTCACCGGCTGAGTTTGCCAGCATGGTCCGGGGGGGGGTAACCAAACAGATCACGATCACCATCGCGCCCCTCCCACAAAGAGAGACGCTTGCGGCGTGTATCTGTCGCTCCTTGGGGCTACGCCCCTTGTCCCGACAGACCCATGCCGCCATTCTGATCTAAATTGTCGCGCAGCATCTAGCAGGCGGTTCCGGGTCCTCAACGTGGTCGATGACGTGACCAAGGAGTGCCCGGCAGCGGTGCCGGATACCCCGATCTCCGGGCACCGTGTCGTGCGCGAGCTGACCCATCTGGACGCCTCGAAAAACTGCTGGCGCGTAGCGGCTTGAATTGCTTCACTGCCTTTGCGGATGAGCGGAGACGGAGATGGTTGGGCAGCTGGGCTTTTTTGACCTTTCGGACCGATACGAGGCGCTGAGCGCGGCGGGTGATCCGCTGGAGCGTCTCGCGGCGGTCGTCGACTTTGAGGTGTTCCGCGGACCGTTGGTGGCAGCACTGCGGCGCACTGCCCGCGGCAAGGGCGGCAGACCACCGTTCGATCCAGTGCTGATGTTCAAGATCTTGGTGCTCCAGGCGCTGTACTCGCTCTCGGACGAGGCGACCGAGTTCCAGATCAAGGATCGGCTGTCGTTCCAGCGGTTCCTGGGGCTTGGGCTCGATGGCACGGTGCCCGATGCAACGACGGTGTGGCTGTTCCGCCAGCGCCTGGTCAAGGCGAAGGCGATCGACAAGCTCTTCGCCCGCTTCGATGCGGCGCTCACCGACCGGGGCTATCTGGCAATGGGCGGACAGATCATCGACGCCACGGTTGTGCCGGCACCCAAGCAGCGCAACACCGAGGACGAGAAGGCGGCGATCAGGGAAGGCCGGATCCCGGAGCGCTGGAAGGCAAGGCCTGCCAAGCTACGCCAGAAAGATCGCGATGCTCGCTGGAGCGTGAAGTATACCAAGGCCAAGGTGAAGGAGGGCG
>NZ_JROG01000015.1 GCF_000786215.1 Sphingomonas sp. 35-24ZXX
AACGGCGGAATGCGGCCAGTGCAACTGGGGGAATGTTCTTGCAGCCGACGGGTGCGTCAGACTGGGTCAGCCGGTCAGAGCGAGAGCTTCTTGAAGATCGGCTCGGGGATGGCGCGGATGATCGCCATGATCAGCCGCCAGCGGCCGAGCGTGTAGATCACGTCGGTCTTCCTCTCCTGCGCCCGGATGATGGCATCTGCCACCTGCTCAGGCTCGGCGGTGACCGCCAGGGGCAATTTCATCCCTGCGGTCATCTGCGTGCGGACAAAGCCGGGCTTGACCGTCATCACATGGAGGCCGGTCCTGGCATGCGCGTTGCGCAGGCCCGAGAGAAAGGCGGTGAACCCCGCCTTGGCCGACCCGTAGACGAAGTTGGAGGCCCGTCCGCGCTCGCCTGCGACCGAGCTGATGCCGATGATGCAGGCATCGGGCACATTGGCCATCCGGCGGGCCGCGGCGAGCAGATAGCGCGAGGGTCCGGCATAATTGCTGTCCATCACGCGCGCGGCCGCCAGATCGTCAGCAGCAGACTCTGCCTGATCCCCAAGCAGCCCCACAACCATCACCACCGTGCCGGGCACCACACCCAGCGCTTCGAAAAAGGCATCCGGCTGGCCGTCGATCACATCGAAGCTGACCGCACGCACCTTTGCGCCGGTGCGCAGCGCCAGGTCGGTAGAATCGGCGCTGATGTCGCCGCGCGCCGCCAGGATGACCTGGCAGCCCTGCGCGGCATAGCCTCGCGCGAGGGCACGGCCGATATCCGAGCGGGCGCCCAGGATCAGAACGGGAGAGGCAAGCATGTTCAAAGACCCAATCGTTGCGAGAGCAGGGAGGAAAAGCGCTGGTCGAGACCGTAGCGCGAGCGCAGTTCCCGAAATTCGGGGAGCCGCGGATAGCCTTGCGTCACCATCTGCGGCGGCATGCGCGCATCCTTGGAGAGATAGACGCGTCCGCCATGGTCGGCGGTGATGGAGTCGAGCGTCTCGAGCAAGGCGAAATTGGCGGGCGTGGCCGGAAAATCGAGTGCGAGCGTATAGCCTTCCATCGGAAAGCTGAGCATGCCGAAGGAGGCAGGGCCCATGCGCTTCAACACCGCGAGGAACGATCCGGCGCCGGCTGCCGAGATGGCCGCGAGCAGGCGGCGCAGCCCCGCCTCGCTGGTGGCCAGCGGCAATACGCACTGATATTGCACGAAGCCCTGGCGGCCATAGATCCGGTTCCAATCGGTCAGCGCGTCGAGCGGATAGAAATAGGGATCGAGCCCGACCAAGGCGTCGCCGGGCCGCTGCATCGCGTAATAGAATTGATTGAACAGCTTCACGTTGAACCCGCTGAGCGCAAAATCAGGAAAGTCGATCGGAACGGATCTGGGCTTGCGCGCGGCCCTGTGCAGCGGGTCAGCGCGGGTGCGCTCGTCCAGCTCTGCGACCCTGGCGTGCTCGCCGAGCAGGATCACCGAGCGGCCGAGCGCCTTGCCAGTCGCCAGACAATCGATCCAGGCCACCGAATAGGTGGACCCTTGCGATTGTTCGAACACGGCCAGCGCCTGTTCCAGGTTTGCGGCGCGCAGTGTGCGCTGGCGCATATAGGCGGTCTCGATCTTGAGCATGCGAAAGGCGGCGCGCACGATGATGCCGGTCAGCCCCATGCCGCCGCAGGTTGCCGCAAACAGTTCGGCATGCTCGGACGGCGAGCAGCGCAGCACGCGGCCATCGCCCAGATCGAGATCAACCCAGTCGACATGGTCGCCAAACGACCCTGCGACATGGTGGTTCTTGCCATGCACGTCGCTGGCGATCATGCCGCCGATGGTCACCATCCGCGTTCCGGGCGTGACCGGAGGAAACCATCCACGCGGCACCAACGCGGTCACGATATCCGACAGCAGCACGCCCGCCTCGCAGGTCAGCATTCCCGTGCCTTCATCGAACGCGATCAGCCGGTCGAGCCTGAGCATGTCGATGGTGGCATCAGGGTTCAGGCTGGCATCGCCATAGGAGCGGCCGTTGCCGCGCGCGATGGACGCGGGAAGCGGGGGCAAAGTCTCGTGCAGCCCTTGCGATGTTGTCGGTTGCCAGACGGTGCAGTCGCGCACCGGAAAGCGGCCCCAGCCTGCCAGCGATGCGTTATGTGGCATCGGCCGCAGCCTGGGTTGGCATCTGCTGCGTGAACACATAGCGCCGGTCGAGCTGGTATTTGACGACATAGCCGATCATCAGCCCGGCGATGGCGCCGGCTTCGCGCGCCATATGCGTCTGCCAGACCAGCCAGGCGGCGGCTTCGGCGCCCCAGAAGATCAGCGTAGTGACAATACCGGTGATCGCATAGAGGCCAAAGGTGCCGGCTTCGCCCGCGCGCGCATGCTGCGCGCCGGCAAAGATCCAGGTCTTGTCGAGCGCGTATTTGACCAGCAGGCCTATGATCGTTCCGGTTGCCAGCGCGAGCACATAGACATTCGGGAGCGCAGCCAGCATCAGCCGCTGGCTCGCGAGATTGGCGAGGATCGCGATGGCGGCAAAGCCCGCATAGGCCAGAACCAGCGCAAGGCCTGTCATGCCACGGCGCCTGCCAAAGCGAGCAGGCCGACGATCATCACGCAGCACAAGCTGGTCCGGTCGCGCATCGCGAAGACCACGGGATCGTCGTGCATCTCGCCGCGATGGGTGAGCAGTGCCACCCGGTTGGTCCAGTACAGCAGCACCAGGCACACGCCCCAGAGGAACTCGGGATAATGGTAGAGCTTCTGCACCGGCTCCGAATTCGCGTAGAGCGCCAGAACCAGGATCGAAATCAGGCCGGACGACACCATGATGTTGGCGACGATGCTGCGGTCATCGACATGATAGCCTCGGCCTGTCGCCATAGCTCGGCCAGAAGCGACGCCATCGACGAGTTCGGCATAGCGTTTGACCGCGGCCAGCGAGAAGAAGAAGAAGGTCGCGAACGCCAGCAGCCACAAGGACGATGGCACGCCGGTGGCGGCGCTGCCCGCCAGGATGCGCAGCGTGTAGAGCGTGGCGAGCGCGCAGATATCGATCATCGCCAGGCGCTTGAGCTTCACCGAATAGAGCACGGTCAGCATCGTGTAGGCAACGAGCACCGCAAACAGCTCCAGCCCGCCCGCCAGTGCGACCAGTGCGCCCAATATGGCAAGCGCCGGGATCATCCATGTGCCGTGGATCAGCCGGATCCGTCCCGATGCGAAGGGGCGCTGGCATTTGCGCGGGTGAGCGCGATCGGCCGACAGATCGAGCAGATCGTTGAGGATATAGGTGGCCGACGCCACAAGGCTGAACGCGACAAAGCCGAGGACCGCCTGCAATGCGGTGACGAGATCGAGCCGATGCGCGGCGAGCATCGGCAGGAAGACCAGCACATTCTTGAGCCACTGGTGCGGCCGCATGGCCTCGAGATAATCGCTTACAGCGGCCTTGCGGGCAGGCAGATGAATGGCATCGGCGACCAGTGTCTCGACCCTCGCCTGAAACGCCTTGCTGGAATTGAGGGTGATGGCGCCGGCTGCGCCCTGCCATATCGCAAGGTCGGCAGGCGCATCGCCGATATAGCTGTAGCCGGCAGGGCCAAAGGTTGCGTCGAGGAACTGCGCCTTTTTCGCCCCGGTGAGATTGATGCCATCGCACGAGCCGTGCGCGGCATCGAAGATGCCAAGGTGCTCGGCCACCGCATCGGCCATCTGCTGCGTTGCCCCTGTCACCAGCGCAACTCGGCCACCACGCGACCGCCATTGCGTGATCACGTCGAGGACGTCGGGATTGTAAGGGAGCCTTGCAGGGTCGATGGCGCTGATGTCGTGCAGCTTCTGCTTGAGTGCAAGCTTGCCCTTGGCCAACGTCTTTAGCGCCTCGATCGGCGTTCGCCACTGGACCGACCAAGCCAGCCAGAAGTTCTCCAGCAGGGTATCGGTGCTGATCAGCGTGTCGTCGAGGTCGACCACGAGCGTCAGCTTGGCTGGATTCCAGTTGGCAATGCTCATCTTGACTGTCTTGCCCCTGCAAGGTCTGGCCTCCTCGGCCCACCTGCGCAGGACTAACCATGCGGATGCTTAAATAAGGTTAACAACTTCCTGCACGAGGCTGGCAAAGCGCCACAACCTGAGCAGTCGAACAGCGCCGTAGACCAAAGGGTCAGCGGGCTTACGGGAGCAGCCAGAGTTCCGCCACGGCTGCGCCAAGGCTCTGGTCGACAACTGGCTGAGGCATGCCATGGCGGGGCACCGGTGCAGCCGGGCTGCCGAAATCGACACTAGGGTGCACTGGTGTGCGCCTGATCATTCGATCGACCAGACGACAATGCCCATCTTGCGCGCCTTGTCGACCAGGTTGGCGTTGATGCCATTGCCGGGACACGCCACGACCGCCTTGGGGAGGGTGCCGAGCATGGCGTCGTTGCGCCGAAACGGGGCCGCTTTCTGGAACCTGTCCCAGTCAGGGCGGAAGGGAATATGGGCGACCTTGCGATTGCGTGCCCAGAGCGTTGCAATGTGTTCGCCGCCTGTGGGATTTCCTCCGTGGAACAGGACCATGTCGGGATATTTTGCCAGAACCTTGTCGAGCGCTGCCCATATCTTGCGGTGATCGTCGTAGGCAGGTCCCGCAGTAAAGGCGATGCGGGTGCCCGTCGGCAGGAGCGGTTCGGTTTCGGACCTGCGCTTGGCAGCCAGAAAGTCGCGGCTGTCGATCACGCTTGCGGTCAGGGTACGATGGTTGACAAGCGATCCGCTCCTGGGCGTCCAGGCCTTGCGGAAATGGGTTTCGAACTGGTCGGATGCGGCCTCGCGCAGGAACTCGAGAGTGTTGCGCCGCTCGATCAGCGAGATGCCTTCGCTGATCAGCCGTTCGAGTTCGACCGACTTGACTTCCGAACCGTCCTGCTCGCGCTGCGCGCGCTTCTGGGCGTCCTCGTTGTCGTCGAGTTCGCGCTGGAGCCTGGCCTGTGCCCGGTGGAACAGGTTGGTGAGCTGCCAGCACAGATCCTCAAGGTCGGGTTCGAGCCTGGTGTCGATCAGGGTGGCGATCAGCGCATCGAACATGTCGGCGATCCCGGCGGTCGCCAACCTGTCATCGGGAAGGGGGCGGGGATCAGGCTCGTCTGAGAAGCGTCGATAGCCGAATAGGGCAAGCTCATCGAGCAGATGTCCGGTGGGAGATACCTCATAGCCGGGTTCCGAATGGTGTGGGTCGTCGTTCATGGTCTGGTCCTTCGCCATCTGTGCCGGGCACCCTGCCCGGCCTTCCGGCGATCACCCGGACCGGCAATGGGGATCGGGCGCATCCTGTGACAGCTGTTCAGCTGTGCAACACCAACGACCGAAGCGCAGCGCAGGATGGCCAGGCGGCGGCTATTTTGCTTCGCGATGGAAAGGCGAGGATGAATGGGTCCCCAAGGACTTGTTCGTGCGAGCCGCCGGAAAATAGCCGGTGCATGGCCATTGCGCCCGATCCCCAGCCGGTCAACCGGATCGCCCTCATTTGAAGGCTGGGCTGCCAGGCGCTCCTGGCGAAGGTCCCGCTAAGGGCCTGCCACTCATGGCGCAACGCGTTGCTGCCGGTTCTACGTCGGCCCAAAACGCCTTGCATCATCGGGATGAAGCTGGCCGAGCAATCGTTTCGCAAGCTCCAGTGGACCTCCAGCGACAAGATCCTCGTTGAAATCGCCTAGGCGCGGCACCAGCGGCAGGATCTCGATCCCTACCGACTGCGTCCGGTTTGTCAGTGCTGCAAAGGCCGCGTCACCGGCAGGGTCGCGGTCACGCGCGACATACAGGCGGACCGTTCGTGCGGGCAGAGACATGGCGGCGAGATGGGTCGCAGAGGTTGCAGCCTGGACCGGCAATCCTGGTAGCGCTTCGCGAAGCGAAAGCATCGTCTCGAGCCCTTCGCCGGCAACCAGAATGCCATCCGGTGTTCCGATACGGATCGCATGGCCAGCGATTTGGCCGAGCGACCGACGCGGTGATGCAACTGTGGCCTTTGCTGTTCCGGATGGATCGAGCCAGGTGCGCTGCGCCCCTGTCTGCTGGCCGCCATCATCGGTCACCGCACAAATGAGCGCGGGATAGGCGCGGGCAATACCGGTCTTGTCGTCGGGCGAGGGCCGATACAGGCAGCGCGGATGAAAGCGCAGCGCATCGAGGTCGCTCGTCTGCCTGATGCCGCGCGATTCAAGGTAGCGGGCTACCAGAGTGCCGACGATGGGGTGTGACGCTGCAAATAGCCGTCTTGCTGCAGCGCTCGAGGAAAGCCGTTGTGCCGGGACTGGGGGCCGGGCGCTTATAGTCTCGAGGTTGTGCAGGGACATTCCGAGGAAGTGCCGCGCTTCGCGCATGGCATCTGCGATGCTGGAACACTGCTGGTTGAGACGGATCAGATCGAGCAGGTCGCCATGCTCACCGGTTGCCGCATCGACCCAGTTTCCGGCCCTGCCGCGATCGCTATCGATCAGGCGCACGTAGAGCGAGCGCCCCGGATCGCCCGCGACATTGCCAACCATCCAGTATCTGCCCTCACGTCTGCCGGCAGGCAGGTAGTGGCGGCATGCGGCCAGAGCGTTTCGGGAAAGTTGCTGCGAGACCATGGCAGCAAGGCTTGTTGTGCGTCTCATGAGGCACCGCCTTTCGTTTTCCTGGTTTGCCAAGTCTGGCAGAATATCTGACCAGCCAGGCGGCTCATCAAAGTACGGCCTGCGGAATGGATGATCATCGGCACGCAAGTTTGGCAAGGATCATACCGGAGGGCCAAGGGCGAGACCATCGGGCGAGCTTTCCAGGCTTCTTTCCATTTCCGCGCTGTGCGTGCCTGCTCTTCGACAAAAGGGGACGGGCATGGATCGCCATGGGGTCTTGCGGGCGCGGGGCATGCTGTGGCTGGGGGGCCAACAGGAGCACAAGCCACTGTTGTGGGACAAGATAGGCTCACGTCAGAGCAAGTGATGCCAGGCGGGCGCATGGCTGCGCCCGCCACAGGAAGGGTGTGCATGTTGATTTCCTTGAACGGGAGGGGCGGACGAAAAATCAGCTCCGGGCCGGTGGTCAGGCAGGAGGCAGATAATCCTCGAAGGGATTGCCTAGCGCGAGATGCCCGAACGGGGTCATCACATAAGCGTGATCAGTGCGTCCAACGGCGCACAGCACATAGCGCGGCTCGCCGTTTGTGACGGCGGTGCATTCCATCAGGGCAAGGTTGCCGTCCCTGGCGGCCCTGACAAGGGTGTCGAAATTGGCGCGGACATGGTGCGGGATGGCCATGATCTGGCTCCTTCAATGCGATGAGGTTGAGGCTTGGCGGGGCAGCCGCAGGCTACCCCGCGCCCAGCGTCATTCCGCCGCGATGGGCAGCTCTGCGCGAACGTCCTCCGGACCGTCTTCGATCGATGCAGGGATTCCGCTGCCTTCGGCCGAAGGCCCGTGATGCGCGACGCGCAGAGGCTCGGGCAACCAGCCAGCTCCCTCGATCAGCCGTTCTGCCTCGCGGGCCATGTCCCCCTTTTTGAGGTGCGTGATGAGCGCAGCTGCCTCATCACCCCGAGCCTCGCGAACGGCCTCGATGATTTTTGGCTTGGGGACCCTCCCCAGATAGTTGCCGACGGTCGGGGCCCAGCCGGTGCGCGCCATGTCGAGATCGAGATGGGCTGCCAGCAGGTCGGCGGCGGCAAGACGTTGCGCCACCGCGTGCGCACTGACACGTCCTTCATGACCCTTGACCGGTTCGACCAGGGCGTTGGCGCCCAACGATACGCAATGCGCCAGCAGCTCCATCTGCTCGTCGGTGTCCAGCCCCGCGAGCCAATCCCACAAGCACGAGGTGTCGTCAGGCAAGCGCTCTGCCCAGTGATCGTGCCGCTGCTGGACACTTTTGCTCCAGCCTGTCTCGCGAAGGTCTGGGGCTATGGTGCCGAGCCAGACCTGAGTTACTGCGATCTGGATACATCCGGCATGGGTATTGAAGCGGAACACCGATAGGCACAATGCGTGCAGCAAGGCTAGAAAGGCGGTGAGGGGCGCCTGGGCCAGAGCATCGCGGATCGCCACGGTGCGCGCCGCCGTGAGTTCGCTGATCAGGCGGTCTGGAAGAGCGCGAACCTTGTCCCTGTCCGCATCAGGATCATGCTCGCTGGGCCCGCCCGACGCCGGAACTGTCCCGCCGCTGAAGGAGCCCGGGTCTTGGCTTTGCGCTGAACCTTCGTCCTCGGGCCGCGCAAAGCCCTTTTCGACGCGCAGCTTGCCGGTGTGTGTCAGCGAGACAAAGACGCCCGCCCGCGCCATGTCCGTAGGCGCGTAGACGACGGGCCGACAGGTGAGCGCCGCAATCTCGGCCTCGATGCTCGCCAGCGTCGCGTCGACCTCTTCGGGCAGTTCGATGACGTCGCCATATTCCTCGCCCAGTGCATCATAGCGGGCACCGAGAGCCTGCAGCCTGTCTTGCTCGTCATCGGTCAGGTCAACGGTCTGGCCGGAGATCCGGCGCTTGCCGTTCTCGCAGCCATACGGCAGGTCGACCGCGGCCTCGACCCATTTCCACCCTTCGGCACGAAGGGCGTTTGCCTGCTGCTCGAGCTTTGCGGTGACCAACTGTTCAACAAGCGCCGGGTCCTGGAGCCAACCTTCCTCATCGCTGGAAAACAGGTCGCGTGTCACATCGCCACCGGCTGCAAGGTAGGTCTCCACGCCAATGAAGCGCACGCGCCGATCCGATGAACTGATCGCGTCTTCGGTCAGCAGGCGACGGATGTAGTATGCAGGGGCATGGCTAGCCTGGTTGATCTGGTCCCAGACCTGCTGCTGGCGCACGTGATTGTCGGTAACGCTGAAGGCCATCAGCTGATCAAGCGTCATGCCGTCTTCACCGTAAACATCCAGCAGCGCAGGTGATACCGATGCGAGCCGCAGGCGCTGTCGCACGGTCGAGACCGAGACAAAGAACCGCGCCGCGATATCGTCCTCGGAAAGACCAGCGTCGATCAGGGCGCGGAATGCCCTGAACTGGTCGAGCGGATGCAAGCCGACCCGCATGATGTTCTCGGCGAGCGAGTCTTCCTCGGCACTGCCGGTCTCGCGCACCACGCACGGCACGGGCTGGTCGCGATGCATCCGCCCGGTCTTCACCAGCAGTTCAAGGGCACAGAAGCGGCGACCGCCGGCGGGCACTTCGAACATGCCTAAAGGGTTGCCATGCTCATCGAGCATGGGCCGCACGTTTAGGCTCTGCAGCAGGGTGCGCCTGTAGATGTCCTCGGCCAGGTCCTCGATCGACAGGCCGGATTTGACCCTGCGGACGTTTTTCTGGCTGAGGACGAGCTGGGAGAAGGGAATGTCGCGCGAGGCGCTGAGCACGAGCTTGGGAAGCGACTTGGTCATGATGGGTCTCCATGACGGACAGTCCGGCGAGCCTCTCTCTCCGACCCTTTTTCCGTCACGAAGCAAAGCGCTGCCCTCTCCCTTTTGGAAAGGACGGCGCCAGGCTCAAGCAGTGTGGGATACGTGGGAACGGTCAGTGAACGCGATCGAACAGCCTCTTGGCCCGTGCTTCCATGTCGAGCCGTGCATCCTGATGGGTCTTGCTGCGGGCTACGGCAGTGATGCCCTGGACGAAGTCGAAGACGGATTCAGGGGGCCTGCCTTCCTCTGCCAGCACGGTTTCGATGATCCGGCTGGCTTCGCCGCGCGAGAAGCCGCGGGCGCGCAGGAACTCACTGCGATCCTCGTCGGACCGAGCAACGATGTGTTCGCGCGCGGCCCGGATCCCATTGATGAAGGGCTGGGGTGAGGAATTCGCGAAATTGATCAGAGCAGGGGCTGCCTCATGCGCAAACCTGGTTGCCGCATATTTGCTGTGGCGGATCGAGATTTCCTGAAAATCCTCGACACCCCACAGATTGCGGTTCTGGCAGACCGCGCGTAGATAGAAGCTCGCAACACCCAGCGTCCGCGCCCCCACTTCCGAATTCCAGCAGTAAAAGCCCCGGAAGAACAGGTCGGGTGAGCCATCGGGCAGGTTGCCGGCCTCGATCGGGTTGAGATCATCGACCAGAAACAGGAACACGTCGCGGTCGGACGCATACAAAGTGGTCGTGTCACGGCGGACATCGACATGGGGGTTGTAGATGCCTGTCGACCAGTCGAGAACGCCGGGCACTTTCCAGCGCGTATCGCCGGTACCGTTGCCTGCAATCCGCTGGACTGCTTCGACAAGCTCATGGTCATAGATTCGCCCGTAATGGGGTCCGGTCACCGCGCGCAGGTCTGTCCGCTGGCCATCTCCAGTTTCGAGTGTCTTGATATGCTCGGCCCGGCTGGAGTTGAGACCATATTGTAGATTGATGGCCGCAAGCGGCGCCGGGAGCTGGCGCAGATAGGCAGCAGGGGCTGCGACCTGCGCTGCCAGCTGACCAAAGCTCCAGTGTGTGGGGGTGATGGGCGCATCTGCGCCGGGGAGGATGAGCGCAAGGCGCTCGGGATCATCGCGGCTAGCCTCGACATGGATGGCTGACGTGTCGACCACCCGCGTCCTGCTCCGCTCGGCGCGTTGCCGGACGGACTTTGCCAGATCATCCAGGGATAGGAACCTCTGGTCATCGGGCCGCGAGAACCATTCCGACGACACCCGCCCCACTCTTTCACCGCGTGAGACGTCGACCTTGTACCCGCCGGTGACCTGGGCCTGCGAAGCTGTAATCTGCATGTTCATGGGAAAACCTCCATGACGGCAGGGCAAGAACCTCTCTCGACCTTCAAACCGTCACGGCACAGCCGCCCAGCTTTCCCTCTATCAAATCTGTCAAATCAAAGCCGAGCGGTAAGCGAAGTTGCGCCAGACAACTCAAACCGCACCCTGAACATCAGGCGTCGTTGACCAAAATGACACAAGCAGGCGGAAAGCCGGGGCTTGTCGGCTGTCAACGCCTGCACATGCGCATCGGGGACACCGGTTCAGTGTGCATGCGGGGCCCCTAGCGTGACAATGCCGCGCCCTCGGGAGCAGGCCAAAGGCCTGCGGAAAAGCGCGCGCCATCAGCCTCGCGCTAAACATATCTGCCCTTATGATGAATGCCGATCGATGACGGATTATATGACTGATTACAGCCACATTTTTCTACCCAAGTCATTAACTCGAATGTATATCGCCGATCCAACTGGCAATTCGCCGAAAAAAGAATCGGGTCGCTCTCCAAATGTCTGTTGAGAGAGTCTAAATTATGAAGCCCATCCGCAAAGCAGTGTTTCCGGTTGCCGGGCTTGGCACCCGTTTCCTTCCCGCGACCAAGGCCATCCCCAAGGAGATGCTGCCGATCGTCGATCGTCCGTTGATCCAGTACGCGGTCGATGAGGCGCGCGAGGCGGGAATCGAGCAGATGATCTTCGTCACGGGGCGCGGCAAGAGCGCTATCGAAGACCATTTCGACATCGCTTTCGAGCTTGAAAAGACGATGGCAGAGCGCGGCAAGTCGCTCGAGGTGCTGGAACCCACGCGGCTGGGTCCGGGCAACTGCGCCTATGTCCGCCAGCAGGAACCTCTGGGGCTGGGCCATGCGATCTGGTGCGCACGCGCGATCGTCGGCGACGAACCGTTCGCGATCTTTCTGCCCGACGAGTTCATGGTCGGCTCGCCCGGCTGCATGAAGCAGATGGTCGAAGCCTATAACCGGTTGGGTGGCAACCTGATCAGCGTGCTCGAGGTCCCGCGCGAGACGGTGTCGAGCTATGGCGTGATCGCGCCGGGTGCGCGCGATGGCGACATCACCGAGGTCACCGGTCTGGTGGAAAAGCCCAAGGTCGAGGACGCACCGTCGAACCTCATCATCTCGGGTCGCTACATCTTGCAGCCCGAAGTGATGCGCACGCTCGAAAACCAGGAAAAGGGCGCAGGCGAAGAAATCCAGCTGACCGATGCGATGGCGCGGATGATCGGCACCCAGCCGTTCCACGCCGTGACCTTTGCCGGCAAGCGCTATGACTGCGGATCGAAGGTGGGCTATGTCCAGGCGAACCTCGCGATCGCACTCGCCCGCGACGACATGGGCGAAGAAATCCGTGCCTTTGCACTCGACCTGCTGGCCAACTGATCACGAACCCACGAGGGTCAACACCACCAAATCCTACCCGTCCAAACCAAGGCGACGCCTGCAAACGTCTCGGACTAGACCCTGCAAAATAGCAACGCGTTCACCGAGCCAGGCCAGCTCCTCGTCGCTGATCTTGTAGTGGGGGGAGTAACGAGCATTGACATAAGCCTGTCGCAGCAGTTCGAAGCAGCGGCGACTAAACTTATCATCGCGTGGCCAGGCCTTTATCAGCTCGGGCGCGATCTCTTCTGCATGACTGCGCAGAAAGCCCAGCTTGTGGGATTTCGGACTGTACAGAGTCAAGACCAGCATGGTGCAATGATAGGTGCGCTCTGTTGCCTGATGTAGCATGAATGCAGCATCACGATTGACTCCATTGCCCTTGCTTACTCGCGCAAGGTTGAGTGCATGGTCCGCCAAAGAAAACCAATGGTCAAAATGCTTCTGCGCTTCGGTGCGTGCAGTGTAAGGATCGAGTTTGGTCGAGGACGCAAACGGAAAACCCTCGGCCTCATAAAGCGCAATGCCCTGGGACACGATATCAGTGAAGAACGGCCGCCCCTGCTCGAGCTGCTTGTTCACATCCTTGAGGCTGTGAACGATGAAGCTAACCGGCGCGGTCAGTGTCTGCGCAATCGTCATCTCGCGCATCAACCGGTCATCGGCGGCAGCCCAATAGTCCACGACATCGGTCAGCCGTGCGTCATTGACCACTACGAGCAGATCATAATCCGACTTATAGCCTCCGATGGGATCATCGACCCAGTCACCGCGGGCATAGCTGCCGTAGAGAATGACCTTGAGAATGCGACCCTGCTTTTTCCAAGGCGCTGTAGTTCCGCTGGTCGCGGCCAAAAACTCCTCGAACAGGATATGCACTGCGCCGTGTAGGTCCTGCTGCTTTCGGCCGGGTAGATGGTCGAGATCGGTTCGCATTTATGCACCGTGCGACCCCGGGCAGGCCATTGCAAGAGCTTCGCTAAACCAAGGTGTTCAGTTGCATCCGCCACGGATCAATTTCTTGGTAAGCCGTAGCTGACAGAGCGTATTGTGCAGGCAGCCCGCTGTCGGCCGTCGCAATTGTAGATAGAGGTGAAAAATGCATTCGTGATGGCTCGGTGAATGCTAAACGCGTTTGTTTCGACGGCAATCGAACAGATGATCGGCTATATAAAATAAATTATTCAAAATGAAAGCATGCTCTGGTTCTTTGGATCAATGAGCGGCGTTGTAAATTAACTTCAAAGCTGTTTTAGCAAAAACTTGCATACATATCTAATGAGGCCGCGCCGCAGTCAGGGTGTGGCGGTATATGCCAGTCCGGGGTCAGCTTTTTTTTAGGTGGTCTAGGCTGAGCTTTTTCATCCGAGTTACTAGCCTATTAATGCTGAATTTGGTTCGAATGAACGGTATTTCGGAGTACGTGTTGAGGGAGCAGTTTATCCGGCAGTCGGGTGAGGCGGTCAATAATAGCCAGTCTGATCAATGGCACGCCCGGTTCGGTGGTGGGCCCGCTCGGAAAACCAGCGGGCCTTGATGGCGCTGGTCAGTGCTTGATCGGCGTGCCGGCCAGCAGGTTCGAGAGGTAATACTTGCGCTCGCCGGTCTTGCCATGCTCGCCTACAAGTTAGAGTTGCTCGCCCGGCAGGTGCCGAGCGCTCATATCGTGTATCGATTGCGGCGGCCTGTCTCCAATACGCAGGCGAACCTCAGCGAACCGGGCTAATAGTTTGCCCTTTATGCCGCGCCGCCAACCTACATGGCGCCATTGTTTTGCGTCGAGGGTGCTCCTCGCCGATTGTGAGGTCGCATCGGGTGTCATGTTGTTTCTAGCCTTCCCTGCGCGGCGATGGGAAAGGCCTTGCGGACATCGGCGGGGGAAAACTTCTGCTCGAGCAGGATGCCAACCGTCCAGGCGAGGTCGCGGTTGCTCAAGCCCTTCTGGAAAAATGCGGAAAGACGGTAGACGTATTGGAACGGACACCGTCGAAGCGGACGCCAACGTTACGGACCCTTGCAATCTCGGCCAATGCGATCTCGGGCTTGGTCCGGTACGCTCGCAGCCCACATGCACGTCGATGAACAGCCAAGCTTCATCGCCCCCAACCTGCCGATCGGCCTCTGCAAGACATCCCGCCACGAGCGAAGCTTCGTCCCAGACGCCATTGCAAACGAAGTGATGAAGCCGGTCGTAGCTGACCTCGCCGTCCGACGCCGCGATCGGCTGCACTCTCTTGCGATCTCGGGGGCCAGTCAGCCCCGCAGTGTAAGCTGGGCACATCCCGTCGGCACGTCTTGTTCCGCAGCGCCGCGGAAAACGGCGCAAGCCAGCTATCAAGCTCGCTCCGGCAGTCCGCCTCCATCGTCAGCCTAGACAAAAGTTGGCTATCTATGAATCAACGATTTTAAGCTTTGGGAATTCCAAGGTAGTCCGAGAGTGAACTAAAAAATATTTTAAGTATTTTGATAAAACTTATCCGCACAATATTCGTCGAATTGTTATAAAATCAATGTGATAAGGATTGGGCTAGTATTGGGCTTGGTAATGGAGCGTTGTCAAAATGGATCGTTAGAGCTTATTGAAACATCAAAGCTGCTCGAAGTGCACCGACACTGAAATTGAAATCGCCCAAGCCTTAGAAATTGACCTGCTCGGATCACTCAAATAATGTCTCAATCATAGCCCACTAGGCGAAGTCCGATTTTTGTGGAGATTATCCCCCTTATGAAGATTGCGATGATTGGTTCGGGCTATGTCGGCCTGGTATCGGGCGCCTGCTTTGCCGATTTCGGTCATGACGTGGTGTGCGTCGACAAGGATCCGGCCAAGATCGAATCGCTGCTCGCCGGGATCATGCCGATCTACGAGCCCGGGCTGGAATCCCTGGTCGCCAAGAATGTGCGCGCCGGGCACCTGTCGTTTTCCACCGATCTGCCCTCGAGCGTGGCAGACGCCGATGCGATCTTCATCGCGGTGGGCACGCCCTCGCGGCGCGGCGATGGCTTTGCGGACCTGAGCTATGTGCGCGACGCCGCGCGCGAGATCGGCGAATCGATTGCCAAGCGCTGCGTCATCGTCACCAAGTCGACCGTGCCGGTGGGCACCGGCGACGAGGTCGAGAAGATCATTCGCCAGACCGCGCCTGATGCCGATTTCGAGGTCGTCTCCAATCCCGAGTTCCTGCGCGAGGGCGCGGCGATCGGCGATTTCAAGCGCCCCGACCGCATCGTCGTCGGCACCGAGGTCGAATGGGCGCGCGGCTATATGCGCGAGATCTACCAGCCTTTGTACCTCAACGAATCGCCGATCCTGTTCACCTCGCGGCGCACGTCCGAGGTGATCAAATACGCCGCCAACGCCTTCCTTGCGACCAAGATCACCTTCATCAAC
>NZ_JROG01000016.1 GCF_000786215.1 Sphingomonas sp. 35-24ZXX
TGCGCCGCAGGGGTCGTCCACACATGGCGTTTTGGGGCGGCGAACATGCGCTTCGAAAAAACGGTGGTCCGCTATCAATACATCCAAATCAGCCTGTCTACCCGCCATTATTACCCCTCCCCAACCATCGGCAGTGCGGGGTATAGACAGTGATGCTTACTTCAGATCCAGAGAACTAGTTGGGAAGATTGGGTACCGTCATCGCAATCTCTGACTCAAATACCGTTCCCATGCAAGCGCGTGGGTGACAATGGTATCGAGGTCGTCGTGGCGCGGGGTCCAGCCGAAGCGGCTGCGGATCGCGCGGCTGTCTGCGGTGAGCGACGCAGGGTCGCCCGCGCGGCGGCCGGAGAACTGGCGTTCGATCTGCATGTTGGTCACCCGGTCGACGGCGTCGAGCACCTCAAGCACCGAATAGCCATGGCCATAGCCGCAGTTGAGAAAATGCGACTGGTCGGGCTCGTCGATCAGCGCCTCGAGCGCCAGCACATGCGCCTGTGCTAGATCGCTGACATGAATGTAATCCCGCACCCCGGTGCCGTCGGGGGTATCGAAGTCGGTGCCGAACACCGCGACGCTGCGGCGCTTGCCCAGCGCCGCCTCGACTGCGACCTTGATCAGGTGCGTTGCGCCTGCGGTCGATTGGCCGGTGCGGCCCTGCGGGTCAGCACCTGCGACGTTGAAGTAACGCAGCGCGCAGTAATTGAAGTCGTGCGCAGAGGCGACATCGCGCAGCATCCATTCGGTCATCAGCTTGGATGTACCATAGGGATTGATCGGTTTTTGCGGGGTCGTCTCGGTGATCGGGCCTTCGGTTTCGGGCGTGCCATAGGTGGCAGCGGTCGACGAGAAGATGAAATGCTTCACCCCGCCTGTCACCGCCGACTCGATCAGCGCGCGGCTCTTTACCGTGTTGTTGCTGTAGTAATTCAGCGGATCACTGACCGATTCCGGCACTACCACCGATCCTGCGAAATGCAGGATTGCGCCGACATTCTGCTCGGCGATGATCCTGGCGACCAGGGCGCTATCGGCAATGTCGCCCTCATAAAAAGGCACGCCTTCGGGCACCGCCCAGGCAAAGCCGGTGACCAAATTGTCGATGACGCAGACCTTCCAGCCTGCATCCTTCAGCGCTAGGACGGCATGACTGCCGATATAGCCAGCACCACCGGTCACCAGGATCCCGCGCTCGACGCGAAATTGTGCAATCGCTGACATGATTGTGCCTCAGTGTCCCACTGTCTCGCCGCGCACCAGTCCCGATGCTGCAAGCTGCTCGTCAATCTGTTCCATCAGGCGCTGGAGGCCTTTGGCATCGCGGGCCTCGGCGCGCGCGACCAGCACGTCCTGCGTGTTCGAGGCGCGCAGCAGCCACCAGCCATCGGCGGTGTTGACGCGCGCGCCATCGGTGGCGTTGACTGTGGCGCCGCTGGCGGCAAGCCGGGCCAGAACCTCGTCGACCACCGCAAACTTGCGCGTTTCATCGACCTGAAAGCGCATTTCGGGCGTGTTGATCATCGGTGCCATTTCCCCGCGCATCTGCGTCACTGACTTGCCCAGCAGAGTCTGCGCCTCGATCAGGCGGACTGCGGCATACAGCGCATCGTCAAAGCCGTAATAGCGGTGCTTGAAGAACACATGCCCGCTCATCTCGCCCGCCAGCGGGCAGCCGGTTTCCTTCATCTTCGACTTGATCAGGCTGTGTCCGGTCTTCCACATCAGCGGAACGCCGCCCAGTTCGCTGACCCGGTCGAACAAAGCCTGGCTGGCCTTCACGTCGGCGATGATCGTGGCTCCGGGGACATCTTTCAGCACCGCTTCGGCGTAGATGCTGAGCAGCTGATCGCCCCAGATCACGCGGCCCTGGCCGTCGATCGCGCCGATACGGTCGCCATCGCCATCAAAAGCCACACCGAAATCCAGCTTCTTCTCGGCGACAAGCGCCTTGAGGTCAGCGAGATTCTTTTCCTCGGTAGGATCAGGATGGTGGTTGGGAAAATTGCCGTCTACCTCGGTGAACAGGGCGAAATGCTCGCCCGGAAGGCGCTTGATCAGCTTCTCGATGGCCGGCCCGGCCGCACCATTGCCACAATCCCATCCCACGCGCGCTGCCGCACCGCCAAAATCTTCGACCAGCCGGTCGACATACTGATCGAGAATGTCGATCGAACGCGACGTTCCGGTGCCGCTGTCCCAATCCCCCGATGCCGCCATCTCGCCTAGGGTGCGGATATCCGCGCCGAAGAACGGGCGTCCCTGGAAGACCATCTTGAAGCCGTTGTAATTGGCGGGGTTATGGCTGCCGGTTATCTGAATGCCGCCATCGGCTTCTTCCAGCACGGCTTCGGCGTAATAAAGCATCGGTGTGGGCCCCATGCCTACGCTGATCGCATTTACGCCGCTGTCGTTCAGGCCCTTGATTAACGCGACCTCGAGCACGGGAGAACTCACCCGGCCGTCATAGCCCACGGCCACGCAGGTGCCGCCCGCCCGCGCGATGAGCGTCGCAAAGCCACGGCCGATGGCATAGGCGTCAGCCTCGCCGAGCGTCTCGCCGATAATCCCGCGGATGTCATATTCGCGCAAGGTGGTGGGGTGAAACTGGTGTGTCATGAAGGATGGCTCTTCCTGAATGTCGGGCAATAACTGCCGCTTGACGTCATGAGGTGCGGACCGCGGTCACGCCTTATCGGCAAAAACTGGGAAACTCAATTGGCAAGGTGAACTTCAGGCCTGCTTGTCCCGCCCTCTGGCCCGCCACCGGGACCGGCGAAGGCACCGGGGAATCAAGAACAAGCCAGTAAGGTCGCTACAGGCCATCACGCCGCCTGATTGGCGGCCTGTTCATGCAATAATGTGGGCCCTGGCTTGCGCGAGGAACCTCCCAAATCATCGCCGGATATGGACTGGTTAGAATGCGTTCTTGTGGAACAGAACTGTGACTGTACCCAGCAGTATACGGATGTCGGATCGCAGGCTCCATGTCGTGACATATTCGAGGTCCGATTGCAGACGCATAGAAAGGTCTTCTTCGATTTCCGTCGCACCGCGAAATCCACGCACCTGCGCCAGTCCGGTCAGACCCGGCTTGACCACGTGACGCTCCCAATAACGCTCGTCCACGTCCCAATAGAGCAGCGCGCCAGCACGGGCACCCAGGGCATGCGGGCGCGGGCCGACGAGGCTCATGTCGCCGAGCAGAACGTTGATGATCTGCGGCAGCTCGTCAATGCTCGTCTTGCGCAGGACGTTCCCAAGCCGCGTGACCCGGTCATCGTTGCGCGATGTCAGGCGCGATGCATTGGCGTCACACATCTCGGTCCGCATCGTGCGGAACTTCCAGATCATGAAGGGGCGGTTGCCAAGGCCGATCCGCTCCTGACGGAAGAATACGGGACCCTTGCTGTCGAGCTTGATGAGGATACCTACAAAGGCAAACAGCGGCAGTAGGAACGGCATCGCGGCGAGCGACAGGACGAGATCGAAACCGCGCTTAACCAGCTGGTGGTTCCAAGCCAGACGACCGCTGTTGAGCAGAAGGCTGGTATGGCCCGCACGTCGGGAAATGCTGAGCGCAGCGAAATGGTCAAGCTCGGGGACCACGATTTCGCAGCGCACGTCCAGCGTCTTGAGCGCCATCGCCCACGCCTGGCGCGCCTGCGGTGCGCAATGCACCACGACGCGGTCCATGCCCTTGGCGAGCATGCCGAGACGGTTGATGCCAACTGCGCTCGACAGATCGGGGTGCAGGCCCATCGCCCGGGCGTCGATCGCGCCGGAGCCGGGGTTGGGCCCCATCGGAACGCCATCATAAACGCAAAGAATCGAGTAAATGCCTTGGTCAATCCGATTGGCGACAAAGGCGCGTGTCACGGCGCGCACTACCACAATTCCACCCAAGCTGAGGAGCACGCCAAAAAAGAACACGCCGCGCGAGAATTCAGCGCCGACCTTGAGGAAGAACGCGATCAGCAGCAGGCTACTCGCCGCCATCACCAGCGCGCCCGTCGCCGCGCCGATGCCCGACCACAGATTGTCGACTTTGCGAGTGTTGTGTGCGTTATTGCTCAACGAGAAAATCAGGAACAGGGGAACGCAGACCGCAACCATGTTGGAGGCATGGTCACCTACCACCCCTCCCAGATACAGGGCGCTGGCGGCATAAAATCCGACGATGATTGAGGCGGTGTCAGTCAGTACCGACCACATCGAGAGCATCGAGCGGAAGCGCTTGAGGCCCTTCAAGCGGCTCAACCGCTCCAATGTTTCGAGATCGGGCTGCGGGCCTCCCGTCTGGATCGGTGCCGAGTCAAGATCCTGCCCCGTCGCGAGCGTCGGGACAGTCGTGGTCGCGAATTTGGCTGTCGGCATGAGGGGCTTTGAACTCCGGTAAGACTGATCGTTTGCGCCCGATAGAGGTCCGGGCCTTACCAGCCTTTGCCGCATCGCACAATAGGTCCGAATCCGCCAGAACCGGGGAGTCCGCGACCAGCTGTGCCGATTCTGGGTCGGTTTTTGTTAGGCGCGCCCGATGCAGGCTAGGCTGCATCGAATCAGCGGCCAAGCGCGGCGAGGGGTAACACGATCCATGTAACGGCTATTTCCATGGCATGATGGCCGACGCGCAGCTCCACCGGCGGTGACACGACCGCGATGCTCGCTTATGAGCAGGGCATCGCCGGCGCCGTCCGGACAGACATCCATCATCGCCGGGTGCATCCTGGCGGCTCTTTCGGAAGGAACGACGCTCATGCAGGCACGCCAGGCTATTCTCACTCGCACCGGAGGTCCTGAAGTGATCGGCTGGCAGACGGTCGATCTCCCGGCGCCAGCCCCGGGGGAGGTCACGCTGCGCCAGACTGCGGTCGGACTCAACTATATCGACACTTACCACCGCGGCGGCGTCTATCCGGTCGATCTTCCCAGCGGTCTGGGGCTGGAGTCCGCCGGAGTGGTCGAGGCGGTCGGCGACGGCGTTGACGGCTTTGCCGTCGGAGACCGCGTCGCGACCTTCGGACCGGTGCGCGGTGCCTATGCCGATATCCGCAACGTCCCGGCATCCAGCCTGTTCAAGCTGCCTGACCACATCACCGACCAGATTGCCGCAGCGGCGCTGCTCAAGGGCTGCACCACCGAGTTTCTGGTCGAGCGCTGCGCCCGCGTCGAGCCTGGCCACGCGGTGCTGGTGCATGCGGCGGCAGGCGGTGTGGGGTTGTTGCTGGTGCAATGGCTGAAGGCCGTGGGCGCAACCGTCATCGGAACGGTGAGCAGCGAAGACAAGGCCGAGCTCGCCCGCGCGGCGGGGGCCGACCATATCGTCTTCTACACCCGTGAGGATACCGCCAGCCGCGTACGCGAACTGACCGGCGGGGCAGGCGTGCGGGTGGTGTTCGACGGCGTCGGTCTCGACACCTGGGAGGCTTCGCTGGGCAGCACCGGCAGGCGCGGTCTGATCGTCTCGTACGGCAATGCCAGTGCCCCAGTAACGGGAATCGCGCTGGGTGTCCTCGCCGCGAGGGGATCGCTGTTCTGTTCGCGCCCGACATTGTTCGATTATTATGCCGATCCTGCCGAACGCGCAGCGGGCGCGGCCCGGCTGTGGGAGATGATCGGATCGGGCAAGGTCAAGGTCACCATCGGCCAGACCTATCCGCTCGAGCAGGCAGAGCAGGCCCATCGCGATCTCGAAGCTCGGGCCACCAGCGGATCGACGTTGCTGCTGCCCTGAATGCGCGATGCCCTCAATACGGGATTGAGGTGTGCGGCAGGCCCGGCAGGCTGCACCACCGAATGGCCAGCGTGTTTTCTCGAACCCGTGCATGCATCGCATGGCGGTGTAGCGCGTACATGACCCAACGGCGCAACCGCGCCTGGTCAATGCGCGCCTGAATTTCGTTTCCCCCATTCCCCGCGCTCGCGTTGATCCCCGAACTGCAGGAGCAACGCATGACGAAATCCCCCTATGAGACGACGCACGGCCATGGCGGCGAGACCCACCAGCAGGCGCAAGGCGATGCCCCGGTGCTCACCACCAACCATGGCATGCCGATCTCGGACAACCAGAACAGCCTGAAGTCGGGCGCGCGCGGCCCCACGCTGCTCGAGGATTTCGTGCTGCGCGAGAAGATCTTCCACTTCGACCATGAACGCATCCCCGAGCGCATCGTCCATGCGCGCGGCAGCGGCGCACATGGCGTATTCGAGGCCACCGACGACATTTCGGACCTCACGCGCGCCGCCGTCTTCACCAAAGGCGAGAAGACAGAGGTGTTCGTCCGCTTTTCGACCGTCGCCGGCGGCGCTGGATCGGTTGATACCCCGCGCGATGTCCGCGGCTTTGCGGTCAAGTTCTACACCCGCGAGGGCAACTGGGACCTGGTTGGCAACAACATCCCGGTGTTCTTCATCCAGGACGCGATCAAGTTCCCCGATCTGGTGCACGCGGTGAAGATGGAGGCCGATCGCGGCTATCCGCAGGCTGGCAGCGCGCACGATACCTTCTGGGACTGGGCCTCGCTGATGCCCGAATCGACGCACATGCTGATGTGGGCGATGTCCGACCGCACCCTGCCGCGCAGCTTGCGGATGATGGAAGGCTTCGGCGTTCACACCTTCAAGCTCGTCAATGCCGACGGCAAGGCGAGCTTCGTCAAGTTCCACTGGAAGCCCAAGCTGGGCCTTCAGTCGACAATCTGGGACGAGGCGCTGAAACTGCAGGCGGCGGACAATGACTATCACCGCCGCGACCTGTTCGAAGCGATCGCAGGCGGCGATTTCCCCGAATGGGAGCTTGGCATTCAGGTGTTCGACCAGGCCTTTGCCGATGCCCAGCCATATGACGTACTCGATGCGACCAAGCTGATCCCGGAGGACGACATCCCGGTTCGTGTGATCGGCACGCTGACGCTGAACCGCAATGTCGACAATTTCTTCGCCGAGACCGAGCAGGTCGCGTTCCTGCCCACGAACATCGTGCCGGGGATCGACTTCTCGAACGATCCGCTACTGCAGGGCCGTCTGTTCAGCTATCTCGATACGCAGAAGTCGCGGCTGGGCACGACCAACTTCCACCAGATCCCGGTCAACGCGCCGCGCTGTCCGTTCGGCAATTTCCAGCGCGACGGCATGATGCAGACCATGGTCCCCAAGGGCCGCGCCAACTACGAGCCCAACAGCCTTGCCTATCATGGCGAGGAGGCAGGTCCGCGTGAGAGCGCCGCCAGGGGCTTTGCCACCACCAATCTGGCAAGCGGCCCCGACGAACAGGGCGACAAGCTGCGCGTGCGGGCCGAACTGTTTGCCGATCATTACAGCCAGGCGCGTCTGTTCTATCGTTCGCAGACCGAAAGCGAGCAGGCGCATATCGCCTCGTCCTTCGTGTTCGAACTGTCGAAGGTCGCCGATCTCGATCAGGTACCCGCGCGCATGGTCGCCAATTTACGCAATGTGGATGAAGACCTTGCCCAGCGCGTTGCCGACGGGCTGAATATCGACCTGCCAAAGAAGGCCGAACCTGCGCGCAAGCCGGTCGACATGGCACCGTCGGATGCCCTTTCTATCCACAAGAACATGAAGGCGACGCTGAAAGGCAGGAAGATCGGGATTCTGATCGCCGACGGGACCGATGCGGGCGAACTCGCCAAGGTGACCAAGGCGGCCGAAGGCGCAGGTGCCACCGTGTTCATCGTCGCGCCCAAGGTCGGCGGTGCCAAGCTGGCCGATGGCAGCCTGCGCAAGGCCGATGGTCAGCTGGCCGGAAGCCCCAGCCAGCTGTTCGATGCCGTGGCTATCGTGCTGTCGGAGGACGGCACCCGGATGCTGCTCAAGGAAGGCACTGCCGTGCAGTTCGCGATGGACGCCTTTGGACATCTGAAGGCGATCGGTGCCAGCAAGGCTGCCCAGCCGTTGCTCGACAAGGCGGGGGTCGAACCCGATGCCGGTGTTACGGGCCTGGGCGATGATTTCATCAAGGCTGCGGCAACCCGCTTCTATGATCGTGAACCCGGCGTGCGCATGCTCGCCTGACCTGTTCGATTTGTCCGGGCGGTGCCACTGGCGCCGCCCGGCGCGGATCAGACGTCCTCGCCGGCTGCGCGCGCCCGCTCGACCACGGTGCGTTCGGCCAGGGGCACCTTGCGATAGGCGTAGAACAGCAAGGTGAGGCCCACCGGCACGATCACGAGGATCGAGAGCACGCCGGTCGAGAGGCTGCCCGAGATCACCGACATCTGGCCTGCGAGATACGGCCCGAGCGCCAGCCCGAACAGCGTCGTCGCCAGAAAGAAGGTCGCGGTCGCCGTGCCGCGCATCCGAGGCATCACCAGATCCTGGGTCGTGGCAGCCGCAGCACCCAGCGCAGAGCTTGCAAACAGGTTCGCGAGCGAGACCCAGATCGTGAACCGGATGAAGTCCCAGTCCGAATTGGGATCGCTGACCGTGGTATAGCCCATGATCACGGGGATCACTGGAGTGACGAGGCCAAAGGCGATCACCATGATCCGACCGGATTCGCTGCGCGTGCGCAGCCAGTCGGACATCCGTCCACCCAGGATCACGCCCAGAAATCCGCTCAGCGCGCCAAAGCCGCCCACCCAGAAGCCGATGCGCGCGGTCGATTCGCCCAGCACCTGCGCGGCATAGGTCGGTCCGAAGGCGGTGGTCGCATAGGAGAGGAAGGCGACGCAGCCATAGCCCAGGATCGTCACGAGAAACGCGGGCGATCCCCAGATGAGCGCAAAGGTCGGCTTGTCGCGCAGCCGCAGCGAGCTCGCCCAGGAAAACACCGCATAATAGCCGACGCCGATGCAGATCCATTGCAGCGTCGCGCCGGTCAGTGCGATCATCGCGCTAGCAGCCAGGGCTAGAACCGCGATTGCACCGACATTGACCGCGAGCGCACGTGGACCGCGCATGGCGGCGGCAAACAGCGTGAACGGCGGAATGACCGCAAACAGTTCCTGCAGGAAACCGCGGAAAGGCTCGGCGGTCGGCGGGGTCGGCAGCCCGTCGACCAGCCCGCGCACTGGTTCGCGCAAGGTGGCGACCCAGGCGGCGAGCAGCAGCCCGGGCAGTCCGACCGCCATGAAGGCAGCCTGCCAGCCGACCAGCCCCAGCGGGCCGCCGCCGGGATAGGCCTCGTTCCAGCCCGCCACGATGAAGCCACCGATCATCAGCGAAATGCCGCCGCCGAAATACAGCCCTGCCGAATAGATCGCGAGCGCCGTGCCGCGCATCCGTTTGGGGAACATGTCCGAGATCAGCGAATATGCAGACGGGCTGGCGGTCGCCTCGCCCACGCCGACGCCCATGCGCGCGAGGCCAAGGGTGGTGCCGTTCTTGGCAAATCCCGACAGCGCGGTCATCGCCGACCAAATCGCAAGGCCCAGCGTCAGTAGCCGCACCCGGTTCCAGCTGTCTGCCAATCGCCCCAGAGGGATGCCGAACAGCGCATAGAACACGGCAAAGGCAGTGCCATAGAGAAAGCCAATGTCGGCATCATCGAGCCCCAGGTCCGCCTTGATGTCGGGCGCGAGGATGGTGATGATCTGGCGGTCGATGAAATTGAGCACATAGACAAGGAAGAGAATACCTAAGCCGTACCAGGCATAAGGGCTGGCGTGCGTGGCAGGCGTCAGGCCGGGTGCGGCGGGATCTGGTTGCTCGATTGGTCCCGTCATGCGCCTGGCTCTCCCTTTGGTTGTTATTGTCCCGCGTCTTGGCTAGCAGAGCCATGCCTGCGCGCAAGCGCCAAACGGCAGAGCGAATCCCGCCGGAGCGAGCATGACCAGCCCATCCATCCTGTTCGTCTGTCTCGGCAATATCTGCCGATCGCCGCTGGCCGATGGCGCGCTGCGCCACCGCGTGCGGCAGCTGGGTCTGGGCTGGACAGTCGATTCGGCGGGCACCGGTGGATGGCACGCGGGCGAGCCGCCCGACCGGCGCGCGATGGCCATCGCAAAGGCGCATGGTGTCGACATCGCGGGCCTGCGCGCACGGCAGGTCCAGCGCGCGGACTTCGAACGGTTCGATCTGATCCTCGCGATGGATCACGACAATCTGGACGGGCTGAAGGCGATTGCGCCGCCTGATGCACGCGCCGAGCTGTGCCTCGCGCTCGATCTGGTGGCCGGGCGAGAGGGCGAGGCGGTGGCTGATCCTTATTATGGCGATGCCGACGGCTTTGGAGTCACCTGGGCAGATGCTCAAGCCATTGCCGAAGGCGTGCTGCGCCGGTTCGGCAGGGGCTAGGCCGCTCAGGCGATGGCAACGTCCTCGTCGATGACGGGCGGCTGACGGCGCAGCAGCCCGATGGCATCGGCCAGCATCTGCGGTGCCAGCATACGCAGCAGCAGGAAATAGCTCAGCGCGCCGATCCCGGCGAGCAGCGCCAGCCGTGCCATCACTTCCACCACTCCGCTATCGAACGCGTTGCCCAGTCCGACGCGCATCGTCCAGACGAGCGCCGCCATCGCGGCGGCCGCGCTCACGCCGGGCGCGCAGGCGATGAGCACGTCGCGAACGCGCACACCGATCACCGGGCATGACATCCACAGGTTGAAGCCCAGCACCACCGGCATGCCCAGCACCCAGGCCAGCGCCAGCCCGGTCACGCCATATTGAACGCCCACCAGGAACGCGAGCGGCATGAAGGCCGCGCCAAAGGCGGAACAGCGCACGGTGACGCGCGGTTGCCCCAGGGCATTGACCGCAGGCGCGATCAGCACATGCAGCGTCATGAAAGGCATGGCGAGCGCGAACATCTGGACCAGCGGCACCATCTCGAGCCACTTGGGGCCGAACAGCGTGTACACGGCCTCGGGCGCCGTGACGGCAAGTCCGGCATAAACCGGGCAGCAGATCAGCATGATCAGCGCGATGGCTTTGAGGAACGCGGCCTGCAGGCGCTTGGGCTCCGCCTGCAGCCGGGCATAGGCCGGGAAGGCGACTTCGTTGAGCGGCGGAATGACCTTGGAAGAGAACAGCTGCGCGAGGAACAGCGCCTCGGCATAGAGGCCCAGCGCATGCGGATCGAGGCTGCGGCCGGCGATCATCACATCGGCCTGGGTCTGGATGCTCCACAGCAGATGGCTGATTAGCATCGCTCCGCCAAAGCCGATCATCGCGCGGGTGCCGCGAAAATCGAAACTGGGCCAGACGATGAAGCGCTGGGCGATGCACAGGCCGATGGCGCGGGTCCACACCATCGATACCGGCGCGGCAACCAGCGTCCAGACGCCCCAACCTGCCAGCGCGCAGACGATCGAGGTGGTCGCGCAGACAAAGGCGGCGACGAAATTGACGATCGCCAGCCGCCGGAAATCGAGCGCGCGGCTCATCAGCACCTCGGGCACTGCCATGAACGGCGTCGCCAGATACATGATGGTCTGCCAGCGCAGCAGATCGGCAACGGCGGGCTGGTTGTAATAGGCTGCGATGGCGGGTGCTGCGGCAAACTGGATCGCGGCAATGCCCAGGTTCAGGATCAGCAGCAGGCCGAATGCCTGGCGCACGCGAAACGTGTCGATCTCTTCCTGCTGGATGAGCGAGCTGGCAAAGCCATAGCCGTTGAGGAAGGCGAGCATCACCATCACAACCTGGGTCATGGCGAACAGGCCATAATCTGCCGGGTCGAGGATGCGAATCACCGCCAGCGTGGTGCTCCACATCACCACCTGGCTGACGATCTGGCTGCCGGAACGCCAGAAAACCGCGGATCTCACGCGGTTTGCAAAGCCAGAGTCGGTGATTCCCATTGTCATGTCTTCAACCATACAGCGTCTTATTGCAGCAGCGGGTGGCATAAGCGTTAATCGCCTGGCCAGCCAAATCCCCGTGTTTTCGGGGTGTAGCGGCATTGGCCGAAAAAATTTGAAATAAAATTGCAAAAAAGGTTTGACCCGACTCGCTGTCGCCCATAAATGCCCTCTCACCGGACGGGACGCGGCGCCAACGCATCGCACTTTCGCCGGTCGCCAACATAGACGGACACCAAGTCCCCCGGTTTAAAGATCGGGGCGCACTGGTTGTCCGCTACTTTTGTCGGT
>NZ_JROG01000001.1 GCF_000786215.1 Sphingomonas sp. 35-24ZXX
GAATCCCTTTTGTCAACACAGCCTAGGATCGGGTTGTAACGATTCATCTGCGCAGCGATCAGTTTGCGCTCCCGCAGCGAATTCTTGAGCGTCATCGTCTCGGGTGCGGGAAATACTGCGTAAATTGCTGATGCCACTTCGGCGGGAAGAACGTCATCGATGTAGAAATAGCCGATGTCTGGCTCCGAGGCTACGAATTGCGCTCGAAGATCATCCCTGGCGGCAACCAAGCGCTCGATAATCAGGTCAGCAAGCCCACATCGATCGGTCTTGTATTCGAGTATTGCAGCAGTCATCGGCATGGCCCCGGATGTGGGGCAGTAATAGCCCCATATTTGTGGAAAAAATCTCTAGAAAGCCGACTCCAATAGAGTCGCAATCGTCAGACGCTAATACATTGTACTAAAAAACCCCAAATGTTTTTTAGTATCTTGCAAAAATGTGTATTGCCATGGAAAGGTTTGTCGATCAAATTTGCAGAATTTCCGGAAATCCAAGGCAAAATACGGCATAGCGCTTGGTATTAAGCCTCATTATGACGTGATTTTTCGACAAATTACGGCTTCCCAACAAAAAATATAACGTAAGTTATTATTCTGTCAGAGTAAGCGGGTTGGCTGGGTGGCCTCGTGTGCCAAAACTGACTCATCCCCCAAATAAAGGGGGTGAGTACTGACAGGGACCGCATCCATTTTATTGGTACGGCTGCTTTTGGAATACGGGCTGCACCCCTTCCCGGTGTTGAGGGCAGGAGCGCTACGCCACGGATCGACTCGACGGCGGGGTGCGCGGGCTCGGCATGTTCGTCAAACCTTTGCCCCTCTCAGCCAAAGCGGCTAAGGCGCGCGGCCATGACCGAGAGCCAGCCCAGATTCGCCTTTTCGATCACCGCGCGCGACGGCAAGGCGCGGCTGGGCGAGATTGCCATGCAGCGCGGCAATATCCGCACGCCCGCGTTCATGCCGGTCGGCACCGCCGCGACGGTGAAGGGGATGAAGCCGGCGGAAGTCCGTGCGCTGGGTGCCGACATCATCCTGGGCAATACCTATCACCTGATGCTGCGTCCGGGCGCCGAGCGGGTGGCGAAGCTGGGCGGGTTGCATCGCTTCATGGACTGGTCGCGCCCGATCCTCACCGACAGCGGCGGCTATCAGGTGATGAGCCTGTCTGCGCTGACCAAGATCACCGAAGAGGGCGTCGCCTTCCGCAGCCATCTGGATGGCTCGCGCCATATGCTGAGCCCCGAGCGCTCGATGGAAATCCAGCGGCTGCTGGGGTCGGATATCGTGATGGCGTTCGACGAGCTGGTGCCCGCCACCGCCGAGCGCGATGTGCAGGCCGCGGCGATGGAGCGCTCGATGCGCTGGGCGCGGCGGTCGCGCGAGGGCTTTGACAGCGGCGGCGATCATGCGGCACGCGCCGCGCTGTTCGGCATCCAGCAGGGCTCGCTCGACGAACAGCTGCGCCGCCAGTCAGCCGATGCGCTGCGCGATATCGGCTTTGACGGCTATGCGATCGGCGGGCTTGCAGTGGGCGAGGGGCAGGAGGCCATGTTCGGCGTGCTCGACTATGCGCCCGGCCAGCTGCCCGATGACCGGCCCCGCTATCTGATGGGCGTGGGCAAGCCCGACGATCTGGTCGGCGCGGTCGAGCGCGGGGTCGACATGTTCGATTGCGTGCTGCCGACGCGCTCGGGTCGCAACGGCCAGGCTTTCACCTGGGACGGGCCGATCAACATCCGAAATGCCCGGCATGCCGAGGATCAGGCCCTGCTGGACGAGGCCTGCGGCTGCACCGCCTGCACCCGCTTCAGCCGCGCCTATCTGCACCATCTGGTCAAATCGGGTGAGATGCTGGGCGCGATGCTGATGACCGAGCACAATCTGCGCTTCTACCAGGACCTGATGGCGGGCATGCGCGCTGCCATCGGCGAGGGGCGAATGGCACAGTTCGGCAACGACTTCCGGGCCAGATATTCCGCCCGGCAAGGCTGAAGGCGCTGAGATATCCGGTCAGCAGCGCGATATTCCGACACAGGCCTGCGCCGGAACCGTCACAACCTTCAGATCTTGGCCGGAACGAACACCGGTACCGCGATTGCGATGCACTCAAACGCCGTATCGCGGTCTAGCGGTGCGCGCAGCTGACGGGCGAGGCCGGTCATCACGCGGTCGATTCCGTCGGCCAGCATCGCTTCCAGCTCGGGGTTGGGGCCCAGCGCGGGCGATGCGATGCGCAGCACGATCTTGGCGGGCTCGTCGCTCTTGCGCACCGCGGAAATGCGGATCGGGGCTTCGGGGCGGGTGAGGTGGATCAGCTCCAGAATTTCGGTCAGCAGGAACGCGATCGGCACGCCGACATCCTGGCTGACCTGGACGTTGTCGATATCGATCATGATGTCCGGGCTGTCGGACGCATGGCCATTGCCGGCATGTTCGAAGCTGCCCGCCAGTTCGCCCACCAGCGCGCGCAGGTTGATACCTTCGTTGTGCTCGGTTCCGGCAAAGTGATTGCGATGCACCACCGCCAGCGCATCCACGCGCCGCTGGATCTTGCCATATGCCAGCTTGGCCTGATCGGAATCGGCGGTGCGGGCGTGGAGGTTGATGAGGCTGGCGATGATCTGGAGGTTGTTCTTGACGCGGTGGTGCACTTCGCGGGTCAGCATGATCTGCTGCTTGAGCCCTTCGTCCAGTGCCTCACGATCGACTGACACCCTGTGCGCCAGCGCGACAAACCCCTGATCGAGCTCCTCGATTTCGCTGGCGTTGAACGCGGTGCGCGCCATTGGAGCCAGCTGCTCGCCGGTTTCGTACATCCGCACCTTGCGCTGCAATTGCGTGAGCGGGCGGATCAGCATGAAGTTGACCACCAGCCAGCCGATCAGCGCGGCAGCCAGCAACGTGATGAATGGGATGATCTGCGCGAGGAACTCGGGCGGGCTCTGCTTGGGCCGCACATAGCGCAGATCCAGGTTCAGCCCGGAGATATCGCCCTGTGCGGTCATCAGCGCGTTCAGCCGCCGCTGCCAGTTCGTTGGGATTTCAGTCAGCGGCAGGACGGTCGATTGCGACCGCAGCTCGAATTGCGACAGCGGCACGTCGTCGACCGGATCGGCGAGCGTGAACAGGCTGTCGGCGGGATAGAAGGCTACCGCGCGGGCCACCGACACGCGGCCGCGCATCGTGAAGATTGCGCCGTTGGCTTGCAGCGACAGGCTGGCGGCTGCGGCCCCGGCGCTGGTGGAGGCGTCGCGCATGCTCCTGGGCACCGCGCCAATCTGGCACGAGGGCGGCCCACTGTTGGCGGCATAGAGCAGCGCGGCAAAGCGGGTCTGCTGGGCTCCCAGCTGTTCGCGCAGGTTCAGGCAGATCTTGGCAGGATCTTCTCCCAGCGCGATCTGCGAGGCGGCGGCGCTGAGAATCGCCATGTCATTGGCAACGGCCGCGTTGAGGCGCAGGCCGGCATCGTCGACATTCTTCTGGAGAAGGCGGTTGCGTTCGTCAGTGGCGGTATCGGCCAGGCTGCGGTTGGCGATCACCGAACCCAGCGCGAGCGGCAGGAGCGTGACGGCCAGAATGAAGAACAATCGGGTGCCGATGGAAAGGCGTGCAATCGGCGCCAGGAAAGGCAGCTGGGCCCGGCTGGTCGTGGGCATTATTTCAGCTGCTTGAGCAAATCCAGAAAATCGTCTGGAATCTCCTCTTCCAACGTACGCTGGTAAACGGATTTCAGCGCGTCGCCGATCATGTGCGTCTTGCCGTCCTCACCTGCGGAAGCGTCGGCTTCCCCGCTGCCATCAAGCGACGTCGGATCGGAAGGGCCCGGTTCGGCAGAAAGGGGTGCGTCGACAAGCCGAGGCTTGGCCGCTTCCCCGTTCGGGCCGGTGTCCCCGGCTACGGGTTTCTTCCCGCCGGACTGATCGTCATTTTTACGATGCACGAGCATCCCATCCCGCCTGTTGAATTTCCGTCCCGAAATGGGCTTAGCAAGCCGTCCCAACCCTGCCAAGCCCGCAAAATCGTGCGGGATTGAGCATAAACGTCTCACACGAGGAAACAAACTGCGGCGCAGATTGTTCCTTGCCTGAGGTTCGGTTTGTCACGTTTCACATCCGGCATCCCTGCGGTTATCCCGGTTTTGACACGGGGGCCCGAAGGCCATAGACACGGCACCTGCCGATTAAGGAGTTTCAATTCATGTCCCTGGGCCAGACGCTCGCTCCCCATCTTCCGCTGTTGCGGCGCTACAGCCGGGCTCTTGCCGGCGATCAGCACCATGGCGATGCCTATGTAAAGGCCACCTTGCAGGCGATCATCGCTGCGCCTGACCAGTTTCCCAGCGACGTCGATGCGCGGCTTGGCCTGTACCGCGTGTTCCAGGTGATCTGGAGCTCGACGCATGACAACCGGCATGAATCGGACAGCTTCGATGCCTATCCCGATGCCGACGATGACGCCCGCCGCCTGCTGGCAGAGCAGCGGCTGGGCCGCATTCCGCCGCTGTCGCGTCAGGCGCTGCTGCTCACCGCGATGGAAGGCTTTTCCAATTCGGATACCGCCTATCTGATGGGCCTTGATGATCGCACCGTGTCGGGCCTGGTCAGCGAAGCGCTCAGCGAGATCGACAGCCAGATCAAGGCCAAGGTGCTGATCATCGAGGACGAACCGATCATCGCGATGGATATCGAGACGATCGTGCGCGATCTGGGCCATGATGTCACCGGCATCGCCGTCACCCGCGACGAAGCGGTCGAGCAGGCGCGGCTGCACAAGCCGGGTCTGGTGCTGGCCGATATCCAGCTGGCCGACGACAGCTCGGGCATCGATGCGGTGGCCGATATTCTGCGCGAAATCGCCGTTCCGGTCATTTTCATCACTGCCTTCCCCGAGCGCCTGCTGACCGGCGAACGCCCCGAGCCCGCGTTCCTGATCACCAAGCCGTTCCACCGCAACACGGTCCGCGCGGCAATCAGCCAGGCGCTGTTCTTCTTCGATCCCGAGATGGTGTAATCTTCCAAATCACTCCATTTTGAAGATAATTTGATCTTTCATGAAAAGGCGGGCCTTGTGCCCGCCTTTTTTGTTTGAATGTTCACCATGGCGCTTGCCTGTTGCTTGGCCCCGCGTCAGTTTCCTTCCCATGACTGCCAAGGGGAGTGAATCCGGGATGCGTTTTTCGATCAGGGTTGCAGCGTTGACCGCCGTTCTGCTGGGGGCTGCCGCGCCCGCCGGGCTGGTGGCGCAGGAGCAGCAAGCACCGCAAACGGCTGACATGGCGCAGCAGTTCGGTGCACTCGAGATGGTCAAGGATGCCAGCCTGTCGCCCGATGGCAAGCGGCTGGTCTACCTTTCCCCGACTCGCGGCCAGGGTGTTGCGGTGATGGTCGCGGATCTGTTCCCCACTCCCCAGACCCCGCGCGGCGTGTTCCGCGTTGATGGCGAACCTGAACGAATAGAATCCTGTCACTGGTCGGGGAACGATCGGCTGGTGTGCAGCCTGATCGCATCGGTCATGGTGGAAGGCCGGGCGCTTTATGCGTCCCGGATGATTGCCGTCGACGCGGCGGGTGGTGAAGTGAAAGTGCTCGGGGTGCGCAAGAGCGGATCGGGCATGCGGCTGGGCGTTGCCCTGAATGGGGGCAATGTCATCGACTGGAATCCGTCCGAGGACGGGCATGTTCTGATGGTGCGCGACTATATCCCGCAGGAGGGGATCGCGTCTTCGGGCGCGGGAACGCTGATCACCCAGAAAAAGGCGGGCATTGGCGTCGATCTGGTGGACACCCGCACATTGCGCAGCCGGACGGTCGAGCAGCCTGACCTCGAAGCTTCGGAGTTCATCTCGGACGGCTTTGGCAGAGTGCGGATCAAGGGCGCGGTCTCGTCACGCGAAGGTGCCGAAATCGGCTTGCGGCGCTATTACTACCGCAAGGCCGACAGCAAGGCATGGCTGCCGCTCAGCACTGTGGACAAGGACCGGCAGGGATTTGACCCCTATGCCGTCGATCCGGCGCTCAACATCGTCTACGGGCTGAACCGCGTGGATGGTCGCCTGGCCGCGTTCAAGCGTTCGCTGGATGGAAATGACACGGAAACGCTGGTCTTTGCGCATCCGCAAGTCGATGTTAGCGGCTTCGCGCGGATCGGCAGGCGCGGACGGGTGATCGGCGTGCGCTATGCGACCGATGCCAGCAAGATCCACTATATCGATGCCGATGTGCAGAAAATGGTCGACCAGTTGGGCAAGGCGATACCGCATCTGCCCATCATTCAGGTGGTCGAATCCAGCGAAGACGAGCGCAAGATGCTGATATGGGCCGGCAGCGACACCAACGCGGGCCGACTGTTCCTGTTCGACCGGGATGCCAAGACGCTGGGCAATCTGCTCGCGCTGCGACCGGGGCTCGAGCAGGTGGCGCTCGGCAAGATGCAGTCGATCAGCTACCCGGCGCGCGATGGGACCGCGATCCCGGGTTATCTGACGCTGCCACCCGGCAAAGCCGATGTCGCAGGGCTGCCAGTGATCGTCATGCCGCATGGCGGGCCCGAATCCCGCGATTACTGGCGTTTCGACTGGCTGTCCCAATTCTATGCCCAGCAGGGTTACGCGGTTCTGCAACCCAATTTTCGGGGATCATCGGGCTATGGCAAGGGCTGGTTGCAGCGCAACGCCTTCCAGGACTGGCAGACCGCGATTGCCGACATCAACGATGGCGCGCACTGGCTTGCCAAGCAGGGCGCCGACGCCAAGCGGATGGCGATCGTGGGCTGGTCCTATGGCGGCTATGCGGCGTTGCAGTCCAACGTGCTGGAGCCAGACCTGTTCAAGGCCGTCGTCGCCATCGCGCCTGTGACCGATCTCGCACTGCTGCGCAGCGACAGCTATGGCTGGTCGGACTATGTCGCGCTGCGCAATTATCTGGGCGAGGGCAAGCATATCAAGGAAGGCTCGCCGGCGCAGAACGCAGCGGCCTTCAAGGCCCCGGTGCTGATGTTCCATGGTGATCTCGACCGCAATGTCGACATCGGCCACACGAGGCTGATGGACGCCAAGCTCAAGGACGCGGGGCGCCGAACGGAACTGCACGTCTACAAGAACCGCGACCATTACCTGGAAGATGGGGATATCCGCGCAGAGATGCTCAGCACCAGCGCGGCGTTCATCGCAAAGGCCTTTGCCGGATTGTGATACAAAAAAGGCGGGCCGCTTGGCCCGCCTTTTCGTGTTTCGGTCGGTTGGATCCGATCAGCGCGAATAGAATTCGACGACCAGATTCGGTTCCATCTTCACCGGATACGGCACTTCGTCGAGCGTCGGAATGCGGGTGAAGGTGATCTTGTCGGTGCCATCGGGCGCGACATAATCGGGGATGTCACGCTCGGCCAGGCTCTGCGCTTCGATGACCAGCGCCATTTCCTGCGCCTTCTTGCCCAGCGACACGACGTCGCCCGGCTTCACCTTGCGCGATGCGATGTTGCACTTCACGCCGTTGACGCGGATGTGGCCGTGGCTGACGATCTGGCGCGCTGCGAAGATGGTCGGCGCGAACTTGGCGCGATACACGACCATGTCGAGGCGCTGTTCCAGCAGACCGATGAGGTTCTGGCTGGTATCGCCCTTCATGCGGCTGGCTTCGGTGTAGTTCTTCTTGAACTGCTTTTCGGTGATTTCACCGTAATAGCCCTTGAGCTTCTGCTTGGCGCGCAGCTGCAGACCGAAGTCCGAAACCTTGCCCTTGCGACGCTGGCCATGCTGGCCGGGACCATATTCGCGCTTGTTGACGGGAGACTTGGGGCGGCCCCAGATGTTCTCGCCCATGCGGCGGTCAATTTTGTACTTCGAACTGTTACGCTTCGACACGTGTGTTTCTCCAATTTGCTGCCCGAGAGATCGGGCGGGGCCGGCCCCGAAAAGGCCAGGTTTGTCCCGGATTCGCGCCATGGAGCCGAACATGCACCATGCGGCCGCTGCTTCACCGGGGGTGCAGGGCCAATTGCGAAGCGCGGCCTATGGCGACACGGGGACAAAGAGTCAACCCGCCGCTCATCGCCTCGACCCGCCTCGACAGGCGCCGACCGGGAGATTATGCGGGAGCCATGTCAGACACCATCAAATCGCCCGAAGACTGCATAACCATGACCGATGTCCGCGCGGGCGTCGATGCGCTGGACCGCGAACTGATCGCGCTGCTCGAAACCCGCTTCGGCTACATGCGCGCCGCCGCCCGGATCAAGCCAGAGCGTGCACAAGTGCGCGACGAGGCGCGCAAGGCCCAGGTCATCGCCCAGGCCAAGGCCGCAGCGTTCGATGCGGGCGTGCCGGTGGGGCTGGTCGCAGACTTCTGGGAGCGTCTGGTCGAGGCCTCGATCGCCTATGAGGGCGAGCATTGGGAATTGCTGCGGCGGTAGGGAGAAGTAGACCGAATCTCTCACTGCCCCCCAAGCTCAACTGCTTGATCACTCCACCGGCTTGCGCTTGTCCTTGGCCAGCGTGCTCAGCACGCCGCGGAAGGTGCGGACCTCATTGCTGTTCCATTGCGGCTTGGTCAGCAGGTTGCGCAGCGTCCGCCGCGTCATCGAGGCGCGGCCTTCGGGGAAGAAATAGTTCTTCGCCTCGAGCATTGAGCACAACTGCTCGAACATGCCGTCCAGCTCTTCCATCGGCGCGGGCGGATCGAGCTCGACCTCGGTGGGTGATGATACGCTATCGCCGCCGCCGGTCTTGGACCATTCGTACGCCACCAGGATCACCGCCTGCGCCAGGTTCAACGACCCGAACTGCGGGTTGATCGGCACGGTGAGGATCGCATGCGCGATGGCGACGTCCTCGGTTTCCAGCCCCGAGCGCTCGGGGCCGAACAGGATCGCGCTGCGTCCCGGCGCGGTGACGATCTGGCTGGCGGCGACGGCAGGGGTCACCACCGGCTTGGTGACGCCGCGCTTGCGCACGGTGGTCGCATAGACATGATTGCAGTCGGCGACCGCATCGGCGACCGTTTCGAATACCTGCGCCTGTTCGAGCACGATGTCCGCGCCCGACGCCGCCGGGCCCGCTGACGGATTGGGCCAGCCATCGCGCGGGGCGACCAGCCGCAGTTCGGTCAGCCCGAAGTTGAGCATCGCGCGCGCCGCCTTGCCGATATTCTCGCCCAGCTGCGGCCGGACCAGGATCACGATGGGCTTGCGCAGGTCACCCGGCATGGCGTCCCTTGCAGACTGGAGATTGCGCGCCGCCTTGCTCTTGCCAAGCAGCATCTTGCGTGCGCGTTCGGACAGTGCGCCGTAATCCTGCCGGATCAGCGCCTCCTTCTTGGCGCGGCTCCAGCCCTTGATCTGCTTGTCGACCGCCTGCGCGTTGTCCGCAGTGGCGAAGTCTTCGCTCCATACCAGCTCGACCGGCTGACGCGCCTTGGTATAGCCGGGGACATTGCCCGTCTGGTGCGCCGCGACATCCGCGTCCAGATTTTCGCCGTGGCCGACGAAATACGATCCGTCGCCGCAGCGCAGGATATAGGTATAAAATGGCATGATCAGGCGCCGCCGCCGCCAACGTCTTTGACGGTGCTGGCGAATTCCTCGAAGTCCTTGGCTTCGCTGAAATCGCGGTAGACGCTGGCAAAGCGGATATAGGCAACGCTGTCGAGCACGCGCAGCCCGTCCATCACCATTCCGCCGATGTCGCGCGAGTGGACCTCGTTTTCGCCCGAGGTCTCGATCTGCCGCTGGATGCCCGAGACCAGCTGGTCGATCCGCTCCTGGTCGATGCCGCGCTTGCGGCAGGCGACTGCGACCGATTTCTCGATCTTGGCGCGGTTGAACGGCTCACGGCGGTTCTCGCTCTTGACCACCATGATGTCGCGCAGCTGGATGCGCTCGAACGTGGTGAAGCGCGCGCCGCAGCTTTCGCATTGGCGCCGACGACGGATAGCCGCTCCGTCCTCGGTGGGGCGGCTATCCTTGACCTGGCTGTTTTCGTGCGCGCAAAAGGGGCATCTCATCGGTTAGCGTATGCCCTTCAGGGACGCAGACGCTTGTAGAGCATGAAGCCTGCCCCGGCGATCAGACCCACGGGCCAGCTCACCACCGGCAGCACCGCGCCCGCCACAGCGCCGATCGCGCCTGCGGTCAGCACCGGCTTGGTCGAAGGGTGCGCCATGCCCTGCTTGGCCATGCCGACGATTTCCTCGCGCGCATCGCCGAGCAGGTCGCCACCATTGTTCGGATCGTCAGGGTTCTGCATGGTTCAAAGCTCCGGATAGATGGGGAAGCGGTCGCACAGCGCTTCGACGCGCTGACGGACAGCGGCCTCGACTTCCGGATCGCCATGTTCGCCCTTCTGGCGCAGGCCATCGAGCACGTCGGCAATCATGTCACCGATCTCGCGAAATTCGGCGACGCCAAAGCCGCGCGTGGTGCCCGCAGGGCTGCCGACGCGGATGCCGCTGGTCTTGGTCGGCGGCAGCGGATCGAAGGGGATGCCGTTCTTGTTGCAGGTGATGCCCGCACGCTCGAGCGCCTCGTCGGCATCCTTGCCGGTGACGCCCAGCGGGCGCAGATCGACCAGCGCCAGGTGGGTGTCGGTACCGCCCGCGACGAGGTCCGCACCGCGTTCCTTGAGGCGGCTGGCCAGCGCCTTGGCATTGTCGATGACCGCGCGCGAATAGCTCTTGAACTCAGGCGTCAGCGCCTCGCCGAACGCGACGGCCTTGGCGGCGATGACATGCATCAGCGGGCCGCCCTGCAGACCCGGGAACACCGCCGAGTTGAGCTTCTTGGCGAGCGCCTCGTCATTGGTGAGGATCATGCCACCGCGCGGACCGCGCAGCGTCTTGTGCGTGGTGGTGGTGGCGACATGCGCGTGCGGGAAGGGCGAGGGGTGGACGCCTGCGGCGACGAGTCCCGCAAAGTGCGCCATGTCGACCTGGAAATAGGCACCGACCTCATCGGCAATCGCGCGGAACTTGGCGAAATCGATGTGGCGCGGATAGGCCGAGCCGCCCGCGAAGATCAGCTTGGGCTTGTGCTCCAGCGCCAGACGACGGACTTCGTCATAATCGATCAAATGCGTGTCGGGGGTGACGCCATACTGGATGGCGTTGAACCACTTGCCCGACATCGCGGCGCGCGCGCCGTGCGTCAGATGGCCGCCGGCATCGAGCGACATGCCCAGGATGGTGTCGCCCGGCTTGATCAGCGCCAGCAGCACCGCGCCATTGGCCTGCGCACCCGAATGCGGCTGGACATTGGCATAGGCGCAGCCGAACAGCTGGCAGGCGCGATCGATGGCGAGCTTCTCGACATCGTCCGAAGGCTCGCAGCCCTGGTAATAGCGCTTGCCGGGATAGCCTTCGGCATACTTGTTGGTGAACACCGATCCTTGCGCTTCCAGCACCGCTTTGGAGACGATGTTTTCCGATGCGATCAGCTCGATCTGTTTCTTCTCGCGGCGCACTTCCTTGGCAATGGCAGCGGCCACGGCAGGGTCGGTGGCGGCAAGGCCTTCGCTGAAAAAGCCGGAAGAACGAATTTCATGGATCGCAGGGTTGGTGGACATTCAAGGCTCCATCGGGACAGGCCCCATTTGGGGGACTGGGATTCGGGTTGTATCAGGCCGGGGTCAATTTGGCGACGCGCCTTTCGTGGCGGCCGCCCTCGAAGGGCGTGGCAAGGAAGGTGGCAAGGCAGTCCTTGGCGGTATCGATACCGATCAGCCGCGCACCCATCGCGATGACGTTGGCGTTGTTGTGCTGGCGCGACAGGCTGGCGGAAAGATGGTCGGAGACAAGCGCGCAGCGGCAGGCCGGGTTGCGGTTGACCGCGATCGAGATGCCGATTCCCGATCCGCACAGGGCGACGCCGAACTCGGCCTGGCCGCCTGCGACATGATCGGCCAGCTTGAAGCCGTAATCGGGGTAATCGACGCTGTCGGCACTGTCGGGGCCAAGGTCGGTGACGCTATGGCCCTGCTCGCGCAGCCACGCGGCCAGCTCTGCCTTGAGGCCGACCGCGGCATGATCGGATGCCAGCGCGATGGTGCGGGGGGACAGGGTCATGATCAGCGATCCGGGTCAGTTCATGGGCCGCGGGCGATTCCCCGCTTCGCGCGCTATCTAGGCGACCGTGCGGCGCGATGCCACCAGTGATTGTGGGTCGGTGGCAGTTTTATGACGGGGCCAGATGGCTCAGAACAGCCCCGGCACCTCCCGCTGCGCCGGGCTGGGGGCGTCGGGAACCAGCAATTCGCGGTCGCTGGCGATCATGCCGCGCTGCGACTGGCCCGCGATATTGCCCGATGGCCCGCTCAAGGTGATCGCGGTGCAGCTGCGCCCGGCGAGGAAATCGAGCGCGCCACGGATCGAGGCTTCCTGCGGATCGCCCAGGGGCCGGGTCAGGTCGTCCGCCGCCTGGCAGGTGACGTCGAGCGTGCTGGCCAGGCCGTTGAAATATTCGCCCTGGTTGCGGCTGTTGACCGAACTGAAGGCGACCACGCGCACCCGGTCGTCGCAGGCACTGCGATCGAGCGCGATCTGCCCGACCGGCTTGCCGAAGGTGTTCGCCCCGATGAGCGCGAGATTGCGGCCGAAATAGGGGGCCATCGAGTTGATCACCAGTTCGCTGGCGGACGCGGTGGCACCGGTGCCGATGAAGGCGATCTTGACCGGGCTCACCGATTCGGCGCGCGGGGCAAAGAACACATTCTCGTTGCGCGATGCCTTGGATGCCCGGAAGCGAACGCCGGAATACAGCTCGCTGGAAGAGCGGTTGCCGCCCAGCAGATCGCCCATCAGCTCCGCCGTCGAGACCAGCCCGCCGCCATTGTAGCGAAAATCGATGATGAATTCGGTGATGCCCGCGCTGCGGAAGCTGGCAAAGGCCTGGCGCAGCGGCGCATCGGCCGAGGAAATGAAGGTGCGCAGGTTGATATAGCCGATCTGGCGGCCGCCATCCTGGATGATCCGCGAGCCATAGCGGCTGGAGACGGCGGGCAGATCGAACACCGCCTTGGTCACGCTGACCTCGCGCGATACGCCATTGCGTGCCAGCCGCAGCACCCGGGTGAGGCCGGCAGTATTGGGGCCCAGCGCGGTCGTCACGCCCGCCGAGCCTTCGGCGGAAATGATATCGCTGACGGTGCGCAGGTTGGCGCTGCTGGTGCCGATCGCCGTGATCTCGTCACCCCGGTCGATCCCTGCGGCCAGGCCCGGCGCACCTTCAAAGGCTTCGCTGATCAACACCCGGCGGGCCGTCGCATCGATCGCGAGACGGATGCCGATCCCGGCGCTCTCGCCGCTCGCGAGAAAGGCATTTTCTTCCGCGATCGAGGTAATGAAGGTGAAGAACCGGTCCTTGCCCTGCGACCGGGCGGTGGCGGTGAGCGCATCGATATAGCCCTGCACCGTGGTGAAGCTGCCGGGATTGGCGCTGGTCACCAGCAGTTCGGGGAAGAGATACCATTCGTCGAGCACCTCTCGGGCGAAGGTCTGGCGGTTGGCAAGCGAACAGGTGGGGCTGGGCGTCGGGCTGGGGGCAGGGGCCGCTGCCACCGGAGTGGGCGTTGGCGCAGATGCGCTGTTGCCGCCACCACCTCCGCATCCGGTGAGCAGCAGGGCAGAGCTGGCCAGCAGGCCGACGAGATGGCGCATGTATCTGTGTGTCCAAACGAACGGTGATGACCCGTACATTAGGGCGGCACGCGCGCTCAGGCGACAGGTTTTTGCGTTTCTCGCTGATGGAGCGCCAGGTTCTCGGTGCGGATCCTGACGAACAGGATTCCGGCGTTGAGCACGGTCCACAGCATCGCGATGCGAAAATGACCGAAGATCAGCGGGATCGTGAGGATTTCGAGCGTCACTACCCAGTAGTTCGGGTGCCGGACCAGTCGATAGGGGCCGCCGCTGATTCGCGGGAAATCGGGCGAAGAGATGATCCGTGTGGTCCAGTAGGGCCCCAGCGTTGCCAGCACCCACAGCCGGGCGATCTGCAGCAGCGCGAAGACGACCAGCAACGGCCACAGCATCGGCGCTTGCGGCGGCGTGATCAGCCACAAGGCGAGCAGGAAGCTCGCGTGGATGCCGACCATCAGCGGATAATGGCTGCGGCCAAATTCGACCGCGCCGCGCGCCAGCAGCGCCTTGGTGTTGCGCTGGGCATAGACCAGCTCCAGCAGCCTTTGCGCGGTGAGCAACGCGAGAACGGCCCAGGCCGCCGCCCAGCCGGGCGTCCACACAAAAGGCGCAAGCTCGGCGATGCCCATCATCGGTGCAGCACCCCCATCGCACCGGTGAAGCCGGGGCCGAGCGCGGTCATCAGCAGCGGGCCGGTTGCGCCGCTCGCCAGAATCCGCTCGAGCACGAAGTGCACCGTGGGCGACGACATGTTGCCATGATCGGCCAGCACCCCGCGGGTCATCGCCAGCCCCTGCGGCAGGTGGTCGAAACACTCTTCGAGCGCATCGATCACCTTGCGCCCGCCGGGATGGCATGCGGGCTCGGTGAGGCTGGCCTTGTCCAGCCCCTCGCGCGCCAGAAAGCCATCGACCACCGGGGCGAAATGCTCGCGCACGAAACTCGGCAGGTCGCGCGACAGGATGAGGCCCAAGCCCATCGTGTCGACATCCCAGCCCATCATCGCGCGGCTGTCGGGCCAGGTGTGCTGGGCAAAATTCCCGAGCGCCGGGCCGTCGCCATCCGCCGACACCACCACCGCGCTCGCGCCATCGGCAAACAGGGTGGACGCGATTATCGCCTTCTTTTCCATATCGCCGAAGCGGAAGGCGAGCGAGCACAGTTCGAGCGTGAGCAACAGCACGCGGCGTCCGGGGTCCGCGCGGACCATGTCTGCTGCGACCTGCAGCCCCAGCACGCCGCCCGCACAGCCATAGCCGAACAAGGGCAGGCACATCGCGTTCGGCCTGAAGCCCATCGGTTCCAGCATCTGGCTGGGGATCGATGGCGTGGCGATGCCGGTGGAGGACACGCAGACGATGACGTCGATCTGGTCCGGGGCGAGCCCGGCCCTGGCCAGCGCCTTGCTCGCCGCTTGCTCCAGCAGCTTCTGCCCTTCGGCGAGGTACACCGCATTGCGCTGGGGGAAATCGGCGCTGCCCAGATAGAATTCGGGCGGCTGCACGATCGCGCGGCTGTTCACCCCGGTGCTGTCATAGATCGCCGCGACGCGCGCGGGAAGACCACGAGGGCTCGCGCTCGCCACGACATCGCGGACCTGGTGCTGGGTGATCGCATGCGGCGGAACCAGGGTGGCGATGGACTGGATGCGGGGCAACATCGGCTTTAGGTGGCGCTGCGCCGGGGCCTTGGCAAGGGAATAGAACGGGGAGCGGCACAATCGCGCCCGCCTCGCGAATCCACCTTGGCAGGCCCGCGACAAATTGCTTTAGCCTCGGGCCAACTTAATCTTGTGCCGCGTGTCCGTGCTGCGCCTCTTGCGGGCGGAGCCACCGCGTTCCACATGCCGTATCCGTCATTCATCAGAAAGCCGCTTTGCCATGTCCGAAACGATCAAGACCCGCATGCTGATCCTGGGCTCCGGCCCCGCAGGTCTCTCCGCCGCGATCTATGGCGCGCGCGCGGGCCTCAAGCCCATCGTCGTGCAGGGTCTGCAGCCGGGTGGGCAGCTGACCATCACCACCGATGTCGAGAACTATCCCGGCTTCCGCGATGTCGTGCAGGGCCCTTGGCTGATGCAGGAAATGCAGGCGCAGGCCGAACATGTCGGCACCACGATGATCTATGACACCATCGTTTCGGTGGATCTGTCGCGCCGTCCGTTCCGCCTGACCGGCGATGGCGGCACGGTGTACGAGGCAGAGACTTTGGTGATCGCCACCGGCGCGCAGGCCAAGTGGCTCGGCGCACCCGGCGAGCAGGAACTGGGCGGCAAGGGCGTTTCAGCCTGCGCGACCTGCGACGGCTTCTTCTATCGCGGCAAGAAGGTTGCGGTGATCGGCGGCGGCAACACCGCGGTCGAAGAGGCTCTGTACCTCACCAACCATTCGGACAATGTGACGCTGATCCACCGCCGCGATTCGCTGCGCGCCGAAAAGATCCTGCAGGAGCGCCTGTTCGCCAACCCCAAGATCAATGTTCTGTGGAACAAGGGCGTCGAGCGCTTCGTCGGCGGCGGCGAGCCCCATGGCCTTGTCGGCATCGACCTCAAGGACACGGTGACCGGCGAAACCTCGCACCTCGCGGTCGACGGCGGCTTCGTCGCCATCGGCCACGCGCCTGCCACCGAACTGTTCAAGGGTCACCTGCCGCTCGACCGTGACGGCTATATCGAAGTGACCCCGGGTACGCCGTTCACCAGCGTCCCTGGCGTGTTCGCCTGCGGCGACGTGATGGACAAGGTCTACCGCCAGGCGGTGACCGCGGCGGGCACCGGCTGCATGGCCGCGCTGGATGTCGAGCGGTTCCTCGCGGAAGCGGACTTCGAGGCGATTGCGGCGGAGTAAACCGCAGTATTTCCCCGTCATTCCCGCGAACGCGGGAATCCCGCTATTGCGCGAACATCGAGTAGAAGCGGGACCCCCGCCTTCGCGGGTTGACGACATATGTTGGCGGCGAGAATTTGGGTGGCTAGGTTTGCTGAGCGCGGCTCATTCTTTACGATAGAGGCGGCTCGCAACCTCGGGGTTAAGCTCATATTTGTCCGGCAGTAAAGGTACGAACGGGGCGAAGGCGGCGTCAAGCTTCAAAGCATTTGCTTTCTCTTTGGAAATACAGGTGCCGCTATCTGGTACCATATCCTCGTCTACCGCCAGATACGCTGTCTGAGTTTTGGATTTATCGATAAATAATTTTCGATCTGGGAATGAATCAGAACCGGTATCTGCACATCCAATCGCATGAGCGATGATTAATTCATCGACTGTGCTCCATTTTATGTTCCAGGATAGCTGATTTAGCTTATCAATAATACGGTCAATCTCTGCCGACGTTAGATTGAGCTCGATGCGAGCGACCTTTGGCTCCTCTGAAATTTCCTCGTCATCCCTGTCAGGCGCATAAGCTATGGCCCTTCCACATCCATGGAAAAGAGAGTTTTGGACATACCAACTTATTCGAGCTTTACCTGTTCGTTCGATAATAATTTCGCGCTCGAGTGGGCAGTCGCCAAGCAACGCTAGCCGGCCATGCTCTACGCTACGGACATACATGATCCCTTTGACACCCTCGAGCCGGTTCGGCCCACCGCCGGAGGTTGCGGTGCCCAATGCTACACAGATCGCCATCAGTGTGGCTGTCATGACAGCTATCGCCGTGCCGCTTTGCATGCGGTCATGGTAATATGCGGAAATAAAAATTGCACTGCTCTATTCTCGCCGCAGCGGCTTCTTGTTTGATGGATAAGCTGTTTTCCAGAAACGCCCCCTAGCCGCTATCCTCGTCCGTCATCTTGACCTTGTTTCAGGACGCATCGTGCTCCAACAGCCGACGGCGCGCCGGGAGAAGTGGGCCCTGAAACGAGTTCAGGGTGACGGGTTGGTATCCGGGTCGGTTGGCGCGAGGCCTTCGACAGGCTCAGGCTGAGCGGGGGTGGGTTGATTGCGCTTTACCTTGTTCGCTCTGCTGTTTTCCGGCGAAGGCCGGAATCCAGTGCGGTTATCGTGTAACCTACCTCCTGGGCTCCGGCTTTTGCCGAACAACGGATGCTATTGAAGCGCCTCCAGTATCCGCGCCCGCAACCATGCCTTGTCGTCGGCGCTCGCAAAGCTGTGCGAGCCGCTGTCGAGGCGGGCCATCGTGATGTTCGGATTGGCGCGGGCGGGGGTGAAGGCTTCGCTGTCCCAGTGTTCGAGGAACCACAAAGCGGTGCGGTCGTGTTCGGCGACGAGTAGCTTCGTCGGCAGCGGCATCGCAGCCAGCGCCGCACCCAGCCGCGCCGCCAGCCCGGTGACCTCGGCCTTCGCGGTCGCCTGGCGCAATCCGCGCACCAGCTTGCCGAGGTTGACCCCGCCGCTCGCCAGCCGCCACAGTTCGCGCGGGTCTTTGAGCTTGGCAAGATAGCGGCTGCGGATCGCGCCTGCGGTCATCGTCGCAGCGGCTTCGTCCTCGTCGCTCTCGGCGCCGTCGGTCTCCAGCGTCCACATGTTGGCGAGGATCAGCGCGTCCACGCCCGCCGCCGGTCCGTAAAGCGCGAGCGAACTCGCCGCATCGCAATTGCCGAACGCCACCAGCCGGGTGAGCGAAGGGACGCGCGCGCGCATCGCCTGCACCGCTGCGGCGATATCGTCGGCGCTGGATCCAAAACCCGCGTTTGCGCCGCTGCTGTCGCCGATGCCGCGTCGGTCATAGCGCATCACCGGATGGCCTGCCGCCGCGACCGCCGCGGCCAGCGCCGTCATCCCGGCATGCGCGCCCGAGCGGATTTCGTTGCCCCCGCTGACGATCAGCAGCCCGGTGGCGCCGTCCGCCTCGTCGAGCGTTGCGGCCAGTGTCTCGCCCGCGCAGGCAAAGGTGAAATGCTGCCTCATCCGCGCATCCAGCCCGCGATGTCTTGCGCCATCGCCGCCGCCATCGCGGGATCGTGCGCAGGCTCGGCGCGCAGCCACAGCGGTGCGCCGTCAATGCGTCCGTCGCATTCGAGCGGATCGTCGGCAAAGCGCACCAGCCGGATCGCGCCTCCGCCCGCCGGGGCTGCGCTGTCGAGCTCGCAGATCATGCAGGGCGAGAGGCTGTTGCCCGCAAGCTCGATGCCGTGCGCGCGTGCGCTTTCCATCAGAGCGTCGCTGCTGCTGGTGATGCCCGCTTCACGGTCGCTGGCAATCTTCGTGCGCAGCATCGTGCGCAGCAGCTGTCCGCCCTTGACCGGGGCCAGCCGCCATCGGGGCAGGTCGCCCAGCGCGCCGTCGATCAGCGCGCCGCCCCGGATTGACGCGACATGGCTGACGGGCCCCAGTTGTTCGGCGCACGCGATGAGCGCGGCTTGCCACAGGCTGATGCTGGCATGCTCCAGCGGGGCGGGGCTTTCGTTGCAACCGGGAAGATCGGGCAGCAGGCTGGCGACGCCAAGTTCGGCCAGCGTCCGCGCGCACTCCACCATCAGGTGGCGCACGCGGTTGGCCTCATCAAACAGCGGCGGCAGGATCAGCAGCTTCGGTGCATCGTCCGGCCCGAAGCGCAGGCACAGTTCGTCGTTGCCGTCGAACCGGTAAGCCCCAATCACGCGGCGGCCTTGGCCCGCGCGAAATCGACCAGATTGCCGAAATTCTCGAACAGCTCGCCGTCGACCTCGTCATCCTCGATCAGGATGTCGAGCCGGTCTTCCATCTCGGTGAGCAGGCCTGCGACCGCCATGGAATCGAGCTCGGGCAGCGCGCCGAACAGCTCGGTGTCGCGGTCGAAGCCCGCCACCTGCTCCTGCGACAGGCCCAGAATGTCGCGCAGCACCTGACGCACTACGGTTTCGATGGCGTCGCTGTGTCCGCTGGTCTCGATTTCGCTCACATATCCCTCGCTGGCCATGGCCTTTGCGGCCTTCCCCCTTGCCCTGTGCAAGCGGCCTTAGTCCTTTGAAAAACGGGCGGCAAGCCCTGCGACGCGGCTCCTGGCCATGTAGGGCCAGGCCTTGGGCGACCGCGGCCAGATCAGTTCGAGCCGGTAGCGCGGCCGCACAGCCTCCATCCAGTCGCGCTTGTAGGCATCGCTGCCGGTGCCGAAATCGACCAGGTCGACGCGGTCGGTGTCGATGACATGCTGGAAGAGGGCGTGCGTCAACAGCGTGCCGGGCGAGGCCTGGATATGGCGTTCGTCATGCGCCAGCTTGTGGATATAGGCGGTGCCGTTTTCCACCGTCCAGAACTGCGCCGCGACCGCCTGACCATCGATGCTGGCGATGCCCATGCGCAGCCGTCCGGCCTCGGCCTCGCGCTGGGCGAGCCAGCGCAGGAATTCCGGGTTGCCCTCTTCGGGCTTCCAGCTGCGCGCGTAGATCGTCTCGTAATCGGCCCAGTCCTGCGCGTCGAACCGGGTCTCGATGCGCAGGGTGACCACGCCCTTGTTGCCCTTGCGCTTGACGGTCGAGCGCAGCTGGCCGGGGCGGGTGGCCCAGTAGTCGTCGAAGCTGCGGCCGCCGAGATACAGCACATGGTTCTCGTTGCATTGTTCCTGGCGCACGGTCCAGCCGACGCTGGCGAAGGTTTCGGCGATCAGCCGGGCCGATCCGCATTCGTCCGGCACGGGCGACATGATGATGCGGTGGGTCGTCTGGCTGAGCTTTTTCGCGACCCGGGTCATCAATGTCCGCTTGCGCGCCGCATCGGGCGCGCCGCCAAAGACCGGGCGCCAGATGAAGCTGTACCAGTTGGCCATGGCCATGAGGCCCGAGCGGCCATTGTCGACCAGATGCAGCTTCACCGCGTCGCCGTCCATCGCGGCATAGGCAATATGCGGGGCGTGATCGGCCAGGCAATGACGGTGCAGGCCGTCGAACCACAAGGCGCGATCGAACAGGCCGATGCGATCTGGGTCACAGGCAGCAGAAACCCGGTGCGCTATCGCAGGCATGGGGTTATCATGATATTCATCATTCAACGTCATGAACCCCATGATACCGCGTCTTCCCAATAAGCCAGGCCGTTCGTGATTTCTCTCGATCCCACTCCGCAACCGCTCGATCATCTGGCGCTTCGAGGCGAAGGCTCTGCCAGCGCATTGCTGCTGCGCGAAGAGACCCTTAGCTACGACACGTTAAACTTGCGTATCGGTTTGCTTGCCCATTGGTTAACCACGCAAGGGCTGACGCATGGCGACCGGGTGGCGACATGGCTTCCCAAGAACGAGACCACCTGCCTGATGCCGCTCGCTGCCGCAAGGGCAGGGCTGGTGCATGTGCCGATCAATCCGGTGCTCAAGCGCGCGCAGGTCGCCCATATCCTGGCCGATAGCGGCGCGAAGCTGCTGATATCCAATCCGACCCGCATCGCCACGCTGATCGCGGATGATGTGGCTGATGCATGCACGGTGATTGAGGACGATGTTGCCAAGGCCGCCTGGAAGGCAGGCGCAACCGGCATGGCCGCTTCCGCACACGATCCGCACGACCTGGCGGCAATCCTCTATACCTCGGGCTCCACCGGCAAGCCCAAGGGGGTGATGCTCAGCCATGCCAACATGTGGCTCGGCGCGATCAGCGTCGCGAACTATCTGGGGCTGGAGGCTGACGACCGCACCTTGTGCGTGCTGCCGCTGAGCTTCGATTATGGCCAGAACCAGCTGCTCTCCACCTGGGCGGCGGGCGGGGCGGCAGCACCGCTCGATTATCTGATGCCGCGCGATGTCATCAAATCGTGTGCGCGCCACAGCATCACCACGCTCGCTGCGGTCCCGCCCTTGTGGACGCAGCTGGTCGAGATCGCATGGCCCGCTGAGGTGACGGCGACGATGCGGCGGCTGACCAACAGCGGCGGCGCGCTGAGCCCGGCATTGGTCAAGCAGCTGCGGGGCATATTCCCCGAGACGCGCATCTTTGCGATGTACGGCCTCACCGAAGCGTTCCGCTCGACCTTTCTCGACCCCGCGTTGATCGACGGCAACCCGACCTCGATCGGCACGGCGATCCCCTTTGCCGAGATCCTGGTGGTCAACGATGCGGGCGACGATGCGGCTCCGGGCGAAGAGGGCGAGCTCGTGCATGCAGGGCCGCTGGTGGCGCAGGGCTATTGGCAAGATGCGGTGCGCACCGCCGAACGCTTCAAGCCCGCGCCCGGCTTTTCGGTGCATGGCGGCATGGCCGTGTGGTCGGGCGACCGAGTGCGGCGCGACGAACAAGGGCTGCTCTATTTCGTCGGGCGGCGCGATGCGATGATCAAGTCCTCGGGCAACCGGATCAGCCCGGCGGAGATCGAGGATGCGGCGACATCGACCGGGCTTGCCGCCGAGGCGGTGGCGCTGGGCGTGCCCGATCCGCAGCTGGGCCAGGCGATCCTGCTGCTGGTGCGCCCCGCGCTGGTACCGCAGCCCGACCAGCTGATCGACGACCTGATGATTGCGCTGAAACGGGAATTGCCCGCGTTCATGCTGCCCAAGACCATCGAGCTGTTCGACAGCTTCCCCAAGAACCCCAATGGCAAGATTGACCGCGCTTTGCTGGTCGCCCGGATCGAGGAACGTTTCGCATGAAGCCTTTGGGACCCATTCCACCGGGCTTTGCAGCCATCGATGGCGAGCTGGCGGTGCAGGGCATCAAGGCGAGCGACTTGGTTGAACGCGCCGGCGACAGCCCGTGCTTCGTCTATTCGTCGGACCTGCTGCGCGCGCGCGTCGCGTCGCTGCGCGCGGCAATGCCGCAGCGGCTGTCGATTCATTATGCGATGAAGGCCAATCCGTTCGCGCCTGTCTTGCAGCTAATGGCCTCACTGGTCGATGGCATCGATATCGCGTCAGCGGGCGAGCTGGTGCTGGCACAGGCGGCGGGGGCAGACCCTTCGAAAATCAGCTTTGCCGGGCCCGGCAAGCGCGACCGTGACCTTGAGGCGGCGATTGCCGCCGGTGTCACGCTCAACCTCGAATCCGAGGGCGAAGCAGACCGCGCGCTCGCCATCGGCCAGCGAATCGGCGTGCAGCCGCGCCTGGCGGTTCGGGTCAATCCGGATTTCGACCTGCGCGGATCGGGCATGCGCATGGGCGGCGGGGCCAAGCCGTTCGGTATCGATCAGGACCGCGTGCCCGCCTTGGTGAAGCACATTCTGGGCGAAGGCGCGCACTGGCGTGGCTTCCATATCTTTGCAGGGTCCCAGGCGCTCGATGCCGATGCGATCATCGAAACCCAGGGCAAGACGCTCGATCTCGCAGCCACGCTGGCGGAAGAGGCAGGCGCGCCGCTCGAGCATCTCAACCTCGGTGGCGGCATGGGCATTCCCTATTTCCCGGGAGACACGCCGGTAGACATCGCCAAGGTTGGCGCGGCGTTGAGCGAACGCTTTGCCGCGCTGCCCGCGACGCTGGCGGACACCCATTTCGCAATGGAGCTCGGCCGCTGGCTGGTGGGCGAGGCGGGGGTGTACCTGACCCGCATCGTCGACAGGAAGACCAGCCATGGCGAGCTGTATCTCGTCACCGATGGCGGTCTGCATCACCAGCTGGCCGCCAGCGGCAATTTCGGCACCGTGGTGCGGCGCAACTATCCGGTCGCGATCGCCAGCCGCTTCGATACAGAGCCTGCCGAAGAGGCCAATGTCGTCGGTTGCCTGTGCACCCCGCTCGACCGGTTGGCCGACAAGGCGCTGTTGCCCGCAGCTCAAGTGGGCGATCTCGTCGCCGTATTCTGCGCCGGTGCCTATGGTGCCACCGCCAGCCCGTCCGATTTCCTCGGCCATGGCAAGGCAGCGGAACTGCTGGTTTAGAGCACTTGCCGACCATTCTGGGTCACCGGGACGGAGCCGATTTTGGCCGAGTGCAAGGATCGAGGAGGGAGCCATGCAGGCGCATAGTGACCAACGAGAGACGCCGCAATCGGCCACAAGGGGCCCGCCCCGTTAGGGTTGCCGAAGGATGCCCCACGGACAGCGTCGCCTTGGTTGGACGGGCCACCAGCCCGCCCGGCGCAATGCTCCTTGCCGAGGAGCTTCCTGCGGCAATCACGGTGGTCCAGAATGGTCGGAAAGTGCTCTAAGTCAGCGCGAACGCCGCTGCGGCATTGCGCTGGATGGCGGCCGGATCGACCGCGCCTGCCGGGATCATCCAGCTGCCACCGACGCACAGCACCGGATCGATGGCGAGCCAGTTGCCCGCCGTCTCCAGCGTCACGCCGCCGGTGGGGCAGAACTTGCACTGGCCGAAGGGTGCGCTCAGCGCCTTGAGCGCCGGAATGCCGCCAGCCGCCATCGCCGGGAAGAACTTGAAATGGGTGAGGCCCAGGTCGAGGCCGCGCATGATGTCGCCCGCATTGGCGGTGCCGGGCAGGAAGGGGATGCCGCTTTCGACCGCTGCGCGCCCCAGGCTCTCGGTGAGGCCCGGCGAGACGATGAATTCCGATCCGGCCTTCAGCGCCGCATCGAGCGTCTTGGTGTCGATGACGGTACCGGCACCGACGATCGCGCCTTCAACCTGCTTCATCAGCGTGATCGCCTCGAGCGCAGCGGGTGTCCGCAGCGTGACTTCCAGCACCTTGAGGCCGCCTGCGACCAGCGCCTGGGCCATCGGCACGGCATCGGCGACATCGTTGATGACGATCACCGGGATCACCGGTGCAGTCAGCATGATCGTCTCGATGGCGGCGGGGCTAGCGGTCATGCGGCATTCTCCTGGGCAAAGGCGGCGGCGGCCCCGAGCAGGCCGGGCTGGGGATGGTCGATCAGCTTGACCGGAGTCGTCTCCATCAACCGCTGGAACCGGCCCTTGGCGACAAAGCGCTCCTCGAACCCGGACTGCGGCAGACGGTCGGCGATCCGCTGACCAAGGCCGCCGGCGATTACCACTGCGGCTGCGCCCTGCGCCAGCGCAAAATCGCCTGCAGCAGCGCCAAGGCTCAGGCAGAAGCGGTCGAACGCGGCGGTTGCCAGGCTGTCGTCACCCGACAGTGCCAGCTGCCACAATTCCTTGTCTTCCCGGTTCACCACCGCGCGGCCCTCGATGCTGGCCAATGTCTCGTAAATCTCGGCAAGGCCAGGCCCTGAGCACACTCGCTCCACCGACACGCGGCGATGCTGCCGGCGCAGGCGCGCGAGGATGGCATCCTCGATCGAATCGAGCGGCGAGTAATCGACATGGCCGCCTTCGGTTTCGACCGCGCGGTAGCCATCGGCGCTGCGGACGACATAGGCGACGCCCAGGCCCGTGCCAGGACCGATCACAGTGATGACGCCGGTGCCGGGCAGATCGCCCGCCGGGCCGCACAGATGCGAGAAGCTGGCGGCATCGCAATGCTGCACCGCGTGGGCGACCGCGCCGAAATCATTGATCAGCGTGAACTCGTCCACGCCCAGCTTCTCGCGCACCATCGCCGGGCGGATGACCCAGGGGTTGTTGGTCATCTTGAGCACTTCGCCGCGGATGGGCGTCGCCAGCGCAATCGCCGCGGCGCGGGGCAGGGGCTGCCCGATGCTATCGCCAAACGCCTCCCAGGCGGTCTGGAGGCTGGCATATTCGGCGCATTTCAGCGTGACCGGTTCGCCCAACTGGGTGACGCGGCCATCCTCGATGGTCGCCAGCGCAAACCGCGCATGGGTGCCGCCGATATCGGCAGTGACGATCTGCATGTGGTTTACAGCCCCGCCACTGCAAGCATCGCGCTCGCGCCCGCTTCGGCATTGTCGCTCGCAGCGCGCATCAGGGCGAACATCTCGCGCCCGGTGCCCATCGGCTGCGCGGGCTGCGAGGCGGAGGGGCGCGTTTCCCAGTCGCTGTTGTCGATCAGAACGCTGATCGTGCCAGCGACTGCGTCGAGCCGCACGACATCGCCGTCCCGGATCCGTGCCAGCGGCCCGCCATCGCAGGCCTCGGGCCACAGATGGATCGCGGCTGGCACCTTGCCCGACGCGCCCGACATGCGGCCATCGGTGACCAGCGCGACCTTGAACCCGCGATCCTGCAGCACGCCCAGCGACGGGGTCAGCTTGTGCAGCTCGGGCATGCCGTTGGCACGAGGACCCTGGAAGCGCACCACGACCACGACATCATGGTCGAGTTCGCCTGCCTTGAACGCGGTGATGACCGCATCCTGATCATCGAACACCCGCGCGGGCGCCTCGATGGTCCAGCGGGCCGGGTCGACCGCGCTGGTCTTGACGACGCCACGGCCCAGATTGCCCTCGACCAGCCGCATGCCCCCATCGGGCTGGAAGGCGGCACTGACCGGGCGCAGCATGGCCTCGTCGCGCGTAACCTCGGGCGAGGGCACGAACGCCAGCGCCCCTGCATCATCGAGCATGGGATCGACTGCATAATCGAGCAGAGACTGGCCCGAGACGGTGAGGATGTCGGTGTGCAGCAGGCCGTTGGCGGCCAGATCGCGGATGATGAAGCCGATGCCGCCGGCCGCATGGAAATGGTTCACGTCGCCCGATCCATTGGGATAGACGCGGGCCAGCAGCGGGATGATCGCGGACAGTTCGCTCAGGTCCTGCCAATCGATATGGATGCCCGCCGCACGTGCCATCGCGGGCAAATGGATCGCATGATTGGTCGATCCGCCGGTGGCGAGCAGGCCGATGCACGCATTGACGATTGCCTTTTCATCGACGCAATGGCCGAACGGGCGGTAATCCTCGCCATCCCAGCCGATCTGCGCGACACGGTGCGTGGCGGCGCGGGTCAGTTCCTGGCGCAGTTTGGTGCCGGGGTTGATGAAGGCGGAAGCCGGTACGTGCAGCCCCATCATCTCCATCATCATCTGGTTCGAATTGGCGGTGCCGTAGAAGGTGCAGGTGCCCGCGCCATGGTAGCTGGCAGCCTCCGCCTCGAGCAGCTCTTCGCGGCCCACCTTTCCTTCGGCATAAAGCTGGCGGATGCGCTGCTTTTCCTTGTTGGCGAGGCCCGACGGCATCGGCCCGGCGGGCACGAAGATCGTCGGCACGTGGCCAAAGCGCGCAGCCGCGATGAACAGTCCGGGGACGATCTTGTCGCAGATGCCCAGCATCAATGCGCCCTCGAACATGCCGTGGCTCATCGCCACCGCGGTGCCCATGGCGATGGTGTCACGGCTGAACAGCGACAGTTCCATGCCGAGCTGACCCTGGGTCACGCCATCGCACATCGCGGGCACGCCGCCTGCGACCTGCGCGGTCGCGCCGACTTCGCGCGCGAAGATCTTGATCTGCTCGGGGTAGCGGCCATAGGGCTGATGCGCCGACAGCATGTCGTTATACGCGGTGACGATGCCGATGTTCATCGCCTTGCCCGCCCGGATCGCAGCCTTGTCTTCGCCCGATGCGGCAAAACCATGCGCCAGATTGCCGCACGACAGGGTGGGGCGATGCACGCCCTTGTCGCGTTCGCGGGCGATGAAATCGAGATACGCCTGCCGCCCGGGGCGCGAGCGTTCGATGATCCGCTGGGTGATCCGTTCGAGTTCGGGGTGAAGCGTCGTCATGATTGTCTCTTTTCGGTTCGGATGACCGGCCGGGTCATTTCGCCCAGTGGATGTCGACGGGCAGTTCGACCGCGCTCAGCACCTTGCCGATCGGATAGGCCGATGCATCGCCCTGCTTGATCGCAGTCTCCAGCACCTTCTTCTTGTCCTTGCCGGTGATGGCGATCATCAACGCACGAGCGGACGCAATCGCCGGCAGCGACAGGGTGACCCGAGCCACAGGCGCGTCCTTGGGCAGCGGATCGGGCATCATGCCCAGGGCACGACGATCGGCCGGCCCGGCGAGCGCCTCTTCCAGATCGGGTCCGGGGAAGATCGAGGCGGTGTGCCCATCGGTTCCCATGCCCAGCAGGCACAGGTCGAGCGGCCAGTGGAAATCGGCCAGCCGGGCATTGGCAGCGTTGCCGCACGCCTTGTAGTCGCTCGCCGCCTCGCTGATGATCGGGATGACGCGCGCGCCCTTGGGCAGGAAGGTCTTGGCCAGCATCGTCACGTTCGACAGCGCATCGCCCATCGGCACGATGCGGTCATCGGTGGGGATGATCGTGACCTTCTTCCAGTTGATCTTCGCCTCGGCGAGCTTGGCATAGGCGGCCTGCGGCGTGCTGCCGCCGGCCAGCGCGATCACCGCATTGCCGCGCGCGTCGATCGCGTTCTCGATAATGAAGCCGATGTCGCCAGCCAGCGCACCTGCCATTTCGGCGGCATCGTCATAATCCCACCATTCGATCTCAGTCATTCCAGCTAACCCCATCACGTTCGGTCAGGGCAATGGCGGCGCTTGGCCCCCAGCTGCCCGATCCATAGCTTTTCGGTGCGATATTGTTTTCGGCCCAGGTCCTGCGGATCGCATCGATCCAGCGCCACTGCGCCTCGACCTCGTCGCGGCGAACGAACAGGGTCGGCTCGCCATCGACGAGGTCGAGCAGCAGCCGTTCATAGGCGATACGCCGCTGCGCCATCGAAAAGGCGGCGGTGAGCGACAGGTCGAGCGGGACCTCGCGCAGCGAAAGACCGCCGCGATCGAGCCCCGGCTCCTTCGCCATCACCAGCAGGCGGACATATTCCTCCGGCTGCAGCCGGATGACCAGCCGGTTGGCAGACAATCTGCCGCCGCGCTGGGCAAAGATGTTGTGCGGCACAGGCTTGAACTGGATCACGATCTCGCTGCGCCGTTCGGCCAGGCGCTTGCCGGTGCGCAGGTAGAAGGGCACGCCCTGCCAGCGCCAGTTGTCGACATGCGCCTTGATCGCCACGAAGGTTTCGGTGTCGGAGGCCTTGCCCAGATCATCCGAATAGGAATGCACGGCAGAGCCGGACACCGCGCCCGCGCCATACTGGCCGCGCACGACCTCGCCTGGGGAGACCGGGCGCAACGAGCGCAGAACCTTGACCTTCTCATCGCGGATCGAGGTCGCGTCGAATTCTGCCGGGGGCTCCATCGCGATCAGCGCGAGCAGCTGCAGCATGTGGTTCTGCACCATGTCGCGCAGCGCGCCGGTATCGTCGTAAAAGCCGTGGCGGCCTTCGAGCCCGACCGTTTCGGACACCGTGATCTGGATATGCTCGATGCCGTTGGCGTTCCACAGGGGCTCAAACATCATGTTGGCAAAACGCAGCGCCATCAGGTTCTGCACGGTTTCCTTGCCGAGATAATGGTCGATGCGGAAGGTGCGGCTTTCGGGGAAGGCGTGCGCCACCGCGTCATTGATCGCACAGGACGAGGCTAGGTCGTGGCCCAGCGGCTTTTCCAGGCCGATGCGCACCATCTCGCCTGCAAGGCCTGCCGATTTTAGGCCCTGGATGGTCGGCGTGAACAGGAACGGCGCGGTCGAAAGGAAGATCGACATGCCGCCCGATATGTCCCCCAGCCGGTCGGCGAGTGCGGCAAAGCCATCGAGCTTCGAGGCGTCGAGCGGCTGGTAGCTCACCCGTTCCAGAAAGCTTGCGATCTTGGCTTCGTCCTGGCGTTCGTCGGGCAGGAACTGCGCCAGCGCTTCACCGACAAGCGCGCGGAAACCGGCATCGTCGAGCTCGCTGCGCGCGGTGCCCATGATCCTGAGATCGGGCGCGATCAGGCCGTCGCTGTGCAGCGCATAGAGCGAGGGAAGCAGCATCCGCTTGGACAGGTCACCTGTTGCGCCAAACAGAAGCAGCGTCCGGGATTGCGCATTCGCCATCGGTTTTCCTATCCTGATTATCCGCGGTTTTGCAGGCGGTCCACCTGTTAAGGTCGGCCCGCGCGCATGTCCACCGCTGTTGCTCATGTATAGCTATGCAGCGTTATGCAAACGATTGCAATGCTAGCTGACTCAGGGTTTCCGCTAGGGCATTGTGGCATGTCTGAGCAGGGTTAGCCGAGCGCGCGTTCCAGCGCCGCGGTCAGCCGCAGCCCCGCCCGCAGCACCTGGGTGCGGACCACCGGGATCAGCGCCTCGATGTCTGCCTCGTCGTGCCGCGCCCGCTGGTCGCGTGTCAGGGCGGGGCCGCAGGCCGGGCCATGCTGCGCGGTCGGGTAGACGGTATCGCGTGCGATGCTCCACGATTCGAGCGCCCAGTCCTCGACCGATCCGCCGAGATGGGGTTCGCGCTCGGCGACGCTGTAGCGGCGGACCATCGGTGCGCCTTGCGTGATCGCGCGTTCGGCGATGGGGCCATCCCAAAGCCGGTGCAGGTTCATCCGCCCTTCGACGATGCCATAAGCCGCGCTCACCCGGTTGCCGCCCAGGTCGCCACGATCGCCGCCGTGCATCGGCTGGTGCATGTCGCCCATCATGTGCACTAGCCACGCGAGCGCCTCCAGCCGGACATGCGCAGGCAGCTTGGCATCGGCCAGCAGCGCCTCGTTGCGAGTCACCTGCGCGCCGACGCAATTGCCATTGGGGCAATTGGCCTTGAGGTCGAAAGGCTTGCAGATGTCCATGTTCACATAATGCCACGGCGCGGTGTAGCCCCAGCGCAGTTCGTCGCGGCGGACGCAGTCGGCCCAGACGCTGGCATCACCGATATTGCGCAGCGGGCAATCAGGCGTCGCGAGCAGTTTTTCGGCCCGAAACAGCGCATTCATGCGCGCCTTGGCGCGTGGTGAAAGGTTCGCCTCGGCAATTGCGGCGATGGTGCGATGGCCAAAGTCACCCCAGGCCAGCGCGGGCTGGGGGGCAAGGCTGCAGGCCAGCAGCGCCATCAGCACGAAGATGCGAAAATTGAAAATCACCAGAGCTCCTTGCGGATCACGAGCTTGAGCCCGGACCATGTGGTATCGACCGCGCACACCTTCACATCGACCAGCCCCATGGGCAGAGCCACCGCGCGGATAACGTCCTCGGTGATGTCGGTATCCATCTTCGCGGCTTTTTTCGGCCAGCTCACCCAGATGAAGCCATCCCGGTCCATCACCGCCATCAGCCGAGGCAGTTCGCGCTCCAGCACCGCGCGCTCGGTGGTGAACACATGGGCTGCGGCAAAACCCTGATCAGGCGAGGTTACCGGCGCAAGATCTTCGACCTCGGCGCCAATTTCGGCCTGGACGCTCTGCGGCATGGCATCGAACCACACCCGCATGCCTGGTTTCAGCCCCAGCTTGCGGGCCAGAGGCGTAGCCGAATAGCCCGTCGTCATGCCTTGCCCTTCCTGCGAAAAGCCCGGCGCCCGGACGGAGGGTTCAGGCCTCCATCCAGTCGCGGAAGAATGCGAGGTGGTGGTCCCGCAGATCGGCGACTTCGACCGCGCTGCTGCTGCCGAAGGCCACCGCGCTGCCGCCGGTCGATCCGATCATCTGCGCGCTTACGCCAGCCGCTTTCGCCGCCGCCAGCACCGCATCGGCATCGGCTGCCGTCACCACATAACGGCCTTGGCCTTCGCCGAACCAGAAGCCTGCATCGCCCTCGGCCGAGAGGGCTGCGCCGATGCCGGACGCGAGCGCCATTTCGGCGACGGCCACGGCCAGGCCGCCATCCGAGCAATCGTGCACCGCGCTGACGGCGCCGCTGGCGATCAGCCCGGCGATCACGACGCCGGCGGCGCGTTCGGCCTTCAGGTCGACCTGCGGCGGCGCGCCTTCGCGGCGGCCGTGCAGTACGTCGAGCCACAGCGACTGGCCAAGTTCATGATCGTCCTGACCGCCGATCAGCACGATCGCTTCATCTGCCGCCTTGAACGCCAGCGTGGCCATCTTGCCCAGATCCTCGATCAGGCCGATCGCGCCGATGGCGGGGGTCGGCAGGATGGCGCGGGCGATACCGTCGGGGCCGGTGGTCTCGTTGTACAGGCTGACATTGCCGCTGACGATCGGCATGTCGAGGGCCTGGCAGGCCTTGCCCATGCCCTCGATGCAGCCGACGAACTGGCCCATGATCTCGGGCCGTTCGGGGTTGCCGAAGTTCATGCAATCGGTGGTGGCGAGCGGCCGCGCGCCGGTGCTCACGAGATTGCGATAGCATTCGGCGATCGCCTGCTTGCCGCCTTCGAACGGATCGGCAAAGCAATAGCGCGGGGTGCAATCGGTGGTGATCGCAAGCCCGCGGTTGGTGCCATGGATGCGCACGACGCCCGCATCGCCGCCCGGAATCTGCACGGTGTCGGCCATCACCATATGGTCGTACTGCTGCCAGATCCAGCTGCGGCTGGCGAGCGCGGGCGAGGCCATCAGCGCGGTCAGGTCGGCGGCCAGATCGACGCTGTCGGGCACGGTGCCCAGCGGCTCGGGCGGTGCGGTGGTGACATAAGGCCGGTTATAGGCAGGTGCGTCGTCGGCGAGCGGGCCGAGCGGAATGTCGCACACCGTCTCGCCCTTGTGCTTGAGCACCATATGGCCGGTCTCGGTGACATGGCCGATGACCGCAAAATCCAGTTCCCATTTGCGGAAGATGGCTTCGGCGAAATCCTCGCGGCCGGGCTTGAGCACCATCAGCATGCGTTCCTGCGATTCCGAGAGCATCATCTCGTACGCGGTCATGTTGGTTTCGCGCTGGGGCACATTGTCGAGGATAAGCTCGATGCCGACGCCGCCCTTGCTCGCCATCTCGACGCTGGAAGAGGTGAGGCCCGCAGCGCCCATGTCCTGGATCGCGACGATCGCATCGGAGGCCATCAGCTCGAGGCATGCCTCGATCAGCAGCTTTTCGGTGAACGGATCGCCGACCTGGACGGTGGGGCGCTTTTCCTCGCTGTCCTCGCCGAATTCGGCCGAGGCCATGGTCGCACCGTGGATGCCATCGCGGCCGGTCTTGGAGCCGACATAGACGATCGAATTGCCCGCGCCCGAAGCTGCGGAATAGAAGATCTTGTCCTGCTCGGCGATGCCCACGGCCATCGCGTTGACCAGGATGTTGCCGTCATAGGCAGGGTCGAAATTGGTCTCGCCGCCCACCGTCGGCACGCCGACGCAATTGCCGTATCCGCCGATGCCGGCGACCACGCCCTGCACCAGGTGCTTCATCTTGGGGTGATCGGGCCGCCCGAAGCGCAGCGCGTTCATCAGCGCCACCGGGCGAGCGCCCATGGTGAACACATCGCGCAGGATGCCGCCGACTCCGGTCGCCGCGCCCTGATAGGGCTCGATGTAGCTTGGGTGGTTGTGGCTCTCCATCTTGAAGATGGCGGCGAGCGGCTTGCCGTCCGGGCCCGGCCCGATATCGACCACGCCTGCATTCTCGCCAGGACCGCAGATCACCTGAGGTCCGGTCGTGGGCAGGGTCTTCAGGTGCACGCGCGAGCTCTTGTAGCTGCAATGCTCGGACCACATCACCGAGAAGATGCCGAGTTCGACCAGATTGGGCTCGCGACCGAGAGCGGCCAGGATGCGCTGATATTCGTCCGGCTTCAGGCCATGTTCGGCCACGATTTCGGGGGTGATGGTCGCCACGGGCGCTGTCTGGGTCTCGCTCATGGCCCCGCGCTTTACGCGGCTGTGCGCGATCGGGGAAGGGGGAGAATGCGGGGAAAATCAGGCCCCATGCAATTTGTATCCGGCGCGGGCTCGCAGCAGGCGACGAACCCGCGTCAGGGTGTCAGCGGTCGCTGGCCGTTTCGGTTTCGGCAAGCGGCGTGACCGCGCTGCGGTGGAAGCGGACTTCGTTGTCGCCAACGGTGCCGGTGACGCGCTTGTCCGAAACGCGCAGGGTGAAGCGCTTGCCCGAGCGGGTTTCGGTGCCGTCGATGATCTTGTGATTGCCCACCGTCTTGACGGTGTAGACATAACGGTCGCCGGCATGTTCGAAGGTGACGTGCTCCGGCTCGGCGGCATGCGCGGCTGCGGGCAGTGCCATCAGGGCGAAGGGAAGAACGAGAAGGCTGTGCTTTTTCATGATGTTGGTCCCTGTTCTTTGGAATTGAACTGCCGTCATCATCCTCTGTTATTGTGCAATGCAACATGTCAAAGGCTAGGAAATCTGGCAAATGCAATTAATTTCTTCGCAGTTGCAACATATGAAACTGCAGCCCCGGTCGGGCAGTCGCATCTGCAATCGCCTTGACCACGCGCAGGCCAGCGGTCAAAGCTGTGTGCATGATTGAAGCCAATGCCGTTCCCGCCGATCTGTCGTTCGAAGATGCCCTGAAGGAGCTGGAGGTCATCGTGCGCCAGCTGGAATCGGGCGATGTTCCGCTGGATGCCTCGATCAGCCTGTACGAACGCGGTGACCTTTTGCGAGGCCACTGCCAGAAGCGCCTCGACGCGGCACAGGCGCGGATCGAGAAGATTCGCGTCGGATCCGATGGTCAGGCGGCGGGCACCATGCCCTTCGATGCCGGCTGACGGCTTGAGCATGCGCGCAGGCAGACAATCCGGCGACGAGACCGGGGCAGGGGAGCAGAGACGATGACCACGACGATCAACGACACCATGCTGTCCGAAGCGTTCCGCCAGATTTCGCAGGACGTCGACGCGTGTTTCGATGCGTTGCTGGCTGTGCCGGATGATCCGCGGGCCGTGCTGTATGAAGCGATGCGCCACGCGGCGATCGGCGGCGGCAAGCGCGTTCGCCCGTTGCTGCTCACGGCAACGGCAGCGATGTTCAATGTCGATCGGCCACTGGCGGTCCGCGTCGCCTGCGCGGTCGAGGCGATCCATGTCTACTCGCTGATTCATGACGATCTGCCATGCATGGATGACGATGATGTGCGGCGCGGCAAGCCGACGGTGCACAAGGCGTTCAACGATGCGGTCGCGGTGCTGGCAGGGGATTCGCTGCATGCCCTGGCCTTCGAGATCCTGGCCGGCGCGCAATCGCACCCCGAGCCGTTCATCCGCTCCGAGCTGATCATGACGCTGGCAGAGGCCAGCGGCCCCAATGGCATGGCGGGCGGCCAGATGATGGATCTGGAGGCGGAAAAGTCGCGGTTTGATCTGCCCACCGTCACCAAATTGCAGCGGTTGAAGACCGGCGCGCTGATTGCCGCTTCGGTCGAGATGGGCGCGATTCTGGGCAATGTGCCGATCGAGGGCCGCACTGCGCTGCGCGCTTATGCCCGCGACATCGGCCTTGCCTTCCAGATTGCCGACGACATCATGGACGAGGTCGGCGACGAGGCACTCGCGGGCAAGGCGCTGCACAAGGATGCGGCGGCGGGCAAGGAGACGTTCCTGTCGCTGCTCGGGCTGGAGCGCGCGCGCGAACAGGCCTTTTTCCTGGTCGATCAGGCGGTAGGCCATCTTGCCAGCTATGGACGCGAGGCCGATCTGCTGCGCGCACTGGCCCGCTATATCGTCGAACGCGACAACTGACCGCAACAGCGGCACCAAAGGAGCAGGCCGATGCGCATAGGGGTTTATCCGGGGACGTTCGATCCCATCACTCTGGGCCATATGGACATCATCCGGCGCGGCGCGAAGCTGGTCGATCGGCTGATCATCGGCGTCACCACCAACATCGCCAAAAGCCCGATGTTCTCCGATGATGAGCGGATGGAGATGGTGCGCCGCGAGGTTGCCAATATCGAGGATTCGAACATCACGGTGGTGGGCTTCAGTTCGCTGCTGATGGATTTTGCCGAGGCGCAGGGCGCTTCGGTGGTGATCCGCGGGATTCGCGGCGTCACCGATTTCGAATATGAATATCAGCTCACCGGGATGAACCGCCAGCTGAACGACCGGATCGAGACCGTCTTCCTGATGGCAGATGTTTCGCTGCAGCCGATCGCCTCGCGCCTGGTCAAGGAAATCGCGATCTATGGCGGGCAGATCCACCGGTTCGTGACCGATGCGGTGCGGGTCGATGTCGAAAGCCGCGTGCGCGAAACCGGGCTGAAGGGGTGACGCAGCGCACAGCGCGCGGCCCCCAAGTTCATTCATGACAGGCTCAGATGCTTTAGCTATAGCCGTGCCCGAAACGGGGCAGGCCCAGCTGCGCCACCCCGGCTGAATGGAACAGGAATGCCCGGTTATATGCCCAACATCTTCAAATCGCTTGCTGCCCTGTCGTTCATCCCGATGCTGCTAGCCCCTATGACCGTCCAAGCGCAGGACGCCACGACGGCCGGCCAGTCGCAGCTGGAGGCTGACAAGGCAGCCGGACTCGTCGCGCGCGAGGCCGAGAAGGAAGCGGCGAAGATCCGCAAGGAGCAGGAAAAGGAAGCCGAAAAGGCGGCCAAGGAAGCGCAGAAGGAAGAGGACCGGATCGCCAAGGCTGCCGAAAAGGAAGCCCGCAAGGCTGCGAAGGCCGAAGCAGAGGCCTCCGAGGACAAGAGCAAGGAAGCCCGCAAGGCTGCGCGGAACGCCGAGAAGGAAGCGCAGGATCAGCGCGACAACAACGCCGCCGATGCCTCGGTGCTTGCAGCGCCGCTGGTTCCGACCCCCGACAAGGCCGATCCCGACAACATCCTGTTTCTCGACCTGTCGACCGGTGGCCGCGTGACCATCCAGCTCTACCCCGAAATCGCCCCGAACCATGTCGAGCGGATCAAGACGCTCACGCGGCAGGGCTTTTACGATGGCATCATCTTCCACCGGGTGATCGAGGGTTTCATGGCGCAGACCGGTGACCCGACTGGCACCGGCACGGGCGGATCGGACCTTCCCGATGTCGCGGCCGAGTTCAACAAGTTCCCGCATCTGCGCGGCAGCCTGTCGATGGCCCGTGCGCAGGATCCCAACAGCGCCAACAGCCAGTTCTTCATCGTGTTCTATCCGCGCTTCTCGCTGGACAACAGCTACACCAACTTCGGTCGCGTGCTTTCGGGCATGGAATATGTCGACGCCATTCCGCGCGGCGAGCCGCCCTCGGAGCCGGCCCGCATCCTGCAGGCCTCGCTGAAGTCGCAGAACAAGCCGCAGCCCAATTTCGCCGCAGCGGCCAAGCCGGCGGAACGCGCGATTTCGGTGGATGATCTCAACGCGCCGATCAAGAACTGAACATTTCCGGTTCTCCGGTGAACGCCGGAGCCCAGGAACCGGATAGCGCAACATCGCGCCAGGATTCCGGCTTTCGCCGGAAAGCGCATTGGTGCTAGGGGCGCGCGATGCGCGTTGACGATTTCGATTTCGACCTTCCTTCCGAACGCATAGCCCTGCGTCCGGTGCGCCCGCGCGATGCGGCCAAGATGCTGTGCGTGCGCACAGATGGCATGGCCGACGCCACGGTCCGCGATCTCTCTCGCCTGCTGGCGCCCGGCGATTGCCTAGTGTTCAACGACACCCGCGTCATCCCTGCGCAGCTGGAGGGCGTGAAACTGGAGGGGCAGGCGCGGATCGGCGCGACGCTGCACAAGCGCCTCGATCTGCGCCGCTGGCAGGCCTTCGTCCGCAACGCCAAGCGGCTGCGGGTGGGCGATGTCGTCGATTTCGGCGCAGGCGTGCTGGCCGATGTCGAAGCGCGCGGCGACGATGGTTCGATCACGCTGGCGTTCCAGGGCGACGAGCCGGTGGAACTGCTGCTCGAGCGCACGGGCACCATGCCGCTGCCGCCGTATATCGCCGCCAAGCGCGCGATCGACGAAGCCGATCGTGAGGATTACCAGACCCGCTTTGCGCAAAAGGACGGCGCGGTCGCAGCGCCCACCGCATCGCTGCATTTCACCGATCGGATGATGGCCGAGCTGGCCGCAGCCGGGATCGAGCATGCCACGCTGACGCTGCATGTCGGCGCGGGCACATTCCTGCCGGTCAAGGCGGATGACACCGCCGACCACCAGATGCACGCCGAATGGGGGCGGATCGATGCCGAGACCGCCGCCCGGCTGAACGCGGTGCGCGCGCGCGGCAACCGGGTCATCGCGGTGGGCACCACCGTGCTGCGCCTGATCGAGAGCGCTGCCGACACGGACAACATCATCCACCCGTTCGAGGGCGACACCGCGATCTTCATCACGCCGGGCTACCGCTTCAAGGGAATCGACGGCCTGATGACCAATTTCCACCTGCCGCGGTCGACCCTGTTCATGCTGGTCTCGGCGCTGATGGGGCTGGATGTGATGAAAGCGGCCTATACGCACGCCATCGAAAACGAATACCGGTTCTATTCCTACGGGGATTCCTCGCTGCTGCTCCCCTGAGGTCCGATCCGGAGCGGTGGCTCACCCATCAGCAGCCGGTTTTCTGCTCTGCGCACACACTCCCTGAGCGCAACGCATTGCTTTTGCCGGGTGGAGCGATACCAATGGGGGTTCATCGCAACGGGAGGGCAGCATGTTCAATCAAAGGTCGGCTATCTGGGCTTTGGCATGCCTGCTAGGCTGCGCGGCAGCGCCAGCCGCGTTCGCGGCACCGCCCGTCAGTGCGCTCAAGTCCCAGTCCGTGGAGGCAATCGAGGCGCGGGCCAAGCTGGCGCAGGAGATCAATGATTCGCTGTTCAGCTTCAGCGAACTGGCATTCCAGGAATTCGAGACCGCCCGATATCTGACCGCGCTCCTCGAGAAGGAAGGCTTCACGATCCAGCGCAACGTTGCCGGATTGCCGAGCGGCTGGGTGGCCACCTGGACCCACGGCACCGGTGGCCCGGTGATCGCTCTGGGAAGCGACATCGACGGTATCCCGAAAGCCAACCAGAAGCCGGGCGTGCCCTGGCGCGAGCCGTTGGTGGCGGGGGCGCCGGGGCATGGCGAAGGGCACAACTCGGGCCAGGCGGTCAATATCGTCGCGGCGCTCGCGGTCAGGGACCTGATGAAGCGGCACAATATCGCAGGGACCTTGATGCTCTGGCCCGGAGTCGCCGAAGAGCTGGTCGCGGGCAAAGCGTTCATGGTGCGCGATGGCGTGTTCAAGGATGTCGATGCAGTGATCTTCACGCATGTCGGCAGCAATCTCGAGACGGCATGGGGCCAGCCCATGGGCACCGGTCTGGTCTCGGTGGAATACACGTTCAACGGCGAAAGCGCCCATTCGGCCGGCGCGCCATGGCGTGGTCGCTCCGCGCTCGACGCCGTCGAGCTGATGAACATGGGCTGGAACATGCGGCGCGAGCATCTCCGGCCCGAGCAGCGTTCGCATTACGTCATCAGCGATGGCGGCGATCAGCCCAATGTCGTGCCGTCGGTGGCGTCGGTCTGGTATTTCTTTCGCGAACAGGGCTTCAAGGAAATCCAGAACAGCTTCGATATCGGCAATGAGATTTCGGAAGGCGCCGCCAAGATGACCGGAACGACGGTCACGCGCCGGATCATCGGCACCGCGGCGCCGCGGCACTTCAACCGGCCGATTGCGGAGGCGGCGAACGCGAACATCCAGAAGGTCGGGCTGCCCAAATGGACCGTCGACGAACAGGCGTTCGCCAAGCTGGTGCAGCTCAATGCAAAGGCGCCAAAGCAGGAAGGCCTTGCCGTCGAGCTCAAGAAGTTCGAGCCGCCCCTGGCGGAGCCCAAGAGTGGCGGATCGGACGACATCGGCGACGTGTCCTGGACCGTCCCCACGATCACCATCCGCTATCCGGCCAACATTCCCGATCTGCCAGGGCATAACTGGACCGATGCAATCGCCATGGCGACCCCGATCGCGCACAAGGGCGTGGTGGCGGGTGCGAAGGTCGTGGCCATGACCAGCCTGGATATCCTCACCGATGCCAAGCTGCGCCAGGCGGCGAAGGACTATTTCACCAATGTCCAGACCAAGGCGCAGCAGTATGTGCCGATGATCGGCGCCAACGACAAGCCGGCGATCGAGATCAACGCGGACATCATGGCGCGCTACAAGCCCGAGTTGAGCAAGCATTACTATGATCCGGCGCGCTACCCCACCTATCTGGAGCAGCTGGGCATCCCGTTTCCGATGCTCGAAAAGCCGGCAGACAGCAGCGCAGACCAGTAACATCGCTGAAGCTTGCGGCTGATCTGCGCTGCCGCACCTGCGTGCGACGGCACAGCCACAGGCGATTCCCACCGATGGCAGGGGTTGTCTGCGCGCTGTTTCGCTGACCGCCTGCAAAAACGAATATGGGTTCTGTTTTTTGGACGTCGCGGCGCGTTCGATGGAACGGCCGTCACGTGCGGTGATCTAATCTTTCACTAACATAGATCAGGAATTTCAGTTTTCCCGATCACCCAGTCTGGGCTTAACGTCGAATGAACGGCCAAACCGCCGCTTTGCAGGAGACTGAAATCCCATGACTCGTACCTCTGTGTCCGTGTTTGCCTTACTGGCGTTCACCCTTTCTGCCCCCTCGGCCTTCGCCGAGACGGCAGGCACCCAGGCGGCCATGCCCGTCAATCCGGCTGCCGCGAACACCAACCAGGATTGGTGGCCCGAACGTCTCGACCTCACCCCGCTGCGTCAGCATGCCCGCGAATCGAACCCGATGGGCGCTGACTTCGATTACGCCAAGGAATTCCAGTCGCTGGACATCGCCGCGGTGAAGAAGGACATCGAAGCGCTGATGACCACCTCGCAGGATTGGTGGCCGGCAGATTACGGCCATTACGGCCCGTTCTTCATCCGCATGGCCTGGCACAGCGCCGGCACCTATCGCGTGGCCGATGGCCGCGGCGGTGCGGGTGGCGGCCAGCAGCGTTTCGAGCCGCTCAACAGCTGGCCCGACAATGCCAATCTCGATCGTGCCCGCCGCCTGCTGTGGCCGATCAAGCAGAAGTATGGCCGCAAGATTAGCTGGGCCGACCTGATGGTGCTGACCGGCAACGTTGCGCTGGAATCGATGGGCTTCAAGACCTTCGGTTTTGCCGGCGGCCGTACCGATGATTGGGAAGCCGACAAGGTCTATTGGGGCCGCGAGAAGAAGTTCCTCGCTGCCGATCGCTATCACGGCAACCGTCAGCTGGAAAAGCCGCTCGCGGCTGTCCAGATGGGCCTGATCTACGTCAACCCCGAAGGCCCCAACGGCAACCCCGATCCGCTGGCAGCGGCGGCCGACATTCGCGAAACCTTCGGCCGGATGGCGATGAATGATGAGGAAACCGTCGCGCTGATCGCGGGGGGCCACACCTTCGGCAAGGCGCATGGCGCGCACAAGCCCGAGGAGTGCATCGGCGCGGACCCCGCAGGTTCGCCGACCGAGCAGCAGGGCATCGGCTGGACCAACAAGTGCGGCACCGGCAAGGGCGTGGATACCGTCACCAGCGGCCTGGAAGGCGCATGGTCGGTCAACCCGATCGCCTGGACCAGCCAGTATTTCGATAACCTCTACGCCTTCGACTGGGTGCAGACGCGCAGCCCGGCAGGCGCGATCCAGTGGATCCCCAGCGACAAGAACGCCGCCAACCTGGTCCCCGACGCGCATGACAAGACCAAGCGCCACGCGCCGATCATGTTCACGACCGACCTGTCGATGAAGATGGACCCGGGCTACCGCAAGGTGTCCGAACGGTTCCACAAGGACCCCGATGCGTTTGCCGACGCCTTTGCCCGCGCATGGTTCAAGCTGACCCACCGCGACATGGGCCCGCGCACCCGCTATCTGGGAGCAGACGCACCCAAGGTCGATCTGATCTGGCAGGATCCGGTTCCGGCCGTGACTCACCCTCTGGTCGATGCGAATGATGTCGCATCGCTCAAGTCGCAGGTGCTGGGCAGCGGTCTGACCGGTCCCGAGCTGATCCGCACCGCCTGGGCGGCGGCTGCGAGCTATCGCGACACCGATATGCGCGGCGGCACCAATGGCGGTCGCGTGCGGCTGGCCCCGCAGAAGGACTGGGCGGTCAACAATCCGGCGGAAATCACCAAGGTGGTTAGCAAGCTAGAGGGTATCCAGGCATCGTTCAACAAGGCGCAGAAGGGTGGCAAGCAGATTTCGCTGGCTGACCTGATCGTGCTGGCGGGTAATGCGGCGATCGAACAGGCAGCAGCCAAGGCCGGTCACAGCTTGACCGTCCCGTTCAAGCCGGGCCGGGGTGATGCCAGCCAGGCCCAGACCGATGTGAACTCGTTCGCACAGCTCGAACCCACGGCCGATGGCTTCCGCAACTATTATGCCGCGGGCAGCGTGATGTCGCCGGTGGACATGCTGGTCGATCGCGCCAACATGCTCAGCCTGACGGTGCCGGAAATGACGGTTCTGGTGGGTGGCCTGCGTGCGCTCGATGCCAACACCGGTGGTGCCAAGCACGGTGTGTTCACCGCGACGCCGGGACAGCTCAACAACGCGTTCTTCGTCAACCTGCTCGACATGAACAACAAGTGGGCCAAGTCGCCGACCGATGCCGGGCTTTACGAAGGCCGCGACATCAAGTCGGGCACGTTCAAGTGGACCGCGACCCCGGTCGATCTGGTGTTCGGTTCCAACTCGGAACTGCGCGCGGTGGCTGAAGTCTATGCCGCGAGCGATGGCGAACAGAAGTTTGCGGCAGATTTCGTTGCCGCCTGGACCAAGGTGATGAACCTCGGTCTGATGTAAGACTTTTCCTCTGACCTCCACAGGGCGGCGCGGGTTAACCCCTGCGCCGCCTTTTTTGTAGGCGGGTCAGAAGATGCCGAGGAACTTCTTGTCATCCTTCTGGCCCGTTTTTGCGCTCTTGCCATTGCCGACATCGTCACGTGCCTTGCCCTTGGTGGTGCGCTGTCCGGCGGCGGTCGCGCCCTGCAGTACCGGGCCGCACGCGGCGGACTTGGCATCGCCCACATCGACAAAGGCGAGCAGCGCGGCTGGGGGGGCAGCCAGCACGGCCAGTCCCAGCCCGGCACCAGCCCGGCCCAGCAGTTCGGGGCTGATCACGTTCAGCTTCGCGGCAGAGAAATAGCCGCCGATCTGTACCGGCGACTGGCCCGAGACCAGGCTGAACTTCTTGCCATCCGCGCGGAAGGCCATGTTCATCTGCTCGGTGGCAAAGCTGAAACCGCCGCGCCCGGTGATGACGTTTTTCGTCGTGTCGATCAGGATCGGGTCGGCCGCTGCCGCGCCGCCGCGCACGGTGAACGCGACGAGGCCGCAGTTGATCTGCACCGGCTGCTTCAGCTTGTCCTCGAACATCTTCTGCACGAAAGTCCCGAAATCGAGCTCCGCCAGTTGGACATTGCGGGTCCAGAACGTGCCCTTGGGGATCACGAACGCCATGCGGCCCGATGCTGTGGCCAGGGAATCGTGCAAGGCATCGCCATCGCCCGTCAGCTGAATGCGGCCCTTGACCGTGCCGGTGGTGCCGGCCTCGGCCACGCCAAACCCGCTGAGCAAACGCGCCATCGGGGTCGCGGCGAGGCGGATGTCATAGCGCGTGCGCGCCGGCCGCCGCCGCCAGTCGATGGCGATGTCCGATGTCAGCTTGCCCCGTGCCATGGTCAGCGCCAGCGGCGAGAGTTTGAGCATGCCATCGTCGAGATCGACGGTGACCGAAATGTCGCTGATCGGGATGCTGTCCGATCGCAGCCTGGCCGCCGTGTAGCGGACATCCGCGTCGAACGCGCGCAGCCCTTCGGCCCGCAGGCTGGCATTGGGCAGCAGCCGGGCAGGGGCTGCGCCGCTTTCTGCGGCGGCTGCCTGAACGCCGCGGGCGGCGACGACATCCGGATTGTACCCGATGAAGGGTGACACATCGATGATATCGAGTGTCTTCGTCGCGAGGTCCGCATCCATGTGGACGCGGTCGCCCGCCATATCGACGGTGAACTTGCCCGCAATATCGCTCGCCCCGAATGTGCCCTTGAGGCCGGTGAACCGGTATTCGCGGTCTCGCTTCACCAGCGTCGCGGTCAGCTTGTAGATGCGCGTTCGCGGGATGATGACGCCGATGATGCTCAGCAGCTCGGCGGCATTGCGACCGCGGGCCTTGGTGGAGAGCGGAACGCCCTCGATATCGGCCAGGCTGGGCAGGGTGCCCGCGATATCGATGACGTTGTTGGCCGCGCGCGCCTGCAGCTCCAGCTTGTTCTGCCCGCGCTGCACCGTGGCATCGGGGGTCAGCAACGCGCCCTTGAGCGTGAACGGTGTCGCCCGCAGCGTGCCATCGCCGGTGAACCGCACTGCCTCGCCGATCTTCGCATCGTTGGATTTAACAGAGGCGAAATCGAGATCGGTCAGCAATTGCAGCACAGGGTCGCGATATCGCACCGTCGTGTCGCGCAGCACCGCGCGATCGATCGTCGGCAGTTCCAGCGGCTTGGCATCGCCGCTGCTGTCGAAGGTCCAGGTGTTGGCGGTGCGCTTGGCATTCCATTCGAGATCGACCGCGCCATCGGTCAGGTCGAGCCAGTAAAATCGCCAGTTGCCCAGCAGCAGCGCCAGTGGCGCGATGCGGGTGTCGACCCGCTCAGCGGTAAACAGATAGGGCCGGGTTGCCCAATCGGGATTCGAAACCGTCAGCCCTTCGGCGAGGAACTTGATTTTGAAGGGTGCGAAATACAGCTGGAAGTCGCCTTTCACGGCGACCTCGCGCTCGGTAAGCGAGGAGGCGATGCCTTCGACCGGCCCCTTGAGGAACCGCCCCTTGGTGATGAACAGGATCAGCCAGATCGCAAACAGGGTTCCCACCACGCCGATCGCGACATTGCGTGCGATGCGCAGCCGCCGTTTGCGCCGTGCCACCGGATCGGGCGGAGTGCTGATGGGCTGGTCTGGAACGGAGCGGACGGAAGCGTCGTGCGATGGTGGGGTCATGGTTGCGCCTAGCACGGAGGCGCCCAGGCTCTGCCCATTAATTCCCAACGGAAACGGGCGCAGCGGTGGACGCCGGAAGAGAGCTGTCGACAGCTAACCCGCGAAACGCCCGTTCGTTGCGAAAGGCTGCGCCGATCCGGAGCGCTATTTGTCCTTCATCACCCAGACACCGTCCCATTCGCCTGGCGGCGGAGAAGCCTGCATCAGGCGGCAGCGGTCGACATAGGTGCGCGACAGACCATCGCCGGGGTTGAGCGAAAGGCATTTTTCGAAGCGCACGATGGCCTCGTCCCAGCGCGCCGCGCGATAGGCGATCATTCCGTCCTCGAAATGGCCGAGTACGTCGCGCATCGCCGGGAAGGTCTGGGCGTCGTGATAATCGAGCAGCTCGAACACGCGGACTGGCGCTGTCTTGCCCTTGACCACCACCAGGTCGATGTCGCGCATGCGGTAGGTGCCGTTGAACTTGGCGACGGTGCTCTCGCTCGCTAGGATACGCGCGGAATAGGCCTTGCACGCGCTTTCCAGCCGGCTGGCCAGGTTCACGCCATCGCCGATCACCGTATAGTCCATCCGCTTGGGGCTGCCGATATTGCCCGAGACGATGTTGTCGGTGTGGATGCCGACCCCCATGTCGACGGTCTTCAATCCCTTGTCGCGGCGCTGCGCGTTCCATTCCCACAAGGTGCGGATCATGTTCACCGCAGCACGCGCAGCACGATCCGGATCGTCGTCATGCGCGATCGGCAGGCCGAAGCAGGCCATGATCGCATCGCCGATGAACTTGTCGAGCATGCCGCCCTGCGCGGTGATGCAATCGACCATCAGGCTGAAATATTCGTTGAGGAACGACACCGTCCCTTGCGCGCCATATTCCTCGGTGATGGTGGTGAAGCCGCGGACATCGGTGAACATGATCGTCGCCTCGGCGCTCACCCCGCCCAGCAGATCGAGCGCATCGCCATCCATCATCTGCGCGGCGATGACCGGGTCCATGTAGCGCGACATGGTCGATTTCATGCGCTTTTCGCTGCTGATATCCTCGACCATCAGCATCGACCCGAGCTTGGAATCGTCGCTCTCCGACACCAGCGGCATGATCGTGAGGTTGACCGATTTGTGGACGCCGGACAGTGCGACATCGGCATCGGGGAACACGTCGCTGGCCTTGTCCTGCTTGACCCGCTCGATACGGTTCAGGATCCAGCCGCCTTCCTCGCCCAGCAAGTCTGCAAGCAACCTGCCTTGAATGTCGGCGGCCTTGCACGACCAGATGCGCTCGATCGCCTGGTTGCAGGTGATCACCTTGCCCAGCGGGTCGAGCGTCAGCACGCCGTTCGACATGCTCTGCAGCACGGATTCATTGTACAGCTTCATCCGCTGGACGTCGTCGAACAGCTTGGAATTTTCGAGCGCGATGGCGATCTGGCCGGTGAAGGTCTTGAGCTGCTGCTCGTCCTTGTCGGTGAACGCGCCGGTCTTCTTGTTGAGCACCTGGGTGACGCCGATGACCTCGCCCTGCTTGTTGACGATCGGCACGCACAGGATGCAGCGGGTGAAGAACCCCGTCTGCCGGTCGAACGCGGGATTGAAGCGCAGATCGGCATAGGCATGCGGGATATTGAGGCTCTGCCCAGTGGTGAACACGGTGCCTGCAATCCCGACGCTGGAGGGGAAGCGGATTTCGTTGACCTTGCCACCGGCCGAAAACAGCGAGAACAAGGTGTCTGTCGCCTTGTCATGGATGAAGATCGTTGCGCGTTCGGCTTCGAACATCCGCACTGTTTCGGCCACCACGCGCTGAAGCAGCCGTGTCAGGTCGACTTCCGAGCTGATTTCCGAAATCATCGACAGGAAAGCGAGCTCCTTGGCGCGGACCTGCTCGATCTCCTCGATCGACTGCAGGCTCTGCAGGAACACCGTGGCTTGGCTGGTCATTTCCTCGAGCAGGGAAACGTCTTCGCCGGTGAAATCGCCCTCGTGCTTGTTGATGTTCTGCATCACGCCGATGATCTGGCCCAGCGGCGTGCGCACGGGGACGCAGACGATGTTGCGCGTCTTGTAACCGGTGCGCTGATCGACCGTGCTGTTGAAGCGCGGATCGGCATAGGCATCCTCGACCAGCAGGGACTCCCCGGTCTGGAAGACATGGCCCGCGATCCCCGAAGTGTTGAGCAGGCGGATCTCCAGGCTCTGGCTGCCCTGCGCGAACCGAGAATAGAGCTCGCCGGTCTTGGGATCGTTGAGGAACAAGGTGCCTCGATCGCAGTTGAGTTCGCGCGATGTCAACTCGACCAGCATGGCGAGCACGCCATCGATCTGGGTCATCGTCGCGCATTTGCGCGTGACCTCCAGCAGCACTTCGGTGCGGCGTAGCGCGGCGGTGCGCTGGCTGTCGGTCATCGGGCGGGTCAGCGTGTCGGCGGCGGGAGGTGTCATGCTGCGCTGTGCCCCATCATCTGTTCCATCTGGTCGCGCAGCGCCTGAATCTGCTGCTGCAGCGCCTGCCGTTCGAGTGCGTGATCGGCTTCCATGCTCAGCCGAGCCTGTTCGGCGGCAAGGCGTTCGCTGTCCAATGTCAGCCGCAAGGCATCGATGCTGCCCTTCAGTTGGCCGATCTCGGCCTGCGCGCCCGCGCGCTCGACCTGCAGCGCGCGGTCATGCGTCTGCTGCTGGGCCTCCAGCTGATCGCGCATCTGGTGGATGGTGGTCGTCAGATCGCCGATCCGCGCCGCCTCGTCAGATTGCGCCCGGGTGATGCGCCGGTCCGCTTCTGCCGCTGCCGCTTCCAGCGACTGACGCAGGCCATCGATCGTCGCCTGCAGATGGAGGTTCGCGGCGCGCATGTCAGACAGCGCGTCAGGCAGTGTGTCCGGAAGTGTCATGTCGCAGTTCATTACCCCCGTCAAAATGGTCGTATCGGTAACGGCGCAAGTCAAGCGGCGTTAACCGGTCATTTGCCATATCAGGGACAATAGTCTGTGACGATCAGCACGCCCGCCTGAACATTTGTCCAGTGGCAGCCGCCGGGGCCGGGTAGGTTGGCTTAGCCGTCGAGCTTCAGGGCCTTGCGCAGTTCGGCGTTGATCCGGCTCTGCCACCCCGGGCCGGTGGCGCGAAAGCCCTCCAGCACCGCGCTGTCCAACCGCAGGGTCACTTGCTGCTTGGGGTTCTCCGACTTGGGCCGTCCGGGCTTGGTAAGGGTGCCATCGGCGGGGCGGATGAGCTTGCCGCCGATCCGCAACTCCGCCCGATCAAACTGATCGTCGGTCCATTCGGGCAGATCGTCGTCATCCCAGTCGGCTGTTAAATTTGGCTTGCTCTCGCTCATTGCATTTCCTCATGGAGATGACACGAGCGCCATGCGGGATCGGAGTCCACGCTACCATTACCAATCTTCCATCCAAAAGCCCGTAAGTTTGATACCTGGGTTCTGGATAATCATACCGAGTGTCCTCTTGTGTGAAAGTCGGACCCTCAATGACCTCGTTGAATCGGGCAAAATCGAGCTGGCGCTCGCTTAGCGTCTTTTCACGCTTAACGCTGTCGTAGAATACTTTCATTTCCCAAGTTCCTGGCAACGATGCCGGGTGGTAGCATCTGGTTGTGGTAGTCCATGGGGAGCCTCCTAAAACATGTGGGTCGTCTCATTTATGTAACTACAAAATCCCCTTTTGTCAATTCATTCCGCCGCGAGCAGATCCACCGCGCCGCCCAGATCGACCGAGACCAGGCGGCTCACGCCTTGCTCGACCATGGTCACGCCGAACAGGCGGTGCATGCGGCTCATGGTGACGGCATTGTGGGTGACGATCAGGTAGCGCGTGTCGGTGACCACCGCCATGTGGTCGAGAAGGTCACAGAAGCGGTCGATGTTCGCGTCGTCGAGCGGCGCGTCGACCTCGTCGAGCACGCAGATCGGCGCGGGGTTGGTGAGGAACAGGCCGAAGATCAGCGCGACCGCAGTCAAGGCCTGCTCACCCCCGGACAGCAAGGTCAGCGATGACAGCCGCTTGCCCGGCGGCTGGGCCATGATTTCGAGCCCCGCCTCGAGCGGATCGTCGCTGTCGATCAGTTCCAGATGTGCCTTGCCGCCGTTGAACAGCCGCGCGAACAGGGTGCGGAAATGGCCATCGACGGTGGCGAAGGCGGCCAGCAGCCGCTGTCGTCCTTCGCGGTTGAGCGCGCCGATTGAGCCGCGCAGCCGCGCAATCGCTTCGACCAGCTCCTCATGTTCGGTGCGGATCGTCGCCATCTCGCTTTCCAGCGCGGCCAGCTCGTCGGCAGCGATCAGATTGACCGCGCCCAGCCGTTCGCGCGCCTCGTGCAGACGGTCGTGTTCCGCCGTCTCGGCCTCGGGTGCGGCGACGTGTTCGGGATCGAAGTCGAAGCGCTCGGGCAGCACCGGCGGGGGGCATTGGAAGCGCTCGCCGCAGCCCTGCGCCAACTCGATGCGGCGCTGGTCCTGATGCTCGGCGCGCGCGCTGGCGCCGGCACGCTGCTCGCGCGCGAGCGCCAGGGTCTCGGCGGTAGTTGAGGCGAGGCGCTCGGCCTCGGCCAGTGCCTTTTCAGTCGTCTGTGACGAAGCTTCTGCTGCTGCTTGAGCAGCGCGGGCCTCCATGGCTGCCTGCTCGAGGTGCGCGATATCCTGCGCCAGTATTTCGGGTCGGCCAGCGATCGTGCCGCGCTCCTCAGCCAGTTCGGCGGCACGAGCCTGCATGTCGCGCAGCCGCTGCGCAGCCTCCCCCGATCGGCCCTGCCAGCCCTTGATCTCGGCGCGCACGCTCGCCCGGCGCTCGCGCAGCGCCGACACCGCCTGCGCCTGCGCGGCGATAGCCGCCATCGCCGACCGTAGCGCGGTCTGGGATGTCTGGGTGCGATCGGTCAGCAGCGCCACCTGTTCGCGCTGCACCGCGCCATCGGGTAGGGCGGAGCGGGCAGCCTGGGCTGCCTGCAGGTCGGCCTGCGCGCTTTGCGCATCCGCCGCCAATCGCTCGATCCGCTCGGACAGATCGTCGCGGCGCTCGGCGTCGCGTTGCAGGGCATGTTCGGCCTGGTCGCGGTCCCGCAGCGCCTGGCGTTCGGCGGCTTCGGCAGCATTGAGCGCACGGGTCTGGTCTGCGATCTGCGATTGCAGCGCGGCCAGCTGCTGCTGGCCCACGGCAAGCGCTGTCTCAGCCGCAGCAAGTCGATCGGCGAGGTCTGGTCGGGCCGCTTCCAGCTCGCTCAGCCGCGTGCGCCGCTCGAGCCGTTCCGCCGCACTTGCGCCATCGCCGACCGATACAAACCCGTCCCACCGCCGCATTCGCCCATCGCGCGTCACCAGCCGGACCCCGGGCGACAATGATTGTCCGTCATCGGCATCCGCCACCATGATCAGTGACAGCCGGGCCGTCAGCGCATCGGGTGCGCGGACATGATCGCTCAGCCAGACAGTGCCATGGCCAAGCGCAGGACGATCCGCCGGACCTTCGCTGCCGGTCCAGAAACGGCCATCGCCCTTGGCGCTCCCGATCGCAGCGCTCAGGTCCTCGCCCAAGGCTGCGGCGAGCGCCTTTTCATAACCCTTGTCCGCCTGCACCTGATCGAGTGCGCGCTCGGCCCCGCCAGGCTTCTTGGCCAGGTCACGGGCCAGTGCGTCGATCTCGCGCGTCATCGCATTGAGTTCGGCGCGCAGCGCCGCGAGCTCGGTCTGCGCAGCATCGCGGGCGTCGACCAGCGCATCGCGGCCCGATTGGGCCTGCGCCAGCGCTGTCGCAGCGCTCGCCTTGTCCGCCGCCAGACGCGTGCAATCGGCCTGCGCCTCGTCACGCAGCGTTTCCAGCTCTGCCGCATCGCCCAGGGCCGCGAGTTGCGCCAGGGTCCGCGCCAGTTCGTCGGCCGCACGGCGATCGCGGGCTTCTGCGGTGGCAAGCGCCGCCTGGGCGACCTTGATGTCAGCGTCTGCGCGCGCGAGTTCGGCGCGCGCCTGCGCCAGTGCGACCTCGGACTCGCGAACGGCGCGTTCGGCATTGTCCTGCGCATGGACGAGGGCAGGGCCTCGCGATTCCTCGGCGGCGATATCGGCCTGGACCCGCGTATTTTCCGCCTCCAGCCGCTCAAGCGCAGCGGTCGCATCGTGGGTCAGCCGGTCCTCGCGCGCGCTGTCTTCGGCGATGCGCGCCTGCTGCCGGTCGAGATCGGCCAGGCGCTGCAGGGCAGCGTCGCGCTCTGCCACCAGGGTGGCAAGGCGGTGCGAGAGCGATTGGCTCGCCTCGCGCGCCGATTGCAGCGCGCTGCGCGCATCCGCGAGCGCTTCGATCGCCTGCCTTTGCTGCGCCTGAGCCTCGGTTTGCGCCTGTTGCGCAGCTTCGACGGCGGTGTCTGCCGCAGCCGCTTCGGCGCGGGCCTGTTTGGCGGCATTGGCGGCCGTGCGCCAGCGGGCGAACAAAGCGCGTGCCTCTGCTACCGCAATCTGCTGGCTGAGCGCACGATAGCGTTCAGCCGCGCGTGCCTGCCGCGTCAGTGTCGCAGCGCGCGCCTCCATATCGCCCAGCACCTGTTGCAACCGCTCCAGATTGCCCTCGGTCGCGCGCAGCTTCTGCTCGGCATCCTTGCGGCGGACGTGCAACCCGGCGATGCCGGCTGCCTCCTCGAGCATCTGGCGCCGCTCGACTGGGCGCGCGGAAATGACCGCCGCGATCCGCCCCTGGCTGACCAGGGCAGGGCTGTGCGCTCCGGTGGCGGCATCGGCGAACAGCAGCGCAACGTCCTTGGCGCGCACGTCGCGGCCATTGGCGCGATAGGCGCTGCCTGCACCGCGTTCGATCCGGCGGATAACTTCGAGCTCGCCATCCTCGACCGACATGGCTGCCAGAACCGGCTGGCTGACTTCGGTGAGCAGGGAGACCTCGGCAAAGTTGCGCGCCGGGCGGGTCGCGGTTCCGGCGAAGATCACGTCTTCCATGCCGCCGCCGCGCATCGACTTGGCGGAGCTTTCGCCCATCACCCAGCGAATGGCCTCGAGCAGATTGGATTTGCCGCAGCCATTGGGGCCGACGATCCCGGTGAGCCCGGGTTCGATGCGCAGTTCGGCCGGTTCGACGAAGCTCTTGAAGCCGCTGAGCTTCAGCCGCCGGAACCGCATGGGGGCGGTGAAGGCGGGGGCGTTGACCGGCGGACCGGGTGTTGCCACCGCGCCGTTCTCGTCAACGATCAACCCCCCTTCGTCCATTGATGCGTCAGCGCGCTCCCATCGCCTGGATCTCGGTTTCCAGCGCCGGCCAGCCGGTGAATTCGACCTGACGGCCGTTGAGGAAGAAGGTGGGCGTGCCCTGGATCTTGTCTTCGCGGGTGGCGATGCCGGTGTTGTCGGCCAGCGCGCGCGCGGTATCGATATTGGTCAGGCACTGGTTGGCCTGATCGCGCGAGATGCCGCGCTGCGCGAAGAAGTCGGTCAGGCCCGTGCCTTCGGCGAGCGCCACGTAGCGCTGGTTGTCGGGCAGCGCGAGAACGGCCTCGAACCGCTGCTGGCCCATCGCCTGCGCCTTGGTGAAGATATCGGCCTGGTTGGCGAGCACCTGCTCGGTCAGCGCGAAATAGCTCTCGTCCGGGCCGCAGCGGGTCAGCATCGATGCGGTGAGATCGAGCGGCTCGCGCACGAAATTGCGCAGTTCGAAGCTCACCCGGCCGCTGGCGACATATTTGTCGCGGATCGTCGCAAACGCGGTCTCGGCAAAGTCGGCGCAGTGGCTGCAGGTCAGCGAGGCATATTCGACCAGCTTGATCGGCGCTTCGGGGTTGCCAAGGACATAATAACCCTTGTCGGTCTTGGTCACCGTTTCGGACCAGTTCTTGCCGGCGGGCGCGGGAATGGCGGCAATCGGCTCGCCGCTGGCGGCACCCTCGGCACCGGTATCGGCCTCTCCGCCACAGGCGGCGAGCGACAGCATCAGGGGCAGGGCGATCAGGCTGGCAATACGCTTCATACAGGCTTGGTCCTTGCGATGAACGTGAAAACGGGTTGTGCTCTAGCGGCTGGCCAGCAGCGGTTCCAGACTTTTCCAGTCATAGACATCGGCGAGCAGCTTGCCGTTGAGGGTGAAGCTGGGGGTGCCCTGCACCTTGACGGTTTCGGTCGCGAACTTGGTCATCGCCAGCACCTTGTTCTGCTCGGCCTTGTTGATCAGGCAGGCATTGATCTGCGCATCGGTGGCGAGCGGGGCGTGGCGGCGCAATTCGTCATAGAGGCCAAGGTCGCTGGCGATCCGCTGCAGCCGGGTGCTGGTATCGCCCTGATACCAGGCCGCCTGGCCTTCGCGGCCCAGGCTGCCGGCCTTGCCCAGCCAGGTTTTCTGGCTGGCGAGCAGCCCCTTGTGGCGACGGAAGAAGCTGCGCGGCTCGCCGCAGCGCGCCAGCAGTGCAACGGTCAGGTCGACCGGATCGCGGATGAAATTGCGCACCTCGATGCTGGTCTTCCCATTGGCGATGAATCCCGTCGCCAGCGCCGGGTTCGATTCCTGCTCGAACGCAGCGCAATGCGGGCAGGTGTAGCTCATGTATTCGACGATCTTCTGCGGCGCAGCGACATTGCCGCGCACATGCCCGCCGACCTGGCTCTGGCTGACCTTGTCGGCCCATGCGGTGGCAGCCGCGGTCTGCGCCGTCCCCGGTTCGCCCGTGAAAAGAGCACTGGCGGCAGCAAGGGCGATGGCGGAAAGAGCAAGCAGAGGGCGCGAGGGCGCAGTCATCAATGAACCTCATCGGATGGTGGCGGCGCAAACAGGCGCACGGGTTTCAGATTGTCGCTTTTCAGCTGAACAGGGGCTGCACGGTCGGCGGCCAGGGTCGCGGCGGCCTCGCGCGCTTCCTTCTCTTCCATGGAGCGCGCAAGGCGTTCCAGCACGGTCTGCAATTCGGGGTCGCCAATCGGCTTCAGCCCGTCGGCAGGCGCAATGCTGATCGGCTTGAGCGAGGGCGGCGTTGCCGGACGCGGCTCGGGTCGCTTCGGGCGGGTCAGTGCGCCGTGGCGATAGCGGATGCGCGCCACGGCCTCATAGCCGAAGAAGCGGTTAACCCGCGATATGATCTCGGGCTCGGCATGCTGCATGAAGATCGCCGTCGCGCTGGTGACGACGAGATGCAGCGTGCCTTCGGCCTTCTTGCCGCGCGCGAAGGCGATCGATTCGGGGCTGGCCATGCTGGCGTAGCGGGGGCCCGCGATTTCGGCCCAGCGGCTGAGCAGCGAACTCTGGATGAAACCGAACTTGCGAAAGCTGGTCTCGCCGATCGCTGGGATCAGATCGGCGATACCGCGCGCCTCGCCGCCACGCATTCGCGCAGGGCGCGCCGGAGCCTGCGCGGTCTTCTTGCGCGGCTTTACAGCGGTGGGCTTATCGCGTTCCATATCGCAGCCGACCATGGCATAGCCGGGCCATGCCCGTCGAGTGTCGCGAGAAAATTGTGGATGAACCGAAGCCGGGGGCGATCGCAGGGGCGCTGCTGGCGCATTACGACACCCATGCCCGCAACCTGTCGTGGCGCGTTTCGCCCTCTGACCGCCGGGCAGGGGTGCGCCCAGACCCGTACCGCGTCTGGCTGTCCGAGGTGATGCTGCAGCAGACCACCGTGGCTGCGGTCACCGGCTATTTCGAGCGCTTCACCAGCCGCTGGCCCAATGTCGAGGCGCTCGCCGCCGCGCCCGATGCAGACGTGCTCGCCGCCTGGGCGGGGCTGGGCTATTATGCCCGCGCGCGTAATCTCATCGCCTGCGCCCGAGCGATTGCCACAGACCATCAGGGCCGCTTTCCCGATACCGAAGCCGGTTTGCGCGCGTTGCCGGGCATCGGCGATTATACCGCGGCCGCCGTGGCAGCGATCGCGTTCGACCGGCCCTCGGCGGTGGTCGATGCCAATGTCGAACGGGTAACCGCCCGGCTGTTTGCGATCGAGACGCCGCTGCCGGCCGCCCGCATCCAGATCCGAGCATGCGTGTCCGATATCACCCCGGCCGCCCGGCCCGGCGATTTCGCCCAGGCGATGATGGACCTGGGCGCGACCATCTGCACGCCGCGCAGCCCATCGTGCCTGCTCTGCCCATTGGCGCAGCACTGCGCGGCGCGCGGCGCTGGCATTGCCGAATCGCTTCCGGTCAAGCCGCCCAAGAAGGCGCGGCCGCAGCGTATCGGCACCGCCTGGTGGATCGAGCAGGATGGTCGGGTGCTGCTGATCCAGCGGCCGGGTAGTGGTATACTCGGCGGCATGCGGGCATTGCCCGATGATGGCTGGTCGGCCCGCAGCGATGGCAATGCGCAGCCACCGGTGACGGGACAGTGGCAGCGGATCGATGCCGCGGTGGCGCATGTCTTCACGCATTTTTCGCTCGGGCTTGCATTGGCGCTTTATCGCGGCCCTCAAATCGATAAGGTTGCCATTGAAAACCTGAATGGTGCCGTCTGGTGGCCGGTGGAGGAGATTGCTGAGGCGGGTCTGCCGACGCTGTTCGCCAAGGCCGCGGCGATCGCCATTCAGCATCGATAAAGCCGGGCGGCGCAATGCGCCGGTCCGGAACAACGGGAGTATGATATGTCGAAGGTTTTGAGCCAGATGCCGCAGTTGAGCCGTCGCCACATGCTGGGTTCGGCAGGACTGCTCGGCCTGTTCGCCGCGATGCCCGGCTATGCCCGCGCGATGGCAACGGGTGATTTCGCGCTGATCCGCAAACAGGTGGAAGACTATGTCAGCAGCAAAAAGGTCGCCGGCATGCTGGTCTCGATCGGCTTCGGCGCGCAGCCGGCAGCGCTGATCGGCGCGGGTAATCTCGCGCTCGACATTCCCGTTCCGGTCGATGCCAATTCCCTGTGGCGGGTCTATTCGATGACCAAGCCGATCACCGGCATGGCCGCGATGATGCTGATCGAACAGGGCAAGCTGGGGCTCGATCAGCCGATTGCCGAGCTGATCCCCGAATTTGCCAACATGAAGGTGCTGACCGATCCGGCCAACAGCCTGGATGCCGTACCCGCCAAGACGCTGATCACGCCGCGCCACCTGATGACGCATACCGCGGGCCTTGGCTACAACATCGTCACCAAGGGGCCGCTGCTCGAAGAGTATAACAGGCTGGGCATCAACCCTGCGGCCGTCAGCAAGACGCCGATCCCGGGCTTCCCGATGCCCGCACCCACGCCGCCGATCGACGAGTTCGCCCGCCGTGTCGCCTCGTTGCCGCTGATCGCCGAGCCGGGCACGATCTGGAGCTATTCGATCGGGCTCGACCTGCTGGGCTATGTGATCCAGGTTGCCTCTGGCATGGAACTGGGCGCGTTCTTCCAGAAGAACCTGTTCGATCCGCTGGGCATGAAGAGCAGCTACTGGATGGTCCCGCAGAGCGAGGTCGCGCGCCTCAGCACCAATTATGTTCCCTTCTCGGGTGCGCTCATTCCCGTCGATCCGGCGCAGGACAGCATCTTCACCACACCGCCCGCGTTTCCGTTCGGCGGCGCCGGGCTGGTCAGCACCGCGCATGACTATGACCGGTTCCTCGCGATGCTGGTCGGCAAGGGCCAGCTCGATGGCAAGCGCGTGATGTCCGAAGCGACCGCGCTGATGGGCATGTCGAACCTGCTGCCCAGCACTGCCGTCACCAAGGGCACCTGGGTCGAAGGCCAGGGCTTTGGCGCGGGCGGCCGCGTGGGGCTGGGCAATGACAAGGGACCCGCAGGCACCTATGGCTGGGGCGGCGCGGCAGGCACCGTGGCGTTCGTCGATCATGTCCGCGGCTTCCGCGCATCGGGCTATACCCAGTACATGCCGGCCGAAACCTATCCCTTCCAGCGCGAGTTCCCCAAGATGGTCTACGACCAGCTGCAGGCGATGGGCTGACCGGCAGGCCAGGGGGAAACCGATATGTCGCTGTCATTGATTGCCCCGGCGCTGACTGGGGGGCAGATCGATCGTGCCGATCAGGTGCGTGTCGATCCGGATCGGCTAGCCGGGTACATGAACTGGAAGGCCCGGCTGCTCACGCTCGAGGGGCTGGACCCGCCGGTGGGGATCGATGGCAGGCTGGCGTGGCGAAGCCTGGCCGATGCCGCGCCCGACAGCGAGCTGATCTTTCTCGGGTTGATCGACGACAAGGCGCATTTTGCCGAGCTGCAGCGCGGCAATCCCGGCTCCGGCCTGCATTACAACCCGCGCGTCTGGCAGGTGCTCGCCAGCCTGCCCGCCGAGGAGCTGGCGCTCTATGGCGGCGCGCGCACATTGGTCGATTGGCACGCGCGGCACCGCTTCTGCTCGCTGTGCGGGGCAGGCAGCGCGATGAGCAAGGGCGGATGGTCGCGCACTTGCACCGGTTGCGGCGCGGAGCATTTCCCCCGCGTCGATCCGGTGACGATCATGCTGTCCGAATATCAGGGCAAGGTGCTGCTCGGGCGTCAGCCGCGCTTTCCCCCGCGCCGTTTTTCGGCCCTGGCGGGGTTCGTCGAGCCGGGCGAGGGGCTGGAAGAGGCCGTCGCGCGCGAGCTTTGGGAAGAAGCCGGCATCCGCGTGCGCAACGTGCGCTATGTCGCCAGCCAGCCCTGGCCGTTCCCGTCATCGCTGATGATCGCCTGCACCAGCGAGGCGCTGAGCGACGAGCTGACGCTCGACACCACCGAGATCGAGGAAGCAGGCTGGTTCAGCGCGGCCGAGGTGCGCGCCGCGATGGCGGGCGACGACAGCGCGCCGTTCATCGCCCCGCCGCCGTTCGCGATCGCGCACGACCTGCTCAAGCACTGGCTGGACCAGCAATAGGGCAGGGGGCCGCACCGCGCCTCACCGCAGGGGTGCAAACCAGATATTGACGATACAACTGGCAAGTGGCATGAGCGCCCTCGCATCGCGAACGCGACCACGTGTGCGGGTATAGCTTAGTGGTAAAGCTCCAGCCTTCCAAGCTGGCTATGAGGGTTCGATTCCCTCTACCCGCTCCAAGGCCTCTCTCAGGAGGTCCGAAAACGTCGCTTAAGCAGCTGTTTTTTTAGCGCTTTTTTGTGATATGCTTTCCCAGCAGTTCCAGTAATGTTCCCCTGCACATTAGCCGTTTGATGGGGTTTTTGATGGACCTGCAGCAAAACTTGCTGGCGAAAGGTCCATCACAATGGCGGGAAGTGCCAGAAAACCGGGGCTTACAGCGGCTTCAATTGCGCGCGCAAAGCCGAAAACCATCGATTACAAGCTGTCTGATCGGGACGGAATGTACCTTCTGGTGAAGCCCAGCGGCACAAAATACTGGCGGATGAACTACCGTCATTTCGGTAGCCAGCGGACGGTGTCGTTTGGCCGATATCCGGAAGTCAGTCTGGCAGACGCCAGGCAGCGCCTCATTGAGGCCCGACGCTTGATCGCAGACGGCATCGATCCGGTCGACCAGGCCAAGCTGGACAAAATCGCTGACAGCGTTGCGGCGTCCAACTCCTTTGAGTTTGTGGCAGCCGAATGGTTGGAGAAGGTCAAGCTCGAGGACAGAGCCGCTGCATCGATCAAGAAGTACGAGTGGCAACTTGGTCTGGTGACGCCCACCATCGGGCGGCGACCGATATCGAAGATCACGGCCCATGAGGTTCTGGTTGCACTTAAGAAAATCGAGCGGACCAAGCGGTACTATACCGCAACAAGCGTGCGGACCACCTGCAGTCAGGTTTTCCGTTTTGCCATCGCAACGGCGCGGGCCGAGCGCGACGTGTGCGCTGATCTTCGTGGCGCGCTGGTGACGCCCAAGGTTGTGCACCGCGCTGCGATCACCACGCCGAACGAAGCAGGGGCTTTGTTACGATCAATTGATGACTACGAGGGCGATGTTCTGACCCGGATCGCCATGCAGCTCCTCGCCCACGTTTTTGTTCGTCCTGGCGAGCTTCGTCATGCCGAATGGGCGGAGTTCGATTTTGGCCGTAAGGTTTGGACGATCCCTGCGCACAAGATGAAGATGCGCAGGCCCCACGCGGTGCCGTTATCGCGCCAAGCTTTGGAAATCTTGCGCCAGATCGAGCACGACGCAGCCTATAGCATCTATCTTTTTCCATCATTGCGGTCAGTCAATCGACCAATGTCGGACAACACCATCAACGGCGCGTTGCGTAGAATGGGTTACACAAAGGACGAAATGACCGCGCACGGCTTTCGCGCCATGGCAGCCACACTACTCAATGAGATGGGAACCTGGAACAGTGACGCCATCGAGCGACAACTTGCCCACGTGGAAGCCAATGCCGTGCGGAGGGCTTATACGCGCGGGCAGTATTGGGAAGAGCGGGTGCGTATGATGCAGCATTGGTCCGATCATCTCGACCAACTCAAGGATGGGGCGAAGGTTCTCCGGCCTAAGTTTCCACAGCTAGCTCGAGGCTAAAGGCTGGAATTGGGCCGTTAGCTGAATGACGGTTTTTGGGTGGCGAGTGGTGGAGAGCGGACGTACGATCTGCCACTCGGCAACGGCAGCCCTCGACCTAGGGGCGGTCATTCGGATCGGGACAGTTTATGTCCGGATAAGACGATAGCAGCCTGAGAGCGAACTACGAAGACGGCCTCGCGTGCAGCACTATGCCCCTTCGCTCAGTATGGTGAGGAACGATCGACTTACCGCCTGCTCGATCACCCTGAAGTCACCGAAGTCGTCGAGCCGGGCATTGGCGTTGAGCGCAACGACGAGGCGCTTTTCCGGGTAGACCACCAGCCAGCTGTAGGCGCCCTTCGAGACGCCGCCGTGATGCACGTTCCAGACAGGGTTGTCCTCCCCCAGCAGGCGCCTGTTAGGATTGGCACGCCAGCCGATCGAATAGCTCTGTTCGTTGACTTCGCCGTTCGCCAGCTTCTGCGGCGTCCAGAACGCATCGCGCGTGGCGGGGATGATGTAGGCCGGATCGAGCCACGCCGATCCGATCCTTGCGAGGTCGCTCGACGAAGCGATTAGACCGCCGCCGGCCCATTTGTAGCTGTGGTTGACTCCCCCCCACGGCTTCAGGACGCCGTCCTTGCGCCAGTAGAAGGTCGCCCGATCAGGCACTGCGCGGTCCTGGTAGTCGGCCGATAGGCTGGTGGTGCCGAGCGGGTGAGAGAGCTCGCGGTCGAGAAGGTCGAGGAACGCTGTGCCGCTTGCCCTTTCCATAAGGGCCGAGAACAAGACGAAGTCAAAGCTCGTGTAGCGGAAGGCCGTGCCGGGCGCGAACTTGAGCTTATTGCCGTCGAAAACCGAGAGCGCATCGTTGATGCTGTCGAACTGCTTGCGCTCGCGGATCGAGTGGAACAGGCCGGCGAGGTCGCGGTTCTGGTCGTAATCTACGATGCCGGCGGTGTGTGAGGCGAGCTGGCGCGGGGTGAGCGCGAACCACTGCTGGTTCGGCAGGTCGCTCGTCCAAGTGCTGGCGGGTGCGTCGAGGCTCATCGCGCCCTTGTCCACCAGCCGGGCGAGCGCTGTTGCGGTCAAGGCCTTTGACGTGCTGCCGATGCGGTAGCGCGTGGCGAGGCTCGCGGGCGTGCGGCTTTCAAGATCGCGCCAGCCACTCGCCGCTGCCCAAACGACCTCGCCGTCATAGGCGACAGCAACCGACAGCGCCGGCAGGCCATAGCGGACACGGGCTTCCTCCAGCGTCTTGCGGCCAGATTGGGCGGCATCACGCCAGCGCTCTTCGCTCAGGGTCTCTGTATAGGGTGCTGGCGATGCAGGAAGCGCGACCTTCTTACCGTGCCCGGCGCATCCGCCGAGAATGCAAAGCACCAGCGCGGCCGCCAGCATTAGCCAACGTTTCGTCATCTTGGTCTCCGGTTCAGTGTGGGCTGGCTTAATCAGCCGTCGGGGAACAGACTTCGCAGTCGGTCGAGATAGGCATCGAGCGCCGTGTCGCCCTGTTCGGTGATGGTCACGGTCATGCGCGTGCGTTTGCCGAAATAGCCCTTGTCGATGCGGACGTGGCCATGGTCCTCAAGCTTGCGCAGCTGAGTGGCGAGATTGCCGTCGGTCAGCTCCAGCGCTTTGCGTAGCTCGACGAAGTCCGATTGGCGCGACCCTTTGAGGAAAGCCATGATACCGAGACGCACCCGGCCGTGCAGCACCTCGTCGAGTGCGCGGTAGTCGAAGGGCTTCATCGGTCAGCCCTCGCGATCAGGACAGCGCCTGGGAGCGCAAGCAGCACTGCGAAGGCGAGTGCGAGACGCAGCCAGTCGATCGGGATCACTGCTTGCTCAATGGCGTAGAAGGCTGCGAGCGAAAGCCAGCCGACACCCGGCAGCATCATCCAACGCAACCGCGTCGCGAGACCGATCGCAATGAACGCCGTGCCAAGCACTCCGGTGACCACTAAAATGGCGACCAGTCCTTCCGGACGCGAGCCTGCGCCTGCCGCTACGAGGAAACCGGCCAGCGCCACACCGGCGATGCCGAAAGCGAGGGTGTAGGCACGCGCCACCGGATGCCCGAGCCTGCGCCCTGCTCCGCGGGGCGCGACAAAGATCGCCGCCACGAAGCCGAACAGTGCGAGCGGCTGCCACAGCCATAGCAGCCTACTCGGCAACCAGTCGCCGACTTCGGCGGCGTATTGCAGAGCGAGCGCGAGCGCGGCGGCCAGACCCCAGCCGAGCAGATGACGCCCGTCGAGGGCGGCGGCGCGGCGGCCGGCAGCAATCAGTGCTTCAAACTCGTGCAGGTCGTTGCGGAGGATCATCAGTGGTTCCATGTTTGCGACGATAACGCAAATCACTTTTCATGGCAAAGCAGTTTGCATCGGCTGGATGCGAAAGCCAAGGAGCAATGAGGCATTAAGCGCGAGCCTTGCGCCACGAAGCCGATCGCTTTAACCGGCTGCTCCCGACCCACAATCAGTCGTTCGCATTGGCCAACATGAAGGTCTGTTCCTGACAGAACCTGCCATTAGAGCGCGTCAAGGCAGGACGGTCGGGAAGAGGACTGCAAAAGCGCTAGTTCGGTCTTCAAAAGCTCCAGCGCGCCAATATCCGTACCTGGCGTGGCTCCACCGGATGAAAGTGACGGTCCGCGACCGAGGCGGTTTCCGAAGGCAATTGCGATTCGTAAAAATAGGTGATGTCGGCATCCTGGGCATCGAACAGGTTGAAAAGCTCTGCCCCGATGCGGATCGATCCGAATGTGTAATAGGCCGCCAGATTGATGAGCGTGGTCGGGTCGGATGAAACAGAGCCGTCTTCAATCAGGGGAGCCCTGCCGAAGTGGCGAACCCGCAGCGTTATGTCGAGACCGGCGACCGGGCTTGCAGTGACACCGCCTGAAATGACTTCGGCGACCGATCCGGGAATACGCCTCAAACCTGTCGGCACGCCTCTGAACCTGGCATAAGTGTAGGCATAGGCAGCATCCAGTGCCAGCCAAGGCACCGGGCGCCAGAAAGCGTTGGCTTCGACTCCATAGCGCCGCGTGGCATCATTGGGCTCAGTTGCGCCGGCATCGCCGACAAAGACCAGTTCGGATTCCAGATCGAGGTAAAAGCCCACCAGGGCCAGGTTGAACGTATCGCGTTCGATACGCCCGCCGATCTCGGTGCCCTTGGCGCGCGCGAACAAGGGCACCCGGTCAGCCGGGAGGCCCGACACCGGATCGACCGAGATGGTGGCTCCGCGCACATCGTTGGTGTGGAAGGACTCGCCATAATTTGCATAGAGTTCGACGCCGTCTGCTGCGCGCCACGCGATCCCTGCCTTGGGCGCCAGCAAGACATCCGAGCCACTGCCGGCGTTCGCTGCAAGACCCGCATCGACATCGTAACCCAGATAGTCGCCGCGCAGGCCAAGATACACGCGTAGCTGGTCGGTTGGCTTGACTTCGGCCTCGACGAACAGCCCGGCTGCGAGCTCATCGACCTTGTCGCTGCGAACGGTGGCGATCGGTCGGGCCTCGGCGCTGCGAAACAGGCCGACGCGGTCGATCCTGTCGTATCGGACGCTTCCGCCGACCGTGAGCACCACCGGTAGCGGCATGCTCACCATTTCCCAGCGTTGGCTTGCCGTTCCTCCAAAAATCGCGCGCCGGTCTGCCTGTTGAAACTCGTCGCCATTGAACGGGTCGTCGAGAAAATAGGTGAAGTTCGACGTCAGCGTCAGGTCATAATAGGTGGCAAACGCATTGAGCTTCAGACCGCCGAATGCGCCATTGGCGACCAGCCCGACGCGCGTGGTCTTGCCGCCGACATCATCGTCGATGAAGCCGAAACGGTCGATCAGCCCGCCTTGCACTGCGCGTTCAGGAATCTGGTCCGTCGAATCCCAGCGGGCATGATAGCCGTTCAACTGCACGGAAAAGCCATCGCCTGGCGTGCCCGTACTGAACTTGATCAGGCCGTTGTATTTCTCCAGGTTCTCGTCGAGCAGCCATGGCCCGTTCGAAAATGTGCCGTCGATGGCGACCAGCAGGTTTCCGGATGCCAACGGCGCACTGCCAGCGGCGGTCGCGCGATAATATCCGAACATTCCGAGCGTAGCCTGCGCGAAGGGCTCCAAGGTGTCATACGTTTTGAACGCTATAGTTCCGGCAGCCGAATAATCGCCGACATCGGCAAAATAGGGCCCTTTGCGAAAGTCGATCCGCTCAACCGTCTCGGGGATGATGAAGTTGAAATCGAGATAGCCCTGGCCGTGTCCGTGGGTTGGCATATTGATCGGCACGCCATCAACGAAACCGGCAAAATCGGTGCCGTGGTCGAGGTTGAACCCGCGCAGGAAATACTGGTTGGCCTTGCCCGTTCCCGAATGCTGCGTGGCGATGACGCCAGGAACGTTCTCCACGAGCTCGCCGGTGCGAGAAATCGGCAGGTTTTCGAAATCAGCATAGCCGATCGTCCCTTGCGATCCGGATCTGGCGACGCCGATCTGCTGGACGGCTCGGCCGTAAACGATAATCGTGTCGTCCGGGTTTGCACCCTGAATGTCGCGCTCACGCGCTAACGAATCGTCGTCCTGCGCCATGTTTTCGATCGATACGTGTGCTGCTGCGGCCACTTGGAATGACGCCAGAATTGCGGCACTCGAAAACGCCCACCAACGATATCTCACGGCTCGCACCCCCTACGTAGTTCAGTCAGGCGACACGGCCATCGTCACCCTACGACCGATACAGCAGGTTTGCGGCATTTGTAATGCCAGTAGGTAACATCATCATTTGGCAGCAGTCGACCAACTCAAGACATGCAGCGCCGTTGATGTCAGCGTCAGCTTTCCGCGCAAATCCGCCATTCCTTTCTCGCGTACTGGCCCGCTCAGAGTCTTGTAGAAATATGGAGCAGCAGGTCACAAGAATAAACCTGTTAGGCTGGGGCCGGAGAGGCACTCTTCCGTTCCTGGTTAATCGATGCGAACAGTGCCTCAGCAGGCTAAAAAAGGCTCCGATGCGATGGGATAGGAGGAGGTAGTTTCACCCAGCCTCATGCACTAGGTAAAGGACATTACGTGTCCACACACATCCATATCCATCCGCGACGATTGGGGGGCACTCGGGAGGGCGCCGAAGCTCAGCGAAGTGGCTGTTCGTCAACCGATTGTTTCCGTCGCGCTACTCAGAGTGCCCGGCACTGCCCCGATCATGCCTGTACATCGGCAGCCGGGCTGGGGGGCGGAAAGCTGGATCGTCTACCTAGGGAGCTGATCATCGTAGTGCTGTGAGGGCGGGACAAAGACGCGATTTACAAAAGCGAAAATCCGCCATCGACGACGAGTTCGGCTCCGGTCATGAAGGCCGAGGCATCGGTGCACAGAAAGGTCACAACGGCCGCGATGTCGCCCGGTTCGGCGAGGCGGCCCATCGGGTGCGCCTTTATCAGGACATTCATCCGCTCCTCTGGTGAATTGTTCCCGGCCGCCGCGGTGGCGCGAACCGCATTGGCGAGCAGTTCGGTGTTGGCAGGCCCCGGAAAGACCGTATTGACTCGGATCTGGTGCCGGGCGAGTTCGACAGCCAGCCCCTTCGCCATGCCACGGATCGCGCCCTTGCTCGCGGAATAGGACACATGAGCCGGCCCGGCCATCATGCCGAAGACCGACGATATGTTCACGATCGCCGGCGACACGCCCTGCGATTCCGCCGTCTGGCGCAGCAGCGGTAGGGCCGCCCGGCAGCCTAGGAAGACGCTTTCGGCGTTGACCGCGAGGCTGGTCCTGAGGTCGTCATGGGGCACGGTCTCGAAGGGCGCGGGCTTCATGAAGCCGGCATTGTTGACGAGGGCATCGAGCCGACCATAGTTCTGGCGGACCGCCTCGATGGCATCTGCCCATGCATCCTCCGAAGACACATCAAGCTGCACGGCCAGCCCCGATCCCCCTGCCTGCTCGATCAGGCGGAGCGTTTCGCCCGCACCATTGACGTTCTTGTCGGCGACGACGACTTTCGCGCCGCGCTCATGATGCATCAGGCATATCGCGCGCCCGATTCCCTGGGCGCCGCCCGTGACAAAGGTTACACGTCCGGTCAGGTCGAACATGGCTGCTCCCGCTTTTGTGCCACTTGAGAGAGATAGGCCTCGCGCAGCCGGTTCTTCTTCAGTTTCCCGGATGCATCGCGATCAAGCGAGGGCACGACGACAATGTCGCGGGGGACCTTGTAGCCGGCCACATGGGCCCGCAGCGACTGGCGCAGGGCCGCCGTATCCGTGACACTGCCCACCACATAGGCGACGACCGACTCGCCGAACTCGGCGTCCGGGATTCCGAAAACGGCGCAGTCATCGATGCCCTCAAGCGCGAAGATCGCGCCCTCGACTTCGGCCGGATAGATGTTCACGCCCCCCGACACGATCATGTCCCGGGCGCGATCGCACAGATAGAGGTAGCCCTCGGCATCCTGGAAGCCGATGTCGCCCAGCGAAACGAGATCGCCGACACCGACGTCTCGACGTTTTTCCTCGTCATTGTGATAGGTGAAGTCGGGATAGGCGTCGAGCCGGCCGTAAATCTCGCCGGGCTGGCCAGGCGGGACATCGTCCCCGGCGGCGTCGACGATGCGAAGGCGCGCCCCCGCGAGCGGCTTTCCGACCGATCCCGGATGGCTCAGCCATTCGGGCCCGGTGCAAAGCGTCAGCGGGCCCGTTTCCGTGCCGCCGTAATACTCGGCGACGATCGGGCCCCACCATTCGAGCATGGCCCGCTTCACCTCGGGCGCGCAGGGGCCGCCAGCGTGGATGGCCCATTGTAGCGAAGAGAGGTCGTACGAACGACGCACGTCTTCGGACAATTGCAGAAGGCGGACGAACATGATCGGCGCAACGCCGACCGTCGTGATGCGTTCGCGTTCGATCAGCCGCAGCAGGCCCTCGGCATCGAAGCGCGGCATGATTTCGAGATGTTCCGCGACCTGCACGGCCGACACCGCAAGCTGGTTCGGAAAGCTGTGGTAGAGCGGTCCGGGCACGAGCACGCGGCTTTCCGGCGAAAGTTGGAAGAGCGTGGCCCTGACCTCTGCCATCGCACGGCGCTGTTCGGGCGTTGCGGCCTGCCGTTTGACGCCTTTAGGCCGCCCCGTGGTCCCCGAGGTGTAGACGATGCTGCCCGGGGCGGTGGCCTCGGGTCCGGTGTAGGGACTAGAGGCATCGCGCCAAGCGGGGAACGAGAGGTTTCCATCCGCCTCGGCATCCGCCTCCGCGCCCTGCGGAACAAGGATGATGGTCGCCCGTTCGCGCCAGCGCGCCGGAACAAGGCCCGACAGCGATGCGCCGACCAAAATGGCCGCCGGCTCGCAATCGTCCAGCAACATCTCGATCTCGGGAAGGGCGAAGTGCCAGTTGATCGGCACCGCGAAGGCCCCCAGCCGGCCAACCGCCATCGTGATTTCAACGAACTCGACGCTGTTGTGCAGGATCAGGGCCACGCGGTCACCCGGCCCGATGCCCAGCACGGCAAGGCCGCCGCTGACCCGCGCGACCTGGGCATCGAACGTCGCTCCCTTAACACCGGAACCGGAACAGCTTATCTGCGCGCTCAAGCGACTGTCTCCTGACGACACGGTCCGCCCTGCAAGCGGGCGTCATGGATCCCGAGGGCATCCTCGATTGTGCGAACGGCAGCGAGAAGTCGCGGCGCATGGGTTTCGCGCAGCTCCGCCTCCGATAGCGCGTAGGCCGGGCCGCCCAGATTGAAGATGCGGACGGGTTCGCCCGGCGGCGTGACAATCGACACCGCGATCCCGTTGATGTCTTTGTGCCAGTCGCCGATGCTGCTGCAGTAGCCATAGCGTTCGTATTCGGCGACGGCGGCATCGACGCCCGCAAGGACGGTGGGCCAATCGTCATCGTAGCGGGGCCGAAGCTCTGCAAGCACCGCTTCGCGTTCCCCCGGCGTCAGTCTGGCCAGATAAGCCCGTCCCATCGCACTGGTCGCAATGGGTATCCGCGAGCCGGGTAGCAGCCGCAGCGAGATCAGGGCGTCGCCTTCGCAGGCATCGGTGTAGACCATCTGCCGGTCCACACGCGTGCCCAGACCCACGTTGAAGCGGCTGCCGGCGGCCAGTTCGCGCATCAACGGCAGCGCCAGCGTGCGGACATTGGTCATCGCGAGCGCAACTGCGCCCAGTGTGATCGCGCCGACCCCCAACCGGTATTCCCGGGAATGCGGGTCGAACTGGAGGTAGTTGTGTCGGGCCAGCGTGTAGGCCAGCCGCGACACGGTGGACTTGGTCAACCCGGTGCGTGCGGCCAGTTCGGCATTGCCGAGGCTCGTGTCGGCCCGGCTGAAGGCATCGAGCACCGCGAGCCCCCGCGAGAGCGCCGCGATGATCTGGTTGTCTTCGCCCTGCTCGACCACCGAGAAGGACAGGTCTGCATCCCGCGACTGCCGGAATTTCCCGCGTGCACCTGCGCTGCGTTCGCCTTTCATGGAGTGTTCCTCTTGCCTGTTGCCCAGCCTGCTATGCAGGCAGGGCCATGCCGCAGGCAAGGGCATGGACCAGAGCAAGGGCAGGGCAGCCAGCTTTCCATCTCAGCGGATGATCACCTGCAGGTTGGTGTATTCGTGCAGCCCGGCCTCCGAGTTCTCGACGCCGATCCCCGACTGCTTGTGCCCGCCGAAGGGCAGCGACGGGGTGATGCCGAGAATGGTGTTGATCCACACGGTGCCCGCTTCGAGCTGGCGCCCGACCTCCGCGGCCTTGTCTGGGTCCGCGCTCCAGACCGAGCTTGCCAGGCCATATTCACTGTCGTTGGCGCGCGCGATGGCATCGGCGATGTCGGTGTAACGCAGCAGCGGCAGCAGCGGACCGAACGGTTCCTCCTTCACCACCGGGGCGTCCTCAGGGGGGTTGTCGACGATCGTCGGCGCAATGAAGTAGCCGGGGCCGGTCATCGCCCCCGGATCGCTGATCAGACGAAGCCCGGTGTTTCGGGCCTCCTCGATCATCGCCTTGACCCGTTCGAACTGCTGGCGGTTCTGCACCGGCCCGATCCGTGTCCCTGCCGCATCGCCCGGCGCTGGCGGATTGTTCCGCGCCAGTTCGGCCATCTTCGCCGCGAAACGGTCGTAGATCGAATCGTGCACATAGACCCGTTTGGCGGCAACGCAGATCTGCCCGGCATTCGCGAATGCGCCCCAAAACAGGCGTTCGGCCACCGCGTCCACATCGGCGTCGGGCAGCACGATTGCCGGATCGTTGCCTCCCAGCTCGAGCGTCAGCCGCTTCAAGGTTCCGGCCGCGCCGCGCATGACCGCCTTGCCGGTCGCCGTCGACCCTGTGAAGGCGATCTTGTCGATATCGGGATGCCCGGACATCAGCGGCCCGAGATGATCGCTGCCGGCGATCGTGTTGAGCACCCCGGCCGGGAACAGGTCGAGCAGCAGTTCGCCGATCTTCAGCGTGGTCAGCGGTGTGAACGGCGACGGCTTCAGCACGACGGTATTGCCGGCCAGAAGCGCAGGTGCAAGTTTCCAGGCGGCGAGCGAAACGGGGAAGTTCCACGGCGCGATCGCGCCCACCACGCCAACCGGGACCCGCCTGATCTCAGCCACGCGCCCGTTCGGTTCGGGGCGCCGTTCGACGGGCAGGTCGATATCCGCAAAGGCGTTGAACCAGCGCGCCGCATTCTGGATTTCCGCACGGGCGTCGGCCAGCGGCTTGCCGTGCTCGTATGTGAGCAGCGCGGTCAGGGGTTCGAGATACTCGGTCAGCCGCGCGGCCGCGGCGCGGAGCATCTCCGCACGTTCGGCAAGGGGAACGACCTTCCAGCTCCGGAACGCCTTGCGGGCCGCCGCTACGGCCTTGTCGAGTTGCTCGGCACTGCAGTCCGGGGCTTGGGCGATGACCGCTTCCGTCGCCGGATTGACCACGGCGAAGCTGCCGGACGCGTCCTCAAGCCAGCCGTTGATCGCCAGTTTGAAGGTGTCGAAGGAGATTGCATCGCTCATCGTCGTTCTCACCTCCCAACCGCCTCGAGGATGGTCACGACGCAGGCGGCTTCTTCGAGACCGTGAAAGCCGCCACCATTTTCCGCGAGAGCGATCCGCGCGCCCTCGACCTGCCGCTCGCCCGCTTCGCCGCGCAACTGGGTGACCAGTTCGAACAGCTGGATGGCGCCGGTGGCCCCGATCGGATGGCCCTTGGACAAGAGACCGCCCGACACGTTGATCGGCAGCCGTCCGCCCAGTTGCGTCGCGCCGCTTTCGACGAGGGCTCCGCCTTCGCCATAGGCGCAGAACCCGACATTCTCGCTATGGAGAATCTCGGCGATGGCCGAGGCATCGTGCAGTTCGGCCACCGAAACGCTTTCCGGCCCCAGTCCGGCCATGGCATAGGCGCGGTCTGCCGCCACGCGGGTGAGGTGCCGGTCATACTGCTCGGCGGTCCGGTTGCTGCTGCTGCTAACGCCGATGCCCCGCAGGTGGATCGCCCGGTTCCCCATATGCTTTTCGGCCGTGCGGCGGGAACTCAGGACAATGGCGCAGGCCCCGTCGCTCATCGGAGCGCACATCGCGCGCGTGATGGGCCAGACGATCATCCGGTCGTTCAGCACCGCATCGAGCGTCATCGGGAAACGGTACTGGGCATAGGGATTGAGCACCGAGTGGTTGTGATTCTTCGCGGCCACGGCCGCGATCTGGCGGCTCGTGGTGCCGAAGGTCTTCATGTGGAAGCGGGCCTGTGCGGCATATATGTCCATGAACACCGACCGTTCGGGCGATTCCACAACCCCTTCAGGCACGGCAATGCCATCGCCGATGGCAAGCAGGCTGGCGAGATGGGTGTCGGCCAGTTCACGGTCCCAGCTGCCCTTGAACGCCTCGAACATGGCCTCCCGCTTCTCGGGATAATTCATCTTCTCGGCACCAACGACTAGCACCGTCTCGAACAGGCCGGCCTCCACCGCTGCGAAGGCCTGCATGAGCCCCGAACTCGAGCTGGCGCAGGCGTTGTCAGTGTTGAAGATCGGAATGCTCTCGAAGCCGTAGGCCCGGAGCGAGGCCTGGCCGCGGACGCCGTGCTGGCCTTCCAGCGCACCCTGGCGGGTGTTGCAGAACCAGGCGGCCTCGATCCGGTCGCGTTCGATGCCGGCATCGGCTAGGGCCGCGGTCACCGCTTCGGCGGCCAGATCGCGGACCGACTTGTCCAGATGCTTTCCCAGAGGCGTCATGCCGACGCCGATGATGCTCGTGTTGCTCATGGGGCGCTTTCATACCTGCCACGACAGATTTGAAAAGCCAAAAATGATTTTCGAAAAAATGCAATTCGGGTTTGACGGATGGGGGATGCGATCGTATTCCTCGCAAACACCCCTATTTACGGTTCAATTTGACACGGTCGAGGATGTGAAATGAAATTTCACCTACAAGGGAAAGCGGCCTTGATTACTGGCGCGGCAGGGGGCATCGGGAAGCGGACAGCGGCCATGTTCGGAGAAGAGGGTGCCCGCGTCGTGGTGGCCGACATCGTGCCTGACGCGGCCGAATCGACAGCCGAAGAGCTGCGCGGACTGGGCTTCGAGGCCATGGCCGTCGCCGTGAACGTCGTCGATGCGGCATCGGTCGCGGCCGCGGTAGCCACGGTGGCTGAGCGGTTCGGGGCGGTCGATATTCTCGTCAACAACGCCGGTTTCACGCGGGATAACCGGATCGACCGCATGCCCGAAGAAGACTGGGACGCTGTGGTGGGCGTGATTCTCAAGGGCGCCTTCTTGTGCACCAAGGCGGTCCTGCCGGGCATGATTGAACGGCGCGCCGGGCGGATCGTAAACATCGCGTCGCGCGCCTACCTTGGCAATCCGGGCCAGGCCAATTACTCCTCGGCCAAGGCGGGATTGCTTGGGTTTACTCGGGCCATGGCGCTCGAGAATGGCCGGCACAACATCACCGTGAACGCGGTAGCACCGGGGATTATCGACACGGAGGCGGTGCGCAACCTGCGCCATTTCGAGAAGATCAAGGCCAATGCCGAGGCTAGCCTGCCCCTGCCGCGGCTGGGTACGGTCGATGATGTTGCCGCGGCCGTAGTCTTTCTCGCCTCCGAGCCCGCTGGCTATATTACCGGCGATGTCCTGCACGTCTGCGGTGGTCGTTACGGATGACCGGGATGGGTGGAACCGGCGGCGACACACTTGTCAAAAGTCTGGTCAGGGGCGGCGTGGACGTCTGCTTCGCCAATCCGGGCACATCGGAAATGCATTTCACCGGCGCGCTCGACCGCGAGCCGCGGATGCGCTGCATTCTAGGCCTGTTCGAAGGAGTCGTATCGGGCGCCGCGGACGGCTATTACCGCATCGCGCGGCGACCGGCGGCAACCCTCCTGCACCTCGGTCCGGGTCTCGGCAACGCCCTGGCCAACCTGCACAACGCCGGCAAGGGCCGCGCAGGCATCGTCAACATCGTGGGTGAACACGCCACATATCACCGAGGCCTTGAATCGCCGCTGCGCTCGCGGCTGGAGGACATTGCCGCGTCGATCTCGGACCACGTGCTGCTGCCGCACAGTCCGGACGATCTGGCCCGCGATGCCGCGCGCGCCGTGGCCTTTGCTTCTTCGACGCCCGGCCAGATTGCTACCCTCATTCTGCCCGCCGACTTGTCGTGGTTGCCCGGCGCCGCCCTTGCCGACACTTTGCCCCTCTCGCCCGTGCCTTTGCCCGATGCCGCCGCGATCCTAGCGGCAGCGGAAGCGCTCAGCCGAGGGCCCTCGGCGATGCTGTTCCTTGGCGGCGACGCGGTGCGGGGCCGGTCGCTCGAACTGGCCGGCCGGATCGCGGCGCACACGGGATGTCGACTGCTCAGTGAGGGGTACAATCAACGGCATGAGCGCGGGGCGGGGCGGGTCAGGGTGGACCGGTTGCCAACGACCCCCGTCAGTGCGGCCGTTGCCCGGCTTGCCGACGTCGAGACACTGGTCCTTGCGGGCTCTGCCGATCCGATCGCCTTCTTCGCATACCCGGACATGCCGAGCCGGATAGCACCCGACGGCTGCAAGGTGCTGGAACTGGTCCCCGTGGGCAATCCGACCGAGCAGGCGCTCGAGATGCTGTGCGAGGCATTGGGTGCGATGGCAACACCGCCTGCGCCGGTCATGTCGCGCACTGCCGTCGCACCGGTCGGCGGCGCGCTGACTCCCGAAACGATCGGCGAAGTGCTTGCGGCGCTATTGCCTGAGCAGGCCATTGTGGTCGACGAGTCAGTCACGACAGGTCGTGGTTTTGCCGCGCCTACCGCAACCGCAGCACCCCACGACTGGCTCAGCATCATGGGAGGCTCGATCGGGTTCGCCTTGCCGTGCGCGATCGGGGCGGCTGTCGCGGCGCCCGATCGACAGGTTATCGCGCTGGAAGGCGATGGCAGCGGAATGTACACCCCTCAGTCGCTATGGACCATGGCGCGTGAAGGCCTGAAGATCGCCATCATCGTTTTCGCCAATCGCCGCTACGCGATCCTCGAAAACGAGTTCCGCAATACCGGCTCGGGCGTTCCCGGACCGCGGGCCCGGGCGATGCTCGAGATTGGCGCGCCCGATATCGATTGGGTCAAACTCGCTTCTGCGCAGGGGGTCGAGGCAGGCCGCGCCGACGACGTAGCCTCCTTCGCCAGCGAGTTGGCCCGTGCCATCGACTGTGCGGGCCCCTATCTCATCCAGGTTGACCTCTGAGGACGCGCCCGATGGATCCCAAATCGCTCCTCGCCCGCCCCGCTCGGACCATTCTCCATCGATACGAGAAGCGTGACACCATCCTCTATGCCCTCGGCGTCGGCGCAGGGCATGACAAAGGCGGGCGCGAGCTGTCTTTCGTTTACGAGCCGGATCTTTCGGCTTTGCCAACCATGGCCGTGATCCTCGCCTATCCCGGCTTCTGGCAAATGGAACCGGAGTACGGGATCGACTGGCGGCGCGTTCTCCACGCTGAACAATCTTGCATTTTTCATCAGCCTCTTCCGGTTGAGGGTGAAGTCCGGGGCGAGTTCCGGATCGATGCCATCGTCGACAAGGGGGCTGAAAAGGGCTGCCTGCTGCGCGCCACCCGCACCATCTACGACCAGTCTGACGGCGCCTTGCTGGCGACCGTTCGGCAAGTGTCATTTCTTCGGGGCGATGGTGGTTGCGGATCGCATGGCGAGGCGTTGCCAGCACCGCGCAAGGTGCCAGATCGCAAACCTGATGCAATTCTGGTAGCTGACACGCGGCCCGAGCAAGCCCTGATCTATCGCCTCTCGGGGGACCTTAATCCTCTTCATGTCGATCCCGCCGTGGCAGCAGCGGGCGGCCTTGAAAGACCGATCCTGCATGGCTTGTGCACTTACGGGTTTGCAGGGCGAATGATCCTTTCGTGGGCGTGCGAAGGTCGTCCTGAACGGCTCGCGGGTCTGGATTGCCGCTTCACCGCGCCGGTTTATCCGGGCGAGACGCTCGAGGTCGCTCTGTGGCGAGTCGCTCCCGATGGCATCGCCTTCCAGGTGCGCTCCGCCGAGCGGGGTGTGGTTGTTCTTGATTGCGGCTGGGCAAGCCTTAGATGCTGACACGGTGCTCCTGCGGGGTATCGTTGGCTGAGTGCGATATGGTGCGCAGTCCGCCCCCCGGTGCTCCACTATCGGTGGCAGCGTGACAATGCGGAGCGCCAGACGGCCATGTCTAGCCCCTTTGACCTGACAGCTTGGATGGCCCCCGAGGCCGCGAGTGACTTGGTTGCTGCGATGCTCCGTCGTACCTACGCGGCAGGGCAGGGCATTTATGAGCAGGACGCCAGCGGCAGCGAGATGTATCGCATTGTCACTGGGCATGTCCGCTTGCTTGTCAGAGATGCCGATGGCCGGGAAGCGGTGTTTCTTCAGTTCGGCCCCGGCGATTTCTTTGGCGTGAGCAGTCTGGTCGATGGTGAAGCCCGGCCGCATTCCGCAGAGGCGGTAACTTCGGTGGAACTGGACGTGGTTGGCCATGGCGCCTTTAGTCGTTTGCGGAGCATCCACCCCTCGTTCAACGACGCGCTCATCCGCTTGTTTGCCCGGCAGATGCGGGTGGCGAGCGAACAGCTCGTCGCCTTCCACCTGTGCAGTCTGCGCGATCGGGTCATCAGGCGGTTGATCGAATTGGCCAGAGGGAATGACACGGCCCATGGCGGGCATGGAATGATCGAAGTTGCCGTTTCGCAGATCGAACTGGCCGCGCTTGCCGGCGCGTCGCGCCAGCGGGTCAACAAGGTGCTTGGCGAATTGCAGGCCGGGGGGCTGATTTCTCTGCGCAAGGGCGCGATTGTCTTGCACGACAAAGACCGACTGCAATCGACAGCTGTGTCGCCAAGGTGACAGACCCACGGGCGGTTGCAGGGTAGCCATCTCCTCCAGATCGACCATGGTTCCGGCGGAACCACGCTCACCGTCTTGAGGGAGACAGCCATGAATGCCACCGTGACATCACCCACTCTCGATGACGCGCTCGCGGATTCGCGCACCTATGCCGACGATCGCGCGTTTCATGCGCTGCTGACGCGGCTGCGCCATGAGGATCCGGTACATTGGACTCAGCCCGAAGGCTACCGTCCGTTCTGGACCATTACGCGCCATGCAGACATCATGGAAATCGAGAAGCAGGCCGAGCGGTTTGTTAGCGCTCCGCGTACCGCGCTGCGTTCGGCAGAGGCTGAAGAGCAGATCCGTCGCCGAACCGGTTCGGTTCAGCCGATCCGTTCACTGATCCAGATGGATGCGCCCGATCACCGCCATTTTCGAGGCCTGACCCAAACGTGGTTCGGGCCCAAGCGGCTGAAGGAACTTGACGAGTCGATCGGCGAAATCGCCGACAGCTTCATCGACAAGATGACGCAGCTCGATGGTGAGTGCGATTTTGCGGCCGATATCGCGGTCTGGTTTCCTCTGCGTGTGGTTATGCTGATCCTCGGTGTTCCCGAGGAAGACCTGGGTCTGATGCTGAAGCTCACTCAGCAACACTTCGCCGCCAGTGATCCGTCGGTCGCTGCCGAGGGCAAGGTCGAAGCTGGCGCGGCCGCCTCAGAGCTATTCCAATACTTCAACGTCCTCACCGCCGAGCGGCGGAAGAACCCTCGCAACGATATCGTCTCTCTGCTGGCGGACGCGACGGTCAACGATGCGCCGATTTCGGACTTCGACCGCAACTCCTATTATTTTCTCTTGGCAGTGGCCGGGCATGACACCACCAGTTCCTCGATCTCGGGTCTGATGCACGCGCTCGCCGAAAATCCGGATCAGCGTGAGCGACTCACCGCCGATCCTGATCTTCTGCCCAAGGCGATCGAGGAAGGAATTCGCTGGACTTCGCCCGTGCGGCATTTCTTTCGTACCGCGACCGAAGACTGCCTTCTCAGGGGGTGCGAGATCAAGGCAGGCGATTCCCTGATGCTGTCCTACCCGTCCGCCAACCGCGATGAGGACGTGTTCGACGACCCCTTTGCGTTCCGGATCGACCGAGCGCCCAATCCGCATTTGGCATTCGGCTATGGTCCGCATCTTTGCCTTGGTCAGCACCTCGCCAAGATGGAGATGCGCGCGCTGTTCGCAAAGCTGCTGCCGAGGATCGAAAGCCTCGAAATTTCAGGCGAGCCACGCTGGCTCGAAACAAACTTTGTTGGCGGGCTGAAATCGCTCCCGATACGCTACCTTATGCACCGCTAAGGCAGGCCGCAACACGAAGAGTCCGGCAAGGACCGCAAGGAGAGGAAACGGCACAATGGGATACTTGAGGAACACCTGGTACGCGGCGGGTTTCAGCGGTCAGCTGGGCGACAAGCCGATCGTTCGCACCATGCTGGACGAGCCGGTCGTGCTTTACCGCACCGAAGATGGCACGGCGGTCGCGATGAGCGATCGCTGCCCGCACCGGTCGGCACCGCTGCACCAGGGTCAGGTTTTCGGCGATGCGATCCGCTGTCCCTACCATGGCCTCCGCTTCGGTCCGGATGGTGCCTGCGTCGACAATCCCGTGGGCGACCGCAAGCTTCCGCGCGCACGGAACCTTATCTATCCCCTTCGCGAGGTGAATGGCATCCTGTGGGTCTGGTTCGGCGACCGGGAGCCCGACGAAAGTGCCATCGTCCGGTTCGACCTGTTCGACGATCCTGGCCATTGGGCGACGGTCGAGGACATGATGCCTGTGGCTGCCGCGTATACCCTGGTCTCTGACAATCTGCTCGATCTCAGTCATGCCGAATTCCTCCATCCCGCGCTGGCCACCGAAGGCTTCAACCGCCGGACCCAGTTCAGCGTCAGTCAGGAAGGTGAGGTCGTGATCGGTCGCAACTGGCGGCCGGGCGAGCCGATCTCGCCGCTGTTCCGCTTCGGCTTCGGCGAGGGCGCGCCCGACCATGTCGATCACCGGTCGATCACGCGGTGGCACGCACCTGCCAATTTGTCGGTAGAAGTCGGCGCAACGCCGCCGGGGGAGCCGGAAAGCGCTGGCCTCACGCTGATCACCGCCCATCTCGTCACTCCCGAAACAGAGACCACTTGTCATTATTTCTGGAGAGTGGCGCGTGATTTCAAGCGCGAGGACTCAGAGTTTAGCAAGCGGCTGCACGACCTGACGCAACAGGCTTTCGAGCGGGAAGACAAGCCCATGATCGAGGCGCAACAGCGATATATGGGATCGAAGCGTCTCGAAGATTTGAAGCCGATCTGGTTGACCAGTGATGCAGCGTCGGGCCGCGCACGCAAAGTCCTGGAGGAGAAGCTGGCAGGGGATGCCGCCTAGGGGGAGATCTCTCACACGGTCCCGCTGGCGAGGCGCCTTAGCTCCCCCTTGCCAGGGCCGTGCTGCCGCGTATCACCAGGCTGCCAGGCGTGATCGATCCGAAATTCTCTTCGGCACTGCATTCCCGCTCCCTTTTCAGCTTGTGCAGAAGCCAAAGTGCGCAAGAGGTCGCGATGTGCTCGTTGGGGACTGCGATGGTGGTGAGACCCGGCGACCACCAGCTAAAGCCAGGTTCGTCGCCGAAACCGATCACCGACAGCTCGTCAGGTATGCGGATTGCGCGGCCGACAAGCTCGTCGAGAACGCCGCGCGTTATCTGAAGCGACCCGAGGACGAGCGCCGTCGGCGGAATGTCGAGTTGCAGGAGTCGCTGGGCCGCCTCCTGCCCGAACCGCGTGTCGCCGCCCGGGCCGAAGACCGTGAGGGTGGGGTCAGCAGACGTCAGATGCTGGGCGTGGAGGAAGCCAGCTAGTCTTTCGCGCCCGGCAAAACTGTCCTCATAGGGGCCGATGTAGCCGATCCTCGAGTGCCCTAGGTCCAGCAGGTGGCGTGTCGCGCTTTCGATGGCCCGGGTGTTGTCAAAGCAGAACCACTGGTCGATCAGAGCGGGATGACGCCGTATCCACTGGACATAGGGGACGGTCTGAAGAAGGCGCTGTGTTTCGGGCAGCGGCCGTTCGGTTGGCACGATCACGATCCCCGCCGCACGCGCGCTGCACAATTGACGGACATGGCGCAGTTCGGAGGCCGGATCATCACGGGTTTCCGACAGTACGAGCTGGTAGCCCTCGGCCTCAAGACAGCGCGAAAGCGATTGCGCACCAACGCTGTACTGGCTGTTGCCCAGATCGCCGATTACCAGACCGACCAGCTTGCTGGGGACACCGCGCATCATCTGTGCGGCATGGTTTACGAGATAGCCCGATTTGGTCGCTGCCTCGACAACGCGCTGCTTTGTACGCGAACTGATGCGCGGGTCGTCTGCGAGGGCACGTCCCACTGTCGAGACAGAGAGGTTCAGCGCAGTTGCCAGTTCGCGCGCGGTTGTCATTCCAGTCCGTTTCCTGTGGTCCATACCTGATTCACGGCGTCATGTGGTTCGTTCGGCGCCGACCATCAACACTGCCATGGTCACCGGTTTGTCGCTCCGGTTGCGCCAAGCATGGCGTGTGCCGTTCTGAATTACGATGTCGTGCTGTTGCAAGAGCACCTGCTGCCCGTCGTCGACCTCCAGCCAGACCTCTCCTTCGAGGATGATGACATAGTCGACCGTTTCAGTCCGATGCATAGCCGGGTCGTCGGCCTCGCGCAACCTCGCCATCTCCGGCATTTTGTCGGCAAATTCCGCCAGGGAAGCGGCCATGTCGAAGCCGAGCGACAGGAACAGTGCGTCGGGCGGGAAGGTCAAAAGGCGAAAGGCGGTCTGGCCCGCGTGCGGCAGGAAGCCCACGCCATCATTGGGATTGGCAGTTTCGTTCCTGCCAATGGTCGGCGTGCCCGCCGTAGACCAGATCCGTTCGATGGCCATGCCAGGTGTGTGATCGAGCGAAAGTCTTTCGGCAGGCTCGTCCGCCACCTTCAAGCACGCTTTGCCCGCATCATGGTATGTCATCACGTAACGCATCTGTTGCTCTCCTCTCTTCCCTATCTTCGCGCACCGTTGTTCGCGTGCGCTCAACGATTCTGGCGTGCTGGTCTGTCGCAACGGTCGATCCAGTTGCTCGATCGAGTCCTGCCCGGCCACATTTGAGTGCAATCGTTCGCACGAATCCCGTCGCAGGGTCAACCTTTCCGACGATCGGTAACGGTGGGGCAACAGCCTGAAAGGATTATCAAAATGGCAACATGAAAATGATTTTCGTGAAACACTCTAATTCGCTTGCAACAAAAATTTGGCGTGCTAACGTTAGCATAGCATCGTAACATCTGCTGGCATCGTGGGTGTTGCAATCTGCACGGCAAAAAAACCGGCAAGGGGAGAGCGTGATGAAGAGGTTTCTATCCAGTGTGGCAGTGCTTGCCCTGGCCTGCGGCGTCGCAGGCGCGGCTCAGGCGCAGACGTCGGCGGCCGATCCGTCGACTGCCTCGGCTGCTCCTCAGGCCGAAAAGGATGAAGGTGTCGCCGAGATCATCGTCACGGCGCAGCGGCGCTCCGAAAATCTCCAGCGGTCTTCGCTGTCGATCCAGGTTGTGGGCGCTGAAGAAATTTCGCGGACCGGTGTCGCCTCGCCGCGCGAACTCGCGACCTTTGCGCCCGGGCTGTCCGTCAGCCAATCCGGCGCGAGCACCCAGACCTTCATTCGCGGCGTGGGTGACTTCTCGGCCAATGCGCTGGCTCAGCTTGCCGTGCTCTACACAATCGATGGCGTGAATATCGAGCGCGCTTCCGCCATCGGAACGAACTTTTATGATCTGGCGCGGATCGAGGTGCTCAAGGGACCGCAAGGAACGCTGTACGGCCGCAACGCCACCGGTGGCGCCATAAACCTGATCACTGCCCGCCCTGACTTCAATGGCATATCCGGCTACATTTCCGGCGAGTACGGAAACTACGACAGGGTCCAACTCGCCGGCGCGCTCAATGTCCCGCTCAGCGACACGCTCGCCGTACGCGGCGCCTTTCAGGTTATCGACCGTGACGGCTATCTGTCCGATGGAACTGACGACGACAAGCAGCAGGGCGTGCGTCTGCAAATGCTCTGGGAGCCGAGCGAAGGGGTGTCCCTGCGGGTGTCGGGTGACTATGCGCATCAGGGTGGAAAGGGTGCGGGCGCTGTGCTGTGGCCGCTGACCCCGGGCAGGCCGACGCGCACGTCCATCACCGACCCTGCAAGTGTGGCCGTGCTCAAATCCTTCGGGCCGCCGATCCCTGGCTTTGTTATCGAGCCGACTCAGGATACCTTCCTCGACAACGACATGTACAATGTCAGCGCCGAGCTGAACGTCGATCTTGGCGACTTTGCAACGCTGACCGTATTGCCAGCCTACCGCGAGCAGACGTTCCGGCAGCGCACGAATGCAAACGGATTTCCGCTGATTGCCGATGAACGCGCCAAGCAGACCTCGCTCGAAGTGCGTCTGGGCCGCCAGTCCGGTTCGTTCAAGTGGGTCGTTGGCGGGTTCTATTTCGATCTCGATAGCAGCGCGACTTTCGATCTTCTTGCATCGAACTTTATCACAGGCTTTCGGGTCAACAACGATATCAGCGATATCGGAACGCGCAGCTATGCCGCTTTCGGCGAGGCAACCTTGAGCCTGACGGATCGCTTCCGGGTCATCGGCGGCCTTCGTTACACCGACGAACGCAAAGACTTGAGGGGGACGATCACCGACCAGACGATCGTTGCACCCGGGCCGCAATACACCATCAGCAACAGCGTTAGCACGAGCGTGGTTACGTGGAAGGCCGGCCTTGAGTATGATCTTGCGGAGCAGTCGATGCTCTACGCAACCGTCAGCCGTGGCTTCAAGTCTGGCGGGTTCTTCATTGCCGCCGATCCGGACAACAGGTTCGATCCCGAGACGCTGACCGCATACACTTTCGGGGTGCGCAATCGCTTTTTCGACAACAAGCTGCAGTTGAACGTCGAGGGGTATTATTGGGACTACAAGAACCTGCAGGTTTCCGCGGTTGGCTTTACCAGTTCTGGCGCCGCAGCGTTCACCACGCGCAATGCTGGCGCTGCGAACCCGCATGGCATCGACGTCGACTTGATCTTCAAGCCAACGCAGGCCGATACCCTGAGCGCCACGGTTTCCTGGATCGATTCGAACTACAAGAGGTTTCTTGTCCAGTACCCCGCTTTCCTGGCACCCTCGCTCGTGACCGGCTGCGATGTTGGTCCGGCAAGTGCCGCGCCCACAGTCACCGTCGATTGTTCCGGCTTGCCGACGGTGCGGACGCCGCGCTGGTCGGGCAACGTCAGCTACCTGCGCAACTTCGACCTGTCCAACGGCGGCACCATCGTCGCCGGGGCCAGCGCTCAGTTTGCGACGAAACGTTTCCTTGCAGCTGACTTCTTTGGGCCGAACACGATCGCGGAGGGTTACGTCGTGGTCAACGCCGACCTCACCTACAAGCCGGCCGATGATCGCTTCGCCATTACCGGCTACATCCGCAATATCGGCAACAGCGATGTCTATCAGGGGAGCATCAACACGCTGTTCAACGGAAACTTTTCCGCTCGAGCCATTGGCGCGCCGCGTACCTACGGCGTGCGGGTGACGTACAACTTCTGATCAACGCAGGGACTTCGCCTGCGGGGCCTACAGGAGATATGACAGATGACCAGACGTCCGATTGATCCGTCGCATCCCGAAGTGTTCGGGCTCGATCATGCAGCCTATCGCTGCCGTGATGCGCAGGAGACCTGCGATTTCTACGAGGGATTGCTGGGGTTCCCGCTCGAAGTGGCGATGATCAACGAGCGTCATCCCACTACGGGCGAGGCGCTGCAATATCTCCATCTCTTCTTCGATATCGGCAGTCCGCAGCCGGGCACGCCATCCTACATTGCGTTCTTTGACGTGATCGGCGCGGACTTCGATTTCAAGACCCAGTGGGGCATGGACCTGCACTTCGCCATGAAGGTCAATTCGATCGACGATATCCTGCAATGGCGGGAGCGGTTCATCGAGAAGGGCATCAAGTTCGATGGCCCGGTCGATCACGGCGTCTGTACGTCGATCTACTTCCACGATCCCAACGGCTATCGGCTCGAATTCATCGCCTACTCCGATGAAAACGCCACTGAGTGGGAACGGCACAAGCGCGATGCCCGTAAGGATCTCCAGCTCTGGAGCGAGCGCAAGGCGGCCGTCGCGGCCTGACCCCAATCCCTCTCCAGGAACATAAAATGTCGCAAGATCAGAAGGCGGTGGATTACGAGTGGATCCATCTCAGCTACACCGAAGTAAATCGTTTTGCCGAAACCTACGGCTTCAACGGCACCCAAGGCACGGTCCATCTCGAGGGCATACTGCTGCGTCCGCAGGACAGGCCCTCGAAGACCCTGCTCATCATGATGCACCCCAGTTCCACGCTCCACCTGCTTCCGGTGCCGACGGCGTTCGCGAAGGCGGGCCTGCACGTCCTGTGTGGCGGTAGCCGCTATCCCAAGAACGACACCGCGTTGATCATGGAAAAGGTGATTCTCGATCTGGGGGCCTACGTCCGTCACGCGAAGGAGGTCTGGGGCTATGAGCGCGTGGTCCTGCTGGGGTGGAGCGGCGGCGGCGCGCTGTCGATGTTCTACCAGTCGCAGGCCGAGCATCCGACGATCACCGAGACACCGGCTGGTGACCCGGTCGATATCGCGGGTGCCGAGCTTATTCCGGCCGACGCTGTCATCTTCCAGTCGGCTCATGCCGGCCGCGCGCTGAACCTCGCCGAGATCATCGATCCGTCGGTGCTCGACGAGAATGATCCGGACCGTCGCGATGTCGCGCTAGACATGTACGATCCGCGCAACCCTAACCAGCCACCCTATTCGGCAGAATATGTGGCCCGTTACCGCGAGGCGCAAAAGGCCCGGATCCGGCGGATCACGGCCTGGGTCAAGGCGACGCTTGCGGATCTCAAGGCGCGGGGCGGCAAGGAGATGGAGCGGGGGTTCGTCGTGCACCGCACCTGGGCCGACCTGCGGTTTCGCGATCCCGCGCTCGATCCCAACGACCGCAAGCCGGGCAGCAGTGCGCTCGGTGATCCCGAACCGGTCAATTCGGGACCGATCGGACTGGCGCGGTTTTCGACTTTGCGTTCGTGGCTCTCACAGTGGTCGCTCGATGACAGCCGGGCTGACGGGTACAAATGTGCGGCAACCATGAAGGCCCCGCTGCTGGTGATCGAAGGCAGCGCTGACGATGGCGTTCCCCAACCGGATTCGGGCGGAATCTATGCCGCCGCAGCCTCGTCTGACAAGACATTCCACGTGATCAAGGAAGCGACGCATTATTATGCCAATCAGCCCGATCAGATCGCCGAAGCGGTAAGCACCGTGACCCAATGGCTCCGTGCGCGTGACCTGTTGGAAGGCGCGGTCGCCTGAATGTGCCTGCGCTGGCGTTGCCCCGGAACGCATCGGCTTGCGGTCGCCGAGAATGGAAGCGGCGCATGGTAAGCACCGACACGACGATCCTGTTGTTTCTGCGGACCTGTTCGGCCGCCCCTGTATAATCGGAGAGAATGATGCTTCAAAAGACGATGCGCGCGGCCCGCCTTCATGATCGCGAAGGACGATTCCAAGTGGATGAGGTGCCCATGCCCGCGGTGCGCGAGCATGACGTTCTTGTCGACGTGAAGGCCGCTTGCGTTCTGCCCAACCTGCCCAACGTGATCCGCAACTTTTCCTCGTGGTTTCCGCATTTGCCCTTGCCGAAGCTACCGGCGATTTACGGGCTGGATTCCGCCGGGATCGTTGTTGAAGTGGGCTCGCAGGTTCGTGGAGACGTCAAGGTCGGCGATAGGGTCTACGTCAATCCGGGCCTGTCATGTGGGACGTGCCGCCCCTGTCGTTTGGGGAATGATATATTCTGCGATTCCTACACCTTCATGGGGTATTTCGGGTTCGAGCCGGGCTCGGCGCAGACCTTCGAAGATTACCCCTATGGGGGTTTCGGCGAGTTTCTAGTCGCCCCCGCGCGCAATCTGGTCAAGCTCCCCGGCAACCTGAGTTTCGAGGGGGCCACGCGTTTCGGCTACACCGGAACCGCGTTCTCCGGCTTCCGCAAGGCGGGCTTCGGTCCGGGACAGACCGCGCTGGTAGATGGTGGGACCGGGGTCCTCGGGGTCGGGGCCGTGATCTCCGCACTCGCGCTGGGGGCATCCAAGATCTTCGCCACCGGGCGCAACCGGGCCCTGCTGTCACACCTCAAGTCGATCGCACCGGAACGCATCCTCACCTACGGAATGGACGAAGACATCGTGGCGGCGGTCATGGCCGAAACCGATGGTTACGGGGTCGATGTGGCCATGCAATGTCTGGGCGCGATGGCACCCGCCGAAGAAGGCATGCGCACGCTGCTGGCGGTCAGGCGGGGCGGGGCCTTCGTGAACACCGGGGGCGTCCATACCGACCTGCCGGTGGATTCGACCGATCTGATGGTCAATCAGAAGAGGTTGATCGGTTCGCGCTGGTTCACCACCGGAGAGGGCCAGATGATGGCTGATCTCGCCAAGGCAGGCATGCTGCGGATGAGCGTGTTCGAGACACTTGGCTTCTCGATCGACGAGGTCAACGAAGCGATTGACGCGCTCGACCAGCGCAAGGGCGGCTTCACCAACATCGTGGTCCGGCAATGAAGCAAATGCGACGCGTGACGCCATGGTGGGCGCGATGATCGACAAGGTCTACAGCAATGCAGCGGCGGCTTTGGACGGCCTGTTGTTTTCGGGGATGACGATTGCGGCCGGCGGGTTTGGTCTCTGCGGCATTCCCGAGACCCTGATCGCGGCCATCCGCGACAGCGGCGTGCGCGACCTCACAATCATTTCGAACAATGCCGGGGTGGACGATTTCGGCCTCGGACTGCTGCTGCAGAGCCGTCAGGTCAGGAAGATGATCTCGTCCTACGTGGGCGAAAACAAGGAATTCGAGCGCCAGTTCATCAGCGGCGAGCTCGAGCTTGAGTTCAACCCGCAAGGCACTCTGGCAGAGCGACTGCGCGCTGGCGGCGCGGGCATTGCCGGCTTTTACACGCGCACCGGCGTGGGCACCCTTGTCGCGGAAGGCAAGGAGGTGCGCCTGTTCGACGGTGAGCGTCACATACTCGAAACCGGCCTCAAGGCCGATCTGGCGATCGTCAAGGCATGGCGCGGGGACCGATCCGGCAACCTCGTCTATCGAAAGACTGCGCGGAATTTCAATCCGATGGTCGCGACCTGCAGCCGCATGACGATCGCCGAGGTGGAGGAGGTCGTACCGACCGGAGCGATCGACCCGGACCACGTCCACACTTCGGGGATCTACGTCCAGCGCATGGTTGGTTCGACCCACAACGAGAAGCGGATCGAGAAACGCATCACGCGGCAGATGGCATGAGCACGGTGGCCGCCACGGCACGGCCCGCCGCGGCCGCAGAAGGAATTGCAAGTTGAGTTCTCCCAGGTCCTTTGCAGCGCTTGATCGAACGTCGCAGCCGCTGATCCTGCCCGCGGCGCACGATGCGCTGTCAGCGCGGCTGATCGAAATGGCGGGCCTTGAGGGCTTCAGTGTGGCCGGGTCGAGCCTGCTGGCAGCCAGATATGCGCTGCCCGACCTCGGCATGACCGGGCTTGCGGACATCGGCGCCGGAGTGCGCGACATGCTTTCGGTGACCGATCTGCCTTGCCTCGTCGATGGCGACAACGGCTATGGCGACGTGAAGGCCGTGGTGCGGATGGTCGAGACCTACGAGGCGCTGGGTGTGGCGGCCGTGACGATCGAGGATCAGGAAGCGCCAGTGAAGCGCCCCGGGCAGGAGGCCGCACTGGCGGTGTGCGAGGAGGACGTCATTCTCGCCAAGCTGCGCGCGGCGGTTCAGGTGCGGCGTTCGCGTGATTTCTGGATCATCGGCAGAACCGACATCTATGCGCTTGCCGGCGTCGATGCCGCCCTGCGCCGGGCAGAGGCCTATCTGTTGGCCGGCGCCGACGGACTGTTCGTGGCCGGCATCCGGACCGACGAGGATCTCTGGCGGGTCGGTCAGGCCTTCGGCAACGTGCCGCTGGTGGCCGTACAATACGGCACCGCCGGCTGGCCCACCATGAACCCGGCCGAGCTTCATGCCGCCGGTTTCGACCTGATCATCTACCCCCATGCCATGCTCGCTCCGGCCTGCCTCGCCATGCAGAACGCGCTGGCGGAGCTGACGGCGGGGATTGCCGGTGATGGTGCTGCCGCTCCCTACCGGGTCGACCCCGCAGCCCGTGCCACGATCAACGCCGCGACACGGCTTGAACATTGGCAGGACCTGAACGGTCTGCCCGGCGGAGGGCGCTGACATGGCAATGATGAAGGCCATGGTGATCGAAGGCGCAGATGGGGTGTCCCGGCTGGTCCCCCGCGATCTTCCGATCCCGGTCTGCGGCCCTTCGGACCTGCTCGTGCGGGTGGCGGCCGCAGGGGTCAACCGCGCCGACCTGCGCCTATCCGCAGAGCATTTCGGGGGCAACGAACACCGGGTCGCGGGGGGAGAATTCGCGGGCGAGGTGGTCGCTGCGGGCGCAGATGTTACCGCGTTTGCCCCCGGCGACCGGGTCATGGCGCTCGCGCCGGCGGGCTATGCCGAATATGCCATCGTTGATGAGCGGCTCGCCGTCCGCGTGCCCGATGGTTTCGACACGGCGACCGCGGCCGGTCTGCCCGCCTGGTACATGACCGCCCACAACGCGCTGGTGACGGTAGGCGCGCTGGGCCAGGGCGAGACGGTTCTGGTTAACGGCGCGACCGCCGGTGTCGGCATTGCCACCATCCAGCTGGCCCGGCTGCTCGGCGCCAGCCAGGTCATCGGTGTTGCAAGGTCGCAGCCCAAGCTGGTCCGGCTAGCCGAGATCGGGCTCGATACTGCGCTGGTGAGCGAAGACGCGCTGGCCGAAAACGTCATGGCGGCGACCCGGGGACGCGGCGCCGATCTGGTGATCGATCTGGTAGGTGGCGGCGCACTGACCGCCAACCTTTCGAGCGCCGCGATCGGGGGGCGGATGATTGCCGTCGGCCGGCTGGGCGGCAGCACCGACGTGCTCGACATCAATCTGCTCGCGTTTCGGCGGATCACCCTGCGCGGCGTGACCTTCCGCTCGCGCAGCCTGGAAGAGCGCTCTGCGGTTGCCCGAGCCTTTGCCGCCGATGTGCTGCCGGCGTTCCAGAGAGGGCAGCTCGAGCCGGTGATCGACCGCTTCTTCCCGCTCGAACAGGCGGCCGAGGCCCATCGCCATGTCGCGGCCAACGCCCATTTCGGCAAGACCCTGCTGGCGGTGACGCCATGACCTACCGTGACCGAATCACGATGCAGCGGGGCACCGCGTCCAGATACGAAAGGGCATGATATGGTCTGGGATCGCAACCAGATGGCCGCGCGTGCGGCGCGCGAGCTGCAGAACGGCTTCTACGTCAACCTTGGCATCGGCATTCCGACGCTGGTGGCCGATAACGTGCCGCCTGACATCCATGTCACCCTGCAGTCGGAAAACGGCATGCTCGGCCTTGGCCCCTATCCGCTGGAGGCGGATGTCGATCCCGATATCGTCAATGCGGGCAAGGAGACGATCACCGAGCTCCCCGGCACCAGCTATGTCTCCTCGGCGGACAGTTTCGCCATGGTGCGCGGCGGCCATATCGACCTTTCGGTGCTGGGCGCGATGGAGGTGGCCGAGACCGGGGACATCGCGAACTGGATGATCCCGGGCAAGATGGTGAAAGGCATGGGCGGCGCCATGGATCTTGTGGCCGGGGTGCGGCGGATCATCGTCCTCATGGACCATGTAGCGCGCGACGGCACGCCCAAGTTCCGCAAGCGCTGCACCCTGCCGCTGACCGGCTCGAACGTGGTCGACATGATCGTGACCGATCGCGCCGTGTTCCGGCGGGCCGACCGCAACAGCCGGTTCGCGTTGATCGAGCTGGCGCCGGGCGTGAGCGCGGCGGAGGTCCGGGCTCTGACCGAGGCTAATTACGATGTCGCGTGCTGACCTGAGATCGACCCCAGCCAGCCGCAGCCGCGCTCCGGCCGCCCAGCAAAGGGGCACCGGAGACGAAGGATTAGAGTCAAGGAAAGTCGTATGACCAGAGAGCGCATGGAAGGCCGCAAGATCGTCGTGGTCGGCGGCGGTACCGGGATCGGGCGGGCCACGGCCATTCGCTGCGCGCAGGAGGGTGCAGCCGTTGCGGTGATCGGGCGCCGGCCCGAGCCGTTGGAGGAGGTCGCCGCGCTCACGCAGGGTTTCGCCGCAGCCGCGGACGCACGGAGCGAGGCCGGGATCCGTGCCGCGATCGACCGCGCCGCCCAGCACATGGGCGGGATCGACGGGCTGGTGAATGCCGTCGGCGTCCTGGCAACCACCCCGCTGGATGACCTCGGGCTCGACGAATGGGAAGACAGCCTGCGCTCGAACCTGACGGCACCTTATCTGGTGTGCCGCGCTGCGCTGCCGCATCTGCGGGCCGCGGGTAGCGCGGCGATCGTCAATGTGGCGGCGCTCGCCGCGATCCGCCCGGGCGTCAGCAGCGCCGCCTATTCGGCCGCCAAGGCGGGCCTGGTCCAGTTTTCCAAGGTGATCGGGGCCCAGCTGGCGCCGGCTATCCGGGTCAACAGCGTATGCCCGGGCGTGGTCGATACGCCCATGACCAGCGCCTATCTGAACGACAAGAGCGAGAGCGAGGCGGCGGCCTTTCTGGGGCGCTATTCGACTGGGCGGATGTCCGATCCCGTCGAGATCGCAAACGTGATCCTGTTTCTGCTGAGCGACGAGGCGTCGAGCATGATCGGCTGCAACTATATCGCCGATGCCGGGCGGGCTTTCCAGTGATCGGGCGGCTCGACGGCAAGACGGCGCTGGTCACCGGCGGCTCGAGTGGGCTGGGCCAGCATTTCGCCAAAGTCCTGGCTGGTGCCGGGGCGCGGGTGATCATCGCGGCGCGGCGCGCGCAGAACCTGGCGCAAACGGCGGCGGCCATCGAAGCGCAGGGCGGCACCTGCACGACGGTCACCCTCGACCTGACCGACAGCGAAAGCATCGCCGCGCTGGCGCCGATGCTGGAGTCGGTCGATATCCTCGTCAACAATGCGGGCATTGCGCACGAGGCGCCGTTCCTCGATCATGGCGAGGCCGATTGGGACGCTGTGATGGGCACCAATATCAAAGGCCTGTTCCTGTTGAGCCAGAAGACCGCCACAGCCATGAAGGCCCGCGGACGAGGAGGCTCGATCATCAACATCGCTTCGATCCTCGGGCTGAGACAGGCCGGCGGCGTGGCGGCCTATGCCGTTTCAAAATCGGCTGTCATCCAATTGACCAAGGTCGCCGCGCTTGAACTGGCGCGCTTCGGCGTCCGGGTTAACGCGTTGGCGCCGGGTTACTTCGAGACGGAGATCAACGCCGGCTTCTGGCAGTCCGACGCCGGAAAAGCGATGCTCCGCCGCATCCCCCAGCGCCGTCTCGGCCAGCTCGACGAACTGAACGGGCCGCTGCTTCTGCTGGCCTCGGATGCCTCATCCTACATGACTGGGTCGGTCATCGAAGTCGATGGAGGCCATCTGGTCAGCAGCCTGTGACCGGCACGATGTCAGATCATGAGGAAAGTCCGCGATGAATGCAGATGTCAGCGCCCGGGCGCAGGAGATCGCCACAAGGGTCGAGCTGTTCGTGCGCCAAGAGGTCATCCCGTATGAACAGGACCCGCGTCTTGTCGTGCAGGGACACGGCCCCAGCGAAGATCTGGTTGCAGAGCTGCGCGCGAAGGCGCGGGCCGCGGGGGTGCTTACCCCGCACATCCTGCCCGACGGATCGCATCTGACCCAGCGCGAGACGGCTGCTGTGCTCATCCCGTCTGGCCTGTCGCCCCTCGGGCCGATCGCCTGCAACACCGCCGCGCCCGATGAGGGCAACATGTATCTGCTCGGCCGCGTCGCCAGTCCCGAGCAGAAAAAGCGCTTTCTGGCTCCGCTGGTGGCCGGCGAGGCCCGATCGGCGTTTTTCATGACCGAGCCTGCCGCCGATGGCGGGGCTGGTTCCGACCCCTCGATGATGCAGACCACGTGCCATCAGGATGGCAATCACTGGGTCATCAACGGCCGCAAGGCATTCATCACGGGCGCGCAAGGGGCACGGGTCGGCATCGTCATGGCCAGGTCCGACGATGGTGCCTGCCTGTTCCTGGTCGATCTACCCGATCCGGCAATCCGCATCGAGCGGGTGCTCGATACGATCGACAGCTCGATGCCCGGCGGTCATGCCGTGGTCCGCATCGATGGCCTGCGCGTCCCGGCCGGGCAGATGCTCGGCCATTCGGGTGAGGGCTTCAAATATGCCCAGATCCGCCTCGCCCCTGCGCGCCTGTCGCACTGCATGCGCTGGCTTGGCGGTTGCATCCGTGCCCAGGAGATCGCCACGGCCTATGCCTGCACGCGGCAGGCCTTCGGCAAGTCCTTGATCGATCACGAGGGCGTCGGCTTCATGCTCGCGGAGAACCGTATCGCCTTGCGCCAGTGTGCGCTGATGATCGACTGGACCGCCTCGGTGCTGGACGCCGGCCACGCGGGGACGGAGGAAAGCTCCATGGCCAAGGTGGCGGTCAGCGAACAACTGATGAAGGTCGCCGACAATTGCGTCCAGGTGATGGGCGGCACGGGCGTGACCGGTGACACCATCGTCGAACAGATCTTCCGCGAAGTGCGGGCCTTCCGCATTTATGACGGACCGACCGAGGTCCACAAGTGGAGCCTCGCGAAGAAGATCAAGCGCGAGTTTGCACAGGGGCGGCCGGCATGACCGAGGCCGCAGCCAATATCGGCACCACTCAGGTACGCGACGGCTTTGCCTTCGACGAGGCTGCGCTGGCCCGCTGGATGCAAGCCAATGTGGACGGCTTTGCCGGGCCGCTGACGGTCCGGCAGTTCAAGGGCGGTCAATCCAATCCCACCTACCGGGTCGATACCCCGGAGCGTGCCTACGTCCTGCGCCGCAAGCCACCGGGCCCGCTGCTCAAGGGTGCGCACGCCATAGACCGCGAGGCGCGGGTGCTACAGGCGCTCGAAAGCGCGGGCTTTCCGGTCGCTCACGTGCATGGACTGTGTACCGACGATGCGGTGATCGGCAGCTGGTTCTACGTGATGGACATGGTCGAGGGACGGATATTCTGGGATGCGACGGTCAGCGACGTCGCCCCGGACGAACGGGCCGCGATCTTCGATGCCATGAACGCGACCCTCGCCCATTTGCACCAGGTCGACTACGCGGCCGTCGGGCTCGGCGATTATGGCCGCCCGGGAAGTTACTTCGAGCGGCAAATCCGCCGCTGGTCGCAACAGTACCTCGAGGACGTGGACGCCGGGCGGGACGCGAACATGGACCGGGTGATCGACTGGCTTCAGGCGAACATTCCCGCCGAAGATGACGCCACCAGCATCATCCACGGCGATTTCCGCATCGACAACATGATCTTTCACCCCACCGAGCCCCGCGTGCTCGCGGTGCTGGACTGGGAGCTGTCGACGCTGGGCCACCCCGGTGCCGATTTTGCCTACAATGCCATGATGTACCACATGCCGCCGCACATCGTCGCCGGGCTTGCCGGCGCCGATATCGCCGCGCTCGGCATCCCGCCGGAGCAGGATTACCTGGCCACCTATTGCACTCGCACCGGCCGCGCGTCGATGCCGCACTACGGCTACTACATGGCGTTCAATTTCTTTCGGCTTGCGGCGATCTTCCACGGGATCAAGGGCCGAGTGTTGCGCGGCACCGCCTCCAGCGCGCAGGCGCATGAGCGTGTGCGTGTGCTGCCCGAACTCACCGCTCTCGCCTGGCAGCAGGCCGAGCGGGCCATGGGCTGAGTTTGCTGTGCGAACGCGACCCGTTCCCCGCACGCTCCTACGGTTTGATGTAGAGGCTGTCCCCCTCGAACGAGCAGACGACTGAGGATGAGCCGTTTCACAGAGAAACAGATCATCAGGATGATCAAGGAGCAGAAAGGCGCACTGTCGACGGCCGAGGCTTACCGCAAGCACGTACTGAACCCGACGACGCTCTACGAGCTGTGTGCCAAGTGCGGCGGCTTTGAGGTGTCCAATGTCTGGCGCCTGAAATTGCTGGAGCAAGAAAACAGCAAGTGACGTGATGGCGTGGACGAGTCCTGCACGAGCTTAGCTGTGCAATGATGGGCCGTTGTAGGTCCACGTCTAGGAGTCGGCAAATGAAGCAGGAGATTGTTACCGTCGGTTTGGATCTGGCGAAGAGTGTTTTTCAAGTTCACGCGATCGGGAGCGATGGCGCCGTTCTCATCCGGCGCAAGCGTCGGCGCACAGAGGTAATCGGCTTCTTCACCGATCTGCCAAGCTGCCTTGTTGGTATGGAAGCATGTGCATCGGCCCATCATTGGGCTCGCGAGCTGATCGCACTGGGCCACGAGGTCCGGCTGATGCCGCCCGCCTATGTAAAGCCCTATGTAAAGCGTGGGAAGACTGATGCAGCAGATGCCGAGGCGATCTGCGAGGCGGTGACGCGACCGACGATGCGGTTTGTTGCGGTGAAGACCGTCGAACAGCAGGCGGTATTGATGCTCCACAAGAGCCGCGACCTGATGGTGCGGCAGCGGACCATGCTCATCAATGCCTTGCGGGGCCACCTCGCTGAGTACGGTATCGTGACGGGTATTGGTGCGGGTGGCGTAACCGCGATGCTGAAGGCGCTGCATGAGCGACAAGAAGAGCTGCCTGCCCATGCTCGTTCTGCGTTGCACGGGCTCGCTGCTCAGCTGAGAGCGCTCACCAGCGAGATCGATAGACTGGAAGCGCAAATCCTCGCGTGGCACCGCGCCGACGAGACGAGCAGGCGGCTCGCCACGATCCCGGGCATCGGCCCGATCACCGCGTCAGCTATATCGGCCGCTGTGCCAGATGCGTCTCTGTTCCGATCCGGACGCCAGTTCGCAGCATGGCTAGGGCTCACGCCCCGAGCGAATAGCTCTGGCGGCAAGGAACGGCTGGGCGGAATCACCAAGCAGGGCGACGGCTACTTACGACGGCTGCTTGTGGTCGGCGCGACAGCGGTGATGCGTATGACGCGCAAAAACGCTGATCGGCAGCCTTGGATGGCGCAGCTCCTGGAGCGCAAGCCTGCGAAGATCGCGACAGTCGCGCTCGCCAACAAAACAGCGCGCATCGCTTGGGCGGTCATGTCGCGCAAAGAAGTCTACGCGGCCGCAACCGCGTGACCGTCATCCGCGCTGCCGTGTTACGCACGGGAGCAGGATGGCGCAGGAGTCGCTGAGTAGTGATGACAAACCGGTCAGACCGGGGGTCGGCAAAACCCAGGGGGTCACAGCGCTTCGAGCGCGATGACGTGATTAGGGAGCCAACCTGCGGACTTCATCAGGGCCAGCAGCCATGCGGTGCTGCACGAACAGGCCGAACACATGGATGCACCCGACCGGTGCTCATCGCTAAACAAAAGCTCTTGCGCCGCAGGGGTCGTCCACACATGGATTCTGACACGAAGTAGCGCTTCTCGTCGGTAAACCGCACCGCCAGTTCGCGCGGGCTGAGATCGGTCGCGTCAGCTTCCAGCGCCATTTCGATGATCTGGTCCTGGATGTCGTCACCGAGGCGGTTCCACTCCCGGCTCGGCGCCGATGGCCGATCCTCCAAGGCTTCCGGCCCGCCTTCGAGGTAGCGATCATACCAGCGGTAGAACGTTCGGCGGGCAATGCCGAGCTGGTCCAGCGTGCGCTTGGCAGGCAGGTGCGACTGCTCGACGACCCGGATGATCTCGAGCTTCTCGGAGGCGGGATATCTCATGCGTCGTCTCCCCCATCCGCGATCATGCTTTTTTTCAGCAAGCGGTTTTCGAGCGTCAGGTCGACAACGCATTCCTTCAGGGCACGGGCTTCGCGGCGCAGATCCTGCACCTCGCCGGTGGTCGCGGCACGGGCAGTGTCGCCCGCCAAGCGGCGCTTGCCCGCTTCCATAAACTCCTTCGACCAAGTGTAGTATAGGCTCTGGGCGATGCCCTCCTTGCGGCACAGCTCGGCGATGCTGTCATCGCCGCGTAGGCCTTCCAGCACGACGCGGATCTTGTCCTCGGCCGAAAAATGGCGCCGCGTCTGCCGCCGGATGTCCTTCACCACCTGCTCAGCAGGGGCCTTCGCCGACGATTTTGCATTGGAGGATCTGGGCATCATCTTCGTTCCTTCGTCACTACGACGAAGCCCAGATCCTCCTTAAATCACAACCGCAAATCTGTGCCATGGGCGCTGACGGCGGACAAGCTTGGGTTTGTAAAGTGCACAATCGCCAAAGCGTTACGGCACTACAAGCACCCGGGCATCCCTAGAAACCGTGCTTGACCTGAATTCTCTTTTCTCGCCGGGCTTAATAACCCTTTCACCGAACCCAACGTTTTGCCAGCCAATAAGTGGATTTCTGGTCTGTTCCTGCACTTTGATCGGCCGCTTACAGACGTTCTGATAAGCGACATGGATCACTGAGCCCGCGTCTTCATGTTGGATGTCTTTTAGAGTATTGCCTTCGTAAATCTCGACCATCTGAGTTAAATTATCTATTGAATTAGATTGCTCGATACAACGCTGCTCTGGGGTGTTTGGCAGCTCCTTCACGTAATAAATGGACATTATGGCGAGCTCTTTCTTTCTTTTTGCCTCCCTTGCGTCAACCCAAGCTTGATACTGCTTTCGCGTTCGAGGTTGCCTGCACAAGCCTTCATCATGGAAAATGATGCATTCAAGCTGACCATTGGAATTAAATCGGCCTATCATCCAACCTGACTTGCCGCCACTATATGTATACCCAATCTTTTCATCTCTGTTCACACTGTTCGAGGTTCGATCAAGATATACCGGCACTGTGGAATCCAGCGTATTCCACCCCCAATGAAGCGCATCCTCCCTTAAAACGTCAGCTAAGAGCGTAAGGACTTTTTGCTGCTCAGGATCGGAGGAAGCCTGTATCGTATTTTTGGTGATGGAGGCCGACGTCAGAGTTCCTTCAATTGAACCGCAACCCTGCATTTGTATCCGACCAGTCAATCTACCATTGATGATTTGGACGTCGATCGGAATCATCCCATAGTTATATGGCTGCTTTACCCAGCGAATAGGAATAAGACGAAAGTTATCATCGTATAGATGTTGCACTTGAAACTCAAATTCACCCAGAGGAATACGACCTCCTCCGAAAATAAATTTTCCCGGCAATCCGTATCCAATGCCGGTAGCATCGATCTCGAAAGGGGTTAATCCTTGGGAACATTGGTATGTTCCTTGGTATATGTTGCTGCCTTGAAGCGGAAACCCTTTGGCAATAGCTATATTTGAATAAAAAAGAGCTAAAGACATGCTTGCAGTAGTGATCATAATTCGCTTTATTGGCATAGCCATGCTCCTCTATCGTTTACGCAGCTGTTGAGGTCTGCATACAAGATCACTTGCACTCCAACAAGCTGGGCACCTCGCAAACCCTCGCCTTTGAGGCTACTGTCTGATTCAATGCCCCCGTAATAAGCGGAGGCAATGATGGTTGGTTACCTTGCTCTCCAAGCGGCAGGAGCAGATTACTCTCGCGTTTTGCTGGTCACACGTCCGTCGCAAGTTCTTCGATCTCGCCGACAAGTGGCCGGTTACCACTGAGGTGCTGCAGCGCTTTGCTGACATCTATGCCATCGAGAGCGAGGTTCGAGGCACCAAGCCGATCCCGCTACTCAGATGAGCACTTGGACAAACCGACGCAGTTTATTTTCGCAGCGCTTCACCGAGATGAAGTAGCTTTTGATCTCGTGGTGAAGGATGTTGCGGGCGCTGAGGTCTGTCTCCGACTCGAGACTAAGGCAGCTAACATCGTGACCGCAACTTTTGCCCCTGACGCCGATGCCAAGGTAGTTTTAAGCAGTCTTGCAGCGGAAGACTTCACGTTCACAGCCTCGTCGGGCGAGACATTCGCTTGGATGGCCGACCTTCGCGTGTCGATCGCACTACGCTTTGCTAACCGCATAGCGAACGATCTAGCCCGAATCGGTTTGGATGAGTTCGAATGGCAGCGGCGCTTCGCGCCAGTTACTTGATTGCGCGGCCAGGGGGTCAGGCCGAAGGTAGTAGCGTACAGGACATCGCGGGTGGTTGCAGGCGGAGATCGACGATCAGGCGATGCCAGGGTAGTAAAAACGGCGACTCATATCCGTTATGGCTGTCCAGCGTGGGGCACCGACAGCGGAAGCGAACTGGGCGGAGCGTTTTGGTCAAAGTAGGTCGGCTATGCCAATCTATAGTGTGAGAGCTGTCGTTCTGCTGACGGCCCAACTCTGTCAATCGACGATGGCATCCGTGCAAGCTGGCGCGTCGGCTCTCGCCGAAAGCCGTCATTCAAGTGGCGAGCGCAGAACGACTGCTTCGTCCCAGATTCGGACTTTTCAGGGCAGTGCGGCGAGCCTCAATGAACTGCGAGTATCGGTGGGGCCTATCAATGCGTTGGATGGCACGATTGTCACGCATTGCTTAGTACCCACTGAGCCAATCTCAAAAGCTAGGCAACCGAACCGCATATTCCGGCCCGGCTGCCCGAAACGCCGCTAAAACTGCCTCACTTTGCAGCAGTGGTTGCCTTCATGCGCCCACGACCGGCCTTAGGGCTGCGCCCAAGCCCAATCGTCTTGGCGAGTTCACGACGCCTTTCGGCATAGGCGGGCGCGACCATCGGGTAGTCGGCTGGCAAGCCCCACCGCTGGCGGTACTCAGCTGGTGTGAGATTGTAGTGAACTGACAGATGGCGCTTGAGCATCTTCATCTTCTTGCCGTCTTCCAGGCACACGAGATAGTCGTGCTTGACCGATGACCGGATCGATACTGCAGGCTCAGGACGCACTTCTTCCGGTTCCGGAGCTTCAGCCGTCGACAAGCCAGCCAGTGCCTTATGAACATTCGCGATCAGCGTAGCGATGTCCCCCAATGCGACACTGTTATTGCCAACATGCGCCGCCACGATATCTGCTGTAAGCGTAATCAGCTGCTCTTGCGAATGTTCTGTCATAGGTGCGTCCTCGATGATGTTCTTTAGCGTCAACAACGCTTATCGTCGGTATGATCAACAAGCGAGACAGATTTTTCGCAAGTTTGAATAAAAGCTGTGGATGAATGGCGCGATGTCCCGCGATCGATGGTTTTGCAACTGTCGATATATAAAGCTGCGTAAGCGAAACGAGGGCGGCAGCAATGATTGTCAGTGCAATGATCGCAAATTCGATTTTATCCTGATCCGGCGTCCGCATTGATGGAGAATATCTCCACAGATTCGCCGCTGCTACGGCTTGTTTCAACACCGTCTAGTCGCGTTTATCCTTTGCCCTCGTGCAGTTGAGACACGTTTCACAGGATGTCCTTCGGCAAACGTGGAGATATGGACATTGCGGGGTAGGGCGACCACGCAAAACCCGCCACAGCGTGCCGAGGCTGGTCAGCACAGCTGCTAACCCCAGCAGAAACGATCCATCGATAATGACCATTGCAGACTCCTTCCTATGGAGTCATGTTCTATATTTGTTCTCAAGTAGGAAAGGCGATTCTGCGATGAGCATCACGATTTTGCCTGTGCCGGGTTATCCGCGCCTGCAGGTCAGCGGTGATATCGAGGCCGTGTTGCATGTCCCGTTCGACGATGATGACCGCTTTCTGGTCGGGGTCAGCGATGGCACCTTGTTGTTGGGTACCTATGACGAACAGCTGCGGTGCACTTGGTCAGTAGCGCGCGAGGGCGCTGCCCTTGTGCGGATCGAAGGTGAACGCGTCGATCTCCATTGGTCTGTCGAATGGATCAATGTCGGCCTTTACTGCAGCGCGATGATCGACCAGTCAGAGCCTGCGCCTTTGCCTCTGTTCCCGGAGCTTGACCGTCATGCCGCATGATAGCCGCGCTTGCTGATCGTCAGTCGCTAACCTCATAGAACATCGGGTTCTTCAGCCATTCCTCGATAGCCGATTCCCGCCATCCGCAGCACCGCTCGGCGAGCTTGACCTGTTTGGGGAACGTGCCCGCCTGGATCTTGCGATACAGCGTCGCCCGAGACAGCCCGGTGCGATCAAGCACGGTGTTGAGCCTCAAGAACCTGTCGGGTGCATGGGATGCCATGGCCGTTGTCTCCATCCTGTGATGTGATCTGCCCCTGCTTGCGACGCAGAATGGCGATGTGCCGCTGCGCGTCAATCGAGCCACTTGCGGCGATTTCGCAGGCGGTAGGGCAGGGGAGCGCTGCCGGCATGTGCCGGAAATGGCAGCGAAAGCAGATTATTTCTGCTCACGGCATCTCACTCCATCGCAATGGTCCAGCAGCGCATCTGCGGTCGCAGCAAAGCTGCGGCGTTTGCCCCGCTTGGGCGGGACACCGGGTGCCGTCAATCGCCTCTAGCCACGCCAGGCCAGCGCGCAACCCGCGTTGCGGGTCCTCCACTTCGTTGCGGTGCTTAGCGCATGCGCGCCGTCCGTTGCAGCGTGGCTGCCAGCTCTCTTTCGCCGCCCCCCAGCGCCCCTTTCGGGCCGGGGCCGGATGGAAGGAGACAAGGCCATGGAAAACACTACCCGCAACAGCCTCTATAGCGAGGTCACACACCGCATCATCGCCGAGCTGGAGCAAGGACGGCTCCCTTGGGTACAGCCCTGGGACACATCGCTCTGCGGCTGCACCATGCCGCACAACTTAGCAACAGATCGGCGCTACTCGGGCATCAACGTCCTGATCCTCTGGGCCGAAGTTGTCATGAAGGGCTACGGCACGCAGCGTTGGCTGACCTATCGCCAAGCCAAGGCCGCTGGCGGCAAAGTCCGCAAAGGCGAGAAGGGCACGACCGTCTGCTATGCCGACCGGTTCACGCCGAAGGCTGAAGCCGAACAGGCGCGCGGCGAAGACCGCGAAGCCAGAACAGTTGCTTTCCTCAAGCGGTTCACGGTGTTCAACATCGATCAGTGCGAGGGTCTGCCCGAATACATGACCGCAGCCCCGGTTGCACCCGATCCGGTGCTCGCCATCGCCGAAGCCGACGCGATCATCACTGCCAGCGGTGCCATGTTCAACATCGGCGGTGACGCTGCCTTCTACAGCCCCGTGCACGACTTCGTGCAGGTGCCGCCGCAGGCAGCGTATCACGAGCCGATCAACTGGTACCGCACCGCTCTGCATGAGCTCGGTCACTGGACCGGCCATGCCAGCAGGCTGGATCGCGATCAGAAGGGTGCCTTCGGCTCTGCGCCCTATGCCCGCGAAGAGCTTGTTGCCGAGATGGCCGCCGCGTTCACCTGCGCATCGCTCGGCATTGCGCCGACCGTTCGCCACAGCGATTACATCGCATCCTGGCTCACCGTCCTGCGCGAAGATGACAAGGCCATCTTCCGCGCAGCCAGTGCAGCCAGCAAGGCTGCGGACTATCTGCTGAACCTCAAGGGAGAGACGTCATGATGGCGTCTCTTTCCCTCATCCAATGCCACGAGAATGGAGGCAGTTGTGCAGGTGAAATCCAAGCTTCCAACTTGCCAACGAACGGTCGTCGCTACAGGGTGAAATCATGCGCACCGATATTGATCATCTGCCTGGTCAGAAGCAGCAGGAGCTGCAGGCTGCCGTGCGCATCCTGTTCGAGGAGTTTGCCACTGCGATCGGCAATACCACCGCGCCCTGGAAGAAGCAGGGCCGGATCCTCAAGGTCATCCTGTACGGCAGCTATGCGCGCGGCGACTGGGTCGATGATCCGGTCGGCGGCTACAAATCCGATTACGATTTGCTCGTCGTGGTCAACGACGAGCGCCTAACCGATGTCGTCGATTACTGGGCCACCGCCGATGACCGGCTGATGCGCGAGATGACCATCACGCAGACGCTGAGCGCGCCGGTCAGCTTCATTGTTCACAGCCTCAAGGATGTGAACAAGCAGCTCGAGCAGGGCCGTCCGTTTTTCACCGACATTGCTACTCAGGGCATCGCGCTTTACGAGGCTGAAGGTTTTCCGTTTGCAGCGCCAACAAAGCTCGCCCATGCTGCCGCGCGTGTAGAGGCGCAGAAGCATTTTGACAAATGGCTTCCCAGTGCGGACGCGTTCTTAGCTTCGGCGCAGTTCTTGATCGAAAGACAGAACTACAACGAAGCAGCGTTCAATCTCCACCAAGCAGCCGAACGGGCGTACCATTGCACGCTGCTGGTCCTGACTCTGTACAGCCCGAAGTCGCACAAGCTCGGCTTTCTGCGCGGCCATGCCGAGGAGATTGCGTCCGAGCTGATCGAGGCCTGGCCGCGCGACGACCGGTTCAGTCGCCGGTGCTTCGAACTGTTGCGGCAGGCCTATGTCAACGCGCGATACTCGCCGCACTACAAGGTCAGCGACGAAGAGCTGAACTGGCTGGGGACACGCGTTGCAATCCTGCAGGATCTGGTCCGCAAGGTGTGCGAACGCCGCCTGGCGACGGACGACTAGGCGGGCCTCAGGCAGCCTTGCTTCCCGGCCCACTGTTTTCGTTGTCGGCCAGTGCGCTGCTGATCATCGCTGCCAGCGTCTCCTCGGCTCGTGCGCGGACGATAGGATCCGAAGACAGCAGATCCTGCCTCACCCACTGCGGCGCGCGAGCAAGCACGCCGAGCACCAGTTCGTTGATTGCCTCACTCATAGGTTGAACCTATGCGATATCATCGTCACGACGCCAACTGGTTTTGCGCAAAGGCTCGCGCTCCGCGCCTGCGCCATAGCGTGATCTGCTGCGGTCCACCGGCATCGCGGACCTTGGCAGCCGCCTCGACCAGCATGCCGTAGATCACCGCCCGGTCATCATCGACCAGCTGGTCGAATCCGGATTTCGCAACCAGCCCGCCTAGCTCGATCAGCCGCCGTGTCCGCTCGCGCCGCTTCACCTGCCAGTCCCGGTTGTCATTGCGAGCCCTGGCCAGCATCAGCCGGTTGCGCTGCGCCTGTGTTTTGCGCAGCGCCGCCCGGCTGGCTGTCAGAACTGCCGCCAGTTGCTGCAGTTGATTGTTGCTTTGCCTTTTGTCGCCCGGTCCGCTGCTGAAAGAACGCAGCGCCTCGCTTGCGCCACGCCTCCTTCCTGGAAGCGTCATCGTTACCGACAGCGGCGAGCAGAACGCCAGCCAGAACCTCGGTGCCGAGCGCATCAGCACCGGTGGCGATGACCAGTTCGCCTAGCTGGGTCAGCCGCGCTGCCTTCAGCGCCTTTGCTCTGTCGCTCAGCGCCTGAAGCTCGGCGTCAAAGTCTCTCGGTCTGCGCATGGGTCATGTCCCTTCATTGTGTGTGAAGGACCCACCAGCTATGCCAATGTTGTCGCCACGCCAACAGGCTGGGTCATAGTGAGACCCCGTCATCCCGAGAGCGATCAAATCGGTTGAGGGCGCGCTTATACGTCGTGCCGACGTCGCTTGGATGGCGTAAATGGTATGTCGCCATGGCGATCTATCACCTCTCAGCCAAAGTCATATCGCGAAGCACCGGCGCATCGGCGCTGGCTGCCGCCGCCTATCGTTCGGGCTCACGACTGCACGATCAGCGCCTCGATCGGCACCACGACTTCACCAACAAGGCAGGGGTAGTGCACAGCGAGGTGATGCTACCCGATGGCGCGGACGAGGCCTGGAAGGACAGGGAAGGTCTCTGGAACGACGTCGAGGCTGCAGAGCTGCGCAAGGACGCGCAGCTGTCGCGCGAGATCGAGTTCGCGCTGCCGCGAGAGCTGACAAAAGAACAGGCCATCGAGCTGGCGCGGGACTTTGTTCAGGCCGAGTTCGTTGACCGCGGCATGGTCGCAGATCTCAATGTCCATTGGGACATTGGCGAGGATGGCCAACCCAGGCCGCATGCGCATGTCATGCTGACCACGCGCGAAATCGAAATCGCTGAAGACGGAACCGTTGGCTTCGGCGCAAAGGCCCGAGACTGGAACCGCACCGATCTGCTGACCCATTGGCGCGAAGCCTGGGCCAACATTGCCAATGAACGCCTGGCCGAACTCGATATCGACGCGCGGATCGATCACCGGTCACTGGAAGCACAGGGCATCGATCTGGAACCTCAGCACAAGATCGGTCCTGCCGCATCGCGGATGGCGGGCGAGGGGCTGAGCAGCGAACGGCTCGAAGAGCATCACGCTATTGCGCGATCGAACGGCGAAAAGATCATCGCCGATCCCAACATCGCGATCGAGGCGATCACACGCGGGCAGGCGACGTTCACCACCCGCGACCTTGCCATGTTCGTGCACAGGAACAGCGAGGACAAGGACCAGTTCGACAAGGTGATGTCGGCGGTGAAGAACGCGCCCGAACTTGTTGAACTTGGGTTAGATGGCAAGGGCCAGGAGCGGTTCACCAGCCGGTCAATGATCCAGACCGAACGGCGACTTGAGCTGGCTTCCACCGGGCTCGATGCCAAGCGCAACCACCCGGTGATGGACCTGCAAAGGGAACGTGCGCTTGATCACGCAAAACAGCGCGGGCTCGACCTGTCGCCCGAGCAGCGCGGGGCGCTCGAACATGTGACCAGCCCGCGCGGCCTCAGCAATGTCATCGGCTATGCCGGAACAGGCAAAAAGCGCGATGCTGGGCGTGGCAAGGGAGGCTTGGGAGCTCGCCGGATACCAGGTCCAAGGTGCTGCGCTCTCGGGCATCGCGGCTGAAGGCCTGGAGCACGGCTCAGGCATCGCATCGCGCACCATTGCCAGCCTCGAGTATCAATGGGAGCAGGGCAGGGAGTTGCTCACCGATCGCCATGTACTGGTGATCGACGAAGCCGGAATGCTCGGCACGCGCCAGCTCGAGCGCGTGATGTCGGAGGCCGAACAGCGCGGTGCAAAAGTCGTGCTTGTCGGCGATCCCGAGCAGCTACAGGCGATCGAAGCAGGCGCCGCGTTCCGGTCAACAGCCGAGCGCCATGGCGCTGTCGAAATCAGCGGTATCCGCAGGCAGCAGACCGACTGGCAGCGCGATGCGACGCGCGAGCTTGCGACGGGCAGAACAGGCGAGGCGCTGGCCCGATATGAGGAAGGTGGCCACGTCTATGTCGCGGAGACCCGCGAAGCTGCGCGCACCGCGCTGGTCGACGCCTGGGATCAGGATCGGAAGGCCGATCCCAAGGCCAGCCGGATCATCCTCACGCACACCAATGACGAGGTGAAGGCGCTCAACGAAGAGGTGAGGGAGCGCATGCGCGCCAGCGGCGCGCTGGGGCAGGAAATCGACATCAACGTAGAGCGTGGTCAGCGCAGCTTTGCCAGCGGTGACCGGATCATGTTCCTGAAGAACGAACGCGAGCTTGGCGTGAAGAACGGATCGCTCGGTACCGTGCAGAGCCTGTCATCGGTCCGCATGGCAGTGATGCTCGACGATGGCAGGGCCGTGGCGTTCGACCTGAAGGATTATGCCCATGTCGATCATGGCTATGCGGCAACCGTCCACAAGGCGCAGGGCATGACCGTCGACAAGGTCCAGGTACTGGCGACGCCAGGCATGGACCGGCACGGGGCCTATGTCGCGCTGTCGCGGCATCGCACCGAGGTCGATCTGCATTACGGCAAGGACGACTTTGCCGATCGCAAGGCGCTCACCCGCACGCTGTCGCGCGAGCGGGCCAAGGACATGGCGAGCGATTATACCCGCAAGTCCGATAAGGCAGACGAGGCCCAGCAGGGCAGGGAGCTCAAACAACCAGGGCGCGACAGACAGACCCGGATCAGGGTCAGCCGCACCGGTGCGCTCGCTGATCTGCTCGGGAGCAAGGAGACCTCGCCACAGCGCGAGCGTCAGCTGGGACTGCGGGTCAGCGCAGATCTGTTCAAACCGGGACCTGAGCAGACACCGCTGGAAAAGGCGGTGCAGCAGTACACGCGTGCGGCGCAGGATATCCTGACCTTGCACGACCAGGGACTGGGCTCGCTCGACTATCAGCAGGCTGCGCTCGACAAGGCAGGCCGGACGCTTGAAGCAATGGGCCGTGGATATGTGCTGGACCTGGGTCGTGCGCTGGTCAACGACCGCTCGCTGATCCCCGAAGCCCTGTCTGGCAACCTGGACCGGACCATCGAGGGGATGCACCAGCAGCAGGCGGCGCGCCTGGCAGAACAGGCCAGAGCCGACCAGTTCGTCCACGAATGGCAGACACGCTCGCGGCAGATGCAGCGCATGCTCAAGGATCAGGACTATCTCAATGCCGACAAGGTCGAACGTCATCTTGGTGCAATGGCCCACAGCCTTGAACGTGATCCGCAGCTTGAGTCGCTGCTGCGGAACCGCCGCGTGGAACTGGGGCTGGACCCAGTGAGAGGCAGATCACTGTCGCAGGACCTTGCAGACTGTATCGACCCCTCGCGTTCGCGGGGGCTCGGGCTGTAGGCATTATGCCATGTCAGAACCTGAACCCGACGAGATCCCGATCGAGCAGGCGCTCGAGATGATCGCGCAGCGGCTTGGAATGCTCACAACCTCGGTCGACGGCGTTGCCGAGGGGCAGCAGGATCTGCTCAGCCGCGACTACAGCGCTGAGCTGGCGAAGATCCATGCCATTACCCAGCGTATGCGTGAGGCCATCATCACGCTGTCGAACAAGCCTGCGTTGCTGCTGACCACAAACGAAATCGCCAATCAGATCACGGCGGCAGGGCGCGACAGTCGCATAGAGGATCATGCAGCGTTGGTCACCGCCCGGCAGGATATGCAGAAAGCGACAAGCAACCTCGCAACCATGACCGCCTCGGCACGTACAGCGCGGCAGCAGAACCAGTGGCTGGCAGGTGCGGCAGGCCTTGCGCTTGTTCTCGGATCGATAGGCGGTTGTACCATCCCGCCAGCGATCGACTGGATGGTTCCCGAGGCCTGGCACTGGCCAGAGTGGCGGGCGGTATCGGCGCTGCATCGTGACGGATGGCAAGCAGGGCAGAGGTTGATGTCTGTCGCGGACCCCGGTCAGTGGCGTGATATCCTGGCGGCCAATCAACTCGTGCTGAACAATGCCGAGGCGATCGAGACATGTGCGAAGCGGGCGAGGGAGCGGAAGCTTAGGAGCGTCGGATGCTCGGTTGAAGTGCGGGGGAAACCGAATTGAAGCGGCAGCGTTGCTCAATGACTATAAACATCTCCGGAAACACAAGGACTTCGCAGAAGCCGACGTTCTTCGATTGGCAAGGTGTTCAGCCTGATTACTTATTCTGTAATCGATCAGCTTGGAGTGATTCACATCCGCGAGTCTGCGAACCGTTCTTCAAAGCGCCAATCTGGCAATAGGAGAACGAACATGGAAATGACTGAATCTGAAACCGTTGCAACCAAGCGTCAGGCCTGGAATGCGGGAAGGACCGTCGGCGCGAAGCGTGCACTGAAGCCAAAGCAAGTATGGCAGATCCGATTCTACCTCAACCAGAACCGTCGTCTGCGGGATCGCGCGCTGTTCGATCTCGCGATCGATAGCAAGCTTCGCGGCTGCGACTTGGTGCGGATGAAAATTGGAGACATTGTCAGCGGAGGACAGATCCGGACTCGCGCAATCGTGATGCAGCAGAAAACAAGTCGCCCGGTTCAGTTCGAATTGCTTGCGGACGCTCGAGCGAGTTTGCTGACATGGCTCGAACGCCGAGGCGGTACGGTCGACGACTTTGTCTTTCCGAGCCGCGTCAATCATGCTGAGCATCTCAGCACGCGCCAGTATGCCCGGCTTGTGGATGATTGGGTTACGGCGGTCGGCCTGATGCGAAGCGAGTATGGCACCCATTCGCTTAGGCGAACGAAGGCGTCTATAATCTATCGGGCAACAGGCAACCTGCGCGCTGTCCAGATCCTTCTCGGTCATAGCAAGATCGAGAACACAGTACGCTACCTTGGGATCGACGTGGAAGACGCACTGGCCCTCGCCGAAAATACCGAAATTTGACCTATCAGCTCCTCGTCTCTGACGGGGAGCTGGTTCTGCGGCATTTGGGACAAAACTGCCGTTCGTCAATCCGGCCTGAAACGACCGATTGCGCCGCAACCAGTCATTCACGTGGCGGGAATGGTCATTCAAAAGAGCACACTTAACGACGCTCATTACCCCCTCGCACAAAGCGTCTTACGCCGGATGGATACGGAAATACGGCTCTACTTTAGCGGTATTCTTGAAACAGGCTGGCGCTTCATCGAGGAGGCAGGTGTTCCAGGTACCATCGAAACTCAGGCTGGCAGCAGGCAATTTATGCGGCTTTGCGCAGCGCGACAGTACGCCCGGATGCGATTGATCGCGGTAGCTTGAACTGAGTGACCAGATTGGTCAGATCCGTAGCCGATGAAGAAAGACTGCCGGCAGCCGCGTTGCTTTGCTCCGCCATAGCAGCGTTCTGTTGGGTCATCTTGTCCATAGCGCTGACCTGAACCGAAACCTCATTTACGCTCAAAGCCTGTTTGCCGCTCGCCTCGTTAATTCTAGCCGCAAGGTCTACTGTCTGACCCAAGGCAGCTGAAATCTCGTTCAGCCGTTCCCCGCTCTTTCCAACCAGTTCAACTCCTGCGACAATTTGGCTAGTGCTACTGGCGATAAGCGCGGAGATTTCTTTGGCGGCATCCGCCGAGCGTTGCGCAAGCGCGCGGACTTCGTTGGCGACCACTGCAAAGCCTTTGCCGGTTTCTCCAGCGCGCGCGGCTTCGACACCAGCATTCAGCGCAAGAAGATTGGTCTGGAAAGCGATCCCGTCAATCAGAGTCACTATATGCGCAACTCTCTGCGAACTTTGCTCGATCTGTTCCATTGCAGCAACGGCATTGCCAACAATCGCTTCGCCCTCACGAGCACTGCTGGCCACAACTGCGATGGAGTTCTGCAACATATTGGCATCAGCGGCAGACGCCTGGACCGATGCCACTAACGGCGAGAGCCAGGATGATCGAAGTTCGGCTTAGGAGGTTAAGGGCCCCCTTGATCGAGAGATTTTTGATCACGGTGATAGGGTCCTTCGTTAGTCGATGCCTTAGGCGCTGCGGATAGCACAAATTTGGTTACGACTTAGTTAAGCGAGGGCTAGCAAGCCAGTGCCGTCTTTACTGTTTAACTAAGATTGAACTTCCATTTCCTTGATTTCGCTGTCTGGGTCTTGTTTGTTTTTACCGCTAAAAATTGTGATTCAAATTATATTCGCTAAATAAATATTGCTTTAAGTTTCCGGGCCTATAAAATGATTCATGTTTTTACCGGATGGCCGAGTTGCAATATAGTTATTGCAATCATAATTAAAATCGCCCGGCTCGACCGGTTCTTTAGCGGCAATAAATATTACGATAATCGGCAGCTTGTGCTAGTAGTATGAATTAATGTTGGCCAAGATGAACGAATAAGCCTGGATCGACGCCAAGCCGCCTATCAGCTTCCGGCAAAAGCATAGGTTCACTTCTCCGAACGGGAACGACCGCTCTTGGGTCGGCAGCAGACAGGTGGCAACTCGGGCCGCGAATGGCGGCTTTGCCCGGCTTCTGGAAAATTCCTGCCGTTCCGGAATCGACCCCTTAGCAGCCATCTGCCGCTCACTTCGTTCCATGACCTTACCCCATGCGCTTCGCCTGACCGACATCCCGAATCGCCGAATGTAAAAAGAGTTTGACATTTCGGGCGAAATGTCAAAAGGTCTGAACATTCATCATGGTCGAGGAATTGCAGAACGTGTCATACGAAATGAGAAGCCGACTGCTGTATGCCATGGGCATTGGGGTGGCTGCTGTTGCTGGCATATTGATCGGCAAGGCAGTGCCGACCGGCACGGGCGTCGACAATCCGGCTTTGGCTTTGTCAGCTGCGCTCGGCCTCTGGGGGCTTCTTCTTGCCACGACTTGGCTGTGGTGGCGGCGCATTGATGATGTTCAGCGGCAGGGTCAGCTCGTTAGCTGGTGGTGGGGCGGACTGTCCGGCGCTCTTGTCACTGTGGCCTATCTGCTTGCCACCTTCGGTCGCCACGACGAACTTAGCCTCGGCGCATCTTACGTGTTTTTTGGGCAGTTCGCTGGTTACGCGATTGCTTGGCTGATCTGGCGCTATCGTGGCCGAGGCGAGGCAGAGTGAAGAACTGCCTGCGAGACTTTCGCAAGGGACGCGGACTTCGGCAAGCCGAGCTAGCCGACGCGCTCGAAATATCACGCCAGACGATCATCGCGATTGAAGCCGACAAATACGATCCGTCACTCCCGATGGCGTATCGGCTTGCAGCTTTTTTTGGCGTGCCCGTCGAAGCGATCTTCTTCAATCCGTGGCGCGATTGACGCCATCCCCTCAACCCCGGGCGGGGCCATTCCCGCCTCTGTGACGGCAGGCGCGTTGCAGTAAGCGGAGGCTCGTCGAATGCTTAAGTCTGACATCAAGTCGATCTACAGCTGGGCTTGGGCGTTCGCCTTGGCCTGCCCCGTCCTGTTTTCGATCCCAGTCCTGGTCGAGTTCGCGCAGCACGTCGTTGAGATGCAGGGAGGGATGTATACCAGTCCTAAGGGGGCCGCTGCGTTCGCAGCCGATCCACTCCGAACGCAATTCGGGTTTGCCAAGGTAGTTGCTCTTTTGCTCCCGGGATACTGGCTCACTCGCTTTGTGCTTTTCGGAGATGATGCTGCGGCCGCACGTCGGATCGAATGGCCCGCAGCCGGCCTGTGGTCCGTGATCTTTGCGCTCGGAGCGGGGCAAGCATATTGGGGCCTGTTTGGCTCACCGTGGAGCCAGCTGCTTGGCATTGCCGACGAGATCGTCGCTGGGGCAATTAACGCATCACTCAGTTTGGCCGGCGGTGTCTTGGGGATCTATCTCATGGCGTGGGGAGTGGCCTGGGCAGTTGGCAACGCCGCAATCGGTCCCCTCCAGTCGATCCGTATCATGCATGGTTCATTTTGGCGCACCGTCGTCTTGATAATCGCGGGCACACTCCCGCTGATGGCCGTGCACTATGCACTCGGCTACGCCGCCATCCATTTCGGCGGTGCAGCTTTCGATTGGGCGCTGATGGCCGTAGATTCAGTTGTGACCGGCTTCTTGGCGCTGACAGTCGCTGGGAGTTCAGTCGCTGCGGTCCGACATGCGGCCGAAAAATCTGATTCGTCGCTCCTGCCGGGGAAGCGCGACGGATAGAATCCACCCTTCCGCTCTGCGCCCATCTTCGGCAATAACCGGGACCAATCCGCAGGCCCAAAAGCGGTATGCCGGTTTTGCCCCGCTTGTGACAAATTTCCTCCCAGTCAGCAATCGAGCCCAAGTCCGGCAATAGGACCAAACGCTGGGCTCGCCGGACGCGGACGTTCAGACGGTAGAATTTCGCGTCGACTTTGCGCCTTGATGCCGCACATAATCATTGAAGTCTTCAGCCGAAGATCCTGAACATGCGTTGACCACGGCTGAGCTGGATGAGGATGAGATGATCTAGTCGCTCTTCCCGGTGATCAGACGGAACACACGCTTCCAGAAACGGGCTTCCATGAGGAGGAGCTTTACCACTAGCGGCGGAATACCCTGATTTACGAGTTCTTCTTCATGAGGCTCAGATCCATAAAGATAGCGCATCAGCGCAACGAACGCGACAAGTTCGATTGCGATAATAAGCGGCAATGCCGTCCAGCGCAGCCAACTCAGGAAGGGCAACACCTGCCCCGTCCCCTCTGGCATCAGCCACGCGGCATAACTCAAAGCAGCAGCGCCAAGCGCTAAAGACCGGAAGACTGCTGCTTTAAGCGTGGCACGCGAGCGGAGATAAAGAAAATACAGGATTGGGAGCAGCAAGGCGCAGTCAATCAGATAGACGCGCTCCAAGGTCAGAGGATCAGCGAGGGCTTCGGGCGTCAGCGACAATTGCCAGGCGGCGATCAGGCAGGGAACGAGCAGCCAATAAAACCAATAGCCTCGAACGATCGTCGACATTGCCCGTCTCCTCGTGACCTCGATATCTAACATAAACGTCAAGTGCTTGGTTCGTCAAAAGCGGACATTCGCAAAACCACCCAGCTTCGGTCATGAGCACGTTCATTGCGCGATCCCAAAAACGGAATGGCTGCTTGTGGCGCAACATGACACTTAACTCGCCGTCCGAGAGTGGCCGGCTCTTGGGTCGACTGCAGCCGAACGGGAATGCCGCATCGTGGGACAAAGCCGCCGTTCCTTTCGCGTCGCTAAATGGCGGCTTTTGACCAAAAGCCGACAATCGCGTCTTGCCTGCGCGATCGCGCGCTGTTCATTCTCGAGATGGATTGCAAGCTTCGCGACAGTGGCCAGGTCCTGCTGGAGAATTGTACCAGAGGAAGCAATTCAAGGAATCCAATGATGCGCCTTGGCAATGCAGCCGAAAACCCGCCGCCAGGTTCGGTTGGACTGGTTCAAGCCGCCAAATCCTGCTTCCCGCTTGGTATGAACACCGCTACGAATACCTAGCGCGTTACAACTGCGGACAGCTCGCGGATAGTGACTGGTTGATGCCCTTTTTGATGCCAAAAGTGCAGGCCGGGCCGGGCCTACGGCGGCTGCTCGCAGCGAGTGTATTTTCTGCAAGATCTGCCTGGATTGCAGTGCCAATGAGCAGTAGCGCGGGTCCATCGCCCAACGCAGCGCGCGCAACCAATGGCAGCAGATCGAGCCGGGTATGGAACTGGCGCTCTTCTGGCAGGCTGGCGGATTCGACCAGCGCAACAGGGGTATCGCCCGCCAGTCCGGCTGCGATCAACTGGCCTGAAACTTCGCTCGCAGCCGCCTTGCCCATATACACTGCAAGCGTCGCCTCCGGATCGGCCAGCTTTGCCCAATCCAGGTCCAGTTCCTGCCCAGCCCGGACGTGCGCGGTCACGAAGGTCAGCTTGCGTGCCAGGCCGCGCAGCGTGAGTGATGCCCCGAGGCTGGCCGCTGCCGCACTGGCCGCGGTTATACCGGGACAGATACGCACCGGCACACCTGCCGCCCGGCAAGCGCTCAATTCCTCGGTCGCGCGGCCGAAGATCGCAGGATCACCGCCCTTGAGGCGCACCACCCGCTCGCCAGCCATCGCGGCATCGACGATCATCTGGTCGATGGTCCGCTGGTCCCTGGAATGCCTGCCTGATCGTTTGCCGACATGCACCAGCCGCGCGCCCGAAGAGGCAAGTTCGAGCACGCCCAGCCCCACCAGCGCATCGTGAAACACGATCGTTGCCATGCCGATCAACCGTTCTGCCCTGCGAGTGAGCAATTCGGGATCGCCCGGGCCAGCACCGACCAGCCACACCATGCCTGATGGAAAGTCGTTCATTCTGCAGCCTCCCTGCATGTGTCGGTCCAGTTGCGCAGCATTCTAGCGAGGACGGGGCGGCATGATCCGCAATTCGTACCCGCACCACAGGCCTGGCCAATTTCGGCCACGCTGTCTGCGCCCTGTGCAACCAGGGCTGCGATCTGGTTTTCGCCGATACCATGGCAGACGCAGACCACAGGGCCGCGATCAGGCGCGGGCATGCTGGGCCGGGCGGCAAGCAGTTCAGGCAACGCCGCACCACGCGCGCCAAGCTGGCCGGAAATCCACTCGCGCGGGGGCAATTGTCCCTTGCGGGTCACGAACAGCGCCGCCTTAAGCATCCCTTCCGCATCAAGCACCGCCAGCCGCCGCATACCGCGCGCCGTGTCAACAGCTTCCACCTGTTCGCCTGTCGGCAGCAGCGCGTCTGCGTCCACCGCACCTTGGCCCGCCATCTCATAAAGCCAGCCCGGGGCGACAGCCGAGCGGCTCCACCACACAAGGCCCTGCGGAACAATGGCATCGCTGCGCAGCAGAAAGCCGCGCCAATCGCTCTCAACCGGCTCGATACGGCACGCATTGTTCTTGAAACCCGGTTGGCCGGAAACGGGATCGACCGACTGGTCGGGAAGCAGATTGCCACGCCCGCCGCTTGCCATGGCGTCGCTCCAGTGCATGGGCACAAACACCTGCCCCCGGCTTTGCGCCTCGCTCACATGGACCCGGAAGAGAGATGCACCTGATGCTGTCACCACCCTGGCCAAGGCGCCCTCTTTCAGTCCGGAGTCTGCGGCATCGCCGGGGTGAACCTCCAGCAATGGCTCGCGCCGATGCTGTGACAAGGTGGGCGAAAGGCCAGTGCGCGTCATCGTGTGCCATTGGTCGCGGTAACGCCCGGTGTTGAGCCGCAGCGGGAAGTCGGGATCGCCAGGCCGGCGGCGCACATCGACCGGCACCTGCTGCATCTTGCGGCCCGCCATGGGATGGTGCCCGCCCCAGAGAAACGGTTCCATCACTGCATATTCGGCGTCCGAAACGCCTGCCTTGCCGGTGAGGTCCAGCACCTTGCCATGCTTGACTGAAAGCGCCGTCATGGCAGCATATTCCCGGAAGACCGCTGCCGCACTGGCCCAGCCAAATCCGGCAAAGCCCATCTGCTGCGCAACATCGGCCATGATGGCCCAATCCGCCCGTGCCTCACCCGGCGCAGCAAAGAGCGCCCGCTGGCGGCTGATCCGGCGCTCTGAATTGGTAACCGTCCCGTCCTTTTCCCCCCAGGCCAGCGCGGGCAGGCGAATATGTGCAAATGCGGCAGTATCGGTGTGTGCAAGCACATCCGAGACGACCAGGGTTTCGCATCGTGCCAGCGCTTGGCGCACAAAACCTGCATCGGGCATCGATACAGCCGGATTGGTCGCCATGACCCAGAGGAATTTCACCCGGCCATCATGCACCGCGCGGAACAGGTCCACCGCTTTCAGGCCCGGCCCTTCGCACAGGCGCTGCGCTTGCCAGAAGGCGGCGACATCGGCACGTTCTGCGTCGGAGAAACCGAGATGGCAGGCCAGCATATTGGCCAGACCGCCGACTTCACGCCCACCCATCGCATTGGGCTGACCGGTCATGGAAAATGGCCCCATGCCAGGCGCATTGATGCGACCCGTCGCAAGGTGCAGATTGATGATCGCATTGCCCTTGTCGGTCCCCGCTACCGACTGGTTGGCCCCCATCGAAAACACGGTGACCATCTTTGGGTGCGATGCGACAAGATCGGCAAGCTGGCTGAAGGTATCCGCATCGATGCCATGATCGGCGTCCGTCAGTTCGCACTCTGCCAGCCCGCGCCGCGCCATTTCCACGCCCAGCGCGTTGAACAGCGCAACGTCGCCGTCAGGAAGGACGGGGACGTGAAGGTCAGCCTGTTCGGCTGTCTCGGTCCGGCGCGGGTCGATGACCACGATTTTCGTGCCGCGCCTGTCGCGTGCCGCCTCGATGCGCTGCCAGATCACCGGATGGCACCAGGCGGTATTCGATCCCACCAGCAAGATGAGGTCCGCCGCGTCCAGATCGTCATAGGTGACCGGAACGACATCCTCGCCAAACGCGCGGTTATGGGCGGCAACCGCGCTCGCCATGCACAGGCGGCTGTTGGTGTCGATATTGCCGCTGCCGACAAAGCCTTTCATCAGCTTGTTGGCGACATAATAATCCTCGGTCAGCAATTGCCCCGAGACGTAGAATGCCACGCTGTCCGGTCCATGCTCAGCGATACACTCGCGCATCTTGCCAGCCACCAGATCGAGCGCTTCGTCCCAGCCTGCGCGCCGGTTGCCAACTATGGGATACAGCAGCCGTCCTTCCAGCCCCACCGTTTCGCCAAGATGCGTCCCTTTGGAACAGAGCTTGCCGAAATTGGCAGGATGGTCTTTGTCGCCCTTGATGTTGACCGAGCGCTCGCCGACAATCTCGGCGCTGATGCCGCAGCCGACGCCACAATAGGCGCAGGTGGTGCGAACCTGGCTCAAGCCGCCTTCTGCCCAACCACGGCAGAGCGCAGCAGATACATGCGCCCTGCATCAACCCGCATCGGGATGCTGGGCACGCACCCCTTGTCCTCGCCCAGAGCCTCGCCAGTTTGCAGCGATATGTTCCAGCTATGCAGCGGGCAGGTGACGACATTTCCGTGGATGATGCCTTGGGACAATGGTCCCTGCTTGTGCGGGCACTTGTTCACCAGCGCGTAGAACTCGTTGTTCTGCGTCCGGAAAACCGCGATTTCATCGGCACCGCGTACCGGCAGGGTGCGCGCTGTGCCGGGGGCAATTTGCTCCACCTTGCCAATATCAAGCCATTCCCCGATCATCGCACGGTCTCCATCGCTTGCGGCTCCATCGTCAGCGGCCGCACTTCGGCAAGGTGCTGGTGCAGTTCTGCATATTTTCCTCCCGCGCGTTCGGCCCATGGATCGTCCTGGCAGTAGGTCTGCGAATGGTGGAACCGGGCGGCGAGACGCTGGACGCTGCCGGGGTCATCGAACAGGCCCGCCTTCACATGGTCCAGTCCTACCCGCTCGATCCAGGGAGCGGTGCGCTCCAGATAGTGCGCCTGTTCGCGGTAGAGCTGGATAAAGGCGGCACAGACGTCCATCGCCTCCTGCTCGGTCGCCACCTTGCACAGCAAATCGGTAGCACGAACCTTGATTCCACCATTGCCGCCGACATGCAGCTCATAGCCACTTTCTACGCAGACGATTCCGAAATCCTTGATCGTGGCTTCGGCGCAATTTCTGGGGCAGCCAGAGACGGCAATCTTGAACTTGTGCGGCATCCATGACCCCCAGGTCATGCGCTCGATCTTGACGCCCAGTCCGGTCGAATCCTGGGTGCCAAAGCGGCACCATTCGCTGCCGACACAGGTCTTTACCGTGCGCAGCGATTTGCCATAAGCGTGGCCGGAAACCATTCCTGCGGCATTCAGATCCGCCCATACGGCAGGCAGATCCTCTTTCTTGATCCCAAAAATGTCGAGCCTTTGCCCTCCCGTGACCTTGACCATCGGGGCGTTGTACTTTTCGACGACATCGGCAATGGCGCGCAGCTCGCGCGGGTTGGTAAGGCCACCCCACATGCGCGGGACGACAGAATAGGTGCCGTCCTTCTGAATGTTGGCGTGCAGGCGCTCATTGACGAAACGGCTCTTCTGGTCATCCTCATATTCGCCGGGCCATGCGCAGAGCAGATAGTAATTGAGCGCCGGTCGGCACGAGGAGCAGCCGTCGGGCGTGGTCCAATGCAATTCCTGCATAACATTGGGGATGGCGCGCAAGTTCTTTTCAAGGATCAGGCGGCGCACGTCATCATGGGTGAAGCTGGTGCATTTGCACAACGTCTTGGGGCCTGATTGAACCTCACCCCCCAAAGTCAGCGTCAACAGACTTTCCACGAGGCCAGTGCAACTTCCGCAACTGGCCGATGCCTTGCAACCGCTGCGCACGGCATCAAGGCTGCATGCTCCCGCAGCAATGGTCTCGATCACTCTGGCTTTGGTAACGCCGTTGCAGCCGCAAATTTCCGCATCGTCGGAAAGCGCTGCAACGGCGGCATTAGGGTCCAGCAGGGCACCTCCGCTGGCAAAGGCCTGACCGAAAATCAGCGCCTCCCGGATGCCGGAAATATCCGCGCCTTTTTTAAGCAGGTCGAAATACCAGTTTCCGTCCGCCGTATCGCCATAGAGGACCGCGCCGATCAGCCGGTTGTCCTTCACAACCACGCGCTTGTACACCCCGCGCGCCGCGTCGCGCATCACGATGTCCTCTGCGCCTTCGCCACCCGAAAAGTCTCCGGCAGAAAACAGGTCGATGCCGGAAACCTTGAGCTTGGTCGAGGTGACCGACCCCTCATAGCCTGAAGGCTTTTCGCAGGCCGCATCGGCAAGTGCGCGGCACATTTCCCAAAGCGGGGCGACAAGGCCATAACAGGCTCCGCGATGTTGCACGCATTCGCCCACGGCCATGACGGCCGGGTCGCTTGTGACCATATGGTCGTTGACTATGATCCCGCGATCAACCTCAAGTCCGGCCGCCTTGGCCAAGCCGCTTGCCGGGCGGATGCCCACCGCCATCACGACGATATCGGCTGCAAATTCGCGCCCATCCTTCAGCCTGACACCCGCAACATGGCCATCATGGCTGAATATTTCCGCCGTATCGCCGCCGGTGACGATCATCTGGCCGCGCCTTTCCAGTTCGGTCTTGAGCAAATAGCCCGCCGCCTCATCCAGCTGCCGCTCCATCAGTGTCGGCATAAGATGAACGACGGTGACCTTCATGCCGCGCAGCGAAAGGCCATGGGCCGCTTCAAGCCCAAGCAGGCCGCCGCCGATCACCACCGCACATCCGCCCCGGTCGGCCGCCGCCAGCATCTTGCTGACATCGTCCAGGTCACGGAACGTTACCACACCCGGCAGGTTGTGGCCTGGCACCGGGAGGATGAAAGGGTCAGAACCGGTGGCGATCAGCAGGCGATCATAAGGTTCGACGCGGCCCGATTGCGAAACCACGGTATGGCTGGCGCGATCAATCGCGACCACCGGGTCGCCGGACACAAGCTTGATCGCATTGTCGGCATACCAGCCTGCGCCATTGATGATGATGTCCTCATACGCCTTTTCGCCGGCCAGCACCGGCGACAGCATGATGCGATTGTAATTCACGCGCGGTTCCGCGCCAAAGATCGTCACATCAAAGCGCGCAGGATCGCGGGCCAGCATTTCCTCGACCGCGCGGCACCCGGCCATGCCGTTGCCGATCACCACCAGCCGCTCTTTTGCGGTCGCAGTGCGGTCCTTTTCCATCAGGGTTGAAGGCGCGTTCACTCAGGTCTTCCTCGGTCTAAAGCGCGAACACGAAAAAGCCGCCCGAACGCATCCCGATAGGGAAGGTCTGGGCGGCGTCATTGCCACGCGATGTTGTTCTTTATGGTCCTGCGCGGATCCGCCCGGCATTGGGCGGCGCTGTAACCACGTGTGATAAGGCTAACCGATTCTGGCGCTGCACTGCAAGTGTTTATTTTGCAGTGCAGCACAGTGGCGACGGTCTTTGCAGAAGCACCTTCCGGCAGATCCGGCCTCGCTCATCGCATCATCCTTCAACACCGGGAAGACGCTGTCCTGCTGCAAGGACCGGGATGATCAATCAACCCCATGATAAGCCGGTATGCCGGGACAGACGATCAAAACACGATCTCTGCCTGCAACCACAAGATCTGGCGGTCAACGCCAAATCTATTGGCATCGTAATTGGCATATTTCACCAACCAGCCAATTTTTTTCGTTTTGAAACCGATGCTTGCATCCCATTCAGTGCCGAACCGCACATTGCCGACATCGCTGCGGAAATCATGATAGGTGACCATAGCATTGAGCCCTTGCACCATGGTGACCTTGGGAAACTGCTTGGCAAGCGTAACATATCGGTCCTCAAGGCCATTGCCTGGTGTTGTCAGGAACAGGTCGGCCCAACCGTTGAACTTGTGCAAGGTTGCCAGCGGCGTCTGAAAGGCCTTGTTTGCCCCTTTGTCCGCGCCCAGCTTTTCATAGCCGCCAGTCAGGGTGAAGCCCTGGTAGCTCACCCCAATCTCTCCCAGCACGAAATCCGCCTCATAGGCGACCGGATTGCGGCCGAGGTCCTTCTGCCGGGCATAGCTCGCCAGCAGGTTGAGCTTGACCGCCTCGGAAAGCGGCACGCTACCCGAAAGGCGTCCGCCATAGGTCTGCGAGGAATTGGCGAAGGCCAGGGCCTCATCATAGTCGATGATGTACGAAAAGCCCTTTACGGTCAGCGGCCCCAGTTTCGTACTGGCCTGCAGGAACGCGAAATCGCCGTCCAACGCCCGGCGCGGGCCGGCTTCGGACCCGAAAATCGTATCCTGCTGGATCGCGTAGGTCGCATCCAGGCTGACCGGCCCGATGGTCGCTTCGGCCCGGACGGCATCGAAGGTCTGTTCGTTCTGCCGCCAGGCAACCGAACCGACAAAACGCTGGTCATCAAGATTGATCCGCTGCCGCCCCAGCGTCAGCGCAAAATTCTTCACCTTGTACATGATCTGCGCACGGTTGAGATCGATGCTCTCGCTATCGGCGACCACGGCAAATTGCGGCCTGCGCTGCGAACTCAAGGGCAGAGGAAAGGGAAAGGCGTTGTAATCGTTGACCAATCCCAGCGTGCCTTCCGCTTCGATCAAGAAGGAAAGGTGCGAAGGTGCATGGTGAAGCTCCAGCCCCGTGCGCATTCGCAAGGTCAGCGCATCGGCATCCACCGTCGGCTGGTCAACGCCTTCATAGCGGAGCCGTGCATCGATAATGGGATCGAGCGTCAGCCCTTCCCCTACCGGCACCGGGTCGCCAAAAGCAGGTGTTCCAGCCGCAAACGCAGGGTGCGCGAAGCCGATCGACGACGCGAGCAGCGCCGCCGTTATGACAGTCCTTTTCATATTTCCCTCCTGATCCCCCTCATAAGGGCCGATCAGGCATCCTCTCTATCGGCTCGCCTGCTCAGGCGGCATGGGCCTTAGGCCCGTGATCATATTCGGCCAGAAAGCGCAGCACTTCCTGCCGGTAAGCATAGAAATCCGGGTGCTTGAGCAATTCCTTGCGGTCGCGCGGGCGCGGCAGATCAACCTTCAGCACTTTGCCGATGGTCGCATTTGGGCCGTTGGTCATCATCACTACCCGATCGGCCAGCAGGATCGCCTCGTCCACGTCATGCGTCACCATGATGGCTGTCACCTTGGTGCGGTTCCAAACCTCGACCAGCACGTCTTGCAGATCCCAGCGCGTCAGGCTGTCCAGCATGCCGAACGGCTCGTCGAGCAGCAGCAGCCGCGGGGAAAGGGCAAAGGCGCGGGCAATGCCGACACGTTGACGCATTCCGTTTGACATTTCCGCTGCCGTCTTGTCCCTGGCATCGGCAAGCCCCACGCGATCGAGATAATAGTCGATGATCTCGCGCCGTTCTGAGCGGGTTGCGTGCGGATAGACCCGCTCAACCCCCAAAGCGACATTCTGTCGCGCGGTCAGCCATGGCATCAGGCTGGGAGCCTGGAAGACCACCGCCTTGTCTGGTCCGGCAAAATCGATTTCACGATTATCAAGGATGATACCGCCCTTGCTGATCGCGTTCAGCCCCGCTGCCATGGTCAGCACGGTCGACTTGCCACAGCCTGAGTGACCGATGAGCGAGATGAACTCGCCCTTGTCCATCATCAGGTTGAAATCCTCGACCACGGTCAGTGGCCCCTTGGGCGTGGGGTACACCTTGTGGAGCTTCCAGAACTCCATATAGCGCCGGGTCGAACCCTTTTTTGCCGCGTCCTGATAAGCCTTGGGCGGCGGAGCCAGGTCCAGCGGCGTCACGCTGGGCAATTGGCCGAAATCGGTGCCCATTGCGGCTTTGACGCCTGCAAGATCGCCAAGATAACGCACGATCTCTGCGCGCATTCTCTGGTAATCGGCACTGTCGTTCATGGCTTCGCGATCGCGCGGGCGTGACAGGGTCACCGGGAATATCCGGCCGATCCTGGCCGCAGGGCCAGGCGTCAGCACGGCCACGCGGTCTGCAAGAAGCAGCGCCTCGTCGACATCATTGGTAACCAGGATGATGGTGCGCTTTTCTTCCTCGCGAATGCGGTCGATCTCATCCTGCAGCTTGGCCCGGGTGAGGGCGTCCAGCGCCGAAAGCGGCTCGTCCAGCAGCAGGATTTCCGGCTCCATGGCCAGGGCGCGGGCCACCGAAACGCGCTGCCGCATCCCGCCGGAAAGCTGGGCAGGCTTGCGCTCCATCGCATGGGACAGGCCGACCAGTTCGACCTTCTGCCGCACCAGCGCCGCGCGCTCATCCCGGCTGCGGTCCTTGTGGACGGCATCGACGGCCAGCGCCACATTCTGCTCGACCGTCAGCCAAGGGAATAGCGAATAGGACTGGAACACCAGGCCGCGATCCTTGTCGGGTCCGTCGATCGCCTTGCCATGCAGCAATATCTGGCCGGCATCTGGCTCCACCAGCCCTGCAATCGCGGAAATCAGCGTAGTCTTGCCCGCGCCGGAAAAGCCTAGGATCGCGATGAATTCACCTTCCTCCACGTCGAGGTCGATGCCGCCAAGCACTTCGCTGACTCCGCCATTCTTGCCGGTATAGCGCTTGCGAACATCCTTCAGTGACAGGATCGTAGCCATCTGCGTTCCTCCTCAGACGGCGCGGTTGCGGCTGACAATGGCCTGGAGCGCCATCATCACGCGGTCGAGCGCAAAACCGATCAGCCCGATCACCACCACGGCGACCATGATCCGCGCCAACGACTTTTCTGAGCCATTCTGGAACTCGTCCCAGACGAACTTGCCTAGGCCGGGATTCTGCGCGAGCATTTCGGCTGCGATGAGGACCATCCAGCCCGTACCCAGCGACAGGCGCATCCCCGTAAAGATAAAGGGCAAGGCAGAAGGCAGCACGAGGCGCCGCAGCTTGGCAAACCATCCCAGGCGCAGCACCCGGCCAACCGCGATCAAATCCTTGTCGATGCTGGCGGTGCCGATGGCCGTATTGATGAGTGTCGGCCAGAGCGAGCAGAGCATGACAACGACCGCAGAGATGATAAAGCTTTTGGCCAGGGTCGGATCATCGCTGGTCACCGATGCAGAGACTACCATCGTGACGATGGGCAGCCAGGCCAGCGGACTGACCGGCCGCATCACCTGTACCAATGGGTTGATGGCCGCGTTAACCCGCTTTGACATGCCCGCGACCAGGCCCAGAGGCACTGCAAACAGCGTGGCCAGCGTGAACCCTGCTGCTACGGTCTCAAGGCTGGTGAATATCTGGTCGATAAAGGTCGGGGGGCCGGTATAGGCATAGCCTGCGGCAACCGCCTCCTGTGCAGCCGTACGCGATGCAGCCGCCTCATCGAGCAGGCCCAGAAACGCGCCCCATACATCACCGGGTCCGGGCAGGGTGCCAAGCGATGTCTGGACCAACGGCGCCAGCAGCGCCCAGAGCATGAGGAAACCGCCAATCCCGGCCAGTGGCGGCCAGAGCGCATCAAACGCCTCTCGGCCCGAGGGCAGCTTGATCCCCAATGGCAACGTCCTTTCAGGCTTGGTGACAGGGTCCAAACCGGCCTCCGCTGTTGCTTCGGAGATAAGGGTGGCCTTGTCCTCCGTGTCTTCGGCCTGAGTGCCGACAAATACGTCCTTACGCAATGCGATCGCGGTCATCGTATCTGCTCCCGGCTCATTTGACGCCCGCAGGCGTGACCTTCTGTCCGGCCTTCAGACCGATGGTGAACTTGGCCAGATAGGCGTTCGGCTGCTTTCCGTTGAACGTCAGGCCATCGATAAAGCCTGACTGTTCCGGCTTATAGCCATCAGTCACCGGGATGGCCGCCTTGGGGATCACACCCTTTTCGGCCAGCTCGTTTGCTGCGGCCAGATACAGGTCGGGCCGATAGACGGCCTTGGCAGTGTCGAAATACCACTGATCCGGCTTGTCGGTGGGAATCTGACCCCAACGGCGCATCTGGGTCAGTGTCCAGACCGCATCGGAATAGAAGGGATAACCGGCAAACTGGTTGAAGAACACGTTGAAATCGGGGGCAGGGCGCGTATCGCCAGGCGCGAAAGTGAACTTGCCGGTCATGCTTGCGCCGATGACATCCACATCAGCGCCCACATATTGCGGCATCGCCAGAATCTTGACCGCCTCGGCACGGTTTTTGCCGTCCTCTGCATCCAGCCATTGCTGCGCCTTGATGATCGCGCGCAGCAAGGCCTTGACTGTCCTGGGGTTCTTGGCTGCAAACTTCTCGGTCAGACCAAAGACCTTTTCGGGATTGCCCTTGAAAATCTCGTCATCGGTAATGATCGGCACACCGATCTTCTTTTTAACCGCTGCCTGGTTCCATGGTTCGCCCACCGAATAGCCGTCGATCGTGCCAGCCTCGAGCGTGGAGGGCATCTGCGGCGGCGGTGTTACCGAAATCTGTATTTGCGCCGAGGTCGTGCCAGCCGTGTCGCCGGGCAGATAATAACCCGGCTCAATCCCGCCCGCTGCCAGCCAGTAGCGCAACTCGTAATTGTGCGGGCTGAAGGGAAAGACCATGCCGAATTTCAGGTTCTTGCCCTTGAGTGCCACCGCCGAAATCGGATGCTTGACCTTGCCATCAGCCCCCTTTGGCAAGCCAGGTGCAATCTGCCCCCAGATCTTGTTCGACACCGTGATGGCATTGCCGTTGAGATCGAGGCTGATCGGAGCAATCAGCTTCGCTTTGGCGCCAATGCCCGCCGCTGCGGCAATGGGCTGACCCGCCAGCATGTGCGCGCCATCAAGTTGGCCGCCAACGACGCCATCGAGCAGTACTTTCCAATTCGCCTGCGGTTCGAGTGTGACGCTGAGCCCTTCCTCGCGGAAGAAGCCCTTCTCCTGCGCAATGGCAAGCGGTGCCATGTCCGTCAGCTTGATGAATCCAAGCTTGAGAGCCGGCTTTTCCACAGCACCCGCGGAAACGGCGAGTTTCTCCGGCGCTTCACCACCCTTCCCGCAACCGGCGACAGCAATGCTGGCCATCACCGCCACGACAATTGCTCGCCGATTGAATGCTTTTCGTCCGCTCATGTAACCGACCCCTCGATTGCGGCGCGGCAAAAACGAAAAAGCCGCCCGAACGCATCCCGAGAGGGAAGGTCTGGGCGGCGACTTTGCCACGCGATGGAAATGATGTGCCGGGCGGTTGTCTGTCCCCCCATCCTTGGAAGGTACCGTCCTGCTGTGACTGCAAGGCTAAATGATTCGTACCGTGTTCGGCAAGCGATTTTTGCATCGCAGCAAAATATTATTGGTGCCGCTGCCCGGCGATATAGGTTTCCAGCAGTATCGGGTCAAACGCGATTCCATCAAAAAAACTGTTGTTTTCCAGAGTAATAACACCCTGTTGCATGCTCACCGAAGTGGGCTTCAACAGGCTGCCCTCGACCTTCGAACTGGCGCCGGGAAGTGGGTCGTTCGTGCCCAATAATGCGCTGCGGTAGACATCCGGGCGAAACACCCGCGCCGCCTTGCGGGCATCGCCAGCATCAAACTCCATGCCATCCCAGCGCACCATCTGGCTGTACAGCCACTCCGCCTGGCTAACCCAGGGGAAGTTTGCCGCCTCGCGATGCTGGAACATGAAATCGGGATAATGCAACACTTCGCCGCCCTGCGACAGCAGCAGCCGGTCAGATATGGCGCGGCGGATCAGCGCGGCATTGCCATCAAGATATTCGCTCTGCGCCAGAATTGCTGCATTGGCATCCAGATGCGCGGGATCGACGAAATGTTCACCCGCCTTGCGCAAGGCGCGGATCAGCGCTTCTGCGTCGCCGCGCCGTTCCTCCATCACGGGCTCGCGGAAGGCCAACACCTTTTCGACCCCGCGCCGCCATATTTGTGCGGTCGCCAAGACGATTTCGCCAGCGCCCCGTTCCACGGCCACGCTGTTCCATGGCTCACCGACACAGATTGCATCCACCTCGCCAAATTCCAGCGCATCCGCACAGAATGGCGGAGCGACCGTGGTGATCTCCACATCGCGATCGGGGCGTATGCCGCAGGCCGCCAGCCAATAGCGCACCATGTAATTGTGACTGGAATATCGGTGAACGACCCCGAGCCGGAGCGGTTCTCCGGTGGCCGCGATATGAGCCTTCAGCGCTGCGCCAACCGCGGTGGGGTCGCCAAGCCCGCCTGCCGGATTGACGGCCCGTGCAAGGTCCGGCCGCATCGTTACCGCATTGCCATTGAGCCCCAGCACAAATGGCACCGAAAGTGGCTGTGCCGGGCGGCCGCGGCCCAGCGCCGTGGCAATCGCCAGCGGGGCGACGAGATGCGCAGCATCGCTGTGGCCGTAAAGCAACCGATCAAGAACCGTTGCCCAACTCATGTCGCGCACCAGACGCAATGATAGGCCCTCGGCTTCGGCAAAGCCATGTTCCAGCGCGAGGATAGGCAGACAGGCATCGACCAACGGCAGAAAGCCGAGGGTGAATTCTCCAGGGGCCGTCGTTGCCGCCATCATTTCCCTCCCATCAACTGGTGCGCGGTGACAACCGCCTCGGCAATGTCCACGATGCGCTTGCCCTGGTTCATCGCGGCCTTGCGCAATTCCGTATAGGCCTGCGGCTCGGTGACGCCACGGCTATCCATCAGGATGCGTTTGGCCTTGTCCACCAGTTCGCGCTCCGCCAGCTTGCCTTTCGCCTCGGCCAGATCCGCCTGGAGCCGTGCGAAGGCGTTGAAACGTCTCACCGCAAGATCGAGTATCGGCCGGATGCGATGCGGGGCAAGACCATCGATGACATAGGAAGAGACCCCTGCATCGACCGAGGCCGCAATCGATTCGTCGTCGCTTTCATCGACGAACATCGCGATGGGGCGACCCAGCACCCGGCTGACGGCAAAATATTCCTCAAGCACGTCGCGCGAGGGGTTTCCCAGATCCATGAGGACAATGTCGGGGGCTATTTCACCGATCCGGGCCACCAATCCGCGCCGCTCGGTCACCACGAAGATTTCACTATCGTCCAAGGCTGCAAGCCCTTCACGGATCACCGCCGCACGACTGGCACTTTCATCGACAATGGCGATCCGCATGGCATTAGCAGTGCACGGAGCAAATGTGGATTTCAAGGCAATTGTGCAGTGCAGCATTGGCAATTTGTGCAAGCTCGCATGAAGACGGTCTGGATGGCAGCTTTTGGAATAAGAAGACAATGATGCCAGATCGTGGCAACGACCGATTCTGGGTCGTCTTCTGCCGGTAGCGGAACGCCGCATCGGGGGACGTTTCTGCCGTATCTGTCCGGTGAGAGCCGCTTGCTGATTTGAGCCTGTGTGCTCAGGACGTCTTTATGGACGTACATATGGACGCACGTAGGGCAGCATGGCGCGGGTAGCGGTGGTCTCGGACGTCCGCCGGCGCCGTGACTGGTCGGATGAAGAACGCTTGGAGATCCTTCGGGAGGCCTTTGCGCCGGGCGCTATCGTTGCCCGGGTCGCTCGGCGGTATGACATATCGCGGGGGCTGATCTACATTTGGCGCCGTGAGGCGATGAGGCGAGCACAGTCTGCTTTTGCACCGGCAGTGATCGAGGATGCGGCGTCATTGGAGCTACCGTGCGGGCCGGCTGCGGAGCCAGAAGCGGCGATCGTGCTGGAACTGGCGGACGGAGGACGGCTTCGGATTTCGGCGTCGGCACCGCCAGCGCTCGCGGCCGCGGCGCTGAGGGCGGTGCGATGATCCCATCGGGCGCGCGGGTTTGGATCGCAATGGGGCACACCGATATGCGGCGCGGGATGCAAAGTCTGGCCGCCCAGGTGCAACAGCACTTCTTCAAGGATCCGTTCGCCGGTGATCTTTGGGTCTTCCGCGGCCGCTCCGGATCATTGGTGAAGATTATCTGGCACGATGGCATCGGCATGTCACTTTACGCCAAGCGACTCGAGAAGGGGCGTTTCGTCTGGCCTTCCGCGAAGGACGGTGTGGTAAGCTTGACCACCGCGCAGTTGGCCTGCCTGCTTGAGGGGATCGACTGGCGTAACCCGCAATATACCTGGCGGCCGCAGAGCGCCGGATAGGGTGCAAAGTCCCGCATTTTCGGCTTGATCTGCTGGGCCGGCAGTGATTCACTCACTCCATGGAAGCCGCCGTTCCACCCTTTCCGGACGATGTTGAAGCGCTCAAGGTGATGCTGGCTTCAGCATTGCAGAAGATTGATCAGATTGAGGCCAATGCCCGGGCCAGAGAGAACGCCACGGCGGCGATGATTGCCCATCTCAAGCTGCAAAACGCCAAGCTGCGACGCGAGCAGTATGGCCCCAGCGCCGAACGGACCGAGCGGCTGCTCGCCCAAGGTGAACTGGAACTCGAAGACCTCGAAGCCGATGCCGCCGAGGACGAGCCTGCAGCCGAAGCGGCGGCGGCGAAGACTGCAACCATTGCAGCCTTCGAGCGGCGTAAGCCGACGAAGAAGTCGCTGCCCGATTATCTGCCGCGTGAGCGTGTCGTCATTCCCGTGCCGTGTGCCTGCCCAGCCTGCGGTGGCAGCCGCCTGTCGAAGCTCGGCGAGGATGTGACTGAGACGCTCGAGGTGATCCCGCGCCAGTGGAAAGTCATTCAAACGGTGCGCGAGAAGTTCGCCTGCCGAGACTGCGAGAAGATCACGCAGCCACCGGCACCGTTCCACGTTACGCCACGCGGGATGTTCGGCCCCGGATTCCTCGGCATGCTGCTGTTCGACAAATATGGTCAGCATCAGCCATTGCATCGTCAGGCCGAGCGCTTCGCCAACGAAGGTGTGCCACTCAGCGTTTCGACCCTGGCCGACCAGATTGGTGCGATCTGCGCGGTGCTGATGCCGATCTTTCGCCTGATCGAGGGGCACACCTTTGCTGCTGAGCGGCTCCACGGCGATGATACGACCGTGCCGGTCAGGGCCAAAGGCAAGACCATCACCGGCCGATTATGGAACTATGTCCGCGATGATCGCCCCTTCGGGGGGAACGATCCACCATCTGTGATCTTCCATTATTCGCGCGACCGGCGCGGCGATCATCCCAAGCGTCACCTTGCGCAATGGTCCGGCATTCTGCAGGCCGACGCCTATGCTGGCTACAACGAGCTCTATGCTCCGAACCGCGATTCCGGTCCGATCCTCGAGGCGGGCTGCTTTGCCCATGCGAGGAGAAAGTTCTTCGAGCTTGCCGACGTTGAAGGTGCAGCGCGCAAGAAGAGCCGCGGCGAGAAGGTCGGCGTGGTCTATCCGATCGCACTCGAGGCCGTGCAAAAACTCGACGCGTTGTTCGCGATTGAGCGCGATATCAATGGCCGAAGCCCGACCGAGCGCCACGCTCTTCGCCAGGAACTCAGCGCCCCGCTGATGGCAGAGCTCCATGACTGGCTGAACCTCCAGCTTGGCCGGATTTCGCGCAACCATGATCTGGCCAAGGCCATCAACTACATGCTGCGGCGCTGGGCGGCATTTACCCGGTTCCTCGCCGACGGCAGGGTTTGTCTGTCGAACAACGCTGCTGAACGAGCCCTGCGCTGCGTGCCACTCGGACGCAAGTCGTGGCTGTTCTGTGGTTCAGATCGAGGCGGGCAACGCGCTGCGGTCGCCTACTCGCTGATCCAGACCTGTCGGCTCAACGACGTCGACCCCCAGGCCTGGCTCGCCGACATCCTGGCCCGTATCGCCGACCATCCAGTCAGCCGCCTCGACGAGCTCCTGCCATGGAACTGGCGGAGCACTCGGCTTGCTCTGGCAGCCTGATGGCCCACGTCAACAAGGTCCATTCTGTCCAAACCATCGGCCTCGTCGCTCGGGACCTCGACAAAACCGAAGACGAAATCGCGGACCTTGCGCTCGGCATGGATCCCGAAGACGGCCTAATCTGGGTGTACAGCCTGGAAAACGAAGACGGCATCATGGCCTTCACCACGCAAGGCATCGAGAACCTGGAAACGCTCATAGCCGATCAGGAAATCGCCAAACGCTAGCCTCCCTGCGGTCCTCGCCGTATGGCTACTTTCTGCCGTTCACTCGCGACTTGGCGACCGGCAGGTCCGGCCAACAGCGGTCACTCTGGATTTGCCAGACCATGACAGTCGGATGACAGAGATTTGGTCGTTTGCGGACTGGTAGCTTTCGGGCAACCGTCTCAACAGCAGACACGTCCCCCGCAACAATACTTGGAGGCTTGTCCGCGCGAAACCGCTTCAGCGCTCCTCACCCCGTGAATTTAGGGGGTTCAACGTGGAAATCGTGTTCGAGCGCTTTTCCGATGGCTTGTTCAGAACTTGCGGAGTTTAGCGATCCTCGAAAGATCGCCGACTTTCAACACGAGCGGATCGCGCTCTTCATATGCAACCGCGAGGTTGTGGCCGTCGGCTTCGAGGTGAGTGCCCCCGTCGAGAAAGCAAATGGAGGCGCTGTTCTCCGAACTCGGCCTCACTTACGTTCCCGACGAGGACGATGCCGGGGATTAGGATGGCGCCCCAGCTGCCTGATCCCCACCCTGGCGAGCATGGATGATCGGTTTTGGGGAACACAACGGTTGGCCGCGAACGACCGACCGTAGCCGCGTTGCTGATGGACCGCTTCGACCGGCGCGAACGGCAGCTTCAATCATTACCGGAGGTTCATCGGGAACGGAGTATCGTCCGACTTTGGGTCGGATGCCTCCGCAATCCTAGTGGCGGCTTCCCTAGTCGGTGGAGGTCCTTTAAGGCGTAGCGCATTCATGGTGGCATTCTCCGTAGGTTTGCCGCTGTGAAGGCCCCGCGTGTTTCTAGTCATCTCACGTGGGGCCACATTAGCCGCCTATGCGTTTATCAATTCCCGGCGTTGATCGGGCAAGATCCCGCGGCGATACGCTTTCTCGCCCTTGGACGCGACGGTTGTGCCAGCGCCATTTCAGCAAGCCCGCCACAACAATTGTGGTTTCCGCTACCCAATCCCGGAAGCATGATCGGGGCTCAATCCTGAAAGCCGCATGGTAGCTTCCGGCGGGACCAGACGTTCATTCCGCTTATCGTGATGACCGGCCTTGGGTCGCCTACCGCCTCTGCCCAACTCAGGGCGTGAATGGCGGCTATTGCGGGTTCATTTCTCAAAAGCCGAAATTCTGCAAGCGACGCCATTGCGGGCATTCATCCGTTCGTTGAGCAGGCTTGAAAGCGGTTGATATTCAACGCCTCTCGCGAACCAACCCCAATACGAATATCGACCACCCGATCGTCATCAAGACGCTGCCTCCGAGTACGGCAATCGAAACCACGTTCTCCGTTGGTTGAGCGGCGCTATGTCCAGCGCCAGCAATGGGCAGATTGTTGCTCGCGCCAGTCATTGCTGATGCGGTCAGACCTGCCCAAAGGCCAAACATGCCGATTACAATTGCCCACCGCGCGATGTTGGAAAAGGTCGGACGGAGATCGGCTGACGTCCATAAGGCCCCCGCAATCATCATTGCCATACCGCTTTGAACAGCCGTGAGGTGGGCCGAGAGCGCCATACGCGGATTCAGAAAGCTCTGCACGAAGGCTCCTTGTAGTAGGCCAAGCAAGAACAGCAGTGCGCCTGCGACGACCAATGTCCGCTGGTGTGGCGTCAGGTCCATTTGCGGCATCCTTCGCCGTCGAGACAGCCGCAAACGCGTGAACAGTCGTTCGCTTTTCGCTTCCTCAGGTGAAAAAGTGGCCCGTGATCTTGTGGAACATGCCGCTCCAGGTTGAAGCTGTAAAACAGCGCTTTCTGCGCCACCGTCCCTTCGCCCATCACCGGCCGTCTCCGCTTGCTCGCGAAGACATAGGATCAATACTCCAGCGCCATTGCAAGGACGAGTTTTTCAACAGAATCGGGTCGAGTGCTGCCGGAAGCCGAATGCCGTTTCGTGGGACACCGCGTAATTGATTTAGCCACCCTCGTGCATGGTACGAAGTCGCCTTGGCGCTTCAATGCAGGAGGGTGACCGATGACGATTTATGCAGGATTAGACGTGAGTGACAAGACGACGCATATCTGCGTGGTCGATGCCGACGGTAAGGTGTTGCGGCGAGATGTTGTCGCCAGTGATCCTGATGCGCTGGCCAAATGGCTCAACAAGCATTGCCCTGATCTCGTTCGCGTGGTCCTCGAGACGGGTACGCTATCGACGTTCCTATACCACGGATTGGTCGAACGCGGTGCCACGGTCGAGTGCATCTGTGCGCGGCATGCCAAGGGTGTCCTTTCCGCGCGGGTAAACAAGAGCGATGTCCACGATGCAGAAGGGCTCGCGCAACTGGCACGGACTGGCTGGTACAAACGCGTCCACATGAAGGCATCAGCCACGCACATCGATAGGGCAGCTCTGCGCATCCGGTCGCAGCTGATCACATCGCGGACAGCGCTGGCCAACCAGCTGCGTGGGCTGTTAAAACTGTTTGGTCTGCGTATGGGTACCGCCAGGACTTCGGGCCGGCGTGCCGAACGCCTGACTGCATTCTATGCACAATGCCCCGATTTGAAGCCTCTGTTTGCACCACTTATTGCGTCCATGGAGGCCATTGAGGAACAGCTGCGTGCATCCAATCGGCTACTCAATGACCGAGCAAAGGCAGATGAGGTTTGCAACCGGCTGATGAGCGCTCCCTGGCGTCGGACCGGTTACCGCGCTCACTTTTACCTCGACGATCGAAGATCCGCACCGTTTTGCCCGAAGCGACGATGTTGGCGCGTATGCAGGGCTCGTGCCCCGACGCAGTCAATCAGGAGAACGCGATACGAATGGCCACATCTCCAAGGCTGGCGACCCCATGTTGCGAAAAGCGCTTTATGAAGCCGCCAACTCCGCGTTGTGCCAAGTAAAACGGCCATTCGCGCTCCAGGCTTGGGGCCGGAGAATGGCCGAAGCTAAAGGCGCCAAGCGTGCCAGAACGGCCGTCGCACGAAAGCTCGCTGCATTACTCCATTCGCTTTGATTGAACGAGACCGAGTTCCGCTGGGCCTGAGCCCGGCGTTTCTCTTCCCGATCAGCCATGCCCAGGACGATCTCGTCAGAAAAGTAGAGGGTCAAACCTCGTTTGGGACACAGAGACGTCCACCTATTCCGCTCGACCGCGATCATGAAGGCTCGGACAAAGCGCTGCTTCAGCTGTCCGATGACCTCGAAGACAACCATTGGCGAACGGGAAAAAGGAAGAGCAATGCCAGAATCAATTAGACAACTTTTCTGCCGTTCATATGCGGCATGCTGACTGACCGGGTTCGCTAGGATCGGTCACTCAGCTTCGGCCGGGATCCTGCCAGTGGCCGCAATTCTGAAAGCGACGCCGTTGTGGTCATCGTTTAACGGGACTGAACTATCAAGCGAACGCCGAAGGAACAGCTGTAAGCCAACGCGGTTGCGCGTGCCTTCGCTACTATTTGAACGTGACCATGTCTCAACGACCGGATCGCTAAGGCTGCAAATAGGATGGGGCACAGGGCCTCCTGAATCGCGGGCGGCGCCCTTGCTTCATCTACGATTTTTCAAGGATTTCCAGCGAGACTGTGGTGCAAGCCAATGGGGTCGTTCTTTATGCTGTTAATCGACGAAATTGCAGGACAGGATGTGCGGCAGGTGGGTCACGCGCCAGCAGGCAAGCTGACCATGACGGTGCGCGAGTTGCTGCATGCGCGCGTCGAGCTTGAATGGCATGACCGGATCAAGCCGGCCGAGGATTTGCATGCCGGGGGCCGCGCGGCACCGGAATCGCACGAGGCGCGGCTTAATCGCGGGACCGAGGGAGGGGTGCGCGGCTTCTTCGTCGGCGGGGACTGCGCGGTTCCCGAACGCCGCCGCGAACGCATGTGCGCTGCGGCCGAACAGGCCTTCCTCGATCAACGCATCTTCGTCCTGCTCGACGATCGGCAGGCCGAAAGCCTTGATCAAGTGATCGAGGTCGACCGCACCGGCGCGGCGACCTTCCTGCTCCTTACCCCGCTTCAGGGAGGCTGATGTGAACTTCTTCGGCAAGATCTTCGGGAAGGCCCAGCCGGACGCCGCCGCAGCCGCCCCCCGCGAATTCGTCGACATGCTGGGCCGCTTCGCCCGCAGCGTGGAGGAGTCCGTGCACACCGCAACGGCGCGAGCCCCGGCGATCCCGCTCGCACCGGCCGCGCGGCAATTGCTCGATTATCTGCGCACGCGCCGGGAACCGGGCCTGTTCCGGTATGACGAATATCCCACTGTGCTCGATATGCTCATCGGCACCCGCCACCCGGCCGAGGTGCTGGCCGAACTGCACACCGGCCTCGTCACCTTCCGCCTGAACGAATTCGACCAACGCGCCAGTCATGCCTACCTGTTCGGGCCGGTCATGTCTCACATGGTTTCCAGGCTGGCTGGTGCCGATCGCCAATGGGCGCTGAGCAAGGATGCCTACAGCCACGTCATGGCGGTCCATCGCTGGTTTGCGCGCAGCAAGTCAATCGACAGCTTTGGCTGCCTCGATTTCCTCACCGCCATCGTCGAGCGTGCCTTGGCGACCGGCGATGCGGCCTTGCGCGAAAACGTGCGCGAATTGATCCAGGACGTGGTTTCGGCCGAACCCTGCCAGACCCTGCGGATCGTGGCCGCCGCAAAAGGCTGGCGCGAGGCGGCGGGCTTTGCGCGTGCCGATATCCCGTTCCTGCGCCAGGCCGACGCGGACGGTGAGGTGATCAAGGTGCAGCGCCTGCAATTCTGCGCGGCAGCCGGCGCGCCGCTGGGGGATGTGCTGCGCCAGATCTTCGACGGCCAGGTCAAGATCGGTGACAAGCTAAAGGGCCAGACCGCTGAATTCGACGCCCTGCTCGGCGGGAGCAAGGAATTGCGCGGTGCTGCGCTGACTTTCCTGCTCGATCGCATCCTCAACGGCAAAACCTATGACGATCACGCCCGCTTCGTGCAGCGGGGCGAGCACTGGGCGCAGGAGTTCAACCCCCACGGCCGGGTCCGGCCGCCGCTTGACTACCTCGCCTTCGAACTGGCCAAGCGCGGGCATGTGCTTGCCGATCCGGACCGGACCCATGCCCGGTTGGTCACGCTGCTGCAGGTCGAGAAGCCCGGATACCGGCGCGAGACTAGCCGACTAATCCTCAAGGAAATGCTCTCTACGGTTCGCGCACACCCCCGAGGCGCAACTGCGACGGCGCTGGCCGAGCTCAGCAAGGTATACTACTACAGCGAATGGCGCGGCGAAATCGAGAAGGCCGTGCGCGAGGGGCTGGAGGCTCGGGCAGATGGCGCCGGCACCGGCACTGGAACTGGCACGCCCCCGCGCGAACTGCCGGTCTTCCTGATCGGATCGCACCGCGATGAAGAGGCCTTCGCGCGCTATTGCGCTGACCTGTTCGACCCGCGGCTCTATGCCGAACCGCATGACAGCTACATTCGCCAGGTCGCCGAGTTTGGCCAGATGGTCGCCGAGGCGCAGGCCGCGGGCGAGGCCAATGCCGCGATCGGCCCGCGAATCTTCGCCGCGATGCAGGAGGCGGGCGTGCCGGTGCGCATCGCCTATGGCAATCCGCCAACCGATTTCGTCATGTGGGCACATTGCTATTTCGATGCCGCGATGCGCGCCCACGAGCAGCGCGAGACTCTTCGCCCGATGATCGCTGCCTATCCCGACCTCGGCAAGGAGCTTGCCGCGCTCGCCGACGAGATCATGCGCAAGACCGTGCCCACCGCCAAGTGGCTGACGGCGGCGCGGGCCTTCGTCGCCAAGGTTCCCCAGTCGGTGTGGGTCCGGCAACTGCACGGCCTCAGCGCGACGAACGCGCCGGGATCGAACCGCAACAACGGGATCGGCCCCGAGCATTACCTGCGCACGCTGATCTATTTCGCGGCCTTCCTGCCCGCCGATGAGGTTGGCCCTCTGCTTGTGCAGTACGCGCTCAAGAAGTGCTACGTGACCGAGCCGGGCATCGGCATCCGCAACGAGAAGCTCGGCAATGCCTGCGTCTGGGCGCTCGCCGCGCTGCCCGATGGGGCGGGTGTGCCCTATCTGGCGCGGATCTTGGCGCGGACCAAGTATCCCAAGATCCGCAAGAAGGTCGACGAACAGCTCAACGCCGCCGCGACGGCTGCGGGCGTCTCGCGCGCGGATCTCGACGAAGTGACCGTGCCGACCCATGACCTCGATACAGAAAGTCGCCGCGTGGTCGCCTTTGAAAACGGCAGCGCGACGCTGATCGCCGAGGGCAGCACCGCACGGATCGAATGGGCCAATTCGCAGGGAAAGCCGGTCAAGTCCGCGACCACAGCGATGAAGGCCGAAAAGGCGCTGATGAAAGAGCTTCAGGCTGATCTGAAGGAACTCCAGGCCGACCTGTCGATCCAGCCCCAGCGGTTGCAGCGGCTTTACGTTCAGGATCGCTGCTGGCCCGCCGCTGTGTGGCGCGAACGCTATCTGGAACAACCCCTGATGCGCGGCTTTGCGCGGCGGCTGTTATGGCAGATCGCGCACGAGGGCCATGCCCCGGTGACGGGTCTGCCCGATGCCGCAGGCGAGGGCCTGCTCGACTGCAGCGGCAAGGCCGTCGCGCTTGATGGCGCGACGATCCGCCTGTGGCACCCGATGATGAGCCCGGTCGAAGAGGTCGAGGCGTGGCGCCTGCGGCTGGAAGAACTGCGCGTCACCCAGCCTTTCGTGCAGGCCTGGCGCGAGGTCTATGCCCTCACCGATGCCGAGCGTGCGACTGCGACCTATTCCAATCGCTGGGCGGCGCACATCCTCAAGCAGCAGCAGGCGATGAACCTTGCTCGCCTCAACGGGTGGACTGTGACCGGGCGGGTGTGGTTCGACACCGCCAACGACCAGCCTTGGCACCTCCACCTTCCCGAACACGGTCTGGTTGCCAAATACTGGGTCGAAGGCGCAGGCGGGGACGATCCCGAAACCACCGACAGCGGCGCCTATGCCTATGTCAACACCGATCGCGTGACCTTCTTCCGCGCCGTCCCCGGCGCGGCCGACAGCGCTCGCGGGCCCAGCACCGGCGATCCGCTGCCGCTTGCGGGAATCCCTCCCGTGGTGTTTTCGGAAGTGATGCGCTCCTGCGACCTGTTCACGGCGGTCGCCTCGATCGCCGCTGATCCGACCTGGCTCGATCGCGGGCAGGAGGCGCAGCACCCGAGCCAGTGGGGCCAGGCGACCGACACCTATTGGCGCAACGTCAACACCGGCGATCTGGTCGAATCCGGCAAGCGTCGCCATGCGATGCTCGCGCGGATCGTTCCGCGACTGGCGATTGCCGACAAGCTGTCGTTCAACGACAAGGCGCTCGTCGTCAAGGGCACCCGGCACACCTACGAAATTCACCTCGGCTCCGGCGCAGCATCACGAAATGGACGGCACATCTGCATCGTTCCGAAGAACACCGCGACGGCCGACAGGGTGTGGCTGCCCTTCGAAGGTGATCGGACGCTGTCGATCATCATCTCCAAGGCGGTGCTGCTGGCGGCGGACGACAAGATCACCGACCCGGTCATCCTCGGCCAGATCTGAGAGCTGTCGCGCAGCCCCGGGGGCGTCAGGCTGCATGCTCGTTCACAAGGCAGGCGTCGCGGTCGGGTGATGAACCCAATCCGCGCTGCAATCGAAGAGCAGTGCTGCCCGCTACGCATCACGCATGGGAGAAATTCGGAATTCCATCCAGCTGCAGTCATCAGCGGGGAAGGGGCTCGACCCCGAAAGCCGCACGGCGGCTTTCGGTGGAAGCAGACGTTTTCGTAGATGATCGGGAATGACTGAGTCTGGGTCGTGTGCTGCCGGAAGCTGAATGCCGCATCGTGGGACGTAGCTGCCGCTCCTCATGAACGTTTTGACCGTCAGGCTTCGCCAGTAGCGGACGTTCTCGGATCGCATGACAGGTTGCGCTTCACGACAGCGACTGGGCCGCCGGACCCCATTTGGTTTGCGCTGGTCAGCAGGCCCGAGCGGACCTTGAGGTGAGATCGCTAGGCGCTAGAGTTCTTGCGCGGGCGGCCGGAAAATGAACTCGTTGATTTCGAGTTCATCCGGCTAGGCGATTACCAAGGCGGCGACACCCGCCGGTCGCAGGCGGGCCGCGGATAGCTCCTATAAACGAGGCAGACCCAAATGCCGGTCTACAACGCAAAAAGTCAAAGAGCGGGCCTGCGCAGGGATATGAAGATTGAGCGTCAGATGGTTTTACACCTGATTTGCCCGAACGATAGTCCCTCGATCAGAACTGAACGGCGCTCACGATACTTATCCGGTAAACTCAAGCCTGCTTAACTGCCGCGTAGTTCTTTGGGCAGCAAACTGGCGGTGAAGTTTTGATAGCTGACCGGGCGCAGGAACCGGTCAATCGCAAGGCTGCCCACCGAAGTGGTGCGCGAATCTGAAGTCGCCGGAAACGGACCTCCGTGGACCATCGCGTGGCAGACTTCCACGCCGGTGGGCCAACCGTTCACGAGGATACGTCCGGCTTTGCGCTCAAGCAACGGAATCAGGCTTTGCGCCATTTCATGATCGCCTGCTTCCATGTGCAAGGTGGCGGTCAGCTGACCTTCAAGAGCATTCAGGACCGCCATTTGCTCACCCACATCATCGCAAACAATCAGCATCGACGATGCACCGAAAACTTCGTGACCCAATCCCGGTTCCACCAGAAATTGCGCTGCAGTCGTTCGGAACAGGTAGCTACCGGCGCGGAGGGCATCGCCACTGTCTACGCTGCAAGCCAGTGTTACCAAAGCGTCGTGGGAGGCCAGTGCTCCGGTATGCGCTACATAGGTGTCGCGTATGGCGCCAGTGAGCATAACTTGTGCAGGTGCTGCCTGTACTGCTTCGATGGCCGCTTGCGTAAACGCATCTAGGCCGTCACCTGCTATGGCAATGATCAGTCCCGGGTTTGTGCAGAACTGACCCGCGCCCATCGTCAGCGAGCTTATGAATTGAGCGCCGAGTTCCGCCCCACGTGCCTTCAACGCTGCTGGCAGGATGAGCACAGGGTTGATGCTGGACATTTCGGCATAGAACGGGATCGGCACAGGCCGCGCTTGGGCAATCGTCAGCAGAGCCAGTCCACCTGCGCGGGATCCGGTGAAGCCCACGGCAGATATGCGAGGATTGCGCACCAGGGCTGCGCCCAGCTCGTGCGAAGGGCCGACCAGGTGCTGAAACACACCTTCCGGCAACCCGCATTCAACGACAGCCCGAGAGATGGCTGAGGCTACCAACATGCCGGTTACAGGGTGGGCGGGATGGCCTTTGACCACCACAGGGCAACCTGCCGCCAGCGCCGAAGCGGTGTCGCCGCCCGCAGTGGAAAACGCCAGGGGGAAATTGGATGCGCCGAATACAGCGACTGGGCCAAGCGGGATCATGCGCATGCGGATGTCCGGGCGAGGCAGGGGCGTGCGATCAGGCTGGGCAGGGTCAATCCGCACCTGCAGCCAGTTTCCTGCCCGGACCACCTCGGCAAACATCCGCAGCTGCCCTATTGTTCGTCCGCGCTCCCCCTCGATACGTGCGCGGGGTAATCCGCTTTCTCTGACCGCCGCTTCGATAAGCGGGTCCCCGATTGCCAGAATTTGTTCGGCAATTGTCTCAAGGAGACGCGCGCGCACTTCATGGTCGGCAGCGCGATAGGTGTCAAATGCAGCTTCGGCCAGTATGCAAGCGCGTTCCACATCGCTTTCTTCGTGAACTGGAAAGTCTGCGCAAAAGGCGTCTCCGGTTATAGGGTTTATAGATCGGAGCGTGGTCATGACCAGGAATTCCCAGCTGTCTGGAAGTGCAAAGCCGCAGGGCTGCGGATCGGCAGTCTGCGGGAAAAGTGCCCGGTCCCATCATCGGATCAGAGTTTCGAAGCCTGGCCGATGATGGGACCTGTCCACGGCAGCAACACGCGGACGGGGCAAGGGAGGAGCGCGTGATCAGAACGTGAATTTCGCTCCGACATTGAACTGGCGGCCGCTGCGCGTGAGCACATTCAGGCGGTTGGTCTCGTCCACGAACTGGTCGTTTGGCGTGTCGAGCAGATTTATCGCCTCAAGGCTTACCTTGAGATTTTCTGTGAACGCATAGGACATCTGGGCGTCGAGGTTCGTCGTGCTGTTGGTACCGTTCCACGCATTGCCTTCCGTTCCCGGAACGGCGGTCAGGTAGCTCGAGCGGTAAGCAACCGATCCACGCACAGAGAATTTGCTGTCCTCATAATAGAGGGTAAAATTTGCTGCATTTTTGGACAGACCAAGCAGCGGTGCAGTAATTGTCGATGTCCCGGCTGCCGATGTGATGTATTCTATATCCGACCGGACATAGGTGTAGTTTGCGAGCGCCCCGAAGTTCTTGAGTAATCCTGGCAGGAAGGTGAATGGTTGCTGGACGTTGATTTCAAAGCCCTGCAGCTTGCCGCCACTTGAATTGACTGGCCTGTTGACGATGAAATCATCCGTCGAAGTTGCGGTGGTGCCGGTGAGGATTGAGTCTGGCAGACCAAGAGCAGAAAAAGGGACGCTGACAGCCAGATTCTGGGCGAAGGTGCTGATGTTCTTCTGGAACAGGGCGACCGAGTAAATGGCACCCCTCGCAGGATACCATTCCACGGCCAGATCAAAGTTAGTGGATTCGGTCGGATCCAGATCAGGGTTGCCCGAGCTGAACGAACGGTTGCCGCCCGAAATGTTGAGGTTGCCGCCCGGCGAAAGCGACGAAATGCCAGCGCGGGCCAAAGTCTTGGCGGCAGCAAGTCGAACCAGCAATTCAGGCGTCACATCGTATACTATGTTCGCAGAAGGAAGCCAGCGGTCGTAGCTGCGTTCGGCTGTAACGAAGGTGATTGTCGCGCCTCGGCTGGCATAGCCGGTGGAGAATTGCTTTGTGTTGACGAAGCGGACACCCAGATCGCCGCGCAGCGGCACACCTGAATCGGCAAGATTGAACTCGGTCATGCCCCAGACCCCAAGGTCCTTCTCACTCACGGTGACGAACGAGCCACGCGCGGTGGCATTTTCGATGCCGCCGATGGCGTAAACCGGGTCGCTATAGATGCCGAATGACGAGGCAAAAACATCGAGATTCGGGATCAACCAGCCAGTGGGCGTGCCCTGCGGCAGATTCAGGCCGCGTCCGAAGCCTTCGAACAATTGCGTTCCGGCAGCGATCTGGGCGGGTGTCAGCGTGTTGACGCGCGTTTCGCCGAGCAGGCGGCGTTGTTCCGTTGATCCGTAGGTAAACTTGCGCCAGTCCACGCCGGCCTTGAAAGTCAGGATGTTGTTGGCTTTCCATTCCAGCGCACCTTTGGCCGTAGCGAACGAATTGTCCACGGTCTGCGGACGGATGCGCACTTCGGATGTTCCGTTGATGAAGGAATAGGTCGTCGGCGAATTCACGTTGACGCCTGGAATGATGGCCGGGAAGCGGGTCGAGAAATCGTACTGGAAATTTGGTGTATTGAGCGCGTCGAGCGTGACCGTGGTCTGCAGCGGATTGCTGAACGCGGACTTGGAGTAACCGACGAGGCCGGTGAACTTGAGATTTTCACTCAGTTCCTGCTCCAAATTGCCTGTGACTTCGTAAAAGTCGGTAACAAGCTTGTCGAACCGCGCCTGTGTGCGGAGGTCGACATTGTCAAAGCGGCCGCTAACGATGTTGTTGTTGCTGTCGACAACGCCGTCGCGGATGATGGTCTGCGGCTTCCCTGTTCCGGAACGTGAGAAGCTGATCGCCTGAAGCTGTGCTTCCGAGCGCGTCCCGTCGAGGCGCGAATAGAGCCCGTCAATCGAGATCAGCGTGGATTCTGTAGGGCGCATCTGCACCGACAAGGCTGCGCCGAGGCGCTTCTGGTTGATGTCGTAGGAAACGAGGCCCGGGATACGCGGATGGAAAAGCCCGTTTCCGGTCGCGTTATTGTCATTGATCTGGGCAATGGTCCGACCCGGCAGGGTCGAGGCAGCATTGAACCCGCCGTTGAATCCGCCAAAAGTCCAGCGCGTGATATTTGCGCCTTCTTCCCTTATGCGACGTTCCTCATACGCAATCGATAACAGTACGCCGAACGTCTCGGCCTCGTTAGTTGCGGTAACCAGGCCCGAGATGCGAGGGGTCGTCTTGCGCGAGAGGTCGTTGTAGCTCGCCTGCGCAGAAAGGGAGGCGGTAGGCTTGCGGAAATCGAACGGACGGGTGATGGTCAGATCAACGGTCGCGCCAAGCGAGCCTTCTTCGACATCGGCTGTAGCCGTTTTGCGCACGGCAAGGTTGTTGAACAGGTCCGACGAGAATATGTTGAAATCGAAGCCGCGGCCACGGTTGACGCCGCCGGACGCATCAGTACCGCCGGTTGTACCGATGGCTTCCATTCCGTTGATGCGCACGCGGGTGAATTCGGGCCCCAGGCCGCGCACCGAGATGTTCCGGCCTTCACCGTTGACGCGGGTAATAGCAACGCCTGGAATGCGCTGCAACGATTCCGCCAGGTTCAAATCTGGAAACTCTGCGATGTCTTCGGCTTTAATCGAATCGATCGCAGCGGTTTGGCTCTTCTTGAGCGACAGCGCGCTGGACAGGCTTTCGCGAAACCCGGTGACGATGATTTCCTCGGGCGTACCTGGTGCGGAGTCCTCCACTGTTGAATCTTCCGGCGGGGCGGCGTCTTGCGCCACTGCCGGAAAAGCAGCCATTGTTACAAATGCTGAACTGCAAGCGAGTGCGGCCTTCACGGCATTAGCCTTCGATATACCCATTTCGCATCCCCTGATATCTGGCCGCGTATGGGCCAGTTCGTTGCCGGAAGTTATCCACCGGTGCTCGTTTTCGATAAACAACGCAGGGGGCATTACGCCAACCTCAATCGAGCATGAATCATTGCGGGTTGTGCACTGATGCGATGGGGATCGTTGGTTGGAGCGTCTGCGTGAGGATCTAGCTAACGATTGGCTCAAACGCTGCGCAATTGGACTTGGACCGCATTTGCCGACTTGGCTACCACTGCCTCAAGCTCTGCAATGATGAGGCGCACACAGAGGCGCGACGGTTGCACACAACGCAAAATGGAGAAGATGATGCCAACGGACCAAGCCGCTCGGCCAACCCGCATCCGCTACCGCATCATCGTGCTGATTTTCGCGATCACGACACTGAATTATGCTGATCGTGCCACGTTCTCGATTGCCGGTGGTGCTGCATCCTCCGAACTCGGGCTGGATGCGGTCGAAACGGGTTACATCCTGTCCGCATTTGCTTGGGCCTATGTTCTGGCACAAATTCCCGGCGGGGCGCTGCTTGATCGTTTCGGGACAAAGAGTGTTTATGTGGCTGCAATCGCCATCTGGTCAGCTTGCACAGCAGTCCAGGGTTTTGTCGGCTGGCTGCCGGGTCTCACGGCGGTCACAACGCTGTTTGCTATGCGCTTTTTGGTGGGCCTTGCTGAAGCGCCGTCATTTCCGGGTAATGCAAGGCTAGTTTCAGCCTGGTTTCCAGCGCGTGAGCGTGGCACGGCTTCGGCCATTTTCAACTCTGCGCAGTATTTCTCGCTGGTCGCCTTTGCTCCGCTCATGGGGTGGTTGGTGCATGAATTCAGCTGGCGTGCAGTATTTTGGGTGATGGGCGTGTTGGGTCTTTTGGCCGCGCTGATCTTCCAATTGTTCATTCACGGACCTGATCGGCACCCGGCAATCAACGCTGCGGAAATTGAATTGATCCGCGATGGTGGTGGACAAATCAATCTCGAAGGCGTGTCTGGTTCAACCAAGGTGTTCGACTGGGCTAATATCCGCCGACTGCTGGCCAGCCGGATGATGCTTGGCATTTATCTCGGCCAATATTGCATCAACGTTCTGACATATTTCTTCGTCACCTGGTTTCCGATCTATCTGGTCAGTGAACGCGGCCTCAGCATCCTTCAGGCAGGATTTGCCGCTGCAGTTCCGGCCATTTGCGGTTTTGTCGGCGGGCTTGCGGGCGGAGTGATTTCAGACAAAATCCTTGCGCGCACCGGTGATATTGACCGTGCCCGCAAGGTTCCGCTCGTTTCGGGCATGTTGCTTGCTACGACAATTCTCGGCTGCGTCTGGGCCAAGCAGGAATGGATGGTCATCGCTCTCATGTCGCTTGCGTTCTTTGGCAAGGGGGTCGCCTCGCTAGGCTGGGCGATCATGGCGGATGTCGCTCCGCGGCAGCTTGCCGGGCTTTCCGGCGGGGTGTTCAACATGTTCGGCAACACCGCCGGCATTATCACACCCATTGTTGTCGGCTATATCGTGGCGACAACTGGGTCGTTCGATTTTGCGCTAGGTTTCGTGGCCTTTCACTGCCTTATCACCATCGTCGCCTATACCGTCATAGTCGGCCCGATCCGCCGATTGGAACTGCCAGCGTGAAGACTGATCGCCGAAGCGTGATTGCCGGGCTTGCATCACTGACCGCGCTGCCTTCATCCGTCTGGGCACAAGCGCGCAAGCCGCTCGACCCCATCGCGCTTAACACGCCGATGGCCGCGCCGCGCTGGGCGCGCATGCAGCGGGATCTGCTTGCCGCGCATACCGCAGCGTGCGAGGTCTATTATCAGCGCTATGTCGATGCCGACGATGCCTTGAAGTGCTTTGTCCGCTGGGGTGCTAACGATGGCCCTGACGATGCGGCTGAATTCACCAACGATTGGGTGCTGCTCCACGCGCTTGGCGCATCGAACAAGCTTCTCGACCTCTCGCAGCGGTTCTGGGAAGGCCATTTGCGCCAATATGGCCGCGCTAAAACCCGCGAAGTGGCGATTGCCCGGGACGGGATGTATCACCGCGATTTTCCGGTCCAGATGGATTGGCAGCACAATGCCGAGGGTCTTTCGACCTTTAACGTGATGGGCCTGAGTGCGCCCGATGACCCCCGCCTGATCATGCGCACGCGCCGTTTTGCCGATCTTTATACCGGTCGCGATCGCGCAGTCGGCAATTACGATCCGCGCCATCGCGTGATCCGCAGCCTGATAAACGGCAGTCGCGGGCCGATGTTGCGCAAAGCGACGGCGCTCGATTGGGCGGGCGACCCGTTTGACGCCAGTCGTTTTCACTTGGAACACGGTGAAGTCAATTACGCCCAGTTCCTAGCGCACTATGAAGAATATACCGATGTTGTCGGCGATAATCCGCTGAACCTGCAGGCCACCACACTAGGCCTCAATGCGTATGCCTTGGAGCAGGGTAACCGGTTTCGGCAATGGTCGCTCGATTACTTCGAGGCGTGGGCTGAGCGCACCCGCGCCAATGGCGGAATCATTCCCAGTAAAGTCGGGCTGAACGGCAAAGTTGCGCCAGACTGGTGGGGCGGCACATATGGCTGGAACTTCTCGCCCGTCGTTCCGCAAACCGGAAAGCGCGAACACCGCAACCGGGTGCCCCGCTCGATCACCGCATTCTACAATGCCCTGCTGCTCAGTGGCGATATGGAATACATGCACCTGTGGCGGCGTCAGTCGCAACGGATAAATGATGCCGAACGCCGTATCGACGGCGTGGCCTCCACCCCCACAATGTACGGGCCAGATGGTTGGTATGGCTGGAAGCCCGGTCCCTATCGCACCAGCGCGTTCGAAATCTGGTATGCCACGCAAGATCCGCAAGACCGCGCGCTGGCGGGCGACGATCCATGGATTGCGTTCCTTGAGGGCCGCAATGCAGGCTACGCCGAAACCGCATTGGCAGAGGATCGCAAGAAGCTGGACGCGCGCGTTGCCGCCAGCCTTGCCGATACCTCCACGGCCGAAACGCGCCTTGCCGATTGGACGCTTGACTATAACCCTGCCATGGCCAAGGCGCTGGTCCAGACGATGACCGGCGGCCTTCACATCGCTCGTCCATCATGGTCGCGCACCAGCCCGCCGCAAGGCGGCGTGCCGTTGCATTGTCGCTTGCGCTACTTCGATCCGGTGGCAAAGCGCGCTGGCATACCCGCTGATGTCGCAGCGCTGGTCCACGGCATGGCTGACCGCGAAACCCGCGTTACATTGGTCAATCTTGGGACAAGCGTGGGCGAAGTGGTGGTGCAAGGCGGCGCGTTCGGCGAACATAGAATCGATTTTGTGACGGAATCAGGCATCCGCCGTGATGTGGCTAGCCGGAACTTCACCGTCACGCTCGCACCCGGTTGCGGCGCAGACCTCACCATCGGCATGACCCGCTATGCCAACCGGCCCAGCCTCGCGATGCCGTGGAAGCGTTAGAGCCTAACTGCCGGGTTTGATGTACGGGATCGGCGCGAGCAGTTTGCGCTCTTCCCCGCGCGGGTCGCGCTCAACGCGGATGGCTCGGTCAAAGATCATCGTCTCGCGCCGTTCAAGCGTATAGCGCGGCCATTGTGGCAGTTTTCCGCCATTGGGATCGCCGTTGCGTGCCAGCCTGATAAATGCATCGGCCATCTGTTCTGCCAGAGCTGCCGCCTCAACCGTCGTGCCGGTGCGGGCAGAGGGCAAATGCGTGTTGGCGAAGACCAGCCCGATGTCGAGCGTGTGAAATGCGCCCAATACGCCGCCCGCTTCGGGCGCAGGGAAATCAAGTTGGTACATCCAGGTCGGGCCGGGAGCGGCTTCTGTCCCTTGGCGGGCGCGCATTTCGGCCTGTACCAGATGGCCCGGCCATGATCGCGTTGCGGTGGACATCGCCAGCAGCAATTGCCCCGGCGTGCGGGCGGGATAGAGCCTGCGGTAATTCTCGACCAACCATTGCGGATCGACGTCTTTAACGATCTGCCCAGTGATTCGTGGGACAAGATTATCCCATGTCGTATCGCCAGCCTTCAGCGTGGCCGCCAGCCAATAGCCTGTTTCATCATGCGTATTGCCGATAATCAGCGGTATCGCTGCCGCTTCTGCGGGCGCATCAGGGTAGAATGGATGGCGCTTCAGGGCACGGTGATCGAGGGTTGAGGCAAAGCTGATTTCACCTTTACCTTCAATCGGGTCCGGCCCGCCCATCGCTTCAACCAGCCGTTCCATTGGCATTTTGCGGAAGTGCGCAAAATCATGCGTACCGGCTGCGGCCATCCAAGCGGCAGCGCGACGGGTCGCGTTCATAGGCCCAATTGCGGTCACATGCTGTCCGCTCATCGTTGCAGCGCTATGGAACAAGGGCTGCGCTTGCTCCATCGCCATCAACGACACGACTTTGGCCCCGCCGCCCGATTGACCAAAGATCATCACCCGGGCAGGATCGCCACCAAACCCGGAAATGTTGTCACGCACCCATTCCAGCGCCAAGCAGATGTCGAGGTTGCCGACGTTGCCGGATTCGGCAGGGCCGCCAAGGTTGGCAAAATAGCCATAGCCAAATCCGGCAAGGCGGTGGTTGAGCGCTAAAACCACCACATCTCCACGCAAGACCAGATTGCAGCCATCATAAAGCGGATCTGATCCTGCCGTGTGCATGTGCACCGCCGTGCAGATAGACCATAACCGGCCTGCGCGCCTGATCCAGCGCGGGCGTCCAGATGTTCAGAAACAGGCAGTCTTCGCTGGTCGGCTCTTTAGCTCGGGTTTGCGGCGCGGCCAGCGCATAATTCTGTGCCGGCCGCACATCGGCCCAGGCTTTTGGCAATGCCGCGCGGGCAAAACGGACTGGCTGCGTATCTGCACCATAACGCACGCCGCGAAACACCAGAACGCCGCCTTCGCGTACGCTTTATGCGGCCGTGGCGCGTGGCCGCTACAGGATCGGATTGGCCAGTCACGATTGGCGGGTTATTCCGTCACGGTTTGCAAGCATAGACGACGCACTGCCCCCAACGCGGGATTTGCGTTTTCCCGCTTCCACGCCATGAACAATTCCACTGGCTTTTCGGGCTTGGTCACCAGCTTGCGGAATTCGACTGCATCAGGGTGAAGGTCAGCGGCAGATTGCGGGACGATGGCAGCGGCAACACCTGCACGCACGAGCCCTAACATCGAGTGGATTTGGGTGACATGCTGCAGCACTTGCGGGCTGATCGCAGCCTCATCAAAATAGCGCATCAGCATGTCGTTGAAATAGCCCGCTCCTTTGCGCGAATACATCACCAAATGGCGCGCATCGAGATCGGCCAGTGTCAGTTCGTCCCTTGCCGCGCGGTCATCTCCAGTGGGCAGCGCAACCATCAGCGGTTCGGACAGGACCAGCGTGGTGTCGAATTCGCTGCGAACGATCGGCGGACGCATGAAGGCCAGATCAACCATGCCGGTCAGCAATGCCTCGGTCTGCTCGCTTGATACCATTTCGTGCAGTTCAAGATCGATGTTGGGCAACGCTGCACCGGCATCGGCAACGATCCGGGGTACCAGCGAATAGCCCGATACCGCCGTGAAGCCGATGGATACTTTGCCTGTATCGCCCTTCGCTACGCGGCGTGCTGAAAGCGCTGCATTCTCGGCAAGCCGGACAATCCGCCGCGCCTCGATCAGGAACACGCGGCCCGCGGGCGTTAGTGCCACATTGCGGCTTGTGCGCTCCAGCAAGGTCACATCCAAAATGCGTTCAAGCAACTGGATCTGACGACTTAGCGGTGATTGCGTCATGTTGAGGCGCCTTGCCGCGCGGCCGAAGTGGAGTTCTTCGGCGGCGGCGACGAAGCAGCGAAGTTGGCTCAATTCGAACATAACTTCGCTCCTAGGTGTTTCAACTCACTTCGGCGAGTGCCTTGCTTGAAACGCGCTTGATCAATCCGCGCAGTTCAACATGTTCGGCCTCGGTCAAATCGGTCAATGGTGCGCGCACGGGCCCAACCGCGCGCCCGACAATCCGGCACCCGGCCTTGACGATGGACACAGCATAGCCCCGGCTGCGATTGCGCAAACCAATATAGGGCAGCACGAAATCGCGCAGTTGCGATTGGACGAAGGCGTGATCGCCCGTGCGCACCGCATTATAAAACGCCAGCGCCCATTCCGGCATGAAGTTGAAGATGGCTGATGAATAGGTCGTCACGCCCATTGTCAGATACGGCGTGGCATAAGTTTCCGCTGTCGGAAGTCCGCCGATGTAGGTCAACCGGTCACCCATGCGGTTATAGACGCGCTGCATCAGTTCGATGTCACCAACGCCGTCCTTGAACCCAACCAGATTGGCGTTGCGTTCGCAAAGCCGGGCCAGAGTGTCATCCTCAAGGATGGCATTGTCGCGGTTATAAACGATCACGCCCATCCCGGTTGAGCGGCACACCGCCTCGACATGGGCAGCAAGGCCTTCCTGGGTCGAGCCCACAAGGTAGGGCGGCAGCAGCAGCAGGCCATCAGCCCCCGCCTTTTCCGCCCCGCGCGCAATCTGCGTGGCAATGGCTGTGCCATAACCGCAACCTGAAATAACCGGCACGTCATCCTTGCGCACTTCGCCAGCCGCACGAACCACATCGACAGTCTCTTCCGGCGTAAGCGAGAAAAACTCGCCCGTGCCGCCGGCGGCAAACAGCCCGGAGAGGTCATGCTGAAGCATCCAGTTGCAATGATCCTGGAACGCGGAGAAATCGATGTTGCCATCTGCGGCAAACGGCGTGACGGGAAATGACAGCAGCCCTTCGCCAAGCCGGCGTGCCATTGCTACAGGATCCATTGCAAGCTCCTCTACATCTGCGACATCGCGCAGTCTTTTCGCTTACAACGGGCTTAGTTGGTCGCCTCCTGCTGGTCCAAACCAAACCCGCGATGGACCGATGCACCTATTGGCTAGATCGTCCGGCATGGATGCACGGGAACAGATCGTCGGTATTCCTTCCAACGACCCTGTGTTTCACAATGCCAAATCAAACGAGGTAGCGCAGGCGACTAAGATTGGCTGCTTTCAGCGGCTTCAGACATTCAAACGTAGTATTCTGGACGTCCAGGTCTGGGTCGAGAGCTGAAATTCAAAGATTACCTGCTGGAACGCCCTTATCCTAAACTTTATTGCTCGGTATCTACCAGTTGGATCGCCGGCTCAGCTTTGGACTGGCTGTGTAGCCAAACAGAGACCACGGCTTTGGTGCGCAATAGCTTTCAATTCGAGGACCTGCGGGTCAAAAAATGTCACACGAATCGCGCTTCGGTAGAGTTGGATTCCACGCTTTGGAACCGAACCCGTTCACAAAAAAATTTTGGGGGCACGATTGATGGACCTGTTTTGCTGATCTTTAAAAATATCGTTATTTTTGAGAGCTATACAAGCGGAATTCGATTCCCTCTACCCGCTCCAACCCCTCCTTTGACGGAACCTCCAGAGCTCGCTCCAGGCCTTTGTTTTTCATCGCTTGTCCGCTTCAGCCATGTCCTCCGGCTTCGAATTTTCTCCTGCATCGGCGGCGCCGGCAGGACCGATAGCTGATCGATCTGCAGCACCTGTCCCCCCATCGGCCTATCCCCCCCAATCGGGGTGTGGCGATCGGTCGTCTTCTGCTTTGCAATGCCCATCAGACCGCTTGGAACCAGAAGGAGGCAGCGATGGGCAAACTGTTCGGCGGATGCTGACCGGTATGACGATCAGGATTGCGACCGTGATTCTTGCGGCCGTTGCTGCATCGAGCCTGATTTCGGTCGATGCGGCGGCCCAGCCGATCGATTGCACCCGCTATGGCAGGATCCTGTCCGATCTTGCCAGCGGCCAGTCGGTGACCAGCGAGGACATCGGCTGGGCGCTGGATGTCGAGCGGTTCCAGCGATGCCCCGAGCCCCATCGGCAGGCTGCCTCCGTGCCGGTGCCCGCGGCCACGCCGGTCGCATCGCCGCCTGCAGGTTCGCAGCCATTCATGCTGCGTGAGGTCCCCGGTCCCCCGCAATGCCCGGCGGGCGCTCCGCTCAACCTGACGAGCACCGATGCTTGCGATCTCTATGCAGTCGCCCAGGCTTACAGAACCGGCCAGGGCCTGCCGCTCGATCCCGATAAAAGCGCCGACTTCATGCTGAAAGCCGCAGGAGCGGGGAATGCCCAGGCGCAGTTTCGTGTCGGCCTGCTGCATATGCCCGAGGACACCAACCCGCCCAAGAACCCTGCCGCCTATCTGCGCTGGATGCGGTTGGCAGCCGATCAGGGCCATGTGACCGCGCAGGAAAATGTCGCGCATATCTACTACAAGGGCTGGGGGGTGCCCGTGAACTATGCCGAGGCGGCGCGCTGGTACGCGCGCGCCATGGAGGGCGGATCGGTCTGGGCGGCCACCAGCCTTGGCGTGCAATATGCCATCGGCGAAGGGGTGCCCCAAGACCGGGCCAGGGCCGCGCAATTCTATGCCTATGCTGCAGAACGCGGCGAGCCGATGGCGCAGTACATGCTGGGCATCGCTTATGGGTCTGGCGACGGGGTGCCGTTCGACATCCAGCAGGCGCGCTATTGGCTGCAGAAATCCGCGGCGCAGAATTATGACGGAGCGGCCGAAAAGCTGGCCGAGGCCGACATGATCTTCGCACGCCAGTCCGCGCGCTCCACCGGTCGCGCCGTCTCCCGGCCGGCTGCGCCTTCCGGACCTTCGCTGGCCGACCAGGCGATGGAAACCTGGAAGCGGCAACGCAGAGAGAACTGCGCTGCGGCGGCCGCCGGCCGCGACCGCGTGTGCCTGCCCGACTGAAACCTCACCCTTTCCACCATCAGGATGAACCCATGACACACCGGATCAATGCCCCCGTTGCCCTTGTCGCGCTTGGCGTCATATGCGCGTTTCAGTCCTCGCCGGTCGCTGCCCAGCCGATGTCCGACAAGGAACGGCTGGACAATATCTGCCGGATCAACCCCGGCTCGGCGCTGTGCACGGCGCGCGCCAAAGGGGTGGTGGCCACCGAGGGCCTTGACCTGGCCAGCCATGTCAAGGCGGGCGAGCAATCGACCACCAGCCCTGTCACCACGGGCGAATTCGCCCAATGCTGGGCAACCTGGGTCGCCATTCGAGAGCGTATCGCGCAAAACGGGCGCGAAACCTTTCCGGAAGACTATACGGTGAAAATGCTCGACGGCCGCATTGCCGCATGGCGGTCCGCGCTGGTCGCCAGCGCCGGCGGCGAAGACGGGATGCAAGGCTATGCCGAACCCGCGCTGGAGCAGGCGCGCGCGCAGGTTGCAGGCCCCAAGATCATTCTCGCTGCCCGCATGTCGGGATCGTGCAAGACCGTTCCGTAAAAAACGCCTTTGACTACGTCTCCGCAGGATCCGCAAGGCGTGGTGTAATCGTGATCGTTCTGGGCCATGGCGGGTTGCTGGCCTGCCAGGTCGCCTAGCTGTGCCTGCGATGGCGGACAATGGGTCCTTGTGCTTTGACGATGCCCTTCGCTAAGCAGGGGGCCTTGCCGATAGCGAAAAGAGACAGCGTGAAAAAAGCCAGCGGAACGTCGCATGCACAAAGCCTTGCGGGCAGATGGGCAGTCGTGGGGCTGGCCGTTGGCATCGCCTTTTTCGTGATCAGCGCCGCCATCGCTTATCTCAACATCGCCAATGTGCGTACCAGCGAACGCGAGATCCGGCGCACCCACGCCGTTCTCACCACGCTCGACGATGTGCTGTCCGCGATGCTCGATGCCGAAACCGGGCAGCGCGGCTATCTGCTCACCGGGCGGGACGTCTATCTTGAACCTTATGCCGAAGGTGTCGCGCGGGCCGACGACGAGCTGCGCAAGCTCGAGCGCCTGACCCGCGCCAACCCGGTGCAACAGGAGACCTTTTCCACGCTGCAAAACCGCGTGATGGCCAGAATGCGGATCATGGCCGAGGTGATCGAGGTGCGACGGACCGGCGGTGTCGAGGCCGCAGTGGCTGCACTCAACACCGATCGCGGCAAGAATGTCATGGATGCCATTCGCGATCAGGTCGCCCGCATGACCCGCGAAGAACAGCGAATCCGCCAGACCCGCCTTGCGGCGATGGCCGCCGCCTCGCAGGCGGCAGTCGTGAGTGCCGTCATCACCAGCCTCAGCGGCATTGGTCTGACCATCGCGATCTTCATCCTGTTCATGCGCAACACGCGCAGCCGCGAGCGCCAGCAGTGGCTGCAGGCGGCGCAGGCTGATCTTGCCAAGGCGATGATGGGCGACAGGACCATTTCCGAACTCGCCGCAGCCATCCTCGCCTTCCTGCACGAGCGGACGGGCAGTCCGGCGGGCGCGCTGTTCAAGGGTGAGGGCGGCAGCTTCCGGCGCGCCAGCGTGCTGGGCGTGCCCGGCGATGCGGATATCCCCAGCCAGTTTGCGCTCAACGAGGGATTGATGGGCCAGGTCGCGGTCGATGGTCGCATCATGGTCCTCAACGATGTCCCGCCGGGCTATCTCACGGTCGGATCATCGCTCGGGCGCTCGGCGCCGCGCCATCTGGTGATCGCCCCGGCCAAGGCCGACGATACCGTCAACGCGGTGATCGAGCTCGGCTTTTTCGATCCCGTCGATCCCGTGGTGCTCGAACTGCTCGACGAGGCGTCCGGCGCCATCGGCATCGCATTGCGCTCGGCAAGGTTCCGCGAACGCCTGCAGGATGCGCTGGAGGAGACCCAGCATCAGGCCAGCGAGCTTCAGGCGCAGTCCGAAGAGCTGCGGGTTTCGAACGAGGAGCTCGAAGAGCAGGGGACGGCGCTGCGCGAATCGCAGGCGCGGCTCGAACTGCAGCAGGTCGAACTCGAACAGACCAACAGTCAGCTGGAAGAGCAGGCGCAGACTCTCGAAACCCAGCGCGACGAGCTGGAGCGCGCCAGCGCCACCTTGCAGCTCAAGGCGCGCGAGCTGGAACAGGCCAGCCAGTACAAGACCGACTTCCTGGCCAACATGAGCCACGAACTGCGCACCCCGCTCAACTCGCTGCTGATCCTGTCCAAATTGCTGGGTGACAATCCCGATGGCAATCTGTCGGCCGAGCAGGTCCGGTTTGCGCAGACGATCCAGTCGTCGGGCAACGATCTGCTCAATCTCATCAACGACATTCTCGATCTTTCCAAGATCGAGGCGGGGCATATCGAAATCCAGCCGGCGTCGGTGCCGGTCGACCGGCTGCTGGGCGATCTGCAGAAGGTGTTCCAGCCGATTGCCGACGAGCGGGGGCTGACACTGGCGCTGGAGCTCTCCGCCGATTGCCCGCGCACCCTGGTTTCCGATCGCATGCGCCTGGAACAAATCCTCAAGAACCTGATGTCGAATGCGCTCAAGTTCACCGAGCGGGGCAGCGTGCGCCTGACCGTGGCATCGGCGGACGACGACACCGTGACGCTGACGGTCGCCGATACCGGCATCGGCATCACGAAGGAACAGCAGGACAGCATCTTCGACGCGTTCCAGCAGGCCGATGGCTCGATCAGCCGGCGCTATGGCGGGACGGGTCTGGGCCTGTCTATCTCGCGCGAACTGGCCCGGCTGCTGGGCGGTGCGATCACCGTGGACAGCGAGGTCGGCGCAGGCAGCCGGTTCATGCTCACCATCCCTGCGGTCTACGATCCTTCCAGGGTGCCCGTGCGCGAACAGGCGCGTGCCGCGCCGCAGACACCGGTCGCCAGCCCGCAACCGGCCAGGCCCCGCCCGGCAGCCAGGCCGCGACCTGCGGGTATCGAAGACGATCGCAATGCGCTCGACACCGGCAAACGGCTGTTGCTGGTGATCGAGGACGATCCGACCTTTGCATCGATTGTCTGCGACCTTTCGCACGAAATGGGCTTCCAGTGCATCGTCGCAGGGACCGCGCAGGAGGCGATCGACGTCGCGCGCGACTACAAGCCCAGCGCGATCGTGCTTGATATTGGCCTGCCCGACCAGTCGGGGCTGACCGTGCTCGATCATCTCAAGCACCAGGACGAAACCCGGCACATCCCGATTCACGTGATCTCGGGTGCCGACCAGAGCCAGACCGCGCTGGCGCTGGGCGCCATCGGCTATCTGGAAAAGCCGGTGCAGCGCGAGCGGCTCGCCGAGGTGCTGGCCGGGCTGCAGCAGAAGCTTGCATCCTCGATGCGGCGAGTGCTCATCGTCGAGGACAACGAGGTCCAGCGCGATGCGGTGTCGGAACTGCTCAAGTCGCAGGATGTCGAAACCGTGGGCGTGGGAACCGTGGCGCGGTGCCTCGAGCTGCTGCGCAGCGAACCGTTCGATTGCATGGTGCTCGATCTGGCGCTTCCCGATGCCTCGGGCTTTTCGCTGCTGGAGGAGCTCAGCCAGGATACCGACCGCGCCTATCCGCCGGTGATCATCTACACTGGGCGCGATCTGACGTCCGAGGAAGAGCAGCGCCTGCGCCGCTATTCCAGCTCGATCATCATCAAGGGGGCAAAGTCGCCCGAACGGCTGCTCGACGAAGTGTCGCTCTTCCTCCACCAGGTGGTTGCCGAAATGCCGCCCGAGCAACGCCGGATGCTCGAAAAGGCACGGCATCGCGATGCCGCGCTGGAAGGGCGGCGCGTGCTCATTGTCGAGGATGACGTGCGGAACGTTTATTCGCTTACCAGCGTTCTGGAACCGCGCGGCGTGATCGCCAAGATCGCGCGCAACGGCCAGGAGGCCCTCGATATGCTGGAGGCAAGCGCCGACGGGGCCGATCAACCGATCGACCTGGTGCTGATGGATGTGATGATGCCGGTGATGGACGGGCTGACCGCAGTCCGCACGATGCGCAGCAACCCGAAATGGGCCAAGCTGCCGGTCATCATGCTCACCGCCAAGGCCATGCCGGATGACCAGCAGAACTGCCTCGATGCGGGAGCCAACGATTATATGGCCAAGCCCATCGACGTGGACAAGCTGCTGTCGCTGGTGCGGGTATGGATGCCGCGCTAGTGCCCAGCTCGATCGAGGACATCGAAATCCAGCTGCTGCTGGAGGCGTTGTACCAGCATTATCACTATGATTTCCGGCATTATGCCCGCGCCTCGATCAAGCGCCGGCTGGTGCAGGCGCGCGCGCAGCTGGGCTATGAGAGCATCTCGGAAATCCAGGCTGCGGTGCTGCGCGATGCGACGTTGCTGCCCCGGCTGCTCGATTTCCTGACTGTTCAGGTCAGCGAGATGTTTCGCGATCCTTCCTATTTCCGGGCCTTGCGCGAGAAGGTCATCCCGCATCTGCATACCTATCCCTCGCTCAAGGTGTGGGTCGCCGGCTGCAGCCATGGCGAAGAGCTGTATTCGCTCGCCATCCTGTTTCACGAGGAGGGGCTGGCCAAGAAGACGCTGTTCTACGCCACCGACATCAATCCGTCCGCACTCAAGGCCGCGCAGGCCGGGGTGTACTCGCTCGACCGGATCCGGCTGTTCACCGAAAACCATCAGCAATCGGGTGGGCGTTCTTCGCTGTCCGATTATTACACTGCCAATTACGGGCGCGCGGTGTTCGACAAGGCGCTGTGCAGCCAGGTCGTGTTTTCCGACCACAGCCTGGTCACCGACGCGGCCTTCGGCGAGATGCACCTGATCTCCTGCCGCAATGTGCTGATCTATTTCGACCGCGAATTGCAGGATCGCGCCGTCGGACTGTTCCGCGATTCGCTCGCGCGCCGGGGTTTTCTGGGGCTGGGGTCGAAGGAGAGCCTGCGGTTTTCGGCGCATGCCGACGCCTTTGGCGAATTCGTGCGCGAAGAAAAAATCTACCAACGGACCGGGGCATGACCAGGGCGGTGGTCATCGGCGCGTCTGCGGGCGGGGTTCAGGCGCTGTCGTGGATACTGACCGCCTTGCCGCCGGAATTCGCTTGCCCGATCCTGATCGTGCTGCACGTGCCGCAGCGAGCCGACAACCCGCTGGTCGACTTGCTGCGGGCCCGATGCCTGCTGGAAGTCAAAGAGGCCGAGGACAAGGAAATGCTCCAGCACGGAACGGTCTATTTCGCGCCTCCCGGCTATCATATGCTGATCGAGAAGGACCTGTCGATTGCCCTGTCATCCGACGAGCCGGTCAACTTTTCGCGCCCTGCCATCGATGTGCTGTTCGAGACCGCTGCCGATGCACTGGGGCAGGACGTGACGGCGATCATCCTCACCGGCGCCAACCATGATGGTGCCCGGGGTCTCCGCGCGATCGGTGCCGCAGGTGGCACGACCATCGTCCAGGACCCCAGCACGGCCGAAATGCCCACCATGCCGCTCGCCGCGCTCGAAGCCTGCCCGCAAGCACGGTCACTGAGCATCGACGAGATCGTCGTTCACTTGCGGCAGGAGGCAGCGTGATGGCAATGGCTGATGATCCGGGCCGCATCCTGCTGGTCGACGATCTCGAGGAAAACCTGATTGCCCTGAATGCGCTGCTGCGCCGCGAAGGGTTGAGCTGCGACACCGCGCGCAGCGGCGAAGAGGCTCTCGAGCTGCTGCTGGTCAAGGACTATGCGCTGGCCTTTCTTGACGTGCAGATGCCGGGCATGGACGGCTTCGAGCTGGCCGAGTTCATGCGCAACAGCGAACGATCGCGCCATATCCCGATCATCTTCGTCACCGCTGGCGCAGGCGATGGCACGCGGCGGTTCAAGGGCTATGAGGCCGGCGCGGTCGACTTCATCCAGAAGCCGATCGAGGCCGATATCCTGCGGTCGAAGGCGCGGGTGTTTCTGGAGCTCTATAACCAGCGCCGGCAACTGGCAGCGCAGCGCGACGAACTTGCCGCGCTGACCGAATCGCTCAAGCAGGCCGATCTTCAGAAGAACCGTTTTCTGGCGGTGCTCGGGCACGAGCTGCGCAACCCCATCATGGCACTGAATGCCGGGCTGATCATGCTCGAGCGGCGCAAGGGACAGAGCGTGGAGGGCGAAATCCGCACCTCGATGGCGCGCTATCTGACGCACATGACCCGGCTGGTGGAGGATCTGCTCGATATCTCGCGGATCGAGCAGGGCAAGATCTCGCTGCAGCGCGATCGGCTGGCCCTGAACGACGTGCTGGCCTTTGCGGTCGAGACATCGCGCCCCGCGATCGACGAGGCCGGGCATCAGCTGCACCTGCAACTGCCTGAAGAACCGGTGTTTCTGCATGCCGACCACGCCCGCATGGCGCAGATCATCGGCAACCTGGTCAGCAATGCCGCGAAATACACCCCCGCGTCGGGGGAAATCCGCGTCATCGCGCGGGTCGAGGGCGATGGGGTCCGGATCGAGGTCAGCGACAATGGCATCGGCATCGCGCCCGAGCAGCAGGGGCGGATCTTCGGGATCTTCGAACAGGTCGATGTCGACGGCACAATCAAGCAGGACGGGCTGGGGATCGGTCTGGCGCTGGTCAAGCAGCTGGTCGAACTGCATGGCGGTACCATTCGCCTGAAACACAGCGCGCCGGGAGAGGGCAGCACGTTCGAGCTTTGCCTGTCCACGGTTGCGTGAAAGCGCCTGAACGGGCGGGGCCGCCTTCGGTCCCGTGGCGGGCGCTAGCGATCGTTCCTGCTCGACAAGCGCTGGCGGTTCCACCAGTGTCCATCGCATGAAGCCCCTGTCGCACTCTCAGCCTTTGGCCTTGCCTTATCTGGCGTGGCCGACCGTGGTGCTGGCCGGGGTCGCAGCGCCCGCGCTGGCGATGACGTTGCTGGCAGACACTCCCGCACCTGCACCGCTGACATTGGTGGGCGGTCCGATCCTCGCGGTTGGCCTGATGGGTGTCGGCATGATCGCCGCCGCGGTCGCCGGGCGCTTCTGGCTCGGGGTGCTGCTGGCCCTGCTCGCCGGCGCCGGGCTTCTGCTGCTTGCCCGCGGGCTTGGCATGCCGCCCTTGCCGCATCCGTTTTCCACCGGTCTGGCAATGATCGTGTCCAGCATCAGCTTTGCCGCGCGGGGCAAGCTGTTTGCCCGCAGTGCGGCCGACAAGGGCTGGTGGATCGCGGTGTTCGTCGTGGGCGGGGAGGCGGCGATGCTGCTGACAGCCTCGGCCATGCCGGGGGCGTTGCCGGACTGGCTGCTGGTGCTGTTGCCCGCGCAATGGTCCAGCGTGGCGATCCAGACCGCGTTGACAGGCACGGGGACGCGCGCGGCCGGCTCGGCGCTCGTCGCGCTCGCCGGCACGGCGGGCGTCACGCTGCTGGTGGCCAGTCTCTGGCCGCGCCGCTGGCCCTATGCCCTGATGTTCACCGCGTGGCTTGCCCTGTCCGCATGGGTCTGGAACCACCCCGGTCCGCCGATGCCACGCGCCGATCTTGCTCTGGCGGCGGCGCCCGCCGGGGCGATTGCGCCGATGGCGACCACGCCGCCCGATGCTGCAACCGCCAGCGCGCTCGCCCGCGTTCGCCGCCAGATCGAAACCTGGCCCGCCGCTGCCGATCCGGACCTTGTCCAGCGGGCACGGAACCTGTTGCTGATCGCTGCGGTGGCCGATCTGTATGATACCGAGCCGCTGCAATCCCACCTGGCGGGGCTGGTCGCGGACGAGCTGAACACGCGCCTGCCCGCCGACAGGCGTGCCGCCATTCTCGCTGCGATCGCCGCCGATCCTGCTGGCGGCAGCGTGGCCGCGCGCGAGAGGCTGCCGGACCTTGGTCTGCCGGCAAATGTGGGCAATGATGCCCCGGTGCGAAACCGGATGGGGCTTTATGCCGCGCGCCTCGCCGAACAGGCGGCCGCCACTGCGCCCGTGACGCACTCGCCGGGCAACCCATCACCGGTTGACGGGCGGGCAGGGCGATGAAGACGGTGCTTCTGTCCTTGGCGGCAAGCCTGCTGATGCCTGCCGCATCCGCCCCCGCACATGCACAGGTGCCGCCGCCGGAAAATGAAATCGTGGTCAGTGCCAAGCGGTCGGGCGCACCGATGTGGACGATCGATACGCCGACCGGAACCGTGCTGCTGGTGGGTGAAATCCGCGCGGTCCCCAAAAGCACGCCGTGGGAGCCGGAGCGGTTGCGCGATGCCACCGGCGAAGCGCGCCGAGTGATCCTGCGTGCCGCGCCGAAATTCTCGCCCGGCGATGTCCTGCGACTGATCTTTCGCGGCGGCAGCTTCACCAAACTGCCCGACAAGAAGGTGGCGGCGAGCTATCTGACGGTGGAACAGCGCGCGCGGCTGGCTGCGCTGGAGACCCGGTACAAGGCCGATTATGATCGGGCCAGTTTTCTGATGTCCGCGTTCGACCTGCTGGCGCGGCGGCTCGACTTCGACGATGCCACCACCGATGATGCCACCGATATCGTGCAAAAGGCCGCCGCGCGCGCCGACATCGCCATCGTCCGGCCCGAGCGGTTTCGCGGCGAAGACCTGCTGGACAATCTGGCAGCGGCCGCGCCCGCCAGCCACATCGGCTGTCTGGAAGCGGCGATGACCGCGACCGAGGCGGGCCCCGCCGTCATCGAGGCCCGCGGCAATGCCTGGCGCCGGTTCGATATCCCGGCGGTGATGGCCAATCCGCTCGAGATCGCGCTCAACACCTGCTGGCCATGGGCCGATGAGGACCTGGGCGGCGAAATCCGGGACCAATGGACGCGACTGATCGCCGAGGCGGCGGCGAGCGAAGGGGTGACTCTCGCGGTCGTGCCGCTGGGGGTGCTGGCCGAGAAACAGGGCGTGCTCGATCAGCTCGAGGCGCGGGGGCTGGCGGTCGCCGGACCCAGGTGGCGCTGAGCCGGCTTGGTTCGGGACTTCAGCAGACGACCATTCGACAGGCGCAGGCAGCCATCGTCAATCCGCCCACTGGCCCGGATCATCGTCCATTCCGATGAGGGCAAGTCCATGGGCAATCGACGTCAGCTCGTCGCCCGTGGCGATGCGGTCTGCCCCAAAACGGCGCTCGAACACGGCCCGGATCGCGGGGATCAGCGACGAACCGCCGGTCAGAAACACGCGGTCGATGGCGCCCGGCGCTACGCCTGCCTGCGCCAGCGCCTTGTCCATCGCGGCTTCGATGCGCAGCAGATCGGCTGCGATCCACTGTTCGAACTGATGGCGCTCGACCTCGGCTTCGATCTCGACACCGCCCCCGGAGAAGGCAAAGCTTGCCGTCTCGGCCTGCGAAAGCGCGCGCTTCAGCGTTCCGACTGCGTCGTACAGCGCAAATCCCTGCTCGTTCTCGATCAGCGCGATCATGCGACCGATCTGGTCCGGGGATAGGGCATCGCGCTGCAGCCGCCGCAGCTCGTCGAGCGTGCGGCGATTGCGCATCATCGCGAGCCGCGACCAGTTGCCAAAGTCCGAGAAATGCCCGCCGGGGATGTCGAGAATCTTGCCGAACGACCGGTACTGGCTGCCTTTTCCGAGCAGCGGCAGAACCAGATGATCGACAATCCGATAGTCAAACTGATCGCCTGCGATCGCAATCCCCGCCGATGCCAGCGGGACGCAGCGGCGCGGCGCGCCGGGCTCGGCAATGGTGACCACCGAAAAGTCGGTTGTGCCGCCGCCGAAATCAGCCACCAGGATCGTGGCAGGCTGGTCGAGCCTCGTCGCATAGCTGTGCGCCGCGCCCAGCGGTTCATAGACATAGAGAATTTCGGTGCCCAGCGCCTCGAACATCAGGTCGTAGCGCTGCCGGGCCAGTTGAGCGTCCGCTCTGGCCCCGGCATATTCGACCGGGCGGCCGACAATGACGCGGGCAGGCGGTGCGTCCAGCACGCCATTGGCATGCGAGATCAGGTGCTTGAGGAAGATGCCGCCCAGCTCTTCGAACCGGTAGGGGCGGTTGTAGATCATCGCCCGTTCGAACATGGGGCTGGCGGCCACGCTCTTGAACGACTGGATGAACCGACAATCCAGCGGCGACTGCAGATATTCCTCGATCGCCCAGGGCCCGGCCTCATGCGCGACACCCTGCCATGCCCGCTCGTCCTCCCAGAAGCACAGGGCAGAGCGGAACACGGCGCTGGCCGTCGCCCCGCTTCCGAGATGAACCAGCTGCGCGGTGCCATCCGGCGTCGCCAGCGATGCGACGGTGTTGGTCGTGCCGAAATCGAGACCGAGCGCCTCTGTCGTTCGTTTGCTGGTCATGACATGTCCTGTGTTGTTGCATCTTCCGGCGGTGGGGCCAGGCTGCGCAGAGCGTTGCGGTTTCCCAACCCTCTGTTCAGCGGCCTCTGGCGTCAGCCGTGATACAGCTTGGGCCTTCCGCCAGGGGGGCCTCTATCGGGCGGCGCATAGACCGAAATCGCACCGGGCATCACCCGAAAATGCGCGGGCGTGGCGGTGACGATCTCGCCATCGGTGTTGATTGGCATCGGACGGCGAGTCTCGATATCGAATTCGACGCACCGCGCGGTGCGGACTTCCTTCCATGCGCCATGCGTGCCGCTCCTGAAAGCGCGGACCATCAGGGCGAGCTTCCACATGTTGCGCATTTCCAGGCTGTAGAGGTCCAGCGCGCCGTCATCGATTGCAGCATTCTGCTCGACGATATTGCCCCCGCCGTACAGCCGACCATTGCCGATGGCGATCTGGTAGGTCTTGACCCGTGTCGTTCGGCCCTTTTCGACGATCCGCGCACCAAACAGCTTGGCGGTGGTCAGGATGCGCAGCGCGGCAACGGCATAGCCCAGCCTGCCGAAGCGCTTCTTGATTGCCGGATCAAGCTTCTGGGCCAGCTCGCTGCTGAGCCCGATGCTCGCCACATTGAAAAAGGCATGGCCATTGACCATCCCGACATCGATCTGCCGCCGGTGGCCAGCCATGATGACATCGGCCGCCGCTGCAAAATCGAGCGGGATGGACAGCGTCCGCGCCAGATCATTCGCGGTCCCGGCGGGAATGATGCCGAGCGGCAGTCCGCTTTCGATCACCGCAGGCGCTGCCGACGAGATCGACCCATCGCCTCCGCACACCACGATCGCGTCGGCGGACTGGTGGAGGCGGGTGATATCGCGCGCGATTTCGGGCAGGTTCTCGAAGGGCTCGACAAGGACATCAAAACCGCCGGCTTCGAACCGGGCGGAGACAGGCCCCAGCGCCGCGAGGCCTTCCCGCGATTTCGCGTTGAGCAGCAGCAGGATGCGCTGGCCGGTCTGGGATGCCACGGGACGGGCCTAAAGGGACACGATGTGCATGAGGCAGCCATCTATAGCGAACCCGATCGCAAAGGCCCGAAGCAATCTTCCCCCTGCGCCGATTTTTCTGACCGTCGGCCGGGGGAGCGGTAACTGCAATAATCGCTATAATTGAAGTTTAGAAAGCTGCTGTTTTTTCGTCTCGCTTCGGCGCGTTTTAGTTCCAAAATGGGAAATAGGTCGGAAACAATATTGCGGTTTTAGATTGGACGCGGTTTTCTGGCGCCATGGCTTGAGCAAGCTGTCTCAGGCCGCAGACAGGGTGGCGCATTGGTCCTCGGGTCGCAGCCAGGACACCGGTGCGCCACCCGCATCGGATCCTTCGGTACAGCGTGCGGATCGGCGATGGTCATGGTATTGCGATGCTTGGTGTTCCCTGCGCGGGCACGACGATCTGCGCATCGACTGACCGCTCAGGGGATCGGCAGCTCGAACGGACCGGCGGGCAGTCCCGCACCATCGAACAGGTTGATGGTCGGTGCGTCGGCCCAGGCATAGCGCACGCGTGTCGCGGCGGCGCCATCCTGGGGCAGGGTCACCTGGTTGCCCCGAATGACGCCCGGTACGAACCGGCAGCTGGCCTGATCCGTGCCGCACAGCTCGAAGCCGATCGCCTCGCGGCTGCCGCGTGCCACCAGCGACCCTGTCACGCCGTCGAAGGTCACGACCACCGCGTTTTCGCCGCGCGTGACGGACCGTACCGACGGCCCTGACGCAGACTCCGTGCCGCCATAGGCAATCGCGCGCATCGTGCGGGCAAGCCGCCGGCCCAGTTCGCGCTTTTCGCCCGGGTGGACATCGAACGGATCGCCGATATCGAGGGTGAGCGCGAGGCCGACCCTCGGATCGTTCGCGGCGACCTTGCGCTGGTCGTTGCGGACATCGGCCCATCCGCTGGCATTGGGCGTGGCCGCCGGCGTGCCGAAGCCCGCCAGGCTGACGATCGCGAATGGCAGATCCGGCGTGTCGAACTGGACGCGCCATGCCGCGATCATCGCGCTCAGACGGTCAGCATAGCCGGGGAGCGCAGTGTCGGATTCGCCCTGATACCAGGCGACCCCCTTCAGCGCGGGGCTGCCCAATGGCGCGATCATCGCAGCGTAGAGATTGCCGGACCCTGCGGTATCGTCCCAGGGCGGGCGCGGCATGCCGGGCGCGCGGCGCCGGTCGGGCGAATAGGACCAGCCCTCGCCGAGCGGCAGGCGCTGGCCATCGCGCAAGGTCAAAGCCATGCTATCGGCGGGTCCTGCCATCCCGCCCTTGCCCCACAGATCGTTGACATTTACGGTGATGACATTGCGCCCCGCGTTCAGCGATCCCTTGGGCAGCGCATAGCGTCGCGGGGTCGAGATGCTGCCACCGCCGCCCACCGGACGGCCGTTGATCCAGACCACGTCCTGATCGTCGAGAAGGCCCAGATCGAGTGTCGCGCCCTGCGCAACCTGGGCCGCAGAGAGCACCAGCTCGCGGCGTAGCCACATGAAGCCGTTGTACTCGACCAGCTCCGGATCGCCCCAGTCCTCCCAATATCCGATCTTCGGAACCGGTCGCCAGTCGCGCTTTGCATCGGGCATCCACGGCGCATCCTTGTGCGCCGCGCGCCACCAGCCCTCCCACCGCGTGCCGAAGCCGCGCTGGGCGCTGGTGGGGTCCCTGGCGCGGAGCTGGCGCAGTTGCACGTCTGCCGCAGCTCCGGTCTGGCCGAGCGCTTCATCGGACATCCAGCTGCTGATTCGGGTTCCGCCCCAGCTGCTGTGGATCGCGCCCAGCGGAACATCGACCGTCCGGCGCAGATCCTTGAGCATGTAGAAGCACGCGGCGGAAAATGCGCCCGCCGTCTGGGGGCTGGCCACATCCCACCGGGGTGGCTTTTCGAACGTGACGCGCGGGTCGAGCGCAGTCTGGCGCGGCACGGTCATCATTCGGATGCCATCGTCGGCAGAGTTGGCGATCTGGGTGCGGCTGTCCTGCGATTCCGCGATCGTCATTTCCATGTTGGACTGGCCCGAGCACAGGAACACATCGCCGATCAGCACGTCTTCGGCGACACTGGCGCCGCTGCGCGCAGCCACCGTGATGCGATAGGGGCCACCCGCCGCCATTGCCGGCAGCACGATGCGGAAGCGGCCATCGCGGCCTGCCACCGCCGTGCCGACATGCGCGCCGATCTCGACCGTCACGGTTTCCCCGGGGTCGGCAGTGCCGCTCACCGGGATCGGCCTGTCGCGCTGGATCACCGCGTGGGATGCAAAGGCGGGGTCGAGCTCTGCGGCGAGAGCAGGGCTGATGCTGGCAAGGATGCAGGCACCTGCCAGCATCGCGTTGATCGAGGGTCTGAAGGGCGCTGTCTGCATGTCAGTGGTTGTGCCTTGGTGTCTTGTGCGACGTACCGCGATACTTGATGGCCATTTCCAGCACGCCGCCTTCGGCCAGCTGCCCGGTCTTTTCGCGGTACAGCTCTTCCCAGGGTGTGTTGCTGGCTGGAACCGGCGGGGCCGGATTGTCCCGCTGGCGCCGGGCGATCTCGGCCGCGTCGACCAGCGCGTCGCAGCGCCCGGTGTTGAGATCGACCCGGATCACGTCGCCGGTCTGCAACCACGACAGCCCGCCGCCTGCCGCACTCTCGGGCGAGGCGTTGAGGATCGAAGGGCTGTCGGACGTGCCCGATTGCCGACCGTCGCCGAGTGTCGGAAGGCTCATGATGCCCTGCTGGATCAGCGCATCGGGCGGCTGCATGTTGACGACTTCGGCGGATCCCGGCCAGCCGATCACGCCCGCGCCGCGGATCACCAGCACGCAATCGGCGTCGATCGCGAGCGCGGGATCGTTGATGCGATGGTGATAGTCGTCCGACCCGTCGAACACGATCGCCCGGCCTTCGAAGATGTTCTCCGCACCGGGGCGCGAGAGATAGCGGTTGCGGAAGTCCTCGCCGATGACACTGGTCTTCATGATGGCGAAATCGAACAGATTGCCGCGCAGCACCAGAAAGCCCGCGCGCTCCATCAGCGGCGTATCATAGGCGCGGATCACCTCGCGGTTGCGGCTTTCGCGCCCCGTAAGGTTGGCAGCCATGGTCTGCCCGGTGATGGTCATCGCCTCGCCGTCGATCACACCGGCCGCCAGCAGTTCGCACAATACGGCGGGGACGCCGCCGGCGCGGTGGAAATGCTCGCCCAGAAAGCGACCTGCGGGCTGCATGTCGACGATCAGCGGGAGCTCATAGGCCTGCATCCAGTCCTGCGGCGTGACCTCGATGCCGGCATGGCGCGCCATCGCGACGATATGCGGCTGCGCATTGGACGATCCGCCGATGGCGGTCACGGTGGCGATGGCGTTGCGGAAGGCGGCCTGGGTCAGGATCTGCGAGGGGCGCAGATCCTCATAGGCAATCTCGACCGCACGGCGTCCGGTCTCATAGGCGATCTGGCCGCGCTCGCGATAGGGGGCCGGGATGGCGGCACAGCCGGGCAGCGACAGGCCCAGAGCTTCGGCCACCGCGTTCATCGTCGAGGCGGTGCCCATCGTGTTGCAATGCCCGGCAGACGGGGCGCTGTCGGTGGCCCGCGCCAGGAACTCGGCCTCGTCGATCTCGCCCGCCGCCAGCTTGCGGCGGCTGCGCCAGATCACGGTGCCCGATCCCACCAGTTCGCCTTCGTGCCAGCCATCGAGCATCGGTCCGCCCGAAAGCACGATCGCCGGAATGTCGACGGTCGAGGCTGCCATGACCTGCGCCGGTGTGGTCTTGTCGCAGCCGGTGGTCAGCACCACCGCGTCGATGGGATAGCCGTTGAGGATCTCGACCAGCCCGAGATAGGCCAGATTGCGGTCGAGCGCAGCGGTGGGGCGGCGGCAGTTCTCGAAAATCGGGTGGAGCGGAAACTCCATCGGAATGCCGCCCGCATCGCGGATGCCCTCGCGCACCCGGCGCGCCAGGTCGAGATGGATGCGGTTGCACGGCGAGAGGTCCGAGCCGGATTGCGCGATGCCGATGATCGGCTTGCCCGACATCAACTCGGCAGGGGTCAGGCCATAATTCATGAATCGCTCGAGATAGAGCGCGGCCATGTCGCTGCGGCCCGGCGCTGCGAACCACTCGCGCGACCGGAATGGCCGCTTGGGCTGTCTGTTCATGCCTTCAAACTCTCCAGTAACGTCCTATCGAAAGCAGGTTGGTCCCGCCCGTTGTCAAATCTGCGCCCGCATCCAGGCCCGAGGCCGGGGGCGGGAAGGGAGTGCGCCGGATTCCACCGGCGGATAGCGCTGATTGCCGCCAGCATCGGCGCCGGTGCGAGCGGGTTGGTGTGGCACCGGCTCATGGGGCGACCCGCGCCAGCCGGGGGCTGAGCAAATGGATGACGACCAACGCTGCGATATAGGCGCTGGCGCAGATCGCGAAGAGCAGCTGGTAGCTGTTGGTGGTGTCGAGGATATAGCCGGTGAACAGCGACATCCCCATGCCGCCCAGCGCTCCCATGGTGCCACCGATGCCGATCACTGATGCGACCGCGCCGCGCGGAAACATGTCGGATGGCAGGGTGAAGAGATTGGCGGAAAACGCCTGATGGGCTGCAGTCGCAAGGCCGATGACCAGGACTGCAGCCCAGACATTGTCGATCGACTGGGCAAACCAGATCGGCAGCACGCACACCGCGCACAGCAGCATCGTCATCTTGCGCGCAACATTGGCGGTAAACCCTGCCCGGATCAGGCGCGACGACAACCATCCCCCGGCGATGCTGCCGAAATCGGAAATCAGATAGATCGCCGCAAGCGGCAGGCCGAAGGTCTTCAGGTCGAGATTGTAGCGATCGAACATATAGCCCGGCAGCCAGAACAGGAAGAACCACCAGATGGGGTCGATGAGCAGTCGGCCAAGCGCGAACGCCCAGGTCTCGCGCTTGAACAGCAGGCGCGACCAGGGAATGGCAGCGCCCGTATCGGCCGGGTCCTGACGGATCCAGTTCAGTTCCTCGCTGCTCAGACGGGGGTGCAGTTCGGGCTGACGGTACAGGCGCAGCCAGGCAATCAGCCACAAAACGCCGAAGATGCCGGTGATGTAGAAGGCTGCGCGCCAATCGAACCACAGCACCAGCAACGGAATGAGCAGCGGCGTGATGATCGCGCCGACATTGGCCCCCGCATTGAACAGGCCGATCGCAAAGGCCCGCTCGCGCTGCGGAAACCACTCGGTTACTGCCTTGATGCCCGAAGGGAAGTTGCCGGATTCGCCCAGACCCAGGCCGAAGCGCGCGATCGCAAAGCTGATCAGCCCGCTGGCGAGGCCATGCGCCATGTGGCTGACGGTCCAGATGGCGATCGCCACGGTGTAACCCAGCCGTGCGCCCAGCACATCCACGATGCGGCCGAAGCTGATATAGCCGATGGCATAGGCCAGCTGGAACCAGAACACGATCATCGCGAAGTCGCCTTCGCTCCAGCCGAGCTCGGCGCTGAGCGTCGGCTTGAGCACGCCGATCATCTGCCGATCGATATAGTTGATGGCGGTCGCGGTGAAGAGCAGCGCGACGACGATCCAGCGGACCCTGCCGGACGGCTTGGCTATCTGCCCTGCGGCTTCTGTCATCGCATCCCCCATTTATGTTTGCGCTAACATGAGCATGGGTCAGGCGGTTTCACAAGCCTTAAAGTGTCACACCGCGCTTCCAGATGGAAATCGTCCGCTGTCCCTGTCTTTCGGCAGCGGTCTGCGCGCCACTGGCGATGGCGAGCAGGGTATCGAGGAACCGGTCATCGGCGGTGGCCCTGTCTTCCAGCGCGATGGAGGCGTCGAAGTCCACCCAATGCGGTTTGCCGGATGCCAGCGCAGCGTTGGAGGCGATCTTGACCGTCGGCACCGGAAAGCCAAGCGGCGTTCCCCGTCCGGTGGTGAACAGGATCATCGTGCATCCTGAAGCGGCCAGCGCGGTCGAAGATACCGCGTCATTGCCCGGGGCTTCGAGCAGGGCGAGGCCACCCAGCGGGGCAGGGTCGCCATAATCGACGACATGGGTGAGCGGGGCCTGCCCGGCCTTTTGCACGGCACCCAGCGACTTTTCCTCCAGCGTCGTGATGCCGCCGGCGATGTTGCCTGGAGAGGGGTTTTCCGACACCGGCTGGCCCTGATCGAGAAAATAGCGCTTGAAGCGATTGACCAGTGCTGCGCCCGCTTCAAAGGTCTGGCGGTCCACGGCGCGCGCCAGCAGTGCCTGTTCCGCGCCGAAGATTTCGGGAATTTCGGTGAGCACCGGCGTTCCGCCAGCCGCAGCCAGCCGGTCGGCGAAGCGGCCGAGAAGGGGGTTGGCGGTCAGCCCGGAAAGCCCGTCCGATCCGCCGCATTTCAGGCCGACGGTGAGCGCCGACAGCGGGCAGGGCTCGCGCCGGGCGCTGGTGGCCTGTTCGACCAGCTCATCGATCAGCCCGGCTGCAACGGCGTGTTCGTCGCCCACCGCCTGCGAGGTCAGCGTCCGCACCTTGGCGCGCGCAGCTTCGGGGATGCTGGCGAGCAGCGCGTCGAGCTGGTTGGATTCGCATCCCAGCCCGATCAGCAGCACGCCCGCCGCATTGGGGTTCGCCGCCAGCCCCGCCAGCGTCGCGCGCGTTCCGGTGAGATCATCGCCCAGCTGCGAACAGCCATGCGGGTGGGTAAAGGCATGAACTCCGTCGACGCGCCCGGCATGGCGGGCGGTGGCCTCCCGCGCGATCTGTTCGGCGGTGATCGCGACGCACCCGACGGTGGGCAGGATCCAGATTTCGTTGCGGGTGGCAACTCGTCCATCCGCGCGACGATAGCCCTGCCATTGCGGCTGATCGACTGCCTTGGCGGCTGCAAGCGTGGCGGCGCCGGGGGCATAGACCAGCTCGCCAGCGAGCGCGGTGACCAGATTGTGGCTGTGCACATGATCCCCCGGCGCAATAGCGCCGGTCGCCACGCCGATCGGTTGGCCGTACTTGATGACGACCTCACCCGGCCGATGCGCCCTGAGCGCAAACTTGTGGCCGCGGGGAATGGTGACGCCCAATGGCACGCCAAGCGCCGTTTCACCGGCTGGCAGATCACGCAAGGCCACGCCCACGCCGTCATCGGCATGAATACGAATCGATGATAGCGATATCATCGGAACGGAATGACAGACGCCAAGAGGCGATGCAAGCGAGCTTGCTGCGCCGGACGCGCCCCGGCGTGCATGGACGGGGCTTCAGGGCGTTGTGCTGGAGGCCGGCGCCATGGTCAGCGAAGTGTCGCCAAGCGTAGGCGCTTTCAAGCGACCTTGCTGGCGATGTCGAATGCGGGCTCTGCGGCTGCATCCTTGCGGGCGTAGCGCATGGTTGCGATCATCGCATCGACATGGTCGATGGCGACCGGACGGCTGAAGAAATAGCCCTGGATATTGGTGCAACCCTGTGAGCGGAGCGCCTCGAGCTGATCGCTGTCCTCGACCCCTTCGGCGATCGTTTCCATGCCCAGCGCGCCCGCCAATGTTGTGATCGCGCCGATGATCGCGCGCGCGCTGTGATCCGAGGCCAGGTCGTTGACGAAGCTCTTGTCGATCTTGATCTTGTCGAACGGGAAAGAGCGCAGATAGTTGAGCGAGCTGTAGCCCGTGCCGAAGTCATCCAGCGCGATGCGAATGCCGCAGTCGCGCAGCGCATTGAGCATCGTCGTGGTGCGTTCGACATTGTCGATGAACAGCGATTCGGTCACCTCCAGCTCGAGCCGGTTGGGTGCCAGGCCCGCCGCATCGAGTGCCTGCATCACCATCAGCGGCAGACCGGCATTCTTGAACAGGACGGGCGAGAGGTTGACAGCGATGCGCACGTCGTCGGGCCAGTGGCGTGCGCGCTGGCAGGCCTCGTTCATCACCCATTCGCTGATCGGCACGATCATCCCGGTATCCTCGGCCAGCGGAATGAACTCCGCCGGGGAGATCATGCCCCGAAGAGGGTGCTGCCAGCGGATCAGTGCTTCAAAGCCGATGATGCGGTTCTTCTCGAGACTGAACAGCGGCTGATAGTTGAGATGGAACTGCCCCTCACGCACCGCCTCGCGCATGTCGAGCTCCATCTGATGACGCTTGCGCGCCTCCAGATCCATCGTCTGCTCGAAGAAGCACGAGCAGTTGCGGCCTTCGTTCTTGGCCCGGTACAGCGCCAGGTCGGCATTCTTGATCAGGTCGTCCGGGCAATCGCCATCGCCCGGCGCCACCGCAATGCCGATACTGGAACTGGTCTCGATGGTGAGTCCGGTCAACGGGAAGGGCTTGCTGAAGACCGCGCTGACCTTGTCCGCCAGCAGGGCGAGATTGGCGCCCGGTTCGATCTGGTCGATCAGGATCGCGAACTCGTCTCCCCCCTGTCGGCTGATCAGGGCGCCGCCCATGGTGGCGCGCAGCCGGTCGGCCACGGCTTTCAGCAACGCATCCCCGACCGGATGGCCCTGGGTGTCGTTGACAGCCTTGAAGTTGTCGAGGTCGAAATACATCACCATGATGCGTTCGTCCCGGGCGCGGCGGGCGAGCGCGAATTCCAGCTGTTCGGCAAACAGCTTGCGATTGGGAAGGCCGGTGAGTTCGTCATGCAGCGCGATATGCGTGATCCGCTCTTCGCGGTCCTTGATCGAATCGACCATGGAGTTGAAGCTTTCGGCCAGCCGCCCGACTTCGTCCTGCGAGGTCACCACCACCTTGTCGCGCGAACCTTCGCTGATGGCGCGGGCCGCCTGCTCGAGCGCGGCGATTGGCCGGGTGATGCCGCGGGCGACGAACGCGCCGATCGCGGTCGATACCAGCAGCCCCAGGCCACTCAGCGCCAGCAGCAGAAACTTGATCGGCGCATATTGGTCCAGCGCCGGCCCCAGCGCATAGCGCAGCACCAGCCGCGGCCGGATCTGCTGATCGAACGAGGGCAGACGGCGGGACCAGTACAGCGTCGGCTCACCGTCCACTTCGACCGCAACCGGGTATTTCCCGCTTGCCTGAGCCAGGCTGACTCCGTTTGTCAGCGTGCCGCTGGCGCGGATGCTGGCAGACATGCCTTCGGGGGCCAGCTTGGCCATTTCGCGCAATGCCGCGCGGTCCATCGGCCGCGCCAGCACCAGCCAGCCTGCCAGGTCCGGTATCAGGATCGGAGCGGCAGCCGCGTTGTAGAATCGTCCGCCGACTTGGAAGACGCCGCGGTCGACGCCCGAGTCGACTGCGCTCCACAAGGCGTCATGTTCGGCCGGCAGCAAAGTGGTGCCCGTGCTGATGATGTCGCCCTGCAATGGGATCATGATGGCAAGCGGTGCGTCGGCGCGCTGGCGCAGGCTGTCCAGCGCGCTGGCGATGGTGGGCTCGTCGCCAGCCGCAAACGCTTCGCGAAAACCGAAATCCGCAGCCAGCACATCGGCAGAGGTCCGCATCTGGACCGCTTGCAGTTCGAGGATCTTGTCGAACGTGGCGCCATTGGCGGCCATCTCGCTGGTCGCAACGCCTTCGGCATAACGCTCGACACCGCCGGTCGCGACGACGATGAATGCGCTGAAAGTGAGCGCTATCACCACGGCATACCATAAGGTGATGCGCGTCGAGAGCGAACGGAAGCGGCGTCGGCGGGGCAATGCGGCGGTGATCATGGCAGCTTACTTGACCGGCCGCAGCGCGACCGTGATCGAACGCGCGACCGCCTGGCCTGCCGCCAGGGTCACGGCTTCCTCGTGCTCGCCGGTGCGGGTGCGCAGGGCCGGATGCCACAGCCGGACGGTGGCAGCGCCGCCTGGCAATTGCGCGATCTTCACCTGCCCGTTCTGGTCGGTCTTGGCGGCATAAGGCGTGTCGACCACGCGGATATAGCCGCGCATCTGATCGTGGATCTTGCAGCCCAGCGACACGCTGCCAGGCACGCTGAAGGTGTGCGTGCGGGTTTCGTCGCGCCCGTAAAGCTGGATGTCGACCTTGGCGGCCTTGGAGAAACTGTAGATGCTGTGGCGCACCTTATCGAGATTGGGGAAGCGCACCGCAGAGCCCGCCGGGACGATCAGCGTGCCCGGCGTGAAGGCGATGTTCGACTGCGCCATCTCGTTCTTCCAGCCGAAACGGATCGGCCCGGATGCGCCCCCTGCCTTGGGGTAGACCATCACGACCGTATCCCTGACCGGCATCCCGTTGGCTTGCTTGACCGTGACGGTCAGGGTGGCAGGCCCGGCCGCTTGCGATGTGGGGATCACCAACAGCGCGCCAATGAGAGCAGAAAAGGGGAGGAGGGCAGAAGAGCGAATGTGCGGCATAGCACGGCCAATAGTACAAACTGGTTAAGGAAAGCCTGATCCGACCGGCTGTCGCAGACGCCATCGCGCGGACGTCTGTGGGCCTGCTGCGCGGCTTATGGTTAACCGTTGTTTAGGATATTGTATTTAGGTCCGCAGGCATGCCTGCTCTGTCTTTCCCTGTGCGCGCTGCGTGCCTTTTCGCCTTCGGACTGTCCGCTTTCACCGCTGCCCAGGCGCAGGATCTGCGCAATGGCGGCAAGCTTTTGCTGACCAACGGAGTCAGCACCATCGAAGGGTCCGGTGGTGGCGGCCTTGCCACCTGGAGCACGATCGCCGGCAACGCCACGCAGGAAGGCATCGGCGGATCGGCCCACGGGACGGTAATCGAACTGCCCGACTACAACTGGACCAGCTACGGTGTCTCGGTCGGCTTCTTCGACCGGGTGGAACTGAGCTATGCCCGGCAGAATCTCGACACCATCGATATCGGCGCGGCGCTGGGGCTCGGGCGCGGCTACACGCTCAACCAGGATGTCTTCGGCGCGAAGGTCAGGCTCGCGGGCGATGTCGTGTATGGCGACAGCCTGATGCCGCAGATCGCGGTTGGCGTGCAGCACAAACGGTCGAGCGACGATGCCGTGGTCGCCGCAGTCGGCGGAGCCTCGCCGCACGGAACCGACTTCTACATCAGCGCGACCAAGCTGTTCCTTTCGCACAGCGTGCTGGCCAACGCGACGGTTCGGTTCACCAAGGCTAACCAGAACGGGCTGCTGGGCTTTGGTAGCGCGACCGACAATGATCACAAGCCGCAGTTCGAAGGATCGCTGGCCTATCAGGTCTCGCGCCGCTTCGTCGTTGGCGGGGAATATCGCACCAAGCCCGACAATTTGGCAATTGCGCGCGAGGACGACTGGTTCGATCTGTTCGCCGCTTATGCGTTGACCCGCAATGTCACGGTCACCGCAGCCTATGTCGACCTTGGCAGCATCGCCACCGCCGACAATCAGCGCGGTGCCTTTCTGTCGCTGCAAGCGGCATTTTGAAGATCGGGACGCCATCATGATCACCCTGTTTCTTGCCCTTGCCTTGTCCGGATTGCAGGAGATGCCAGTGTCACCCGAGCCGGAGGCAGAGGCATCCAGCGAAGCTGCGCCGCGCCCCGAACCGCAGCGCGATCCGGTGACTGGCGAACTGCCGGTCGACCCGTATGAAGCCTCGAACGCCAATGCAGGCGCATCGCCCTTTGCCGGCACGGGCATGCGCGATGCCTTTCACGGGCAGGATGGCATCCGCCGCGTCGTCAACCGCATGGTGGACCTCGCGGTGGCCGATCCCCGGATTTCCGAGGTGTTCGTCGCGCACGACCTCGTCCGGTTGCGCCGCACCCTGTTCGAACAGTTCTGCTACATCCTGAATGCCGGTTGCGATTACACCGGGCGCGACATGGCAAGCTCGCACCGCGACATCGGTCTGCAGGTTGATGATCTCAACGTGCTGGTCGAGAACCTTCAGGCAGCGATGGTCGAAGAGAAGATCGGCTTTGCCGCGCAAAACCGCTTTCTGTCCAAGCTGGCGCCGATGAAGCGCGATGTCGTGACGCGATGATGCGCCGCAGGCGGGCCGATGGAAGGCCTGCCGGGTGCACCGCCAGCCCTCTGAACAAAGCCATGCCGACCTGAAACCTATCGCCTCCCCGCAGCGAAACAACGCTGCGAGGCCATGGATGGGGGATAGGGAAGAATGGACGGCAGCAAAACGCGCGGCGCGCCCGGCAGGACCGGGCGGCTGATGCTGGAGCGATCTTGCCGGCGGTGGCCGTGCTGCTGCTTCTAGCCCTTGTCGCCTGCGCCTTTCTGGTCGGGCTGTCGATCAGCCGGGGGAGCACCTGCGCCGTGACGGCGGGGAAGGAGCTTGTCTCGGGGCGGCAGGGCACCATGCTGGTCGGCTTCGTGATCGCCGCCAGCGCCGCCGGGCTGGTGACCTATCCGCTGAGCTGGCTGTGGCACCCGCGCTTTCTTGTCACTGCCGACGTTCCGATATCGGCGGCATTGGTGGCAGGTGCCATGCTGATCGGCATCGGCGCCGTCATCAATGATGCCTGTCTGCTGGGCACGCTCGCCCGCATCGGGCAGGGCGAGGTGCGGTTCCTGGCGTTGCCTCTGGGGCTGGCGATCGGATTTGGATTGGTGGACCGGTATGGCATGCTCGCCGGCAGCATGGCATCGCGGCATCTGGCGGCAAGCCCCTCGCTGGCAGGCGGGCTGGTGGTTGCGACCTTTGCAATATCGCTGATTGCCGCCTGGCTGTATCTGGGGCGGCAGGCGAAGTTGCACCCGACGGCACGCCGTTGGCCCCGCCGCGTCATGCTGATCATGGGGATCAGCGGCGCGCTGCTTTTTGGTCTTGAGCCGCGATGGACCTATTCGGACGCCGTGCACGCCGCGATCGTCCGCGGGAGCATGGATGTGCACCTCGACGCCCGTGCGCTGGCCATTGCGATCGCGCTGGTGGCGGGCTCGATCTGCGCTGCCGTGCGTGCCGGCGCGTTCGTGCTGCAGCGGCCGTCGCTGATCCCGATCGGGCGCTCGCTGCTCGGCGGGGCGGTGATGGCTTTTGGTGGTACATTGATCCCCGGCGGCAATGACAGCCTGCTGCTCGCCGCGATTCCGGCCGGCACGGTGAGCGGGCTGACCGCCTATGCCATCATGACCGCCACGGTGTGCACCCTGCTCTGGCTGGCGAAGGCCCGTCGCCCGATGGTATCGCTTTCGGCGGGATGAGGGCGGGCGCGGGCCGGGCGTGGCCTGTCAGGGGCCGCCGGTGGCGAGCAGGCTGTCGAGCGCGAATTCACGGCTGAGAAACTCGACGAGGCTGCGGGTGCGAGCCGACACATGGCGACCCGGCGGCAGAACGATATGGATCGGCATCGGCACGGGTTCATAGGTGGGCAGAACGATTTCCAGCCGCCCGTCGGCGATCTCGCTTTCGAACAGCCAGCGCGCGTTGACGGCAATACCGATCCCCGCGAGCGTGGCGGCGCGCAGCAGATTGGGGCTGTCTGCCCTGAGGTTGCCGGATATGTCGACTGTCAGCCCGCCGACGAAGGTCCACCGGGTTCCCGTTCCCAGCAGCGAATAGGACAGGCAGTTGTGCCCGGCCAGATCGGATGGATGGTGCGGGCGCCCGGCCTTGTCCAGATAGGCGGGAGAGGCGACCGCCACGCGGCGCGCCATCCCGACCTTGCGCGCGATCAGGCGGCTGTCGGTGAGTTGGCCGACGCGGATCGCCAGATCCAGATTGTCCGCCACCAGGTTGAGCGCGTGGTCCGAGGCGGTGAAGTCGATCTCGATCTTGGGGTTGGCGGCCAGAAACCGCTTGAGCATGGGGATCAGACGGCTTTCGGCCAGCGTCAGCGGGGCGGTAATCCGCAGGACGCCTTCGGCTTCTCCCGAAAGGCCGACCGAGGCTTCGGCCGCCTCGATGGCATCGAGCACCCCCAGCGCCTTTTCATAGAACCGGGCCCCATCCGTGGTCAGCGTCAGCGACCGGGTGGTGCGGTTGAACAACCGCGTTCGCAAATGCGCCTCCAGCGCTGCGACATGCTTGGATAGTGTCGACTGGCTGCTGCCGAGCCTGTCTGCGGCCGTCGAAAAACTGCCTGCCTCGGTCACGGCCACAAAGCTTTTCATCCAGGTCGAGATTTCTGCCATGATCCGCGCTCTGCCCCTTTCGGTCCGCCACACGCATTACGCAACATTAATTCTATTACTGACTAAATGAAAGTCGAATACGTGCGATTGACGCCGGTTTGGCATTAGATCAGTTTGTATCGCAGCTGCGAGACAGACCGGCCTGCCGTCGAAAAATTGGGGTTTTGCCGACATCGAGGCCCGGAGCACCTGAAATGGAAATGCATCAGGTTCGATATTTCCTGGCGGCTGCCCGCACGCTCAACTTCACGCGGGCTGCGGAGGAGTGCAATGTCACGCAGCCCTCGCTCACGCGGGCGATCCAGAAGCTCGAGGAGGAATTCGGCGGCCTGCTTTTTCGGCGGGAGCGGTCGCTCACCCACCTGACCGAGCTCGGCAGGCAGATGGTGCCGCATCTCCAGCGCACCTACGATGCCGCGCAGGCCGCCAAGATGCTGGCCAAGGGCATCGGCAAGCAGACGCAGGCTCCGATGGCACTGGGCCTTGCCGGGACGCTGTCGCCCGAACTGGGGCGTGCCTTGAGCGAGGTGGTGGGGGCGCTGCCCGGCTTCCAGCTTTCAGTGACCAGCGCCGATGCCACCAGTCTGCTCAGGGATTTGCTGAAGGGCGATATCGATGCTGCGGTGCTGCATCAGCCGCGCGAACTGCCCGAGCGGCTGGACACGATTGCGATGACCCGGCAACCGTTCGCGATCATAGCACCGCACGACAGTGCGCTGGCGCAGCGCGATCCGGCGGACTGGCGGGATCTGGCGGGCATGCCCTGGATCGCTGGTGATGGTGATGTCGTCGCGGAGTTTCAGGCTCAGTGCGCTGCTGCGGGGATTGAGCCGGAATTCAGGCATGCTGCACGGATCGATAGCGATCTGGTCGATCTGGTGGCGACGGGGCTGGGCTGCGCGCTGGTGCCCGCCACCCACGAACTGCCGGCAACGGTCAAGCGGATCGCGCTGGACAGCCTGTGCATCGAGCGGACCACGGTGTTTGCCACCGTATCGGGTCGCAAACGGTCGGCTGCCACCGATGCGCTGGCGCGTGCAATCAAGGTGCGGTCGTGGCGCTGACGGCCATGGCCCACCTCAGTCTCGCGGCTGACCGCGCAACGCCTCGACCGCGGCTATGACCGCGGCCGGATCGGCGCGGACGCGAAAATCCGGATCGACGAAGGCATAGCGGACGATGCCATCGGCATCGATCACATAGGTCGCGGTGATCGGCAGGATGCGCCCTGAATTGCCGAAAATGCCGGCCAGATCGAGCCCGGCATCGACATAGAGGCGGTGCAGGTCCTCGCCGATGGGGAACGCCAGCCCCAGCATCATCGCCAGCCCATGGTCGATGTCGCACAGCATCCGTGCGCCCGGAGCAATCTCGCAGCGAAAGCGCTCCGCAAGCCCGCCGGTTTCAGCACTGATCGCGACAAACGTTCCGCCCTCGGCTTCAAGCCGGGGCATCGCATCATGCCAGGCTGCCAGTTCCTGTGCGCAATAGGGGCACCAGCGCCCCCGCAGAAAGCCGAGCACGACCGGTCCGCTGCCGATCAGATTGCGCAGTGCGACATGGTGGCCCTGCGAGTCGGGCAGCATGAAATCGGGAAAGGGATCGTTGAGGCGCGGCGCGCGCGACCCGGCCTTGCGCGCGCGCAGCTGCGCAACCAACGCATTGGAGGGCTCTTCCCATGGGTCTAAGGACGGGTCACTGGGCCGATCCGGGATCATGCGGAGCATCATGCACCCCTAGCTGCGCATTGCAAACAGGCCCTGGGCGCATCGGTTCCATAGCGCCTGATCATTGACCGGTCGGCCCGTCACGCAACGCCGACCAGCACGCCTTCGGCAATCCAGCGCCCCAGCATGCTGCCCGCAACGGCCGCCGCCGCATCAGGGTCGTCGTGGCTCGCCGCCAGCATCTCGCAAATCAGCCCGAAGGCCATGCCGGCCTCAGCGAGCAGCATGGCGCGATGCTCGTTAGCCGTCACGGTCTGGAAGCGCGGCATCAGGCCATGGCGCCAGACCGTCAGCACGGCGGGACCATCGAGCAGCTCGGCGGCGGGGGGATCGTCGCAGGCGGTCTCCAGCGCATGCCACAGGGTGGCGACATTGGTGCGGATCTCGCGCCAGACGAGGGTTGGGGCAAGCTCCAGCGTGGCGGCATCCCAATCCTGCGTGGCAAGCGCGGTCACATCCAGTTCCGCCGAATCCGGCCCGTTGAAGGCGGCACGCAGCGACCAGTCGAGCCATGCCAGTTCCGCCACCTCGGGATTGTCGGGATACAGGCTGGCGAGCGTTTCGTTGAAGCCCAGCCCGTAATCTGCCAGGGTCCAGCTGTGGGGCGGGTGTTCGGCGATATGGGTGCGGGCGGCCGTGTCGAAGCGATCGTCGCCCAGCCAGCCATGGGTCCGCTCGAAGACATCGCGCAGCGTCGCGACCAGGGTGGCGCGATAGGCGTAGTGATAGACCGGCAGGCCCCGCTTGGCCGATGGCGCAACGGCGGCGAAGGCTGCCGTCCCGTCTCCGCGCAGGAAGCCGCTGAAATTGCGCTGCAGTTGAGCCAAGTTCATGCTGCTGCGCTTTCCACTAGCCCTGCAAGGCGGCGGGCGATGTCGAGTTCGGCAATCAGCTCTTCCAGCGGCGGGATATCGTCATCGCGCTCGATCATCACCGCGACATCGCCAAAGCGGCGGATCGCCTTGGCATACAGCGCCCATACCGGGTCGGGCACCGGGTGATCGTGGGTGTCGATCAGCAGCCCGTCGCGCCCGGCGCTGTGCCCGGCCAGATGGATCTGACGGACGCGGGAGACGGGGATCGCATCGATATAGGTCATCGCATCAAAGCCATGGTTGGTGGCGCTGACATGGATGTTGTTGATATCGAGCAGCAGATAGCAGCCGGTGCGCTCGGCAAGTTCGGCCAGAAAAGCCCATTCGGGCATCACGTCATCGGCAAAGCTGATATAGCTCGACGGGTTCTCGATCAGCAGCGGGCGTTCCAGCAGGTCCTGCGCCAGCGCGATATTGGCAGCGGCCATGTCCAGCGCCTCTGCGGTATAGGGCAGGGGCAGCAGATCATGCGCGTTGAAGCCATCGATCCCCGTCCAGCACAGATGATCGGAAACCCAGAGCGGATCGATCCGGTCGGCCAGTTGCTTGAGCCGGGCTAGATAATCGCCCTTGAGCCCGTCGGCCGAACCGATCGACATCGAGACGCCGTGCATCGCAACCGGATAGCGCTCGCGCACCTTGTCGAGCGTGTAGAGCGGCCGTCCACCTGCACCCATGAAGTTTTCGGAGATGATCTCGACAAAATCGACCGGGGCCTCGCCCGACAGATAGGCGGGATAATGCGGTGATCGCATCCCCAGTCCAAAGCCGCCAAACCGAGGAAGATCGCACTGGGTCATTCAAGGGGCACCTTCTGGGACAGGTGGATGACAGCCTGGCGCGCAAACGGCCCGGCGGTGCCGCAGACACCGACCGGGCATCGTCATGCGGGCCTGTTACTTGGGTTCGGTCAGGCTGCCGCCCATTTCGGTGCACTTCTTGGCCGTGGTGGCGATGAAGCCGCTGCCCTTGCATTCGTTCTGGCCCTTGCACGAGGTCTTGGCCGTGGCGCAGTCCGACGTGCCCTTGCAGGTGTTGACGCCATAGCAGTGGACGAGGTCCTTGGCGCCCTTTGCGCCTTCTGCAGCGTGCGCCGCCATGCCCATGCCCGACATGGCAAGCATAGCAGCGGTTGCAGCGAGGCTGATGGTTTTCGGAACGGTCTTCATGGGTTTCTCTCCGGGTAGGTCGTCTGAAGGAATGTGCCTGACTGGCAGGGGAGAGTTCGCTGCGGCAGGTTCGCCGGTTACACGCCGGACACGCACTCACCAGCGCAGCAGGCGCGGTCCGGCGAGTGCACCGATCGCGCTGGCTGCGGCGATGCCCAGCGAATACCATAGCAGCACGAAGCCGGCAGATTGCTCGGTGCAGGCGAGCGCATAGATCGCCGCCGATATCGCTCCGGCCGCCAGGCCGCACACGGCACCGGCTTCGGCGAGACGGACAGGCGCCATCTGGCGCATGACCCAGCCGATGGCGACGATCAGCGGCAGCGCCAGCGCGGTGATGCGCAGCGAGCACGATGGCCATGACGACCCGAGCCAAAGCTGGGCGCCGTCCTGCAGCGGTGCGCCGTTCAACTGGGCCAGGGCAATCGCGAGCAGCGCGAGCGCAACGAAGGCGATCGGCGCCAGCAAGGGAGCGCCCGCTCGGCCCGGCCGCGCCTGCGCGCGCATGGCCCGCACGGCGATGCCGGCAATGGCCAGCATGCTGCCCAGCTTGAGCGCCAGCGCGGCCATGGCCGCCAGGCTGGACAAGCCCGGTTGCAGGCCAAGGGAAAACAGCACGATCGCCAGTGATGCCAGCGCGCCAGCAGCGATGGCGCGGGCCAGTTGCTGCTCGAAACGCGGCGCGCGCACCGGGGTCAGGTCATCACACAGCGCTTGCACAAGGGCCTGATGGGTCATTTCAATCTCTTTTGTCTGCGAGCGCCGCGCGATCTCCCGGCGCGGATCATGGGGACTGGCCCGTTGACCGCGTCATACGTGGCAGAGCACGCCGCGGTTACAACCGGCGGCAAATCGGCCAACGGACGCGGGTGCCGCACCCGGCGTAACCTGACAGGCTGTTGGATCGAAGGGCATTGCGTGTCCGGAGCCCTGATCCCGGCCACCATGCGGCAGCGCCGGTTGCCCCCGAGCACGCCCCCCCCGAGCCCGGGCTGCCGCATGACCGCCCTTACCCGCAAAAGGAATGTATTGATGCCGCGTCTTGCAATCGGTCTGGCCACCTCGATCTGGGCCCTGGCAGCGCCGCTGCCCGCCCATGCTGCGTGCGAAGGCCCGCTTGCCGTCCAGATTCTGGGGTCGGGCGGGCCGATCGCAGAAGGACCGCGCGCAGGCTCATCCGCCATCATCTGGATCGATGGCAAGGCTGCTGCCGTGATCGACACCGGCAGCGGGGCGTTCGTTCGATATGGTCAAGCGGGTGCGCGGTTCGAGGATCACCGGGTCATCGCGCTCACCCATTTCCACGCCGATCATGCTGCCGATCTCGCCGCCATCCTGAACAGCGGCAGCTTTTCGGACCGCAGCGAGAAGCTGCCGATCCTGGGCCCACAGGGCAACGCGCATTTTCCGGGAGTCGGCGCCCATCTGCGCGCGCTTTTCGACCCTGAGACCGGGGCGTTCCGCTATCTTTCGGGGTTTCTGGACGGCACCACCGGCAAGCCGATGCTCGTTCCGGTCGAGATCCCGGCCGAAGGCCCCGCGGCACCTTTTGCCGATGCGCTGACCGGCCTCACGATCACCCCTGTCCCCGTGCAGCATGGCGTGGTTCCGGCGCTGGCCTATGTGATTGAGATCCGTGGCAAGATGGTCGTGTTCGCAGGCGACCAGAACGAATTCAGCGAAGACTTCGTCGCCATCCTGTCCCGCCGCCGGCCCGATCTGCTGATCGCCCACAATGTCATTCCGCAAGGGGAGGGGCAGCCGCGTGGCCTGCATCGGCCGCCATCGTCGATCGGCGAGATGGCGGCGGCGATCAACCCCCGTCTGCTGGTGCTGTCGCACAACATGCAGCGTGCCCTGGTCAGGCAGTCCGAGGGTGAGGCCGCTATTCGCCAGGCCTATCAGGGCCCGATGACGATCGCCGATGACCTGTCCTGCTACGCGCTCTGAGGGGCGTCGGCGGTATTGGCAAAGCTCGAAAGCCGGGCCAGGCCGCGGTGAATGTTGACCTTGACCAGCGATTCCGACTGGCCGGTCATGCTGGCGGCTTCCTCGATGCTGAACCCCTGGATCTTCACCAGGCGGATGACCGACACCTGCGCGGGCTTCAGCCGGCTGAGCAGCTCCTCCAGCACGATGGCGCTGGTCACGCTGGTCTCGTGTCCATCGACCGACGGCTCGAACAGCTCCTCGTCGAGCGAGACGGTCGGCTTGCGGCCCATGGCGCGCAGCCGGTCGATCCACTTGTAGCGGGCAATCGCGGCCAGCCACGGGCGGAAGGGGCGACCAGGCTCGTAGGTGTGGCGCTTCTGGTGCACCGCCAGCAGGCATTCCTGGGTGGCGTCATCCGCCATGCCCATCGGCAGACGGCGCAGGAAATAGCGCTGAAGCCAGTGCTGGATCTCGTTGAGCAGCCGGTTGTAGGCGCCGCCATGGCCCGCGAGCGCGGCAGCCATCAGCTGCCCCCATTCGTCATCCTCGGCAGCGGCAGCATGGGGGGCGGCGGGCTGGCTGACGATCGACATGGCAGGTCTCCGGATCGGCGCGGATGAGCCGCGCTGCGATGATCCGTTATTGCCCGGGCATGGGTCTGCGTGAACGTATCAGGCAGGAATGAAATCGATACGCCCCGTGCATGCAGCCTGCCTGCAGACACGCTTTCTGGTCCGCTGTCGCGATGATCGGGAGGCGGGAGGGCGATAGGCGGGAGAGCGGTAGGCGGGAGGTTCAGGTGGTGCTGTCGGCCTGGCTGAGTGAGCGCACCAGCGATACCATCTCGGCCGGTTCGGCGCGGACGCGGAAGTCAGGATCGACAAAGGCATAGCGGACAACGCTGCGGGTATCGATGACGAACGTCGCCGGAACGGGCAGGATGCCCGCGTCGGTGCCATAGATATCGGCGAGATCCAGACCCGCCTTGAGATAGCGTTGCACCAGGTCCGCCCCCGCATGAAAGGCCAGTCCCAGCTCCAGCGCGGCGCCATGGTCGACGTCGCACAGCACGATCGCCCGCCCGTCGAGCATCGCCTCGATCCGGTCGGCGCGCCCGGCGACCTCGCCAACGATGACCACCAGCCGTCCGCCGGCGGCCTCCAGCGCCGTCATGGTGTCGAGCCAGCTTTCCAGCTCGTTCCGGCACCAGGGGCACCATCCGCCACGAATGAAGCTGATCACCAGCGGACCGGTTGCGGCCAGTGCAGCCAGGCTTTGGTACCGGCCCTTGTGGTCGGGCAACTGCAGATCGGGAAAGCGCATGCCCGGCTCGGGCGCGCAATGCCCAGTTTCCAGCATCGTCAGCCGGCCGACAAAATCATCGTAAAGCCCGGTCCACTCGGCATTTTCGAGCGTGCAATACTGCAGCTTTTCATAAAGGCGCTTGGTCTGTTCCATCAATGGCTTATGCACGCCCGGCCAGCCGGACGGAAGAGGCGCGGGCGTATCTAGTCGATACGCACTGTGCATGGTGGAAGGCTTCGCGCCGTGCATGGAACCGATGCACAGGCGGCATTTCCCGGCACGGATCGCGTGTCCTAGGCTGGTGGCATGCCCGATACGCCTTCTGCGCAACTTCCCGGTCGCAAGCCCCGCATCGTGATCGTCGGTGCCGGCTTTGGCGGCCTTTCGGTGATCAACGGTCTTGGCCGGGTCGATGCCGAGATCACGCTGATCGACCGGCAGAACCATCACCTGTTCCAGCCCCTGCTCTATCAGGTGGCAACCGCAGCACTGTCGCCTGCGGATATCGCGGCGCCCATTCGCAGCATCGTCAAGCGCCACCGGCAGATGCACGTGCTGCTCGACACGGTCACGGGCATCGACCGCGAAGCCCGCATGGTGCGGCTGCAGAGCGGGGCGACGGTCGAGTACGACAGCCTTGTCCTCGCCACGGGCGCGCAGCACAGCTATTTCGGCAACGATCACTGGGCCGAGTTTGCGCCGGGGATCAAGACCATCGACGATGCCACCAGAGTACGGCGCAAGATCCTGCTCGCGCTCGAGTGCGCCGAAACCAACCGCCAGGAGAATGTCGCCGAGCGCAAGGAATTCCTCACCTTCGTCATCATCGGTGGTGGCCCCACCGGGGTGGAAATGGCAGGCGCCATTGCCGAGCTGACCCGGCATGCGACGTCGATGGAGTTCCGCTATGTCACGCCCAAATGCGTGCGCATCATCCTGATCGAAGCGGGCAACCGGCTGCTTGCGAATTTCCCCGAAGACCTCGCCCATAGTGCGCGGCGCTCGCTAGAGATGCTGGGGGTGGATGTGCGCCTTGGCGGGCGGGTGAACCATATTGATGCCACCGGCGTCGTCGTCGGCGAGGATCGGATCAAGGCGGCGACGGTGATCTGGGCGGCGGGCGTCCAGGCGTCTCCTGCGGCGCAATGGCTGGACAGCCCGGCCGACAAGGCGGGCAGGGTATGCGTCGCGCCGGATATGAGCGTGCCTGGGCACCCCGAGATTTTCGTGATCGGCGATACGGCCGCGATCGCCCGCGCGGACGGCCGCCCGGTGCCCAGCATAGCGCCCGCCGCCAAGCAGCAGGGGCTGCATGTCGGGCGCACCATCGCCGCGCGCCTCGCCGGACGGGCCGTGCCGGGGCCGTTTCGCTATCGCGATTTCGGTACGCTCGCCACCATCGGCCGCAAGCGCGCGGTGGTCGATTTCGGCTGGACCCGGATGAAGGGGCTGCCGGCCTGGCTGCTGTGGTCGACCGCGCACCTCTATTTCCTCGTCGGCTTTCGCAACCGCTTCGTCGTCGGGACCACCTGGATGTGGAACTATCTGACCTTCGATCGCGGCGCGCGGCTGATCACCGGCCTGGCCCCGAACGAGAAGAGCATGCCCCCACCGACAGTGGTGGACCTGGCACACGGCGAAAACGCGCGGCGGCTGGGATAGCCGGCGGCGGGCCAACTGGCGGATCCCGCATCACCCCAGATGAGGATCGCCGCGCAGCTCGTCCGCCAGAAAATCGGAAAAGACCCTGACCCGCGGGGCCAGCAGCCGCTTGGAAGGCATCACCGCCTGCACCCTGCGCGGTGCGGCCTGATAGTCCGCCAAAACTTCGACTACCTCACCGGTGGCGAGCTCGTCGCGGAAGAACCAGGACGGCGTGATGCTGGGCCCCATCCCGAGCAGCACCGCCTCGCGCAGCGCATCGGAGGTGCTCATCGTCAGCCGCCCGTGGATCGGGACTGCCAGCGCGCCTTCTGCGCTTTCGAACGCCCAGCTGCCTTGTTCGTGCAACCCGGTAAAGATCAGGCACTGGTGGTCGGAAAGGTCGGACGGGTGCTGCGGTAGCCCCTCGCGCTGCCAATAGTCGCGATGCGCCACCACGATGCGGCGGGTATGGCCGATGTTGCGGACAATGAAACCGGCCTGTTCGACGGCGCCGATGCGGATCGCAATATCGATCCCGTCCTCCACCAGATCGACAAACCGGTCGGTCAGCGCCAGGTCGATGTCGATCCCCGGATATCGGTCCATCAATCTGCCGAGCCGCGGCAGCAGCTCCAGCCTGCCGAACACCACCGATGCCGTCACGCGCAACTTGCCGCGGATATCGCGCCCGCGCGCAACCAGGCTCGCCTCGACATCGGCGGCGGCATCGAACAGCCTTTGCGCGTGGCCGTACACCATCTGCCCGTCCTCGGTTGGGCGGACGCGGCGGGTCGAGCGTTCCAGCAGCCGCGCCTGATAATGATCCTCCAGCGCGGCGATCTGGCGGCTGATGCTTGGCTGCGTCAGTCCCAGCTCTGCGGCGGTGCGCGTGAAACTGCCGGTTTCGACGACGCGGGCAAACACCCGCAATTGCTCGAGAAGACCGTTACTCATACGCAAAGCGTATCAATGATATGCAAAAAGACAAGATTATCGCCGATCGGACCTCGGATTATCTCATCTCAATCGGCTTCGAATGGATCGGATGCCGACAGCACCGGAGATGAAGCATGTCGCAGTTCACCATTCACACCGCCAGCACCGCCCCCGAAGGTTCGCGCCCGATTCTCGACAACGTACGCAATGCCTGGGGCTTCGTCCCCAATCTGCACAATGTGCTGGCCGAAAGCCCGCAGGCGCTGGAAGCCTATGCTGCCACCTGGGCGCTGTTCGAAAAGACGGCCTTTTCGCCGGTAGAACGCAACATCGTGTATCTTGCCATCATCTTCGAGAACGCCTGCGGCTATTGCATGGCGGGCCACAGCGGCCTGTCCAGGATGGCGGGCGTCAAGGCTGCGCATATTGCGGCGATCCGTGAAGGCACGCCGATCGATGATGTCAGGCTGGAGGCATTGCGCCGCTTTGCCCAGCAGGTGACACGCCAGCGAGGACGGGTGTCCGAAGCCGATACGCAGGCGTTTCTGGCTGCCGGCTATGACAATCGCGCGATCCTGGATGTCATCCTGGCCGCAGCGGTGAAGCTGATTTCCAACTATACCAACCATTTCGCCGATACCCCGCTCGACGCGTTCATGGCGGGCCAGGAATGGACGCCCCCGGCAGCGATCGAGACGGTGGCCTGATCGGCAGCCTGGCAATCCCGGTGGCGCCAATGGGCTCTGCCCAGCCGCTGCCGGGACCGCTGTTTCTGTCATGGCGCGGCGATCAGCAAAAAATCGTCGGAATACCGCGTCTTGGTGATTTACACCGGTAACACAGCGCGCTAGCCTCTCCGTCACCAACGGAGGTGATGATGCTCGAGCTTCGCAACATAACGCATGTCTATGCCAACGGAACCCGCGCGCTCGATGATGTCAGCGTGACGATCCCCAAGGGCATGTTCGGGCTGCTCGGCCCGAATGGCGCGGGCAAGTCCACCCTGATGCGGACGATCGCAACGCTGCAGACACCGACCGCAGGGTCGATCCGCTTCGGCGATATCGACGTCATCGCGCAGCCAGAGCAGCTGCGCCGCACCCTGGGCTATCTGCCGCAGGATTTCGGCGTCTACCCGCGCGTCTCGGCTTATGACATGCTCGATCACATGGCGGTCCTGAAGGGGGTCGCGTCGGCGGCGGACCGCAAGGCGACGGTCGAGACTTTGCTCAACCAGACCAATCTTTGGGCCGTGCGCAAGAAGGCGATCGCGGGCTTTTCGGGCGGGATGCGGCAGCGCTTCGGTATTGCCCAGGCGCTGATCGGGCAGCCGCAGCTGATCATCGTCGATGAACCCACCGCGGGGCTCGACCCGGAAGAGCGCAACCGCTTCCTCAACCTCCTCGCCGAAATTGGCGAGAATGTCGTGATCATCCTGTCGACGCACATCGTCGAGGATGTCGCGGACCTGTGCCCGCGCATGGCGATCCTGGCGGCTGGACGCATCCAGAGCGAAGGCGCGCCGCACGACCTGATCGCGCAGACGCGCGGGACCATCTGGGCCAAGACGATTGCGCGTGACGCGCTCGACGATTACCGCGCCCGCTACAGCGTCATCTCCACCCGGTTGTTTGCCGGGCGGACGGTCATCCATATCGTGTCGCCCAGCGACCCGGGTGACGGGTTCGCCAGCGTCGATGGCGGGCTGGAGGATGTCTATTTCTCCACCCTCGCCAGCAGCCGCCTCTCGCCCGCCACGCAAGCGGCCTGAGGGGGGCACCGCGCATGTTCCGCCGCATTGCCGGGTTCGAGCTTCGCTACCAGATGACCAGCCCGGTCTTCTGGGTGGTGACCATCCTGTTCTTCCTGCTGACCTTCGGCGCGATGACGATCGACCAGATCCAGATCGGCAGCGGAGGCAACGTCCACGCCAACGCGCCGACGGCGATCGCGCAGACGCACCTGATTCTCTCGATCTTCTTCATGTTCGTGACCACCGCTTTCGTCGCCAACGTCATCGTCCGCGATGATGAAAGCGGCTTCGGGCCGATGGTGCGATCGACCCAGGTGCGCAAGTTCGATTATCTGATCGGCCGGTTCGCAGGCGCTTTACTGGCCGCCGCGATAGCGTTTATCGCGGTGCCGCTGGCAATGTGGCTGGGCTCGCTGATGCCCTGGCTTGACGCCGAAACATTGGGCCCCAACCGCCTGGAATATTACGCCTTTGCCTATGGCGCGCTGGCGCTGCCCAATGTGTTCCTGACCGCCGCGATCTTCTTTGCCGTCGCCACCGTGACGCGATCGATGATGTACAGCTATGTCGGCGTGGTGGTGTTCCTGGTCGGCTATCTGGTGCTGGTCGGGCTGGTCGGATCGCGGCCCGAACTGCGCGAGACGGTCGCCTATATCGAACCGTTCGGCATCGGTGCCGTCGCGACCGCGACCCGCTACTGGACGGCGGCCGAATCCAATCTGATGCCGCCGCCGCTCGATGGCGTGCTGCTGGCCAACCGCGCACTGGCGATCGGCGTGGGGCTGGTCGCGCTGGCCTTTGCCTATTGGCGATTCAGCTTTGCCGAAAAGGGCATTTCCAAGCGCAAGCTGCGGCGGCAGGCGAAAACCGAGGCCAAGCTCGGCCGCGATGCGCCGCTGCTGGTCGCGACACTGCCTGCGACCGATCCTGAACGGGCCTGGGCCACCCAATTGATCTTCCGCTGCCGTTTCGAGATCCTGCAACTGGTCAAGAGCCCGGCATTCTTCGTGCTTTTGCTGATCGGCCTGGTCAACGCCTGCGCGGCGCTGTGGACCGCCAACGAGCTGTACGGCACGCCCGCCCGGCCGGTGACCTTCACGATCATCGAGACGCTGACCGGAACGTTCGCGATCATCCCGATCATCATCGCCATCTATTACGCGGGCGAGGTCGTCTGGCGCGACCGCGACCGGCGGATGCACGAGATCGTCGATGCGACGGCGCTGCCCAACTGGGCCTATATCGTGCCCAAGGCGCTGGCGGTGGCGATGGTGCTGTTTGCAACCTTGCTGGTGTCGATGCTGGCAGGGGTCGCGATCCAGATGATGCGCGGCGGGGCGGTGATCGAAGTCGGCCAGTTCGCCTCCTGGTATCTGCTGCCGCTGACGGTGGACATGATCCTGACTGCGGTGCTGGCCGTGTTCCTGCAATCGCTCAGCCCCAACAAATATGTCGGCTGGGGGCTGATGGTGGTGTATCTTGTGGCGACGATCACCTTGTCCGGTATCGGGTTCGAACACCCGCTCTATTCCTATGGCCAGACCGGGATCGTCACCCCCTCGGACATGAACGGCATCCAGGCCGGGGGACCGGCGGGATGGTGGCTGAGGCTCTACTGGTCGGCATTCGCGCTGATCCTGATCGTGGTCTCGCATCTGTTGTGGCGACGCGGAACCGAGACGCGGCTGAAGGCACGGCTGCAGCGCGCGCCTGCGCGGCTGCGCGGCGTGCCCGGCCTTCTGATCGCGGGCGCGGCCCTGGTGTTCGTCGGCACCGGCGGGTTCCTCTACTGGAACATGAACGTGCTCAACGAATACCGAACCCGCGACGGCATGCGCGCCATGCAGGCCGACTATGAGAAGAAGTTCCTGAAGTACGAGAACGTCCTGCAACCGTCGGCCACCGCGATGCGGATGCGGATCGATCTCTACCCCGAAGAGCGCCGGATGGAAGCGCAGGGACGCTACATGCTGGTGAACGATACCGGTGCGCCGCTCGAAACGCTGCATGTGCGCATGGGCGATGTCGATACGCGGCTGGTCAAGCTCACCGTGCCGGGCGCCAGGCTGGAGCTCAACGACGAAGGCGACCAGTATCGCATCTATAGCTTTGCCACGCCGATGGCGCCGGGAGCCACGCTGGCGATGGATTTCGTCACGCGCCGTCAGCAGAAGGGCTTCCGCGCCACGGGTGACGACACCAATCTGGTCGCCAATGGCAGCTTTCTCAACAACCAGCAGTTTGCGCCGCTGATCGGCATGAGTCGCTTCGGTCTGCTCACCGACCGGACCCAGCGCCGCAAATATGGCCTGCCTGCCGAGCTGCGTCCGGCAAAGCTTGAAAACCTGGCGGCGACCCGGCGCAACTATATCGGCGATGCCGATTGGGTGATGGCCGATATCACGGTCTCGACCAGCGCCGACCAGACGCCAATCGCGCCGGGCAGTAAGGTGTCCGATGTCACCCGCGATGGCCGGCGGACCGCCCGCTTCGTCTCGCGCGCGCCGATCCTGGCGTTCTTCTCGGTCCAGTCGGCGCGCTATGCCGAAGCCAGGGCCCGCTCGGGCGATGTCGCACTGTCGGTGCTGTACCACCCCGGCCATGCCTATAATGTCGAGCGCATGCTGAAGGCGATGCAGCTTTCGCTCGATTACTACCGCAGCGCTTTTGGCCCCTATCAGTTCGATTATGCCCGCATCATCGAGTTTCCGGGCTATGCGGCCTTTGCCCAGGCGTTCGCGGGCACCATTCCCTATTCGGAGCGCATCGGCTTCATCGCCGATACCCGCGATCCCGAAGCGATCGACTATGTGACCTATGTGACCGCGCACGAAATGGCGCACCAGTACTGGGCGCATCAGCTGATCAGCGCGGACATGCAGGGCGGCACCGTGCTGGTGGAGACGCTGGCGCAATATGGCGCGCTGATGGTGATGAAGGACCTGTATGGCGAGGACCAGATCCGCCGCTTCCTGAAGTACGAGCTCGATCGCTATCTGCGCGCACGCGGCAGCGAAGTGGTCGAGGAACTGTCGCTCAACCGCGTCGAGAACCAGGGCTATATCCATTACAACAAGGGATCGCTGGCGATGTACCTTGTTCAGGATCGGCTGGGCGAGGCCCGGGTCAATGCGGCGCTCGCGGCCTTGCTCGACCGCTATCGCTTCAAGAGCCAGCCCTATGCCCGATCGACCGATCTGGTCGATGCCCTCAAGGCGCTGGCGCGGACCCCGGCGGAACGCGCGCTGGTCAGCGACCTGTTCGAGCGGATCACGGTGTACGATCTCAAGACGACCGGCGCGACCACGCGGCAGCTGGCGCCCGGCCGGTTCGAGACCGTACTGACGATCGAGGCAAGAAAGCTGTACGCGGACGGCGAGGGGGTCGAGAAAGAGGCTCCACTGACCGACACCATCGATGTCGGTCTGTTCACTGCGCGACCGGGCGAGGGGGCTTTTGCCGCCAAGGACGTGCTGCTGATGGAGCGCAAGCCGATCACCAGCGGCAAGCAGACGCTGCGGATCATTACCAGGCGCCGCCCGACCCATGCGGGGATCGACCCGTACAACAAATACGTCGACCGCAATGCCGACGACAATCTGCTGGAGGTGACGGGCTGACCGCTGGCGTCAGGCGGAACCAGGCGCGGGTTTGAGCGGAACCACGAGGCCCGCGACGACCAGCTCGGCGCGATCCGCGATCGCGGCGACATCCTGGTTGAGCCGTCCCGCCATGTCGCGGAACTGGCGGGCGAGTGCATTGTCCGGCACGATGCCCATGCCGACCTCGTTGCTCACCAGGATGACCGGCGACCGGGCCTGCGACAGGGCGTCGATCAGGCGCTGCGAGGCGGCGGCAAAATCATGCTCGGCGAGCAGCAGGTTGCTGGTCCACAAGGTCAGGCAATCGACCAGCAGCACGCGATCCGGCGCTGCTTCGCGGGCAATGGCTTCGGGCAGATCGACCGGGCATTCGACGGTGCGCCAGCGCGGCCCTCGGTCGGCGCGATGGCGTGCGATCCGGTCGGTCATCTCATCGTCGAACGCCTGCGCGGTGGCGAGGTACACAAGCTCTCCGGCGCAGTCTTCGGCCAGTTTCTGCGCGCGCGCGCTCTTGCCCGAGCGCGCGCCACCCGTGATGAATGTCAGCACCGCATCCGTCCATTTTCCTTGCAAAGCGTTTTCACTCGCAATAATGCGGCGACGCGACAGGTTCCCAGAGATGGGATTAATAGGGAACGCGGAAGCAGGTATCCACCTGTAATCCGCGGCTGTCCCCGCAACTGTGACCGGATAGCGGTCGCCCTGAAATGCCACTGGATGCTTCTGCGTCCGGGAAGGCGGGGCGAAGGCGATGACCCGGGAGCCAGGAGACCTGCCTGACGCAGTCGGTCCTTTGCGCGGACGGGGTGTTCAGCGTGATCGAGGTTCATCCTCGCGTGACGACATCGGTCGGGGTGCGCGCGCGGGTGACAAGCCAGCGATAGCTCTGTCGTGCCATTGGCGCGCGTTGCCCCTTGTTGTTTGACAGGGGATACACATGCCTAATCCATTTCTGAAAGTTACCATTTCCGCGTCCGCTCTCTGCGCCAGCCTGCCGGCTGCCGCGATGGCGCAGGACATGCTTGCCGAGGCAAGCCAACGCGAACCGGTGATCGTCGTCACCGCGAACCGCACCGCACAACCGATCGAGCGCGTCGGCCAGTCGATCACCGTCATCGATTCCGCCGAGATTGAGCGGCGGCAGACCCAGGCGGTCGCCGACATCCTGCGCACCGTCCCCGGCGTCAGCATCGCGCGCAACGGTGGCATCGGCACATCGACATCGGTGTTCATTCGCGGCGCGGAAAGCGACCAGACCGTGGCTCTGGTCGATGGCATCAAGCTCAACGACCCGTCATCGCCGGGCGGCGGCTTCAACTTCGGCAACCTGCTGATCGGCAATATCGAGCGGATCGAGGTGCTGCGCGGCCCCTCGTCCGTGCTCTGGGGCAGCCAGGCGATCGGCGGCGTGATCAACATGATCACCCGGCAGCCGACGGACGACCTCAACGTCAACCTGCGCGGCGAATATGGCTATCGCGACACCGGCCAACTGGTCGGCAATGTTGCGGGCAAGGCAGGGCCGCTCACGGCCAGCGTGGGCGCAGGCTATTTCCGCACCGATGGTATTTCGGCGTTCAGCGAGGCGCGCGGCGGCGTCGAGAAGGACGGTTACGAGAACTACGGCGCCAACGGCAATGTCAATCTGGCGGTGAGCGATTGGCTGTCGGTCGATGCGCGCGGCTGGTATTCCGAAGGCCGGGTGAACATCGACGGCTTCCCGCCGCCGAACTTTGCCTTTGGCGACGTCAACGAGGAATCACGCACCCGCGAGATCGTCGGCTATACCGGCATCAACGCCGCGTTGTTCGACGGGCGTTTCCGCAACCGGCTGGGCTATGCCTATACCGACACCCGGAGGCGCAGCATCGCGCTCGATGGCCCTGCGACCGAGACATTCGCCGGCCATGGCCGCAACGAACGCATAGAATATCAGGGCATTTTCGACATTGCCGATGGCTGGCAGCTGACCGGCGGGCTGGAGCGCGAGACCTCGCGCTTCTCCAGCAGCAGCTTCGGTGCGGTGCCATCGGTCGGGCGCGCGCGGATCGACAGCGTGTACGCGCAGATCGTGGCCAGCCCGGTTGCTGGGCTGACGCTGACCGGCGGGGTCCGCCATGACGATCACAACCGCTTTGGCGGGGCGACGACCCTCGGCGCCAGCGGCGTCTACGCGATCAGCCAGACCGGGACGACGCTGCGCGCCAGCTATGCCGAAGGGTTCAAGGCCCCTTCGCTGTTCCAGCTGCAGAGCGATTTCGGCAACCAGCTGCTGCAGCCCGAGCGGTCGAAAGGCTGGGATGCCGGGTTCACGCAGGATCTGGTGGAGGGCCGTCTGCAGGCCAGCGCCACCTTTTTCCGCCGCACGTCCGATGATCTGATCATCTTCATCTCGTGCCCGCTGCCGCGCACCGGCATCTGCGCGGGCCGTCCTTCGGGCACCTATGACAATGTGTCGAAAGCGCGCGCCGAAGGGGTCGAGATCGGGCTGATGATGCAGCCGGTCGATGCGCTGCGGTTGCAGGCCAATTATACCTATACCGATGCCACCAACCGCTCGCCGGGCAACGCCAATTTCGGCCGCCAGCTGGTGCGCCGCCCGCAGCACAGCGTCACCGCGTTGGTCGACTATCGCTGGGGATTCGGGCTGGAGACCGGGATCACGCTGACCCATGTCGGCGCGAATTTCGACAATGCCAACAACAGCCGCAAGGTCGAAGGCTATGTGCTGGCAGACCTGCGCGCATCTTTCCCGCTGACCGAGCGGGTCGAGATCTATGGCCGGGTCGAGAACCTGTTCGACGAACAGTATGAGACGGTGTTCCGCTATGGCTCGCCGGGCCGGGCCGGCTATGTTGGCGTGCGGTTGACCTACTGATGGTACAGGCGGCGCGGGCCTTGATCGATGACTTTGCCCGCCACGGCGGACGCATCGACATGGCGCGCGCCGCCTTTCCGCACATTGCGCGATGGACCGATCTGTCCACCGGCATCGCGCCTTGGGCCTATCCCGGGGTCGCGACCACCGGGGCTTCAGAACGGTTGCCCGATCCCGCCGAGCTTGCGGCGCTGGAGGCCGCTGCCGCGAGTTTTTTCGGTGCAGACCCCGCGCGTGTCGTGGCGGTGCCGGGCAGCGATCTGGCGATGCGGCTGCTGGGGTTGCTGCTGGGGCGGCGGTCGTTCGTGTTCCGCCCGGCCATCGTCCGCCCCGGCTATTCGGGCCATGCATCGATGTGGGGCGGCCACGACGCGGCGGAGTGCGCGATCGACGACATCGGGATCATGGCGCCGAAGCACGACGTGCTGGTGCTCGCACGCCCCAACAACCCCGATGGTTTGGTCGCCGACCCGCTGTTGCTGGAATGGGCGGCGTTGACGATGGCAGCGCGCGGCGGCCACCTGATCGTCGATGAAGCCTTTGCCGATGCGGATGAGGCCGCCAGCCTTGCCGGTTGCAACTGGCCAGGACTGATCGTGCTGCGCTCGTTCGGCAAATTCTTCGGACTTGCAGGATTGCGGCTGGGATTCGTCATCGCGCCGCCTGCGATCGGCGCAGACCTGCGCGCGCTGATCGGCGACTGGCCCATCTCGGGCCCCGCGCTGGCAACCGGTCTCGCGGCCTATCGCGATGCCGCATGGCACGTTGCGCAGCGGGCGCGGCTGGCCACGGCTTCGCAGCGGCTGGCCGATCTGTTGACCCGGCACCGCATCGCCATCGTCGGGCGGACGGCGTTTTTCGCGCTGGCGTCAGCCGAGCGCCGCGATCGCCTGTTCGTTCATCTCGCGCAGGCAGGCGTGCTCACGCGTCCGTTCGATTACGAACCTCGCTGGCTGCGGATCGGCCTGCCGCGCGACGAGAGCGACTGGGCCAGACTGGACGAGGCTCTCACCACCTGGAGGAAAACATGACCGAGACCGAGGAAGACTTTGCCCGCCACAATGCGGGGATGAAGCGGGTGCAGGCCGCGCGCGAGCGTATGCAGGCGCGTCGCACGCTCGAACGCGGGTTGCTGATCGTCCACACCGGCAACGGCAAGGGCAAATCCTCGTCCGCCTTCGGCATGGCCATCCGTTCCCTCGGCTGGGGGATGAAGGTCGGCATCGTTCAATATGTCAAAGGCAGCTGGGAGACCGGCGAGAAGAATTTCTTCCAGGCCAATCCCGACCTTCTGACCTTCGAGGTGATGGGCGAGGGTTTTACCTGGGACACGCAGGATCGCGCCCGCGACATCGAGGCCGCCCGCGCCGCCTGGGAACGATCGAAGGCGCTGATCCTCGATCCCGAGTATGACTTCATCATTCTGGACGAGCTCAACATCGTGCTGCGGCAGGATACGCTGCCGATCGAGGAGATCGTCGCGTTCCTCAAGGATCGCCCGCTCACCAAGCATATCTGCATCACCGGCAGGAACGCGAAGCCCGAACTGGTCGAGATAGCCGATCTGGTGACCGAGTTCGAGGAAGTGAAGCACCCGTTCAAGGCCGGATTCAAGGCGCAGAAGGGCGTCGAATATTGATCCGTGCCTTCGCCTTGTTGCTGGGATTGGCGGTCGCGGGCTGCTGTTCGCACGCCGCGGATCGCTCGGCGCAGCGGCGAGGTCCCGTGGCTCTGCCGCGCGTGGTCTCGATCAACCCGTGCGTCGATGCGGTGCTGATGCAGGTGGCCAGCCCTGGGCAGATTGCCGCGATCAGCCATTATTCGAAGGACCCGCGCGCAACCTCGATCCCGCTCGATCTGGCGCGGCGCTTTGCGGCAACCTCGGGCACGGCCGAGGAGGTGGTGGCGCAAGCCCCCGATATCGTGATCGCCGGGGCGCATGTTGCGCCTGCCACCATTGCCGCGCTGCACCGGATGAACATCGATCTGATCCAGATCGGCGTGCCGGAGAGCATTGCGGAAAGCAGGGCACAGATCAGAGCGATCGCGGCGGCTGTTCGCCAGCCCAAGCGCGGCGAGGCGCTGGTGGCGCGGATCGATGCGGCTGTTCGCGCAGCGTCGGTGCAGCATGGCGCAGCGCCTGCGGCGCTCATCTGGCAGGGTGGCGGGCTGGTGCCGGGCGAGGGAACGCTGGCCAGCGAGCTGTTGCAGCGGACCGGCTATCGCAACATGAGCGCAGATTACGGCCTCAAGCGCTGGGACGTGCTGCCGCTCGAGCATCTGGTCGCGCAGCCGCCCGAGGTGCTGCTGTCGGTGGGGGCGGAAGACCGCAGCGATCGCATGCTGGGTCATCCGGTGCTGGCAGGGCTCAATCAGACCACCGCGGTGCGCCGCTACCCCGAGCGGCTGCTGCATTGCGGCGGCCCGACGATCATTGATGCGGTGAATCATCTCGCGACAATCAGGCGCGCGCTGTGACCCGGTCACTCGGCATCAACATCGCGCTGCTCACGGCCATTGCTGCAGCCATGCTGCTGTCGCTGATCGCGGGCAAGGTGTGGATACCACTCGATGCCTGGATGAACGCCGATCCGCGCTGGCCGATCATCGCCGAACTGCGCCTGCCGCGCACAATCCTGGCAGCCTTGGTTGGCGCGGGCCTGGGGCTGTCAGGCGCGGCAATGCAGGGCTATCTGCGCAACCCGCTCGCCGACCCAGGCCTGTTTGGCGTGTCGTCGGGCGCGGCCTTGGGTGCGGTGATCTCGCTCTATTTCGGTTACGCCGCCGCGCCCTGGCTGCTGCCGATGTTTGCGCTCACCGGCGCTGCGACCACCATGGGACTGCTTGCGTTGCTGGTCGGGCGCTCTGGCAGCATCATCGTGTTCACGCTCGCCGGCGTCATCCTCTCGAGTGTCGCGGGATCGATGACAGCCTTGGCGATCAGCCTGGCGCCCACGCCCTTTGCGACCTCGCAGATCGTCACCTGGCTGATGGGGGCGCTGACCGATCGCAGCTGGGACGATGTGCAGCTGGCACTGCCGCTGCTGGCTTTGGGGTGCCTATTGCTGGCATGTACCGGGCGCACGCTCGATGCGCTGACCCTGGGCGAGTCTGCAGCCCGCTCGATGGGGGTCGATCCCCGGCGGCTGCAGCTGCTGATCGTCATCGGGGTTGCGCTGTGCGTCGGCGCCTCGGTGGCGACCGCAGGGATCATCGGCTTTGTCGGGTTGATCGTGCCGCATCTGGTGCGACCGTTCGTGGGCAACCGGCCCTCGGCGGTGCTGCTGCCCTCTGCGCTGGCGGGCGCGCTGCTGCTGCTGCTCGCCGACAGCCTGGTGCGCGCGATCCCGACAGTGAGCGAATTGCGCCTGGGGATTGCGATGTCGATGCTGGGCGGACCGTTCTTCCTGATCCTGTTGCTGCGCATGCGCCGGAGGCTGGCATGAGTTCGCTTGCCGTCGATGGCCTGACGCTCGACCGTGGCGGACGCCGGGTGCTGGATGCTGTCAGCGCGGTTTTCCCGCCCGGTCGGGTGACCGCGGTGCTGGGCCCGAACGGCGCGGGCAAGTCGACGCTGCTCGCGTGCCTGGCCGGCTTGATCGAGCCCGATGCGGGGCAGGTGCTCGTTAGCGGCCAGCCGCGCGCTGCGCTTGGCCGGCGCGACCTTGCCAGGCGGATCGGCCTGCTGCCACAAGGCGGGGATGTGCATTGGGATGTCGATGTCGCAACGCTGGTGGGGCTGGGCCGCTATCCGCACCGCGCGCGCTGGGGCGAGACCGAGGCGGATCGTTCGATCGTCGCCCGCGCCATGGCGGCGACCGACGTCACCCGGTTCGCCGCGCGGGCGATGACCGCGCTGTCGGGCGGCGAACGGGCGCGGGTGCTGCTGGCGCGCGTGCTGGCGGGCGAGCCGCAATGGCTGCTGGCCGATGAACCGCTCGCCAATCTCGATCCCGCGCACCAGCTCGATACCTTGGCGTGCCTGCGCGATGTTGCGCGCGACGGCGCAGGGGTGATCGTGGTGCTGCACGATCTCAACCACGCGATCCAGGTGGCCGATGAGATCCTGCTGCTGCGCGATGGCCTCACCGTGGCGCAGGGTGCCCCCGCCGAGGTGCTGACGCCGGAGCGGATCGCCGAGACCTATGGTGTCGCCTCGCAATTCGGAACGACGCCGGGCGGGGTACCGTTCATCGTCACCAGTCCGATGGCGCGCGGCGAATGATCGCGCGGCCCGAACAGCTGCTGCTGGCGCTGATCGGCGAGGCGGCGATCGGCTATCCCGCGCCGCTGCTGGCAGCAATCGGCCATCCGGTGATGTGGATTGGCGCCCTTATTGCTGCGCTCGAGCGGCGTTCGAATGCGGGCAGTGCGCATCGCCGCCGCGCCATGGGTCTTGTCCTGTTGGCGCTGGTAGCAGGGACTGTCGGCGCAGTCGGCTGGGCCTGCGAGCAGATGGCTGGCGACAGTTTTGCGGTGGCGCTCGTCATCCTGCTGGCAACGACGGGCCTGGCCCAGCGCAGCCTCGACGATCATGTCCGCGCGGTCGCTCGCCCGTTGCTGCGCGGCGATCTTGTTGCGGCACGAACCGCGGTGGCGATGATCGTGGGGCGCGACACCAAGGCGCTTGGCGAGAACGGCATCGCGGTCGCCGCGACCGAGAGCCTTGCAGAGAGCTTCTGCGATGGCGTCGTCGCGCCGGCGTTCTGGTTCCTGATCGCGGGCCTGCCGGGCCTGCTGATCTGCAAGGCGGTGAACACGGCGGATTCGATGATCGGTCACCGCGATGCGCGCTATCTGCATTTCGGCTGGGCAGCGGCGCGCACCGACGATCTGGTGAACTGGATACCCGCCCGGATGTCTGGCGCGCTGCTGTGCCTCGCCGGGCCCGGCGGATGGCGCATCATGCTGCGCGATGCCCGCCACCACGCCTCGCCCAACGGCGGCTGGCCCGAAGCGGCGATGGCGGGCGTGCTCGGGCGAAGGCTGGGCGGTCCAGTCAGCTATGAGGGCGAACCGGCGCCCCGCGCCTGGTTGGGCGATGGCCCGGCCCCCGATGCTTCGGACCTGAAACGCGCGCTCTGGGTGTATCGCCGCGCGTGCCTGTTGCTCTGGATTGGCGTAGGAGGTCTGGCATGGCTGCTGTGATGTTGCAGGGAACGGGGTCGGATGTCGGCAAGTCGGTGCTGGTCGCTGGGCTGTGCCGATTGCTGGCCAATCGCGGGCTGAAGGTGCTGCCGTTCAAGCCGCAGAACATGTCGAACAACGCCGCCGTGGCGCAGGGCGGCGAGATTGGCCGCGCGCAGGCGCTGCAGGCGCTCGCCTGCCGGGCCGCGCCGACCATCGACATGAACCCGGTGCTGATCAAGCCACAGTCGGACATCGGTGCGCAGGTGGTGGTGCACGGCAAGGTGGTCGGCACGCTGGGTGCGGCGGATTACCAGCATCGCAAGGGCGAACTGTTGGCGGCGGTGCTGCAATCATGGGAGCGGCTCAAGGCTGAGGCCGATATCGTCATTGTCGAAGGTGCAGGCAGCCCGGCGGAAATCAACCTGCGTGCGGGCGACATCGCCAACATGGGCTTTGCGCGCGCCGCCGGCGTTCCGGTGGTGCTGATCGGCGATATCGACCGGGGCGGGGTGATCGCCTCGATCGTTGGCACCAAGGCGGTGATCGATGCCGAGGACGCCGCGATGATCCAGGGCTTCCTGATCAACAAATTTCGCGGTGATGTGCGGCTGTTCGATGATGGCTATGCCGAGATCGCGCATCGCACGGGCTGGCCGGGGCTCGGCGTCATCCCCTGGCTGGCGGCGGCCCGGCAGCTGCCCGCCGAGGATGCGGTGATGCTTGATAGCGCCGGAGGGACCGGGGGCACGGTCACCATCGCGGTGCCGATGCTGTCGCGGATCGCCAATTTCGACGATTTCGATCCCCTGGCGCACGAACCGGGCGTGCGGCTGGTGATGGTGCCGCCGGGCCAGCCGCTCCCCGGAGATGCGGCGCTGATCGTCCTGCCCGGAACCAAGGCGACGATCGCGGACCTTCGCTTTTTGCGCGCACAGGGTTGGGATATCGACATCGCCGCGCACGTTCGGCGCGGAGGCGCGCTGCTGGGCATCTGTGGCGGCTATCAGATGCTGGGGCAGATGATCGAGGACCCCGATGGCGTCGAGGGGCCACCCGAAACGGTGCCGGGGCTGGGCTATCTCCCCGTCACAACACGGCTGACCGACGACAAGCGTGTGGTCGACGTCACCGGCAGCAGCATCTGTGACGATCAACCCTTTGCGGGTTATGAAATCCATGTCGGCGAAACTCGTGCGCTGGCCCCGGTACAGCCCTTGCTGCGGCTGGCCGATGGCACGCTGGACGGCGTGGTGAGCGCCGACGGCCAGATCGCGGGATGCTATATCCACCGGATGTTCGATCATCCCGCGCAGCGCGGTGCCTGGCTTTCGCGGCTGGGCGCGCAGAGCGATGGCGTTGCGCAGGAATACCGCGTCGATCAAGCGCTCGATGCGCTGGCGGCGGGTCTCGAAGCGCATGTCGATATCGACCGGCTGCTGGCGATCGCGGGGCACGGAACATGACCGGGCCGGTGTTCGATGCGGCCTTTCGCGAGACGCTGGAGCTGCTGCTGGCCTGGCGCCGCGATGTCCGGCATTTCCAGACCCGGCCCCTGCCGGAGGGGGTCCTCGACCGGCTGCTCGAGATCGCGTGCCGCGGCCCTTCGGTGGGCAATGCCCAGCCGTGGCGGTTCGTGCGCATCCTGTCGCCCGAACGCCGCAGCGCGCTTGCGGACCAGGTCGATGCGCAAAAGGCGGACGCCGGCAAGCGCTATGCGGGCGAACGCAAGGCGCTGTATGAAGGATTGAAGCTGCACGGCCTGCGCGAGGCGCCAGAGATTGTCGCGGTGTTCTGCGACGAACAGGACGGCGCCGGGCACGGCCTCGGCCGCGCGACAATGCCCGAGACCCTGTGCTGGTCGGTGGTGACCGCAGTTCATACCCTGTGGCTCGCCGCGCGCGCGCAGGGGATTGGCCTTGGCTGGGTCTCGATCATCGATCCTGCAGAGCTGAACACGCTGCTCGACGTGCCCCAACGCTGGCGCTTCGTGGCCTTGCTGTGCCTGGGCTATCCCGCGCGCGAGACCGAAACCCCCGAGCTTGTCCGGCATGGCTGGCAGGAGCGGCTTGACCCTGCAACGACCCGGCTGGTGCGCTGATGATCAATCGTGATGACGTTCAAGCGAAGCTCGATGCGCTCGCCAAGCCGGTGGGCAGCCTGGGGCAGTTGGAAGCGCTGGCGGTGAATCTGGCGATGGCGTGCCAGTCGCTGATGCCGGCAACACGGCCGCGCCGTCTGGTGCTGTTCGCCGGCGATCATGGCGTGGTGGCGCAGGGGGTAAGCGCCTGGCCGTCGGCGGTGACCACCGCGATGGTCGAGACGATCCTCAAGGGCCAGGCGACCAGTACCGTGCTGGCTTCGGCGCATGGCGTTGATGTGCGCGTCGTCGATACCGGCATGGTCCAGCCACCGCGCCGCCCATGGCCCGCCCATTTCAACGCGCAGCCCATTGCTCGCGGCACTGCCGATCTGAGCCTGGGTCCCGCCATGTCGACCGACCAGTTCGATGCGGCCTGGGCGCTGGGTGCAGCGGAAGCCCGGGCGGCCGTGGATGCCGGCCATCGCCTGCTGCTCGCGGGCGAAATGGGCATCGGCAACACCACGGCCGCCGCCTGCCTGACCCATGCGCTCGCGGGCATCGATGCCGATACCGCGACCGGCAGTGGCGCAGGGGCGGATGCGGCGATGCGGGCGGCCAAGCGCGATATCGTGGCCCAGGCGGTCGCCGGGCTGGAAGGCCGCTCCGACAAGGCGGCGCTGGCCGCGATCGCGGGGTTCGAGATTGCCGCCATGGCGGGCTTCTACGCCGAGGCCGCAGGGCAGGGCGTGCCCGTCCTGCTCGATGGCTATGTCACCACCGCGGCGGCCCTGATCGCCGAGCGGCTGTGTCCGGGCACGCGCAAGGCGATGATCGCAGGCCATCTGTCTGCCGAACCCGGCCATCGCGCGGCGCTGGCGCAGCTCGACCTCACCCCGGTGCTCGAATGGCAGATGCGGCTGGGCGAAGGCAGCGGCGCACTGGTGGCGCTGCCCCTGCTCGACAGCGCGGCGGCGCTGCTGTGCGATGTCGCGCGGCTCGCGGATATCGAGGCGTGACGATGGACGTAAGATGCCCCGCCTGGGCCCCGCCGGTGCTGGCCGTTCAATTCCTTACGCGGATCCCGGTTCCCGGGACGGCGCGGCTGTCCCCTGCGCAGGTCTCGGCGGGGCTGGTGCAGGCAGTGGGATGGTTCCCGCTGGTGGGCGCTGCGATCGGGGCGATCACGGCCGCCATCGCGCTGGCCGCCGATGCGCTGTGGCCCGCGCTGGTCGCGGTGCTGATAGCCCTGACGGTCGAAGCCCGGCTGACCGGGGCGTTTCACGAGGATGCCGTCGCCGATTTCTGCGACGCCTTTGGCGGCGGCTGGACGGCGGACGACGTGCGGCGGATCATGAAAGACAGCCGCATCGGCAGCTACGGCAGCTTGGGCCTGATCCTCGCACTCGGCTTGCGCGCAGCGCTGATGCTGGCGGTGATCGAGACCATGACGCCGCTGCTGGCGTTTTTGACCCTCATCGCCTCGGCCTGCTTCGGGCGGCTGCTGGTCGTGCTGCTGATGGCATCTGTCGCCCCCGCGCCGCAGGGAGAAGGACTTGCCAAGGATATCGGCTCGGGTGTCGGGCTGCACGTGATCGTGCTGGCGCTGGTGATCGCGCTACCGGGGCTGCTCGGTTTTGCCTTGCTTGAACCCCTTGCCCTGCTGGCCGCGGCGCTGGCCGCAGGCGTCTTCGTCCTATGGTTTCGTGCGCTGCTGATCCGCAGGATTGGTGGCAGCACCGGCGACTGTCTGGGCTTTGCCGCTTATGCCGGGCAGCTGATCCTGTTGCTCGCGGCGACAGTTGCCTGGCCATGACCCGCCAGATCCTGCTGGTCCGGCACACCGCGGTTGCGCGCGCGTGGAAGGGGCGCTGCTATGGCCGAAGCGACATGGGATTGAGCCTCGCCGGGGCAGCCCATGCGCGCGAGCTTGCGGGCTCGCTCGCCGAATGGCGGCCCGAATGCGTGGTGCATTCGGGTCTGCGCCGCGCGGCGATCCTTGCAGAGGCCGTGGCAGCGATCGCGGGCGTCGCCGCCCATGCCGATCCCGCCTGGCAGGAACGCGATTTCGGCAACTGGGAGGGGCGCAGCTGGGCGGCGATCTACCGCGAAACCGGCGATGCGATGGATGGGATGATCGATGATCCCGACGGCTTTCGCCCCGGCGGCGGCGAAACCACAAGCGAACTCGCGATGCGCGCGCGGGATGCGTTCCAGCGCCTGCCCGATGGGCGGACGATGGTTGTCACGCATGGCGGGCCGATCGCGGCCATCGCAGGATCGCACAGCGGCCTGCCGCCGCGCGACTGGCTGGCGCTGGTGCCTACCCTGGGCGCCTCGCTGGAACTCTGATCGACACCGGCGCGGCGCCAGGGCCGGTGTCCCGTGCCGGGCAGGCTTGCTGACAGGCCGTCTGCTGGCGTAGCGTGGCGGCAAGCTACGGCGCCGGTGCGGCGCATGGGGGAGGGTGGCGCGACAGATGAGCCTGCCATCGGCAGCATTGATCGGGCTTGCGGTAATCCTGCTGCTGTTTGCGGTGGCTGCGGTCGTGGAAGGTCGCCAGGGGATTGCGGTGCGCCGACCCTGGCTGCGCCAGGGCGCGTATACGCTGGCGCTGGGCGTCTATTGCTCGAGCTGGACCTTCTATGGCGCAGTCGGCAGCATCGTGCGCGACGGCTGGTATTATCTGCCGATCTATCTGGCGCCGATCTGCCTGTTGCTGGGCGCGCCACGGTTTCTCAAGCGGCTGGCGCAGGCCGTGGCCGAAGAGCAGGCGACCACGGTATCGGACTTTATCGCCGCGCGCTTTGGCCATGACGGCGGCGTCGCGCGGCTGGTGACGCTGATCGCGCTGGTTGGCACGATCCCCTATGTCGCGCTGCAGTTCCGCTCGATCGGCGGCGCGATCTCGCTCGCATCGGGCCGCCCGATTGCCGATGCCGCGATGATCGGCGCGGCAGGTCTGCTCGCGCTGTTCGCGATCCTGTTCGGCGCACGCCGCTATGAACTCGCCGGGCGCAGCGAGGGGCTGCTCTACGCGATCGGCCTGGAGTCGGTGATCAAGATCGTCGCGCTGACGGCGGTCGCGGCGGTGGCAGTGACGCTGCTGCTGCGCGCCGATGCGCGCACGGTGGATGTCGGGCTGCAACTGCTGGCTGACAATTTCCAGCCGGAGCGGCTGTCATCCGAGTTTGCGGTGATCTTCCTGATCTCGCTGATGGCGATCATCGCACTCCCCCGGCAGTTCTACATGGGGCTGGTCGAGGCGCAGGATGCAGGCGCGCTGGGCCGGGCGCGCTTTGGCCTTGCCGCCTATTTGGCGGTGATGGCGATCATGGCGCTGCCGATCGCGCTCGCCGGGGCGAGCCTCGCCCAGGGCGGCGCGGGCGCAGACCTGTATGTGCTGCAGATCCCGGCGCTGGCGGGCAGCGGCTTTGTGCTGGCACTTGCGCTGATCGGCGGAATCAGCGCGGCGGCATCGATGGTGATCGTCGATTCGACGGCGCTGGCCACAATGGTGTCCAACGACCTCATCTTTCCCGCCCTGCTGCGCAGCCATCGCTCGGATGCCGCCGAAGGCGCGTTCGGTCGTCGGATGCTGCGGCTGCGGCGCGCGTCGATCCTGGGGATCGTCGCCGCATCGCTGGCCTGGGCACTGCTGATCCCGGCGGACAACACGCTGGCCTCGATCGGGCTGATCGCCTTTGCCGCCATGGCGCAGTTTACCCCGCACCTGATCCTCGCGACCCAGCGCGGCGGACGCGATGCGATGGCGGGGCGCGTCAGCCTGTCGATCGGTTTCGCCTTGTGGCTGTACACGCTGGCGCTCCCGCCGATCCTGCCCGCGCCATGGGCTGCGGCGTTGGCTGGATCGCTGGCCGATCCGCTGCGGCTGTTCGGCATCGGCAATGCCTCGCCGCTGGTGCATGGTGTCGCGTGGAGCCTGGGGGCCAATCTGCTGGCATACGGCCTTGTCGCTGCGCGCAAGGTCCAGCCCCGACCCTTGCTGCTGCAGCTGCGCGGGCAGCAGAAGATCAGCGATCTGGACGATCTGGCCCGGCTCACCGCCAGCTTTGTCGGGACCGAACGGGCGCGGGCGGAGTTTCCCGGCGCTGCCGCGGGCGTGCCGGTGACGCGCGAGGCAGCACAGCGCGCGCGCGACCTGATTGCGCGCGTGGTGGGCGCATCGTCGGCCCGCGCGCTGGTCGCCTCCGCACTGGCGGGCAGCCAGATGAGCCTGGCCGATGTCACGCGGCTGCTGGGCGAGCGGGGCCAGTCGCTGCGCTTCTCGCGCGAACTGCTGGCTGCCACGTTCGAGAATGTCGATGCCGGGATCAGCGTGGTCGATGCCGAAATGAACCTCATCGCCTGGAACAGTCAGTATCTCGGCATTTTCGGCTACCCGCCCGACCTTGTCCGCGTCGGCACGCCGGTGGCTGAGCTGATCCGCTACAATGCCCGGCTGGGCGATTTCGGGTCTGAGGATATCGAGCATCACGTCGACAAGCGCCTTGGCCATATGCGCCGCGGCCAGCCGCACAGCTTCGAGCGGCAGCGCAAGGACGGTCGCGTGATCAAGACCGTGGGCGGTCCGATGCCGGGCGGCGGCTATGTCACCAGCTTCACCGACATCACCGGCGAGGCGCAGGTGCGCGACGAGCTGGAACGGACACTGGCCGAGCTGGAGCAGCGCGTCGCCGATCGCACCCGGGAACTCAGCACCGCCAATCGTCAGTTGGCCGAGGCGACGCGCGACAAGACCCGCTTTCTGGCCGCCGCCAGCCATGACCTGCTGCAGCCGCTCCACGCCGCGCGCCTGTTCACCGCCGCGCTGGCCCGCGATGCCGAGCCGGGAACGCAGATGCTGGCGGGGCGGATCGACAGCGCGATCGGCGCTGCCGACGGGTTGATCCGCGCCCTGCTCGACATCAGCCGGCTCGATGCGGGCGGGGTGGAGCCCAGCCCGGAGCCGGTGGCGCTCAAGCCTTTTCTCACCGACCTTGCCGAAAGCTTCGTGCCGATGGCAGAAGACAAGGGGCTGGGGCTGCGCATCGGGCCGCTTGCCGGCCATGTCCATACCGACCCGGGCCTGCTCCGCTCGATCGTGCAGAATTTCCTGTCCAACGCGCTGCGCTACACGCCCGAAGGCGTGGTGCTGATCGGTACGCGCCGGCGGGGGGCGCGCATCCGCATCGATATCATCGACACCGGCGTGGGCATCGCGGCCGAGCAGATCGACACGATCTTTGCCGAGTTCACCCGGCTGGGACAGGTCGAGGCGGAAGGGCTGGGTCTGGGGCTGGCCTTGTGCGAGCGCATCGCGCGGTTGCTGGGCGGGGAGATCGAGGTCCGCTCGGTTCCAGGCAGGGGCAGCCGGTTCAGCCTGCTGCTGCCCGCCGCGCCGCCGCAGATCGCGGCCAGGATGCCGGTCATGCCATTGGCGCAGACGACGCCAGCGCGCGCTTTGAACGTGCTGGTGATCGACAACGATCCGTTGATCGTTGAGGGCACGGTGGGTCTGCTCAAGGCTCTGGGCCATGCCGCGACGGGCGTTGGCGATCCGGCGACTGCGCTGGCCGCAAAAGGCCCGTTCGATGCGACGCTGGTCGACTTCCATCTGGGCACGGCGACCGACGGCCTGGCGCTGATCGCGGCGTTGCGCGAATGTCATCCCGCCCTGCCTGCAGCCTTGGTCACCGCGCAGGGATCGCCCGAGCTCTCGCGGCGCGCAGCACCCATGGGCGTGGCGATCATCGCCAAGCCGGCTGGTGCAGAGGCGATCGGCGGTTTTCTGGCAAGCGTCGGGGAGGTGGCCGCCAAACCGTCCTAGTGCCTGAGATCGAGCCCCAGCGAGCGGGCGACCAATGCTGCCTGGGTGCGGTTCTGCACGCCCAGCTTGCGCATGATCGTGGTCATGTGCGCTTTCACCGTCGCCTCGCTCATGCCGAGGTCATGCGCGATCTGCTTGTTGAGCTTGCCGTCGATCACCTCGATCAGCACCTTGAGCTGGGTGGGGGTGAGGCCCGCCACGTCCTGGGGCAGGGGTTCCGGATCGCGCGGCGCGGAAGCGGCGGGCGCTCGTCCGCCCAGCGCGCGCGCGATCGCGGTCTCGATCGAGTCGAGATCGCTGTCCTTGGGGATGAAGCCCACCGCACCCAACTGCCGCGCCTCATCCGCAACCCCCGCGCCTTCGGCACTGGACACCACCAGGATCGGCACTTCGGGCCGTTCGGCGTGGAGCAGCGCGATGCCCGAATAGCCCATCGCGCCGGGCATCTTGAGGTCGAGCAGGATCAGCCGCAGGCCTTGCGCCGTACTGGCGGCGGCAGCGGCGGCGGCCAATGTGCCGCATTCCAGAATCTGCGCCTGCGGAGCGACCCGGCTGACCGCCAGGATCAAGGCCTGGCGGAACAGCGGGTGGTCATCCGCGATCAGGATCGTTTCTATGTCGCGTCTGCCAGTTGCGGTCTCTCGCGCACAAGATGATCGACAACCGAAGGATCGGCAAGCGTCGATGTATCGCCCAGGTTCGACAGGTCGTTCTCGCCGATCTTGCGCAGGATGCGGCGCATGATCTTGCCCGAGCGGGTCTTGGGCAGCGCGGGGGTGAACTGGATGATGTCGGGCGTCGCAATCGGGCCGATCTCATGGCGGACCCATTGCACCAGATCGCGGCGCAGCGCCTCGTCGGGCTCGACCTCGACATTGGTGGTGACGAAGGCATAGATGCCCTGGCCCTTGACCGCGTGCGGCATGCCGACCACCGCAGCTTCGGCCACCTTGGGATGCGCGACCATCGCGCTTTCGATTTCGGCTGTGCCCATGCGGTGGCCCGAGACGTTGATGACGTCGTCGATGCGGCCCGTGATCCAGTAATAGCCGTCCGCATCGCGCTTGCAGCCATCGCCGGTGAAATACAGGCCCTTGAAGGTGGTGAAATAGGTCTGGAAGAAGCGCTCGTGGTCGCCCCAGACGGTGCGCATCTGGCCGGGCCAGCTGCGGTCGATCACCAGACAGCCTTCGCCCGCACCCTCTATCACCTCGCCCTCGGGTGTCAGCAGCAGCGGCTTGACGCCGAACATCGGCTTGGCGGCGGAGCCGGGTTTGAGCGCATGCGCACCCGGCAGTGGCGTCATCATGCAGGCTCCGGTTTCGGTCTGCCACCAAGTGTCGACGATCGGGCAGCGGCCTTCGCCGACGACACGGTGATACCATTCCCAAGCCTCCGGATTGATCGGTTCGCCCACCGATCCCAGCAGGCGCAGGGACTTGCGGCTGGTGCGCGTCACCCAGTCGTCGCCCTCACGCATCAGCGCGCGCAGCGCGGTGGGAGCGCCGTAGAAGATCTCGACGCCGAACTTGTCGACCACCTGCCAGAAGCGCGAGGCATCGGGCCAGGTCGGAACGCCCTCGAACATCACCGTCGTCGCGCCCATCATCAGCGGGGCATAGACGACATAGCTGTGCCCGGTGACCCAGCCGACATCGGCGGCGCACCAGTAGATCTGGCCGGGGCGGTAATCGAAGACATATTGGAAGGTCATCGCCGCCCAGACGGCATAGCCGCCGGTGCTGTGCAGCACGCCCTTGGGCTTGCCGGTGGACCCGGACGTGTACAGGATGAACAGCGGGTCTTCCGCGCCCATTTCCTCTGCCGGGCAGTCTGCCGATTGCGCAGCAACGCCGCTGGCCCAGTCGATGTCGCGACCTTCGACCATCGGCACGTCCGCGCCGGTGCGCTTGAGCACGATGACGGTATCCACTGCCTCGCAATGATGGCCGAGCGCCGCATCGACATTGGCCTTGAGCGGAACACGCTTGCCTGCGCGCAGGCCTTCGTCGGCGGTGACGACGATGCGGCTGTCGCAATCCTGGATGCGGCCCGCCAGAGCCTCGGGCGAGAAGCCTGCAAACACCACCGAATGGATTGCGCCGATGCGGGCGCAGGCGAGCATCGCGACCGCAGCCTCGGGCACCATCGGCAGATAGAGCGTGACCCGTTCGCCGCGCTTCACCCCTTGGGCTTTCAGCAGGTTGGCAAACCGGCAGACCATTTCGTGCAGGTCGCGATAGGTGATGGAACGGCTGGGCTCGTCCGGGCTGTCGGGCTCCCACAGGATCGCGATTTGTTCGCCGCGTTCGGCCAGATGGCGGTCGAGGCAGTTCGCGGCGAGGTTGAGCGTGCCATCGGCAAACCAGCGGATACCGAAATCGGCCTCGTCGAAGCTGGCTTCGCTGACCTGGGTGAACGGCCTGATCCAGTCGATGCGCTGGGCTTCCTCGCGCCAGAAGGCATCGGGCTGCTCGATCGACTGGCGGTAGCGCTCTTCGTAGACCGGCGCGGTGATCAGCGCGTTGGCGGCCCAGTCGGCGGGCACGGGATAGATGGTCTCGGCCATGGTCACTCTCCTCGTCTGGCTGCGTCTGAGGCGCAGGGCTGGGGGCATGATACGGCGACGGGCGGCGCGCCGGACCTTAGACAAAGGTCGTAGCCTTACGACCATGGTCTGTCTGGCGACGCACCACCATTGAGCGAACACTGCGTCCACTACCGGGAACAATCCGGAGCTGGTTTGCAGGAGAGGTACAATGCCAAGGGCGAAGGGCCGATCATGGCTGATGCTGCTAGGGGCGAGCGCACTGATGGCGCCGCACCTGGCGATGGCGCAAACGCCGCGCGAGCAGGCGCTGGAAGAGCGGCTGGCACGGCTGGAGGCCGAGATGACGACGCTGCGGGCAGACCTTGTCGCGGCGCGCGATGCGCAGGCGCAAACCGCAGCCGCCGCCACCCAGGCATCCACCCGCAGCGAAGAGGCGGTTTCGCGGCTTGCCGCGCTCGAAGCCGAGCCCCAGGCGCCGGCCGAAGGCTTCCGCGTCGGCAGCACGACCTTCAGGCTGGGCGGGTTCGTCAAGGCTGTCGCCAGCGCGACCCGCTTTGACGATGGCATGCTGGCCGGGGGATCCTTGGGCAAGGAATTCTATCTGCCCCAGCAGATCCCGGTTGGCGGGTCAGCCACCCGCGACTTCATGGCCAATGCGCGCCAGACCCGGCTGTTCTTCACCAGTTCCACGCCCGTTGGCGGCAAGGAGGTGAAGAGCCATATCGAGTTCGACTTTGCATTGGCGACCGCACCGCCAGGAGCGCAGCGCGCGACCAATGCCTATACGCCGACCCTGCGCCGGGCCTTTCTGACCTACGACCGGTTTCTGATCGGTCAGGAATGGACCACCTTCCAGAACCCCGCGCTGCTGCCCGAGAGCACCGATTTCGTAGGGCCGCTGGAGGGCACGGTGTTCGTGCGCCAGATGATGGTGCAATATCGCCAGCCCTTGGGGCAGGGGCTGGACCTCTATCTGGCGCTGGAGAACCCGCAGACCGAAACGGTGAACACCACCAATGCCGCGCTCGCCGACAACGATCAGGACCGCGTTCCCGACCTTGTGGGCAAACTGGTCTACAAGGCGCCCGGGCTCGATCTGCATCTGGCCGGACTGGTGCGCCAGCTTTCGGTGCACGATGGCGGCAGCGGCGATGAGGCGCTGGGCTGGGGCCTGTCGGCGGGCGGCAGGTTCGCCTTCGGGCCGGACAAGCGCCACGATATCCGCCTCAGCGCCACCTATGGCGATGGCATCGGCCGCTATCTTGGCCTCGGCTACGCGCCCGATGCGCTGTACGATCGGGGCGTGCTGGGCAATCGGCTGCTGAATGTCGAGAATTTCGCCGGCTTTGCCTCGCTCAGGCTCGGCTGGACCGGCAATCTGCGTTCGACCTTCGCGGCGGGTTACCAGCATGCCGACTATCCGCGCGGCATCGCCGTGCCGGGGCTGGCGAATGTGTCTGCCTATAGCCTCGCCGCCAATCTCTTCTGGTCTCCGGTCAAAAATCTCGACATCGGCATCGAGGTTCGCCACGCCGGTCGGGAAGTCGCAAGCGGGCTCAAGGGACAGATGGACCGCGTTGAAATGGCTGCGAAATATACCTTCTGACAACATGATCTAACAACTGGTTCCAACAATACAGGCAAGGAGTGGGGATGATGGCTACAATTCCGGAGGATGCTTTGCCCAAGCATCACCAGGCGACGCAGGGGGAGAAGCTGGTCATCGCCGCGTCTTCGCTCGGTACGGTGTTCGAATGGTATGATTTCTACCTCTACGGACTGCTGGCCACCTATATTTCGGCGCAGTTCTTCTCGGGCGTCAACGAGACAACAGGCTTCATTTTCGCGCTCGCCGCCTTTGCCGCAGGCTTTGCGGTAAGGCCGTTCGGCGCGCTCGTCTTCGGTCGCATCGGCGATCTGGTCGGACGCAAGAACACCTTTCTGGTCACAATGGGGATCATGGGCATTTCGACCTTCGCGGTCGGCCTGCTCCCCAGCTATGCCTCGATCGGGGTGGCTGCCCCGATCATCCTCGTTGCGCTGCGCCTGGCACAGGGACTTGCGCTGGGCGGGGAATATGGCGGCGCTGCCACCTATGTCGCCGAACACGCGCCCGAGGGCAAACGCGGCCTTTACACCAGCTGGATCCAGACCACCGCGACCTTCGGCCTGTTCGCGGCCTTGCTGGTGGTCATCGGCTTCCGCTTCGCGCTCGGCGAAGAAGCCTTCGCCGCCTGGGGCTGGCGCCTGCCGTTCCTGATCTCGATCGTGCTGCTGGGCGTCTCGATGTGGATCCGTCTGCAGCTCAACGAAAGCCCCGTCTTCCAGAAGATGAAGGACGAAGGCACCACCTCCAAGGCGCCGCTGACCGAAGCGTTTGCCAAATGGGGCAATCTGCGCTGGGTGATCATCGCGCTGCTGGGCGCCGTGATGGGGCAGGCGGTGGTCTGGTATGCCGGGCAGTTCTATGCGCTGTTCTTCCTGGAAAAGACGCTGCGGGTCGATGGTGCAACGGCGAACATCCTGATCGCGATCGCACTGGCACTGGCAACCCCGTTCTTCGTGTTCTTCGGCTGGCTGTCGGACAAGATCGGCCGCAAGCCGATCATCCTGGGCGGCTGCGCGCTGGCGGCGCTGACCTATTTCCCGCTGTTCGGCGCGTTGACCCAGGCCGCTAACCCGGCTCTGGCTGAAGCGCAGATCGCGGCACCGGTCAGCATCGCCGCACACCAGGACGAGTGCTCGTTCCAGTTCGACCCGATCGGCAAGAACACCTTCGACACCTCCAGCTGCGATATCGCCAAGACCTATCTGGCCAAGGCCGGCGTCAGCTACACCAACGTCGAAGCTGCAGCCGGAACCGTGGCCAAGGTCAGCATCGGCGATACCGTGTTCACCGCGCCCGATCCCGATGGTCTGGAGGGCGACGCCAAGAAGGCGGCGATCAAGGCGTTCCAGGACGAGCTGAAGGCCGGGCTGGTCGCGGTCGGCTATCCGGAAAAGGCCGACAATGCCCGTATCAACAAGGTGGCCGTGGTGGCGATCCTGTGGGCGCTGGCGATGCTGGTGACGATGGTCTACGGGCCGATCGCCGCGATGCTGGTCGAGCTTTTCCCCAGCCGCATCCGCTATACCTCGATGTCCTTGCCCTATCACATCGGCAATGGCTGGTTCGGCGGCTTCCTGCCCACCACCGCGTTCGCGATGGTCGCAGCTACTGGCAACATCTATTACGGCCTGTGGTATCCGGTCGTGGTGGCGGCAGCGACGGTGGTGATCGGGCTGCTGTTCCTGCCCGAAACCTTCCGCCGCAATATCGACGACTAAGCCTGTCGATACAGCAGGAAGATCCAGCGTGTCCGGTGGTCCCGGGCACGCTGGCTCGTTTCTGCAATTCCGATTTGAGTCGTGTCTGGCCCCGCGCGGCCTCGAGCCGTCAGCCCATCAGGTTGCGGCGGAAGCGAATCTTGATCAGCCGATCCTCGAGCACGCGGCCCACGCCATAGAGGATTGCGAAGAGCACGGCGAAGACATAGGCCGCTGTCGGCGACTGCTTGTTGTTCTTCTTGTCCTCGTCCTTCTTGGCCTTCGACTTCTCATCCTTCTTGGGCTTTTCGGGCGCGGGCGCACCCAGAAACTGGTCGATCGGGTGCAGCGTGCGCACCTTCTTTTCTTCCGCCTTCTTCTTTTCTTCCTGCAGCTTTTTCTCGGCCGCGGTCGGCGGGCCCTCGAGCACGCCGATGCCGACGATCATCTGCCCGAAGGCGACGAACAGCAGCGGCGCAAGAAAGCAGAACAGCAGCGCGCGGCTGACCATCCGATAGCGCAGCACCCCCCCGGCTTCGCCGCGCTCGACCTGCAGGATGCCATGGTCGTAGATCGACATCCGGTCCTGTGCCAGCTGGTCCTTCTTGGTGAAGGTCAGCGTGTCGTCGGCGCGGTCGAAACGGGTGCCATGGGTCTGGAAGAACGGCTCCAGCCGGTCAAACGCCTCGTCCGCGGTCTGGCCGGCAGGCAAGGCAAGGCTGCCCCGGACCGTCCAGATCCAGTCGATCTTCCGCATGTTGGGCCCACCATCGCCGGACTGGTCCTGACCGGACATTGCATGACCGGTCGCATCGAGCACCTGGCTGCGCTCGCTCATTCCGCCCGCACCGGCTGCGTTTCGCCAAACAGTTCGCCTGCGCCATCGGCCTTGCCGAACCGTTCCTTCATCGTCTTCCAGCCTTCGGTGAAAGGATAGGTCATCTGCTCGCGGATCGACATGCGCCGTCCGCCTTCCATGCCCAGCAATTCGGCCTCGCCATCAACGCAGGTGCCGAACATGCGATCGATGAAGATGAAGTTGCTGGCATAGTTGCTGCGGGTCGCTTCGAAATCCTGCGAATGGTGCAGGCTGTGGTGCTCGGTCGTGTTGAACAGATAGCGCCACCAGCGCGGCGTGTTGAAGCGGACGTTGATGTGCTGATAAACGCCGATCGACATGCCGATCGCGCCTGCAAGCAGGGCCGCGCGCGGCAGGAAGTCGAAGAAGCCACCGATACCGATACCGATCAGGAACAGCTCGACCGGGTTGCCGACCGCGCCCTTGTTGATGTTGAGCTGGGTGATGTAGTGATGCACCGAATGGGTGAGCCACAGCGGGTACCAGTTGTGCATCCCGCGGTGCATCCAGTATTGGCCGAAATCGAAGATGAACAGGATCAGGAAGGCCTGGACCAGCAGCGGCAGCCCGGTGAACCAGGCGAGCTTGCCCCAGTCGAAAGTGGTGATGGCGCTTTCGATGATCACGTCGCTGCCGATGTAATTGTCGACCATGTTGAGGATGGTATAGCCCAGCCCGACATAGAACAGGTCGGTGACGCATTCCTTCCAGGTCAGCTGCCAGCTTTCGAACCGCGGATTGACCCATTCCAGCGCCAGCAGCAGCACGCGAAAGGCAATGCCGATCCCGATCGCGGTCGATGCCTTGGCAATCGAGTTGGGGGCATAATACCAGAAGGCGATCATCGCGAAGAGCACAGCCGGCTGGAAATAGGTGAACACGAACTGCTTGACCGGCCCGCCCTCGACCCGGGGGATGTTTTCCCAGCCGATGGTCACGGGAGACTGAGCTCCGATCACCCGATTGCCTACGCGGACTCCGTTCATGGGCCTGTACTCGCATTTTTGCCCCGGACGCCTGGTGCGTGATGGGGTCAGGTTGAGGTCGCTATGGTGCCTACCGTTGTAAAATCGTGGCCATCACGCCAGACGGCATTATGGTATAGTTCCCATAGACTGGATTGATGGGGTCATTCGGCACGCGGTGGTACCGGGGTGATGATGAAGCGGTTGTGCACCTGTGGTTGATCCGGATTGTCGAGCCGGGCCTTCAGCCCGGTGCGCAATTCGGCGATGGTGCCCGCGGGCAGCTCGAGCGGATGCTCGTCCGGATGAGTCAGCGCCTCATGGCCGTAATCGCGCCCCGGCGTGCGGGTCATTTCGATATGCGCCCCCAGCACCGCGCGGATCGGGTGGCGTTTGGCAAAAGCGGCCAGCCGGTCGATGCTCGCGCGGTTGTCATCGAGGAAATTGACCGGGATATACAGTCGGCCCGGATAGAGCGTGTCCCCCGACAGCAGGATCTTGAGCCGGGGATCATAGACCATGATCGCTGCGGCCTGATGGCCCGGGGTGGGCAGGATGCGGAGCGCGCGGCCGCCCAGATCGAAGGTCGCGATCTGCTCGGGCCAGTTGCCGATGCCGAAGAAGCTTGCGACATCGGCGGCCTTCAACCCGACGACAACGGTGTCCGGGCGATCGCGGAAGGCGGCATCGCCCGCGACATGATCGCCATGGCTGTGGCTGTGCGCTACGATCAGCGGGATCGTCTGACGCTTGTTGGCCGCCAGCCAGTCGGCGATGATCCCGTCGACCACCGGTCTGATCTTGCCGCCCTCCGCGCCACTGTCGATCAGCAGCACCCTGTCGCGGCCGAACAGCAGATAGAGAAACGGCGCCTCGAAATTGGTCGCGATCGACTGGCGGATGACAAAGGTATCGGCGTCAAGCGCCTGGACTTGCGCGGACGGCTCTGCGCCCTGGGTGCCATCGATCCAGCGTTCGGCAAACAGACGGGGCAGGGGCTCTGCGGGGGCCGCGACCAGCGGGGTGCCGATGAGGCACCCCGCCAGCAAGGTTGCTGGCACAAGCCTGATCAAGGGTTTCAGGCCTGCCACCTCAGCGCGCTCAGAAACTGTAGCGCGCTTCGATGCCGATCACCCGCGGGGTGAGCACCGAACGTCCGTAATAGCGGGAAATGATCCCGCCGTTGACGAAGCCGAAGCGGCTGCGGTCGTTGCTGATCCCGGTGACGGCATATTCGTTGGTGATGTTGTTGGCGAACAGCGAGATTTCATAGCTGTCGGCAACCTGATAGGTGATGGCGGCCCGATGGGTCAGATAGTCGGGCAAGGTCTCGCCAAAACCGCGATTGCCGACACGGCTCAGGATGTTGCCGGTGTAGGTCGCGGTCCAGTTGAACTTGACTTCGCCATTGTCGCCCACCGGCACCACGTAATCGGCCGCAAACGATCCGCTGTGCTTGGCCGATCCCGGCAATCTGTCGCCATCAAACACGCCGACGCGGACAAACTTGGGTCGGACGCTGGCCACCTGGCTGTTGCGGATCTGCAGCAGGTTGGGGACATCCGCGGTCAGCTGCGCATCGAGGTACGAATAGTTTCCGCGCAGCGAGAACTCCGGCGTGATCTGCGCCCGGAACGAGAAATCGAACCCGCGGTTGCGTGCGGCGCCGCCGTTGGTCAGAATGCCGATCCCGCCAAACTCGGTCGCGCTGGCCAGCTGGATGCCATCCCAGTTGACCTGGAACACCGACAGATTGACCGAGAGCTTCTTGTCGAACGCCGTTGCGCGGACGCCGAGCTCGAAATTCTCCGTCTCATCGGGCCCGTAGAACAGTTCGTTGGGCAGCGCGCAGATGTTCTGCTGGTTGAGATTGAGCGGGAGGACGCAGGGGGCGGCCCCGGTATTCGCCCCGCCAAGCCTGTAGCCCGTGCTGTAGGTCAGATAGATCAGGGCATCGTCGCTGAACTTGTACGAGGTGTTGGCCTTGTAGACGACGCCGGACGCGCTTGCTTGGCCCTGGCTGGACGGAATATCGTCATCGCTGGCGATCGGGCCGTCAAAATAGGGCAGCACCGAGCCCCCGATGCGCTGCAGATCATAGCCGTAATAGCGCAGGCCGCCGGTGATCTGCCATTCGGGCGTCACCTGGTAGGTGGCTTCGCCGAAAATCGCGCGTTCCTTGATGTTGCTGCGCCCGAAGGAGGCATATTCGTTGTCATCGGCATTGGGGATCACACCAAAGGCCTGGCCGGTGGGTGACGCGGCAAAGCCGGGAATGAACTCGCGATAGCTCGTGCTGGTCTTGGACTTGTTGTAGAACGCGCCGAGCACCCAGCTGAACGGGCCGCCATGGGTCGAGAGCAGCCGGATTTCCTGGTTGAACTGCCGGGTCCTTGCGTTGGACCGCGTGAAACCGGTGAAGGCCGGGAAACCTTCATAGCCATAGTCGAGATCGAGCAGCAGGTCGGTGACATCGACCGAGCTGTTGTTGCTTGTCCGGGTGTAGCCGGTCGAGGACACCAGCTGCGCGAAATCGCCGAGTTCGACTTCGACTTCGAGGCTCAACAGATGCGCCCGGCGGGTTGCGGGCTCCAGCACGCGCCATGGGCCTTCATACCGGCCTTCGCCCAGAACGCCGCCGCCATTGGCCTGGCGGCCGTCGGTCTTCACCTCCTGGAACGCATAGGTCAGATAGGCCTTCATGGTGTCCAGCGTCAGGCCCAGCTGATTGCGGGTTGTGAAGGTCTTGCCGAAGTTGACGTCTTTCTGACGCCGCAGATTGGCAGCCTGCTGCGCAGGCGTGCCCAGCGGATTGGAGGCGGGGCCAGGCTGCGGCCGCGAAACGCCGATGGTCTGCACCGTAAAGGGATAATCGATGAAGCCCGGATCGTAATAATAGCCCGTGGCGCTGCGGAAGGCCAACCGGTCGCTGATGATCGGAAGATTGATCACGCCATCGAAGACGTAACCGACGTCCTTGCTCTCCTCCATGCCGAACACGCGGGCGTGGGCACTGCCAGAGATCTTGGTGGGGTCTGGACGCTCGGGGATATAGCGCAGGGCGCCTGCCAGAGTGCCAAGTCCGTAGAGCGTGCCTTGCGGGCCAAGCAGCACTTCCACGCGCGCCATGTCGATCAGCTTGAAATCGAAATACAGTGGCACTTCGCCCAGATACACGCCGATGGCATTGTTGCCGTTGTCGGCAAAGGTGCTGGAATCGTCGGCGGAAAGGCCGCGCATGACGATCGTGCCCGCTCCACGCGGTCCGGTATCGGTGATGGTGATCCCCGGCGTGAATGCGCCGAGGTCCCGGATGTCGTTCAGGCGCTGGTCTTCAAGCTCTTCGGCACCGATGGCCGAGATGTTGATCGGCACGTCCTGCAGCGAAAGTGCGCGGCGGGTCGCCGTCACGACGATGGTGTCGGCATCGCTCTCGTCAGCAGCTTCCTGCGCGGCATCCTGCGCCAGCAACGGCTGTGCGCTCACGCCCATGAGCATGGTTGCGCTCATCAGCGCGGTGCGGAACATAGTATTCGTCATTGATCGACCCCCCTTTCAAGGTGAGCCTTTCACACATGACACCCCATCCCATTGACGCTCTGACTATGCCGGCGCCTTGTTTGCCGTTTTTCGGCGTGATTGTGTTGCAGTTCGTGACCCGCGCCCCTGAACGCGCAGGCGGTATTGAGCGCACGGTACCGCGATGGTCCGCACGTCTTTTTGGCGAGCCAGGCTTGGCAGGCGGATCGGGGCGGTTGCGCCGCCAACCCGGTTGACGCGGTAAACCGCATCACCTGGATCAGCATCCGTGCAAGCTGCCCTTCGATCCACAAAACCTCGCTCTAGCTCAGTGGTTTTTCTGAATTCGCCATGTATCTGGCGATACCCAATACGGTATGGATATTACGTAATGCGTCAAGCGTAATATTTTTGCACCTGCTCAGTGTGAACCGAAACCATGTTGCGGCGCACAATATCGCCGAAATTCCGTAGCTTTTTCCAGCGCGTCGTCCGCGAGATATCCGCATCTGTCGGCGCGGCCAGATGCATTGCTTCGGCAGCGACACGCGAATCGGCAGGGCACGAACGTCTTTCTGCGGCTCCGACTCGATGGCTTGAGAGACCCCGGATTGTCGCCGTTCAGGCCAATTTCTGCGCTCGCGGGCACGGGGAAGGGCAGGGGCGTGGGCACGACGGAATGATTCGCATCGCAATCCGGTGTTATTACGTTTTTTCATGCTGGTAATATTTTTAGATGGACAAGCGCGGGGCATGGGGTGATGCTGCACTGCGAAAGGGGATCGAATCATGACGAGGCTGCTGGGGAAAGTCGGGACCATGATCGTGATGATGGGGGCGCTGCTGCTGGCGGCGTGCTCGCAGTCACCCGAGACCGCGGCCAAGCCGCGCACCGAGTTCAATATCGGCTGGTCGATCTACGCCGGATGGATGCCCTGGCCCTATGCTCAGCAGGCCGGCATCGTGAAGAAATGGGCCGACAAATACGGCATCAAGATCAACTTCGTGCAGGTCAACGACTATGTTGAATCGGTGAATCAGTACACCGCGGGCAAGTTCGATGGCGTTACCGTCACCAACATGGATGCGCTCACCATTCCCGCCGCCGGCGGCAAGGACACCACTGCGATCATTGTCGGCGATTATTCCAACGGCAATGACGGTGTGCTGCTCAAGGGCGCCAATTCGCTCAGCGCCATCAAGGGGCGCCAGGTCTATCTGGTCGAGCTTTCGGTCTCGCATTACCTGCTGACCCGTGGACTCGAAAAGGCGGGCCTCAAGTCGACCGACGTCAAGACGATCAACACCTCCGATGCCGATATCGTCGCCGCCTTTGGCGCGGCCGATGTCAACGCGGCGGTCGCCTGGAACCCCCAGCTGTCGGTGATGAAGGGCGGGGCAGGGGTGGCCCAGGTGTTCAGCTCGGCCGATATTCCAGGCGAAATTCTCGACCTGATGGTGGTCGATACCGCCACGCTCAAGGCGAACCCCAATCTGGGCAAGGCGCTGGTCGGCATATGGTATGAAACCGTCGCCCTGGTGCAGCGCGACGATGCCGAAGGGAAGGCGGCACGCGCGGCGATGGCCAAGCTTTCGGGTGCGACGCCGGAGATGTTCGACAGCCAGCTGGCGACGACCTTTCTCTACGCCGACCCCAAGGCCGCGCTCGCCGCGACAACCTCGCCCAATCTGGTGGCGACGATGACCGCGGTACGTGACTTCAGCTTCTCCAAGGGCTTGTTCAAGGGCGCCAGCAGTGCCGACGCGGTCGGCATCGCCTTCCCCGGCGGCAAGGTGTTGGGCGATCCGGGCCGGGTGACGCTGCGCTTCGATGATGCCTTCATGAAGCTCGCCGCCGATGGCAAGCTTTGAGCGACGCCGCGCGCAGCAGGCCAGGGAAGGGATCGAACATGCGCTGGGTCAACCGCCATCTGCGCCGCAGCGAACGCATCGCGCTGGGTGCCCTGCCGATCGCCTTGCTGCTGATCGTCTACATCGTCATGGCCGCACAGCGCCACGCCGACAACCCGATGGACAAGATCCTGCCGCTCCCTGGCGCGATGGCGCAGGCGATGTCGTTGCTGATCTTCCAGACCGACCAGCTGACCGGGCAGATCACCTTCTGGGTCGATACCCTGGCCAGCCTGCAGCGGCTGGCGCTGGGCCTGGGCATCGCCACGGTGATCTCGCTGATCGTCAGCCTGCTGCTCGGCGTGCTGCCACCGGTGCGCGCCACGTTCGGCCCGCTGGTCACCGGCATTGCGGTCATCCCGCCGATCGCACTGCTGCCGATCCTGTTCATCGCTCTCGGGCTGGGCGAGACCGCCAAGGTGGCGCTGATCGCCATCGGGGTGGCCCCGGTGATGATCCGCGACATCACTGCGCATATCGCCTCGCTGCCCGCCGAGCAGATCGTCAAGGCGCAGACCTTGGGCGCAAGTTCGTGGCAGATCATGATCCGCGTCGCGCTGCCACAGGCGATGCCGCGCCTGATCCATGCGGTGCGGCTGGCTCTGGGCCCGGCCTGGGTCTTCCTGATCTCGGCGGAAGCCATCGCAGCGGATGTGGGCCTGGGCTATCGCATCTTCCTGGTCCGGCGCTATCTCGCGATGGATGTGATCATCCCGTATGTCGCGTGGATCGCGTTCCTGGCGATCATGATGGATGCGACGCTGGCGTTCGCCAATCGCAAGGCCTTTCCCTGGGCGCAGGGGGCAAGCCATTGAGCGCGCCTGCCAGCCCCATCCTCAGCCTGCAGAACGTCTGGGTCGAATATGGCGACAAGATCGTGCTGGAGAAGGTCGATCTGGATATCCACGCCGGCTCGTTCGTCTCGATCATCGGCCCTTCGGGCGCGGGCAAGAGCAGCCTGCTGCGCATCATCCTGGGGCAGGAACGCCCGACGCGCGGCCGCATCGAGCTGGACGGCGCGCCGCTGTCGCCCGAATGTGGGCCCGATCGCGGCGTCGTGTTCCAGAAATACTCGGTGTTCCCGCACCTGACCGTGCTGGGCAACACGATGTTCGGGCTCGAGTGTGCGCAGGCGCCGCTGACCGCCCGGCTGTTCGGATCGGCACGCAGCCAGGCCAAGGCGCAGGCGATCGAGATGCTGCAGGCTGTGGGCCTGGGCGATACGCTCAACCAGTATCCGGCGCAGCTTTCCGGGGGCATGCAGCAGCGGCTGGCGATCGCCCAGGCGCTGATCAAGCGGCCGCGCATTCTGCTGCTCGACGAACCCTTCGGCGCGCTCGATCCGGGTATCCGCGCAGACATGCACGCGCTGATTCGGACGCTGTGGCGCGATTATGCGCTGACCATCGTGATGGTCACGCACGACATCCGCGAGGCATTCTCGCTGGGCACCCGCGTGCTGGCGCTCGACAAGCGGCGGCATGATCCGCACGCGCCGCACCGCTTTGGCGCCACCGCTGTTTACGATCTGACACTCGACAAGAAGAGCGACCCGGAAGTGACGGAGATACCAGCCGTTTCTTCCGCCGAGATCGCCGTCATCCAGGAGAGCGCGTAAGTGAGTACCGAACCGACCAGCGTGGCCCGGCTCTCGATGAGCCTTCCCGGCGAGCTGTTCCGCCAGCTCGATATCATGGTGGAAGAACGCGGCCTGCCGTCACGATCGCAGCTGATTGCCGAGCTGATCCGCCATGCGCTCGCCGCGCACGAGGCGACGACGCGTCCCGACGAGATGCTCGCCGGCACGATCACCATCGTCTATCGCGGCGACCGCGGCCGCGTCCGCCATCAGCTGGCGCAGACCCAGGCCGAATATCTCAAGGAGGTCATCTCCTCGCAGCACGTGTTCCTGGAGGACGACCAGTCCCTCGAGGTTCTGCTGGTGCAGGGCCCCGCGGTCCGCCTCAACGATCTGTGCGACGCGCTGCGCCGGGTGCGCGGTGTCCACCAGCTGCAACTCGTCACCACCACCGCCCTGCTGCCGCCGCTGTACGAGCCGGGTGCGGGCGAAAGCCTCAAGGGAGCCGCCGCATGACTGCCGTATTGAGCGATCCGCTCGCCGCGCGCGACCACGCCCGCGCCATGGCGGGGACCAGGGTCGAAGCGATGCCGGTGTTGCCGCCGGTGGCGGATGACCTGCCCGATGGCGTGTCTGCCGACGATCTGGTGTGGGAAGAGACCATCGCTGCCGGAGGCTATGCCACGCGGCGGCTGGCGCGAGGCACCCGGCTGCGGCTGATCGACACCCGGGGCGATGCCTGCGCCGGGCTGCAGCTGTTCAATGCCGACATGCCGACCGAGCGGTTGAATGTCGCCGACACGGTCAAGGTGCAGTGGAACGCCTATCTGGGCGAAGGCAAGCTGCTGCTGTCCGACATGGGCCGCGTGCTGATGAGCATCGTTGCGGATGACGCTGGCACGCACGATGCATTCTGCGGCACGTCCAACGCCGCCACCAACGCCGCGAAATATGGCGAGGGGACCAACAGCGGACCCCATCCCAATGGCCGCGACCGCTTTCTGCTGGGCGCGGGCAAGCATGGCCTGGGGCGGCGCGATGTGCATCCATGCGTCAACCTGTTCAAGGGCGCAAAGATTGCCGCAGACGGCGCGATCGTTCCCGATATTGGTCCGTTCGCACCAGGGCGCAGCGTCGTCCTGCGCGCGGAGATGGAGCTGATCGTGGTGATCGCCAACGTGCCGCACGTGCTCGATCCGCGCCCCGCCTACACGGTGTCACCCCTGCGCGTGACGGCGTGGCGCGGGCCGGTCACGCCGCAGGACGACCCCATCCGCAATGCGACCCCCGAAGGCCAGCGCGCCTTTCTGAACGTCGAAGACTATTTCCGCCGCTGATTTGCCAGGAGCAGACCCGAACATGAGCGTCGATCCCTATCTCGCTGGCCTTGATGGCCCGGTTGTCCATGACGAAATCGTGGCGGCGCGTGCGCCTTGGCTGCACCATGTTGCTGCCGGGCAGACGTTGCGCATTGTCGACCTGGAAGGAAACCAGGCGGTCGATTTCCTGCTCTACGCCACCGACGACGATGCCGAGCGCTACAGCGCGCAGGATACGGTCGCGGCGCAGGGCAACCTATTCCTGCGCGAAGGCACCGTACTGCGTTCCAACGAAGGCCGCGCAATGATGACCATCGCGGCGACCTCGGTCGATTACCATGACACCATTGGCGGTGCCTGCTCCTGCGAATCCAACACCTTGCGCTACGGTCATCACACCAAATCCGAACACGCCTGCGTCGAGAATTTTCTGGAGGCCAACCTGCTGGAAGGACGCGGCAAGCGTGACATTGTCTCGAACATCAACTTCTTCATGAACGTGCCGGTGGAGCCGGATGGATCGCTGGGCATCGTCGATGGCATTTCCGCGCCGGGCCTCACCGTCGATCTGCGCGCCGAGATGGATGTGACCGTGGTCGTCTCCAACTGCCCGCAGATCAACAACCCCTGCAACGGCTTCAACCCCACCCCCGTGCGCATGATCGTCACCGCATGAGCTATGACACCGTCCTGATTGCCAACCGCGGTGCGATCGCCACCCGGATCATCCGCACGTTGCGGCGCATGGGGCTGCGCTCGGTTGCGGTCTATTCGGAGGCCGACGAGGCATCGCTGCATGTCGCCATGGCGGACGAGGCGGTGTGTATCGGCGCTGCGCGCGCGACCGAAAGCTATCTCAATATCCCGGCGATGCTCGAGGCGGCGCGCAGCACCGGGGCAGGGGCGATCCATCCCGGCTACGGCTTTCTGGCCGAAAATGCTGAGTTTGCCGAAGCCTGCGCCGAGGCCGGGATCGTGTTCATCGGCCCCAGCCCCGAGAACATCCGCACCTTCGGCCTCAAGCACAGCGCCCGCGCGCTGGCGGCGGCGCACGATGTGCCGTTGGCACCGGGCACTGGCCTGCTGACCGACGAGGACGAGGCGGCTGAGGCTGCCCAGGACATCGGCTATCCCGTCATGCTCAAGGCGACCGCAGGCGGCGGCGGCATCGGCATGCGCATTTGCGAGACCGAAGCCGATGTTCGCGAGGGCTTTGCCACCGTTGCGCGGCTGGGGCAGGGCAATTTTGGCGACGCCGGCGTGTTCCTTGAGCGCTATATCCGCCGCGCCCGGCATATCGAGGTGCAGATCTTCGGCGATGGCGCGGGCCAGGTCGTGGCTTTGGGCGAGCGCGATTGCTCGTTGCAGCGGCGCAACCAGAAGGTGGTCGAAGAGGCGCCGGCGCCCTTGCTGCCCGAAGGCATCCGCAGCGCGCTCTATGCTGCGGCGATCCGGCTGGGCCAGGCAGCGCAGTACCGTTCGGCCGGCACGGTCGAATTCCTCTACGATGCAGAGCGGCACGAGTTCTTCTTCCTGGAGATGAACACCCGGCTGCAGGTCGAACATGGCGTCACCGAAGAGGTGATGGGGATCGATCTGGTCGAGTGGATGGTGCGTGGCGGGCAGGGAGACTTTGGGTTCCTGACCTCTGTGCCAACGCGTCCACAGGGCCATTCGGTGCAGGTCCGGCTCTATGCCGAAGACCCCGCGCACGATTACCGCCCCACCTCGGGCACGCTGACGGCGGTGACCTTCCCCGCCGATATCCGCGCCGAAACCTGGGTGATGGCGGGCAGCACCGTCAGCGCCTGGTATGACCCCATGCTGGCCAAGCTGATCGTCCATGCCGAAACCCGCGAGGCTGCGGTCGCCGCGATGCAGGCGGCGCTCGACGAGAGCCGCGTCGACGGCATCGAAAGCAACCTGCGCTGGCTGCGCGACGTGGTGCGGTCAGCCGAATTCGTCAGTGGCGATGTATCGACGCGCGCGCTCGACGCGATCCCCTATCATCCGCGCAGCATCCAGATCGTCAGCGGCGGCACCGCGACCACGGTGCAGGACTGGCCGGGCCGTCAGCGGCTGTGGTCGGTCGGGGTGCCGCCCTCGGGGCCGATGGACGACCAGTCGTTTCGCCTCGGCAACCGGCTGCTCGGCAACCCCGAAGGGACGGCCGGGCTGGAGATCATCGTCACCGGGCCCACGCTGTTGTTCAACGCGCCCGCGCGCATCTGCCTGACCGGCGCGGATTTTCAGGCGACGCTCGATGGCACGCCGGTGCCCCGCGGGACCCCGGTCGATATCGCGGCGGGCCAGACGCTGGCGCTGGGCAAGCTTTCGGGCGGCGGCTGGCGCGGCTATCTGCTGGTGGCGGGCGGTCTCGACATCGCGCCTTATCTGGGCAGCACCAGCACCTTCGAGCTTGGCCAGTTCGGCGGGCATGCCGGGCGCAAGCTGCTTGCGGGCGATACGCTGCATCTGGCGGGCGAACCCGTGGGCAATGCGCTCGCCCTGACGACACTGCCCGATCTGGCGGGCGAATGGACGCTGCGCGTGCTTTATGGCCCGCACGGCGCGCCCGATTTCTTCACCAACGAGGATGTCGACACCTTCATCGCCGCCGATTGGCAGGTGCACTATAATTCGAACCGAACCGGCGTCCGCCTGATCGGCCCCAAGCCGGTCTGGGCGCGCAAGGATGGGGGCGAGGCGGGGCTGCACCCGTCGAACATCCACGACAATCCCTATGCCATCGGCGCGGTCGATTTCACCGGCGACATGCCGATCATCCTCGGCCCCGATGGTCCCTCGCTCGGCGGCTTTGTCTGCCCGTTCGTGGTGATCGCCGCCGACCGATGGAAAATCGGCCAGCTGGCACCGGGCGACAAACTGCGTTTCGTGCCGGTCAACGCGCATGATGCCTTTGCCGCAGACAGCCTGCAGCGCCGGCTGCTGACCACCGGCGAGCGCCATATGGTCAGCCCGGCGCGCCCGATCGAGACCTTGTCGCCGATCCTGGGCGTCATCAGCGATAGCCCGCAGCGGCCGCGCACCGTCTATCGCCAGCAGGGAGACCGCAACATCCTGGTCGAATACGGCCCGATCGTGCTCGACATCGAGCTGCGCATCCGCGTGCAGGCCTTGCTGACCGAGCTCGAGCGGATGGCCCTGCCCGGGGTGATCGATATCGTGCCCGGCATCCGGTCGCTGCAGTTCCATTTCGATGGCGTCACGATGACACAGGGCATGGCGCTGGCGTCGTTGATGGCGGCGGAGGAGCGGCTGGGCGATCTGGAGGATTTCACCATCCCCTCGCGCATCGTCCATCTGCCGCTGAGCTGGCGCGACCCCGCGATCATCGAGACCATCGAGAAATACATGGGTGCGGTGCGCGACGATGCGCCGTGGTGCCCCGACAATATCGAGTTCATCCGCCGCATCAACGGCCTGCCCGACACGGCGGCGGTCGAGAATCTGATCTTCGATGCCAATTATCTCGTGCTGGGGCTGGGCGATGTCTATCTGGGCGCGCCGGTCGCGACGCCGGTCGATCCGCGCCACCGGCTGGTCACCACCAAGTACAATCCGGCGCGCACCTGGACCCCGCCCAATGTCGTGGGCATCGGCGGCGCGTATATGTGCATCTACGGCATGGAGGGGCCGGGGGGCTATCAGCTGTTCGGGCGCACGATCCAGGTGTGGAATACCCACCGCCAGACCGACGCCTTTACCGAAGGCAAGCCGTGGCTGCTGCGCTTCTTCGACCAGATCCGTTTCTACCCGGTGAGCGCCGACGAGCTGACCGAATGGCGGCGCGATTTCCCGAGCGGGCGTCGCTCGATCCGCATCGAGCCCTCCGAATTCCGCCTCGCCGATTATCGCGCATTTCTCGCCGACAATGCCGATGCCATCGCCGCGTTCGAGGCGCAGCGCCAGGCTGCGTTCGATGCCGAACGCGCCGAGTGGCAAAGGCTGGGCGAGTTCGACCGGACCGACGCGGCGGAGGTGGCGGTCGCTGCCGAGCAGGTCGAGGTGCCCGAAGGCGCCGATCTGGTCGAGACGCCGTTTGGTGGCAGCGTGTGGAAGATGCTGGTCGCGGTCGGCGACGAGGTCGAGGCGGGCGATGCGATCGCGATCATCGAGGCGATGAAGATGGAATGCCGCGTCGACAGCCCCGGCGCCGGAACCATCTCCGCGCTCTATGCCCGCGAACGCCAGTCGATCCTGCCGGGCGAGCCGATCCTTGCGCTGACGAGGCACGCATGACCGCGCCCGCCCGCCTCAGCGCCGGGGCCATCGCGCGGGCCGTCAATGCACGAGAGGCGACCGCGGTTGCCATCGCCGAAGACAGCCTCGCGCGCATCGCCGCTTATGATGCCGTGCAGCCGCAGATCTGGATCAGCCGTACCGCGCCCGAGGCCGTGATCGCGGCTGCGCGCGCAGTCGATGCGCGGGTGGCGGCGGGCGAGACGCTGCCGCTCGCCGGGGTGCCGTTCGCGGCCAAGGACAATATCGATGTCGCAGGGCTTGAGACGACGGCTGCGTGCCCCGCCTTCGCCTATCGGCCTGCAGCCTCCGCATGTGTGGTCGAACGCCTGCTGGCCGCCGGTGCGATCTGCATGGGCAAGACCAATCTCGACCAGTTCGCCACCGGTCTCAACGGCACGCGCAGCCCCTATGGTGCGCCGCGCAACGCCTATAACCTTGCCTATGTCAGCGGCGGGTCCAGCTCGGGGTCGGCCAGTGCGACGGCGGCCGGGCTGGTTGCCTTTGCGCTCGGCACCGATACCGCAGGCTCGGGCAGGGTCCCGGCCGCCTTCCAGCATCTGATCGGCTTCAAGCCCAGCAAGGGGCGGTGGAGCAACCGCGGGCTGGTGCCCGCCTGCCGCACGCTCGACTGCATCACCGTGTTCACTGACGACACTGGCGATGCCCGGCTGATTGACGGCGTGGTCGCGGGCTTCGATGCCGCGGACGCCTATTCCAAGCCGCTGGCCGATCGCCCGCTCGCACCCCGCACCATTGGCGTACCGCGCCGTGACCAGCGGATGTTCTTCGGCGATCTGGAATCGGAATATCTCTACGACCGCGCGCTGGAAAAGCTGACCGCGCTCGGTACCCTCATCGAGATCGACTATGCCCCGCTGCAGGAAGCCGCGCAGCTGCTTTATGGCGGCCCCTGGGTGGCGGAGCGCACGGCGGCGCTGGCCGGTCTGCTCGCCAGCGACCCCGACGCCATCGACCCGACCGTGCGCGAGATCGTTTCGGAGGGGCTTGAGACCAGGGCGGTCGATCTGTTCAACGGCATCTACCGCCTCGCGGAACTCAAGCGCCATGCCGATACATTGTGGGAGAGCATCGACATGATGGTCTTCCCCACCACCGGCACCACCTATCGCGTCGCCGAACTGAAGGCCGCGCCGATCGCTCTCAACAGCGCGCTGGGGGCCTATACCAATTTCGTCAACCTGCTCGACATGGCCGCGCTGGCGGTTCCGGCGGGCGCGCGCGCCAATGGCACGGGCTTTGGCATCACCCTGATCGGCCCTGCCGATACCGACCTTGCGCTGCTCGATGCGGCGGATGCCTATCTTTCGGTGGTCGATCTTCCCGGGCCACCCCCGCTTGACCTGGAGGGCAAAATGCAGACCGTGAAACTCGCCGTCGTCGGCGCACATCTCAAAGACATGCCGCTGCACTGGCAGCTGACCTCGCGCGAGGCGAGCTTCGTCGGCGCGTTCGAGACCGCACCCGAATATCGGCTCTATGCCATCGCCAACAGTGTCCCGCCCAAGCCCGCGCTGGTCCACAGCCCGGACGGCGCGGCGATCAAGGTCGAAGTGTACGAGATGGGTGTTGCCGAATTCGGCAGCTTCGTCGTCGAGGTGCCGCCGCCGCTGGCGATCGGCACGGTGACGCTGGCCGACGGCACTTCGGTCAAGGGTTTCGTCGCCGAACCGCGCGCGCTGACCGGCGCCGAAGACATTACGCATCTAGGGGGCTGGCGCGCTTACATTGCGCAAATGGCCTGATTTTTCGGACAGTTGGAAAGGGCAGTTGATGCAGAAACTTCGCATGACCACCGCCGCGCTTGCGGCTGGACTCTCCGCCCTTTCGCCGATGGCGCAGGCGCATCCCGAACAGGTGATCGACGTCCCCGGCTTTGCCGATTTCCTGGCGGTCGATGGCGACAGCGTCTGGGCGACCAACGATGGCCGCGTCGAACGCTGGTCCCGCAAGGGCAAGATCGCCGGGGTGCCGATGTCCAAGCCCTGCGGCGCGATGGCGATCCTCGACGGGTCGTTATGGGTGGCGGACTGCAAGGAGAAGGCGCTCGTCCGCATCGACACGCAGTCGGCTCAGAAGATTGCAACAGTGGCAACCGGCCTTGCCAGCCCGGGCGAACTCAATGTGGTCGCAGGAGCGGGATCGATCTGGGTGGCGAGCGATCATGCGGCGGGCAAGGTGACGCGGGTCGATCCTGCCACCAACACCGTCATCGCCACGATCACGGTCAGCCCCGGCACCTGGTACCTCGCGTTCGGCTTTGGCTCGCTTTGGGCGGTCAGCAGCGAGAGCAAGACGGTCCAGCGGATCGACCCTGCCACCAACACGGTCACCAAGACCACGATGCTGGGCAACATCCCGGGCTTCCTCACGACGGGTGAAGGCGCAGTGTGGGTGCAGGAACAGGGCGATGGCACCGTCGCGAAGGTCGACCCGGCAACGGGCGAGGTGCTGGGCCGCGCCAAGGTTGGCGCGGTGCTCAAATATGGCGATATCGATACCGGGGCCGGCATGGTGTGGCTGCGCACCACCGAGGACCAGACCTTTGTCGCGATTGACCCGAAGACACTGGAGGTTGTCGCGCGGCTGGGCAAGGCAGAGGGGAGCGGCGCGCTGCGCTACACTGAGGGCGGTTTGTGGACATCAGCGCATGACGTGCACACGCTGACCTGGTGGCCTGCGCCGATCCTGACAGCTGCCCCGTAACCTGTATCGCCATCCGAAGGGACGATGGCGATACAGGAAGGGACATGGTTCAGCGCAGCGAGGCGACCTGGGTGGCCGCCTTGGGCGTTGCGCGAGCAAGACGCGCCTCGATCTGCGAGCGGACATCGGCAGCCACCGATGCGCGGCATTTCTGAGTCTGGACCTGCGTTGCCAGCGGCACGCTCGACAGGCGCTCGCCGCAGACGGTGCGGGCGGCCTGATCGACGCGGATGGCAAGCCGCTGCTGGCCGTCAGCGGTGGACAGGTCGAGACCCTGAAGGTTGAGGATCGCCTTGTCCTTGACGAAGGGGTTTTCGGTTGCGGCTGCACCGGTGGCGGTCAGCGCGAAGGCGAGGGTGGCGAATGCCACGAGGCCGGTTTTCATCGTTCATCTCCTGCAAAAGACGGGTACGGCTCTGCGGCCGCTGGGAAGCATCCTAGCGGGAGACGAGAAAACTTTCAATATATAACCAGTTCTTGTACTTTTATTACTTCGACCTTGAGGCGTTATTACTTCACCGTGACGACCAGCATCGCCAGATCGGTCTTTGGCGACAGCAGCCCCACCGGCAATCGGGCATCGCGAACCGCATCGTCCACCGCGACCGAAATGGTGCGCGCATGCGGTGCCGACCAGGCGCGAACCGTCGAGACGGGTACGCTCGCGGTCCACCGATGATGTCCGCTGGCTGGCACTTCATGCCCGTTAATCAAGACCTTGGATGCCGCGCTGGTGCGGTGGCCGGATACCACGACGCAGCTTTCCGCACCGCATCCAACCAGCCGGGTGCGCAGCGCGGCGCCGTCGCAGGCCGCGGCGGGCACGGCCACCGCGCCCGCCATCAGAACGGCGGTCATGAGCGAAAGGCTACGCAGCATCGTCGGGCTCCTGCTTGTCATGAGATGGCCACGCCATGGTCTTCGAAGAACCTGCGGACCGGTTCGAGCACCTCGGCGTGACGCTTCCAGCGCGCGACCGAGTCGGTGTAGATCGGGCGGCGCACTTGCGCGGCGCTGGGCGTGGAGACCGGAGCGGTGTTGGCGTGGAACGCAAGGCAATCGTCGGACCAGTCTAGCCCGCAATGGCTGAGCAGACGCTCGGTCTGCCCCTGCTGGTCGGCGATCAGGTCCTCATACTGCACTTCCAGCACGCGGCCGGGCAGTTCGCGCGCCCACAAAGTCATCAGCCGATCGAACCGGACATAATAGGCGGCGATGTCGAGCAGATCGTAGCTGTAATCATAATAGCGCGAGCTGATCGCGAAAAGGTTGCGGAAATTGGCCAGCACCGTGTCCATCGGGTGGCGGCGCAGGCAGACGATCCTTGCGGAGGGCAGGGCGCGCGCGATGAAGCCGGCGTACTGGAAGTTGCCGGGAAACTTGTCGGTAAAGCGCAGCGCCGGGTCGCGGCGATGGTGCTGAGCACGCGCCATGTAATCCTGTCCGATCGCGGCCATGTCCGCCCGCGCGGCGGCGTGGATGGTCTCTGGGTCGAGCACGTTGCGGCTGCGCGTTCCGGCGGCGATCTTCACCGCGAGCGGCATCGCCTGCAGTTCGCCCGCGCTTTCCATCGCCGGGTGCGAGGTAAGGATCCTGTCGACCAGGGTGGTTCCGGTGCGCGGCATGCCGATGATGAACACCGGTGCATCGGTGCTGGCCGGAGCCTCTGGCCTGGCGCGCAGGCTGGGCCAGGCCGCCTCGATCGCATCGAAATTGGCGGCATCGAACGCAAAATCATAGTCGAGCGAGCGGCGGTGCTCGCCATTGGCGGTGCACAGGATGTCGAGTGCCTGGTCGGGCTCGCCGATATCCTCCAGCTCCTTTGCAAGCGCATAGCCCAGCAGCAGCCGGTCGCGCCCTTGGTGCGCGCGCGCAAAGGTCTGACCCAGCCGGGCGACATGGTTGCGATCCGCGCTCTGCTTTTTCAGGCTGGCAAGCAGGTGATGCGCGCGGGCGTGATCGGGCGCGATGGCGATCAGCGCCTCGAGCGCCGCCTCCGCAGCCTGGGTCCGGCCCAGGAAGTTGAGCGTGACGCCGACATTGTAGCGATATTCGGTATCGTCGGGTCGCAGCCGGGACGCTTCCTCGAAATGCACCAGCGCGGCGGCATGATCGCCCAGCCTAGCATAGACGCAGCCCATGGTGTCGCGGCTCAGCGCATCGGCCGGTGGCGCGGTCTCCGCCTGCTGGAGGATCGCTGCCGCCTCACCATCGCGCCGGACCATGATGTAGAGCTTGGCGAGTTGCGCGCGATATTCGCCGGTGGGTTCGTGCGCGACCGCCTGTTCGAGATGCCGGATTCCCGCGGTCACCCGGCCTGCCGACGATTCCGCAATTCCCAGCAGAAAATGCCCCTCGGCATCAAGCGGATCGTCGGACAGCAGCGATGCCGCAAAGCGGTGCGTGGCGGACAGGTCGCCCTGGTCCAGCGCGGCACGGGCGGCATCGATCCGGCGGGTCCGCGTGCTGATCATGCTGCGGCAGGCCCTCCGCTTTCATCGCCTGCCGGGCCTGTCTTGCGCGCCTTGTAGCGGTCGATCAGCGGCTGGAACGGGAAGATGGTCTGTTCCCAGATCGACAGCCGCCGCCGGTCATCCTGTCCCACCAGCACCCCTTCGCCCTCGCAATACGTGCCGAAGATGCGATCGAGCAGGATCAGCGAGTTGCCATAATTGCACCGTGTCGCCGCGTAGTCGGTCGAATGGTGCAGGCTGTGATGGCGGATCGTGGTGAAGAAGAACGAGTACCAGATCGGCGGATTGGCCTTCACATTGGCATGCGCAAAGGTCGAAATGACGTTGAGCGTGTTCAGTCCCGCGAACAGTGCAGTCGTGTCGAAGTCGAAGAACGCCAGCACGCTCAAGGAGATCAGGAACAGCTCGATCGGGTTGCCCACCGCACCCTTGGCGGCGTTGAGCTGGGTAATGTGATGGTGCGGCGCATGCGTCAGCCAGAACGGCGTCGAGTTGTGCATCAGCCGGTGCATCCAGTATTGGCCGAATTCGAGGATAACGATGACCATCATCACCTGCACCAGCCAGGGAACCTCAGCCATCCACGTGGTGCTGATGCCCAGCCAATCCTTGAGCGCCAGCAGCGGATCCTCGGCGAGCGTCTTGCTCAGCCAGGCGATGACCGTGGAACTCAGCACGACATAGAACAGGTCGGTGAAAAACTCCTGCCGGTTCATCCGCCAGCCGCTGTGGCGTTCGTGCACGAACTCGAGCAGCAGCACGATGACCGTGATCGCCGACGATGTCACGATCAGCAGCCACGGCACATCGGTGACAGCCTTGGGCGCGAAGGCCCAGAACAGCAGCACCAGCGCGATCATCGCCGGGGGCACGTGATTGAACACCTTGTCCTTGAGCGTTTCGGTCATGCGGCAACTCCGTTCATCGCTTGGAGTTTGCGCTGCGTTGCGTCATCAAGGCAGGGGTATTTGAGCGATGAAATCCATAGATTTGATCTATGTCGCGCGCATCGCGCGCACGCGGCGGAAGACCTCGTCCCAGAACAGTTGCGTGGCCGTGTCGCGGGCAGGGTCGGTCCGCGCCAGCAGGTAGATATCGTAGGACGGCTCCGCATCGGCGTAGAGCATCGGCCAGAGCCGTCCGCTCGCCACGTCTGCTTGCGCCGCGAGGATCGGCAGGAAGCCGATGCCGACACCCAGGCGGATCAGCCGTTGCGCCTCGTTGATATCCTCGGCCAGCCCGCTGACCTTGGTGCCAAGGCCATTGCGGCGCCGCAGATTGGTGATCAGTTCGATCTCGTCGTCGCCGGTCAGCACGAAATGCTCGTCCTTCAGGTCGCTCAGGCGCGTGACGTGATGGCCGAACCACGGGTTGCTCCGCGCACAATAGAGCTGCTGGCGTTCGACCAGCAAAGGCTCGTATTTCAAGGTGCCGCGCACGCTGCTGTCGTAGCTGACGCCGATTTCGACCTCGCCCTGTTCCAGCGCATCGAGCACCTGCCGCCAAGGCGAGACGCGGACCTCGATATGGATGTCCGGATCGCGCCGGTGAAAGCTGGCGATCGCCTCGTCGAACTCGGGCGAGACCAGCCCCGAGACGATCTGGATGCGGACATAACCTTCGACGCGCCGCGTCGCCTGCGCAATCTGGTGCGGCATCATCCGCGCCGATTCGAGCATGTCCTCGCACAGCGCCATCATCGCCTTGCCCGCCGCGGTCATTTCCACCCCGGTGGCGGTGCGCAGCAGCAATGTCGCGCCGACATGCTCTTCGAGCCGCTTGAGCGCGGCGCTGATGCTCGGCTGCTGGCGGTTGAGCTTGCGCGCTGCCGCGCCGATGCCGCCCGCGCGGACGATATCGACAAAGGTACGCAGCAGGTTCCAATCGACCCGGCTGGCGAATTTCCGGTCGATCAGAGGTTCCTGATCCCGCATGATGACCCCCGACTTATGTTCTCGCTGGCGTGGCATAGATCATATCGATGTCTGTTTTGCAATGCGCCTGCATCCGGCTATGACACGCTTGCGCTGGCAGCCGGTGGATCGTTCGCGAGGACTACATCTCGCCGCATTTCCGATGGCGAGTGCAGATATTGGTTGCTATACAAGACTGAATTTCAACCGAGGGGGTAGGGCGGTGGCAATCGACTTTCTGGTCAACGGCAAGCAGGTCAGCGTGGAGGTCGAGGCCGATACGCCGCTGTTGTGGGTGTTGCGCGAGGAGTTGGCGCTTACTGGCACCAAGTTCGGCTGCGGCATCGCGGCCTGCGGCGCGTGCTCGGTGCATGTCGATGGCGCGATCACTCGCTCGTGCAGCGTACCGATCAGCGATATCGGCGGCAAATCGGTGACCACGATCGAGGGCCTCAAGAGCGCGGATGGCACGTTGCACCGGGTGCAGCAGGCCTGGATCGAGGCGCAGGTGCCGCAGTGCGGCTATTGCCAGTCGGGGCAGATCATGGCGGCGGTGGCCCTGATCGAGAGCACCGGCAGCCCCAGCGATGCACAGATCGATGAGGCGATGACCAACATCTGCCGCTGCGGCACCTATCCGCGCATCCGCAAGGCGATCATCGCGGCGACAGGACAGGCTTCATCGGGCCAGGCGCCCGCCGTTCAGCAGGGAGACGCATGATGGCCGACAATCCCAATCCCGAGATGGACGTGATGCAGCCCGCCAAGCCGGTGAAGAAGAAGGGCATCAAGCGCCGTTTCTTCCTGATCGGCAGCGCCTTGCTGGTCGGCGGCGGCGCTTTCGGGCTCTACTGGGGCGACAGTTCGGCTGCAGCCCGCGCAAAGGCACTCACCGAGACCGGCAACGATCACAATTTCCTCAGCTGGATGAAGATCGCCGAGGACGATACCGTCACCCTCTATTCGCCGCATATCGATTTTGGTCAGGGCAGCCACACCGCGCTCGCGCAGATGCTGGCCGACGAGTTGGACGCGGACTGGTCGAAGGTGAAGGTCCAGCAGGCACCTGCCGATACCGCATTTGCCAATTCGGCTCTGGGCAAGGGCTTCCTCGCGGAAATGTCGGGCGCGCCCGGCGTCATCAACGCGCTGCCGGCGGCGATCATCTCGATGATCGCGCGGTCGATGCCGCTGCAGATCACTGGCGGCTCCTCCGCCATTCGCTTTACCGGCCAGGTGGGCATGCGCACGGTGGGCGCGGCGGTGCGATCGGCGCTGGTTGCCGAAGCCGCAGACCGTCTGGGCGTGCCCGAATCCGAGCTCACCACCGTCGACAGCAAGGTGATCCATGCGAAGTCGGGCAAGTCGCTGCGCTATGGCGAACTGGCGGCCGGCGCGGCGGAGCGGTCGCTGCCCGGATCGCCCGCGCTCAAGAACTCCAAGGACTTCAAGCTGATCGGCAAGCCGATCGCGCGGATGGACATCCCCGCCAAGGTCGATGGCAGCGCGCGCTATGGCATCGATTTCACGCTGCCCGACATGCGCGTCGCGACCATCGCTGCGGCGCCCGTGCGCGGCGGCAAGCTGGTTTCGGTCGATGAAAAGCCCGCGCTCGCGGTTGCGGGGGTCGAAAAGGTTATCAAGCTCGACGATGCGGTGATCGTCGTCGCCAAGCGCTATTGGCAGGCGCTCAAGGGTCTGCGCGCGCTCAGCCCGCAGTTTTCGGACGGCGGTCACAAGGGCGTGTCGAGCGCCTCGGTGCATGCTGCGCAGGTGGCGCTGCGCACGTCGGGCAAGCCTGAGAACGAGGGCGGCGACGGCGATGTCGATGCTGCCTTTGCGGCAGCGGGTGCCAAGCCGGTCCGCGCCGAATATCGCGTGCCGTTCCTCCACCATGCGATGATGGAGCCGTTTGCGCTGTCGGGGCATTACAAGGATGGCAAGCTCACCTTGTGGGGCGGCCTGCAGGATCCTTTGACCACCCGCGCTCGTGCGGCCAAGGCGGCAGGACTGGACATGGACGATGTCGCGTTCAACCCGATGCTGATGGGCGGCGGGTTCGGGCGGCGCTTTCCGGACATGACCGAGATTGTCGATCAGGTGGCCCTGCTCGCCAAGCAGGTTCCCTATCCGGTCAAGCTGGTCTGGAGCCGCGAGGAAGAGGTGCGGCACGGGTCCTATCGTCCGCAATCATCGGCAGAGCTTTCGGCGATATTGGGCAAGGATGGCAAGATTGCCGCCTGGCGCACCGATTATGTGCAGAGCGGCGATGCTGAGGCCGAAACCAGCTTCATCTACGCGATCCCGGCGGCGTCGCGCCGCCATTTTGCCTATCAGTCGAACCAGAATGACGGGCCGTGGCGTTCGGTCAACTCGACGCAGATGGGCTTTTACAACGAGAGCTTCATCGACGAACTGGCGCACGCCGCAGGAGAAGACCCCTATCAGTTCCGTCGCAAGCACTTGCCCGAAGGCTCGCGCCACCGCGCGGTGCTCGATGCGGTGGCCAAGCGCTCGGGCTGGGGCAGTCCGCTTCCCGAAGGCACGGGACGCGGCATCGCGATCGTCGAGAGCTTCGGCACCATTGTTGCCGAGGTGATCGAGGCAAGCGTGCACGAGGACGGCAGACCCAAGGTGCTCAAGGCCTGGGCGGTGGTCGATTGCGGCACCACGGTCAATCCACTGAACGCCGAGGCGCAGATAGCGGGCGGTCTGATCATGGGGCTCTCGTCGGCGATCGGCGAGGAAATCACGCTCGACAAGGGCGCGGTCGTGCAGAGCAACTTCAACGATTACGAGATCCTGAAACTTGCCGATGCGCCGCCGGTGGTCGACGTGCATTTCATCGAGAGCGGTGCCAAGATGGGTGGGATCGGCGAGCCCGGCGTTCCGCCTGCGTCACCGGCGCTGGCCAATGCGCTGTTCGCCGCGACCGGCAAGCGCATTCGCACGTTGCCGCTGCGCACCCAGGCCAAGGCCTGAGCGACCGTCGCGCCATGGCCATGCCCGGCTGGGGCGCGCTGATCCTCGCAGCAGGTGCGGCGCGGCGCTTCGGTGCGCCCAAGATGCTTGCGATGCTGGACGGGGCGCCGGTTGTCCGTCGCACGGCCGAGGCCGTGGTCGCGGCAGGCTTTGACGATGTCGTCGTGGTGACCGGTTCGCAGCACGCGGCGATTGCCGCAGCGCTGGCCGGACTGGATTGCCGGGTTCTGGAAACACCTGATTGGGCAGAAGGCATGGCTGCCTCGATCCGCACCGGCAGCGCCGCGCTGGCAGGAGCCGGGCGGGGGCTGTTCGTGTTCCTGGGAGACATGCCGCTGGTGCCCATCGCTTTGTGCCAGCCTCTGGCAGACCTCGCCGAGGCAGGGGGCTATGCCGCACGGCCCCGGGAGGCGGGCAAGCCGGGGCATCCGGTCTGCTTCACGCTCGCAGCCCTGGCCGATCTGGCACGGCTGCAAGGGGATGACGGTGCAGCGCCGCTGTTGAAGCAAAAGCCGGTGGCCTATCTGGATACCACCGATAGCGGGGTGCTGCTCGACATCGATGCTCCGGACGATCTCGCCGCGGCCGAGCGGGCTTGGAAATCGCGCACCACTTCAGCCACCAGCGCCAGCGCGATATCGCGCGGAGCCTTGCCGAAGCCCTGAAGTCCGATCGGGGCGTGCAACTGCGCGATCCGTGTCTCGTCGACGCCATGCATGCGCAGCTGGGCCATCCGGCCATCAAGCCGTGCACGGGCGCCGATGGCTCCCACATAGAACGCATCGGACAGCAGCGCACGGGCGAGGGCTGCCTCGTCATCCTCGCGGTCATGCGACAGCACCGCGACGGCGGTCCATGGGTCCAGCCCGATCGCATCCAGCGCGGCTGCAGCGGCGGTACGATGGTAGGCAATGCCGGCAAAGGGGGGCAATTCGGGGCCGTTGGGGGTGATCAGCATGACCTCCAGCCCCAGCTGGCAGGCCAACGCCGCACTGGCGAGCGCGGTCGCATCCTCGCCGATCAGCACCAGCCGCAGCACCGGTTCAAAGAGTTTCGCATACCGCGCGCCATCCCATGGAGCATGCGCGGCATGGGGAGCCGAGGCCTGACGGGTGGTGCCATTACTGGTCCACAGGACAGGCGCTCGCTCGGCATGACCCTGAAGCAGTGCGGCCAGTGCGGGATCGTCCCTGCCCACCGGCTCCACCAGCACCGAAATGCCCGTGCCGCAGGCGAGCTGGATGTCGATCCAGGGGCTGCCTTCGCCATAACGCAGCAGCCGAGGTTCGCCGCTTGCCATCGCCTCGCGGCCATGGCGCGCGACATCGGCCTCGATACAGCCGCCCGAGAGATAGCCCCAATGCTCGTCCTGCGTGATCAGCATCTGTGCGCCGATCTCGCGCGGGGCAGGGCCCGATGTCTCGACCAGCGTCGCGATGGCAAAGCATTGTGATGCGGCAAGCTGCTCGATCAGCAACGGCCTGATATCATCTGCCTGCGCTGCGAGATTCCATTTGCTCATGCCATGCCTGTCGTTGGATGTTGGGTCGTGACCATGCTGCCCTGCCACCGGGTAACGATCCTGACCGTGCCTGGTTCACTGATAGGCATCGCCGGTGCCAAGCGAAAGTGGCGGAGCCCGAAGGTTTCGCAATATTCGTCCCGCTCCGTGGATGGGATGGATTGCCAAGCCGGGAACAGGTAGGAATCATCGCCAGCCAATCTCAGTTCAGCGGTGACCCGAGACCCAGTACCGCCGTGATGCCAAGGATGGCAATGGCAAGAGCGAGTTCCATGATCAGGCTGGCCCGCACCCGCGGCAGCAGGGCGGCATCATCCGGTGCTGCGGCGTCTCCGTTCGCCATGCGGTTGCGCGCCGTGGCCGCGTGATGGCGAGCGCAGGCCAGCATCAGCAAGACCAGTGCAATCTTGCCTGCCAGCAGCCAGCCATAGGACCCGGCGAGCACCGCGACGCTGTTCTCGATACCGAAGACCAGCTGCGCGTTGAGGGCACCGGTCACCGCCATGATGGCGACAATGGCGATGCCCAGGCCCCTGAAATCATGCATCGCGACGAGCAGGCGGCGGGCCGTAGCGTGGTCACGACGGCGGTGCGCGCCGATGGTGCTGGCGACAAATCCGCCGATCGCGCCGAACCACAGGCCTGCCGCCACCAGATGAACGCCGTTGTTGGTGCGATGGGCCAGCCCGACCAGGCCCTCGCTCGCTGCCGCGTGACCGCTCCAGCCCAAGGTCAGCAGCGCCAGCGCATAGCACGCGGCGGTCGCGATGGTTCCGGCTGGTGAGCTCCAGGCGCGGATCACCACAACGAGCCCGACCAGCAACAGTGCCATGCGCACACCAAAGGCCCAGCCTGTGGGCGTGGTCGACAGCATCGCCCAGACCGTTTCGCTGCCGAGATCGGTCAATGTCTGGCCCATCATCGCGGCGATCCCGGCCAGCATCACGCCGAGCGACAGCAACGGAGCTGCGATCGCCGCTGCGACGACAAGCGGGCGATACCACTGATCGTCGTTCGCTACCAAATGGCGCAGCGCCGGGGTCCGCCATGCCATTGCCCCGAACAGACCCAGCAGCACGGCGTAATGACCGAATCGCAGTGCCTGAAACAGCCAGTCGGCCGGCATCGGATCAGCTGACGGTGAAGCTGACTTTGCCCGTCATGCGGTGCCCGTCCGCGCCTGCCGCCTGCCAGCGCACGTCATAGCTTCCGGGGCTCAGCGGCTGGCGCAGGACGAGCGTGAGCGTCTTGTTGCCATCCGACCAGCTCGACGTGAAGTTGCGGATAACCATCTCGCCGTGGTTCTTCACGCCCGGCATCGCGGTCATGACGATGCTGGTGGCGACCGTCGGCGGCAGCAGCGCTTCGCTGAAGGTCAGCTTGACCTGCTTCGGCTTGGCAACCGTCGTCCCTTGCGCAGGCGACGAGGCGACCACTTTGGTATGCGCCAAAGCCAGCGTGGGCGTAGCCAGGGCTGCCACGCCCGCAGCGGCAAGGACGAAAAGGGAATTCAGACGCATGGTGTTTTCCTTCAGGTTCAGAACCACAGCCGGATGCCGACAACAAAATTGGTGACACTGGGACCATCGCCCGCAGCCCGCGCTAAATCGGCGCTGCGGCCGGCGCGCCAGGTCTGCTCGACGCCGATATAGGGCGCGATCTCGCGGATGATCTCGTAGCGCAGCCGCACCCCGACCTCGAAGCTATCGATCCCGGCACCGATGCCCAGTTCGGGCACGTCCTGCGCGGCGAGGTTTAGTTCGGCGCGCGGCTGGATGAGGATGCTCTGGGTGATCCGCTGGTCGAGCTCCGCCTCCAGCCGCGCCGTCAGATCACCGCGGTGCGACAGAAAGAGGGCGGCATCGATCTCGAACATATAGGGCGCGAGCCCCTGGATGCCGAAGGTCGCATAGGTCGTATCGGGCCCGGCAAGATCCTGGCGGATGCCCGCCTGCAGATCGAAGAACGGTGCGATCGCACGCGAATAGAGGGCCTGGATTTCGAGGTCCTCGATCCGCTCGCCAAACGCGCCTTCGCCTTCGCTCTTGAACCAGAAGCGGCTGGTGGTGCCGCCGTAATAGCCCTGAAGGTCCCACAGATAGCCATCGGCTCCGTCGCGGGCCTGAAATTCGGCGCGGTCAGCCTGGAACCAGAACAGGGTGTAATCGCCATGCGTCTGCTGGAGGTCGCGGCGCGATGCGCGCATTGCCTCGGCGCCCCAGATCGCGTCGGCGGCGCGGGGCGGGCCATTTCCGGCTTGCGGGGGAGGCGGGGTTTCCATTTCTGGCCCGGGCGAGGGGGATGCATCAGGATCGGCAGCATGGTTCATCGTGCCGTGATCCATGGCGCTGTGATTGACGCTGTCCGAATCGCTCGGAGGTGTCTCAGCAGGTGGCATGGCATGCCCGGCGTGCGGGTCGGCCTCGGCCTGATGCGCGCTGTGATCCTGCGCCCATGCAGGAGTGGTAAGCGCGACCAATGCCAGCGTCGCCAGTCCAACGCGGATCAAGACGCCGCCTCCGGGCCCATCACGGTCACGGTCTGCATCATTCCGCCGTGCATGTGATAGAGCAGATGGCAGTGGAAGGCCCAGTCGCCCGGCTCATTGGCGGTGAGGTCGAACTGCGCGCTCGCGCCGGGCTGCACGATCATCGTGTTCTTGCGCGGTTGCAGTGCGGCGGGCTGGCCGTTGACCATCTCGAAGAAAAGCCCATGCAGATGGATGGGGTGCGCCATCATGGTGTTGTTGACCAGCTTCACCCGCACCCGCTCGTTCCAGGCGAAACGGATCGGTACGTCGCTCACCGCCGAATACATCCGCCCGTCGAACGACCACATATAGCGTTCCATGTTGCCGGTGAGGTGCAGCTCGAGCAGCCGGGTCGGCTCGGGCGACTGGGCCCTGGCATCCCGCGCGACCAGCATGCGATAGTTGAGCACGCGATGCTCGACATCGCGCAGGCCCAGGCCCGGATCACCCATCTTGTCGACCGGCGCCATCGAGACCATGTCGATGCCCGGCCCGATCGCGACATCGGGGGGCAGCAGCGAGGGATCGCGCATCTTCATGCCCTGCATGCTCATGCTTTGGGACGATTCCCTGTCGCCTTCGGGCGCGGCGCTGTGGTCCATCGATCCATGGTCCATGCCGCCATGATCCATGCCACCGTCGCCATGGTTCATCCCCATGTCTGCCATGGTGAGCAGCGGCGGATCGCGCAGGGCAGGGACGGCGGCGCGCAACCCCGGAGCGCTCGCCAGCGTCGCCAGCGCCATGCCTGAACGGTCCATCGATTCCGCGACGATGCTGTAGGCGGGTTGGGTGCCTGGCTCCAGGATCACGTCATAGGTTTCCGCCGTGCCGATCTGCAGTTCGTCGACCTCCACCGGGCGCACCATCTGGCCGTCGGTGGCGATCACGGTCATCGGCAGGCCCGGGATGCGCACGTTGAAAAAGGTCATCGCACCACCGTTGATGATGCGCAGCCGGATGCGCTCGCCGGGATTGAACAGATATTCCATGCCTTCGTCCGGCCCGCGCCCATTGGCGAGGAAGGTATAGGTCTTGCCGCCGATGTCCGCGATATCGGTGGGCATCATCCGCATCTGGCCCCACATCCGCCGCTCCTCGGCAGACATCGCGTAATCATCGGTCCAGGTGTTCTGCTGGCGGTTGAAATAGCCTTCGCCGGTGCGCAGCCGCTTCATGATGAAATGCGGGTCGAGCGTGGTGAAGTCGCTGAGCAGCAGGATATAGTCGCGATCGACCACGATCGGCTCGCCGCCTGCAGGCTCGATGATCATCGGCCCATAATGGCCCGATTGCTCCTGCAGCCCCGAGTGGCTGTGATACCAATAGGTGCCCGATTGGCGGATCGGGAAGCGATAGGTGAAGGTCTCTCCGGGCTTGATCCCGGGAAAGCTGATCCCGGGCACGCCGTCATATTGGAACGGCAGCAACAGCCCGTGCCAGTGCACCGAGCTGTCGACGTCAAGCGTGTTGGTGACGTTGAGGCGCACCTCCTGTCCTTCGGTCAGCCGGATGAGCGGACCAGGCACGCTGCCGTTGACGGCAACGCCGGGCCCCCGGCGGCCCTGAACGACACGGTGGCCGCTGCCGATGGACAGGTCGATCACCTGCCCGCGCACCTCGTCGAATCCCGCCGGTATCAGCGGGCCGCCGCGGCCGTGGCCGCCGCCGTGCATGCTGTGGCCCTGCGCCCATGCGGGCATTGCCAGCATGGATGCGCCAACGCCCATGCCCGCCAGAAGCGACCGTCTCGAAAATTCCTGCTGCATGACTCTTGCCTGTCCTTCGGCAAGGCCATACTATACCCCCCTATCGTATATCAAGCCTGCAGGGACGTACATCATGGCCAAGGACAAGACAGCCATCCTGAACCGACTGCGCCGGATCGAGGGGCAGGTGCGCGGGGTATCGCAGATGGTCGAGGACGACCGCTATTGCATCGATATCCTGCACCAGGTCCAGGCGATCAAGGCGGCGCTGTCCCGCGCGGAAAGCGAAATCCTGAAGGACCATGCCGCCTGCTGCGTATCCGAGGCGATCGCATCGGGCGATGTTGCCGAGCAGCGGACCAAGTTCAACGAACTCATCGACCTTTTCGAGAAGGTCAAGCGCTGAAGGTCAGCGATCCGCGGCGTTCCAGGAACCGCCATTGGCCGTCATGCCGCACGAACCGGTCATCGAACGAACCAACCAGGGGAGGGCGGTTCTCGACGAACAGCAGCATCGCGCAATGCCCGGTCGCCTTGTTCTCGTCTGCGACATCGATCACGACATTGGCGCAGACATGCCGGGTGGTGCGCGGCGCGCGCGCCTCGAACGCGGCCAGGATCGCCGCGTGACCGCGAATCTCGTCGTCCGGCGCGGTCGGACGCGTCATCAGCCCATCGGGATGGTAGAGCGCAACAATCTCTGCCCAGCGGTGCGCGTCGTTCAGATTGGCATAGAGCGCGATCAGGCGGGTGCATTCCCACTCGATCGCCTGCCGCTCGGCCCCGGTCATGCTTAGTGTCACAGCCGTGAACTCGCCAGGTCAGCCCCTTCGCGCAGCGCCTTCAGCTTCTTGGCGGTGACCAGCGGATCGATCTTGCCGTAACCGGCGAAGGTGCCGAAGCCGCAATCTGTGCTGCCAATGACGCGGTCGGCGCCGACGATGCCGGCAAAGCGCTCGAGCCGCTGTGCGATCAGCTCGGGATGCTCGACATAGTTCGAGCAGGTATCGATTACGCCGGGCGCGAGCGTCTTGTCATCGGGGATCGCAGCATCGCGCCACACGGTCCATTCATGCTCGTGCCGAGGGTTGGCGCCTTCGAACAGGATGGTCGCCGGGCGCGCGGCCAGAACGATATCGACCACCCGCTCGAGCGGGATGTCATGATCATGCGGGCCTTCGTAATTGCCCCAGCAGATGTGCATGCGCATCCGTTCGGGCGGGATGTTCGCGGTGGCGGCGTTGAGCGCTTCGACATTGGCCGCGGCCACCTTCAGGAAATCGTCTTCGGACAGGTCCTGGTAGCCGGTATGCCGCGACATCGCGAGATCGGGGCAATCGAGCTGCAGATCGAAGCCTGCGGCCACGATCGTCTCGTATTCCTCGCGCATCGCATCGGCAAGATCGGCCAGATACGCTTCATGGCTGGGATAATGGCGGTTGACCTGGAAGGCGGTGATCAGGCCGGGAGACGCCGCATTCATGAACCCGCGCGCGCCGCTGCCATGCGTGTCCATCGCGGCTCGGAAGCGGCGGATATCGTCGTGCAGCGGTTCCAGCGAGACCAGCTTGACCGGTCCGATGCACGATGCGCGGACAAAGTCCTGTGAGCCCATGATCGCGGAAAGCCTGCGGGCGAGATCGGGCACTTCGGCAAGGTCTGCGGCGGGCTTGCGGTCGATATGCCCGCCAAATCCCGACAGGCGCTCGATCATGTAGGTCGAATAGCCGACCTTGCCCATTTCGCCGTCGCTGACGATATCGACTCCGCAACCACGCTGGAACGCCACCGATCGATCGACCGCATCGGCCACGGCGAGATCGAATGCAGCAGCATCATACGGTTCACCGGCATCCCGAGCGAGCAGCAGCGCGGTCAATTCCGGGCCGCGCGGCATCGATCCGACATGCGTGGTGGCGATATAGGTCATGCATTCCCTCCCTTGGCTGCCAGACCCTTTGCGGACGGTGTTCTTGCCGCAGGGCGTTTCCAGCTGATGGCAGGTGCCTAACATTGGATCCAATAATGCACAATGCGTTGCGTGCGCGCTAAAACAGCCGGACGCCGGATCGCTCTGCAGATCCGCACGTATCCCGAGTGCAATCCCAGCGAGAAGGTATCCAGCAGACATGGTTTCAAGCACTGCCATGGCGGTCGTGAATGGCGTCGCCCACCCATTGCCAACCGATCCGCGGCGGACGCTGCTCGACTGGCTCCGCGATGATCTGGAGCTGACCGGCACCAAGAAGGGTTGCGACCATGGCCAATGCGGGGCGTGTACCGTTCTGGTCGATGGGCGTCGGATCAACTCCTGCCTGTCGCTCGCCCAGTTGCACGAAAGCGACCAGATCGAAACCATCGAGGCGATCGGAACTCCCGACAACCTCGCGCCACTGCAACGTGCCTTTGTCACGCACGACGGCTTTCAGTGCGGATATTGCACCCCCGGTCAGATCTGTTCGGCGAAGGCCCTGATGCAGGAACTGGCCGACGGATGGGCCAGCGCCCAGACCGATGACCTGACTGCGCGACCGTCCCCCACGGCCGAGGAACTGCGCGAACGGATGAGCGGCAACATCTGCCGGTGCGGGGCCTATTCGAACATCATTGCAGCGCTCGAAGAGGTGATTGCAGCGGATGCCGGGCAGCAGGGGGCAGGGGCATGAAACCGTTCGCACTCGATCATCGGGCATCGACTGAGACCGCGCTGCAGGCGTTGGCGCAAGGTGCAACGGCGATTGCGGGTGGCACCAACCTCGTTGACCTGATGAAGCTGCAGATCACGACGCCCGAGCGGCTCGTCTCGCTGAAACATGCCGCGCTTGGCGAGATTGCGCAGGACGGCGACGGCCTGACCATCGGCGCGCTTGTCACCAATGCCGATTGCGCTGCCGACATGCGCGTTCGCGAGCATTGGCCCCTGCTTGCAAAGGCCATTCTGGCAGGCGCCAGCCCGCAGTTGCGCAATCGCGCGACGACAGGCGGGAACCTGTGTCAACGCACGCGTTGCGGGTATTTCTATGACACCAGCCAGGCGTGCAACAAGCGTGACCCTGGTTCGGGCTGCGCCGCGCGTAATGGCTTCAACCGGATCCATGCCGTACTCGGTACCAGCGACGCGTGCATCGCGACCTATCCGGGGGACATGGCGGTCGCGATGCTCGCGCTGGATGCGGTGGTTCTGACCGAGGGCCCCGCGGGACCCCGCGAAATTCCCATGGCACAATTTCATCTGAAGCCCGGTGACAATCCCTCGCGCGACAACGTCCTCGAAGCCGGAGAGCTGATTGTCGCGGTGCGTCTGCCCGCCCCGACAGGCGGGGTGCAGATCTACCGCAAGGTGCGCGATCGCGCCTCTTATGCCTTTGCGCTCGTCTCGGTGGCGGTGGATCTGACGATGGAAGAGGGCCGCATTGCGCGGTGCGCGGTCGCGTTTGGAAGCCTCGGGACCGTGCCCTGGCGCGATCAGCAAATGGAACAGGTGCTGATCGGCGAGACGCCCAGCCCGGTGCTGTTCGCCAGGGCTGCCGACGTCCTGCTCAAAGATGCGCAGGGCTTTGGCGAGAATGATTTCAAGATCCCGCTGGCTGCGCGCGCGCTGGCCGCCACGCTGAACGACGCCACGCGAACAGGAAAGGCCTGACCCATGCGCATACCCCTGGCCGATTTGTACAACACGCCCGACGAGCGCAATCTTCTCGACACCATGAAGCAGGGTGTCATCGGCAAGCCGCTCGATCGTCCCGAAGGACCGCTCAAGGTCAGCGGCACCGCGACCTATTCCGCCGAGTGGAAGCTCGATGGCTGCGTCGAAGGCATGCTGGTTCTGGCGGACATTCCGCAGGGCACCGTCAAGACCATCCATCGCGACGCGATACTTGGGATGCCGGGCGTGCTCGCCGTACTCGCCGACGAGGCCATGGTGCGTCGCTCGGCACAAGGCACCGCAGGCAAGGCTCCGGTCCAGGATGTCCATACCGTCGATTATTTCGGGCAGCCCGTCGCGCTGGTGGTGGCTGACACATTCGAGCAGGCACGCGACGCGGCGCTCGCGCTCAGGGTAGACTATGACGCTGCCGAAGACCGGGTCGCGTTCGACCCGCAAAGTCCCGATGCCGAGGTTGAGCAGCCGTCCGACCAGAAGCCCGTCAAAGGCGGCGATCTCGATCAGGCGATGCGCGATGCCGCGTTCAGCATCGATGTCGAATACGATACGCCGGGCCATGCCAGCGCCGCCATGGAGCCGCATGCCACGATCGCGCATTGGGAGGATGATCATCTGATTCTGCGCGGCAGCTATCAGATGCTGGCCTTCAATGTGAAGGAGATCGCGGATTGCCTGTCGATGTCGACCAAGAAGGTCCGGATCATCGCGCCTTATGTGGGCGGGGGCTTTGGCTCCAAGCTGGGCATCACGCACGAGGCAGTGGCCGCTGCGATCGCTTCGAAGGAGCTTGGTCGGCCGGTGCGGGTGGTGATGACCCGTCAGCAGGTTTTCCAGACCGTGATGCGCCGGTCCGAGACACGCCAGCGCGTGCGCCTCGCCGCCGATCCGGCAGGCAGGATCATCGGCCTGGGCCATGAAGCGCTCGTTTCCAATCTGCCCGCCGAGGATTTTGCCGAGCCCGTCACCCAGGCGACCGAGTTTCTGTATGGCGGCGAGAACCGGCTGCTCAAGGTAGATGTGGCGCGGATCTGCCGCATGACTGCGGGCTCTGTGCGTGCGCCCGGGGAAGCTGTTGGCATGCAGGTGCTCGAGGCCGCAATGGACGAACTCGCCGAAAAGGTCGGCATCGACCCTATCGTGCTCAGAAAGCGCAATCTTCCCGCGAAAGTTCCGGTGGAAGGCACGCCCTATTCGTCCCGCATGCTGGTCGAGGCCCTGGAGCAGGGGGCCGCGCAATTCGGCTGGAACAAGCGCAAGGCCGCGCCCTGCGAGACCCGCGAGGGTGACTGGTGGATCGGCATGGGCGTCGCCAGCGCCGCCCGCGTCAACATGCTGATCCCTGCCGAAGCCCGGGTCACGCTGAAGGCCGATGGCACTGCACTGGTCGAAACCGACCAGACCGATATCGGCACCGGCAGCTACGCCATTCTGGGGCAGATCGCGGGCGAAATGCTGGGTCTGCCGATCAGCCGCGTCAAGGTCGTGCTGGGCGATACCACGCTGCCGCCAGGCGCGGGATCGGGCGGAAGCTTCGGTGCGATCTCGACCGGGTCTGCGGTCCTGCGAGCCTGCGAGGCGATCCGCACCAAACTGGCCCGAAAGATGGACGGAGACGCCGAAACTCTCGAAATCCGGGACGGCATGGCCAGCGTGGATGGCCGCCAACGGTCGCTGGTCGATCTTCTGGAGGGCGAGGACATGGCAGAGATCGGGTCGATCAAGCCCGGCAAGACGTTCAAGGATTTCTCGCAGGCCAGCTATGGCGCGTTCTTTGCCGAAGTGGGCGTGCACGCCTTCACTGGAGAAGTGCGCGTGCGCCGAATGACCGGGGCGTTCGGCTTCGGCCGCGTGCTCAATGCCAAGACCGCCCGTTCGCAATGTCTGGGCGGCATGGTCTGGGGCATCGGCAGCGCGCTGACGGAAGAACTGGCGTTCGACCTGCGCGATGGTCATCTGGTCAACCACGATCTGGCCGAATATCACGTGCCCGTGCACGCCGACGTGCCTGCGCTCGAGGTCATCCTGCTGGAAGAACGCGACGCCGCGGCCAGCCCGCTGCAGGCGAAGGGTGTCGGTGAACTCGGCATCTGCGGTGCCGCCGGCGCGATTGCCAATGCCGTTCGCAACGCCTGCGGCGTACGCGTGCGCAGTTTCCCGCTGACACTCGACAAGATCATCCCTCATTTGCCCGACCCGTTTGCGTCGGCCGCCTGAAAGGTCGTCCCGTGATTGCACCTCCGCTGCGCTACACCGCAGACCTCGAACAGCCGCAGCCTGATGAGGCCGAGACCGATGCCAGCCTCGAAAAGTCGTTTAACCACATTCTGGAAACGACAGCAGCCGATTATGGCCACGCGGTGCGTGCCGTCCATGCCAAGGCCCATGGCCTGTTCGAAGGCACGTTCACGGTCGACGGCCATCTCCCGCAGGAACTGGCGCAAGGCCTGTTTGCCAAGCCCGGCATCTATCCAGCCGCGCTGCGCATCTCGACCAATCCCGGCGATATCCTCGATGACAATGTCGTGCTTCCCCGAGGCATCGCGCTGAGGGTCGAGCGCGTCGAAGGTGAGCGCGTTCCGGGCGCACAAGGCGATGGCCAGGATTTCCTGATGGTCAATGGACCGGTCTTTGCCGTGGCCACACCGGACAAGTTTGCAGGCAAGCTCAAGCTGCTCGCCGCGACAACCGACCGCGCCGAAGGTGCCAAGGTGGCGCTGTCGACGGTTCTGGGCTTCATCAATTCCGCGCTGGGCAAGGTCGGGCTTGAATCCAAGGCACTGGCCGGAATGGGGGGATCGCCGCAAGTCCACCCGCTGGGTGAAACCTATTTCAGCACCGTGCCGTTTCGCTATGGCGACCATGTGGCAAAGTTCCGCCTGCGTCCGCTTTCGCCGTCGCTGACGGTGCTGACCGACACGATCATCGATACATCCGGCCGGCCCGATGGCCTGCGCGAGACGATTCGGAAGGATGCTGCCAAGCTGACCGGCGAGTGGGCGTTCGAAGTCCAGCTTGCCCGCGATCTGGACAAGCAGCCGATCGAGGACGCCAGTGTCGAATGGAAGGAGGAGGATGCCCCCTTCGTCCAGGTTGCGACCTTGCGCATCGAACCGCAGGACAGCTGGTCCGACGACAAGGTGCGGCGCATCGACGAGACGCTGCACTTTTCTCCCTGGAATGCGCTGGTGGACCATCGGCCACTGGGCGGTATCAACCGCGCCCGGCGACGCGCCTACAAGAACTCCTCCGACTTCCGCGTTCGGGTCAACGGCTGTCCGTTGGCCGCAGCGGCGCAAGCCGCGGACTGAATCACTTCGTTCTGATCGAACCGGTCGGGTTCCATCGCATACCCGACCGGACTGGCCTTGCAGGTCAGCGCTGTGCATGGCCCTTCACAGTTTGCGCCACTTCGCGTGTCCGGGTTGATCCGTCGGGCGAGTGCGCCCTGCTGTTCGCGGCTGGAGCAGCCCTATCCTGCGCCATAATTAACCCATGTTATATTTTTTATCCGCAGCCGGAACTGGGGCTGAGGCGCTTCGTACTCAACGCGTGTTGAATCAGGCTGGGCGGATGCCTTCAAATCGCGCGGTGGAATGAACCATGGCCCAGAAAACAGGCGCAAGCCGACCCGCTTATCATTCGAGCGACAGCAGTGCAGCGCTTGAAAGGCTGCCGGATTGCATTTTTCTATGCGCCAGCCAGCAGCGTGGCCCGGCGCGATCGGCTGACCAGGCTGGTGGTCGACATGGATGACATCGAGCAATCCGCCGCCGCGCTCGAGACGCTGCTGATCGACGAGGCGCTGCGTTTTGGCTGAAACTCCGCCACCGCTGATCGATACGGCGGACGGTTACGCGTTCAAGCCGCATGAAATGCCGATCCTGCCCGGATCACCCGCCAATCCGGATCATCCGCCGCGGCGCCGGGCGGCGTATCTCGCCATCGGCGTGTTCATCGGGCTGGTCGGCGGCGCCCAGAACGGATTTCTGCTGGCCAATACGCCTGCGCTGCAAGCAAAGTTCGCGCTGACGCCGGTCGAGGCGGGCTGGATGACGGTAGCATTCTACACGACCTATGCCTCGATGAGCATGCTGCTGTTTCGCGTACGGCAGGAGTTCGGCATCCAGGTCTTCGTGCGCTGGGCGATGGCAGGGCTGGTCGCGTCCAATTTCGTGCAGCTGATCGGCCCGGGCTATTATCCGGAACTGGGCGCGCGTGCCGTGGCGGGTATCGCGGCAAGCGGACTGTCGGCGCTGACCATCTACTATCTGATGCAGGGCCTGCCGCCTGCGATGCGCACTGTGGGGCTGGTGCTGTCGCTCGGGCTGACACAGGTTGCCTTTCCCTTGACCCGCGCTCTTTCTCCCGCACTGCTGGTGGATGGCGACATGGACCGGGTGTTTCAGTTCCAGTTCGCGCTGTCGCTGCTTGGGCTGGGCCTGGTCTATATGCTGCGACTGCCGCCCGGGGTGCGCAAGCTGACCTTCGAAAGGCTGGATATTCCCAGCATCGCGCTGTTCATTCTTGGTGTGGGCGCGCTCTGCGCCTTCCTGATCCAGGGGCGTCTCCAGTGGTGGGATACGCCGTGGCTGGGCTATGCGGTCGCGCTTTCTGTGCTGGGACTGGGCGGCTGTCTGCTGATCGAGGCCAATCGCAGGAACCCCATGCTCGATCTGAGCTGGTTGTCGAGCCGCGCTATCCTGAGCATTGCCGCGATCGGCGCGACCGTCCGCATTCTGGTGGCGGAACAGGGCTTTGGCGCCAGCGGCATGTTCGCGGCCCTGGGCTATGGCAACGAACAGCTGACCGGCTATTTCTGGGTGCTGACCGGCGCAACGCTGGCCGGCATGGTGCTTTCGGTGATCCGGCTCGATCCCAAGGATCTGACCCGGCCGGTGCTGTTTGCGGTGTTCGTGATCGGTGTGGCTGCCTTTGCCGATACCCGGACCGGCGTGATGAGCCGTCCGCAAGACCTGTACCTGTCGCAGGCGGCGATCGCCTTTGCCGCGGTGTTCGCGATGGGGCCGGTGCTGATGCAGGGCATGCTGAGAGCGCTGGCCGCGGGTCAGAACTACATCATCAGCTTCATTGCCATCTTCTCGCTGTCGCAATCGGTGGGCGGTCTTGCCGGGATCGCGCTGCTGTCTGCTTTTCACACCGTTCGCTTGAAGACTCATCTGATCGACGCCGGCACGACCCTGGCGATCGGCAACGCGCAGCTGTCTCAAGCCATGTCCAATCTCGCGCAGCGCACCGCGCCGCTTCAGCAGGATTCGGCGCTACTTCAGCAGACAACGGCGGCCAGCATATCGCAGCAGATCGGGCGTGAAGCCGCAGTGCTGGCATTCAACGACGTCTTCTTCCTCATCGGTACGCTGTCGGCGGTCACCTTCGTGGCTCTGCTGGTGCCGTGGGTGATCAACAAGATTCGCGGGCGCAATCCGCTCGCCAAGGAACTGGCCTTTATCGAGGCCATGCGCGCAAGGACGAAGCCATGACACCTCCTCCTCCAGAGCAACCTGCAGCGCCCGAAGCTGCGGACAGCAGCCCTGCAGCTGCACAGCCCGAAAAAGGCTGGTCTCCGCAACTGTCGCGCAAGCGCGTCGGTGTTGCGAGCCTGCTGATTGCGGTGGGTGTGCTGGTGGCGCTGTTCGCCTGGAGTCTGCCGCCCTTTGCTGGGGGCGATCAGACCACCGACAATGCCTATGTGCGCGGCAGGACGACCATCGTCAGCCCGCAGGTGGCAGGCTATCTGGTTGAAGTGCGCGTCGCCGACTTTCAGACGGTGAAACAGGGCCAGCTGCTGGCGCGCATTGATGCGACGCCGTTTAGGGAAAAGGTGCAGCAGGGCGCTGCGAACATCGCCGCGCAACAGGCGACGCTTGCCAATAGCGAGCAGAGCCTCAGATCCGCTCAGGCGCAGCTTCAGCTTCAGGATGCCTCCGTCGCCAGCGCGCAGGCGGGCTATCAGAAGGCGCAAGCCGACATGAACCGCATTGCCGAACTGGTCGATGAAGGCTCGGTCTCGCTGCGCGAACGCGATCAGGCACTGGCGGCGCTGCGCCAGGCGCAGGCCGGTGTGCGCCAGGCCCAGGCGCAGCGCGCCATCGCGGCAGAAAACGTCCGCTCGGTCCGGGTGGGCAGGGGGGCGCTCGAGGCGCAGGTGGCAGGCGCGCAGGCGTCGCGCGATCTGGCGGCGTTCGAGCTGTCCCGCACCGAAATCCGCGCGCCGCGGTCGGGCAGGCTCAGCGAGATTACCGCGCGTGAGGGCCAGCTGGTCAGCGCAGGGACACAGCTGATGTACATCGTTCCCGATGAGCTGTGGGTCGTCGCAAATTTCAAGGAGGGCCAGACCGAGAAGATGGCCGTGGGCCAGCGCGCGACGCTGGAGATTGACGCACTGGGCGGCACCCGGCTGACCGGTCGCGTTCAAAGTGTCGCGCCTGCTGCCAGCAGCGAGTTCAGCATCGTCAAGCCCGACACGGGGGCGGGCAATTTCGTGAAGGTGCCGCAGCGGATCGCGGTCCGCATCGTGCTGGATCCCGGTCAGAAGGCGGCCAAGCGCCTGGGGCCAGGCATGTCGGTCGTTGCGACCGTTCACACCGGGACGTGAGTGCCATGCGCAAGATGATCTTTGCCGCGATGTCCGGCGCGATGCTGCTGTCCGCCTGCGTCCCGGCCCTGCAGGACGCGCCGCAGGGCGCATCGGCGACGTCCCCTACCCAATGGCGCACCCCGCTGGGCGTGACGGCACCGGTCGATGCGCAATGGTGGCAGGGCTTTGGCGACCCGCGTCTGTCAGCGCTGGTCGAAAAGGCGCGGCTCAACAATCCCGATGTCTTGCTGGCAGCAGCGCGGGTCGAGGAAGCGCGCGCCACGGAGCGCGGATCGCGCGGGTTGCTGCTGCCATCACTGGGCGCCGGCGTGGATGGTGCGGTACGGCGCGAGGTTTCTCCGTTCGGTCAGGGGCTGAATTCCGTGGTGGCTCAGCCGGCATTCCGCGCCAGCTACGAGATCGATCTGTTCGGCAAGAATGCCGCGCGGGTCGATGCTGCCCAAGCCAATGTGGCTGCCAGCGCGGCTGCCGAAGATGCAGCACGGCTGTCGGTCGAAGCGGCGACGGCCACAGGCTATATTACGCTGCTCGCGCTGGACGCGCGGCTGGCGGTTCTGGATGAGACCGTGGTGGCGCGTCAGCAGGCGTTGAAGTTCGCGGGCGACCGCGCTGAGGTCGGCTATACGTCGCAGCTCGAACTGCGCCAGGCCGAGGCCGAGTATCAGGCCACGGTTCAGCTTGTGCCCCAGATCAAGGCCCAGATCGCCCGGCAGGAAAATGCGCTTGCGGTCCTGACCGGCGAGCTTCCTGGTGCTGTCGCGCGCGGCGGCGCGCTGTATGACCTTCGCTTGCCCGCTGCGCCGGCAACTTTGCCATCGGAGCTGCTGCGCCGCCGGCCCGACATCGCGTCTGCCGAATATCGCATCGCCGCCGCCGATGCCCAGATGCGGGTGGCTCGCGCGCAGTTCATGCCTTCGATCAACCTTGGTGCAACGGCGGGTCTGGCAGTATCGGACCTGCTCGCAGATCCGATCAGCATCTGGTCGCTGGGCGGCAGCATTCTGGCCCCTATCTTCCAGGGAGGCCGGCTCACCGCGCAGCTGGATGCCGCAACGGCGCAACGTGACCAAGCCGCCTGGGCCTATCGCGCGGCCGTGCTGAACGCCTTTCGCGAAGTCGAGGATCGCATGGCCGTGGTCGCCAATCTGAGCGAGCAGGAAACCGCGCTCCAGGCTCAGCGCACCGCGGTGGCCGATGCGCTGCGCCATGCCGCCAACCGCTATCGCGCCGGTTACACCCCGTATATCGAGCAGATCGATGCCCAGCGCGCCTTGCTCAGCGTCGACCTTTCGCTGATCCAGACAAGGGCAGACGAACTGTCGACATTGGTCGGGCTGTATCAGGCGGTCGGCGGCGCGCCGCAATGACTGGCGAATGTAACAGGCGCGAAGGCGGTCCTGTGCGAGCGCCCGGCCGGAATTACTTGCTGAGCGCGTGCAGCTTGTGACCCGTGACAGCTGTCTGGAAGACGAACAGGCCCATCATCCCTGTGCCCAATGCCAGGATGAACAGATCAAATGGCGAAAGGCCCGTTCCCATCACCGTGGTCGGCCGCGTGGTGAACATCGCCAGGCTCATGGCGATCAGGATCAGACGCAGTTCGGTCGGTCCGGCAGCCAGATAGGACAATCTGAATTCGCCCGTCACGCGCGCCGCCAGGAACGTGTGGATCGACAGCAGCAGATAGCTGCCCAAGGCGAACATCGCGACATCCATCCGGATGAAGGCCGTCAGGCCCAAGCCGAAGACAATGATGAGGTTGGACAGCGCATCCATGCTGTGATCGATGAAATAGCCGTAATTCGGCCGCTCGATCTTGCGGTAGCGTGCCAGGCTGCCATCGAGCGAATCGCCGAACCAGTTGATGAAAAACCCTGCGATCGCCAGCCACAGCCACTCGATCCGGTAGAGGCTGAGGCCGTAGCCAGCAAAGATGGTGAGCGCTCCGCAAAATCCCATCAGCGTCAGACCATCCGGAGAAACCCAGGCGGGCAGGCGCGCGCACAACCAGTTGAGCAGCCGCCGTTCGGCGACCGCGAGCATGTTGCCCTGGATCCGGTTGACGCCGCTCATGGCTGCCGCCGCTCTGCAGGGCGCCGCTGTATCGGGGATTGGGGTACCGTCATCTGCAAATCCTTGGCAAATCCGTGCTGTCCCCCGCGCACTCTGTTGCGGCCTATAGGGCAATCGGCAGAGAAATCGAGGCTGATGTAAGGAATCTGTCATAATGCGGGTTGGCGCATGCAGCCTTGCTGTCGGCAGATCGGTTTCGCGATGTCGCTGGCCGCTGTTCAACCCATCCCGTTGGACAAGGGTTGGGCGTCACCGACTTGCGATGAACGATTTCGATCCATTCGGTGAAAAGTGGCGGAGCGGGAGTCCGCCAAACTATAATCCAGCCATTTTCAGGCTTGTTGATCGAACCTCGAGAAACCAAGGCTTTTAGAGCCTAATTCGTCTAGCCGTTTCTATTGACGTTCAGCCGCAGCCATCTACAATGAGGGACGAAGTGAGGGACCCTTATGGCCGGACTGACTGCGCTCCAAGTGAAGAATGCCAAGCCCGGCCGCCATGCTGACGGCGCCGGCCTGTATCTGTTGGTCCGCGACACCGGATCCAGGTCCTGGCTGCTGCGGGTGATGGTGGCGGGCAAGCGGCGGGACTTCGGTTTGGGCAGCGTCGCAGAGCTGTCGCTGGCCAGCGCGCGCGAAAAGGCGGCTGAGTGGCGCGCGATCGCCAAGGAAGGCCGCGACCCATCAATGGTTAAGCGCGCCGAGGTGCGAGCGCAGGCCCGGGAGGACGCCAAGGCGAGCCGGACCTTCGAGGCGGCTGCTACCGAATTCATGGCTGCACATTCGCCGTCCTGGCGCAACGAGAAGCACAAGGCGCAGTGGACATACACGCTGCGCGAGTTCGCATATCCCAAGATCGGTGCGGAGCCGGTGAACGAGATAGATGCGCCGATGATCGTCGATACGCTGATGCCCATCTGGCAGCGCTTGCCGGAGACAGCGCGACGGCTGAGGCAGCGCATAGGCGCGGTGCTCGACTATGCCCATGCGCGCAACTGGCGCGACCGTGAAGCGCCCATGCGGGCCGTCCTGAAGGCGATGCCCAAGCAGAACGTGCTGAAGCAGCATTTTCCTGCTGTCGCTTATGCTGACGCCCCGGCCGTCATTGCTAAGCTGCGCGGGGAAGATTCGACGATCGGTCGGAGCGCGCTCGAGTACGCCATCCTGACCGCGGCGCGTTCGGGCGAGGTGCGCGGCGCACGGTGGAGCGAGGTCGACCTTGAAGCCAAGACCTGGACCATCCCGGCCGAGCGAATGAAAGCAAAGCGAGCTCACATCGTGCCACTCACATCGCAGGTGGTCGATGTGCTGCACTCGATGAAGCCGCTGGCCGTCAAACCAGACGCGCTGATCTTCCCAGGCCTTCGGGCCAAGCCACTCAGCGATATGACAATGAGCAAGGTGCAGCGCGCTTTGGCGCCGGGCACTACGGTCCATGGCTGGCGATCGTGCTTCCGCGATTGGGTGGCAGAGACGACCAATTTCAGTGGTGAGCTGGCCGAGATGGCGCTTGCGCACTCGGTGGCGTCGAAGGTCGAGAAGGCCTATCGGCGCGGAAACCTCCTCGAGCGGCGGCGCGAGCTGATGGAAGCTTGGGCAGGGTATCTGGATGGCAAGAGCGCGTCAGTGCTGTATCTTCAGCCCAAGGCGGTAAGCTCGATCAATCCTTAGTGAAAAAGTCAGGATACTCCCGCTCGAGCAATGCGCGTAACGCCGCTGGTTCCGGCTCGCTTGACCAGCCATATTCATCAAGCCGCACGAATGCGGGTGCATCCTCAGCGTAAAAATCCGGCCCAAAGTTAGTGATGCTGAAACCGGTCCGCCCGCCGGTAAAGTCCGCAATTAGGCGAGCCTGGCGCTTGGTAAGTTCAATCGGCACCATGTAGAATGAAACCTGCCGGTACCTCCCGCCTTGTTCTGAAACGTCGGTGCGGCCGAGCACTTGGAGCGGCACTCGGACATCACCGACTTCCACGTAAACCGATCGTAGTGGGAGCTCTGGCGCAATTGCGGTCTCTGATGTGAGCATAATAACTGCATTTTTTCCGAGTGCTGCGTACTCGTAGCCATCGGCTGGCAGGCACAGGTCAAACCCCACAGAGCGGATGGCATGTTGGTTTAACGCTGCAAGGGGATCTGCTGCCTCTGCAGCAACCGACTGCCCAGCTGCCAGCAGAAAAAATGCCATGACTAGGCTTCGAATGAGCATCTATTTGTTGTCCTTCGACCGAGCGAAATACTGATTATTCCGGCTTTTTCATAGGTCTACAAGCAGATTGCAGCGCCTTGCTTTATAACATAAATCTGAGGTGTCACGACAAAATGATCTGCGTGTTCTGCGGTCACCTCCATTCGGAACCCCGCAAACATCCAAATGTTTTTATAAGACTGCGCCATGGAAATTCTGCACAGCATTTAGCCCGCGCGCGTTATGTAATAACATCACATAAATCTCTAGTTGAGTGACATGCTCCCTGTTGCCAGCCAAGCGCGCTAGAAATCACCGGCCTTGCACACACCTCAAATGCGGCTTTCACCCGGCTCAAGGCGCGTCGCTGCAGCCACCCAGCCGATCGCCAGCGCATGCGAGGAGCGCCCTGAGCGCGTCTTGATACCGATTGTGGGGACGCCCGGCTCGGTTGCTGATCCCGCCGGGCGGGGAGGGGATGGTCGAGGAATTCCGCCGACGCTTACCAGATCACGACCAGCCCGCCGTCATAACCGGTTGCCGCCTTCACACGGTCAATGAGCTCGTCAATCGTCTCGCCTGGCCGCAAGGCCGCGATGCCCTGCGCCATATCTGCCAAAGTCTCCCCACGACGGTCAGGCACAACCTGTGGCGCGCTGCTGGGCAAGGCCGCTCGAAGGTTTGCAACATGGTCGCTGACATAACCGGAGATCAGTGCGAGGGGGTTGTTGATCGTTTGTGCAAGCATGTTTGGTCCTTCTGGTTGCTCGAGTTGCCTATACGAGAGGAGGGTGCTCTCAAGAGCATCCCTCTCTCTAGCCGGGAACGGGAACCGGGAATGGCAGAAAACAGCCATTTTTCATTGCTGGTTCCCAAAACGGTGCGGGAATCGGAAATCTAATAAATTCAATAGGATGAGGCATACGCATTCCCGTTCCCGGGAACGGATTTCCGGCCTTCGGGAACGGGAATTGTACAAAATAGACATCATAATTGCATAAAATGCAACTCAATCTACGGGTGCAGGATCCGCGATTTTTAGGCCGTGCTCTGTGTCGAGCAGGCGACCGGCCGCTATTAAGGCCTCTTGGGCGCGCTCGATTGCCTGCCGCGAGTATGCGCCCCCCGTGGCCGGCTGGCCTTGGTACAGGCTCTTGCGGCCGGTCTTGCGCACCTCCCAACCTTTGGTCCTGCTGGCGCGCACCGTGTCGAGAACCCAGCGCTCGAGCTCGGCGCTGTTTTGCTGGTCTTGGCCCGGCGTTGCCGTTGAGGCTGAGACAGGCCCATCAACCCGGTCAAGGCGCAGGGTTTCCCGGTTCTGCCGAAACAAGCGGGCCTTGCCAGGCTCCCCCCATAATTGCTGGCTGGGAGGGATATTTTGCTTCAGGATGCCAATGTCGACCAGATCCGCACCACGCGGGTGCATGCCGATCACCATGCGCGGTCGGTCGACAAAAGCACTCGATCCGCGGATCGCGTCCCGCATCTGAGCGAACCGTTGAACATGCCCTTTGCGCAGATGGTGGACCAAGATGACCGCGCAGTTGTGTCTCCTCGCCACCTCGTTGAGCTTGTCGTAGAGCTCGCTGACTGCCTCTGGCGAATTCTCATCCCGGAGGAATTTCAACGCAGGATCAGCAATGACCAGGTCTACTGGCCAGCGTACACGATCGGGCCATTCTAGGCACTCATCGATATCTTTGCCTGCGGCCGGTAGTAACAGGCAACGACGATAGGATCCGTGCTCTGGTCCGGAGAAATGGTTTTGACGCTCACTGAGTGTGGCAGCGTTCTCTTCGCCAGAAAAGACCATGTAGCTTCCGCCGCCTTCAACCGGCTGTCCGAGAAACGAAAGTTCGCCCTTGGATTGCGAACCAATCATCGCACAGAGTTCGCCCAGCATGGTAGATTTGCCCACACCGCTTGGTCCGATAACGAGCGTTGTGGTGCCTCGCGGAATCAGACCGGGCACCACCCATCGAAATTCGGTTTCGTCCTCAGACGGATTGAAGGCCGCATACAGGTCAAGATTCCAGTTCAAGTCGTCGAGCAGGTCCAGTTCTTCGAGAATTTTTTGACCGTCAGCGCGAACTCGTTCTGCCCACGCTTGTTCTGTTTCTCCCGCTCGGGGCAGTTTATCGATAGTCGGCTCAATCCCCTGGACGCTCTCTCGGTTGGGCCCAAGCACCATTTCATGCTGCACTTTCAACCGCGCGATATAAATGTCCTCGCGCTCATATTCCTTTCGCGCGAGCTCAGGCGTAGATTGCAGTCGGGCTTGCCAAACGTCGCCCTGACGGTCTGCAAGAGCGAATGGCAACTCGACCGCGCGGGCGAAAGCATGGTCCAGCTCTATGGCGCTTATCTTCGCGCCACCATTCGACCAGTCGCCATCGGGGCTATTCCAAATGTGTCCCCCGGTCCAAAACCAGTCATTATCTGTTTTCAGAGCAGTCCCGCGCAGATGGCTGACAATTGCATCGGCCTCGTTCCGATTTACGATGAAGCAGGCCCCAAAATTGAAGCGGCCGGCATCGCTTGGCGAATGCGGCGTGTGGAATGCACCTATTTTGACAAAATGCTCGCTTACTCGATCGAGCTCGGGCGTAGAGCTCGAAGTCCCGATTGTGAACGGGACGGCGACATAATCCGACATCACACGGACACCGCGCCGGCCAGTCGATCAAGCCACGCCTGCTGTTCGGCGCGCGTTATCAACGTCCGGCCGCCGGCCTTCAGCGCACGGATGCGGCCGGCGTTCACTTCCTGGTAGATCTTGCTGCGGCTGATGCCGAGGCGTCTGGCGGCGTCGGCGGGGCAGTCTGCGATTGGTTCGACGAAATTACTCATGGCGGGACATCCTCGTTAGGGGTTGGATGTCCTTAAACTGATCGAAAAATCCGATCAGTCAAGCATCGTAGCCAAATACGATAGTTATTAAAGAGCTATTGTCTCAACTCTATAGTACATCTTGTCTTTTGGCACACTCCTTGCGAGTTTAACAACAATTGGAAGTCAGCAGGGTTCTATCAAACCTGGATGGTACATCTTGTCCTATCGAGCCAATACGACACATTTGAAAAAAAATTTTGGTGCGGGCACCGGAAATGGAATTTGGAGGTCGTGCGCCGGGCACCCCCCGGGGGGTCAGTGGCCTCGTCGGTCGATTTGGCCGCCTTTACCACTCTCACCCGCCCAGCCCGACTGCCCCATCGATTCGGCTGTAATGGCGTCGGGCAATGTCGCCCGCAGCCGAGCGACACCACCCCCCCCCGGCAGGCAACTGCGATAGACAGAGCCGACAGCCGGCCGTCACCTTGCCGGCGATCTTGCCGCCTTCGATGTCGGGCAAGGCCGACAATCTGCCCGACAACAAAATCGTTGCTACCGACAGGGGCTTCTGGGACGATTCTTGGATCAACAGAGAAGGACCGATCCCATGAACAACGTGATCCAGTTCCCCACCGCTGCCGACCGTGAGCACCGCCAGGCCGAGCGCGCTGCAGCTGATTGTGACGCCGAAACGATGATGCGGCTGGCATGTGGCGCGCAGGACGCCACGGTCCGCACTGAAGCCGCACGGTGGATGCTCGAGGTGCTGGCGGTCAAGGTGAGCGCGTGAGCTGGCTATCGGTTGGCGCAATCGTAAGCTAGCTCCCTGCGATGCTGCTGATCCTTCTCCTACAAATCGTCCCCGCCGGGCAGACGTTCGAATGCACCCCGACCCATGTCTGGGACGGCGATGGTCCTATCTGGTGCGCCGAGGGGCCGCGCATCCGCCTCTCAGGGATCGCTGCGCGTGAAATGGACGGGAGCTGCAGCCCTGGGCATCCGTGCCCGACCGCCAGCGCTGAGGAGGCACGCGACGGCCTGGCGAAGCTACTAGGCACGGTGGCAGGCACAGCCTCGACCGGTCATCTGTTGGTCAAAGGGCCACGACTATCTTGCGTTTCAGACGGCGGCGCAGGTGGAACGCGCACTGCTGCGTGGTGCAGCTCGCCTGTGCACGGCGACATCAGCTGCGCGATGGTGAAGGCCGGGCTGGCGATGCGTTGGGCGCGATACTGGCGATCGCACCGCTGTATCTGACCGCATGGGCACATCGTCCGCGGGCTGGGGATGGGTGGCTTTGGCTACCGTAAGCGGCCAAGGCTTGTCTCGCTTAATAGCCAACCTGCGATCTCAGATTGCTGACCTCTGATTCAAGCGAAGCAATGCGTGAGTCCAGCTCGCTATTGGTTGCTTCAGCTGCGTCGAGACGGGTTTCCAGGTCATCGAGCTTGGATTGCAGTTCGTCTGGATCGAAGCTGTTATCAGAAGCAATGTCCGCCACTTCGTCCTTCTGGGAATCGGAGAGGCCAGGACCCTTGCAACTGGTGGCAGCGATGCACCCGAGCGTGACCGCAATAACGATAGACTTTCGCACTAAGTTTCCCTTTTACGACCCGCGTTCAGTTACCCCCTTCTTCTGGGGGTTGTGGATATCAGTTTGCGGGCGCCTAATCCCCATAGCTTCTTATCGAGTCGCAGCGAAACATTATGCCAAGACCTTAGGTCGGTCGAGCTTCTATTGGCTGTCTTATGTTGACCAGCAGGAGAATAAAATGCGCAAGATGATTATCGGAATCTGTTGCTTGGCAATTGCCGTTCCCGCCTATGCCCAGTCAACTTCTGTTCGGCCTCATGTTCGCAAAGATGGCACGTTCGTTCAGGGTCACCGCCGCACCAACCCGAATTCGTCAGTCTACGACAATTGGTCCACCAAGCCGAATGTTAACCCCTACACCGGGCGCACTGGGACGGTCGATCCATATACCTCGACATTGAACCGATCCTATCCGCGCACCACTGCGCCGACGTATCGGTCTACCACTCCCAGCTGGCAGCCGCCAAAGACCAGCAACAAGCCTGCAGCGAACCCTTGGAAGTTCTGATTTAGTTAGGTCAGATAGTTCGGTGATTAGGCTGTGACTCGCTTCATCAAACATTCCCATACCCACTTGCTGGCGCACCTGACACCACGGTTTGCGCCGAGGCTACTGGGTGGATGTTTGATGTACTGGCGGTTAGGGTGAGGCCGTCAGCTTCCGTATTAACGGCAGTCCTATCCGTTATGGGACCTGCCAACGGATCAGCCCATCCCCTCCGACGGGCTCAGGATCTCTCAAAAAGCGTTTCTCGATAAAGCGCGCAGCCTTGCGATCTGCAGCGATAACACATTCACGCGCTTGCCGAACAACGGCATCATTTAGAGCTTTCGCAAGAGCATCGGGTGCTTGGCTAGAAAAAGCCTTGGCGACATCCTCGCGATGGACAAGTATCACTACGCGATCGGGTGCGTAAGGGAACATCAGAAATCCATGAGGCTGTGCGATTCCTTGGGACAGCATGAGGGGAAGGTCGCAGGTCAGCAGCCTATGCCGAGATCTGACATCGATGCGAAAAATGCGCATGCTCGCCACCAGTTGCACGATATCAGGTGATGAAATCATGTCGGCCAAAAGGTGATTGATCTGGTCGGAAACCATCGACTGATGGGCCGGGGAGCCTGGATCGAAGTCGGCCGTGCCTGTCATTCGGGCCCTCAACTCCTGTCGCAAATACTGGATGCGACTTGGACTCCGATGCATAAGTGAAATCACAAATCGCACAAGGCCAACTCTATCCTGATCAGAGCCGCGCTCCCCTTTGTCCAGTTTTTGCAATGCGACTGCTGCGCGAGCATCGATAAGTTGGAAAAACTGGCTCTCAAGGCGCTGGCGCTCCTCCTCAGTCGCCGCAGCCGAAAAGGCGTAAAGGTCGCGCTCTTTACCGATCCCCCGCGGCACGGCCTTCTTTGCATGCAACGAACCATCAGGTGAAGGGCGCACGTATCGAACCATTGTTCCTTGGTTGGCCCATCGAGCTGTGTAGAATTGCGGAAGGTAATGGTGTTCTCGGGGAATACTCATCTTGCACCGATAGCACCAAGGGCTTCTAGAGGTAACCAGTCATGCCGCTAGGCATGAGGCTCGACCGCCGCCGTTGCTCATTCGCACCCGATGCCGTCACCGTCCCGATCGAGGCCGGCGCGGTAGCCCGGATCGCCTACCCTGACGGGCGCGGCACCAACTGCGCGGGCATGGGAGCAGTTGCGCCAATAGACGTACTCCTCTGGTCCCTTTGTCGGTTCCGCCAGGTAGACCGGGGCAGGGGGATCATCGGGGGCTTCCGTAATAGCAGTTGCAGTTGACTCAGCTGCGGCTTCGCCAGCCTGCTCTGCCGCAAGCATCCCGGCGGTGGCGGCTTCTTCTGCGACGGCTTCAGCGGATTGATCCGCGAGCTCGGCAGGAGCGACTAGATACGATGGCTCTCTTTGGGCGCGCGTAGGATCTCTGGTGGGGTCGACAGACCAGCGGCCAGCGATGAATGCGGCCAGGGCAATAAAGCCCAGCGTCCCGAGACTGTTCCCCTTTGCTTCGGCCATCCGGGGATGCTGCGCCTCGGGGCCGAGTGTGTCGAATCCTTCTTATTGGGGGGAATGCGGTGCGACGACAGGGAGCGTAGAGCGTCAGGCGGTGAAACATAGGAAGCGCAGGGATGGCGCCTGGCGGGGCTTATTCTGGCATGCCATTGCTTTTGGTTCGAAGGCAATAACATCGCTGGAGATCAGAATTTGCGCTTTGGAAAACCGGAGAAGTTCGCCCTCTCACATTGGCCAGTGATGATCTGAACCCATTTAGTACCGCGCGTGTGGGTCTTTTGCTCAAAGGCGCCAGATTCACGGTTCACCACGAACGATTTCAACAGAATTTGGGTGTCTACGTAATCGAACACGATTTCAGTATCGGAGACGCGATGGATGGGGGCAGTGGCATTGCAGTCACCTGCGCACCAGCGCTTTTGGTCGAGATCAACTCGGGCAATCAGTTCTACTGGCTTTTTTGAGGCGTCAGGGTCGAACTTGTCGCTTGAATATCTGGTGCCCACGCACACCAAGTTGAATGTCGCGGCTGTAACGATCGCTATAACGACTCCCATGCCCCGTCACCTTTGCTATTGCGCGTTTGCTGGATTGTATTGTCTCACCAATCTACCGCAATCGGCAAGCACCAATGCAAAAGAGGCTGGTAGTGCAGCGCACCCCAGCCCCTTCCGTCCGACAATGCAGCGGTCTTCCTATTGCCCGTTGCCTGCCTGGCGATTGTATCAGCGACGATGCGATCAGCCAAAGGGAGAAGCAACCGGATGCGGTTCTATGGGGTGGCGACCGAGCCGTGATAATTACCAGTTGATTGCCAAGCGGAGCCTGATTGCCGGACCGACCAGATTTCTACGCTACGGCACATTTTTTTGGCTAGCTTGACAGCACCGTGGCTGCCCAACGTGGCCAGGTATCGACGAGAAGAGGGCCGGAACCACGGGGGTTAGCCTATCCGACCCTCTTCTCTGGCACCACCCGGAGGCTCATGACCATCGGGCAGCACTTGAATCAGGAGCTGCCACGCCTCGGCGCGATTGTCATCAAGATGGTCAAACGGAAGGACACAGAGATAGAAATGAATATGACCTTACCGCAAGGTAGTTGTGCCTCGCTTTAGGCCACGCAACCAAGGGGCTCAGTGCTGAAAGTTCCAAGCCCCTTGGCCGCATCCTGCACCGGGTCGCAAATGCAGGCTGGCACTTTGAGGTGCCGCGTTTGGATGCAACGCGGTCCCTAGTTGCCGCGTGATCCAGAGCACAAAGTGTCTGATCACTAGAAGAGGGCCGGCTACCGGGGGCGGAACCGGCCCTCTCTTACTGGTGCCGTCTCGGCGCCCCATGAATAGCGCCCGGAACCAGCTGCGTAAGCGAAGCCGCTCTTAGCCAATCTTGGTTAACGCTACGTTATCAGGCCTTTTGGAAGCGATAGAGAGGCCATCAATTTAAGAATTGGCGGAGGTGTGACGGCCTGCCTGTTTTCACTTTCCTACACCCCAAGCTCAGCGTCATCCTGCCGCCATGCGTAGAATCGACCAAGCCGAACTCGAGCAGATCCTGTACCACGCCCTCAAGGCCGCACCTGCCACCGCCAAGACGGGCCTGCGCTCCAAGCTGGCGATGGAGAGCGACCGCGCCCATGATGCCATGGCCAAGCATATAGCTGCCCGCCTGTCCGGTGCGTCATTGGCTGTGGTTATGGCCGACCTGGTGGACAACGGCTATTTTGGGCAGCGGCCGGGAATATGGGGTAAGGATGAAGCGGGCCCGGAAACAGTAAGCCTTAGTGAAAAGGACCAGCATTCATGACTGAGCGCAAGCGCGGCCGACTGCCACCACCAGATCCGCGGTATCACGGTACGATGCTCGACGCCCATTTGCTCGACGATATAAGTGATGACCGGGCGGCCCAACGCGCTGCTCGCGATAAAATTGTGGAGCTACCTAAGACCTTATTTCAGATCATGTTACCGCATTCTGTGAAAGCAGAGATCGATCACCCGCGAACGCCAGCTGTCGTTAAGGAACGGGCAAGCGCGTTCATCTATTCCTTCGACACCAAGATCGCATCTGCCGACATCGTAAGGAAAGCGAAGTCCATCATGCGCGGGAATGCAGCCAGTGCCAAACATGATCGGGATGCGGAACATTGCTGCGATGCTTCCATCTGGGGCAGTTTCTTTGTTACTCTCGACGATCGAATCGTGCGTAAGCGGGAAGAAATGCGTGCCGCCCTGCCAGGTCTATGGATAATGACCCCAGTCGAGTGGATAGATAACCTAGCGCATCACGAGCGCACCACCCTGATTGATGACGATTACCTACCGGTGATCATTTGAGGCGTCTCCACGACGCTGATTCCCGCCGAGGGTACCGACCGCCGGACGTGCAGAGATCGCGGCCAGCAGGCAAATTTCTGATGCCTTCAAAAGGGCGACTTGTCGCTAATTGACATGTCGAGAAATCATTCATGTGGGCCGATCAGGCCACAAACGGGTTGAATTACGAGGTATTTTCTGTGTTGCGTGATAGCACCCATCAACCACCGATTATCGTTTTGCGATATTTTTTCGGCTCCGTTAATTGACGGTTGATAACCGGATGGTTAGGTATGCCTCAACAACACCCCCCAGGCGGAAGCTTCGGCTGCTCAACACCGGGGGGTCACTCATAGGGCCTCTCCGGTTATCCGGGGAGGCCTTTATGCTTTATGATAAGCCAGCAACCACAATCGCTCAGCAGCTTGACCTGCTGCGAGATAGAGGCATGCAGTGGGAAGACGAGAATTTAGTCGAGAGGTGGCTCCAGACTGTCGGGTACTATCGACTTAGCGCATATTGGCTTCCCTTTGAGCAAGAGCCACCTGAGGGCCAGACTCGCAGCAAGGTTTTTCGACCCGAAACGCGGTTCGAAGCAATCATCGACATTTACGTTTTCGACCGCAAGCTTAGACTAATTGTCATGGAAGCGATCGAGCGGATTGAGATCGCATTGCGGGCGCGATGGACAAATCGCCTAAGCTTGGCATCTGGTGCACACGCACACATTGATCGCGCTGCATTCACCGAACCCTGGCAGCATGCTCAAATGGTAGCGGCCCTCAATCGACCGGTTACTAGCAGCCAAGAGCGCTTCGTGAAACACTATCTCGAAAAATACGATGCCCCCTATGTCCCGCCGCTCTGGATCGTAACTGAGCTTCTCACGTTCGGTGAGTTGTCGCGTTGGTTGCAATGCACCGCCGACCTCAAAATGAAATCCGCAATTGCATTTGATCTGGGCTTGCCAACACGTGAGGCATTAGAAGGCACTGTTCAGTACTTGGCATATGTCCGCAACATATGCGCACACCACTCGCGCCTCTGGAACCGGCAAACAGTAAAGAAGCTGCCGACAATCAAGCGGTTCAGACGCGATATAGCAATCACGGCCAAGGGCCAGGCCGATAATCGGATTTACAACGGACTGGTCATCCTCGCTTTGCTGCTGAAGCATCAAAGCACTGACACATCCTATGCGACTCGAGTTGCCGACCTAGTCTCTGACCGAACCGACTGGCAGCTGCGTTCAATGGGCTTTCCACTTGATTGGCAAGAACGTCCTCTTTGGCAAACGGACAACGAGGTCGCTATGCCAGCACTCCCCAATTGAGGGACCAATTGAGGGGCGGCTTGCCCAGCTTCCGATTAAGATTGGCGGTTTCTTGTGGGATAGGAGGGTGTCCCGTGGCGGAGCGGGAGGGATTCGAACCCTCGATACGCTTTTGACGTATACTCACTTTCCAGGCGAGCGCCTTCGACCACTCGGCCACCGCTCCGCATGTCCTGGGAAGCGCCCCCCTAATGCCAAGCGGAGGTTCGTGCAAGCGTGCTTTGCAGCAGGCGTCACGCGCGGCATCGGCAGCCCAGTTTCGGGGGCGGGGGCGTCAGACCAGCCGGTGATAGATCAACGCCAGGCCCGATATGCTCAACTGCTCGGGCCTGGTCTCGACATTCTTGAGCGTCAGCGTGGTATGCGCCCCTTCGGTCAGCAGGATTTCGCTGCGCTGAGCGATGTCTTCCCCCAGCTTGCAGGTCAGGTTCATCTCGTCGCCGAACAGGTCGCTGTCATCGATGTTGAGCACAGGACCATAGCCGATCCCGATCGAGGCATAGAGCCGGCGGTCTTCGGGCAGGATGAGATTGGCGGCATTGAGCTGCCTCACGATCGCCCTTGCGGCGCGCACCGCATTGTCGGTGCGGTCGAACAGACAATAGAGATTGTCCGCCTCCGCCTTGACCAGCAGGCCTGCCTTGTCCTCGATCTCGGGCAGCGCCAGCCGCTTCATCTGATGGACCATCAGCAGGAATGCGGCGATGCCGTGCCGCTGCGTGGTGCGGGAAAAGCCGCTCATGTCCAGCACCATGATCGCGCGGGTTTCGCAAAACACCTGCTCGATGGTTCGGGCCAGTTCGCCGATGCGATCCGGCGCCTCGATCATGTCGTCGAGCAACCGGTCCAGCGTCGCATGGCTGTTGCGCAGCGAAAGCGGGGTATCATCGTCCGTGTCCTGCTGTGCCATGGATTCGCCCTCCGATCGCCTGAGGCTTGCACAGCGCAGGCCGGTTTCGCAAGCCTGTCGGGCGTGATAGCGTGCCGGCCATGATATCTGCCCGACTCCGCACCGCCGCGCTGCGCTCGTTTGCCGCGCTTTCTCCATTGTGTCTTGTCGCCGCGAGCGATCCAGCTCCGGCTCCTGCGCCGCAAGGGCCGGGGGACATCGTCGCTGCCGCACCTGCGTCCGACTGGGTGAAGATAGCGCCTGAAGATCTGCTGGTGATGGAGCTATCGCCCGATGCAGCGGGCAAGCCGCGCCGGGCCGTGATCCAGCTGATGCCGGCGCCGATCAGCCAGCCGTGGATCGGCAACATCCGCAAGCTCGCCGCCGCCCATTGGTGGGATGGTCTCGCCATCGTGCGCATGCAGGACAATTATGTGGTGCAATGGGGCGATCCCGATGGCGAGGATGCGGCCAAGGCGAGGCCGTTGCCCAAAGGGTTGGTGACGCCGAGCGAAGAGGACTATGAGACCGGATTGCCGCAGGCACCGCGCGACCAGACCGGGGCAGGCTTTCCCGTTCCGCCGCCGCGCCTGGCGCCCGACAGCTATGCGCGCAACCCGCATTTCTACAAGTCCTGGCCGATGGCGAACGACACCAAAGGACGTATCGGGACCGTGGCTGGAGGGCAGGGTGGCTATCCGGCCTGGCCGGTGCATTGCTATGGCATGGTCGGTGTCGGCCGCAACCTGTCGCCCGACACCGGTAGCGGGGCAGAGCTCTACACCGTGATCGGCCACGCGCCGCGCCATCTGGACCGCAACATCGCGCTGGTGGGGCGCGTGGTCGAAGGCATCGAGCACCTCTCCAGCCTGCCGCGGGGCACCGGTCCCCTGGGATTCTACGAAACGCCCGAAGAGCGCACCGTGATCCGCTCGGTACGGCTGGCGAGCGAACTGCCGCAGGCCGAGCAGCCGCAGCTGGAGTATCTCGCCAGCGACAGCGGAACGTTTGCGCGCTACGCTCAGGCGCGGGCCAACCGCAAGGATGCCTTTTTCAACATTCCGGCGGGGGCTGCGGATATCTGCAACATTCCGGTGCCCATCCGCAAGACCGCACCATAAACAGAACCATAAACAGAACCCCAAAACCGAACCAGGGAGAGAGCCGCCGATGATTGCCGAACACCAGAGCCCCGTGGAGTCGCCTTTCGGTCGGCAGAGCGAACCGCATGAGGTGCTTGCGGGCATCGACCTGACGGGCAAGACGGCCATCGTGACCGGGGGCTATTCTGGACTGGGGCTGGAGACGGTCCGCGCACTGGCCGCGGCGGGCGCTGCGGTCACCGTTCCCGCGCGCGACACGGGCAAGGCCCATGCCGCGCTGGAAGGGATGGCGGGCGATATCACCATCGCACCGATGGATCTGGCCGATATCGCATCGGTGCGCCGCTTTGCGCTGGACTTCGCATCGGATCATGCGGCGCTCGATCTGCTGATCAACAATGCCGGCGTCATGGCCTGCCCCGAGACGCGGGTGGGGCCGGGCTGGGAGATGCAGTTCGGTACCAACCATATGGGCCATTTCGCGCTGACCCAGGTGCTGCTGCCGTTGCTGCAGCGCACCGATCGGGCGCGTGTGGTCGCCCTGTCTTCCACCGGTCACAAGCTTTCGGACATCCGCTGGGACGACCCCAACTGGACCGATGGCAGCTATGACAAGTGGAAGGCTTATGGCCAGTCGAAGACCGCCAATGCGCTGTTTGCGCTGGGCCTCAACGCCCGGCTCGCAGAGAGCGGCGGCATGGCCTTTGCCGTCCATCCCGGTGGTATCTTCACCCCGCTGCAGCGCCATCTGCCCACCGAGGAAATGATCGTGCTGGGCTGGCTCAACGAGCAGGGCGAGATTTCCGACGGCGCGAGGGCGATGTTCAAGAGCCCGACCCAGGGCTGCACCACGACCCTGTGGGCGGCGACCAGCCCGCTGCTCGAGGGCAAGGGCGGTGTCTATTGCGAGGACTGCAATATCGCTGCGGTATCGGGCGCAGAGCCGGTGCGCTACCGCAATGTCGATCCGCACGCGGTCGATCAGGGCAGCGCCGAGCGTCTCTGGTCGCTGAGCGAAAGCCTGCTGGCGGACGCCTGAGCCACGGGGGCTCCGGTCGGCGATTGTCGTGGCTCAGCGGAAATCCGCATAGGCGATGACCCGGCGGAAGCCGCCGCTGCATTGGCGCTTGCCGTCGATCACGCGGTCCTCATGCCAGATATCGCCCGAATGATAGCCCCATTGTGCCAGCTGCCGCGAGGGTCGCTCGGTCATGCGGGTGCCGAGCCATTGCGACAGGATCGGGGTCAGCGCGGCGCGGGCGCGATCCGGCGACCGGCAATCGTCCTTGCCGTGCCAGACATCGATCCGGCGGGCGAGGTCGGCTTTCACGCGGACGGGTTTTCCGGATGGGGAAGACTGTCTGGGTGACGCAAAAGCCAGCATCTCGGCCTGCGCTGCATGGCGCGGCCAAGCCACTACCAGCAGCACTGCCATGATGAGCAGCAGCAGCGAAAGCCAAGCTCGCGTCATCGATCGCTCCGGCTCGCGGGAAGTCGCGGTTGGCCTGACCGCCAGCGGGCGGGCACGAAGGTTGGCCAGCAGCCGTTTTGGGTCGACGGGTTAACCCCGCCCGCTGACGATCAGACCATCAGCAGACTAAGCGAACCTGGCCGCAAACGGCTTGTCGCAAATTGTTGCAAATGCCGGAAAATGCGGGAGGTGGGGAAAGCCAGCCGGCGCGCGATCGGTCAGGAAAGGTCGACGTCCGGCGTGGCGACCATCACCTTGTTGAGCAGCCGGATGATCTCTGCATCGCTGCGCCACTTGCGGGCGATCCGCCGGTTGAGCGTCGCCGAATACCAGCGTTCACCCAGCATCGATGCCTGCTGCAGCAAGGCGACCAGCGTTTCGCGATCACCCATGCACGAGGCATGGAAGGCCGGCGTCATCCGCGTCTTGCGTTCGCCCTCGGCAAACTCGCGGCGCGCGTCGGCGACCAGCACCTTGTGCGCGGTGGCGGGGTCACGCGCGATGGCGGCATCGAGCGCGCGCGACAGCCGCTGCATCTCGGGCACCGCGCGAAGACTGGCCAACGCGCGATATTCGCGGGCATAGGCCTTGATGTCGCCGCGCGAAATATGCGCCCAGGCCAGGCAGTTGCGGATTGTCGCGTCGTCGGGATACTGCGCTTTCAGCTGGTTCAGCTCCATTACCGCGCGGCGATCGCGGCCGGCCTGCCAGTGTGCGCAGGCGCGCTCCACCGCGATCGCCGGGGTGCCTGGCAACAGCAGTTGCGCCGTATCATAGGCGCGCTGCGCGGCAGCATCCTGGCCCAGGTCGGACAGCACATTGGCGTACCAGAAATGGGTCAGGCCATCGCGGGGGTCGAGCTCCAGCGCGCGGCGGAACGAATCGACCGAGCGCTGCGCATCATAGCTCCACCAATACTGGATGAAGCCATTGGCCCGGTGGGCGGCGGCAAGCTGACCATCGAGCGACAGCGCCTGTTCCACCGCCGACTTGGCGGCACTATAGGCGCGGCTCTCGGTGGCAGCGCCATATTCGCGGTAGATCAGCCAGGCCTCGGCAAGCCCGGCATAAGCAGGCGCGAAATCCGGATCGGCGGTGATGACCTTTTCGTACAGCGTGATCGCGCGGCGCAGATCGGCAGGGGTACGCCGCGCCCACAGATCGCGCGCGGCGACATAATCGTCGGCGATGGCTGGATCGCTCGGCAGCGCGGCTGCCCGCTCCACCGGGGACTGCGCAGGGCCAAGGCCGTCGGAGAGGGTGACGGTGATGGTCAGCAGCGCAGCGATGACGAACACCGCCCCAAGCGCCACGAACAGCGGTCGTGTGCGTTTGCCGGGGGCTTCGGGAACAGCGGGCGGGAACCTGATGGGTTCTCCAGCCGGGCTGGCGGGGGAGGGCGGCGCGTCGTCCGGCAGGGCGGGCAGGTCCTCGGCAAGATCGGATTGTTCGAGTTGTCCCGCCCAGGCCTTGAGTTCGTGCTCATAGGCGAAGACCGAACCCTGCTTGCCGCCGGGGAGCCGGTGAACCGGAAGGCTGCGTTCCCGCGCCCAGCGCATGACGGTGGTGCGGTCGCGCCGAAAATAGGCGGCTATCGCCTTCCACCCATCCAGCCTTCGATCATTGGATTCCGGCTGGTTCAACGACCATTTCCACCAATTGTTACAACCCCACTGCGGGCACGTTTCAATCGACCGAGAAGCCGCGCCTTGTACAACCCTATCGGCGGGGGGCGGCGGCTGTCCAGACATTATGAAACAAATCAAGGATATCCCGCGACATTTTCCCAAAGGGAGTGCGGGCATGTCAGGCACATGCGGTCATGTGCGGGGATGGTAGCGGAGGAGGGACTTGAACCCCCGACCTACGGATTATGATTCCGCCGCTCTAACCAGCTGAGCTACTCCGCCATCCAGGCAGGCACGGGCCAGTGGCCGGTGCAGGTCGCGCCCTATAATTGCACCATGGGCTGCGGTCAAACCAAATTGCATGGGCATGACAGGTTGCTGCAGACAATATGAGTTGAGGCTTGTTTTCCGCAACGTCAACCGGCAGATGGCAAGCGATGCCGCACCGGCAGGGAAACAGGTCGCAGGAGAGAACGGCGTGCTCGACAGCTATGATATTGCCATCGTGGGGGCCGGCCATGCCGGCGCACAGGCGGCGATCTGCCTGCGCCAGATGGGGTTTGAAGGCACCATCGGCCTGCTCGGCGACGAATCGTTCCCGCCTTACGAGCGCCCGCCGCTGTCGAAGGAATATCTGGCCGGCGACAAGCCGTTCGAGCGCATCCTGTTGCGGCCCGAGGCATTCTGGGCCGAACGCGGCATCGATCTGCAGCTGGGCAAGCGCGTTACCGCCGTCGACCCTGCCGCGCATGTTCTGACGCTGAGCGGTGGCGCGACCTTGGGCTATGGCACGCTCATCTGGGCCACCGGCGGATCGCCCCGAATGCTGGACTGTCAGGGCAGTAACGCCCGCAACGTCTTTGCCGTCCGCACCCGCGCCGATGTCGACAAGATCATGGGCCGGCTGGACGATACCGCCAGCGTGGCGATCATCGGTGGCGGCTATATCGGCCTGGAAGCGGCCGCAGTGATGCGCAAGCTGGGCAAGCAGGTGACGCTGATCGAGGCGCTCGACCGGGTGCTGTCGCGCGTCGCGGGCCCCACGTTGTCCGCCTTCTTCGAGGAAGAGCATCGCGCCCATGGTGTCGATTTGCGCACCGGCTACACCGTCGATCACATCGAAACCGACGAGGCCGGCCATGCAGTCGCCGTGCAATGCGGCAACGGCGAGCGTATCGCGGCCGACATGGTGATCGTGGGCATCGGCATCATCGCACAGACCGGCCCGCTGATCCTGGCCGGTGCTGCAGGCGGAAATGGTGTCGATATCGATGAATATTGCCGGACCAGCCTGCCTGATGTCTATGCGATTGGCGACTGCGCGGCGCATGCCAACCCGTTTGCCAACGATCGCGTGATCCGGCTCGAATCGGTGCAGAACGCCAACGATCAGGCGAAGGTGGCGGCCAGCCACATTCTGGGCAAGGCGGAGGCGTATCACGCCATCCCGTGGTTCTGGTCGAACCAGTATGACCTCAGGCTGCAGACGGTGGGGCTGTCGCTCGATTACGATCGGGAGCTGGTGCGCGGCGACCCTGCCAGCCGCAGTTTTTCCGTGATCTATCTGCGCGGGGGCAAGATCATCGCGCTCGACTGCGTCAATGCCACCAAGGATTACGTGCAGGGCCGCAAGGCGATTGTCGATGGGACCCCGCTCGATCTTGAACAACTTGCCGACCCCAACGTACCAATCAAGGAGGTTGACCACGCCTGATCGCCGATTTTTAGCGAAATCCGGCAAAAAATTCGCAAGTCATGAAACAATCTTGCCCTATCATCGGTTTACCCCCTAGATACGATCAGACCATCGTATACGGTGTCCCCTGAATTCTGCGAGTCCGCCATTTTTCGTCCCGTTCGCCAGACACGAACGCATTTGAAGCGTCATGCCTTGATCGGCCTGGCGGCGATGGCGCTTGCCAGCTGTTCGGGGGGTGAGGACGATAAGGGCCGCGGCCGTCCGGTGCCCGAGGTCGGCTATATCGTCGCCAGCACCAGTGCAGTCCCGATGGCGGTCGAGCTCGCAGGCCGCATTGCCGCGTTCGAGATGTCGGAAGTCCGCCCGCAGGTCACCGGCCTGATCCGCCGCCGTCTGTTCACCGAAGGTTCGGTGGTGCGGGCAGGGCAGACATTGTACGAGATCGACCCCAGGCTTTTCCGCGCCGCCACCGCACAGGCGAGCGCGAACCTCAACAGCGCGATCGCCAATGCCGAGGCCACGCGAATCCGCGCCGAGCGACTGAAGCCACTGGCCGAGGCCCAAGCGGTGGCGATGCAGGACTATACCGATGCCGTGGCTGCCGCGCGCCAAGCCGCCGCCGCCGTACAGCAGGGCCGCGCGCAGGTCGAAACCGCGCAGGTCAACCTGCAGTTCACGCGCGTGCCTGCCCCCATTACCGGGCGGATCGGGCGGTCGTTGTTCACTGTCGGCGCGCTGGTGACCGGCAACCAGGCCGAGCCGCTGGCGGTGATCCAGGGGGTTGATCCCGTCTTCGTCGACATCCAGCAATCGAGCGCGGAACTGCTGACGCTCCGCCGGTCGCTGGCGCAGGGCGGATCGGTCCCCGGCAGCGCCGAGGTCGCGCTGATGCTCGAGGATGGCACCGAATATGGACCGCGCGGTGTCGTCCAGTTTTCCGAAGTTATGGTCAATGCGGCCACCGGGACGGTCACGCTGCGTGCCCGCTTCCCCAATCCCCAGGGTCTGCTGCTGCCCGGCATGTTCGTGCGTGCGCGGTTCGACCAGTCGATCGATACCACAGCCGTGCTGGTGCCGCAGGCGGCCGTCAACCGCAACGCGCGCGGCCAGGCCAGCGTGTTCGTGGTCGATGCAGGCAACAAGGCCGCCGAGCGCCAGGTAACCGCCGATCGCACGGTGGGTACCGACTGGGTGGTCACCAAGGGATTGAAGGCAGGCGACAAGGTGATCGTCCAGGGTCTCGCCAAGGTAAAGCCAGGCGCGCCGATCAAGCCCGTTCCCGCCAGCAAGCCGCAGGTCATTGCTCCACCATCACCGCCAAAGCGCGGCTGAGGCCCCGCCGTGTCGCGCATCTTCATCGAACGGCCGATCTTTGCATGGGTGCTGGCGATCATCACCATGCTGGCGGGCGTCGGCGCGATCTACATGCTGCCGGTCGAGCAATATCCGGATGTCGCGCCGCCGCAGGTCAATATCCGCGCCACCTTCCCCGGGGCGTCTGCAGACACGCTGGAAAACAGCGTCACCCAGATCATCGAGCAGCAGCTGACCGGGATCGACGGCCTTTTGTATTTCAACTCCAGCTCGACCTCGCGCGGGCAGGTGACGATCAGCGCGACGTTCGAAAAGGGCACCGACCCCGATATCGCGCAGGTGCAGGTGCAAAATCAGGTGCAGCAGGCGCTGGCCCGGTTGCCGCAGCAGGTGCAGCAGCAGGGCTTGCGGGTTACCAAATCGAACCCCGATTTCCTGTTCATCGTCGGTGTCTATGACGAGACCGATCGCAGCACCAATATCGATGTCTCCGACTTTCTGGTGTCGAACCTGCAGGATACCCTGTCGCGCATCGAGGGCGTCGGCGAAACCAACGTGTTCGGGTCGCAATATGCGATGCGCATCTGGCTCGATCCGGATCGTCTCGCCTCGGTGGGGCTGATGCCGGGCGATATCGTCACCGCGATCCGCAACCAGAATACCGAGGTTGCCGCCGGCGAAGTGGGCGGGCTTCCGCAGCCGGAGAGCAACCGGCTCAACGCCACTGTCACGTCGCAATCGCGGTTGCGCACGGTCGACGAGTTCGAGGCGATCATTCTCAAGGCCGAGCAGAGCGGTGCGGTCGTTCGGCTGTCGGATGTCGCGCGCGTGGAGCTTGGCGCGGAAAACTATTCCGCTTCCAGCCGCATCAACGGCCACCCGGGTGCGGGCCTTGCCATTTCTCTGGCTCCCGGCGCCGATGCGCTGGCCACCGCCGATCTGGTCAAGCAGGCGGTCGCTGATGCCAAGGGCAATTTCCCGGCGGGATACAACGTGGCCTATGCCAATGACAGCACGGCCTTCATCCGGCTGTCGATCGATGAGGTGGTGCAGACGCTGATCGAGGCGATCATCCTCGTGGTCATCGTGATGTTCGTTTTCCTGCAGAGCTGGCGCGCCACTTTGATCCCGACGATCGCGGTGCCGGTGGTTCTGCTCGGTACCTTTGCCGTGTTCTATCTGTTCGATTTCTCGATCAACACGCTCACCCTGTTCGGCCTGGTGCTCGCCATCGGCCTGCTGGTCGATGATGCGATCGTCGTCGTCGAGAATGTCGAGCGGCTGATGGAGGAAGACCCCGAGCTCACGCCCAAGGAAGCGACGATCAAGTCGATGGGTGAAATCCAGGTCGCGCTTGTCGCCATTGCTGTCGTGCTGTCCGCCGTGTTCCTTCCGATGGCGTTTTTTGGCGGGTCAACAGGCGTGATCTACCGCCAGTTCTCGATCACGATCGTCTCGGCGATGGTGCTTTCGGCACTGGTGGCGCTGATCCTCAGCCCGGCGCTGACGGCGACGCTGCTCAAGCAGAAGAAGCATGACGGGACCGAGCAGGAAAGCCGCCTGAAGCGCGCCTGGCCCTGGGGCGCGGCGCAGATGGATCGGGCGCAGCACTGGTTCAATCACGGCTTTGCCCGCGGCACCGACAGATATGTCGGCGCGGTCGAAAAGGTGGTCGATCGCAAATGGCTGTTCATGGCGATTTACGCGATCGTTCTGGTGCTGCTGGTCGCGCTGTTTGTGCGCCTGCCGACCGGGTTCCTGCCGACCGAGGACCAGGGCGCGGCGCGGCTTCAGTTCCGCCTGCCCGCCGGCGCGACCCAGGGCCGCACCCGCGAGGTGCAGCTGGCAATCGAGAAATACATGCTGGAGGATGAGCGCAAGAACATCGCCGTGATGTTCAGCGTCGCCGGCGGCGGCCAGGGTGCGGCGGGGCAGAACACCGGCCAGGGCTTCGTCAACTTTGTCGACTGGTCCGATCGCACCAGTGCAGACGATTCCGCCGACGCGATCAGCGAACGCGCAACAAAGGCGTTTTCCGCCTTTCGCGATGCGCAGGTCAACGTCCTGGTTCCCGCCGCGATTCGCGGACTGGGGCAGACCAACGGCTTCAGTCTGCAATTGCAGAACACCAGCGGCATGAGCCGCGAGGAGTTCGCAGAAGCGCGCGACAAGCTGCTGGATCTGGCCGAGAATGATCCCGTGCTGGCGGGCGTGCGTCTGGGCGAGCTCCCCGATGTGCAGACGCTGCAGGTCGATATCGATCAGCCCAAGCTTGCCTCGCTGGGGTTGAACCAGGCGGACGTGAACACCACGCTGTCGGCCGCCTGGGGCGGGCAGTATGTCAACGACTTCATCGATCGTGGCCGGGTCAAGCGCGTGTTCGTGCAGGCAGACGCCCCCTATCGCGCCACGCCCGACGATCTCAACCGGTGGTTCGTGCGCGGCAATGACGGGCAGATGGCGCCGTTCTCGGCCTTCGCGCGTACCCGCTGGTCGACCACGCCGACGACGCTGTCGCGCTTCCAGGGCTATCCCAGCTTCCAGTACGAAGGCCAGGCGGCACCGGGGCAGAGCTCGGGCGCGGCGATGGACCGGATCGAGGAACTGGCGAAGCAGATCCCTGGCGTGGGCGTGGCCTGGTCGGGCCTGTCGTTCCAGGAGCGGCTGTCCTCGGGCCAGGCGCCGTTGCTCTACAGCCTGTCGCTGCTGGTGGTCTTCCTGTGCCTCGCGGCGCTATACGAAAGCTGGACGATCCCGGTCGCGGTGATGCTGGTCATTCCACTGGGCCTCGTCGGCGCGGTGTTCGCAGTGACACTGCGCGGGCTGGAGAACGATGTGTACCTGCAGATCGGCCTGCTCACGACGATGGGGCTGGCGGCCAAGAACGCCATCCTGGTGATCGAATTTGCCGAGCAGGCCGAAAAGCGGGGTGCGCGCGTGATCGATGCAGCGCTGGAGGCCGCGCGCCTGCGTCTGCGGCCGATCCTGATGACCAGCCTCGCGTTCATCTTCGGCGTGCTGCCGCTGGCGTTGTCCAGCGGGGCAGGGGCCAACAGCCGCATCGCCATCGGCACCTCGGTGATCGGCGGCATGCTGACCGCGACGGTGCTGGCGATCTTCTTCATCCCCCTGTTCTTCGTGCTGGTCCGCCGCACCACCCGCGACACGCTCAAGAAGCTGCATATCGGCGACAGCAAGCCCACCGAGGGGGTCGCATGAGGCGGGCTTCACTGATTATCGTCGCGCTGCTTTCGGGCTGCTCGATGGCACCCAAATATGTCCAGCCGGACCTGCCGGTGCCGCAGTCCTGGCCGGTCGGGGACGCCTATCTCGCCGAGAGCGAAGCGGCGCTGCCGGTTCTCTCCTATCGCGAGGTGTTCGTCGACGCCCGCCTGGCGCAGGTGATCGAGCAGGGGCTGGCCAACAACCGCAACCTTCGCGTCGCGGCCGCCAATATCGAGGCGGCACGTGCCCAGTTCCGCATCCAGCGCGCCAGCCAGCTGCCTCAGATCGGCATCGGGGCGAACAGGACGCAGTTCGATAACGGCACCGCGAACCAGAACCGCAATCAGGATGTCGATATCGGCAATGACCCCAGCGCCAGCCGCTCGACGGCAGGGGTCCGCTACACGGCCGATGTCAGCACCACCGCGTTCGAGCTCGACCTGTTCGGGCGGCTGCAGTCGCTGTCCGATGCCGCGCTCAACCGCTATTTCGGCACCGAGGCGGCAGCGCGGGCGACGCGCCTGACGCTGGTCGGCGATATTGCCGATGCGTGGCTGACCTATGCGGCTGACAGGTCGCTGCTGACGCTGGCGCAGGAGACCGCAGCCAATGCGCGCGAGCGGGTGAAACTGACCCGGCTGCGGCTGGATGGCGGCATCGCGCCGCGCACCGATCTGCGCCAGGCCGAACAGATCCTTGCAACCGCAGTGGCCGATATCGCGGCCCAGACCACGGCGGTCGCGCAGGACGTCAACGCGCTGCAGCTGCTCGTCGGTGCACCGGTCGATGAGGCATTGCTGCCGCGATCGATCGCGGATGCGGGCGAGGCTGTGAAGAGTTTGCCTGCTGGCCTCGATTCGACGATCCTGCTGCGTCGCCCCGATGTTATGCAGGCGGAATACGAACTGCGTGCGGCCAATGCAGAGATCGGTGCGGCCCGCGCAGCCCTGTTCCCGCGGATCACGTTGACGGGGCTCGCCGGGCTCGCCAGCAATGCGCTCTCGACGCTGTTTACGGGTGCTGCGTTCAACTATTCGGCGGGTGCCAATGTGCGCTATTCGCTGTTTGCCGGCGGCGCGGCGCAGGCCGGTGTCGCGCAGACCCAGGCGCAGCGCGATGCCGCGATTGCGGGCTATGAAGGCGCGATCCAGGCGGCATTCCGCGATGTCTCCGATGCGTTGGCGCGGCGCGGCACGATCACCGAACAGTTGCGCGCGACCCGTGCCTTTGTCGAGGCCGCCGAGGACAGCTATCGGCTGACCGACATGCGCTATCGTGGTGGGCTGGACTCGTTCCTCGCCAGCCTCGATGCGCAGCGCTCGCTCAATACCGCCCAGCGGACCTTGCTGACGACGCAACTGGTCGAAGCGAGCAACCGCGTGACCCTGTACCGGGCATTGGGCGGCGAGACGGTTCAACCCTGATTGCCGTCCATGCTCCCCTCCTTTTCAGGCAGGGGAGCAGGTGAGTAAGCGGTTACCGAGTCGGTTCAGCCCTTGGGGCGTTTCGTGAAAGGTTTGGCACCCGAGCGGCCAGCAAAGCTGGGCTTGCCGCCTTCAGGCCGGGGACGGCTGTCGCCACGCGGCGCGTAGGGCTTGCCACCGCCGGGGCCACCCGCACGCGGACCATCGCTGCGCGGACCATCGGCGCGGGGCCCGCGCGGCTTGTCGGCGAAGGAGGCGCGGTCCGCGTTGGTCTTCTTGTCGCCATAAGGCTTCTTGTCACCGAACGGCTTCTTGTCGCCAAACGCGCGGGGCTCGCCATAGGGCTTGCGGTCACCGGCCGGCTTGCGATCGCCAAAGGGCTTCTTGTCGCCGAACGGCTTCTTCTCGCCGAACGCCTTGGCTTCATAGCGCGGCTTGAGCGGACCTGAGTTGGTCTTGCCCTTCTTTCCCGATCCGCTGCCGTCGCGGCTGTCCGCACGACGCGGCGGGCCCGAACGGCTGTGGCCCTGGGGCGGGCCGTCGGCGCGGGTGATCGACACGCTGCCCTCTTCGCCATCCTCACCGCCCGCGGTGCGCTGCACGGCGTCGGCAAAGCGATCGGCGACGGCGCGCGGGATCTCGAAATGGGTGGCATCGTCGCTGAGCCGGATCGCGCCGATCTCGCTGCGGGTGATGTGGCCACGGCGGCACAGCAGCGGCAGCAGCCAGCGCGGGTCGGCATTCTGGCGGCGACCGATGTTCATCGCGAACCAGACGGTATCCTCGAACCCGGGGCGCGGGCCCATGTCGCGCTGCGGCGGCGAGGCAGCGGCATCGAGCAGTTCTTCGGGCAAAGGCATCTGCGCGCGGTGCGCCTGCACCAGCATGATCGCGATGTCTTCTGCCGTGCGCTCGCCCAGCAGCGTTTCAGCCAGCATGCGGTCCGCTTCGTCCGCCTCGACCGGTGCGCGCAATTTGTCGAGCAGGCGGTCGTGATCGGCGCGGCGGATGTCTTCGGCCGAAGGCGGATTGATCCACTGCGCATTGATATTGGCGCCGCGCAGCATCGATTCGAGGCGGCGACGACGCGGATAGGGCACGATCATCAGCGCCGTACCCTTCTTGCCCGCGCGGCCGGTACGGCCCGAACGGTGCTTGAGGGTGTCCATGTCGCGCGGCAGTTCGACGTGGATGACCAGCGACAGGCTGGGCAGATCGATCCCGCGCGCGGCCACGTCGGTAGCGACGCAGACGCGGGCACGGCGATCGCGCAAGGCCTGCAGGGCGGCGTTACGCTCGTTCTGGCTGTGCTCACCCGACAGAGCGACGGCAGAAAAGCCGCGCTCGATCAGGCTGGCGTGAAGGTGGCGGACGTTGTCGCGCGTGGCGCAGAACAGCATCGCGGTTTCTGCTTCGTGCAGACGCAGCAGATTGACGACCGCATTTTCAATATCGGCTGGGGCAACCGTCACCGCGAGATATTCGATATCGCCATGGCCGCGATCTGCACCGACGGTCGAGATGCGGTGCGCATCGCGCTGGTATCGCTTGGCCAGCGCGACGATCGGCTGAGGCATGGTCGCGGAAAACAGCATGGTGCGACGACCATCGGGGGTCGCATCGAGGATTTCCTCGAGGTCTTCGCGAAAGCCCATGTCGAGCATCTCGTCGGCTTCGTCGAGCACGGCAACCTTGAGGCCGGACAGGTCGAGCGCGCCCCGTTCGAGATGGTCGCGCAGGCGTCCCGGCGTGCCAACCACGATCTGTGCGCCCTGCGACAGCGCGCGGCGCTCTTTCGAGGCGTCCATGCCGCCGACACAGGTCGCGATGCGCGCGCCAGCCGGACCATAGAGCCAGATGAATTCGCGGCTGACCTGCAGCGCCAGTTCGCGCGTCGGGGCGACGATCAGCGTCTGCGGGGTGTGGCTGGGGGCGATGCGATTGTCCTCGCCGATCAGGTCGCTGGCCATGGCGAGGCCGAACGCGACGGTCTTGCCCGAGCCGGTCTGGGCGGACACGATCAGATCGCGACCTTGCGCGTCTTCGGTAAGCACTGCCTGCTGGACAGGGGTCAGCGTGTCGTAACCATGCGCATCAAGCGCGTCCGACAGAACGGCGGGAACGGAGTCAAAAGGCATCGGGATTTCAATTCTATAGGGATGCGAAGGTTCCGCGATCGTCGGCGAAACCGCGCGCGGTGGAAAACACGGCCACCGCTGCAAGTGTGCGCCCATAGCGGTTATGGCGCTCGGACACAATGACAATCGCTGAAGCGCCTTTGAACCGGTGGTGCGCCATCCGTTGAGTCGAGGTCTGGACGCAGATAAAATCGTCATGCAAGAGGATGCGAAGCCGGGTCATTCGGCAAGGTTCCCTGGGGGAGGTAATGATGAAGAAGCTTAGTGCGTTTGCGTTTGTGATGGCAGCAGCGGGCGCGCTGGCGCTCCCTGGCATGGCTGTCGCCCAGGACGTGGGCGACTGGGTGCTTTCACCCTGGCGCGGAAGCTCGGTCTATTATCCCGGCGTCGTCGAGTCGCGCAGCGGATCGGTGGTGACGATCCGGTTCGACGATGGCAGTGTCGAAACTCGCCAGGGCGATACGGTCCTGCCCTTCGACTGGCAGGCCGGAAGCCGCATCTCCTGCCTTTGGAGCGACGAAAAATGGTATCGCGCCACGATCCGGTCGATCGCCGCAGACGGGTTCACCATGGAAATCCGCTATGACGACGATGGGACGATCGAAAGCACCAATACCGGACGCTGCCGCACACGCTAAGCGCCAGCGCCCTGGCGAGACATCACAGGACCAGCGCATCCCGGGCGACACCCTGTTGCGTGTCGGCCCGGGCCATGCGCCATATCAGGCCGCGCGCGCTATGTAAGGCTGGCTGCCTCGGCCCCTGGCTGGCTGCATCGCGGGCCGACCGACATCCGCACCCAGACGGAACTTGGCGATCTCATCGGCCAACGTCCGCGATTCCTGCGCCAGCGAGCGCGCGGCAGCACTGGTTTCTTCGACCATCGCCGCGTTCTGCTGGGTAATCCCGTCAAGCGCGCCCACGGTCGAGTTGACCTCGCGCAACTTGCCTGCCTGCGCTTCGACGGACTGCGCGATCGTCGTGACGAAATCGCTGATCTGCAGGATCCGCGAGGTGATCCGCTCCAGCGTCTCGCTGGTTTCCGCGACGACCTGAACGCCCAGCGCAATCTGGGTGTTGGAAGCGCCAATCTTGGCCTTGATGTCCTGAGCGGCTTCGGCCGACCGCTGCGCCAGCGCGCGCACTTCGGTGGCGACCACGGCAAATCCCTTGCCGGCTTCGCCGACACGCGCCGCTTCGACCCCGGCATTGAGCGCCAGCAGATTGGTCTGGAACGAAAGCCCGTCGATCACCGCGATGATCTGATCGATTTCCATCCCGGCATGTTCGATATTGTCCATCGCCACCCGCGCGCGCTCGACCACTTCGGACGAGCTCTGCGCCTCGCCTTGCGCGGCCTGCAGCACCTGCCGGGCTTCGGTAGCGTGCTGGGCGGTGCCCGACACGCTGTCGGTGATTTCGCGGATGCTGGCGACCGTATCGTGCAGCGTTGCGCTCTGTCGTTCGGTCCGGTCCGCCATATCGTGCGCGGCATGGCTGACATCGCCAGCGCTTTCATCGATGCTGGTCGCAGCGCCGGAGATCTTGCCCAGTGCCTGCCGCATGCCTTCGAGCGCCAGATGATAATCGGTGCGCAGCTTTTCGTAATCCGTCGGGAAGGTCTCGTCGATCCGCCGGGTCAGGTCGTTACGGGCCATCGCGTTCAGGCCTTCGCCTAGCGCGCCGATGACAAGCGCCTGCTCGGCGGCGATGGCGTTGCGCACGGCGGCCGCTTCCTGTTCCAGCCGGTCCGCTTCGCGCCGGGCTGCGGCCTGACGTTCGATCATCTGTTCCAGCTGCAATGAGACCTGGATCAGCACGCCAGCTTCGACCAGCACGATCACCGCGTGCAGCAACACCCGCGGCAGATCAGCGCCATCGGGGAAGACCCAGGCGGGCATGATGAAATTCGTGCCCAGATGGTGCACCGCGATTACCGCGGTGCCGGCGACGATCGGTCGCCAGTCGCACATGACCACCAGCGTCGCCAGCAGGGCAAAGAACATCATGTGGATGTCCATCTGCAGATTCGTCCCCGCGGCCTGATACAGCAGGATCGCGGGATAGACCGGCATCGTGACGCCCAGCAGGATACGCCCTGTCGACTGAATGTTGCTCGATCGGGCGATCAGCGTCGGAAGCAGGGTGATGGCGACAGCGATGGCGACGGGGGTCCAACCCGCCGCGCCATAGATGCTCACGCCTGCGATGATCGCAACGCAGAGCCAGGCGATGATGACGAGCGCAAACACGCCGTTCTTGCGGATACCGGTCAGTTCCATGAGGTTTGTTTCTTCCCTTGGGTTCCTGCAATCTTCCCGCAAAAGATTTCAGGCGCCTTGATTAACAGACTTGAATGTTGCCATGCGCTGGCCGCGAGGAGGTCGCGCCGCGCGTAGACGAGTATCGATCCTGGCAGCGGCCCCTGGCCCAGAAAGGCCGCCCCCTTGGGCAAGGCCCAGCCCATCGTCTGACCGACCGCCGCAGGGCCCAGCGGAATGACCATCATCGGTCCTTCGCGCGGGGGTGCCAGGGTCATCGCAACAATAGCCGCCACAACCATCGCGATCTGCGTATACAGCGCAATCGTCAGCGCCCGCGTGGAGCGATCAGCCTGGATGTCGCCGGAGGGTATGGACACTTGCATGTTCTGCAATATCCAATCGACAAGTAAATATTCGCTTATTTTTGGGGCTAATTCTGCCTAACAGCCCATTTATAATGGCTGCAAACCTTTGTAGGCATGATGATTACCGACAGATGGGCGTTCGATAACGCTAAATTGCGGTGCCCGCAGCATGGCCACTCGCCCATGCCCATTGGAAGTTGTAGCCGCCCAGCCACCCAGTGACATCTGCCGCTTCACCGATAACATAAAGGCCGGGAACTTTGCGGGCCTCCATCGTCTGCGATGAAAGTCCGTCGGTGCTGATGCCGCCGGCTGTCACTTCGGCCTTGGCATAGCCTTCGGTGCCGTTGGGGTGGAAGACCCAGGCTTTCAGCTGCTGCTCTGCGGCGGAGAGAAGGCGGTCGGCACAATCTGCGAGGCGGCTGTCCTGGCCGATGCGCTCGCTCAATGTGGCTGCAAGCCTGTCGGGCAGCATCGCGGCCAGCGTGCTGCGCAGCGTCGCGCGGGGCTGTGCGCGCTTGGCAGCCGTCAGCCAGCCTTGGGGAACATCGGGCAGAAAGTCGATCGCCACCGGGTCGCCATGCCGCCAATAGCTCGACACCTGCAGGATGGCAGGGCCCGACAGCCCCTTGTGCGTGAACAGCGCCGCTTCCCGGAACATGGTCTTGCCCGCCCGGGCCACCACGTCGGTGGCGACACCGGAGAGCGACCGGAACAGGGTTTCATCGCCACCCAGCGTCAGCGGGACAAGCGCGGGGCGCGGTTCCACGACCTTGAGGCCGAACTGCCGCGCCAGATCATAGGCAAAGCCGGTGGCGCCCATCTTGGGGATGGAAGGCCCGCCGGTCGCGATCACCAGGGCCGGGGCCGCAGCCTCGCGATTGCCGATCGCGACGTGGTACATCCCGTCAGTGTGGCGGACCGTGCCGATCGGATGGCCGAGCGATATCTCGACCGCGCCCTTGTTGCATTCGGCCAGAAGCATCGCGACGATCTGCTTGGCCGAGCCATCGCAGAACAGCTGCCCCAGAGTCTTTTCGTGCCATGCAATGCCATGGGCATCGACCAGATCGATGAAATCTTGCGGGCTGTACCGGCCGAGCGCGGATTTGGGGAAATGCGGATTGGCGCTGATGTAGCGGTCCGGCTGGGTGTGGATGTTGGTGAAATTGCACCGCCCGCCGCCCGAGATCAGGATCTTCTTGCCCGGCGCATCGGCATGATCGACCAGCAGCACCTTGCGCCCGCGTTGCCCCGCGATGCCTGCGCAGAACAGGCCTGCCGCGCCGGCGCCCAGAATGATCGCGTCATAGGAGGAGGGGGCAGGGGAAGGCATTGGCCGACGCTATGACGCGCAGGCCACGCTTAGTCGAGGTCAAATCAGCCCCATCGAGCGCATGCTCGAATGCCCGTCCAGCCCGATGATGATGTGATCGTGCACGGCGATGCCCAGTCGCTTGCCCGCCTCGATGATCTCGCGGGTGATCTGGATGTCCTGCTTGCTGGGCTGCGGGTTGCCGCTGGGGTGGTTGTGCACCAGGATCAGCGACGTCGCGCCCAGATCGAGCGCGCGCTTGATCACCTGGCGGGTGTAGATCGCCGCCTGGTCGACCGAACCTTCGGACATGTTGTCGTCGCTGATCAGCATGTTCTTGGCGTTGAGATACAGCACGCGGACCCGTTCGCGGGTGAGGTGCGCCATGTCGAGCCGCAGGTAGTCGAGCAGTGCCTGCCAGCTCGACAGGATCGGCTGGCGGTGCACCGGCTCGCTGACCAGCCGGCGCGCGGCGACCTGCACGATCTTGAGTGCCGCCGCGCTGGTTTCGCCCATGCCGGGCACCGCACGCAGCGAATCGCCGTCGGCGGTCAGCACGGCTGCCAGCGATCCGAAATGGTCGATCAGATGCTTGGCCAGCTGCTTTGTGTCGCGGCGCGGTATTGCGAGCGCCAGCAGATATTCAACAATTTCATGATCATGCAGCCCGGTTCCGTCCGTGTTCAGCAAAACGCTGCCTAAGCCGGGCGCGGTGGCCCGCACCGTGATGACCGCCCGCCGGGGCGTCGGGCAGCTCGGCATCGGCCAATAGCGGCAGCACAGGCGAGGAAGAGGGCATGGTTTGAAGTTAATCTCTCGCCCGGACGCGGGCAAACGCTTTGTCGGAACCACTGATATCGCGCGCCGTTGCAACCAGCCGCGTTGCAGCGCATTCAGGTGACGATGAGCGACCCCGATACAGACGCTGAGGCGATCCCGCCCGAACGGCAGGTGCGGGCATGGCAGCGCATGGCCTGGCCGCTGCGCGCGGTGCTTTATGGTCTGGCCGTGCTCGGGCTGGTGGGTCTGATCGCATGGACCCAGCGCGAGGATATTGCGCGCAACTTCATCGGCAACGCGCTGGAGAGCAGGGGGATCCAGGCGCGCTATGACATCGAATCGATCGGCGTCGGCCGGCAGACGGTGCGCAATCTGGTGCTGGGCGATCCGGCGCGGCCCGATGCGACGATCGACCGGTTGAGCCTCGATATCAGCGGCGGGCTGTTCGGGCTCAGCATTGATCGCGTCATCGTCGAAGGGCTTCGCGGCTATGGCAGGCTGGAGAATGGCCGGGTCAGCTTCGGCACGCTGGACAAGATCCTGTACACCGACAGCCAGGAGCCATTCAGTCTGCCCAGGCTGGATCTGACGCTGCGCGACGCGCGGCTGCGGATCGAAAGCCCCTATGGCACCCTGGGGGTCAAGGCGGCAGGCAGCGGCAATCTGCGTGGCGGCTTCGAAGGCTCGCTGGCCGCCATCGGCGCGCGGATGGCCTATCAGGGCTGCACCATCGACCGGCCCAGCCTGTTCGGCACGATCCGCATCGCAGGCCAGCGCCCGACCTTCAGGGGGCCGGTACGTTTTGCCGGCCTGGCCTGCGAAACCGGTGGCGTCGCGATCGGCCCATCGTCGCTGGCGCTGCGCGCAGGCGCGAACGTGGCGCTGGACCGGATCGAGGGCACGATCGTGCCCGCCAGCGGTGCCATTCGTGCAGGCGCATTCGCTTCCGATGGGCTGACAGGGCAGCTGGGCTTTGCCTATGCCGCGCAGCAGATCGACGCGACGATCAATCTGGCGCTGGCTGATGCCGGCGGAACAGGCATCGGTTTCGATCGGTTCGCGGCCAGCGGCAAGGGCGTGCTGCGGCTTGCCGGCCCCGAGCCCGGTTACAGCTTCGAAGGCGATGTCCGCGGCGAGCGTTTGGCGGTTGACCGGCAGCGGCTGGGTGCGCTGGACCGCGCGGTCGACGCCAGCGCGGGGCTGCCGATTGGCCCGTTGGTTGCCCGCATGGCCGCTGCCGCCCGCCGCGCTCTGCCAGGCTCGGACCTGGCGATGGCGGTCAACGCGCGCGGCAGCGACCGGGCACTGGCTGTCGATATACCGCGTCTGTCACTCACAGGGGCGAAGGGGGAGCAGCTGCTCGGCGGCAACAGCCTGACCCTGCGCCAGGCGGATGGCGCGCTGCAGCTGGCCGGAAACATCGCCACCGGGGGCGCGGGCCTGCCCGTGGCGCAATTGCGCATCGTGCCGCGCGGGCAAGGGGCCTATGCTCTGCGGCTGGCGATGGAGGAGTATCGCGCCGGCGGTGCCTCGCTCGCGCTGCCCCAGCTCGAAGCGCAGTGGAACGGGCGCGGCGGGCTCGTCTTTACGGGAGCGGCGCGGCTGAGCGGACCGATCCCTGGTGGCAGTGTTCAGGGCCTACTGCTGCCATTGCAGGGGCGGTGGAGCGAAGGCGGCGGCGCGTCGCTGTTTGACCGCTGCCAGACACTGCGGTTCGATCAGCTGCGGCTCTCGACCTTCAGCAGCGCGCGGCAGGCGGTGACATTGTGTCCGCGGCGCGGCGCCCCGATGATCCGCTCGGGCCCGCGCGGGCTGGTGATGGCAGCAAATCTCGCCTCGGCAACGCAACTGCGCGGCAGAATCGGTGGATCGGACATGCAGCTGGCGATCGGCGCGATGCAGCTCGACTTCCCCGGCTCGGCGAGGCTTTCCGATGTCGATCTGCTGATCGGTGCCGCGCAAGCGGGCACGCATATCAAGGCCGGCGAATTCAGCATCGATCTGGGTCGCGTGCTGGGTGGCCGCTATGCCGAGGCGGAAGCGACCATCGGCGCGGTGCCACTGCTTCTCACGCGCGGCAGCGGCAGCTGGAGCTTTGTGGATTCGGTTCTGGGAGTTGCTGGCGACGAATGGCTGCTGCGCGACCGCCAGGTCCCCGCGCGCTTCCAACCGCTGGTGACGGACGACATGCGGCTGACCCTGGCCGATGGCCAGATCGCGGTCAGCGGGACGCTGGACGAGCCGCAGACACAGCGCCAGGTGCTGCGCGTGGGCATCGCGCACGATCTAGCTGCGGTGACGGGGCACGCCGACCTGTTCGTCGATGCCATGACCTTTGACGATCAGCTCCAGCCCGAGATGATCAGCAACATCGCGCTGGGCATCATCGCCAACACCCGCGGCACGGTGTCGGGCACGGGGCGAATCGACTGGACCGCCGCGGGGGTTGCATCGAGCACCGGACGCTTCCGCACCGATTCGCTCGATTTTGCGGCGGCCTTCGGTCCGGTGACCGGGCTGTCGGGCGATATCGCATTCACCGACCTGCTGGGCCTGGAAACCGGGCCGGGGCAGCTGGTGCGGCTGGCAGAGGTCAATCCGGGCTTTGCGGTCTACAGCGGGGCGATTCGCTATCAGCTGCTCCCGAATTTCCGCATGCAGGTCGAGGGCGGGGAATGGCCGTTTGCCGGGGGCAGGCTGCTGCTTGACCCGGGCACCATCGACCTGGTGAGCGAAGAACCGCGGCGTCTGGTATTCCGGGTCGACCGCGTCGATGCGGCGCAGTTCCTGTCCGGCTTCGACTTCGAGAATATCAACGCCACCGGCCATTTCGCCGGGGTCATTCCGATCATCTTCGACAAGGACGGCGGGCATGTCCGCGGCGGCCGGCTCGAGGTGATCGAAGACGGCGGCACGCTCGCCTATGTCGGCGAATTGACCTATGAAGATCTCGGCACGATGGCAAATTTCGCGTTCAACGCCTTGCGATCATTGCGTTATAAATACCTGATCATCGAGATGGATGGAGAGCTGGCCGGCGAGGTTATCACCCGCATCCGGTTCGATGGGCTGAGCCAGGGCGAGGGAGCATCGCGCAATTTCCTCACCCGCCAGGTCGAGAAGCTTCCGCTGCAGTTCAACGTGACGATCAGCGCGCCGTTCCTGCAGCTGATCACCTCGGCGCGGTCGCTGTACGATACGCAATACATCACCGATCCGGGCGTGCTCGGATTGCTGCCCGGGCAGGTCAACAATCCGCGGGCCAATCCTGCCGCAGGACCGGGCGCAGCGACAACACCAGAAAAACCGGGCATTCAGCCCCCAGAAAGCGAGGATCGTCCATGAAGGGGACACACAGGATGGCGATGATGAGAAATCGGGCGAGTGTGATGGTGGCCTTGGCGACCACGATGGCGGCGCTCGGGGGCTGCGTGACGGTGTCGGCACCTGACAAGCCGATCGTCATCAACCTCAACATCAATATCAAACAGGAAGTCGTCTATCGGCTCGATGGCAAGGCCAAAGAGGTGATCGACGAAAATGCGGAGATTTTCTGATGAACAGGGCAGTATTCCACACCGGCATGGCAGCGTTTCTGGCGCTCGGCCTCGCCATGCCCGCCATGGCACAGCGCGATCCGGCCTACGAGGCCGCGCGCGAAAACGGATCGATCGGCGAGAAGCCCGATGGCTATCTGGGCATCGTCAGCGGGGGCGACGGCCAGCTGCAGAAGATGGTCAGCGACATCAATCTGAAGCGCAAGCAGGTCTATACCGACCGTGCCTCGGCCGAAGGTTCGACCGTCGAGCAATTTGCCTTTACCGCCGGGTGCAACACCATTTCGCGCACAAAGCCGGGCGAAAAATACCAGGCGCCTGACGGCAGCTGGAAGACTCGGGATGGCAGCCCGCCGGTGCGTGACGCGCGCTGCCCATGACCGCAACCATGCCCTGAACGGCGATCAAGCCCGGATTTTGCGCGAAATCCGGGCTTTTTTGCGCTTGTTCCCGCAGCGCAGCATGGCCATTGACTTGCAACCCAGCCCTTTCTAAACGGGCCGCGCCTTGGCGGGTCCACTCGTCGCTGGTGGCTTGCTTTTTGGATATCCTACCCTCAGGGGCGATAACAGGGAGTAAAGCACATGGCGGAGAATGAACCCGGGCAAGACCCTGTCGGCGGCGACGCGCGGATCGATCACATTGGTGATCGCTTGCGCGATATCACGCAGCGGGAGCAGGCCGAAGCGAGCGGCAAGGGTGGCGCAGTCGATGCGAATTATCGATTGGGCAACCGGGTGCTCGCCGATCTGCTGGGGGGGATTGCTGGTGGTTTGCTGTTCGGCTGGCTGTTTGATCGCTGGCTGGGCACATCGCCCTGGCTCCTGATCGCGTTCCTCACACTGGGGATCATCGTGGCGTTCAGGAACATCATCCGGGTTTCCAACGCGTATTCGGCGGGGCTGAAAAATCAGCAGTCTCCGCAGGATAAGTCTGAAGATTGATACGAAGAGGTAAGGTTGTGGCAGCCGAGTCAGGCAAAATCGACCCGATGCACCAGTTCGAAATCGCGCCCGTCATTCCGGGTGGTTTCGAGATTGCTGGCCAGTCCATCGCCTTCACCAACAGCGCCCTGTGGATGCTGTTGACGCTGGTGGCACTGTGGGTGTTCATGCAGGGCGGGATGAAGCGTGAGCTGGTGCCTGGTCGCTGGCAGCTGATGGTCGAGAGCTTTACCGGCTTCATCGACGACATGCTGACGGCCAATATCGGCGCAGAAGGCCGCAAGTATGCGCCTTACGTGTTCTCGCTGTTCATGTTCATCCTGTTCGCCAACATCCTGGGCCTGCTGCCCATCGGCGTTGTGGGCGGACACCCGTTCACCGTGACCAGCCATCTGACGATTACCGGCGTGCTCGCCATCGTCAGCTTCGCGATCGTGCTGATCGTCGGTTTCAGCCGTCACGGCTTCCACTTCTTCTCGCTGTTCGTGCCGCACGGCACGCCGCTGCCGATGATTCCGTTCATTTTCCTGGTCGAACTGCTGTCCTTCCTGGTCCGCCCGTTCAGCCTGGGACTGCGACTGTTCGTTGCCATGACCGCAGGGCACATCCTGCTCAAGGTGCTGGCCGGGTTCGTGATCAACTCGACCAATGCCGGCATCGGCTATGGCTTGATGGTCGGACTTCCCAGCCTGACCCTGATGGTCGGCATCAGCGCTCTCGAAATCCTGGTCGCGGTCGTGCAGGCCTATGTGTTTGCACTGCTCACCTCGCTCTACATCAATGACGCGGTAAACCTGCACTGAGCGGGTCACCGGGCCTCACTTTTTTCGCTCTCAATCTTTCCATCCAATCGAGTTTCTTAAGGAGTATTACAATGGACGCAGAAGCTGCAAAACTGGTCGGTGCTGGCCTGGCTGCAATCGGTGCCGGCATGGCCGCCATCGGCGTGGGTAACGTGTTCGGTTCGTTCCTGGAAAGCGCACTGCGCAACCCGGCAGCTGCCGATGGCCAGCAGGGCCGCCTCTTCATCGGCTTCGCCGCTGCCGAACTTCTCGGTCTGCTGGCGTTCGTCGTGGCGATGATCCTGATCTTCGTTGCCTGATGTTTCGCGAACGCGGGGTCGGCCAGCCGCCGATCCCGCTTCGCACCCCCAGATTCTGATCCACGGATAGCTTTGATATGCCCCAGATTGACCAGATCATGTCCACCTACGGGTCCCAGTTCTTTTGGCTGGTGATCACGTTCGGGCTGATTTATTTTGTAATCGGGCGTTCGATGCTGCCGAAGATCCAGGGCACGGTCGATCAGCGCAAGGCGAAAGTCGCCGGTGATCTGGCCGCTGCCCGCGCTGCGCATGCCCGGGCCGACGAGATCGAGGAAGAATATCGCCTCGCCCACGCCAAGGCCCGTGATGCGGCTCTCGCCGTGACTGCGGAAGCCAAGGCCAAGGGCGCGCGTGAAGCCGAAGTCAAGGTGCGCGAAGCCGATGTCGGCATCGCCTCGCACCTGGCCGATGCCGAAGCGGCGATCGCGGCGCAGCAGGCAGCGGCGCTGACCGAAATCGAAGCCGTCGCGGTGGAAGCCGCGCAGGACATCATTGCCCGGCTCACCCCGGCAAAGATCACCAAGCCGCAGGTCAACCGTGCGGTCAAGGGAGCGCTGACCGATGCTTGATCTCGTCATTCTCGCATCCGAAGCGGGCGAACATGCCGATCCGTCGGTGGGTGGCGTCCATCTGCTGAACGCGACCTTCTTCGTGTCCGCGGCGATGCTGATCCTGATCGGCATCATCCTCTACAAGAAGGTGCCTGCGCTGGTCGGAGCCTCGCTCGATCGCAAGATCGCCAGCATCAAGGCCGAACTCGACGAGGCCCAGGCGCTGCGTGCCGATGCGGAGCGTCTGCGCGGCGAATATGAGGCCAAGCTGGCCGCAGCCACGCAGGAAGCCGCCGACATGAACGCGCGCGCCGAGGCCGAAGCCGAAGCGGTGCTCGCCAAGGCCCGTACCGACGCAGAGAGCCTGATCGCCCGCCGCCAGAAGATGGCGACCGACAAGATCGCGGCCGCCGAGCGCGCTGCCATCGCCGAAATCCGCAGCAAGGTCGCCCGCGCTGCTACCGGCGCGGCTGCTGCGCTGATCGCCGAAAACCACACCGCAGACGCCGACAAGGCGCTGGTCGACCACACCGTCGCCGAACTCGGCACGCGGCTGAACTGACCTCCGGTCGATCGCCGCGCGACCGAAACGGCGCGCGGCTTTCCACCATCGCCTGTACAGCGTGACCATTCCGGGGCATGAAACCCCGATGAAGATGGTGCTCACTATTTTGGTAGCTGGCGGCGCGGTCGCGGCCTCGCTCGCCCCGCCCGATGCGCCGCTGCTGGCTGCGATGTCTGCCGGGAGCCCGGCCGTATCCGCCGCGGCCGACGATCTGCACTTTCACATCGCCGCCTGCTATCCGCACGACCCGGAGGCCTTTACGCAGGGGCTGATCTATCGCCGCGGCGAGTTCTACGAGAGCACTGGCCTCGTCGGGCAGTCTTCGATCCGTCGTGTCCGCATCGCCGACGGAAAGGTGATGCAGTCTGCGAAGGTCGAGCCGCCCCATTTCGGCGAGGGCATGACCGACTGGAAATCGGATGTCATCAGCATCACGTGGCGATCGGGCACTGCCTTTCGCTGGGACCGCAAGTCGCTGATGCTGCGCAAGGTGCAACGCTACGAGGGCGAGGGCTGGGGGCTCACCCAGGATGGCCGCACCCTGATTCTCAGCGATGGCACGGACCGGTTGCGCTTCATCGATCCCGAAAGTTTTGCAGTTCTGCGGACCCTCCCGGTCACCGTCAACGGCAGGCCATTGGCTGCACTCAACGAGCTCGAATGGGTCGAAGGGGCGATTTACGCGAATGTCTGGCAGGCCAGCCAGATCGTCCGGATCGACCCGCAATCCGGCAAGGTGACCGGAATCCTCGACCTCAGCGACCTTGCCGCGGTCGCCTCGCGCGACAACCCCGATGCGGTGTTGAACGGCATTGCGTATGACGCGGCGGGCAAGCGCCTGTTCGTGACCGGCAAGACCTGGCCGCTGGTCTTCGAGCTGCGGCCCGGCAAGCCGTCCGCCAGGACCACGGGATGCGCGCAGTTGCCCGATGCAAAGGTCGTGGGGCGGGTTCTGCCGACAGCACCCTGAGCCGGGCAGCGGCGCATTGCGCACCTTTTGAATTGACGCTGCGCCAACACGCGCCATATCGCCATGGACTATGGCAGGCCGTCCCGCACACCCCAATGACAGCAATCCGCGCGCGCCCGACCGCTTCCTCGAAGAGGCGGCGACCTACAGCGTGCGCGGCGCCGATACGCCGGACCTCGACACCGGCATCGCCGCGATCCGCAACACGCTGAAATCGCTGCCGGCGCGTCCCGGCGTTTACCGGATGATCGATGCGCGCGGCGATGTGCTCTATGTCGGCAAGGCGCGCGCGCTCAAGAACCGGGTGACCAACTACACCCAGGTCGACAAGCTGCCGCGCCGCCTGCAGCGGATGGTGTCGCTGACCCGGTCGATGATGATCGTCACGACCAACAGCGAGGCCGAGGCGCTGCTGCTCGAGGCGCAGCTGATCAAGCGCTATCGCCCGGCGTACAATGTGCTGCTGCGCGACGACAAGAGCTTCCCCTATATCCTGCTGCGCGAGGATCACGACTTTCCGCGCATGTCGAAGTATCGCGGCGCGCAGAAGTACAAGGGCCAGTATTTTGGCCCCTTCGCCAGCGCCGGATCGGTGACCAGCACGCTCAATTCGCTGCAGAAGCTGTTCCTGCTGCGCTCGTGCTCGGACAGCTTCTTCGCCAACCGCTCGCGGCCGTGCCTGCTGTACCAGATCAAGCGCTGCTCTGCCCCGTGCGTCGACCGGATCAGCAAGGCGGATTATGCCGCGCTGGTCGGCGATGCGCGCGCATTTCTTACCGGCAAGTCGACCGACGTGCAGGCGCGGCTGGGCGCAAAGATGGAGGCCGCAGCCGAGGCGCTCGATTTCGAGAGCGCAGCGGCCTATCGCGACCGATTGAAAGCGCTGACCTTCATCCAGGGCAGCCAGGCGGTGAATGCCAATGGCATCGCCGACGCGGATGTGTTCGCCATGGCGAGCCAGGGCGGCACCGTGTGCATCCAGGCGTTCTTCATCCGCGCCGGGCAGAACTGGGGTCATCGCAGCTTCTTCCCCGCGCATGTGCAGGAACTCGACGAGGCCGAGATCCTCACTAGCTTCCTGATGCAATTCTATCAGGACATGCCGCCGCCGCGGCTGATCCTGACCGACCGCACGCCGTTCGAATGCGATCTCGTGGTCGAGGCGCTGTCGGCCAACATGACGCACAAGCTCGAGCTGCTCGTGCCGCAGCGCGGCGAGCGCAAAAGGTTGATTGAGCAGGCGCAGCGCAATGCGCTCGAGGAACTGCAGCGGCGGGTTGCCGAGAGCGCGAGCCAGGCCACGTACCTTGCCGAGATGGCCGATCTGTTTGGGCTCGACGGCCCGCCTGACCGCATCGAGGTTTACGATAACAGCCACATCCAGGGCACCAATGCGCTCGGCGCGATGGTGGTCGCGGGGCCCGAGGGCTTCCGCAAGGCGGCGTATCGCAAGTTCAATATCAAGCGCGCCGAAACCGTGCCGGGCGATGATTATGCGATGATGCGCGAGGTTTTCGAACGTCGCTTCGCCCGCGCACAGAGCGAGGACCCCGACCGCAGCGGCGGCGACTGGCCCGATCTGGTGCTCGTCGATGGCGGCAAGGGCCAGCTCAAGGCTGCGATGGAGGCATTGGCGGTGCTCGGCATCGACGATGTCGCGCTGGTGGGCGTCGCCAAGGGGCCGGACCGCAATGCCGGGCGCGAGACCTTCTTCCTGCCCGATGGCAAGGAGTTCACGCTGCCGACCAACAGCCCGGTGCTGTTTTATCTCCAGCGTCTGCGCGACGAGGCCCACCGCTTCGCCATCGGCGCGCACCGCACCAAGCGCAAGAAGGCGATGACCACCAGCCCGCTCGACGAGGTCCCCGGCATCGGCCCAGCGCGCAAGCGCGCGCTGCTGATGCACTTCGGTACGGCCAAGGCGGTCCGCAGCGCCAGCCTGCAGGATCTGCAGATGGCCCCCGGCGTGTCGAAGGCGATGGCGCAGTTGGTCTATGACTTCTTTCGGGGCTAGCTGAGCTTGCCCGTAATCCGCACCCCCGCGATCGTCTGCACGGTGCGCAAGCATGGGGAGCGTGGGGCGGTGGCGCGGCTGTTTACGCCTGACCACGGCTTGCAGGCGGGCTATGTGCAGGGCGGGCGCTCTACGGCTTTGCGACCGGTGCTGATGCCCGCAAACCTAGTGACGGCAGAGCTGCGCAGCCGTTCGCCTGATCAGCTTGCCAGCCTGACGGTCGAACTTTCCACCAGCCGCGCGCCTTATTATGCCGAGCCTCTGGCGGCGGCGGCGTTTGATTGGGTGACGTTGCTCACCGCGACGGTCGCCCCGGAGGACCAGCCTTTCCCGCGCCTCTACGCTGCGCTGGCGGCGCTGCTTGATCTGATCTGCGCGGCCCCGTCGGCGCGTTGGTGGGCAAGGGCGATGGTGCAATATGAGGCGCTGTTGCTGGCAGAGCTGGGCTTCGGGCTCGAACTGGAACGGTGCGCGGTGACCGGGGAGCGTGCGGACCTGGCCTATGTCAGCCCGCGCACCGGGCGCGCGGTGTCGCTGCACGCCGCAGGTGTCTATGCCGAGAAATTGCTGGTGCTCCCCGCGTTCATGACCAGTGACGCCGAGCCTGGTTGGGAAGACTTGCTGCAGGGCTTTGCGCTCACCGGCCATTTCATCGAGCGCCAGTTCTTCGCCGAGCGCCGCGCCGATCCGCTGGCGGCGCGGGTGATGATGATCGACCGGTTGAGGCGGATCGCTGGCTGATCGCGCGGCTCCCGCAAAACAATGTTGCTTGATTGCGCTGTCGGACGCTATGCGCGCGGCGATCACTGACAGGAAAACCTCATGAAAATTGCAATCCTTCCCGGCGACGGCATCGGACCCGAAATCATGGCTGAAGCCGTGCGTGTGCTGCGCGCGCTCGACCTGCCGGGGATGGAATTGCACGATGGCCTTGTCGGCGCCGCGGCCTGGCGTGTGCACGGTCATCCGCTGCCGCCCGAGACACTGGCGCTGATGCACGCATGCGATGCAATGCTGTTCGGCGCGGTGGGCGATCCCGCCTGCGACGGGCTCGAGCGGCATCTGCGCCCCGAGCAGGCGGTGCTGGGGATGCGCAAGGAGCTGGGGCTGTTCGCCAACCTGCGCCCAGCCAAGGTTTTTCCGGGGCTTGAGGCGCACAGCTCGCTGCGTCCCGAGGTGGCCGGCGCCATCGACCTGATGATCGTGCGCGAACTCAACGGTGACGTGTATTTCGGCGAAAAGGGCATGCGCACCACCGCCGATGGCCAGCGCGAAGGCTATGACATCATGTCGTACAGCGAGAGCGAGGTGCGCCGCATCGCGCATGTCGCCTTCCGCACCGCCCAGGGACGCTCGGGTCGGCTGTGCTCGGTGGACAAGGCCAATGTGCTGGAAACCTCGCAGCTATGGCGCGATGTGATGATCGAGGTCGCGGCGGAATATCCCGATGTGACGCTCGAGCATATGTATGTCGACAACGCCGCAATGCAGCTGGTCCGCGCGCCTGGCAAGTTCGACACCATCGTCACCGGCAACCTGTTCGGCGACATTTTGTCGGATCAGGCGAGCATGTGCGTCGGTTCGATCGGCCTGCTCGCCTCGGCCTCGCTGGGCGCGGAGCAGACCGCGTTCGGCACCAAGGGAGCGTACGAGCCGATCCACGGCAGCGCCCCCGACATTGCGGGCAAGGGCCTCGCCAACCCTGTCGCGATGATCCTCTCCGCCGCGATGATGCTGCGCCACAGCTTCGGGCTGGAAGCAGAGGCCGCACGGATCGAGGCGGCGGTCGCGAGTGCACTCAACGGAGGCGCGCTGGGGGCAGATCTCGGCGGGACGATGGGCACCGTCGCGATCGGCGATGCGGTGCTGGCGGCGCTGGGCTAATCTTTAATGCCCCCCACAATCGGGGCAGGTTAGATTATAAAACGAATGCTTGCTCCGGAAGCCAAGCTTTCCCTCGTCCAAAATTTTGCCCATCATGTTGAGCGCGATGACATTGTTGCAGTTCGCAAACCTAAACGTCAGCATAATTACGAAAAACAACAAAAACCAAATCAAGGCTAACAGCAGAAATTCTCGAAAGTGATTTTGTCCAAAATCCGTGAGCATTACGATCAGGTTGCATAGCAGCATTCCAGCGAAGGCAAAGCTGGCAGACCCTCTCCCGATGAATCGATAGATTTTCATGGTCCAGCCCGCGTTTATTCGATGCTTCCGTTGCTGACACGGGCGCGGCATGAATGCAAGTTTGACAGCCTGAAGAGACTAATCACGCTGTATGGCCGTTGCTGAGATTCACCCCCGCTCGCGCGCCACCTCGCGCCAGCCGATGTCGCGGCGGCAAAAGCCGGTGGGGAAGCTGATCGCATCGACCGCGGCATAGGCGGTGGTCTGCGCCTCGGTCACGTTGCTGCCGGTGCCGGTGACGTTGAGCACGCGGCCGCCGTTAGCGACCAATACGCCGTCCTTGAGCGCGGTTCCGGCGTGGAAGACCTTCGCGTCGCCGACATCGCCTAGCGTGATCGCGCCGCCCTTGTCAGGCGTGCCGGGATAGCCCTTCGCGGCCATCACCACGGTCAGCGCATAGTCGGCCGAGAAGCGGGGAGGGGGGCAGCTGGCCAGCTCGCCCTTGGCGGTTGCGAGCAGCAATTCGGCCAAGTCGCTCCGCAGCCGGGACATCAGCACCTGGCATTCGGGGTCGCCAAAGCGGCAGTTGTATTCGATCAGCCTGGGCCCTTCGCTGGTGAGCATTAGCCCGGCGAACAGCACGCCCGAATAGGGCATCCCCTCGGCAGCCAGCGTCGCGACGGTCGGCGCGATGATGCGCTCCATGACCTGCGCTTCGAGCTCCGGCGTCAGGACGGGAGCCGGGCTGTACGCGCCCATGCCGCCGGTGTTCGGCCCGGTATCGCCTTCGCCGACGCGCTTGTGGTCCTGTGCCGATCCGAAGGCGACGATCGCGCTGCCATCGGTGATCGCGAAGAAGCTCGCCTCCTCGCCGGTCATGAACTCCTCGATCACCACCTCGGCCCCGGCATCGCCAAAGGCGCCGGCGAACATATGGCCGATCGCGTCCTCGGCCTCTTCGGCGGTCTCGGCGATGATCACGCCCTTGCCCGCCGCCAGTCCATCGGCCTTGATCACCACCGGCAGGTCGAAATCGGCGAGCGCCGCGCGCGCTTCGGCTGCATGGCTGGCGCGGACATAGCGTGCGGTCGGGATGTTCGCGCGGTCGCACAGGGCCTTGGTAAACCCCTTCGAGCCTTCGAGCTGCGCGGCTTTCGCCGAGGGTCCGAACACCGGCACACCGGCAGCGCGCAGGCTGTCGGCCAGGCCATCGACCAAGGGCGCTTCGGGTCCGATCACGACGAGCCCGATGGCATGTTTGGCGCAGAATGCCGCAACCGCTGCATGATCGGTCACGATGAGGTCGACACAGGTGGCGTGCTCTGCAATGCCGGGATTGCCCGGCACGGCGACGATGCTTTCCACCTGCGGGGATTGCGCCAGTTTCCAGCACAGGGCATGTTCGCGTCCGCCGCTCCCCACCAACAGGATATTCATGCCCGACCCCTTTTCAGATGATGCCCAATCGCGTTCGGGCGGGCTGTTAGCCCAGATGGCGGCGGGCGACAACGCCCCGCCGCTGTCGGTTTCGGAAATCTCGAATGCATTGAAGCGCATGGTCGAGGACCGGTTTGGCCATGTGCGGATTCGCGGCGAGATTTCGGGCTTCAAGCGTGCCGCCTCGGGCCATTGCTATCTGGCGCTGAAGGACGACAAGGCGGTCATCGACGGGATCATCTGGAAGGGCACCGCCGGGCGGCTGAACTTCGCGCCCGAGGACGGGCTGGATGTCATCGCCACCGGCAAGCTGACGACCTTCCCGGGGCGCTCCAAATATCAGATCACGATAGAATCGCTCGAACTCGCCGGTGAAGGCGCGCTGATGCAGCTATTCGAGAAGCTCAAGGCGCGGCTGGCGGGCGAGGGACTGTTCGATTCCGACCGCAAGCGGCCGCTGCCCTATCTGCCGCGCACCATCGGCGTGGTGACGTCGCCCACAGGCTCCGTGATCCGCGATATCCTCCACCGGCTGGCGGACCGTTTTCCCAGCCATGTGCTGGTCTGGCCGGTACTGGTGCAGGGCGACGGGGCGGCAGGCCAGGTCGCCGCTGCCGTGCGCGGCTTCGGCGCTATGCCGATCGGAGAGCGGCCCGACCTGCTGATCGTCGCGCGCGGTGGCGGTTCGATCGAGGATCTGTGGGCGTTCAACGAGGAGCCCGTGGTCCGCGCGATTGCCGAAAGCGTCATCCCGGTGATTTCCGCCGTGGGGCACGAGACCGACACCACGCTGGCCGATTTTGCCGCCGATCGCCGCGCGCCGACGCCGACGGCTGCCGCCGAAATGGCGGTGCCGGTGCGCGCCGATCTGCTTGGAGGTCTTGGCGAACTGGGCTTGCGCGCAACGCGGGCAATCAACCGCACCCAGGGCCTGGCGCGCGAGCGGCTCGAGGTGCGCGCGCAGAGGCTGCCCAGGCTGCAGGATCTGCTCAGCCCGCAACAACAGCGCGCCGATGATCTGGGCGAACGACTGCGCGCCGCTCTGGGGCTGCGGCTCGCCGATGCGCGCGGTACCCTGGCGCGGGCATCAGGCGCGCTGCGGCCTGCGGTGCTTGATGCGCGCGCGGGACTGGCGCGCGAGCGGCTGGCGCGACTGACACTCGATCCGGCGGTGCTCGAACGGATCACGCGGCGGGCGGCCGAGCGGCTGGCCGGGCTGGAGCGGGTGCTGGCGCAGCTCGACCCCGATGCTCCGTTGCAGCGCGGCTATGCACGGGTCAGTGCTGCCGATGGACGGACATTGATCGACAAGCCCGCTGCGGCGGCAGAACCCTCGCTGAAGCTGCATTTCCGCGATGGCGTGCTTGATGTCGTCCCGGTCGAGGGCCCGGTGGCTCCGCCCACTCCGCGCGCGAAACCCAAGCCGTCGGAAGCGCGCCAGCCCAGCTTTTTGTAGCGGCTTGCCGCCGCCGATTTGCACCGGGCGGCGGATTCGCTTATCTTTGTGCTGATCAATATGCAGGAGGGGGGACGATTGCCCCATCTGCAACGCAACAATTCTCTCCCGATGGAGCCTGTCTACACGATGCTGATGTCCAACCGCGATCGCACTGCGCGCCTGCATTACATGCCCAACGGCTTTCGTCTGCTGAGCCCCGGTGACCATGTGCTGTGCGCCGAAACCGGCCAGAAGATCGATCTGGAAGAGCTGCGCTACTGGAGCGTCGAGCGGCAGGAAGCCTATGCCACCTGCGAAATTTCGGTCCGCGCAGCACTGGGGCAGCGCTGAGCCGATGACGGCGGGGCGACTTCTTGCCGGTCTGGCAGCGGCTGCGATCACTGCGCCGTTGCTTGCGCAGGCCACGCCCGCCGCGGCGCCGGCGCAGACCGCCGCCAGCCAGGCTGATGCGCCCGATTTTCTCAAGCGCCCGTTTGGCGCGATGCGACCACTCGCGAGCGGCATCCGCCTCGATGGCGCGCCCAGCCAGGGCGCCTTGCTGCGCGGCACCGCGCCGCGCGGGGTGACCGGGCTCGATCTCGACGGGACCAGGGTTCCGGTTGCAGAGGATGGCGCGTTCCTGTTGGGCTTCAACCGCGATGCGCCTGCACTTGGCGTGTTGACCGTGACCTTTGCCGATGGCGAGGTGGTCAGCGAGCCCCTGGCGATCGAACCGCGATCATGGCGGGTCGAATATGTCGCGGTGGCGGCGCGCGGCGGCGTGCCCAGCGAGGCGTTCATGGCACGGCGCAAGCCCGAGCTCGACATGATCGCGGCGGCCAGATTGCGCGGATCAGATAGCCTCGGCTGGCGTCAGCCGTTCATCTGGCCGGCGCAGGGCCGCATTTCGGGTATCTTCGGGTCGCAGCGCGTCTACGCGGGTGAGCCCGGGTCCTTCCATAGCGGTGTCGATGTCGCAGGCGCGGTGGGGGCTCCGGTCGTGGCCCCTGCCGATGGGGTGGTGATCCTGGCAGCCCCCACGCCATTCTCGCTCGAAGGCAATCTGCTGATGATCGACCATGGCATGGGGCTCAACAGCGCGTTCCTGCATCTGTCGTCGATCGACGTGAAGGACGGCGAACGCGTGCGGCAGGGCCAGCAGATCGGGCGAATCGGCGCAACGGGCCGAGTGACCGGGCCGCATCTGCACTGGAGCATGAAGTGGAACGATGCCAGAATCGACCCGCAACTTTTGGTGGGTCCGATGGGGGCTCGACAGTAACTTTATTTCTTGCTGGAATCTGAACCGCCGGTAAATGTGGCATTCATGTTACAGCTAGCCGTAAAACGGGGGTTTCATGGGCTCCCTGTCCTTTACATCCGATAACTGCGAAGTTTAGCTGCACCCAGGTCTGGGGAGACCGACGGGTGTTATGTGTCCGAAGTTCGGCCCCTGATTGCCTTGAACCGCGCACCGCGCACAAACCGTACAGGGGTTGCACACATGAGAATTTCCGCCCGCCTATTCGCCGGGGTCGCTCCCGTCGTTCTGGGAGTCGCGCTGACCGCGGCACCTGCCTTTGCGCAGGACCAGGATGCACAGGATCAGGAAGCCGCTGCTGACGAGGTTGATGCCTCGGCCATCGTCGTGACCGGTTCGCGCATCGATCGCCCGAACGTCAATTCGCCTTCGCCGATCACGTCGATCACCATCGCCGATCTGGCCAGCGGCGGCGACGTCTCGCTGGGTGACGCGCTGAACGAACTGCCGGCGCTCCGCTCGACCTTCGCTCAGTCGAACTCGACGCGCTTCATCGGTACCGCCGGTTTGAACCTGCTCGACCTTCGCGGCCTGGGCACCAACCGCACCCTGGTTGTCGTCAACGGCCGTCGCCACATCACCTCGCAGCCGGGCGTCCCGACCAGCGTCGACGTCAACACCATTCCGACTGACCTCGTCGAGCGCGTCGACATCGGTACCGGCGGCAACGCTGCCGTGTACGGCGCCGATGCTGTGGCAGGCGTCGTCAACTTCGTGCTGAAGCGCGATTTCGAAGGCATTCGCCTGCGCACCCAGGCCGGCATCTCGGGCGAAAAGGACCGTGGTTCGTACTTCGCGTCGCTGACCGCTGGTGAGAACTTCGCCGAAGGTCGCGGCAACGTCGCCGTCAACGTCGAATATTCGTTCCAGAACGATCTTTACTACACCGATCGCGACAGCCAGTACGGTGCATTCTCGGGCCGCAGCCAGTTTCAGCTGACCGAAAACACCATCGGTGAACCGGCTGCAGGCAACGGCATCTTCGACAACACCTTCCTGCGCGGCATCCGCAACAACAACATCTCCGAAGGTGGCCTGTACACCTCGACGTGCCCCACGCCGGCAAGCGCAGCCAACGCCGCGCGCCGTGCGCTGAACTGCAACGGCCTGCTAAGCAACACCGGCCAGCCGCTGGGCTTCACCTTTGTCTTCGCACCCGATGGCAGCCTTGTCCGCAACGACGTGGCCCGCGATTTCCGCACGGTTGGTTCGGCCAACTCGCAGGGCGGTCTGGGCTCGACGCTGCGCCTGACCGGCCAGCTGAACCCCGAACTGGAACGCATCGCCGTCAACACGCTGGCCAGCTATGAATTCAGCGAAGCCTTCCGTGTGTTCCTGGAGTCGAAGTACGTTCGCATCAATGCGATCCAGGAAGGCCAGCCGTCGTTCTTCAACAACACCTTCAGCATCAACAACGCGTTCCTGACCACCCAGGCACGCAACACGCTGGTGCAGTCGCTGGCACCGGGTGCCACGACCTTTACCGCACAGCGTTTCAACGTCGATTTCGGCGGTCGCGGTGAAGACCACCAGCGCGAAACCTTCCGCATCGTCGGTGGTTTCGAAGGCACGTTCAACGAAGACTGGAAGTATGAAGTCGCGCTGAACTACGGCCGTCTCGAAACCTTCTATCGCACCGAAGGCAACGTCAACGTCGCTCGCTACAACAACTCGATCAATGCCGTGCGCAACGCCGCCGGCAACATCGTTTGCGGTATCAATGCCGATGCTACCGCCGCCAACGACGATGCCGCATGCGTTCCGGTGAACCTGTTCGGCAACGGCCAGCCCAGCCAGGCCGCGCTGAACTATTTCATCGTGGATTCGACCCGCTTCCAGAATGCCGAGCAGATCAATGCCACGGCGTTCGTCTCGGGCGACCTGTCGCAGCTGTTCGAACTGCCCGGCGGTCCGGTCAGCTTCGCAATCGGTGGCGAATATCGTGACGAAACCGCCTATTCGGAATTCGATGCCCAGACCCGTTCGGGCGCGACCTTCCTGAACGCCATTCCGATCTTCGACCCTCCGCGTCTGAAGAGCTATGAAGCGTTCGGCGAAATCCAGGTTCCGATCCTTTCCGAAGTGCCGTTCTTCCACGAACTGTCGTTGAACGCGGCAGGCCGTGTGGCCGATTACAACATCGGCAACTCGGGCACGGTCTATACCTACAACATCGGCGGCGTCTGGGCTCCGGTTCCCGATCTGCGGATCCGTGGTACCTATGCTCGTTCGGTGCGCATTCCCACGCAGAGCGATCTGTTCGCAGCCCCCAGCCAGACCTTCCTGAACGGTCTGGTCGATCCTTGCGGCCAGAACAACATCAACAACAACCCGAACCGCGTCCGCAACTGCGCTGCAGCCGGCGTTCCGGTCACGGAAGTTGTCAACGGCGTGACCGTTCCGTTCACCAACATTCCGGCATCGGGTATTCGCGGCCTCAACGGCTCGAACCCCAATCTGTCGGAAGAGCGCAGCGACAGCTTCACCGTCGGCGTGGTGGCTCAGCCTCGCTTCATCCCCGGCCTGACGATCTCGGTCGATTACTACAACATCACGATCGACAACGTGATCTTCTCGCTGGCTGCGCAGACGATCATCAACCAGTGCTATGACAATCCGAGCGGCATCAACAACCCGTTCTGCGCGGCGATCTTCCGTCGTCCGGACGGCACGTTCCAGGGTCAGCAGAACCGCAACGTCGGTGGCGGCACGATCAACTATACGGTTGGTCCGAACGACACCTCGTTCATCTCGGGTCCGTTCAACTTCGCCAAGCAGAAGACGGCGGGTATCGATGCCGACATCAGCTACACCGTCAGCGACGGCAACACCCGCCTGAACCTGCGCGCTGTGGTTTCGTACGTCATCCGTCGCGACAACTTCACCGACATCAACCAGCCTGATTTCCGCGATCAGGTCCTGTTTGAACTGGGTGATCCGCGCTGGGCGGCCAACTTCAATGTCGATCTCGACTTCGGCAAGATCGACGTGGGTTATCGCATGCGCTTCCTCGACAAGCAGTCGATCGGGACCATCGAGTCGATCCGCACGATCCAGGATCGTCCGCCGACCAACCCCGATGCGTTCCCGCGCGATTTCTATCCGCGCGTGGTCTACCACAACCTGCGCGTCGGTCTGGACGTGGATGAGCGCTTCCGTCTGTATGGCGGTGTCGACAACCTGACCGACCGTCAGCCCCCGCTGGGCCTCGATGGTACGGGCGCTGGTTCGGGCACCTACGACAACGTCGGACGCTTCTTCTACGTCGGCGCAGAAGCAAAGTTCTGATCTGTCACCAGGGCCGGTCGCTCCATCCGGGGCGGCTGGCCAGGGTGCACAAGCCACAAAAAAGCCGCGTTCCTCTTGCGGGGAACGCGGCTTTTTTGCGTCTGGCTGAGGTCTGAGCTTATTCGACCCGCTTGGCGCGGACAGCACGCTTGTTGCGCACCTTGAGGAAATAGCCGCCCATCACGCCTGCCTTGATCTCGACGGCATCGCCGACGGCGGGGTTGATCGTCATCGCTTCGGTGGTCTGCCAGACGGCACCTTCCGGGATTCCGATGTTCCAGCGTCCACCTGCGGCGCGGCCCAGGCTCTTGATGGTGGTGTTCAGCGTCTTGTCGGCTTCGGTGTCGTTGTCCTTGCCGCCAAAGATCGACAGGTCGGGGAGGCGGAAGCCGAACAGCGAACGCTTGGTCTTCTGGACTTCCTTTTCCTCGATCACCACGATCTGCTTGGAATCGACCGCAGCCGAGAGCGTGGCCGATGTGGAGTCAAAGCAGGCGAGCCGCTGCGTGTTGTCGGCAATGCCGCGGCACGCCTCCAGCGCTTCGAACAGCTCGGGGCTGGGGGGTGTGGGCGCTTTCTTGCGATCCTGCGCGATGGCGGGCGTTGCCAGGATCGCGGCGATGGCCACCCCGCATGCCAGCATCGAATGTACCTGCCTCATGTGTCACTCTTCCCAATGTTGTCGAATAAACCTGCCATAACCGATCCGGTGGAAAAGTGGAAAACGGTTTCGACACCGCATGGCAGCGTCATTTGCGCAGGCTGGCGCGCGATGCCCACGATATGCTGCGCCGCAATGAAAGCTGTGTGGCTTTTTTGCTACATGCGGCGGAAAAGCGTTACAATTCCGCCGTCCACAGTTGCGCAGCTTTCTTTGTTTCGCCTACACAGACCGCATGGTGGGCCACAGAGACCCTCCAGAACTGGGTTTAGCCATGCCCAAGGGCGCGGCGATCAAGGGGAAATACCACATGAAGACGCAATTTAAGCTGAGCCTGCTTGGCACCAGCCTCCTCGTAGGTGCAGCATCGCTCGCAACGCCTGCCTTCGCGCAGGAACAGGAGCAGGACACCGCCGCACAGAGCGATTCCACCATCGTCGTGACCGGTTCGCTGATTTCGAACCCGAACATCGAGCGTGCCGCTCCGGTCAATGTGACATCGGCTGACGAAATCGACCTGCTGCAGTCGAACGTCGCTGAAGAAATCCTTCGCGAAATCCCCGGTATCGTTCCGTCGATCGGTTCGGCCGTGAACAACGGCAACGGCGGTAACTCGTTCGTCAACCTGCGCGGCCTCGGCTCGAATCGCAACGTTGTTCTGCTCGACGGTACCCGTCTGGTTCCTGCGACGCTCGCTGGCCAGTTCGACCTCAACAACGTGCCGCTGGCACTAATTGAGCGCGTCGAAGTGCTGACCGGCGGTTCGTCGACCACTTATGGTGCCGACGCTATCGCAGGTGTTGTCAACTTCATCACGCGTCAGGATTTCGCCGGTCTCGAAGTCAATGCCGCAACGCAGATCACCGAAGAAGGCGATGGTCACACCGTCCGTCTCGACGTAACCACCGGCGCCAACTTCGACGATGGTCGCGGTAACGTCGTGCTGAGCGTCGGCTACCAGACCGCTGACCCTGTGTACCAGGGCGATCGCAAGATCGGTCAGAACGTCATCGGTTCGTTCACCGGGCTGGGTGCCGGTTCGGGTACTGCCGTTCCGTCGCGCTTCAGCGTCCCCGGATCGGGCACGCTGCAGATCAACCCGGCTGGCAATGGCCTAGTTCCGACCTACGCGCCGTTCAACTTCGCTCCGGACAACATCTTCCAGACCCCGTTCGAGCGCTTCAACATCTTCGGCGCTGCCAAGTATGAAGTGTCGGACGGCATGGAAGTCTACACCCGCGGCCTGTTCTCAAAGAACACCGTCGACACCATCATCGCACCCTCGGGCGCGTTCGGTATCGCCGTCCAAATCCCGCTGAGCAATCCGTTCCTGCCCGCTGGCATCCGCAACCAGTTCTGCGCTGCCAACGACTCGAACCCCACGCTTGCCGGTATCCAGACGCTGACCACCGCACAGTGTAATGCTGCTGCTTTGGCAACCAGCCCTACGGACCCCAACTACCGCGAAATCACCACCTCGCTGTTCCGTCGTGCAGTCGAAGCCGGTCCGCGTATCTCGAACTACCAGAACACCGTGTTCGATTATAAGCTTGGCATCCGTGGCGGTATCACCGACACAATCGACTTCGATGTGTTCGGTAGCTATGGTCAGTCGGATCAGGTGCAGACCATCAAGGGCTACACCCTCAACTCGCGTGTCCGTGACTCGCTGCGTGCGACCAACCCCAACACCTGCCTCAGCGGCAATGCTGGTTGTGTTCCCGCGAACTTCTTCAGCGCGACCGTCGGTGGTCTTACCCCAGCAGCGGTTGCCTATCTGGTCGGTGAATCTACCGTGCAGACCAAGACCACGCTGGCGCAGGCTCGTGCAACGATCAGCGGCGACTTCGGTGTGGCCAGCCCGTTCGCAACCGACCCGATCTCGTTCGCTGTCGGTGGCGAGTACCGCAAGTACACCGCGCAGCAGGCGTCTGACACGCTGGCAGCGTCGGGTGACCTCGGCGGTGCCGGCGGTGCGGCTCCGAACATCAACGGTCAGTATGACGTCTATGAAGCTATCGGCGAAGTCATCATCCCCGTCGTCCAAAGCAAGCCTTTCTTCGAAGATCTGACGCTCGAAGCCGGTATCCGTTATTCCGATTACACCGTCGATGATCCGGCCAGCCCTGGTTACACGACCACCACCTGGAAGGTCGGCGGAAGCTGGACTCCGGTGACCGGCGCCAAGCTGCGTGGCTTCTATGCACGTGCTGTTCGCGCTCCGAACATCAACGAACTGTTCGCACCCAACAACACGGGTCTGACCAGCCTGACCAACGATCCTTGCGCATCGATCAACGACACCGGCACGGCTCGTATCCGTCCGGCGCCGACCGGAACGCTGCGTGATGTCTGCTTGGCGCAGGGTGCAAACGCTGCAAACGTGGGGTCGATCAACCAGCCGACAGCGAGCCAGGCGAATCAGACGTCGGGCGGCAACCTTGCCCTGGGTGCTGAAACGTCGAACAGCTACACGATCGGCCTGGTGCTTGAACCGGCGTTCATCCCTGGCTTCTCGATGACCATCGACTACTACAACATCAAGGTTTCGGGCGCCATTTCGACGCCTTCGCCTGACGATGCTTTGAACGCCTGCTTCTCGGGTGCCAACCTGAGCGTCAGCAACCCTGCCTGCCTGGCGATCCGTCGTGATCCCCAGACCGGCAGCCTCAACGGCGATCCGGCAACCACGCCGGGTCTGTTCCTGGGCTTGTCGAACCTTGGTCGTCTGGCGACCGACGGTATCGATCTCGTCATGAACTATCGCCGTGACCTCGGCTTTGCCGATCTGTCGCTTTCGTTCGTTGGTAACTGGACCAATAGCTCGACCTTCCAGTCGACGCCGTCGGACGTCAACCGCGATTGCGTTGGCATCTACAGCATCAACTGCGGTTCCCTGCAGCCTGAGTTCCAGACAACCACTCGTCTGACCCTCGGATTTGAAGGCGTGGATGTATCGCTGCTGTGGCGCTACATCGACTCGTTCGAATACGAGTTCTTCAACGATGGTATTGCAACGAACAACTTCTTCCAGGGCACCCCGATCGGTTACACCAACCGTGAAGACCTCAATACCATTCCTGCCTACAACTACTTCGATGCGACCACCCGTTTCGACCTGATGGAGAACCTGACTGTCACACTGACCGTTCAGAACATCTTCAACAAGACGCCGCCGATCACCGGGGACGCTGCTGGTCCGACTGCGTTCAACTCGGGCAACACCTTCCCGTCGACCTATGACGCGCTGGGTCGTCGCTTCGGTGCGGCCATCAAGCTGCGCTTCTGATCCCCTCGGGGTTCAGCAACGAACAAAGGAGGGCGGGTCGCAAGACCCGCCCTTTTTTTTGTCCATCTCAGGGATGGATATAGCTTCGAAAGAGATCGCGAAGCTAATGCAAATGGGTTGCAATAGCGTGGACGCGTTGTTAGAGGCTCACCCAGCAAAAGGGGTGAGTCATGAAGATTTCGCATGTTTTGATCGGCCTGCTGGCGACAACCGCTACGCCAGTGGCCTGGGCTCAGACCTCCGCACCAAATACAGCAGACATAGCCGAGGATCAGGTTGACGATGATGATATCGTCGTCACCGCCGCGCGCACCATTCTGCCGCCAACCGCTCTGCCTTTGACAATCGATATCATCGACAAGGAGGCGCTGGACCAGCAGATCATCCTGTCCGGTTCAGTGACCGATGCCGTCGCCACGCTCACGCCGTCCTTTTCGCCGACGCGCGGCAAGCTGTCGGGGGCAGGGGAGACGTTGCGGGGTCGTTCACCGCTTTATGCGATCAACGGCATCCCGCAGTCGACACCGCTGCGCGATGGCAGCCGCGATGGCTTCACCATCGACGGGTTCTTTGTGGATCGTGTCGAACTGATCTACGGCTCCAACGCGCTGCAGGGCATCGGTGGTACGGGCGGCATCGTCAACCAGGTCACCGTCGGCGCTCCGACCCAGGAAGGCGTTTCGGGCCGCGTTCTGCTGCAGGGTACCGCAGACGGCGATCTCCATTCGGATGGCTTCGGAGCCAAGGCTGCCGGGCTGGTGCAATACAAGGCGGACAGGTTCGATGCGACGGTGGGCGCGTCGTACGAGCGGCGCGGCGTGTTCTATGATGCGCGCGGACGCCGCATCGGCTTGAATCTCACTCAGGGCGAAACCCAGACATCCGATGCGCTGTCGCTGTTCGGTCGCTTTGGCTACGCACTATCGTCCACAGCCCGGATAGACCTGATGGCCAGCCGCTACGAGCTCAAGGGCGACGGCGAGTTTGTTGCGGTGGCCGGCAATCGCCTCACCGGTCTGCCCACCGGCGCCGTTCGCGGCAACCCTCCGGGCGATCCTGCGGCCAACCGCACCGAGAGCCTGGCGCTGTCGCTGACCGATACCGATCTGGGCGGTGGCAATTTTGTCAGCCAGGTCTTCTTCAACCGGACCCGAGATACGTTCGGCGGCGAAATTGCGCCGATTGCCACCTTTCAGGATGCGCGGATCGCGCCGGTCGGAACGCTGTTCGATCAGTCGCAGAACCGGTCGCGCAAGCTCGGCGGCAAGGTCAGCTACGAGCGCGCGGTTCCCGGGTTTGAAGATCTGACCGCCATCATCGGCTTTGATGCATTGTATGACCGCACCGAACAGCGGTTGATCGCCACGGATCGCGTCTGGGTGCCGCCCACTGATTTCCGCAGCCTCGCGCCGTTCGCGCAGGCCAACCTCAAGCTGTTCGATGGGCTTTTTCGCGTCGCGGGTGGTGCGCGCTGGGAGAATGTCGAAATCAAGATCGACGACTATACCACAATTGCTACCACAACGACGCCGCGGGGCGGGGTGCTGGTCAATGGCGGCAGCCCCAAGTTCGATGATGTGCTGCTCAACGGCGGCGTGATTTTCGAGCCAGCACAGGGCATCCGCTTCTATGCCAGCTATGCCGAAGGTTTCACCGTCCCCGATGTCGGCCGGATCACGCGCGCCATCAGCACGCCCGGGGTCGATCTCGACAATTTCCTCGACATCAGTCCGATCATTTCGAATAACCGCGAGATCGGGGCCGAGGTAAAGCGCGGGCCGCTGGACGCTACAGTGACCTATTTCTGGTCGTCGAGCACGCGCGGGCAGATCCTGGTGGCGCGGCCTGACGGCATTTTCGATGTCCAGCGTCAGCGCGTCGAGATCGAAGGGCTGGAGCTGAACCTTGGCGTTCAGATGCCGATCGACGGTCTACGGCTCTCCGCCGGCTATGCGCACATTACCGGCCGCACCGATACCAATGCCGACGACAGGGTCGATACCGATCTTGATGGCACCAACATCTCGCCTGATCGCCTCAACCTTGCCGCCAGCTTCGATCGGGGCAGGGTGTCCGCGCGCGTGCAGACCCAGGTCTATTTCTCGCGGACGTTCGAAGGGCTTGTCCGCGATCCGCGCAACGACTTTGGTGGCTACACGCTCACCGACGCGTATCTGGGCTATGAGGTCGGGCCCGGGCGGGTCATCCTGAGCGCGCAGAACATCTTCAACCGCCAGTACATCGACTATAACAGCGACGTGCGGCTGCCGACCGACAACCTTGCGTTCTTCGCGGGGCGGGGCCGCACGATGACGCTCGCCTGGGACATGCGCTTCTGATGAAGACGCTCGACTGGCTGCACCGCTGGACAGGCGGGCTCATCGGCCTGGTGCTGCTGGTGCTGGGGCTGAGCGGAACCGTGCTGCTGCACCGCGATGCGTGGATCGGTGTGCCGCATGCCGATGACGCGCAGGTACAGGAGACCGGCGCGGTCATCGCTGCGGTCGGGCGGATCATGCGCGATCCCGAAGCACGGCCCAACGGCATCGTGATGGCGAGCGAAAGCTTCGGTCTGCACCGGCTGTCCTATCCCCACGACGCGGGGGCCTATGCCACGCAGGCGGGCGAGATCGTGATGCGCTGGGACAGCCCGTGGCAGCGGCCCGAACTGTTCCTGTTCGATCTGCATCACCATCTGCTGGCGGGCGAGACCGGGGAGATCGTCACCATCATCGCCGGGCTGTGCGGGCTGTTCTTCGTGATCAGCGGTATCATCCTGTGGTGGCGGACGCGATCGACATTCCGGCTCCGTCTGATCCCGGCGCGCCTCACGCGCCCCGCCATCCTGTGGCATCACCGCGATCTGGGCATCATCGTCGCGCCGTTGCTGCTGCTGGTCATCTTCACCGGGACGGCGATGGTCTTTCGTCCGATTACCGCCCTGGTGCTGGGGTCGTCCGCGCCCGCGACGATCGAGGCATCGTTCAAGGCGCCCGATATCGCGCCTGCGCCGCTCGCCGCACAGCCCGATTGGGTGCGGATCATCGGCACCGCGCGGCAGCGTTTTCCCGATGCTGAAATCCGCATCATCGCGCTGCCGCGCGACGAGGGCGGGCCGATCACCATGCGGATGAAGCAGCCGGCCGAATGGCTGCCCAACGGCCGCACGACCTTGTGGTTCGCACCCGATAGCGGGCGGCTGGTCGAAGCGCGCGATGCGCTCAAGCTGCCGGGCGCAGCGCAATGGTTCAACATGGCCTATCCGCTGCACGCGGCCAAGGTGGGCGGGCTGCCCTATCGGCTGCTGCTGACGATTGTCGGCCTGGCGCTCAGCCTGCTGGGATCGCTGACCGTATGGACCTTCTGGTCCCGCCGCAAACCTGCACAGCGTGGTGGACGCGTGCGCGCACCGGTGGCGGCAGAATAGCCGTTACAGGTCGAACAGGCCTTCCTGTGCGCCCTCGGGTGGGTTGAGGCCGAGATGCTTCCAGCCGCGCGCATTGAGGCAGCGGCCACGCGCAGTGCGGGCGATGAGGCCCAGCTGGATCAGATACGGCTCGATCACATCCTCGATGGTATCGCGTGGCTCGGACAGACCTGCCGCCAGCGTTTCGACGCCGACAGGACCGCCGCGATAGATATCCGCGATCATCATCAGATACCGCCGGTCCATCGCATCCAGCCCCAGCCGGTCGACCTCCAGCCGGGTCAGCGCGGCGTCCGCTGCAATCGCATCGACAGTGGGCTGTCCCGCCACATTGGCAAAATCGCGCACCCGGCGCAGCAGCCGCCCGGCGACGCGCGGCGTACCGCGCGCACGCCGAGCGATTTCGGTCGCACCATCGGGGGCGATGGCCAAGCCCAGCAGCCGTGCGGCGCGCGTCACGACGGCTTCGAGTTCGCCGACGGTATAGAAATTGAGCCGCACCGGAATGCCGAAGCGATCGCGCAACGGCGTCGTCAGCAGCCCCTGACGGGTCGTCGCGCCGATCAGCGTGAACGCGGGCAGGTCGATCCGCACGCTGCGTGCCGATGGCCCCTCGCCGATGATTAGATCGAGCGCGCGGTCCTCCATCGCAGGGTAGAGCACCTCCTCGACCACCGGATTAAGCCGGTGAATCTCGTCGATGAACAGCACGTCGCCTTCCTCGAGATTGGTCAGCAGTGCCGCCAGATCGCCCGACTTGGCGATCACCGGGCCGGATGTCGCGCGAAAGCCCACGCCCATCTCGCGCGCGATGATCTGCGCCAGAGTGGTCTTGCCGAGGCCGGGAGGGCCGAACAGCAGCACATGGTCGAGTGCCTCGGAGCGCCCACGCGCCGCCTCGATGAACACGCGCAGATTATCGCGCGCCGCCGCCTGGCCAATGAACTCGGCCAGCGTCTTGGGGCGCAGCGCCGCATCCTGGTCCTCGGGGATGCGGTCGGGGGTGAGCAGGCGGTCTGTGGTCATTGTTCTGGCGTCATCGAGGTGGGTACGTCTCTGGCATGGTGCAGAATGCGAACGATCAGAACTTCGTCATCCGCGCTGCGAAGATAGATGCGATGCGACTTGTACCCGAAACTGCGCATTGCGAAACCCAGATGTTCCTCTGATGTACCGATTAACGGCCTTTCCCTCAGCAGGGTAAAGGTCGCCCGCAAACCGATCAGATATTGGCGGGTGGTGGCAGCGCCGAATGCCGCCTTGCTGTAAATCCTGATGTCGCGCAGATCGTGCTGCGCAGCCTCAGCAATACGCAGCCTAACCACGCAGATCGGGGTCTTCGGCCATGATTGCGTCGAGAACGTCCTCCGGCTCGCTGTCCAGCACCCTGGATTTAAGTCCCACGTCTATCTGTGCCTTCAACCAGGCGCTCTCTTCTGCTGCCTGTTCCTGATCCCGCCGCAGCAGGTCGAGCACATAGTCGGCTGCATCGGCGTACTCGCCCAGCGCGACGCGCTCGTCAATCCATTGCTTCAGGGCAGGCGACACCGATATGGTCATGTCCGTCATGGACGAAATTATAGTCGAACGCGGGATCAAGTCCAGCGACGGCGCTTCACCGCGCCGCTATGGATGGCTTAATGCTGTGGCGGAATGACAGAGGGTAACGTCTACCTCTGTTTCTCCATCTCATCCAGATTTCGTCTGATCTCAGCATTCGTCTCATCCAGATTGCGCGAAAAGGCTTCGGCATCAATCTTGAACGGAACCCATTTGGCGATAGGATCCAAGGGCCTTGGCGTGCCGCGCGCGACCAAGCCACGGGACAACGAGTCCGGGCCTTTGCTCCAATCTCTGTCTTCGGCTCGCTGGAAAAGCAAGGGCGAGAAAGCAAAAGTCCTGTTCGGCTGCCGACTGGCATTGCCGGTGATGAATCCCGTTAGAACGCCATCTCTTGAGTTGTGATCGTCTGACCACATCTCGACCCAGGTGTCGCACATTGAGGTAAGCCTCAATTTGATCTCGATTGTGCTGCCGACGGGTATACCGCGCACGGCTTCCAAGGTCGTTGCTTGGAGGCCTTGTATTTCCTGCTTCGCAGCCGAGTGCAGAGCCTTATCCACCCGAACCTTCAGTACGACGGCGCCGTCGGGGACATATTCAGGAGCCTTGTTTACCACAACCGAACGGTAGGTTCCTGTATACGTGCAGGCGATAGCGGGATGGGCAATCGGTGCCATCAACCCGATGAAAAATGCGACCAGCCAGGATTTGCTAACCGTCACCGCGCCGCCTTCTTCAGCGCCAGCCGCACCAGTGCGTCGAGGCTCGCGCCGTCGCCCAGTTCTTCTTCCGCGCCAGCCACGGCGCGGGCCGCGTCGGCGGGTTTGAAGCCCAGGTTCTGCAGCGCGGAGACCGCGTCGGCGGCGTGGTTGCCGACCAGCGCGGGGATGCCGATGCCCGCCGGGCCTAGGGCGATCGCGCCCATCTTGTCCTTGAGCTCGTTGACGATGCGCAGCGCCAGCTTCGGCCCCACGCCTTGCGAGCGCGCGATCATCGCCTTGTCGCCCTGCGCCACCGCGCGGGCCAGCTCTTCGGGGGTGAGGGCGGAGAGGATGGCTAGCGCCACCTTCGATCCCACGCCCTGCACGCCGGTGAGAAGGCGAAAGCCGTCGCGCTCGCTGGCAGAGGCAAAGCCGATCAGCCGCATGTCGGTCTCGCTCACCTGCATCTCGGTGTGCAGCACGACCTTGTCGCCGCGCGCCGCCAGGCCGGAGAGTGTACGTGACGAGGCGAACACCAGATAGCCTACGCCGCCGACATCGATCACCGCGTGATCATGCCCCATGCTGTCGAGCGTTCCGGTGAGTTTGGCGATCATTTCAGCGAAGCTGCTTTCCATTTTTCGTCATGCTGAACTCGTTTCAGCATCCATCGTGCCTCGGCAGCCGAAGCCGCGTGGGGGAGAGATGGACCCTGAAACAAGTTCAGGGTGACGGCAAGGGGAACGCGAGCCTTCAGTACGGTTGCCCCGCCAGATGCGCATGCGTGATCGCCACTGCCAGGGCATCGGCCGCATCGGGCCCTGCAATCTGCACGCCGGGCAGCAGCCGCTGCACCATCGCGTCGATCTGCACCTTCTCAGCCGCGCCTGTGCCGACAATCGCCTTCTTGATAAGGCGCGGGGCATATTCGCCCACGCTCAGGCCCGCCCGCGCCAGCCCGAGCAACAAGGCGCCGCGCGCCTGCACCAGCTTCAGCGTCGATTGCGGGTTCTTGTTGACGTAGATTTCCTCGATCGCCGCGCTGTCCGGCTGATAATCGGTGATGATCGCCGCCAGCGCGGTATCGAGTTCCAGCAGCCGCGAGGGCAAACCAGCCTTGGCGTTGGTCTTGATCTGGCCGTTGGCAATATGGCTCAACCGGTTCCCCACCGAGCGGACCACGCCCCAGCCCGTGGTCCCCAGGCCAGGGTCAATGCCAAGGATGATCGTCATTCGCGCGGGGCGAGCTGGGTTACCCCAGCTTCTCCATCACCTCGTCGGAGACCTCGTAATTGCCCCAGACGGTCTGGACGTCGTCGTCATCGTCGAGCGCGTCGATCAGCTTGAACAGCGTCTGCGCGTCGCCTTCTGCGACATCGACCTTGACCTGCGGGCGCCAGGCGAGCTTGACGCTCTCGGCTTCGCCCAGCGTCTTTTCCAGCGCGCCGGAGACCGCGTGCAGGTCTTCCATGCTGGTCCAGATGTCGTGGCCGTCTTCGGTGGATTCGATGTCCTCGGCGCCTGCTTCCATCGCGGCTTCGAGTACCTTTTCCTCGTCACCGACGCTGGCCGGATAGCTGATCAGCCCCATGCGGTCGAAACCGTGGCTCACCGCGCCTGATGCGCCCAGGTTGCCGCCGTTCTTGCTGAACGCGGTACGAACGTTGGTCGCGGTGCGGTTGCGGTTGTCGGTCAGCGCTTCGACGATCAGCGCGATGCCGCCGGGGCCATAGCCTTCATAGCGGATTTCTTCGTAATCCTCGCCGCCAGCGGCCGATGCCTTGTCGATGGCGCGCTGGATATTGTCCTTGGGCATCGACTGCGCCTTGGCGGCATTGACGGCCAGGCGAAGGCGCGGGTTCATGTCGGGATCAGGCATCCCCATCTTGGCCGCAACGGTGATTTCGCGGCTGAGCTTGGAGAACATCGCCGAGCGCTTCTTGTCCTGCGCGCCCTTGCGATGCATGATATTCTTGAATTTGCTATGGCCTGCCATGGCGGAGTTCTGCCTGTCTGATTGAGTGGATGCGAATGCTGGTGCGCGCCTTTACACCAGCGGGGCGGCCTATAGCAACCGCTGCCACCAGCCGACATCGCGCCAGCCACCCAGCTTCCAGCCCACCTCGCGATAGATGCCGACAGGAACCATGCCCATCGCCTCGTGCAGCGCGATGCTGGCTGTGTTGGGCAGGGCGATGCCAGCGAAGACGGCGTGGATGGATCTGGCCTTCAACCGATCGAACAGCGCGGTATAGAGCGCGCGGCCCACGCCCTGGCCCTGCGCGTGCGGGGCGATGTAGATCGCGATATCGGCAGAGGTAGCGTAAGCGGCGCGAACCCGGTGCGGGCTGGCATAGGCATAGCCTGCGATCTGGCCATCGCTTTCCGCCACCAGCCATGCGTGCGATGCGCCGTAATTTGCGATGCGGCGCGCCATTTCGTCGGCGCTGGGGGCTTCGGTTTCGAAGCTGACCCAGCTCTGCTCGACAAAAGGCGCGTAGATGGCGGCGAGGGCCTCTCCGTCACGGGGCTGCCCGTCGCGGATATGGATCGCCGCCATTCTTTCAGATCAACCCAGGCCCAGAGCGGCCTTGTAGGTGTCGAGGATCGCTTCCATTTCCTGCCGATCGTGCGGCTCCATTTTGCGCAGGCGGACGATCTGGCGCATGATCTTGGCGTCATAGCCCTGCGACTTGGCTTCGTTATAGGTGTCGCGAATGTCGTCAGCGACGCCCTTGCGCTCTTCTTCCAGGCGCTCGATGCGTTCGATGAAAAGGCGCAGCTGGTCGTCGGCCGACATGATGGGTTCGCTCATGATCTGTCTTTCATTTCGGATGGGGCACCGGGCGAATCTCCCGACGCGCAAATGGTGGATCGCCCCCTTAAGGGTGGTCGGCGTTCTTCGCCACGCTTTCCTTCATGCGGGCGATCTGTTCTTCGCTGGCTTCGCCCTGGTAGCGGGATTTCCAGGTCGCAAAGTCCATGCCGTAGATCAGTGCGCGGGCGCTGTCGCGGTCGGGCGCGCCGCCAGCCTCCTGCACCCAGTCGGCCAGGCAATTGCGGCAGAAGCCGGCAAGACCCATCAGATCGATGTTTTCGGCATCATGCCGGTGGCGCAGATGGCCGACCAGGCGGCGGAAGGCGGCGGCAGCAACATCATCGGGGATGTCGATCTCGGTGGGCGGGGAAGGGATGGCATCAGTCATATAAATTTTTCCACAACGGTTTTGCGATTGGAGACGGTCTGGCCTAAGCAACGCGCGACCATGCCGTTACGATTTGCAAGCGTCTACGGCGATACCAGTCCAGGGGAAAGATGTGAGCAAGACTATCGCCAAGCGCAGCCGCAAGGTCAAGATTCTGGCAACCTTGGGCCCGGCGAGCAGCAGCCCGGACATGATCGAGAAGCTGTTCCGCGCCGGGGCCGATGCATTCCGTGTCAACATGAGCCATGGCGACCACGCCACGCATGCGACGACGATCAACACGATCCGCCAGATCGAGACGCGGCTGCAGCGGCCGATCACGATCCTGTGCGACCTTCAGGGCCCCAAACTGCGGGTCGGCACGTTCAAGGACGGCAAGGCTTTCCTGAAGCACGGCCAGCATTTCACGCTCGATTCGAACCCGGAACCCGGTGATGATCAGCGCGCCTACCTGCCGCACAAGGAGATTTTCGCCGCGCTCGACAAGGGCCAGCGGCTGCTGATCGACGACGGCAAGATGGTGCTGCGCGTGCTGCGCCCCGGTGAGACCGAAATCCTGTGCTCGGTCGAGGTGGGCGGGTTCATTTCCGACCGCAAGGGGGTGAACGTCCCCGACAGCCTGGTGCCGATGGCGGCGCTGACCGAAAAGGACCGGCGCGACCTGGCGTTTGCGCTCGACATGGGTGCGGACTGGATCGCCTTGAGCTTCGTCCAGCGGCCCGATGACGTTGCCGAAGCGCGCAGCCTGATCGGCGGGCGTGCCGCGCTGATCGCCAAGATCGAAAAGCCCGCCGCGCTCGCCTCGCTCGAGGCGATCATCGAAATGTCGGATGCGGTGATGGTCGCGCGCGGCGATCTGGGCGTGGAAATGGCGCCCGAAGAGGTGCCGGTGATGCAGAAGCGTATCGTCGAGACCGCGCGCCGTTCGGGCAAGCCGGTGGTCGTCGCCACGCAGATGCTCGAATCGATGATCACCAGCCCGTCGCCGACCCGCGCCGAGGTCTCCGATGTCGCCAATGCGGTCTATGACGGCGCCGATGCGGTGATGCTTTCGGCTGAGACCGCGGCAGGCGACTGGCCCGAACTCGCGGTCGGCATGATGGACCGCATCGCGACGCAGGTCGAAAGCGATCCGGGCTATAGCGCGCGCGTCCATTTCATCGAGACGCTGCCTGATGCGACCACCGCCGATGCGCTGTCTGCCGCGTGCAGCGAGATCGCCAACACCGTGCGCGTCAGCGCGATCGTTTGCTTTACCCTGTCGGGCTCGACCGCGCGGCGCGTATCGCGCGAGCGGCCCGCCGTGCCGGTGATGGTGCTGACCCCGTCGCGCGAGACGGCGCGGCGCGTGGGCCTGCTTTGGGGGGCCTATCCGGTCGTGACGCGCGATATCGGCAGCTTCGAGGAGATGATCGGCAAGGGCAAGCGCATGGCTTTGCGTCATGGCTTTGGCGAAGCCGGCGGCCGGATCATCGCGCTGGCAGGCGTTCCGTTCGGCACGCCCGGTTCGACCAACGTGCTTCATATCGTCACGCTGACCGGCGAGGAACTGAAGGGTTATAACGACTGATAGGCCAGGGGGTGTTCCAGCAGGGCCCGGTCGCGCGTCAACAGCCGCGCACCGGTCCGCTGCGCCTGGACGAGCAGCAGTTCATCGAACGGGTCCTTGTGGGCGAGCGGGACGATGAGGGGGGTAGCTGCGGTTTCGGCGTCCAGCGGCAGGATATCCAGCCCCATCCGCTTCAGCGCACCGAGAACCGGTGTCGGGTCACCCGGTCCCTTGCGCGTACCGGACACATGAAAGCTGTTCCATTTGAGCCGCAGTTCCCAGATCGCGACAGCCGACACCAGGATTTCGTTATCCGCTTCCGTCAGAGTCGCAAGTTCTTTGCCGGACAGTGCAGGCCGCTCGACCGCGAGCCAATAGGCAATGTGCGTGTCGAGCAGCAGCCTCAATCGTCAAGGCCCAGCACGTTACGGCTGAACGCGGGATCGTCGAAATGCTGCGGCAGTTTCATGGTGCTTGAATCCCAACCGATGTCGGCCAGATAGGCGTCGGCAGCGGCAAAATTCAGCGACTGCTTGCCTGTCGCGGCGATCAGCTCGACCATAGCGCGGCCGTGGCGGGTAATCACCACGCGTTCGCCGCGCATGGCTGCAGCGATGGCTTCAGAGAAACGAGCTTTGGCTTCGCGGATCGACATCTGCATGGCGCTGCCATAGCATAGTCGGTGACCATCATGTAGTCACATTCTCGATCACGCCCCGCGCCAGAAGGTCAGCCTCGAGCGTCGCGGTATCCCGGAACACATGCCCCTGCAGCCCGCAAGCGATGGCACTGGCAATATTGTCCTCGCGGTCATCGATGAACAGCGTGCGCGCCGGATCGATGCCGAAGCGGGCGATGGCGAGCCGGTAGATGGCGGGGTCTGGCTTCACCAGCTTCTCCGCGCCCGAGACGACGATGTCGCGAAACAGATCGAAGATCGGTGCGGTGGGGCGGAACATGTCCCAGAACTCGACGCCAAAATTGGTGATGCCGAACAGTGGGTAGCCCAGCAACGCCAGCCTTTCGGCCATGTCGATCATCCCGGGAACCGGCCCCGGGATCGTTTCCAGCCAGCGCGGGACATATTGCGCGATCAATTCCGCGTGATGGGGATATTGCGCGGTGAGTTCCTCGACCATCTCGGCCAGCGGACGCCCGGCATCATGCTGGAAATGCCATTCCGGCGTGACAATGTGCGTGACGAAATGATCGAGTTCGGCCGGATCGTCGATCAGTCGGGCGTAGAGGTGCCGGATGTCCCATTGATAGAGCACATTGCCGACATCGAATATGATGGCATCTACCGGTTGCGACATTGTCTGTCCCCATCAAACGCGCAAGCAAAAGGCCCCGGAGCCCTCCGGAGCCTTTGATGCTCTATCCAACCTGTATTCTGCGCGGCCGTCAGGACGCAGCAGCGCGGTTCAGCCCTGGCGAGCCTTGAAGCGACGGTTGGTCTTGTTGATCACATAGGTGCGGCCGCGACGACGGATCACGCGGTTGTCGCGATGGCGATCCTTGAGCGACTTCAGCGAATTGCGAATCTTCATGACGTTCGGGCCCTTGATTGAAAACGATGCAGGGTCATGGAGTCGGACGGCAACCGCTGAGTCTTCGCGTTTGCCGGGCCGGATCAACCATGCCGGAAAGCGGCGCGGATACGTGGGCGACCATCCAAAGTCAAGCATGCCCGAGGTTTCCGCGCGTGATTTTTCTGCGCTTCATTGCCGGTTCATCGCCATGTGCGCTAGGCAGGCAGGGAAGGCTCGTACAGGATTGCGGGCAGAAAGGGCGCGAACATCATGGGCTTTTCACGCACATTGGGGCAGGCGGCAACCGGGGGCGTGCTGGCGCTCGCGCTGCTCGCAGGGGGCTGCGTTTCTCCTGCAGGGCCGGTGGAAGCGGTCCGCTTCGTGTCGCCAGACAGAGCCGCCGAGCTGGGGCGCGGCCCGATTCGCGTGATTGCCGGCGAGGGCATGGATAGCGCCGCGCTGGAATATCGCAGCTATGCGACCGCCGTGGAGCGCGAGCTGGAACGCATCGGCTATCAGGTGCTGCCGGTCGGCGCGCGAGACGCGACCGGCGTGCAGACCGCGACCGTGCGGATCGAGCGATCGGTCCTGTCTCCGGTGGCCGATGATCGCAGCCCGGTGTCCGTCGGCGTCGGCGGAGGCACGGGCGGCTTTGGATCGGGTGTCGGGGTCGGTATCGGCATCAATCTGGGCGGTCGCCCCAAGGACCGGATTGCGACGCAAATGTTCGCGAACATTCGTGCGAGCGACGGTACCGTGCTGTGGGAGGGACGCGCCAGTGTCGAGGCCAAGGCGGGCTCGCCCATGGCCGAGACCCAGCTGAATGCGGCAAAACTCGCCCAAGGCCTGTTTACCCGCTTTCCCGGCGAGTCTGGAGCGACTATCAGCGTGCCATGACCCAGACCCATGCTCCCAGCATTTCGTGCGCTTTCGATTCAGGCAACATCACCGTCCAGTCGGTCGCCCCGACGTCTCCCCGCTCCTGGCGCGCCGAGCTTGCGATTCGAAAGGACAAGGATTCGGATTTCTTCCAGTGGTTCCACTTCCGCGTCGCCGCGCAGCCGGGCGATGAGCTGGAGCTGGTGATCACCGGTCTCAAGGATTCGGCCTATCCGGGCGGCTGGCCGGGCTATCGCGCCTGTGTCAGCGAGGATCGCGATTTCTGGGGCCGCACCGATACCTCTTATGACGCGGCGCAAGGTCGCCTGACCATCCATTACCAGATGACCGGCGGCGTTGCCTGGTTCGCCTATTTTGCGCCTTATTCGATGGAACGGCATCACGACCTGGTGGCTGAGATTGCCAGCCGCGCAGGCGTTCGGCACCGCGAGCTCGGCCAGAGTATCGAGGGTCAGCCCATCGACTGCCTGGAGATGGGCGAAGGGCCGATCCAGGTCTGGCTCTATGCACGCCAGCACCCCGGCGAAAGCATGGCCGAATGGTGGATGGAAGGGGCGCTGGAAAAGCTGACCGATCCCGCCGACCCGCATGCGCGGCTGCTTCGCAAGAAGGCGACCCTGCATATTGTGCCCAATATGAACCCGGATGGTTCTGCGCGCGGCCATCTGCGTACCAACGCGGTGGGGGTGAACCTCAACCGCGAATGGCATGAACCCAGCGCCGAGCGCAGCCCCGAGGTTGTGTGCGTGCGCGATGCGATGGACGCGACCGGCGTCCACTGGGCGATGGACGTGCATGGAGACGAGGCGATCCCGCACGTGTTCATCGCCGGGTTCGACGGCATCCCGTCCTGGACCGAGGATCAGGGCGCGCGCTACGAGCGGTATCGCGACCTGCTGGCTGCGCGGACGCCCGACTTCCAGACCGCGCAGGGCTATCCGCGCGCTGCTGCGGGCCGGGCCAACCTGTCGATGTCGACCAACCAGCTCGCCGAACGCTTTGGTCCCTCGCATGGCTGTGTGGCGATGACGCTGGAAATGCCGTTCAAGGACAATGACGATCTGCCATGCCCAGACCAAGGGTGGAGCCCGGAGCGGTCGAAGCTGCTGGCGCATGATTGTCTGGCGGTGCTGGCGGAGATGATCGCGGGCTGATACTCTCCGGCGGTCGTTCATCGCGTTGCAAGGGTGCGAAGGGCACAATCGCCCGCGCCCCACGACCCGAAAGGAATCGCCATGCCTGCCAATCGTCGCCTGATCGCCACCGGCTTGATTGTCACGGGCGCTGCGCTGTTCGCGCTGCAGGCGATGGCCCTGGCGCAGGGCGAACCGACTGCACCCAGAAAGTCGCGGGTACCCGCCGCCGAAGTGGTGGGAGAACCCATCAGCTGCATCAACCTCTCGCAGATCCGTAACAGCCAGGTCCGCGACAACCGGACCATCGATTTCATCATGGCGGGGGGCAAGGTCTATCGGAACGAGCTGCCACAGCAGTGCGGCGGCCTCGGCTTCGATCGCACATTCACCTATTCCACATCGCTGACCCAGCTGTGCAACGTGGATATCATCACCGTGCTCCAGAATGTCGGTGGCGGGTTCAATCGCGGCGCCAGCTGCGGGCTGGGGCAATTCACCCCGGTCAAGCTGATCAAGACGCCCAAGGCCGGCTGAGGCCGGGTTTTCACACGTCGTCGTCGGATATCATCTCGGCGCGGTCGAGATCTCCGGTCCCGGCAGCAACGCAGACGGCCACAGCCGCATCCCCGGTAATGTTGGTCGTGGTGCGGATCATGTCCATGATACGGTCGACGCCGGCCACCAGAGCGATCGTCTCGAGCGGCACCCCGACCGATCCGAACACCAGTGCCATCATGATCAGCCCGGCGCCGGGAATCCCCGCTGCGCCCACCGCGCCCAGAGTCGATGTCACCATGATCATCGCATAGTCGCCCCAGCTCAGGTCGACGCCGAAGATCTGCGCGCCGAACAAGGTCGCCAGGCCCAGATACATCGCGGTGCCGTTCATGTTGACCGTCGCGCCCAGCGAGACGACAAAGCTCGACACGCTGGACGAGACGCCCAGGTTACGCTGGGTGCAGCGCAAGGTGACCGGCAGCGTCGCGTTGGATGAGGCGGTCGAATAGCTGACCGCGATGGCATCGACCATCCCGCGAAAGAAATCGATCACCGGCAGCCGGGTGAGAAAGCGGATCATGGCCGAATAGATGACCAGGATGATGATGGCACAGCCGATATAGTTGAGCGCCACCAGCTTGGCGAGCGGCACCAGCCCTTCGAACCCGAAGGTTCCGGCAACCCATGCCATCAGCGCAAACACGCCGAACGGGGTCAGCTCCATCACCAGGATCGTGGCCTTCTGCATGATGACCGCGCCGGAATCGAATATGCGGGCAACGGGTTCGCCGTCCTTTTCGGCCATCAATATGCCGATTCCCAGCAACAGAGAGAACACGATCAGCGCGAGGACGTCGGTGGTTGCCATGGCCTCGACGACATTCTCGGGCACCATCTTGAGGATCATTTCGCTGGCGGTACGGGTCTGCGGGGCGGGCGTATCGGCGGTACCGGCGAGACTGGCGTCCACGCCCAAACCGGGCTGGATCAGTGTTCCCATGGTCAGGCCCAGGATGGCCGAGAGCTGCCCGGTCACCAGGAACAGGAGCATCGCCCGCCCGCCGACCGACCCCAGTTTGCGCACATCGCCGATCGACGCGACACCCGCCACCAGCGAGAAGAAGATCAGCGGGACGACCAGCATCTTGATCGCCCGGATGAACAGGTCGCCGATCCATTTGATCGCAACTGCTCCTTCGCCCCAGACGAGCCCGGTAATCACCCCCAGAACAAGGGCGGCGATGACGCGTTGCCACAGCGGAATTCGAAACCAGAAACCCAAGATGCATCCCCTGACGCGTTGATTACGCGCGGGGCTAGGAGACGGTTTCCGCGAGGGCCAAGTTTGCCGGTGTTCAGCCCAGCGCGATGATCGCAAAGCAGGTGGCAAGGCCGACCCCGATCGTCAGCGGAATGCCGGCCTTGAAGAAATCGGTGAAGCGGTAGTTGCCAGCAGCGTAGACCAGGGTGTTGGTCTGGTATCCGATGGGCGTGGCAAAGCTCGCCGATGCCGCGAACATTACTGCGATCACCAGCGGACGCGGATCGATCCCCAGATCATTGCCCAGCTTGATCACGATCGGTGTGACGATGATCGCCACGGCATTGTTGGTAATGATCTCTGTCAGCAACACCGAGACGATGTAGACCGCGAAAACCACTGCCCAGATGGGCGCTTCGGTCAGGAAGGGCGCCAGCGCATCGACCACCATGTTTACGCTGCCCGCCTCCTCGAGGGCCAGCCCCACTGCCAGCATGCCGAAGATCAAGACCAGCACGTTGCCGTCGATCGATCCCCAGGCTTCCTCGGCATCGATGCAGCGGGCGATCAGGATGAAGCCGACCGCCAGGATCGCGGCCACCTCGATCGCCAGCACGTTGAGCGCGGACAGAATGACGACCGCTGCCAGCGCACCGATCGCCAGCGGCGCCTTGTCGCGGCGGAACGCGCGAGCATTGGTGCTGGTGATGCCGAACAGGTTCGGGTTCTCGTACATCCGTGCGATATCCGCCTTGGATCCGGTGACGACCAGCTTGTCGGCGGCGTGGATCTTGGCGTTGGGCAGGTCGGACCGCGGCAGGTTGCGATAACGACTGAGACCCAGGATCCGGACATTGAGCAGCGACAGGAACGGGATGTCGTACAGCCGGTTGCCGATGCTGGGGTGGCTGGGGGCGACCATGGCCTCGACCACCACGTCGCCCATGGCCCCGACATCGCCCTTGCGCACGATGCCGACCTTGAAGTCCGCGCTCTTGCGCAGCGACATCAGCTCGGGAAGATCGGTGCGGATCACCACGACATCGTCGGGCAGCAGGATCTCGCGTGTCAGGTTGTGACGGATATAGCGGCCATCGCGCTTCAGGGCCGTCACCTGAATCTTGGAGCGCTTGGCGATCGGTGTCTCGCCCAGCGTCTTGCCGCGCAGGCTGGAGGCGTTGCGGATGGTCAGCTCGGTGAGGAAGAGCTCGTCGTTCGCCGTGCCGCTCGCCATGTCGGCATCGTCCTTGGGCAGCAGCCAGCTACTGAACGCCGCAAGCATGATCATGCCCGCAACCCCTGCGATCAGGCCGTAGGGCGTGATCGAGAAGATACCGAAGGCCGGCAGACCGTTCGAACGCGCCACCGAATCGACGATCAAATTGGTCGACGTGCCGATCAGGGTGGTTGTCCCGCCCAGAATGCACACGAAGCTTAAGGGAATCAGCAGCTTCTTGGCCGAATAGCCGGTGGCCTGGGCCAGTCGCAGGATGATCGGGATCATCACCACCACCACCGGCGTGTTGTTCATGAAGGCAGAGGCGACATAGACGCCCAAGAACATTTCGCCCACGGCCAGCCGAGGGTGGCGGGCAGCCCGGCTGATGATCGCGCCGGCAATGGCATCGATGGTCCCGGTGCGCAGCAGGGCGCCGGACAGGATGAACATCGCCCCGATGGTGATCGGCGCGCTGCTCGAGAAGACCGAAAACAGCTGCTTGGAATCGATGATGCCCAGAAACAGGAACGAGCAGGCCCCCAGGATCGCGATCACCGCTGCGGGAAAGCGTTCCATGATGAAGCCGACAAACATCAGCCCCAGGATGACAAGCCCGATCGGGGCCTGCCAGGTTTCGATGAACAGCCGGATCTCGTCCATAGGCTGCTGGCCCCCCGTTAACGTGCAATCAGCTGATATGCCTTACCCGCTCTTCAGTTCCCGTGTCAGCCGCAAACTCGCGCGCCAGAACAGAAAAGCAGGGATGAGGCCCAGCCAGGCCGCGCCGTACAGGACCCAGCGAACACTGTCTTCTCCGGCCATCGGCTGGAAGGCATCCGACATCATGCCGAACAGCAGGGGCCCAAGGCCCAGGCCGATCAGGTTCTGCGAAAACAGCATCACCGATGCCGCAACCGCGCGCAGTTCCGGTCGCACCAGCCCCTGCACGCACGCATACATCGGGCCGTAATACATGATGTTCATCGCGGTCGGCAGCACCAGCAGCGCCAGCGCAACGCGCCAGTCGGTCGCTCGATAGGCAAGGAACAGGATCGGCGCGGCAAGAGCAATCGCAATGGCAGGGCCGGTCAGCAGATGCTTGCGATCGCGCTTGCCGAAATGGTCGGCCAGCTTGCCGCCGCCCCAGGTGCCGATCATGCTGGCAACGCCCAGAGTGACGCCGAGGTACAGGCCGGTTTCGCCCGGGGACAGGCCGAAGTTGCGGATGAACAGCACCGCCACCCACACGCCCTTGCCATAGGACAGGAAGGCAATCAGCCCGCCGGCGATGCACAGGAACACGAAGCAGCGCGATGTGGCCAGCTCGCGCAGGGCTTCCTTGACAGGAACCTGCGGCCGGGCGGTGGGCATGCGCTCACCGGCCAGCATGCCCGCGCGGCGCGGTTCCTTCATCAGGAACGGCACCAGCAGGGCCAGCAGCAGGCCCGGCATGCCGACGAAATAGAAGGCGGTCCGCCAGCCATAGGCATCGGCGAGCCCGCCGCCGATGACCATGCCCAGCAGCGATCCAATGGGGATCCCCAGCCCGTAAAAGGCGATGGCGGAAGACCGCTTGTCGGCAGGCACGCTGTCTGTGATCAGCGAGTGCGCCGCAGGCGTGCAGCCGGCTTCTCCGACACCGACCCCGACGCGCGCCAGCAGCAGCTGGGGAAAGGTGCGCGCCGCGCCGCACGCCATCGTCATCGCCGACCAGATCGCCACCGACCAGGCGATCAGCGACACCCGGTTGGTGGTGCTGCGGTCGGCATAGCGCGCGATCGGGATGCCCAGCAATGTGTAGAACAGCGCGAATGCCAGCCCGGTCATCAATCCGAGCTGGGTATCGCTCAGCTGGAAGTCGCGCTTGATCGGCTCGGCGAGGATCGACACGATCTGCCGGTCGAGAAAATTGAAGATATAGATGATCATCAACGTCCACAGCATCACGCGCGGTGTGGTGGCACCGGGCGAGCCAGGGCCGGCGGTCGTGGCGGCGGACGGCGCGGATGCGGCCTCGGCAGGCGGCGCACCGGCATGGCCTGCCCGGTTGGGCGTCACGGTCATTCACTCTCCTGTCGCGCCGCATCTTCACCCGTCATGGGCAGGCGGCTGCTGTTGCCACCATGCTAGACACAGTTGCACGACAGAGGCAATCGCTTCGCGGCGAATTGTTACGTTTACGTCAACTGCCGCTACGGGAACCGGCGATCAGACGTGGTGCGAACCAGCGCTCAACCGCACTGGGCGCGGTGCAGCAGCTTCTGGTCGGCCAGGACCAGGGCCACCATCGCCTCGACCACCGGCGTGCCGCGAATGCCGACGCACGGGTCGTGACGGCCCTTGGTGACGATCTCGCTCGCCTCGCCGTCGCGGGTGATGGTCTCGACCGGGGTGAGAATCGAACTGGTCGGCTTGAACGCGACGCGAATGACGACCGGCTGGCCCGTCGAAATGCCCCCGGCGATACCGCCGGCATGGTTGGCCAGGAATTCGGGCGCGCCTTCGGCACCCGGGCGCATCGGGTCGGCATTGCGCTCGCCGCTCAGCCGTGCGGCGGAAAAGCCGTCGCCGATCTCGACGCCCTTGACCGCGTTGATCGACATCGCCGCAGCGGCCAGTTCGCTGTCCAGCTTGGCGTAGAGCGGTGCGCCCCAGCCTGCCGGGACGCCTGTCGCGACGCATTCGACCACCGCGCCCAGCGAACTGCCGGCCTTGCGCGCGGCATCGACCCTGGCTTCCCAGCGCTTGGCTGCCTCAGGATCGGGGCAGAAGAACGGGTTACGGCCGATTTCTGCAGCATCGAAGCGGGCAGGGTCGATCGAATCGCCGCCGAGCTCGCAGACATAGGCGGTCAGCGTGACTTCGGGGATCACCAGCCGCGCCACACCGCCGGCCGCCACCCGCGCAGCGGTTTCGCGCGCGCTGGAACGGCCCCCGCCGCGATAATCGCGAAAGCCGTATTTGGCGTCATAGGCATAATCGGCATGGCCGGGGCGATAGGCCTTGGCGACCTCGCTGTAATCCTTGGAGCGCTGGTCGACATTCTCGATCATCAGGCTGATCGGCGTGCCGGTGGTGCGGCCCTCGAACACGCCCGACAGAATGCGCACCGCATCGGGCTCCTGGCGCTGGGTGGTGAAGCGCGACGTGCCGGGGCGACGGGCATCAAGGAACGGCTGGATGTCCGCCTCGCTCAGCGTCAGCCCCGGTGGACAGCCATCAACAACCACGCCCAGCGCCGGACCATGGCTTTCTCCCCAGGTGGTGAAGCGAAAGACGCGACCAAAGGTGTTGAAGCTCATGAGGCAATCCGTTCCGGCGCAAGGGTATCGCGCGCGCTTTGCGGCATTGCGCCTGCGCTGTCCAGATGGCGCGCCTGCAAACCGAGGTTACTGGTCCAGCGCGATATCCGGTGCGTCTTCCTGCTTCATGCCCACGACGTGATAGCCGGCATCGACATGGTGGGTCTCGCCGGTAACGCCCGACGACAGGTCCGAGCACAGATAGAGCCCGGCACCGCCGACATCCTCGATGGTCACGTTGCGGCGCATCGGGGCGTTGTATTCGTTCCACTTGAGGATGTAGCGGAAGTCGCCGATGCCGCTGGCGGCGAGCGTCTTGATTGGTCCTGCGGAGATCGCATTCACGCGGATGTTTTCCTGGCCCAGATCGTTGGCGAGGTATTTGACGCTGGTTTCCAGTGCGGCCTTGGCGACGCCCATCACGTTGTAGTGCGGGATCACCTTTTCCGCGCCATAATAGCTCAAGGTCACGATCGACCCGCCGTTCGGCATCATCGCGCGCGCTCTTTTCGCCACCGCAACAAGCGAATAGGCGGAGATGTTCATGGTCATCAGGAAGTTGTCGAGGCTGGTATCGACATATTTGCCGCGCAGCTCGTTCTTGTCCGAAAAGCCGATGGCGTGAACGACGAAATCGATCGTCGGCCAGCGTGCAGCCAGCGTTTCGAAGGCGCGGTCGAGCGCGCCCATGTCGGCGACGTCGCAATCGAACGTGAAATCGCTGCCCAGTTCCGCTGCGAGCGGGATGACGCGCTTGCCGAGTGCTTCGCCCTGATAGGAGAACGCCAGTTCCGCGCCATGTTCGGCCAGCTTCTGCGCGATGCCCCAGGCCAGCGACTTGTTGTTGGCAAGCCCCATGATGAGGCCGCGTTTGCCCTGCATCAGTCCGTCCATGCTTTGATCCTTATTCAATGGCTGTTTCTTGCGGCACACCGCCGCGCGCTCGCGCAATCGCGGCGTTCAGTTCGGCCCCGATTACCATAGCAAGGCCGATGAGGAAGAAGAAAATGAGGCTCACCATCACGCCTGCCAGGCTGCCATAGGTGAGGTCGTAATCGGCAAAGGTGCTCAAGAAGAAGGGCAGCACTGCGAGGCTGACCATCCACCAGATGCTGATGAACAGGGGCCCCGGCCAGATCGGGTGGCCGGCGCGGCGATAGATCGTCGGCGTGAGCATTCCGAACACCAGATAGAGCATCGCCAGCAGCACCAAAAAGGTGAACAGCTGGCTGAAGGCCACCAGCGCGTTGGCATTCTGCGGAAAGCGGACGCTGGCGGCAATGACTTCGGCTGCGCCCACCAGCACCACCTGCATGCTCAATGCCAGCATCGTCGCGATGACCGCGATGATGATCAGTGCCATCGATCCCAGGCGATAGCGCCAGAACGGCTTGTTGTTGGTGGTGCCATACGCCCGGCGGATCACCGACCGGATCGATTCGATCAGGCTGCCGGTGGTCCACAGCCCGACGATCACGGCCAGCCACAGCAAGGGCCCCGTGCGCGCCGACATTGCGGCTTGGACAGGTGCGCCAATGACCGACGCCATGCTGGGCGGGACGGCGGCAAGAAACGCGTTCACCGCCTGCTGTCCATATTCGCTCCGCCCGAACACGCCGCCCAGCGCTGCGGCGACGATGAAGAACGGAAAAATGGTCAGCAGCGACAGATAGGCGAAATTGCCCGCCACCACGCCGCCATGCACCAGGACGTTGCCAGTCACCTCACGGGTAATGCCCAGCGATGTTGCCCGCAATTGCTTCAGTGTGTCCGGCTTCAACGGTTTGAAAATCGCCATCGTGAAATCGGGGGGTCAGCCTAGCAAGCCGGACCGCGGGTCATAGTCCGCCTGCCAGCCGTCAACGAACGCGCTGAGTGCCGCATCGCCGCCTTCGGGGAGGCGGATTTGCAGTTCGATGATCTGGTCGCCGCGCGTCCCGGTCTTGCCGTGGAAACCCTTGCCCTTGAGACGCAGCTGCTGGCCCGACTGGCTGCCCGGCTTGATCTTCAGCATCACCGCGCCATCGACGGTAGGCACGCGAACATCGCCGCCCGCCACTGCTTCCCTGAGCGTGATTGGCAGGTCGAGCCTGACATTGTCGCCATCGCGGCGGAAGAAGCGGTGCGGCCGGACCTCGATCGTGACGATGCCGTCGCCCGGGCCGCCTGGCCCCGGCTGGCCCTTGCCCGACATGCGCATGTTGGTGCCTGTCTCGACCCCATTGGGCAGCTTGAGGTCGATCGTCTTGCCATCGGCCAGCGTGATCCGCTGCGGCTTGAGCGTGGCAGCATCGGTGAAATCGACCGCCAGCTTATAGGCAACGTTGGCACCCTTGGGGGCATTGCTGCGTGCGCCACCCCGGTAGGTGCCACCACCGCCGCCGCCCAGTCCGCCGAACAGCCCATCGAAAATGTCTGCAAAATCGATGCCGTCGTTGCCGAAGCCGGAAAAGCCCGCATTCTCGCTCGAGCGGCCCTGCTGACGAAAGCCGCCGCCTCCGCCAAAGCCGAAAGGAGCGGCCGGATTGCCGTCGATGTCGATCTCGCCCCGGTCGAAGCGGGCCCGCTTGTCCTTGTCGGACAACAGGTCGTACGCCCGCGTCACCTCGGAAAAGCGCGCTGCAGCCACCGGATTGTCCTTATTGTAATCCGGGTGCAGCTCCTTGGCGAGCTTGCGGTACGCGCTCTTGATGTCCTTCTCGCTCGCGCCTTTGGTCACGCCGAGAATTGCATAGGGATCAGCCATGAATGTGGTCGCCATTGTTGGTGAGATTATCCATTGTTGCCGATTTACAACAATATCTGGGGGAGGGGCAGGGCATTTTTCAAGCCGGTATCAGATGAGCCGAGTGCCTGCGCCAGAAAATTGCGCGCAGCCCGATATACAGCGCCAGCCCGAAAGGCCCCGCGGCAAAGGTGAAGAACAGGATGGGGGCCTGGATCAATCGACCTTTCAGGTCGCCAAGCCCGTGCGCATCGGCGTTGCGCGCGATCCACAGACCGACAAACAGGTCGAACGTGAGGTAATGCACCCAGCCGATCGTCACCCCGGGGTCGCTCGCGAAGATGCTGCGGACGCCTTCGATCGTCGAGAAATCCGCGCCGCCGCCGGTCGGCACCGCGCCGGTCAGCACCAGCGTCAGCCCGGTCACATAGCCGAGCGCCAGTAGCAGAACGGGCCCGAAGAAAAGGCCGCGCATCACGCTTTCGCGGCGGGGGGCAAGGATCAGCACTGCCCAGGCGATCATCGCCAGCAGGTTGGCTGCCCCGAAAATCTGTTCCCACATCGCCGGCTATCCTTCTGATGACCGTTGCAAAACCCTGTTCATCGCTTTGGCGCTGCGCCATAAGCCGCTCTGGCGGATTCACCACTGTCTTATATGGTTAAGGCAGTCAAGCGAGCCGCATTGACCAAGGCAGGATGAGATGGCCGACGATCCCTTTGCGCTGTTCGATACATGGTATGCCCAAGCCCGCGAGACCGAGATCAACGACAGCAACGCCATGGCGCTGGCGACGGCGAACGAGCAGGGACACCCCTCGGTGCGCATGGTGCTGCTGAAGGGCCATGGGCCCGATGGGTTCGTCTTCTATACCAATTACGAGGGGCGCAAGGGTGGCGAGCTGCTCGCCAACCCGCACGCCGCGCTGCTGTTCCACTGGAAGTCGCAGCGCCAGCAGATCCGGATCGAAGGGCCCGTAGAGCCAGTCGATGCAGCGACCGCCGATGCCTATTTCGCCAGCCGCTCGCGCGATTCGCAGCTGGGTGCCTGGGCGTCCGATCAGTCGCGTCCGCTGCCCGAGCGCGCGATCTTCGAACAGCGGTTTGCAGAAGTGCAGGCGCTGTTTGCCGACAAACCCGTGCCGCGCCCGCCGCATTGGTCTGGCTTCCGCGTTGTGCCGCAGCGGATCGAGTTCTGGGAAGATCGCGATCACCGGCTGCACCATCGCCGCGTGTTCACGCGCACGCCCACCGGATGGACCGAAGGACTGCTCTACCCATGACCGATCTGCCTGCAACCTTGCCCTATTGCCATATCGACGCCTTTGCCGGCCGCCCGTTTACGGGCAACCAGGCGGCGGTGATGCCGCTCGAGGCCTGGCTCGATGATTCCGTGCTGCAGGCGATCGGCGAAGAGAACAACTTTGCCGAAACCGCGTTCATCGTGCCGCTGGACGGCGATGAGGCCGATTACGAATTGCGCTGGTTCACGCCTGCGGTCGAGATCGCGCTGTGCGGCCATGCCACGCTGGCGGCGGGCCATTATGTCTTCGAGAATGGCTTTGCTGGTGACGCGGTGCGGTTTCTGACCCGCAAGGCCGGGGTGCTGAGCGTCACGCGCAACGGCGACATGCTGTCGCTGTCATTGCCTGCCTATCCGCCATCGCCCGCGCCGCTGCCCGACTGGACCAGCCTGCTGGGCGGGTTGCCGAGCGAATATCATGCCTATCCGGGGCGCTATAACGTGCTGCTGTTCGATCACGCCGACGACGTCCTGGCGCTGCAGCCCGATTTCAAGGCGCTGGCGGCAATGGGCGATGACCAGTTCATCTGTACGGCGCCGGGCGTCGACACCGACGTGCTGAGCCGCGTGTTCGTGCCGGGGGCAGGGGTGGATGAAGACAGCGTCACCGGCTCTGCGCATGCGGTGCTGACCCCGTTCTGGGCACAGCGCCTGGGGCGTGACAGCTTTTCGGCGTGCCAGGCCAGCGAGCGCGGCGGCCTGCTGCGCTGCACGCTTGATGGCGACCGCGCGGTGCTGGGCGGCCAGTGCTTCACTGTGGTCACAGGAACCTTCCGGCTGCGGTAGCGGCGATATCGCTCTCCCCGCCGGCGGCGGCGAGAGGCGTGTCAGCTCGCCTGCGCATCCTTGGCCTTTTGCGCCGCGGTCATGGCATCCCAGGTGTCCCAATCGACGCTGCGGCCGGGATAGGCGACGCGCTTGAACGGCCATTTTTCAGCCACCCACTGGGTCGCCCAGGCATAGAGTTCGGCGTCGAAGCCCGCGTCGAATTCTGCCTTGGTCACCCACATCGTCACCACCGCGTCATAGCCTTCGATCTCGCTGGGATAGACGTAGACGCAGCCGCGCTCGCGCTTTCCATCGGGGGTGAGCACCGCATAGGCGAACGATTCGCGCCGCTGGAAACGGCCCTGCTCGGTCTGCATGTCCTTCATTGCGTCGGCATCGGTGACACCCGCGTGCGGCCAGCTGGTGCTGCGGGTAAAGGTCTTCTGCAGATGCTCGATCGACGACATATAGGCGTCGAAATCGACCTTCACGAGATCGGGGCCCAGCGGCACGACCTTGAACGACGGGGTCGTCACCAGCGTCGGCACCTCGAAACTGGCGGGGACGAACACTGCGGGCCTGGCAGCTTCAGCTGCGCTATCGGCAGACATGGCCATGGCAGGTGCCGGAACCGTGCTCAGTGCCATGACCGCCGCCGCCAGCGCCGCAGTGTACTTCATCCGTCGCATGTCCATACCCCCTGCAAGATCAACCTTGCGGGCAGTCTGACAGAGGTCGGGCGATCAGCCTAGCCCCTCGGGAACATCGCGGCGATTTTGCCGATCTGCTCCTTGACCGGGGCAAGTTCGTTGTCCTGCGTCTTGCCGAGCCGCACGATCGTCAGCCGCTGGCTGGGGCTGACGATGACGAACTGGCCCAGATGCCCCTGCGCGGCAAAGACATCGGGCGGCAGCAGATCGGGGTAGAGGATCTTGCGCTGCCCTGGTGCATTGGGCTTGTTGAGCCAGATGTGGCCGCCATAGGTCGGATTGTTGGGCGAGCTGGTGAGCATGAAGTCCACCCAGCCGCGGGTGAGGAACTGGTTGCCCGCGATCGAGCCCTTGTTGCGCAGGAATTCGCCAAACTTCGCCCAGTCGCGGGCATTGGCCTGGATGATCGATCCGCCCACCATCGTCCCCGAGGCATCGAATTCCGGCACCATCGAGGTCATGCCCAGGGGCTCGATCAGCCGCCCGCGCATATAGTCGAACATCGCCCGGCGGCGCACCTCTGGGTCCTTGCTGTCGGTGAGCTGGCGGGTGATGATGTCCGCAAGGATGACGGTGGTATTGGTCGAATATTCGAACTTCGCCCCAGGCTCGGCTTCCAGCGGCTGGCTCGCGGCATAGCGCACCATGTCGTCGCGCCCGTCGAGGAACAGCATGCGCACCTCGTCCGATCGGTACGGCGGGTCACCGGCCTCGGTATGCTGCAGGCCCGATGCCATGTGCAGCAGATGCCGCAGCGTGATCGCGCCGCGCGGATCGCCCGGGCGCTGCCAATCGGGCACCGGGGCGGGGGCATCGAGCGCCAGCCGGCCATCGGCCACCATCAGCCCCACCAGCACGGCAGTCACGCTCTTGGCCATCGACCAGCTGATGAACTTGGTGCCCTGGTCGTAGCCCGGCGCATAGCGTTCAGCGACGATCTCGCCGCCGCGCATGATCACCAGCGCGCGGGTTTCGGCGAATTCGTCCTCGTTGAACAGCTTGTCGATCTCGGCATTGAGCGCAGGCGTGGATACGCCGGGGACATCGGCGATCATCGTCTCGCCGGTATCGGCGGCCTTGCCCTCGATCCCGTAAAGACCGAAAGCGGTTGCGCCAAGAAGGCCGGTTGCGGCAAGGGCGAGCAGGATGCGGTGCTTCATGGCTGCTTCCATCAATCAGGCGGGGATCAATGGCAACTCGAAATATGGGCAGGATGCAGGGCAGTGGCGGCCGTTTGCGATGGGTGCTGCTCGCGCTGGCGGTGATCGCACTGGCCGCAATCGCCTGGATGTGGCCCAGCCTGCGCGCCTACAGCCAGACTGGCGCTGCCTATTCCGCCCGCGTCGTGTGTTCGTGCCGCTATATCGGCGGGCGCGAACTGGGCGATTGCGAGAAGGATCTGGAGCCGGGCATGGAGGTGGTGAGCCTCAGCGAAGCGGCGGATGCCAAGCGCATCGATGCTACCGTGCCCCTGATGGCGGCCGAAAGCGCGGAGTATCGCGAAGGCTATGGCTGCGTGCTGATGACCCCCAAGCAGCGGGAAAACATCCGCTGAGCGGCCCGGATCAGCTCTCGTCGCGAATCCGTTCGTGATGGCGGATGACCTCGTCGATCACGAAGCGCAGGAACTTCTCGGAAAAATCGGGGTCGAGATCGGCATCGACCGCCAGCCGCTTCATCCGCGCGATCTGCTCTTCCTCGCGGCCGGGATCGGCAGGGGGCAGGTCGGTCTTCGCCTTGTACTCGCCCACGGCCTTGGTGATCTTGAAGCGCTCGGCCAGCATGAAGATGAGCGCAGCATCGATATTGTCGATGCTTTGCCGAAATGAAGCCAGAACCGGGTCTTGCGCCATATGCCGTGTGCCTTGTCAGAATCGGGCAACGCATTGGTGCGCGCTGCGCTTTGAGCTTGCCTTAAGCCATGCGGATTGCCACATCGCAACCCATGACAGCGACTGTTCACCCGATAGGCCGCCCCGGTGGCGCTCCTGCACCCGCCCCGAGCCTGGACCCGATCATGGCGCTGGTCGCGCAAGACATGAATGCGGTCAACAGCGTGATTCTGGACCGCATGCAGTCGAAAATTCCGCTGATTCCAGAGCTCGCCGGGCATCTGATCGCCGGCGGCGGCAAGCGCATGCGGCCGATGCTGACGCTCGCAAGCGCGCGGCTGCTCGACTATCCCGGTAACCGGCATCACAAATTGGCCGCCGCGGTCGAGTTCATCCACACCGCGACGTTGCTGCACGACGACGTCGTCGACGGATCGGACATGCGGCGCGGCAAGAAGGCCGCCAATCTGGTGTTTGGCAATCCCGCCACGGTGCTGGTCGGCGATTTCCTGTTCAGCCGCTCGTTCGAACTGATGGTCGAGGACGGTTCGCTCAAGGTGCTCAAGATCCTGTCGGGAGCGTCTGCGATTATCGCCGAGGGCGAGGTTGATCAGCTGACCGCGCAGCGCCAGATCGAAACCAGCGAAGAACGCTATCTTGCGATCATCGGTGCCAAGACGGCAGCTCTGTTCGCGGCCGCCTGCCGGATCGCCGCTGTCGTGGCCGAACGCAACGAGGCCGACGAACTGGCGCTCGATGCCTATGGCCGCAACCTCGGCATCGCCTTCCAGCTGGTCGACGATGCCATCGACTATGTCTCGGACGCAGCCAAGATGGGCAAGGATGTCGGCGACGATTTCCGCGACGGTAAGGTCACGCTACCGGTGATTCTGGCTTACGCCCATGGCACGCCCGAGGAGCGCAAGTTCTGGGAGGCCGCGATCATCGGCCACCGCACCTCGGACGAGGATCTGGCGCACGCGACCGATCTGCTCCGCCGCCACAGCGCGATCGACCTGACGCTCGACCGCGCCCGCCATTTCGGCCAGCGCGCCATTGACGCCATCGCGGGCTTCCCCAATGGCAAGGCCAAGGCAGCGCTGATCGAAACGGTCGAATTCGCGATCGCCCGGGGCTATTGACGTCGGCTGACCCGAATCACCGGGCAGTCCCGGTATATCGAGTTTCAGTCCCATGACGGCGGTTACAGCCAGTTCCAGTCCCGACCTGATCGCCAAGGGCAGCCTTGGGATCGAAATCCGCGCGCTGCTTCTGCTCGCGGGACCGCTGGTGCTGGGCAATCTGGCGCAGATGGCGATCCACACCACCGAGGTGATCATCCTGGGACGGTACGACGTCCAGGCGCTGGCCGCCGCCGCACTGGCGGTGAACCTGTATTTCGCGTGCGGCACGTTCGGCATGGGGCTGATGACGGCGGCCTCGCCGATGATCGCGGCTGAGCGTGGGCGACGCAAGTCGTCGGTGCGCGATATCCGGCGCACCGTGCGACAGGGCTTCTGGGTGGCGCTGACCGTTTGCCTGCCGATCTGGGCGGTGCTGTGGAATTCGGAAAAGCTGTTCCTGCTGATGGGCCAGCAGCCCGATCTGTCGCGCGATGCCGGGCATTTCATGCGCGTGGCGATGTGGGGCCTGCTGCCCTGGCTGCTGCAGTTCGTGCTGCGCATGTATGTGTCCGCGCTCGAACGGCCGATCTGGGGCGTGATCGTCACGTTGTGCGGCGTGGGGGTGAATCTCATCGTCTGCTGGGCCTTGGTGTTCGGCAATATGGGCTTTCCCGAAATGGGGCTGATGGGGGCGGCGACCGCCAATCTGGTGGCCAACTGCACCCTGTTTGCGGTGATGGCACTGGTCGTCACCACCGTCCGACCGTTCCGCCGCTACCGGCTGTTCGGGCGCTTCTGGGTGGCGGACTGGGCCCGCTACCGGGGGCTGTTCCGGCTGGGCCTGCCGATCGCCATCACCTTTGCCTTCGAGGTCGCGATCTTCAGCTCGGCCGCGTTCCTGATGGGGCTGATCAGCCGCGATTCGCTCGCGGCGCATGCGGTCGCCATCCAGATCGCCTCGTTCGCCTTCATGGTGCCCTTCAGCCTGTCGCAGGCCGCAACGGTGCGCGTCGGGCTGCATCATGGTGCGCGCGATTCGCAAGCCGCCGGGCGCGCAGGCTGGGCGGCGCTGGGGCTGGGCGTGATCTCGGCCTGCCTGATGTCCGCGATCATGGCGTTTTTCCCCGATGCCCTGGTAGGGTTGTTCATCGATCCGCTCGATGCCAGCGCGGCTGCCGCCTTCTCGCTGGCGCTCAGCTTCCTGCTGGTCGCCGCGATCTTCCAGCTGGTCGATGCGGTGCAGGCAGTCGGGGCAGGGGTGCTGCGCGGGCTGCAGGATACGCGCTGGCCGATGCTGTTTGCCGCTTTCGGCTATTGGGTGGTCGGCATGGGCACCGCCTGGTTCTTCGCCTTCCGCCTGGGCTGGGATGGCGTCGGCGTGTGGGTGGGCCTTGCCGCCGGCCTGGCCGTGGTCTCGGTGCTGATGGTCGCGCGCTGGATGATGCGCGAGCGGCTGGGGCTGGGGGTGTATGGCTGAGCTGCCGATCCATGCAGTCCTGCCCGATCTGCTGGCGGCGCTCGCGACCAGCCCAAACGCCGTCCTCGTCGCACCGCCCGGGGCAGGCAAGACCACCACCGTTGCGCCCGCGCTGCTCGATCAGCCCTGGTGCACCGGGCAGGTGCTGCTGCTCTCGCCGCGCCGCCTTGCCGCGCGCGCCGCCGCCGAACGCATGGCGGTGCTGGCGGGCGAACCGGTGGGCCAGACCATCGGCTATGCGACGCGGATGGACAGCAAGAGCAGCGCAGCGACGCGCGTGCTGGTGTTGACCGAAGGCATCTTCGTCAATCGCATCCAGGCCGATCCCGAGCTGGCCGGGGTATCGGCGGTGCTGTTCGACGAGGTGCACGAGCGCAGCCTCGACAGCGATTTCGGCCTCGCGCTGGCGCTGGAAGCGCAGGGCGCATTCCGGCCCGATCTCAGGCTGCTCGCCATGTCTGCCACGCTTGATGGCGCGCGGTTCTCGACGCTGATGGGCGATGCGCCGGTGCTGTCCAGCGAGGGCCGATCGCACCCGCTGGATCTGCGTTACGTGGGGCGGCGCGGCGAGCAGCGGATCGAGGATTCCATGGCGCAGGCGATCCGAACCGCCTTGCGCGACGAGGTGGAAGGCGATGTCTTGGCCTTCCTCCCCGGCGTCGCGGAGATCGCGCGGGTGCAGGAGCGTCTCGCCACCCTGGGCGATGGCATCGCGGTGCTGCCGCTGCACGGCACGCTGACCCCGCCCGAGCAGCGCGCCGCGATCCGCCGCGATCCGGACGGCCGCCGCAAGGTCATTCTCGCCACCAGCATCGCCGAGACCAGCCTCACCATCGATGGCGTGCGGATCGTGGTCGACAGCGGTCTGGCGCGGCGCGCGCGCTATGATCCGCTGGCCGCGACCACAAGGCTGGTGACGGAACGCGCCAGCCAGGCCGCAGCGACCCAGCGGGCGGGCCGTGCCGCGCGGCAGGGGCCGGGCGTGGCCTATCGGTTGTGGGAAGAGGCGGCCACCGGAGGCCTGCCACCGTTCGATCCGCCCGAAATTCTCGACAGCGACCTTGCCCCGCTGGTGCTGCAATGCGCCGCCTGGGGGGAGAGCGATCCGCTGCGCCTCAACTGGCTCGATCCGCCGCCCGCGCCCTTGCTGGCAGGAGCGTGCAAGCGGCTCATCGCGCTGGATGCAATTGACGGAGGCGGTGCGATTACCGCGACCGGCCGGGCGATCGCGGCGCTTCCGTTGCCGCCGCATCTCGCTGCGATGCTGCTCAAGGGAGCCGAGGCAGGCTGCGCGATGCTGGCAGCAGAGATTGCGCTGCTGCTCCAGGAACGCGGCCTCGGTGGGCAGGGCGAGGACCTGGATGCGCGGCTGATGCGCTGGCGCAGCGACCGGGGCGAGCGGGCAGGCAAATCGCGCAAGCTGGCACAGCGCTGGGCACAGCTTGCCGAGCGGCAGGTACAAGCCGGGGCGCGGCAGGACATTCCGCCTGCCATCCTGCTGGCCATTGCCTATCCCGACCGCGTGGCCAAGCGCCGCGATGCCGCAGGCGAGGCCTGGGCCAGTGCGGGCGGACGCAGCTTCCGACTCGATCCCGCGTCGTCGTTGATCACCGCGCAGTGGCTCGCCATCGGCGACGTGCAGGGCAAGGCGGCGGATGCGCGCATCCTCAGCGCCTTCGCGCTCGATCCGAGCGACGTTGAAACGCATCTGGCCGGGCGGATCGAGCGGGTCAGCCGCTGCAGCTTCGCGCTGGCCGAGCGCCGTGCCGAGGCCCGGCTGGAGCGCAGGCTGGGTGCGATCCGGCTGGCAAGCGGTCCGGACGCTGCGCCGTCGCCCGAAGCCCTGTGCGCCGCGCTGATCGGCGGGGTGCGCGAGCACGGACTGGAGCTGCTCGACTGGGGCGACAAGGCGCAGGCCTTGCGCCAGCGCGCGGCCTTTGCTGGCATCGACGCGCTCGACGATGCGACCTTGCTGGCGTCGCTGGATGATTGGCTCGCCCCGCTGCTCGCCGGGGACCGTTCGCTTTCGGCTGCGACAGCGGGACACCTGCACAATGCGCTGCAGGGTCTGCTGGGCTGGGATGCAGCGCAGACGGTCGACCGGATCGCGCCGCCGGAGTTTACCAGTCCCGCTGGAACGCGTCATGCCATCGATTATGCCGCCACCGCCGGGCCAACGGTCGAGTTGCGTGTGCAGGCGCTGTATGGGCTCGATACGCACCCGGTCGTCGGGCGTGATCGTATCCCGCTCGTCCTGTCACTGACATCGCCTGCCGGCCGCCCGATCCAGACCACCTGCGATCTGCCCGGTTTCTGGCGCGGCAGCTGGCGCGATGTCGCCAAGGACATGCGCGGCCGCTACCCACGCCACCACTGGCCGGACGCACCCTGGGAGGCGCAGGCGAGCCTCGCGACGAAGAAGCGGCAGGGGATCTGAGACGCGTGACGACAAGGCGGATAGCCACAGCACGCTTGACCCGAACGCCCCGGCTGTAGCAAAGGCGCGTCGATCACATTTTCCCGGGACGGATACCAATGGCCGCACGAATCTATCAGCGCCCCAAGAACGCCATGCAGTCGGGTCGCGCGCTTACCGATCTGTGGGTGCTCGAATTCGAGCCCGCCGAAGCGAAGAAGCCCGATCCTTTGACCGGCTGGGCAGGATCTGGCGATACCCAGCAGCAGGTGGTGCTGAAATTCCCCGATCTGGATGCTGCCAAGGCCTATGCCGACAAGTACGGCATTGCCGTTCGCATCGAGCAGACACCTCCGCGCCGCCTGAAGATTCAGGCCTATGCCGATAATTTTCGCTGACTTTTAACGCTGAGCGGTCAATCGCTCAGCTTACCATCGCGTCGATCGCACCCTGAAGGATGAAGGCCGCCGCCGCGCTGTCGACACGTTCGGCGCGCTTGGCGCGGCTCATGTCTGCATCGATCATCGCGCGCTCGACGGCCTGGGTCGACCAGCGTTCGTCCTGCAGGAAGATCGGCAGGCCCAGTATCGCGATGTTTCGCGCAAAGGCGCGCACGCTTTGCGTCTGCGGGCTGTCGGTGCCGTCCATGTTGAGCGGGAGGCCGATGACCAGGCCGGTGATCTGCTGATCGCGCACCAGCTGCTCGATCTGCTCCTTGTCCTTGCCGAACTTGGTGCGCTTGATCGTCTTGGCTGCGGTGGCAAAGCTCCATCCCGCATCGCAGAACGCGGTGCCGATGGTCTTGCTGCCGACATCGAGCCCGATCAGCCGCCCGCCCTCAGGCAGTGCGTCGCGGAATTCTGCCGCCTGCGTCGTGATCAGCGCACCAGAAATGCCTTCACCCTCCGCTCTGCATCCGCCCGGACATTGACCCAGAACAGCGGATAGTCGTACACATGGTAGTTGTTGCCGGGCAGCACATAGTTGCCCATCTGGGGCTCGCCGCCGAGCAGCAGCAGGCCACGATCGTCGCAGCGGGCAGGAACGACACCGGGGGTGATCACGCCATCGGTCAGTTCCTCGTTCGGCACCAGCGTGCCGAGGTTCCTGTCTGCAGTGGCCTCGTCGCCCATCACGCCCGTCAGCGGGTTGACGCACAGCATCGGGGTCGTCCCGCGCAGGGTTCCGTCAAAGCCGACGCTGGCATCATAGACCGAGAGGATCAGATCGGGTTCTGCCGGTTCGCCAAAGCTCTGCCAGCCCAGCATGCAATTCGCCTGATCGGGATCGGTGCACGGCGGCAGGCCGAGCGCGAGCAGATCGGTGGTGAGAGAGACAGGCCAGCCGATGACATAGGCGGCGACGATCCGGTCGGCGAGCGGACGGGTCACGACGCGCTGGCGCATCAATGTGGTCAGGTGCAGCGCGCCCTGGCTGTGGCCGGCGATGATGATAGGCATGTCTTCGGGGATTTCGGCGATGAACTCGTCAAAGGCGGCAAGCACGTCGCTATAGGCGGCGTCGAACGCCATCTGTGCTTCGGGCTTGTCGGTGAGAAAGGCGCCGATCGCTGCCTGGCGATAGCGCGGCGCCCAGATCTGGCCGATGCCGTTGAAGACGCTCGCCTGGCTGCGCAGGAAGATGCGCGCGCGATCCTGCGATTCCTGGTCACCCAGCGGTGCATTCCACAGCTCGCGCTTCATGTACGATGTGGGGTGGACATAGAACACCGCTACCTTGGGGGCGTCGGTGGGCTCGAAGCCTTCGGGCGTCCACAGCGCCGGATTGTCGCTGCCGGTGATTTCGGGCCGCGAGAACCACATTTTCTGGTCCGCATACGCACTTGTCTCGACCGCCTCGGGTTTGACGAACTCGGTGGACGGCACAAAGGCTGCAGCAAAAATCTGCTGGGGAAACAGCCGGTAAAGGGCAAATGCTGCGACGAGAAGAAAGATGATCGTCGCGATCAGATACAGGAACTTGCGGGCCAAAAACACTCTCCGAACGGCGGGCAGGGCGGTCCAGCGACTTGCCCGTCTTGTCGGGGCATATAGGTGCAGGCCCTGCGCACTGCCAGCGGTGTTTGATCCCGCAGTTGCAGCATTTGCCCGCTTGATGGCAGCGCGGCCCGGTGCTAGCCGCTAAGCCCATGTCAGTAGATAGCAAAACCGTGAAGAAGATCGCCAACCTGGCGCGGATCGCCATGACCGATGCCGAGGTGGAAGCGATGGTCCCCGAATTCAACGGCATATTGGGCTGGGTCGAGCAACTCGGCGAGGTCGACGTCACCGGCGTCGAGCCGATGACCGCCGTCATCCCCAATAGCCTGCGCCTGCGTGAGGATGTCGTCACCGACGGCGACATCCGCGACAAGGTGCTGGCCAATGCGCCCGCCGCCGAACACGGCTTTTTCGGCGTTCCGAAAGTGATCGAATAACCATGACCGACCTTACCGATCTCGGCATTGCCGACATCCGCAACGGCGTGCGCGCCGGAACCTTCAGCGCGCGTGAAGTGGCAAGCGCCTTCAATGCGAACGTTGCTTCGGCCAAGGCGCTGAACGCCTTCCTCATCGATACGCCGGAACATGCGCTGGCCGCCGCCGATGCGATTGATGCGAAGCGCGCTGCGGGCGATGACCTGCCGATCATGGCGGGCGTGCCGATCGGCATGAAGGATCTGTTCTGCACCGTCGGCGTGGAAGCGCGCGCGGCGAGCGAAATCCTCAACGGTTTCAAGCCGACGTACGAATCCACCGTCAGCCAGAAGCTGTGGGATGCGGGCGCGGGCATGCTGGGCAAGCTCAACATGGACCAGTTCGCGATGGGATCGTCGAACGAGACCAGCGCGTTCGGCAACGTCATCTCGCCCTGGCGGCGCAACGACGGCGGCAACGCGCCTTTGGCGCCCGGCGGCTCTTCGGGCGGCAGCTCGGCCGCAATCGCCGCGCGGCTGTGCCCGGCGGCAACCGGCACCGATACCGGCGGCTCGATCCGCCAGCCCGCCGCGTTTACCGGCATCAGCGGCATCAAGCCGACCTATGGCCGCTGCTCGCGCTGGGGCGTGATCGCGTTCGCCTCGTCGCTTGACCAGGCCGGCCCGATGGCGCGCGACGTGCGCGATTGCGCCATCATGCTCGAGGCGATGAGCGGCTTTGATCCCAAGGACGCAACCTCGCTCGACCTGCCCGTGCCCAATTGGGAGGCCGGATTGTCGGGCGATCTCAAGGGCAAGCGCGTTGGTATTCCCAAGGAATATCGCATGGACGGCATGAACGCTGATGTCGCTGCGGTCTGGGAACAGGGCACGCAGTGGCTGCGCGATGCGGGTGCCGAAATCGTCGAGGTTTCGCTGCCGCATACGCGCTATGCGCTGCCGGCTTATTATATCATCGCCCCGGCAGAAGCCTCGTCCAACCTCGCGCGCTATGATGGCGTGCGCTATGGCCAGCGGACGCTGCCCGATGGTGCGGGCCTGCAGGACATGTACGCCGCGACCCGCGCTGCCGGCTTCGGCGGCGAGGTCAAGCGCCGCATCATGATCGGCACCTATGTGCTCTCCGCCGGTTTCTATGATGCCTATTATACCCAGGCACAGAAGGTCCGTGCGCTGATTGCACGCGACTTTGCGCAGGTGTGGGAGCATTGCGACGTGCTGCTCGCGCCGACCGCGCCGAGTGCCGCATTCGGTCTGGGCGAGAACAGTGACGATCCGATCGCGATGTACCTGAACGACGTGTTCGCGGTGCCCGCTTCGCTGGCGGGCCTGCCCGCGATGTCGGTGCCCGGCGGTCTCGACAGCCAGGGCCTGCCGCTCGGTCTGCAGATCATCGGCAAGCCGCTCGACGAGCAGGGCGTGCTGAACGCAGGGCTGGCGATCGAGGAACGGGCCGGGTTTACGGCGCGTCCGGACAAGTGGTGGTAACAATGACTGAATCAACCTATCGTATCCAGGGTGCCACCGGTGAGTGGGAGGTCGTGATCGGCCTTGAAGTGCACGCTCAGGTCACAAGCCACGCCAAATTGTTCTCGGGCGCGTCGACCACCTTCGGCGCGGAGCCCAATGCGCAGGTGTCATTGGTCGATGCCGCGATGCCGGGCATGCTGCCGGTTCCCAACGGCGAATGCGTCCGCCAGGCAGTGCGCACGGGCATGGCGCTGAACGCGCAGATCAACCGCTACTCGCGGTTCGATCGCAAGAACTATTTCTATGCCGATCTGCCGCAGGGTTACCAGATCAGCCAGCTTTACCATCCCATCGTCGGCGAGGGCGGGATCGAGATCAGCCTCGACGAGAAGAACCCTGATGCGCAGACCAAGACCATCGGCATCGAGAGGCTGCACCTCGAGCAGGATGCGGGTAAGCTGATGCACGATCAGCATCCCACGATGTCCTATGTCGATCTCAATCGCTGCGGTGTCGCGCTGATGGAAATCGTCTCGCGGCCCGACATGCGCTCGCCCGCTGAAGCCGGCGCGTATCTGAAGAAGCTGCGCACGATCCTGCGCTATGTCGGCTCGTGCGATGGCAACATGGAAGAAGGCTCGATGCGCGCCGACGTCAACGTCTCGGTGCGCAGGCCCGGCGACGCGTTCGGCACCCGCACCGAGACGAAGAACGTCAATTCGGTGCGCTATGTGATGGCGACGATCGAGCACGAGGCGAACCGTCAGGTCGATGTGCTCGAAAGCGGCGGGTCGATCGTTCAGGAAACCCGGTTGTACGATCCGGACAAGAACGAGACACGGTCGATGCGGTCCAAGGAAGATGCGCACGATTATCGCTATTTCCCCGATCCGGATCTGCTGCCGCTCGAGCTCGATGACGCATTCCTGGACGCTTGCAAGGCATCGCTGCCCGAGCTGCCCGATGCCAAGCGCAAGCGCTACGAGAGCGAACTGGGGCTGTCGGCCTATAATGCGGCGGTGCTGACCGCAGAGGCAGAGACTGCGCGCTGGTTCGAGGCGTTGCTGGACGAATGTGCCAAGGCGCAGGGCAAGCCCGAGGCGGAAGTTGCCAAGGGTGCGGCCAACTGGCTGCTGTCTGAGCTTTATGGCGCGCTCAACCGCATGGGCCGTTCGATCGACGACAGCCCGGTGAGCCCGGCAGCAGGCGCGGAACTGATCGCGCTGGTCGCCGATGGCACGATTTCTGGCACCATCGCCAAGCAGGTCTTCGAGATCATGCTCGAAACCGGCGATGGCGCGGGCAAGATCGTCGAGGAGCGCGGCCTCAAGCAGACATCGGATACCGGAGCCATCGAGGCGGCGATCGCCAAGGTTCTGGCCGATAATGCCGACAAGGTGGAGCAGTATCGCGGGGGCAAGGAGGCGCTGTTCGGCTTCTTTGTCGGTCAGACGATGAAGGCCATGCAGGGCAAGGCCAACCCCCAGTTGGTCAACGAACAGCTGAAGAAGATGCTTAACTAGTCTGGCGCAATTGGCCCTTTGCGGAATAATATGTAACATTTTAGTACGGCGCTTACGGGCTTACTTGATGTTAACAAATTGACCCGATAGCCGATGCCTAACAAGCCGAGGTGGGGGCGCCTGGTAGGGTCAGGCTCTATGGATGTCCCCATCCGGCGCGGATGGGGCTGGGCGCTTGCTGGTACATATCAAACCTGCTGACGTGGTGACGGGGATGTATATCCACGGCTTCGTCGGCTCGTGGTTTGATCATCCGTTCTGGCGCAAGAAGTTCCTGCTGGAAGATGAAGACGACGTCATCAAGATCCGCCAGAGCCGGGTCGAGGCGGTCATCATCGATGGTGAGCGCGGCGCCGTCCCTGCGCCCAAGCCCGCGGTCGCGCCAAGCCTGCCGCCTGCTCCGAGACTGGCGACGCAGCCCAACCCGATGGCGCGGCGCTATGCTCCGCCCACGGCCACCACGAAGGCAACCAGCTTCCGCCAGGAAACCAAGCGCGCCGCCCGGATCGTCGAGAAGTCCAAGAAGCAGGTCGGCGCGATGTTCGAGGCCGCGCGGATGGGGCAGGCGATCAAGATCGCCGATGTCGCGCCGCTGATCGATGAAATCCGCGAATCGGTGGAGCGCAACAATAAGGCGCTCACCAATCTTGTCCGGCTGAAAAGCAAGGACGAGTATACCTATATGCATTCGGTGGCGGTGTGCGCGCTGATGATCAACTTCGCCCGCAAGCTGGATCTGGACGAAGCCACCATCCGCAACATGGGGATGGCAGGACTGCTGCACGATCTGGGCAAGATGGCGGTGCCGCAGATGATCCTCGACAAGGCGGGCCGGTTGACCGACGAAGAGTTCACGACGATCCGCAGCCATCCCGAACGCGGCCATGCGCTGATCGGCGACAATCCGGAAATCCCGGACGTGGCGCGCGATGTCTGTCTGCATCATCACGAAAAGATGGATGGCACCGGCTATCCGTTCGGTCTGCAAGGCAACGAGATCAGCATGGCGGCGCGGATGGGGGCGATCTGTGACGTATATGACGCCGTCACATCGAATCGGCCCTACAAGGACCCCTGGTCGCCGTGCATGGCGTTGGGCCGGATGGCCCAATGGCGCGGGCATTTCGACGAGCGGCTGATGCAGGTCTTCATCAACAGTCTGGGCCTGTACCCGGCGGGCGGACTGGTGCGGCTGAACGACCACCGGCTGGCGCTGGTGATCGACAATTGCGAGGACGATCCCTCGGCCATTCGCGTGCGTCCGTTCTACTGCACATCGCGCCTGCAACTGCTCGATCCGGTCGAGATCATGATCGTCCAGGACCGTGGCCCGCAGATCCTGGGGACAGAGCGACCCGAGTTCTGGCACTTCGATGACTGGGATGCGCTGCGCGGCTCGATCCTCGCCCAGGGGCCGGGACTGTCGGCTGCGGCTTGACCGCACGCGCGTTCGCCGCTAAGGGCCGCGCTCCGATTGCTGCGGAGCCCAGGCTTTCGCGAGAATCGGATATTAGCACAACACTGGCGCAGGGTGCGGGTGGATCAAAGGCGGAGCCTCCACCATATCGGCGCGCGGACACGCGCTCGGATCACGTATCAGGCGGCAGAGTAACCTTATACTCTACCAATCAGGTGAAGAGAAACATGCCAACGATCAACCAGCTGGTCCGCAAGGGCCGGGTGCCCCAGAAGGCGAAGTCCAAGGTGCCCGCAATGGATGCAAACCCGCAGAAGCGTGGCGTTTGCACCCGCGTCTATACGACGACCCCGAAAAAGCCGAACTCGGCACTGCGCAAGGTGGCCAAGGTCCGTCTGACCAACAGCCGCGAAGTCATCACCTACATTCCGGGTGAAGGCCACAACCTGCAGGAGCACTCGGTTGTGCTTATCCGCGGCGGCCGCGTACGCGACCTTCCCGGTGTGCGTTACCACGTGCTGCGCGGCGTTCTCGACACCCAGGGTGTCAAGGACCGCAAGCAGAGCCGTTCGAAGTACGGCGCCAAGCGTCCGAAGTGATCCTCGCGGGGTGCATTGCATCCCGTTTGAAGGTCAGGCCTTTTTCAGGAGTTACTCATCATGTCTCGTCGTCGTCGCCCAGAAAAGCGCGTCATCCTTCCCGATCCCAAGTTCGGGGATCTGACGCTTTCCAAGTTCATGAACAACCTCATGCTGGACGGTAAGAAGTCCGTTGCAGAGCGTATCGTCTATGGCGCCATGGAAACCATGGAAGCCAAGGCCAAGACTGACCCGCTGCCCATGTTCCACGATGCGCTGAACAACGTGAAGCCGGGCATCGAAGTGCGCAGCCGCCGCGTCGGTGGTGCGACCTATCAGGTTCCCGTCGAAGTCCGTCCGGAGCGTGCCCAAGCTCTCGCCATTCGCTGGCTGATTTCGGCTGCGCGCAACCGCAGCGAAACCACGATGGCTGCACGTCTGTCGGGCGAACTGCTCGATGCGGCCAACAATCGCGGCAATGCGGTCAAGAAGCGTGAAGACACGCACCGCATGGCCGAAGCGAACCGTGCCTTCTCGCACTATCGCTGGTAAATATCACTCTCTCCCTTGCGGGAGAGAGTTCGCTTCACGATGTGAAGCACGGGGAGGGCAGGGCGCACATCAGTGCTGACCTGCCCCTCTCCCATTCCGCCACAGCCCGTTCGCTGGTGCGGTCCACCGTCCTCTTTCTGCAACGGGAGAGGGGTTTGGCGTTTGCTACATCGATAACCCCAATTCGCGCTGGTCAAAGTGCGGGGGCTTCATTATAGCGCGCGGCAAATTACGCCCCACACTTGGAGTTTATGATCATGGCACGCAGCCATCCCCTGGAAAAGTACCGCAATATCGGCATTATGGCCCATATCGACGCGGGCAAGACCACCACGACCGAGCGGATCCTCTATTACACCGGCAAGTCGTACAAGATCGGCGAAGTGCATGAAGGCACCGCGACGATGGACTGGATGGAGCAGGAGCAGGAGCGCGGGATCACGATCACGTCCGCAGCCACCACCTGCAAATGGCGCGCCGAAGAGGGCAAGGGCGACGAGCACCTGATCAACATCATCGACACCCCCGGCCACGTCGACTTCACCATTGAAGTCGAACGTTCGCTGCGCGTGCTCGATGGCGCGGTCGCATGCTTCGACGGCGTTGCCGGCGTTGAGCCGCAGTCCGAAACCGTGTGGCGCCAGGCTGACAAGTACGGCGTGCCGCGCATGTGCTTCGTCAACAAGCTGGATCGCACCGGTGCGGACTTCTATTTCTGCGTGAACTCGATCATCGAGCGTCTGGGCGCTCGTCCGGCTGTCCTGTATCTGCCGATCGGCATCGAAGGCGGCTTCAAGGGCCTTGTCGATCTGGTCGAGAACCGTGCGATCATCTGGCTCGAAGAGAGCCTGGGTGCGAAGTTCGAATACCAGCCGATCCCCGACGACCTGGTCGAAAAGGCAGCGAAGTATCGCAGCGACCTGATCGAAATGGCGGTCGAGCTCGATGACGCGATGATGGAAGCCTATCTCGAAGGCAACGAGCCCAGCACTGCCGATCTCAAGAAGCTGATCCGCAAGGGTACGCTCGAGATGGCCTTCGTGCCGGTGGTGTGCGGTTCGGCATTCAAGAACAAGGGCGTGCAGCCTCTGCTCGACGCTGTGGTCGACTATCTGCCTTCGCCGCTCGACGTTCCCGCGATCAAGGGCGTCAAGCTCGACGGCGAAACGCCGGACGAGCGTCCGTCTTCGGACAGCGAACCGTTCGCTGCGCTGGCCTTCAAGATCATGAACGACCCGTTTGTGGGTACGCTGACCTTCGCCCGCATCTATTCGGGCAAGCTGGAAGCCGCCTCGACCGTCATCAACTCGGTGAAGGACAAGAAGGAAAAGGTTGGCCGCATGCTGCTGATGCATGCCAACAGCCGCGAGGACATTCAGGAAGCGTTCGCAGGCGACATCGTCGCTCTGGCGGGCCTCAAGGATACCACGACGGGTGACACGCTGTGCGCTGCCAGCGCGCCGATCATCCTCGAGCGGATGGAATTCCCCGAGCCGGTGATCGAGCTTTCGGTGGAACCCAAGACCAAGGCCGACCAGGAAAAGATGGGCGTGGCGCTCAACCGCCTCGCACGCGAAGATCCCTCGTTCCGCGTGTCGTCGGATACCGAAAGCGGTCAGACTATCATCAAGGGCATGGGCGAGCTTCACCTCGAAATTCTGGTCGACCGCATGCGTCGCGAGTTCAAGGTCGAGGCGAATGTCGGTGCACCGCAGGTGGCGTATCGCGAATATCTCGGCAAGGCCGTGGATATCGACTACACCCACAAGAAGCAGTCGGGTGGTTCGGGTCAGTTCGGCCGCGTGAAGTTCAAGGTCACGCCGGGCGAGCGCGGTTCGGGCATCATCTTCACCGACAACGTCAAGGGCGGGAACATTCCGAAGGAATATATCCCGGCGGTCGAAAAGGGCATGCGCGAAACCGCAGCGTCCGGTTCGCTGGTCGGCTTCCCGATCATCGACTTCGAGATCGAGCTGTATGACGGTGCGTACCATGACGTCGACTCTTCGGCGCTGGCCTTCGAAATCGCTGGCCGTGCGGCCATGCGTGAAGCCGCGCAGAAGTCCGGCATCAAGCTGCTCGAGCCGATCATGAAGGTCGAGGTGGTGACGCCCGAGGATTACCTGGGTGACGTCATCGGCGACTTGAACAGCCGTCGTGGCCAGATCCAGGGCACCGACACGCGCGGCAACGCGCAGGCGGTGGAAGCGGTTGTGCCGCTCGCAAACATGTTCGGTTACGTGAACCAGCTGCGTTCCTTTACCCAGGGACGTGCGCAGTACACGATGCAGTTTTCTCACTATGACGAGGTTCCGGCGAATGTCGCAGCCGAGGTCAAGGAGAAGCTGGCATAAGCCGGGCATACTCGCTATAGGCGCTCGACCTTAGCCCGCCGAATCGCGCCGTCAGGCGCCACGGGCTTTCATTTGGGTGTTGACAGTTTTGGGCAGTCTCGCCAGAGCGCGGCGCGGACTATCCCACAGATAGTAAAAGAACGAAGGTAGGAAAAAATGGCCAAGGCTAAATTTGAGCGGACCAAGCCGCACTGCAATATCGGTACCATCGGTCACGTTGACCATGGCAAGACCACGCTGACCGCAGCCATCACCAAGGTGCTGGCTGAAACCGGCGGCGCGACCTTCACCGATTATGCCAACATCGACAAGGCTCCCGAAGAGCGCGAGCGCGGCATCACCATTTCGACCGCACACGTCGAATATGAAACCGAAGCACGTCACTATGCACACGTCGACTGCCCGGGCCACGCTGACTATGTGAAGAACATGATCACCGGTGCTGCTCAGATGGACGGCGCGATCCTGGTGGTGAACGCTGCTGACGGTCCGATGCCGCAGACCCGCGAGCACATCCTGCTCGCCCGTCAGGTCGGCGTGCCGGCTCTGGTCGTCTACATGAACAAGGTCGACCAGGTCGATGACGAAGAAATCCTGGAACTGGTTGAACTGGAAGTGCGCGAGCTGCTGAGCTCGTACGACTTCCCGGGCGACGACATTCCCATCGTCAAGGGTTCGGCGCTGGCCGCTCTCGAAGGCCGTGACGACAACATCGGCAAGGAATCGATCTACGCCCTGATGAAGGCCGTCGACGACTACATCCCGCAGCCTGCTCGCCCCGTCGACAAGCCGTTCCTGATGCCCGTCGAAGACGTGTTCTCGATCTCGGGTCGTGGTACGGTTGTGACCGGCCGCGTCGAAACCGGCATCGTCAAGGTGGGTGAGGAAGTCGAAATCGTCGGCCTCAAGGACACCCGCAAGACCGTCGTCACCGGCGTTGAAATGTTCCGCAAGCTGCTCGACCAGGGCATGGCTGGCGACAACATCGGCGCACTGGTTCGCGGCGTTGCCCGTGAAGACGTCGAGCGCGGTCAGGTTCTCTGCAAGCCCGGTTCGGTTACGCCGCACACCGAGTTCAACGCAGAAGTGTACGTGCTGTCGAAGGACGAAGGTGGCCGTCACACGCCGTTCTTCGCCAACTATCGTCCGCAGTTCTACTTCCGCACGACCGACGTGACCGGTGAAGTTGTTCTGCCCGAGGGCACCGAAATGGTGATGCCTGGCGACAACGTGACGATCGGCGTCAAGCTGATCGCTCCGATCGCGATGGATCCGGGTCTGCGCTTCGCAATTCGCGAAGGTGGCCGGACTGTCGGTTCGGGGGTTGTCAGCACGATCTCCAAGTAATATAGGGCCATCTCCCGGACGGATCTGATTCGTTCGGGAGATGGCATTTTTTCAATAGGCCGCCCCGGCGTTGGGCTCGAAAGAGCCAACGGGTTTCTGGGGCGGTTTGTTTTTCGCTCTTTCGCATCGGTAAAGTGGTAATGGAAACGCAGAATATCCGTATTCGCCTCAAGGCATTTGATCATCGCGTGCTCGATCAGGCAACCGGCGACATCGCCGACACCGCCCGTCGCACCGGCGCTCTCATTCGTGGTCCCATTCCGCTGCCGACGCGCATCGAGAAGTTCACCGTGAACCGCGGCCCGCATGTCGACAAGAAGTCGCGCGAGCAGTTCGAGGTGCGCACCTACAAGCGTTTGCTGGATATCGTTCAGCCGACCCCGGCCACTGTCGATGCTCTGATGAAGCTCGAGCTGGCCGCAGGCGTCAACGTCGAAATCAAGCTGGCCTGATGCCAGCCGGCGCCGGGCAGGGCCTGGCGCTTCCATCCACTGGATGGGACCTACAAGGGATACCGCGCAGCAATGCTGCGGCTCTGGTCCCCCGTCTTTTTCGACGCCCCATCGCGGGGATGCGGAAAAAGCCAACCCGGACGGGGTGATCATCAAATTTCGGGTTGGCCCTCAAGGTTCGCAGAACTTTGAGGGTTTTCGTTTGGATACGCCCGCAGGCAATCGTGCATGTGGGCCTCTATTGGGAGAAAGATCATGCGCACTGGCGTGATCGCAAAGAAAGTCGGGATGACCCGCCTGTTCCAGGACGATGGTCGGCACGTGCCGGTTACCGTTCTGTCGCTGGAAGATTGCCAGGTGGTTTCGGTCAAGAACCAGGATCGTGACGGTTACGTCGCTGTTCAGCTGGGTGCCGGAGCTGCAAAGCCCAAGAACGTCAACAAGCCGCAGCGCGAGCATTTTGCCAAGGCAGAAGTCGCTCCCAAGATGCTGATGGCCGAGTTCCGCGTCGCTGACGATGCGATCCTCGATGTTGGCGCCACCATTTCCGCCAACCACTTCGTTGCCGGCCAGCTGGTCGACATCACCGGTCACACCCAGGGTAAGGGTTTTGCCGGTGCCATGAAGCGTTGGGGCTTCGGGGGTATGCGTGCATCGCATGGTGTGTCGATCTCTCACCGTGCCCATGGTTCGACTGGCCAGCGCCAGGATCCGGGCAAGGTGTTCAAGAACAAGAAGATGGCCGGCCACATGGGCGACCGTCAGCGCACGCAGCAGAACCTGGAAGTCGTCCGCACCGATGAGGCGCGCGGTCTGATCTTCGTCAAGGGTTCGGTCCCCGGTTCGAAGGGTGGTTGGCTGATGGTGCGTGACGCCGTCAAGGTCGATCGTCATGCCGACGCTCCGTATCCCGCCGCCATCCGCTCTGCAGCGGGTACCAATGACAACGCTCCTGCCGATACGCCTGCTGAAGACGTTGCGGTGGTTGAAGCAACCGATGGCCAGGAGGGTTAATCAACCATGAAACTCAAGGTCCAAACCCTCGACGCAACCGCCAGCGGCGACATCGAACTGAACGATGACGTCTTTGGCGTGGCACCGCGCGCAGACATTCTGCACCGCGTCGTCACCTGGCAGCTCGAAAATCGTCGCGGTACCGCCCGTGGCGCCCGCGAGCGCAGCGATGTTGCCCGTACCGGCAAGAAGTTCGGTCGCCAGAAGGGCGGCGGTACCGCTCGTCACGGCGATCGTCGTGCCCCGATCTTCATCGGCGGTGGTAAGGCTCACGGTCCCCGCGTCCGTGACTTCAACCCCTCGCTGAACAAGAAGGTGCGCGCTCTCGGCCTCAAGATGGCTCTGTCGTCCAAGGTTGCCAGCGAAAGCCTGATCGTGGTCGATACCTTCGACATCACCGAAGCCAAGACCAAGACCCTGCTGGCGCAGCTGGGCAAGCTCGGCCTCGGCAAGAAGGCGCTGTTCATCGATGGCGATGCCGTGAACGACAATTTCAAGAAGGCTTCGGCCAACCTGATCGGTCTGAACGTGCTGCCCGCCGTTGGTGCCAACGTCTATGACATCCTGAAACACGATACGCTGGTGCTGACCCGCGCCGCTGTTGAAAAGCTGGAGGCACGGTTCAATGGCTAAAAAATCCGACACCATCGATACGCGTCATTATGACGTGATCGTTGCCCCGCACATCACCGAAAAGTCGACGCTGCTGAGCGAGAACAACGCGGTGGTCTTCAAGGTCAGCCAGGATGCGACCAAGCCGCAGATCAAGGCGGCCGTCGAGGCGCTGTTCGATGTCAAGGTGGTCGGGGTGAACACCTTGGTCCAGAAGGGCAAAGTCAAGCGCTGGAAGGGCCGTGCCTACACCCGCAACGACATCAAGAAAGCCGTTGTTCGTCTGGCCGAAGGCCAGTCGATCGACGTCACCACCGGCGTCTGAGCGCGGTTCGTAGCTGACAGGATAGAGATATGGCACTCAAATCATATAATCCGACAAGCCCGGGCCGTCGCGGTCTGATCCTTGTCGATCGCAGCGACCTGTACAAGGGCGGCCCCGTCAAGGCGCTGACCGAAGGCAAGCGCAAGACCGGTGGCCGCAACAACAAGGGTCACGTGACCTCGCGCGGCATCGCCGGTGGTCACAAGCAGCGTTACCGCATTGTCGACTTCAAGCGTCGCAAGCTGGACGTCGCCGGCACCGTCGAGCGGATCGAATACGATCCCAACCGCACCGCCTTCATCGCACTGATCAAGTACGAAGACGGCGAAGTGGCCTACATCCTGGCGCCGCAGCGTCTGGCCGTTGGTGACACCGTGATCGCCGGTGAAAAGACCGACGTGAAGCCGGGCAACGCCATGAAGCTGGCGCAGATGCCGGTCGGCACCATCATCCACAACGTGGAGATGAAGCCGGGCAAGGGTGGTCAGATCGCACGTTCGGCTGGCACCTATGCACAGGTCGTCGGTCGCGACCGCGGCATGGTGATGGTCCGTCTGAACTCGGGCGAACAGCGCTACATCCCCGGTGCCTGCATGGGTACGGTGGGTGCGGTGTCGAACCCCGACAACAGCAACCAGAACTTCGCCAAGGCTGGCCGCAAGCGCTGGATGGGCCGTCGTCCGCTGACCCGTGGTGTCGCCAAGAACCCGGTCGATCACCCGCATGGTGGTGGTGAAGGCCGCACCTCTGGTGGCCGTCATCCGGTAACTCCGTGGGGCAAGCCGACCAAGGGCATGCGCACCCGCAAGAACAAGTCGACTGACAAGATGATCATCCGGTCACGTCACGCGAAGAAGAAGAGGTAAGTCATGGCTCGCTCAATCAAAAAGGGGCCGTTCTTCGACCTGTATCTGCTGAAGAAGGCAGAAACGGCGCAGGACGCTGGCGGCCGTGCTCCGATCAAGACGTGGTCGCGTCGTTCGACGATTCTGCCGCAGTTCGTCGGCCTGACGTTCAACGTCTACAACGGCCACAAGTTCATCCCGGTTTCGGTCAACGAAGACATGGTGGGTCACAAGCTGGGCGAATTCGCTCCGACCCGCACCTTCCCTGGCCACGCTGCTGACAAGAAGGGCAAGCGCTAATGGGCAAGGCAAAATCTCCGCGCCGTGTTGGCGAGAACGAGGCTCTGGCCGTCGGAACCACCATTCGTGGTTCGGCGCAGAAGCTGAACCTCGTTGCCGCCCTGATCCGTGGCAAGAAGGCTGAAGAAGCCATGAACATCCTGGCCTTCTCGAAGAAGGGCATGGCTGTTGATGCGCGCAAGGTGCTGGCTTCGGCCATCGCCAATGCCGAAAACAACCACAATCTCGATGTTGACGCGCTGGTCGTGGCTGAAGCGAGTGTTGGCAAGGCGATCACGATGAAGCGTTTCATGACGCGCGCTCGTGGCCGTTCCAGCCGCATCCTGAAGCCGTTCAGCCGCCTGCGCATCGTTGTGCGCGAACAAGAGGAAGCGTAAGTCATGGGTCAGAAGAGCAATCCGATCGGCCTGCGTCTGCAGATCAACCGCACTTGGGACAGCCGCTGGTACGCCGAAGGGCGCGACTATGCGAAGATGCTCAAGGAAGACATCGAGCTGCGCAAGTTCATCATGAAGACGATGCCCCAGGCAGCGATCTCCAAGGTGGTCATCGAACGTCCCGCACGTCTGTGCCGCGTCTCCATCTATGCTGCACGTCCCGGCGTGATCATCGGCAAGAAGGGCGCGGACATCGAGAAGCTTCGCAAGAAGCTGGAATCGATGATCGACGGCGGCGAAGTGAAGCTGAACATCGTTGAAATCCGCAAGCCGGAAATCGATGCCAAGCTCGTCGCACAGGGCATTGCCGATCAGCTGATCCGCCGCGTGGCTTTCCGTCGTGCGATGAAACGCGCCGTGCAGTCTGCGCTGCGTCTGGGTGCCGAAGGCATCAAGATCACCTGCGGCGGTCGTCTGGGTGGAGCGGAAATCGCGCGTACCGAATGGTACCGTGAAGGCCGCGTGCCGCTGCATACACTGCGCGCCAATGTCGACTATGCCGATGCCGAGGCGCTGACCGCGTACGGTATCATCGGCATCAAGTGCTGGATCTTCAAGGGCGAAATCCTTGGTCACGATCCGATGGCGCAGGACCGGCTGATGATGGAAGCACAGACTTCCGGCGTCCGTCCGGCCCGCTGAGCCCAGAACAGACAGACAAGGTAGAGCATCATGCTGCAACCGAAGAAAATGAAGTTCCGCAAGGCTTTCAAGGGCCGGATCAGCGGAAATGCCCCGGGCGGAACCAGCCTCAATTTCGGGTCGTATGGCCTGAAGGCGCTGGAGCCTGAGCGGATCACCGCACGCCAGATCGAAGCGGCCCGCCGTGCGATCACGCGTCACATCAAGCGTCAGGGACGTTTGTGGATCCGCGTGTTCCCCGACGTGCCCGTGACCAAGAAGCCTGCCGAAGTTCGTCAGGGTAAGGGCAAGGGTTCGGTCGAATATTGGGCCGCCCGCGTGAAGCCCGGCCGCATCCTGTTCGAACTGGATGGCGTTCCCGGTCCGATTGCCGCCGTGGCATTCGAGCGCGCAGCGATGAAGCTGCCGATCAAGACCAAGGTTGTGGCTCGCCTCGGCGATACGTCGCACCTGGGAGGTGAGTGATGACCAAGATTGTTGAAGACCTGCGCACCAAGACCGACGATCAGCTTTCGGCTGAACTGGGCGCGCTGAAGAAGGAAGCGTTCAACCTGCGCTTCCAGGCTGCGACCAACCAGTTGGAACGCCCTGCGCGTGTCCGCGAAGTGCGTCGCACCATTGCCCGCATCAAGACGTTGCAGAGCGAGCGCGCAAGCGCCGCCGCTGCCAAGTAAGGAGGCCGATATGCCGAAACGAGTTCTGACCGGAACGGTGGTCTCCGACAAGGGCGACAAGACCGTCGTGGTGAATGTCGAGCGCAAGGTGAAGCACCCGCTTTACGGGAAGATCATCCGTCGTTCGAAGAAGTATCACGCGCACGACGAGACCAACAGCTTCAAGGAAGGCGAAACCGTCCGCATCGAAGAGACGGCGCCGATTTCGAAGCTGAAGACCTGGAAGGTGCTGGATCGGGTGAACACCCACAAGGCGCCCGAGGCTTCGACCGAAGCGTAATTCAATCAGGAACTGCCGGACTGGTTCCGGCAAGCCAGACAAGAAGGAAACGGATCCATGATCCAGATGCAATCCAATCTTGATGTTGCAGACAACAGTGGCGCCAAGCGCGTCCAGTGCATCAAGGTTCTCGGCGGATCGAAGCGTCGCTTCGCCGGCGTGGGCGACATCATCGTCGTCTCCGTCAAGGAAGCTGCCCCTCGTGGCCGCGTCAAGAAGGGCGACGTTCACCGCGCCGTCATCGTGCGCACCGCCAAGGACGTTCGTCGTCCCGACGGCAGCGTGATCCGCTTCGACAGCAACGCTGCCGTGCTGGTCAACAAGAACGACGAGCCGATCGGCACGCGTATCTTTGGCCCGGTGGTTCGTGAACTTCGTGCGCGCAAGCACATGAAGATCATCTCGCTGGCTCCGGAGGTGCTGTAATCATGGCAAGCGCAAAGATCAAAAAGGGTGACAACGTGGTTGTCCTGTCCGGCAAGGACAAGGGCCGCACCGGCACCGTCGCCAAGGTGATGCCCAAGGACGACAAGGTCCTGGTATCGGGCCTGAATGTGATGGTTCGTCACCGCAAGCCGACGCAGGCAAACCCGCAGGGCGGTCTCGACCGCGTTGAGGCGCCGCTGCACATTTCGAAGGTCGCCGTTGCCGACCCGAAGACCGGCGCGCCCACGCGCGTCCGTTTTGAAACGGTCGACGGCAAGAAGGTCCGCGTGGCTGTAAAGTCCGGGGAGAAGATCGATGGCTGATAAGTACGTGCCCCGCATGCGTCAGCGTTATGACGACGTCATTGTGAAGGCGATGCAGGAAAAGTTCGGCTACACGAACCCGATGCAGATCCCGAAGCTGGACAAGATCACCATCAACATGGGTGTCGGTGAAGGCAGCCAGGACAAGAAGAAGGTGACCACCGCCGCTGCCGAAATGGAACTGATCGCCGGCCAGAAGCCCGTGATCACCAAGGCACGCAAGTCGATCGCACAGTTCAAGCTGCGCGAAGGCATGCCGATCGGCTGCAAGGTGACGCTGCGCAAGGAGCGCATGTTCGAGTTTCTCGATCGTCTGGTGACGATCGCGATGCCGCGCATCCGCGATTTCCGTGGGCTGAACCCGAAGAGCTTTGACGGTCGTGGCAACTATGCCATGGGCCTCAAGGAGCAGATCATTTTCCCCGAAATCAGCTACGACCAGATCGACGCTGTTCGCGGAATGGACATCATTGTGACCACGACGGCCAAGACGGACGATGAAGCGCGCGAATTGCTGCGCCTCTTCGGCTTCCCGTTCCCGATCGAGGAAACCCAGGAACAGGCGGCGGCTTGAATGCCCTCCGTCTCGCAATAGAAAGGCGAGAACTTAAGTCATGGCGAAACTGAGTTCCATCAACAAGAACGAGCGTCGCAAGAAGATGGTCAAGCAGTATGCTGGCCGTTATGCGCGTCTCCGTGCGAAGGCAGAAGATACCAATCTTGACGAAACCGAGCGTCTGATCGCCCGGCTCAAGATGGCCGAACTGCCCCGCAACGCGAACCCCACGCGCGTGCGCAACCGGTGCAACACCACCGGTCGTCCCCGCGCTTATTACCGCAAGTTCGGGCTCTGCCGTATCGAGCTGCGTGATCTGGCCAACAAGGGCCTGATCCCCGGCGTTACGAAGTCCAGCTGGTAAGGATTTGAAGATATGGCAATGACCGATCCTCTGGGCGATATGCTCACCCGCATCCGCAATGGCCAGCAGGCCAAGAAGGACAGCGTGATGTCGCCGGCATCGAACCTGCGTGCCCGCGTTCTCGACGTTCTGCAGCGCGAAGGCTATATCCGCGGATATACCGAAGAGCTGCTGGGCCGTCACAAGGGTCTGCGCATCGAGCTGAAGTATTTCGAGGGCCAGCCCGCGATCAAGCATGTTGCTCGCGTGTCCAAGCCCGGCCGCCGCGTCTATTCGGGTTCCAAGGAACTGCCGATTGTGCGCAACGGCCTTGGCATCACCATCGTATCCACCCCCCGCGGTGTTCTGTCCGACGCTGAAGCGCGCGAACAGAATGTTGGCGGCGAGGTGCTGGCGGAGGTATTCTGATATGAGCCGCATTGGTAAAAAGCCTGTGGCAATTCCCGCAGGCGTCACCGCGTCGATGGCCAATGGTGTCCTCACCATGAAGGGCCCCAAGGGCGAACTGACCATGCAGACCGTGCCCGACATCACCTATGAACTGGGTGACGGCGAGCTTTCGGTCAAGCCGGCCAACGGCACCCGCCGTGCCCGTGCGTTCTGGGGCATGCAGCGTACGCTGGTCCAGAACCTGGTGGTCGGTGTGACCGAAGGGTTCACCAAGACGCTGAACATCACCGGCGTCGGCTATCGTGCCAACGTGCAGGGCAGCAACCTCAAGCTGCAGCTCGGCTACAGCCATGATGTCGACTTCGCCATTCCTGATGGCATCGACATCAAGACCCCGGATCAGACGACGATCCACATTTCGGGCAGCGATCGTCAGAAGGTTGGCCAGGTTGCCGCCGAAATCCGTCGCTGGCGCAAGCCGGAGCCCTACAAGGGCAAGGGTATCAAATATGCGGGCGAGTTTATCTTCCGCAAGGAAGGGAAGAAGAAGTAAGCCATGGCGAAGCTCTCTTTATTCGATCGTCGCCGTCAGCGCGTCCGCAGCTCGCTGCGCGCCCGTGCAGGCGGGCGTCCCCGTCTTTCGGTGCACCGCACCGGCAAGCACATCTATGCACAGATCATCGACGACGCCGCCGGCAAGACGCTGGCAGCTGCATCGACGCTGACCAAGGGCAGCAAGGCTACGGGTGCAACCGTCGCTGATGCTATCGCGGTCGGTAAGCAGATCGCCGAAGCTGGCAAGCAGGCGGGTGTGACCACCGTTGTGTTCGACCGCGGCGGTTTCATTTTTCATGGCCGGGTCAAGGCCCTGGCCGATGCCGCACGCGAAGGCGGACTGGAGTTTTAAGCGATGGCTGATGAAGTGAACAACGCAGAAGCCTCGGGCACTGCTGCCGAGGGTGCTCCCCAGGGCGAACGTCAGGGTCGTGGTGGCCGTGGTCGTGGTCGTGGTGGCAACGAGCGTGGCGGCAATGATCGTGGTGGCCGTGGCCGCCGCGATGATCGCAACAAGCGCGACGAAGAGCAGGGCGACGAGCTGATCGAAAAGCTGGTCCACATCAACCGCGTGTCGAAGACCGTAAAGGGCGGTAAGCGCTTCGGTTTCGCTGCGCTGGTGGTGGTCGGTGACGGCCAGGGCCGTGCCGGTTTCGGCCATGGCAAGGCGCGCGAAGTGCCTGAAGCGATCAGCAAGGCAACTGCTGCTGCCAAGAAGAAGATGATCCGCGTTCCGCTCAAGGAAGGCCGCACGCTGCACCATGACGGCACCGGCCATTTCGGTGCGGGCAAGGTGACGCTGCGCAGCGCGCCGCAGGGTACCGGCATCATCGCCGGTGGTCCGATGCGCGCCGTGTTCGAAAGCCTGGGTGTGGCCGACGTTGTGACCAAGTCCAACGGAACGTCCAACCCCTATAACATGATCCGTGCGACCTTCGAGGCGCTCGGCGAACAGACCAGCCCCAAGTCGGTGGCAGCACGTCGTGGCAAGAAGATTGCCGACCTGCTGGGCCGTGGCGGTGCTGCACCTGTGGTCGCCGAGGCTGAAGCCGCCGCGATTACGGAGTAAGCGACATGGCAACCATCAAGGTAAAGCAGACTGGATCGCCGATCCGTCGTCCCGAGTCGCAGCGCAAGGTGCTGATCGGCCTGCGCCTCAACAAGATGAACCGCGTGGCAGAACACACGGACACGCCCGAAATTCGCGGCATGATCCAGAAGGTCCGTCACATGGTGACGATCGTCGACTGACACAGAACTTCTCTCTCCCGACGGGGAGGAGATAGGGGAGGGGCTTGCTTTGTTGCAGGCCCCTCTCTACTGCGTCCAGCCTGCGGGCCGGACAGCCAGCATGTCTCTCCGGCCAACGGAGCGATTTATTTTAGCGCGAACAAAGCGAAAGCGAGTGCACACATGAAACTCAATGAGATCAAGGACAATGAAGGCGCCCGCAAGGGCCGGATGCGCGTTGGACGCGGTATCGGTTCGGGCAAGGGCAAGACCGCCGGTCGCGGCCAGAAGGGCCAGACCAGCCGCTCGGGCGTCTCGATCGCCGGATTCGAAGGCGGCCAGATGCCGCTGCACATGCGGATCCCGAAGCGCGGCTTCAACAATCCGTTCGGCAAGGACTATGACATCGTCAACCTGGGCATGATCCAGAAGTTCATCGATGCTGGCAAGCTGCCCACCGATGGCACTGTCGATCAGGCTGCGCTGCGCGCTGCTGGCCTGTCGCGCGGCGGCAAGGACGGCGTGCGTCTGCTCGCCAAGGGCGAACTGACCACGAAGGTCAGCTTTGCTGTCGCCGGCGCCTCGAAGACGGCTGTCGAAGCCATCGAAAAGGCGGGCGGCAAGGTCGACATCATTCTGCCGCGGCCCAAGTACGTGAAGCCGCCGTACGAAAAGAAAGCCTGACCGGATCAACCGGCTTGCCAAGAACGCCCCGCCTCCCGATATGGTGAGCGCGGGGCGTCTTGCTTGAAGCGCCCCGAGCCGGTATCGCTGCGCATTGCCGTTACGGCACGCCGCGCAGAGACGAGGGCGCACTGACGAATTTCTCGGCTACGCGCCCCGATGGAGCGCACGCAGGGCCGCATTTTGGGATACAGGGTTCATGGCATCACGGGCCGACAATCTGGCTAGCAACTTCAGCCTGGCAAAGTTCAGCCAGGCGACCGAATTGAAGAACCGTATCTGGTTCACGATCGGTGCGCTCATCATCTTCCGGCTGCTCAGCTATGTTCCGCTTCCCGGCGTCGACCCCACCGCGCTTGCGGCTCTGTACGAGCAGACCAAGGGCGGCGTTCTCGATATTTTCAACACCTTTTCGGGCGGTTCGCTCGAGCGCATGAGCCTCATCGCTTTGGGCGTGATGCCGTACATCACCGCCTCGATCGTCGTGCAGCTGGCCGCGTCGCTGTCGCCGCAGCTCGCCGCGATCAAGAAGGAAGGCGAGTCGGGCCGCAAGAAGCTCAACCAGTACACCCGCTATGGCACCGTCTTCCTGACGGCCATGCAGGGCTATTTCATCGCCGTCGGTCTTGAATCCTATGCCGGTGCCAGTGGCATTCAGGCCGTGATCAACCCGGGCATCATGTTCCGCGTCGGCGCGGTGATCAGCCTTGTCGGCGGCACGATGTTCCTGATGTGGCTGGGTGAGCAGATCACCGCGCGCGGCATCGGCAACGGCATTTCGCTGATCATCATGGCGGGCATCGTTGCCCAGATGCCCGTGTTCGTCGCGCAGATGTTCGAAGGCGGCCGTACCGGCTCGATCTCGCCGTTCCTGATCGTCGGCCTGATCGCCATGATCGTGCTGCTGGTGCTGCTGATCAGCTTCATGGAACGCGCCCAGCGCCGCGTGCTGATCCAGTATCCCAAGCGCGCGACCCAGCGCGGCGTGATGCAGGCCGACCGCAGCCATCTGCCGCTCAAGATCAATACTGCAGGCGTCATTCCGCCGATCTTCGCGTCGTCGCTGCTGCTGATGCCGCTGACCATCTCGCAGTTCGCGGGCAATTCTGCGGATCCGAATTCGGCCGTGGGCGGCGCGCTCGTCACGCTCAACCAGTATCTGGCGCACGGCCAGCCGCTCTACATGACGCTCTATGCGCTGGGCATCATCTTCTTCTGCTTCTTTTACACCGCGGTGGTGTTCAACCCGGAAGAGACCGCAGAGAACCTCAAGAAGAATGGCGGCTTCATCCCCGGCATTCGTCCCGGCAAGAACACCGCGACCTATCTGGACTATGTGCTCACCCGCATCACCGTGGTCGGCGCAGCCTATCTGACCTTCGTCTGCGTACTGCCCGAATATGTGATCGCACAGACCGGCATCCCGCTGTTCTTCCTGGGCGGCACCAGCCTGCTGATCGTCGTGAACGTGACGGTGGATACCATCACCCAGATTCAGAGCCACCTGCTGGCGCATCAATATGCCGATCTGATCAAGAAGGCGAAGCTGAAGGGACGCTTGCGCTAAGCGCTGCGTTCGGGAATAGGAAAAGGGCCGGGGCAACCGGCCCAATGGGGGATGGATTACCCATGAATATCATTCTGTTAGGCCCTCCGGGTGCCGGCAAGGGCACACAGGCACAGCGTCTGGTGGACGAGCGCGGCATGAAGCAGCTTTCCACCGGCGACATGCTGCGCGCCGCAGTCAAGGCAGGCACGCCGATCGGCCTGAAGGCCAAGGCCGTGATGGAAGCCGGCGAGCTCGTGTCTGACGAGATCGTGTCGGGTATCATCGGCGATGCGCTCGATGCGTTGGCGCCCGAGACCGGGATCATCTTCGATGGCTATCCACGTACTGCGGCTCAGGCCGAATCGCTCGATGAAATCCTCGATGCCCGCGGCCGCAGTCTGCACCATGTAATCGAGCTCGAGGTCAACGAGGATGCCCTCGTCGATCGCATCACCGGGCGCTTCACCTGCGGCAATTGCGGCGAGGGCTATCACGATCGCTACAAGCTGCCTGCCAAGGACGGCGTGTGCGACAAATGCGGTTCGACCGAATTCAAGCGTCGTCCGGACGATAACGAAGCCACCGTGCGCACGCGCATGGCCGAATATCGCGCCAAGACTGCGCCGATCCTGCCGATCTACGAAGCGCGCAGCATTGTCTCACGTGTCGACGGCATGGCCAGCATGGATGCAGTGGCCGGTCAGATCGCAGGCGTGCTCGACGCCTGACTCTGTCGATCCTCCCCTTGCAGGGGAGGATCGAACGGGGCATGGAACTTCGTGTCTTTCGGAGTTCAGAACATGCGGACCTTGTCGATCCTTGCGGCTGTTGCCGCGTTCACCTCAGTGCCTGCTTATGCCGAGGTCACCGCCCAGGCGGACAACGGATTCGCGGTCCGTCACACCGTCACGGTGTCCACCGACCCCGACGCCACGTTCGCCATGCTGCGCACGCCGGCCAAATGGTGGGACAAGGACCACAGCTGGACGGGCAATTCCGAAAACCTGTACATGGATGCGCAGGCGGGAGGCTGTTTCTGCGAGCTGATCCCCAACGAGGCGACCACCGAGAGCGGCGCGCCGCAGCGTACGCTGCGCGGCAGTGTGCAGCACATGCAGATCGTCTATGTCGATCCGGGCAACATGTTGCGCCTGTCGGGCGCGCTGGGCCCGCTTCAGGCCGAGGCTGTCACGGGCACGATGACCATCAGCCTCAAGCCGATCAAGGGCGGAACCCGGTTGACCTTCGACTATGTCATCGGCGGCTTCATGCGCACGCCGATGCGCGAGATGGCCGGCGGCGTGGATGCCGTGGTGGGAGCACAGGCCTCGCGCCTCGCGATGGCGCTTGGTCCTCTGGTCGGTGCAAGTGATGCGTCGATGGAGCCGGAAACGGTCGCTCCGAAGCCATCGGACAGCGCCGATGACGCAGGATCGGGGGCCAGCGTGAGCGATCTGGTGACCGACCTTGCGCCGGATGAGACTGTATCTGACGGGCAGGCCCAGGAGGCACCCAAGCCCGCGCCGGCCAAGCCTGCAGTCACAGGCGCGCCCAAGCGCTCCAAGCCCGGCACGCGTCCGCTGACACGGCCTCCGCGGGACAAGGACGAAAGCGAAAGCGGCCGCTGACGTTCCTCGTCGCCCTGGCGCTACGGGCAGGGGCGTGCGGGGGTTTGAGTCCCCTGATCGAGGCGATGTGAGCTGCGTCGCTGCCCCGGAAAACGGGTTTATGCTGCACCTTGGCCTGTGCTGATTAGCACTATCGCTGCGCACAATATGCGGTAGAGTTTGCCCCAGAATACAGGCGAATCAGGAGAGTTCGCTGTGTTCGGCCCGGGTCGCGCAGTTTGCAGCATCACCTCAAAGGGGGGACCTATGGCCGTATCCGATCACGTTGATTTGCCGACCTTCATGGAAGGCGTGAAAAAGCGCAACCCGCACCAGCCGGAATTCGTCCAGGCGGTGCAGGAGGTTGCCGAAGACATCTTTGATTTCATGGCCGACAAGGAGCAGTACCACTCGCAGCAGATCCTGCGGCGTATTGCCGAGCCGGACCGCGTCGTGTCTTTCCGCGTCTGCTGGGAAGACGACAACGGCAACATTCGCGTGCAGCGCGGCTGGCGCGTGCAGAACAACAATGCCATCGGCCCCTACAAGGGCGGCATCCGCTTCCACCCCTCGGTCACCGAATCGGTGCTGAAGTTCCTCGCTTTCGAACAGACCTTCAAGAACGCGCTCACCGGTCTGCCGATGGGCGGCGGCAAGGGAGGATCGAACTTCAACCCCAAGGGCAAGAGCACGCGCGAGATCATGCGCTTCTGCCAGAGCTTCATGACCGAACTGTATCGCCATATCGGCGCGGATGTCGACGTGCCTGCGGGCGATATCGGCGTCGGGGGCCGCGAGATCGGGTACATGTTCGGCCAGTACAAGCGCATCACCAACCAGTTCACCGGCGTGCTGACCGGCAAGGGGCTGGAATGGGGCGGCTCGCTGATCCGCACCGAGGCGACCGGCTATGGCGCGGTCTATTTCCTCATGAACATGCTCGCCCACAAGGGCGATGATCTGGTCGGCAAGACAGCCGTGATTTCCGGATCGGGCAATGTCGCCACCCACGCGGCGGAAAAGATCGTGCAGATGGGCGGCAAGGTTCTGACGCTGTCGGATTCGGGCGGCTTCATTCACGACCCCGATGGCATCACCCAGGACAAGATCAACTGGGTGAAGGAGCACAAGACCCACCGCCGTGGCCGCATCGAGGAATATGTTGCGGAGTTCACCAACGCAACGTTCCATGCGGGCAAGACCCCCTGGGGCGTGCCGTGCGATGTCGCCTTGCCCTGCGCGACGCAGAACGAGTTGCTGGGCGAGGATGCCAGGACGCTGGTTGCCAATGGCTGCATCGCGGTGTCCGAAGGTGCCAACATGCCGACTGATCTGGATGGCGTCCACGTCTTCAAGAACGCCAAGATCCTCTACGCGCCCGGCAAGGCATCGAACGCCGGCGGCGTTGCGGTGTCGGGCCTGGAAATGAGCCAGAATTCCGAGCGCCGTGCGTGGAAGGAAGACGAGCTGCAGCAGATGCTCAAGGACATCATGATGGGCATCCACAACAGCTGCCTGACCTACGGTGATCAGGGCGGCGGCTATGTCGATTATGTGAAGGGCGCGAACATCGCGGGCTTCAAGAAGGTCGCCGATGCCATGCTCGCCTTTGGCGTAGTCTGAGATAATGCGAGGGGCGGCGGGCAGGATGAACTGCTCGCCGCATCCCTGTTGCATTGTCCGCGCGGCCTGCTAACGGGCGCGGCGATGCCCCGGTCTTCACGCACAACAAGAGCAGACCGGGGGCCGATCGATATCGGCTGGGTCGAGTGCGTCGACCTGCCCGACCTTGGCCTGGCGAAGATCCGGGCCAAGATCGATACGGGTGCTGCGACATCCTCTATCCACGCGACGCGGGTGAAGCCGCTGTTGATCGACGGTCAGTTGATCGTCGAATTCTGGTTCCGGGCCCATCGGGGGGAGCCGGCGCGCAAATACCGCGCGCCTGGCGTGGAGCAGCGCCACATTAAAAGCTCCAATGGAGCTATCGAACTACGCTATGTCATAGAAACGACGATGATGCTTGGTAGCGTGCGCTGGAAGGGGCACATGACCTTGGCCAATCGCAACACCATGACCTTTCCCCTTTTGATCGGCCGCCGTGCGCTGAGACGCGGTTTCCGCGTGGATTGCACGCGCAAATGGGTGCTGGGCCTCCCCGAGGAAACCGACCGATGAAGACCCCCTCATGAAAATCGCGATGCTGGCGCGCAATCCCAATCTCTACTCGCACCGGCGCCTTTGCGAGGCCGCCCGGGAGCGGGGTCACGAGATCGACATTCTCAATACCCTGCGAGTGACCATGAACATCACCTCGCACCGCCCGGGCGCGCAGTATCACGGGCTGCCGATCGGCGGCTATGACGCAGTGATTCCGCGCATCGGCGCGTCGATCACGCAATATGGCCTGGCGGTGCTGCGCCAGTTCGAGATGATGGGCGTGTGGTCACTGAACGAAAGTGTCGCGATCGGGCGTTCGCGCGACAAGCTGCGCTCGATGCAGATCTTCGCCAAGCATGGGCTGGGCCTGCCGGTCACCGCCTTTGCGCACGATCCGCGTCAGACCGACGAGGTGCTCAAGATTGTCGGCGGCGCGCCGGTGGTCATCAAGCTGCTGGAAGGCACGCAGGGCATCGGCGTGGTACTGGGTGAGACCGAGAAGTCCGCCAAGTCGGTGATCGAGGCGTTTCGCGGCGCGAACGTGAACATCCTGGTGCAGGAATTCATCAAGGAAGCCGATGGCAGTGACATCCGCATCTTCGTGATCGGCGGCAAGGTGGTCGCGTCGATGATGCGCACCGGGGCCAAGGGCGATTTCCGCTCGAACCTGCACCGCGGCGGCAGCGCCAAGGCAATCAAGATCACGCCGGAGGAACGCTCAACCGCGGTCCGTGCGGCCAAGGTCATGGGGCTGAACGTGGCGGGTGTCGATATCCTGCGGTCGAATCATGGCCCGGTGATCATGGAGGTCAACAGTTCGCCTGGGCTGGAAGGCATCGAGAATGCCACCGGCAAGAACATCGCCGGGATGATCATCGATTTCATCGAGGGCAACTGCAAGGCTGGCGCGACCAAGACCAAGGGCAAGGGATAAGCTTCGCCCCCAGGCGGGGCTCAGGCCGGGGCAGGGGGCTCAGGCCAGCATCCCTGCGCCCAGCAGCAACAGCAGTTTGACGTCCATGCCGCAGCCTTGCGCGCGCTTCTCCGCAACAAAGGCGCTCAGATCGGCGAGGGGGACGACATGGACAACGATATCCTCGTCCTCGACCCCACCGCCCTGGTGCACGCGCTCCAAATCATGCGCACGCATCAGGTGGAAGGATTCGCTGACCATGCCGGGCGAGGAATAGAACTGGCCGAGGTTTTCGATGCGCCCAGCGCGAAAGCCGGTTTCCTCCTCCAGCTCGCGCGCTGCCGCCAGTTCGGGCGCTTCATCGCTGCTGCCGTCGCCGATCAGGCCTGCGGGGAGTTCAAGGCAGGTGCGGCCCAGCGGCACGCGAAACTGCTCGACCAGTACCACCGCCCCGTCATGGACCGCCAGGATCACCGCCGCGCTGATGCCCCGGCTGCGCGAGACATATTCCCATTTGCCGCGCGTCTTGGCGGTGATGAACCGACCCTGCCAGACGATTTCTTCGGGTTCGGTCATGGGTATGTCCTGTCATTGCGGCGCACGCAGAGCCGGCAAGCCTAGAGCTCGATCAGCCGATCGGGCAATTCGTTGGGGTTGTCGCCCGTCTTGGGGAAATGCTCCGCCAGCACCTTACCAACATCGCGCACCGCTGCTGCCATGCCGGCGCCTGGCCGGCCTGCGCGCAGTTCGACGATCATGTCGGCCATCGCCTCTCCCCAGACATCAGGGCTGACCTTGGCGGCGATCGCGCTGTCGGCGACGATCTCGGCGCGGTGCTCGGCCATCGACAGATAGATCAGCACCCCGGTCAGGCCCATCGTGCGCTTTTCGGCACTGACCTTGAACAGGTTGATTGCCCGCGCCCGCACGCGCATCTGCTTGACTGCAGAGGGGGTGAGGGCCAGCCTGAGCGGCTTCCAGCCCACCAGCAGCCGCACCGCGGCAAACTTGGCGGCCAGCACCAGCATGATGATGGTGAGATATTCGCCCGGGGTGTAGACATGCTCCCATCCGCCGGTGAAGGTCGACAGCAATCCATCGAAATATTCGGGGAAGACCGCCATGCAGGCCAGCGCCAGGAAGATCGCCGCAACCGCCCAGTAGATCGGCGTCTCGCGATAATCGTCGGACTGGCCCGCGATGACCGTAACGATCTCGCCATCGGTGTGCTGCTCGACCTCGGCTACGGCCGCAGTAACGATGCAGTGCTCGTCCGGGGTGACTGTTTCGACCTTGCTCATGCCCGTTTCACCATTGGCCTCACCATCCGCCCGAGGAGCCGCCGCCGCCGAAGCTGCCGCCACCGCCACCAAAGCCGCCGCCACCGCCGAAGCCGCCGCCGCCACCCCAGGAGGACCCGGACGATCCGCCCCAGGTGGTGATGCCGCCAATGCCGGCGCCGCGATAGCGCGATCCTTTGCCCCGCGCGCTCAGCATGGGCACGATGAAGAAGAACAGGATGATCAGGCCCCAGAAGATGAACAGGCCGATGCCGTCGCCATCCTGGCTGACGCGGATTTCCTCTTCCATCTTCTTGGCATAGGCGCGTGCCTCTTCGTCCGGCAGCGTCAGCTGGGTGACGATCGCATCGGTGCCCACGGCAATACCGCCCGGGAAATCCTTGTCGCGAAAGCGCGGCAGGATGTCCTGCTGGATGATGTTGCTGGTCAGCGCATCGGTCAGCACGCCCTCAAGGCCATAGCCGACCTCGATGCGCACCTTGCGCTCGTTGGGCGCGACGATCAGCAGCGCGCCATTGTCCTTTTCCAGCGAGCCCTTTTCAGCCTGGCCGATGCCCCATTCGCGCCCCAGCTGATAGCCGTATTCCTCGATCTCATAGCCTTGCAGATCGGGCAGCGTGGCAATCACCAGCTGGCGGCTGGACTGCTTTTCCAGCGCTTCCAGCTTGGCGGTCAGCGCTGCCTCCTGCGCGGGATCGAGCAGGTTGGCGTTGTCGACCACGCGTCCGGTGAGCTTGGGGAAGGTCTGGGCGTGGGCAACCGTCCCCGACGCCGCTGCGATCAGCAGCAGCGCCAGGGTCAGTTTCTGCCACAGATGCCCGAAGGCGCGTTGCAGGCTCACTGGCCGAAATCGATCTTGGGTGCCTCCTCGGCGCCTTGCGTCGTGGCCTTGAACGGAACCAGCGGCTTGGCACCGTGGATCAGATTGGCACCGATCGAATCGGGGAAGGTGCGGATGGTGGTGTTATACTCGCGCACCGCCTCGTTATAATCGCGGCGGGCGACCGAGATGCGGTTCTCGGTGCCTTCAAGCTGGCTCATCAGCGTGGTGAAGTTCTGCTGGCTCTGCAGCTGCGGATAGGCTTCCACCACGGTGCGCAGCTGGCCCAAAGCCTGGGTCAGCTGGTTCTGCGCCTGATTGAATTTCTCGAAGGTTTCCGGATCGGACAGGTCTTCGGTGGTGATGTTGATCGCCGTCGCATTGGCACGCGCCTGCGTGACCTGGGTCAGGATCTTTTCCTCCGATGCCGCGCCAGCCTTCACGGTCGAGACCAGATTGGGCACCAGATCGGCACGCCGCTGATACTGGTTTTCGACATCGGCCCATTTGGCCTTAGCATTTTCTTCGGCCGTCGGAACGGAATTGATACCGCAGGCGGACAGCGCCAGGACAGCCAGCGGCAGCAGGGCATAACGGGTGATACGCATAGTCGACAAATTCCCTCCGGTTGATAACGCGCGACCGTTATATCGTGTTAACACGGCAACTCTGCAAGACCATGTTTTACATGTTGCACCTGCAAAGCGCTCGACATCTCCACGTCGTAGTCGATTATAGGGTCATATCGTGACAGCAAAAGGGGAAACACGTGTTCGCAGAGTTCAAGGCGTTTATTGCACGCGGCAATGTACTCGATCTGGCGGTGGCCGTGATCATTGGCGGGGCGTTCGCCACCATCACCACCTCGCTCACCGAAGACCTGATCATGCCGCTTGTCGGCGCGATCTTCGGCGGCGCAGATTTTTCCAGCTATTTCATCATGCTGGGCCCGGTGCCTGAGGGCTATGCCGGATCGCTCAGCGATTATGCCGCGCTCAAGAAGGCAGGGGTTCCACTGCTCGGCTATGGGCAGTTCATCACCGTGGTGATCAACTTCCTGATCCTGGCGTTCATCATCTTCCTGATGGTGCGGCAGGCCAACAAGCTGTTCAAGAAGCCCGAAGAGCCCGGCGCTCCCGCTGGCCCGAGCGAAGTCGAACTGCTCGCAGAAATCCGCGATCTGCTGAAGAAGTGAGGCTGCGTTCTCCCCTCCCGCCTGCGGGAGGGGAGAGGGAAGAAGAGAGGCCGGCAGAGCTTTTCTGCCCGCACTCACTTCCCATTCATCAATCCATCGCTATATGAGTTCCTGCCGGTTCGTCCGGCTATGACGATAAACTGCGGCGTGCAATAGGCACAGCGGACCCGGGGGCGGTACCCGGCGGCTCCACCATAATCTTCGTCCAAGCGGGGGGATCCTCGCGCAGGCGGGGCTTTTGATGGGGCCGAACTAGGATCGACGTGTGTTGAAAGACGTTGTTTTCGTCCGGGCTGAGTAACCCGTTAAAGGCTCAAACACGATAAGTGCCAATGACAATGACGCACTCGCCCTCGCTGCATAATTCAGCGGCCTAACGGCCAAGAGTTATCTAGCAAGAGCGCGGTTGAACCCACCGGGCAACAGAAGCGGAGTTCAGCGGTTTGGAGAGCACCGGGCAACAGAAGCTCTCCACTTGCCCTTCATTCGACATTGCTGAGCAAGCACCCGCAGCGCCCGCCAGGCGTCACTCGGGCCCGTACGCTTTCTGATAGTCGATGGCGTCGAGCATCTTCGCGCCGGCCATGAACACCGCGCCGGTGCAGGCCAGAAACAGCAGCCAGCCGCCAAATCCCGGATACTGATCGAGGTAGAGCTTGCCGCGTTCGCAAGCTCCCAGCGCCAGCGCATAGGTGATCAGAAACACCTCGAACTTGGTCTTGATCAGGAACAGCCGGCGGATCTTTTCAAACATGCCGTTTCTTCCGCAAGGGTTGTGCCAAGGGCGGATTTCCGCCGGTCAACATGGTGAAGAAAGGGTTAAGGTGTAAAGCCTGCCGACAGGTCATTCCAGCTCCGCGAGGCCAAGCGCGGCCAGCAGCGCAGCCCGGGCTTCGCGCACGGCAGCGACCAGCGCCGGGTCTGCCAGATCGGCAGGCGCGATCCGTTCGGGCCAATGCTTCGCGATCACCTGCTCGATCGTGTCCAGCCTTTCGGGCGTGGCGATGAAGCGTTGGTCGATCGTCGCGGGACCGGCTACCACGCGCAGCCGCAGGCAGGCCGGACCGCCGCCATTGGCCATCGACTGGCGAACATTCACCGGCACCAGCTGGCGGATCGGGCCATTGCCTGCGACCATCTGCTCGAGATAGCGCCACACGGCAGGCACCTCCTGCGCCTCGCTGGGCAACACCAGCGCCTGGCCGCCCGAAGGCAGCGTGACCAGCTGGGCGTTGAACAGATAGCTCTTGATCGCATCGGCAAGCGATACCGCGCTGGCCGGGACCTCGACGATCTGCACCGCGGGGAAGGCGGCACGGATCGCGGCATAGCTCGCCTCCCGATCCTCGAACGCCTGTTCGTGGGTAAACAGCACCGTTTCGTTGGCGACCGCGACCACGTCGTTGTGGAAGGCGCCCGCCGCGATCGCGGTTTCGCTCTGCTGGATCATCAGCACGCGGTCTGTCGCCAGCCCGTGCCGCCGGGCGATCGCCTTGCCCGCCTCGACATGCTGGCGCGCAGGGAAGGGGCCGCCGGCCTTGCCGTAGACGAAAATCTCGACGCCCGGCTGGTCGTGCCGCGGGCACAGCCGCATGTGATTGGCCGCGCCCTCGTCACCGAACGGGGCGGGGACGGGGCCGTGCACCGCGAAATGGCGCTGGTCGGCAAAGGCCAGCTGCAATTGCGCCAGCGTACCCGTCCATTCATGGCTGCGGTGGGGCATCGTCATCAGATTGGCCACCGTCAGATGGCAGCGGCCATCGGCGGTGTCGGGCGCAGGCGAAACCGTTGCGGCGTTCGCGGCCCACATCGACGAGGCGGAAAAGGCAGCGGCGCGCATGTGCGCTTCGGCGCTCGCGACATCACAGCCCAGGGCATCGAGCCATCCCGCATTGGGCCGGTCGAGCGGCATGAAATAGCCCTGGGGCAGCCCCAGCGCCATATTGCTGCGCATCTTGGCGACGCCCTGCAAGGCGGCTGCGCGCGGCTCGCTGACGGCGCCTGCGTTGTTGGCAGAGGCGATATTGCCCAGGCTCAATCCCGCATAATTGTGGCTGGGGCCGATGATTCCGTCGAAGTTGATTTCGGTCAGCATGTCGCTCTTCATTCTCTCAGCGTTCGATCCAGCGCACCGCATCACCCGGCGCGATTCCCAGCAATCCGGCAGCCTTGGCGTCCAGCGCAATCCCCTCGTCCGTGGGCGCGACATGGCCATAGGCGCAGCGGAAGTCCGCCAGCTTGCCCGATGCTACCAGCGAGAGCGCGCCGCCGTCGGCAAGCTCGCTGAGGACCGCATCGCGCGAGTTGCGGATCGAGTGGACCTGATCGGTCCGTGCGGTCATCGTCGGGCCGCCGTCGAAGATGTCGACATAATTCTCGTGCGCAAATCCTTCATTTTCCAGCATGCGCATCGCCGCACGGCCGCTGACATTGGGGCGGCCCAGCACGTGCCGCGCAGCATCGGAGAGCATCGCGACATAGACCGGATGCTTGGGCATCAGATCGGCGATGAACTGGTTGCCGTGCAGCGCATTGAACGTGTCCGCCTCATCGAAGCTCATGCCGAAGAACCGCCCGGCGATGCTGTCCCAGAACGGCGAATCGCCTGCCTCGTCGATCACGCCGCGCAGTTCGGCAAGGATGCGGTCGGTGAAGCGCGCGCGGTGCATCGCGATGAACAGATAGCGGCTGCGGGCGAGCAGCATGCCAAGGCCGCCTGCGCGCTCGCCAGGGTGCAGGAACAGCCCGCCGACTTCGCACGATCCCTCAAGATCGGTCACCAGGCTCAGGATTTCGGCGCGAAATGTCTGCGCGAGTTCAGCGCTGTGCTGGGTGAGCGTGCTGAGCCGGTAGGAATAGAACGGCCATTTCTGCCCGACGCGGGTGAGCAACTGGCAGGTGCCGCGAATCTCGCCGGTCTCGGTGTTTTCGAGCACCAGTACGAACAGCTCGTCCGACACGCTGTCGGCATCGCGCGTGAACGCTTCGGTCGAACGCACGAGCTTCGATTCGAGCGATTTGCGGTCGGCGGGCAGGTTGGTGAACCCCCCGCCGGTCAGCTTCGCCATCTCGTAGATCGGCTGCAGATCGCCTGGCGTCGCCGCCCGGATGACAAAACTCATAACCCCCTCTTTTCGGCAAGCCGCAATATGGTGAGCGCCGACAACCGGGCGCGTTCGGCCAGGCTGTCGGTGATCAGGAATTCGTCGGCGCTGTGGATCGCGCCGCCGCGCACACCCATGGTGTCGACCACCGGCACGCCGCAGGCCGCGATATTGTTGCCATCGCACACCCCGCCGGTGCCGCGCCAGGCAATATCGAGCCCCAATGCCGCTCCGCAGTCCTTGACCAGCCCGAACAGCTTTTGCGCGCCCGGATCAATCGGCTTGGGCGGACGGCCGAAGCTGCCGTGCACGTGCACCGAAACCTCGTGCTCGCGGGCGACAGCCTCGCCGATCTGGCGCAGCGCTTCATCGGCAAAGGCCTGCATTGCAAAACTTTGCGGGCGAAAGTTGACGCGCAGGATTGCATGATCGGGCACGACATTATTGGCGCTGCCGCCTTCGATCTTCGCCGGATTGACCGACAATCCGTCGCGGGTCAGCGCCTTCAGCCGCAGCGCGATGTCCGCCGCTGCGACCAGGGCATTGCGCCCTTCGTGCGGGTTGCGCCCGGCATGCGCCGATCGCCCGGTGACGATGACCGAAAAATTGCCCGATCCGCCGCGCTCGCCCGCCAAGGTGCCATCGGGCAGGGCGGGCTCATAGGTCAATGCTGCGGCCTTGCCCGCGGCCAGGCCGGCGATCAGCGGTGCAGACGAGCCCGAACCGACCTCTTCGTCCGAATTGATCAGCACGTCGTACCCGATCGTGGCGGCGAGCGGCGATGTCTCCACCGCGCGCAGCGCCGCCAGCATCACCGCGATGCCACCCTTCATGTCCGCGACGCCGGGGCCGTTCAGCACGCCCGGCTCGAGCCAGCGCATGGTCTGAAAGCCGTGGTCGGCGGGGAACACGGTGTCCATATGGCCGGTCAGCAGCAGGCGCAGCGGCGCATCGGGGCGTACCGACACGACGAGATGCTGGCCGCGTTCGATCGTGTCGACGCTGCCATCGGCGCGCACCGCTTCGACCGGCGCGCCATCCACCAGCCGGACTGTCCCGGGAAGCGCGGCGAAACCGTCTAAAAGCAGGGCGGCGGTGCGCGCCAGCCCGGCCAGATTGCCCGATCCGCTGTTGATCGCGGCCCAGGTTTCGACCTGGCTCAGCATTGCGGTCTGGTCGATGGTATCCAGGCAGGCGCGCTCGGATGCGGTCAGGCTGGCAGGGCTGGTCGTCATCCGCCAACCCATAGCCGGGTTGAACGCCCGCCGCCACCCGTTGCGACCAAAAGCGGATTTACTTTGAAACCTTGCCTTGCCATAGCCAGTGCTTCATTCCTCCCCGGAAAAGACCTTGCACCTCCCTGGCATGCTACGCCCGGGAGACTTGTAACAAGCAAAGAGGACCGGGAATGAGCGACACTATCCAGATCAACGGCATCAGCATCGATTCCGCGCTGCACGGCTTCATCACCGATTCGGTGCTGGCCCCGCTGGCGCTGGATGCGGACCGCTTCTGGGCGGATTTCGCCGCGCTGCTCGAGCGGTTCGTGCCTGTGAACCGCACGCTGCTGCAAAAGCGCGAGGAACTTCAGGCAAAGATCGATGACTGGCACCGCGCGCGCAAGGGCCAGCCATTGAACGCGATGGAATACCGCACCTTCCTCTACGATATCGGCTATCTGGTTACCGAGCCGCAGCCGTTTGCGATCGGCACCACCAATGTCGATCCCGAGATCGCGACGATGGCCGGCCCGCAGCTCGTGGTGCCGTCGCTCAACGACCGCTTCGTGCTCAACGCCGCCAATGCGCGCTGGGGCAGCCTGTACGATGCCTATTACGGCACCGATGCGCTCGACGCCGCGCCAGCCCAGCCGGGCGGTTATGATGCGGTGCGCGGTGCTGCGGTTGTCAAGGCCGCCAAGGCGTTCCTCGATGAGGCGGTGCCGCTCGCGAACGGAAGCTGGGCGGACTTTGCCGGCGGTGCACCTGCGCTCGCCGATCCGGTGCAGCTCGTCGGGACCAACGGCGCAAATCTGCTGCTGCGCCACAATGGCCTGCATATCGAGATCGTGATCGATCCGGCCAGCCCGATCGGCAAGGACGACCCCGCCGGCATCGCCGACGTGCTGCTCGAGGCCGCGCTGACGACGATCGTCGACATGGAAGATTCGGTCGCGGCGGTGGATGCCGAGGACAAGGTCACCGCCTATACCAACTGGCTGGGGCTGATGCGCGGCGACCTGCAGGCAAGCTTCCCCAAGGGCGGCAAGACGCTGACCCGAGCGCTGGAGGCGGACCGTGACTATACGGCGCCCGATGGCACGGCCTTCAGCCTGCCGGGCCGCAGCGTGCTGTTCGTGCGCAATGTCGGGCACCTGATGACCAATCCGGCGGTGCTGCTGGCCGATGGAACCGAAGCGCCCGAGGGCATTCTCGATGCGGTGTTCACCAGCGCGATCGGTTGCCACGACATCAAGGGCCTGGGCCGTTTCCGCAACAGCCGTGCAGGCTCGATCTATATCGTCAAGCCCAAGATGCACGGGCCCGAAGAGTGCGGCTTCACCAACGCGTTGTTCGATGCGGTCGAAGACATGCTGGGCCTGGCGCGGCACACGATCAAGGTCGGCGTGATGGACGAGGAGCGGCGCACTTCGGCCAACCTTGCCGCTTGCATCCATGCGGTGAAGGACCGGATCGTGTTCATCAACACCGGCTTCCTTGATCGCACCGGCGACGAGATTCACACCTCGATGCAGGCTGGCCCGATGGTTCGCAAGGGCGACATGAAGACCTCGGACTGGATCAAGTCGTACGAGGCGCGCAATGTCGGGATCGGCCTGAAATGCGGGCTCGATGGCAAGGCGCAGATCGGCAAGGGCATGTGGGCCGCGCCCGACATGATGGCCGACATGATGGAACAGAAGATCGGTCACCCGCTGACCGGCGCCAACACCGCCTGGGTGCCTTCGCCCACCGCCGCGACGCTGCATGCGATGCACTATCACAAGGTCGATGTCTTCGCCCGCCGCGCCGAAATCGCGAGCCAGCCGGTGCCGACGCTCGAACCGCTGCTCAATGTGCCGCTGGCCGCCGGGCAGAACTGGTCGCCCGAGGATATCCGCGCCGAGCTCGACAACAACGCGCAAGGCATCCTTGGCTATGTCGTGCGCTGGGTCGATCAGGGCATCGGCTGTTCCAAGGTGCCCGACATCCATGACGTCGGTCTGATGGAAGACCGCGCGACGCTGCGCATTTCCTCCCAGGCGCTGGCCAATTGGCTGCTGCACGGCGTGTGCACTGCCGAAGAGGTTGATGCGGCTTTGCTGCGGATGGCGGCAAAGGTCGATGCGCAGAATGCGGGCGACCCGTTGTACCGTCCGATGGCGAGCGATCCCGAAGGATCGCTGGCGTTCCAGGCGGCACGCGATCTGGTGTTCAAGGGCGTCGAGCAGCCCAGCGGCTATACCGAGCCTTTGCTGCATGCCTATCGCCAGAAGGTGAAGGCTGGCTGAGCTTTACGAAGACTCCATCGTCATTCCCGCGAACGCGGGAATCCCGCTTTCGTGCCATCGTTGGCTAAGAAGCGAAACCCCCGCGTGCGCGGGAGTGACGGGAAAGAGATGTCAATCGCTCACGGCATCTAGATGCGCGCGGATCGCGGCGAGGCTTTCGTCGAGATGGCTGAGCAGGAACAGGTGGCCGCCATCATCGATCACCTTGAGCTCTGCATTGGGGATCAGGGTCTTGAGGATATGCCCGTTGGCGACCGGCACAATCTGGTCGTCGCCGCCCATCAGGATCAGCGTCGGCTTGCCGAGGAAGGGCAGGAAGGGGGCGCTTGTCCAGCCGATCATTGCCAGCAGCTGGTAGAAATAGCCCATCTTGGACGGCGGGGTGATCCGGCCGGTGTGGCCGGTCGCGCCTTCGGTCGACCCGCCATAGAGCGTCGCGAAATGCTTCTCCATGTAGCTGGGGTCGATATAACGGCGCGGGTCGGCCATCTTGCTGAGCGCCGAGATATTGCCGGGGATCATGAACATGCCCGCGGTGGTCGCGGCCAGCACCAGCCGGTTGACGCTGCCCGAATGCTGGAGCGCAAAATGCTGCGCCATCGCACCACCCCAGCTCACCCCCATCACATCGACGGTCTCGACCCCGAACCGGTCGAGCAGCAGCCATGCGATCCGCGACATCAGGAACGCGTTATAGGGCACCTTGGGGTCGGGTGAGCCGCCGACGCCGGGCATGTCGAAGGTGATGAACGGGCGTTCCTCGAGCAGTTTGGCAAACGGGGCGACCGCTTCCATGTTCGCGCCGATGCCGTTGAAGAACAGCAGCGGCGGCTTGGTCAGCCCCTCGTCAAAGCGCCAGCGCGCCACGCGCAGGGTGCGGCCGTCGGCCACCTCCATGGTGATGTCCGGGCCGTTGGAGGCGGGCTTGGGTTTGCTGGCCAAAGGGTATTCCTGTCGTTCGATGTCAGATGTGCCGCAATCCTCTCCGATGCGGGGGGAATTGGCAAGCGCTCACTCCAGTACATACAGACCCGGCGCAGGTTCCAGCGCAGGGTGCTTCTTGCTGCCGGTGGACGCAGGCGCCGCCTGCTTGTCGCCCGACCGCGCCTGCAGCCATTCCATCCAGTACGGCCACCAGCTGCCCTTGACCTCTTCGGCCTTGGCGAGCCAGTCATCGACATCCGCCGGGGTCTTGCCCGCCTTGGTGGGGGTGTTGCCCTTCATGCGGAAATATTTGGCCTTGGGGTTGGTCGGTGGGTTGAGGATCGCCTGCATGTGCCCCGATTGCGAGAGAATGAAGTCGACGTTCTTCGAGCCGAACAGCTGGGTCGAGCGATAGCATGCGCGCCAGGGCGTGATGTGATCGGTCACCCCGCCCAGGATGAACAGGTCGTTGGTCACCTTGGACAGGTCGATCTTGTGGTCGACCATCTCGACCTCGCCGTGCTTCGTGAACGCCAGTGTCTCGAAGATGGTGAGGAAGTCGCCCATCAGGCTGGCCGACAGGTTGGTGGCATCGGCATTCCAGAACAGCACATCGAACGCCGGCGGATCCTCACCCATCAGATAGTTGTTGATGACATAGTTCCAGATCAGGTCGTTTGGCCGCAACCAGGCGAAGCCGCGCGACAGGTCGCTGCCCTTGATCACGCCCTTCCGCGCCGCGCGCTGCTTGGCGAGCGCCAGACCATTGTCGCTCATCAGCGATCCCGCTTCGATATCGGTCTGCTTGGGATGGAGCACGCACACCATCAGCGTGACCGCGCCGATACGATCGTCGCCCGAAGCCCGCAGCTTGGAAAGCAGCATGGCGAGCGTCTGCCCGCCCGAGCAGCCGCCCGAGACATTCACCTTCTTCGACTTCGTGATATCGCACACCACATCGATCGCGCGGGTGCACGCGGCGATGTAATCCGCCATTGCCCAGGCGCCATGCTCCTTCTGCGGGTTGCGCCACGAGATGACGAAGGTCTGGATGCCGTTGTCGACCTGCCATTTGACCACCGATTTCTCGGGCGACAGATCGTTGATGTACATCTTGTTGATCTGCGGCGGGATGGTCAGTTGCGGGATGGCATAGACCTCATCCGTCGTCGGCGCGTAATGCACCAGCTCCATGATCTCGTCGCGATAGACGACATTTCCCTTCGAAGTCGCGACATTCTCGCCGATGGTGAACGGCTTCTTGTCGACCTGGCTGACCATGCCGTCGTTGTAGACCATGTCGTTATAGGCGTTCTTCAACCCCTTGAGCAGCGACAGGCCGCCGGAATCGACGATGCGCTTCTGCGCCATCGGATTGCCCAGCAAGGTGTTGGTGGGGGCGAGCGCATCGATGATGATCGCGGAGATGAAATTGGCGCGGTCGCGTTCCAGCGCATCGAGCTCGAGCTCGTCGATCCAGGTCTTCATGCCCTTTTGGACGGCCATGTAATATTGGGCCCCGGCGCGGAAGAACGGATTGAACCGCCACGCCGGGTCCATGAAGCGCTTGTCCTTGGGGTCGGGCGACAGCTCCGACTGGCCCATCATGATCTTGACGACATCTTCCGAAAACGCCTGCGCGTGGCGCATGGTCCGGGCAGGGTCACTGGCGGTCTCGCGCAGCAGAAGCCCGATCGCGCCTACGAAATCCTCCCGTGCCAGCCCCATCAGCGGCCCCAGTGCGGTGGTGTGCTGCGCTGCTTCCTCGACCAGATTCGGGGTGTCGTCTGCCATAAGCTCTCTCTCCAGATCGGCTTGCCGCCCCGTTCATGCAGGGTCGGTCAGGCGCGTACCGTATAGCGAGCAGGCCGCCTGCACAATGGCCGCCGAAAGGCGCCCTGTGCAGGGTTCAGATCAGCGCGTCGATCTGGGTCGCAAGGTCGATATCGCGCTGCGAAAGCCCGCCCGCATCGTGCGTGGTCAGCAGGATCTCGACGCGGTTGTAGACGTTCGACCATTCGGGATGGTGATCGGCCTTTTCCGCCAGAATCGCGACCCGGGTCATGAAGCCGAAGGCGGCGACGAAATCAGTGAACTTGAAGGTCCGGACCAGGCCGTCGCGCACCGGTTCGTGCGTCCATTCTGGAAGCGCGCCCAGCGCGGTGGTGCGTTCGATATCGGTGAGTTTGGTCACCATGCCCCGTGTCTCCTCTTGGCAGCAGGCGGCAATTGCGCCTATCTGCGGTGCAGATGGCGCAAGATGCTGCACAAACCAAGGAATTTGAAGGCGGTGCGGCGTTGAGCTGCACGTCGCTTGCGTGCGTGCGCGGCGGCCGGATGCTGTTTCGCGGTGTGTCCTTTGCGCTGACCTCCGGAGAAGCGCTGCACGTGACCGGGCCCAATGGCATGGGTAAGTCCAGCCTGATCCGCGTCCTGGCCGGGCTGCTGCCGGCCTATGCAGGCAAGGTCGATGTGCAGGGACGCATGGCACTGGCGGATGAACGCGTGGCGCTTGACCAGGGCCAGCCACTGGCGCGCGCGCTGGCGCACTGGGCCCAGATCGACGGGACAGATGCCGACGATATTGCGCGTGCGCTGGCAGCGGTGGATCTGGCGCATCTGGCAGATGTGCCGGTGCGCTTTCTCTCGACCGGGCAGCGCAAGCGCGCACTGCTCGCGCGGATCCAGGTCTCGCGTGCCGCCGTCTGGCTGCTCGACGAGCCCGCCAACGGTCTTGATACCGCATCGATCGAGCGGCTGGGGGCGATGATCGCCGCGCACCGTGCCACCGGCGGCATCGTGCTCGCAGCCTCGCACCAGCCGCTGCCGATGCAGGGGGCGCAGATGCTGGCGCTGGCGGACTTTGCTGGCGCGGACCTCATGGCAGACGCCGAATGATCGCCGCGCTGCTGAAGCTGACCCGGCGCGAACTGGTGCTGGCTTTCGGTCTGGGGGGCGGCGCGCGCGGCTCTTCGGGCTTCATCATGCCGATCATCTTCTTTCTCGCGGTGGCGACGATCTATCCTTTCGCCGTCGGTCCTGATGCGCAGCTGCTGGGGCGCACCGGCGGCGGGGTGATCTGGGTCGCGGCGCTGCTCGCCAGCATCCTGCCGATCGACCGGCTGGTTCAGGCCGATCTCGACCAGGGCATGATCGATCAATATGTCGTGCGCGGGCTTTCCGAAGAGCTGATCGCGCTCGCCAAGACCATCGGCCATTGGCTGAGCTTCGGCCCGCCGCTGATGCTGGCCGCGGTGATTTCGGCCGGACTGCTGGGCCAGAGCGCCGAGCAGCTGATCATTGTCGAGATCGGCCTGGCCTGCGCGACGCCGGCACTCGCAGCGCTGGGGGTGATGATTGCGGCGCTGACCGCCGGGCTTCGCCATGGTGCGGCGCTGGGCGGGCTGCTGCTGCTGCCGCTTGCGGTGCCTCTGCTGATCTTCGGTGCAGGGAGCCTGGCCCCGGGAAGCCAGAACGGCCTGCTGCTGCTCGGCGCGACAAGCCTGTTGCTGACCGTCGTCTGCCCGATCGCTGCGGGTGCCGCGATCCGCGCCGGGCGCGAATAGCGCCGACCGCCTCAACGGCAGGCGCGCCAACCCATTGCACCACGATCCGCCAGATCGAGGTGCAGATGGTCGGCATGTGCCGCGTTGTAATCGGGCGAAAGCGTGGTCGAAAACAGCTCGCAGGCGCCATCGCGCACGCGCTTCAGGAACAGCGCCTTCTCGTCACCGCCAAACCAATCGCGCAGCACCGAAATCCGCCTGCCATCGGCGAGCAAGAAACCGCTGACGTCGAGCGCGTTGGCGGTGGCGTGCTCGCTCCAGGCGCCTTCGCTTCGACCATACATCCGGCGACAGGAATAGCTGCCAAAGGTTTCTATCTGCCTGACTTTCGCGCCCAAAATCTCCTGCGCCTCGGGCTGTACGACCTGCGTCTGCCAGATCAGCAGCCCGGTCGCCATCGGGCAGGACGGCGCGACGGAGGCGGGGGCGAGAGGGAGCAACGGCTGGCCCGACTGCGCGCGCACCGCATTCTCCACCCGGCACTGGTCAGCCCCGAAAGGCTCGGAAGGCGTGAATTCGAGCCCCGAGGTTGCGAGCAGCGCCAGGCACTGGTCACGGTCATCGCCGAGGGCAGCGATCTTGCGAGCGGTGGACATTCCGATCGGCTCGCTCAGCGACAATGGTGTCCAGGGCATGTCTTCGCGCCCGGGCTTCACCCAGGCGAACGCCACCAGCAGGGCAAAGGCCACAATCGCGAGCCAGACCAGCCGGCGCGCCCATCCGATGATGTTGGGAATACGCATATGATCATCCTAACGCTGCCGGGCGGGGATTGGATGCAGGCGTGGCATTACCGTCCAGGTAATTGTTTCGCATCGCCGAGCCAGGGTAGCTGGGTGTGATTGATGGCTGATGGGAGATATCGGGATGGACAGACAATGGCAGGCGCAGATGCAGATCTGGTGCGGCGCAGTGATCGTCTTCGGGCTGGTGCTGATGGGCGGGGCGTTCGATGCGACGAGCGCGGGCGTCTATGCGCTGTTCGGCATTCTCGATGGCCCCGGGCCAATCACCTGGGATCCGGTGCTGCGTTTCAGCCTCGCACTGATGGGCGCCGTGACATTGGGCTGGGGGGCAACCGTGCTGGCGGTGGTGCGCGCAACGGATGCCATGCCTCAGACGGCCGCCATAGCGATGTGGCGCGGGATCACGATCGCGATCCTGCTCTGGTATGTCGTCGACAGCGGTCTGTCCGTCGCCACCGGCTTCTGGCGCAATGCGCTGTCGAACACCGTGCTGATCGGCTGGTATCTGCTGCTCATGCGGCGGAGCGCAACCGATAGGGCTGCGTCCGCCGCTTGACCGCGGTTCAGAACCTGGTGCCGACCTCGATGCCGAAGATGCGCGGCTCGTTGACATAGGCGGTCAGGTTGTTGAAATCGATGCCGCCGGTAGCCGAGGTGTTGTTGGTGATGTTGCGGACAAAGGCTGCGACATCGATGCTGCCGTTGCTCGCGCGATAGCCAAAGCGCAGGCCACCCTCGATCAGGCTGTCGTCGCTGAACTCGACCGAGTCATACAGGAAGAACTGGATGCGCGAGCGATAGTACCAGTCGGTAAAGGCGTAGACTTCGCCATTGCCGACTGGAATGGCATAGCCTGCGGTCCAGTTGAGCGACCATTTCGGCGACTGCGGCAGCCGGTTGCCGTTGATCGAGAAGATGCCCGGACGGCCGGCGACGGCGGGGTCGAGCACGGTGCACGGCGAACCGCAACCGGCTACGCCGAGACCGGGCGACTGGATTTCGTTCTCGTTGTAGCCGATGCCGATGCTGAGATCGAGGCCGTCCGCGGGGCGCGCGGCCAGATCGGCCTCAAAGCCATAGCCTTCGACGTCATCGGCGTTGAGCAGCGAGGTCACGTTGCCGCCTCCGCCTACGGCCGTCAGCTGCAGGTCCTCGGTGTTGAAATAATAGCCGGTCAGGTTGAACCGCGCGAGGCCATCGAACAGCACCGTCTTGATGCCCGCTTCGTACGACATCGTCCGCTCGCTATCGGCGACCGAAAGCGAGCGGCCAAAGGCGAGCCGCCCCTGAATCGAAGGCGCACGGTAACCGCGGGCGGCACGTGCGAAGATGTTCACCGCATCGCTCGCGGCGTAGATGGCGCTCAGGTCCCAGGTCACGAGATCGGCATCGACGGCCGTCGTCAGCGTCGGGACCGGGCCGCCAAAGCTCAGGAAGCCCGGCCGGGTATCGATCGGCCGCGCGGCAGCGAAATTGCGCTCGTCATTGTTGTAGCGCGCGCCAGCCTGCAGCGTGAGGCCATTGTCGAACTTGTAGTTGATCGAGGCGAAGACGCCGAAGGAATCGGTCACTTGACGCTGCACCGCGACGGCTGCGGCGACGGTATCGGCCGGTGCGCCGTAATCGAGCGTGGTGATGTCCAGCTTCTCGTTGAAGAAGAACCCGCCGACCTGATAGCCAAGACCGGTCTCGTTGTTCGAGGCGAAGCGGATTTCCTGCGTGAACTGGTCCAGGCTGGGGACGTCGTCGCGGGTCTGCGCCGAGAACGGGATGACGCCGGGGCCCTGGCTCGGTGCAAAGGCATTGCCGAAGCCACCGTCGATGTCGCCGCGGCTCTTGAGGTTGCCGTTCCAATAGGATGTCACCGAGGTTAGCGTGACCGGGCCGAAGTCATAGTTGACCGTGAGGCCAGCGTTATAGGTGTTCAGTTCCTGGAAGTTCAGCCCGTCCGAACGGATCTGGTCGCGGCGGAAATCGCTGCCGGGCCCGGCGACGCCATTGAGGTCATTGCTGCCCTTCTGGAAGACATTGGCGCGGAACAGGATGGCCGAACCATCGAGAATGCGGACCTGTCCCACCAGCCGCGCGGTCAGCGGGCCATCTTCATACTGCAGCTGCAGGCGCCCGGCGAAATCGTCATAGCCGCCGAGGTCATCGCCCGGGCCGTTGTCGATATTGTCGACCCAATGGTCGCGGTGCTGGTAGAAGCCCGATGCGCGGATCGCAAAGCCGTTGCCGAGATCGGCGCCCAGCGCGCCCTCGAGCTGCAAGGTGTTGAACCGGGCGACGCTGGCCTTGGCATAGCCGCCGGTCGCGCCGGGCTTGACGGTATCGAACTTGACGATGCCCGCCGGGGTGTTGCGGCCGAACAGGGTGCCCTGCGGGCCGCGCAGAACCTCGATGCGATCGAGATCGAAAATCGGGAAGCCCTTGAGAATTGGGTTTTCCAGCACGACGTCGTCATAAACCAGGCTGACCGGCTGCGAGGCGTTGAGATCGAAATCGGTATTGCCCAAGCCGCGGATGTAGAAACGGGGGAAGGTGCGGCCGAACGAGCTTTCGATGTTGAGGTTGGGCACGCGGCCCGCGAGTCCGCGAATGTCGCCGCCACCGGCCTGCACCGCAGCCAGCGCATCGGCGCTCAGCGTCGAGATCGACAGCGGAACATCGCGCTGATCTTCGCTGCGCTTCTGCGCGGTCACGACGATCACCCCGATGCCACGCTCGGCATCGTCGGCGACCTGCTCCTGTGCCATGGCGGGCGATGCCAGGCTGACACCCAGCAGGGCGGTGGCGATGACGGCCAGGGAAGGCGAGGAAAAGGCGGTAAAGCGCATCGATTGAACTCCGGCAGGACCCATGAGGGAGAGAATCATCTGGCGACGACTCGATCATCCTGTCGCCCCTTGTCGCGCCATGCGAAGCGGGGGGTTGGTGGTCAAGCGACCACCAATGTTGCACTGCAATATCTTGCGGAGGTGTTGCTCTGGTGTGACGGTTTTGGGTCGATTACCCCAAAATTGAGCGTCAATCGACGTATCAGAACTGCATTTCGTCATAAATCCGGCTGAGGTCGCCGCCCCATTCGCCATGGTATTTGGCGAGCAGATCCTCGGCCGGCGTCCGCCCACGCGCGACAGTGTCGCGCAGCGGTTCGAGGAAGCCGGTCTCGTTGTCGCCGCTGGAGTTGGTGCGCGCGCGCGCGGCAAGGCCGGCTGAAGCGATGTCGAGAACCTCGGCGGCGATATCGAGCAGCTTGCCGCCGCCTGCGATCGGCGCATTGAGGCCCATCCTCGGCACGGAATCGCGCAGCGTCTGGCGTTCCTCGATGCTCCAGCCCTTGACCACATCCCACGCCGCATCGAGCGCGCCCTGATCGTAGAGCAGGCCGACCCACAGAGCAGGCAGCGCACAGATCTTGCTCCACGGGCCGCCATCGGCGCCGCGCATCTCGAGGAAGCTCTTGAGGCGAACCTCGGGGAAGGCGGTGGAAAGGTGATCGTTCCAGTCGCTGATTGTCGGGCGCTCGCCGGGCAGCGCGGGCAGCTTGCCGTTCAGGAAATCGCGGAAGCTCTGGCCTGCCGCATCGATGTACAACCCGTCGCGGAAGACAAAGTACATCGGCACATCGAGCATGTATTCGACATAGCGTTCGTAGCCGAACCCTTCCTCGAACACGAACGGCAGCATGCCGGTGCGGGCAGGGTCGGTGTCCGACCAGATGTGGCTGCGGTACGAAAGCATGCCGTTGGGCTTGCCTTCGGTGAACGGCGAATTGGCGAACAGCGCGGTCGCCAGCGGCTGCAGCGCCAGGCCGACGCGGAACTTCTTGGCCATGTCGGCCTCGCTCGCATAATCGAGGTTCACCTGGATCGTGCAGGTGCGCAGCATCATGTCGAGACCCATGCTGCCGACGCGCGGCATGTGATTGAGCATGATGCCATAGCGGCCCTTGGGCATGATCGGCAGTTCGGCGCGGGTCTTGTCCGGCCACATGCCCATGCCCAGGAACCCGGTATTGGTCTTTTCGCCCACGGCCTTGACCTGGGCCAGGTGGCGGCCGGTTTCGGCGCAGGTCTGGTGCAGGTTTTCGAGCGGTGCACCCGACAGTTCGAGCTGTCCGGCAGGCTCGAGGCTCACCGTGCCATCGGGGCCGCGCATCGCGATCACGTTGCTGCCGCCGTCAGCGGTCAGTTCCTCGACCGGCTCCCAGCCGAATTCGCGCAGCGACATCAGCAGGTCATGTATGCCGCCGGGTTCGCTGTAGCTGGGGGCGTGGAAATCGCTGCGGTTGAACACGAATTTCTCGTGCTCGGTACCGATCCGCCAATCGGCCTTGGGCTTCTCGCCCGCGCGCATCGGCTCGGCCAGCTCGGCGATGGAGGTGATCACGGGCTCGTGCTGGCCGGTGGAAGTACGTGTGCTCATCGGATGCGCCCTGAACCCTGGATTAGTCTGTTGTCGCTGGCTTTAGTTGCGCCTTGCAACCCAAGCCAGCCCTAAATGTGTAATGGGGTGAATAGCCGGTCTTTCAAGCGGCCCAATCGCCCGCGGCGGCCATCCAGACGGCGGTGGCGGCAATCGCGGCGGTCTCGGCGCGCAGGATGCGCGGACCCAGGGATACCGGCACAGCCGCAGGGTGCGCGGCGATGGCGGCATTTTCGGCATCGGTAAATCCGCCTTCGGGGCCGATCAGCACTCCCGCGGGCCCGATGTGACGCTGCAGCGCTTGCGCCAGCGATGCGCCGCCGCCTTCGTGCAGCCGTTCATCGGCAAAGAACAGGTGGCGGCCCTCTGGCCAGGCCTTCAGCAGCGCATCGAGCCGGGTGAGGGGAGCGATTTCGGGCAAGGCGGTACGCTCGCATTGCTCTGCCGCTTCGATCATCGTGCCGCGTAGCCGGTCATCCTTGACCTTGTCGACCACCGCACGGTCGGTCAGCACCGGGACGAAGCGCGCGACGCCGAGCTCGCAGGCCTTTTCGGCGAGGAAATCGAACCTGGCCTTCTTGATCGGCGCGGCGCACAGCCAGAAATCGGGGACAGCCTCGCGCGGGCGCAACAGGCTCTCGACCGTCAGCATCAGGTCGCGCTTCCCGCGCGCGCTCACCCGCGCCAGATATTCGCCGCTGACATCGTCGAACAGCTTGACCACTGCGCCTTCGGCTAGCCGCATGACATTGACCAGATAATGCGCTTGATTGCCCTCGATGCGCAGCGATGCGCCTTCGGCGAGCGGTGTTTCGACGAACAGGCGCGGGGCGGAGCGCGGGGGCCAGGCAGGGGTTGCGGTCATGCTGCGGGGATTAGCCCGCCGCGCCCCCGCCGTCTAGCGCGCCCCGTCGCCGATCAGCGTGAACGGTGCCCAGGCATTGGGGTGGGCAAGGGTATCGGACGCCGAGTCCTGGCTGGCATCGTTGCGGATCTCGCGCATCGCCTGGGCGAAGGCTTCGGCGCGCGACAAGCTGGGGTTGTCGCGCGCGATCTCTATGGTTCGTACCGTCATCTTTGCCGCGACGTCATCGCGCACCGGCCAGTGCGAGGCGAGCAGGTTGCGCGCCCCGGCATAGAAGAACGCGCGGGCGAGGCCCGACAGCCCGGGTGCGCCTTCGGACCCGTCCCCCGCTGCGGTGTTGCAGGCCGAGAGGATCACCCAATCGGCATCGAGCTTGAGCGCAGCAACTTCAGACGCGGTGAGCAACCCGTCATCGGCCTCGCTCGGCTTGGCGGGCGGGGTGAAGACCAGCCCGGGCTCGGCCGCGCCCTCGATCTCGCCCGCCATCAGCCCATGCGTCGCTAGTGCCAGAATGCGCGCATCGAAAAGCCTGGCCTTGCGGACGTTGGTCTCGGTCGCCTGCGCGCCGGTCATCACGCTTGCGGGGCTGGCACCGAGTGCGGTCCGCATGGCGGCCAGCTCGATCGCGGTGCCGGGCAGCCGCGCCATCTGCTTCAGCGCACCGACATCGACCACGCCGCCGCCCGAGCGCGTGGTGCCGGCCGCGAACACATCCGCTGCGGCCAGCCCCTGCGGCCTGGCGCGCCGGGGATCGCGGCCCTGGCCCTTGACGAATGCCCCGCGTCCGCCGCCACCGCGGACGGCAACGGCGCCATCGAGCACCGGATCGCCAAAGCCCATGAAGGGCTGCCGGCTCGCCGCACCGCGCTGGCCAGGTGCGGACGCCAGCTTGTCGCGCAGGAACTTCAGCGATTGCAGCGAGGGGATCTGGATCAGCGCATGCGCATCCCCGAACCATTTGGTTCCGCGCAGATTGGCGGGGTCGCCATCGGCCCCCTCGGGCTTTTCAGTAACCAGCATGCCGAACGGCAGCGACGAGAGCGATCCGGCCGCTGCGATGAAGACATGGCGCTTGCCCTCGAGCGTGCCCGCCACCGGCGCGATCAGCTGATCGTACAGCACGAACGCGCTTCTGCGATCGAACGGATAGGCGCCTTCGCCTTCGTTCGACCATTCGGCATCCTCCACCGCATCGACGGTGACGTTCGCGCCCACATCCCACAGCAGACGGCGGACGAGCAGATCGACCTCGCGCTTCTTCAGCGGCGACCGGTTCCAGTTCACCCCGCTGTCGGACACCGCAATGACATGCGTGCCGAAGGTTGCAGGCAGCACCAGCAGCAGCGCTTCATCGGGTCCCATCAGATCGATGACCTGCTTGCCATTGAGCGGGCGTGGCTGGACCAGATCGTAATATTGCGGAAAGCCGGCCTTCAGCTTGGTGTCGATCGCCGCGACCTGTGTCTCGATCGCGCCGCGCTCCCTGTCGATAGCCGCCAGCTTCTGCGGGCTGTCGGCCGCACCCGATGCGAGCACGAGATTGCGGTCGCTGCCGAGCGCGGCCCATCGGTCGGCGAGTTCGCGGCGCTGGCGGACGCTCTCGCCAAGGCCACCTGCCGCGTTCGCTGCGGCGCGCGCAGCCGATTCCGCCACCGCCTGGCCAGCGGGGCCATCCATCGCCTCCTGCGCGGCGACGATCGCAGAGACGAACATGTCGGCGCGGCGCTCGGGCAGCTTTTCGCCCAGCTGCCATGCGGCATCCATCAGCGTGGTGAAGTAGAACGCCTCGTTCTCGGTCGGGGCCTGGCCGTCGCGCGCGAGGCCGCGGGTCTTGCCAACGATGCCGCGCTGTTCGCGCAAGGACGCGACGGTCCGTTGCGCCATCGCCAGGGCCTCTTCCTCGCTGCCGGGTTGGCCGAGCAGGGCAATGTTCGAGTTGTTCATTGCCGCCAGCGTATAGGGATGGTTGCGGCCCAGCTGCCGCTGGAACGCCGGAACGATCTCGTCATACAATGGCTTGGCCTCGGCATAACGGCCCTGGAAGAACAGGCACAAGGCCAGATCGTTGAGGCTGTAGAGCCGCTGTGGGTGATTTTTGCCGAGCAGTTTGGTGCGCGCGGCCAGGGTCTTGCGGATCAGCGGTTCGGCCTCGGCAAAGCGCTGTTGGTACAGCAATGCCGCGCCCAGATTGCCCTCGTAGATCAAGGTCTGCTGGTCTTCTGGGCCGCGCACCACGCGCCCCAGTTCCAGAGCCTCGCGGTAGAGCGGTTCGGCCTTGTCGAACTGCGACTGGGCTTCATAGGTGCGCCCCAGATCGTTGAGCATGCCGATGCGCACCCTGGACTTCTCTCCAAAGGCCTTGGTCGACACATCGATCACGCGACGCTGCAGCTTTTCCGCTTCGTCAAAGCGCTGCTGGTCCTTGAGCACCACCGCAAGCCGGCCCATGGCGTTCAACGTGTCATAAGCCGCCTCGCCCTGAGTGCGCAGGAAATCGGCGACGGCTTCGGCCATCCACGGTTCGGCAGCAGCGTTCAGGCCCTGATCGGCAAACAGGCTGCCGATGCCGATCTTGGCGTAAATGGTATCTGCATCGTCTGCACCATCGAGTTCGCGGCGCAGCGCCAGCTCCTCGCGCAGCAGCGTCTCGGCCTCGCCAAACCGGCCCTGCATCATGAGGTTGGTGGCAAGGCCGTTCAGCGGTGGGAGGATGTAGCGGGTCTTGCGACCGAACAGCTTCTCCCAGCCGGCCACCGCCTGCCGGAACAGAGGCTCGGCTTCGCGGGTGCGGCCCATCGCATCGAGATTAACCGCAAGGTTGGTGGTCATCGAGACGCTGTTGCCATCATCCGGGCCGAACAGCCTGATCATCCCGTCGCGCGCTTCGCGGATCAGCGGGTCAGCATCGGCAAAGCGGCCCTGCTGGCGCAGGAGATCGGCTGCGAGGTTGATCGCGGCAAAGGTTTCGGGGGCATCGGGACCGCTCAAACGGCGTCGCTCGGTCACCAGAGTCTGAACCAGTCGCTGCGCGCCTGCAAGGTCGCCCGAACGGCGGAGCGCCATCACTTCGTCGGCCATCCTGGCCAGCCGGGCGTCATCGGCGCTCGCCGGCGCCTGAGGAGACGATGCGGGGGCTGCGGTCTGTGCGGCTGCTGCCAGCAGCGGTGCTTCGGCGACGAAGGACCAGGCAGGCACCACTGGCGAGGCCAGCAGCCATGCCGCGATCAAGGCCTGTGGCCGCGTCAGCGATGATGACGAGAAAAAAGGTGCAAAGCCCGAACCGGATCGCATCGACAGCCCCGTATGTCATCGGCCTTAACGTGCATCAGCACAGCCGACAGGTTGGAGCGACCCGAACGCGAACCTTGTGCGGATTTGCCGCGAAGGATGCAAGGGTCTTGCTGGCGAATTCGATGGAAGAAGGGGAGCCCACGGCGTCCCCAAACAATATAAGCCCGGGCGCGATGAGAAGGGGGGGAGGATCGCGCGCCCGGGCTCATGTTTGTTAGGACGACATTGGAGGGGGGGCTTGGTCTGTCGTCCTGAATTGAAAACCGCCTTGCGCAAATTTGGTTCCGCAAAAAAAATGCGGCGACAATATTTTTTTGCGCAGCTGCGATCCAAGGAGCGCTGCAAGGGATGGACTGGCGCGCTGGCGACGTCTCAACGCAGGCGGCAGGCACAAAAAAACGGGGCCCGAAGACCCCGTTTTCCTGATTGGGTTGGACCAGAGCGGTCCGACCTGAACCTGATCGAAATCAGGGGCTGGTCGGGGTGTCGCTGTCCTGGTCGGCAGCGATCACGATGCCGCCGATGACGGCAGCAGCAGCCACGATACCGATGATGATTCCGGTGCCGCCAGCAGCTTCGCTGTCTTCTTCAGTGGTCGCCGAAACGCGCTGGTTGACGGCCTGAGCCATAACCGGCGTCGCTACGACGGTGAGTGCGGCCAGAGCGGCCACTGCAAAACGATTCTTCATATTAACCTCCGTCACGTCTTTAGTTCGAAGCCTTAAATCATTGAAATTCAAGACGTTGCAACCCGTTGCGAAAAGAGTGTTTTACGAGCTCTTCCCGACGCTCAATGCCCAACTAGGCGGAAAGTTCCCCCCGTGCAAGCCAGATTTGCGCCTCGAACCACCGCAAAAAAGCTTTTGTCGCAAGCTGTTGCATGCGGGCAACGAATGCTTTCCGATTGGTTACTGTCGGCCTTGAACTGGCTTCAGCGGCCGCCGCCCTGCTGGTACCTGCGGATACCGCCCACCCAGGTTTCCACCACCTTGGCATTGCGCAGATCGCCAGGCGTGCTGAGCAGGGGATCGATATCGAGCAGGATGAAATCCGCCCGCATTCCCGGCGTCAGCGTGCCGAACCGCTCTTCGGCAAAGCCCGCATAGGCCGCGCCGCGGGTGAAGGCATCGATCGCCTCGACGCGCCCCAGCCGCTCTTGCGGTTGCCAGCCACCAAAGGGCTGGCCATCGGCGCCCTCGCGCGTGATCGCGGCGGCCAGGCCCGCAAACGGGTCAGGCGATTCCACCGGCGTGTCGGACCCGAACGCAATCGGAACGCCCGCCGTGGTCAGCGTCTTCCAGGCATAGGCTCCGGCCAGCCGGGCAGGGCCCAGCCTGGCTTCGGCCATCAGCCGGTCGGAAATCTGGTGCACCGGCTGCATCGAGGCGATAATGCCATTCTTGGCAAAGCGCGGAATGTCGACGGGATCGATGATCTGCGCATGCTCGACCCGCCAGCGGCGATCGCCCTTGTAATCCTTGGCCAGTTCCTCGATCGCCGAGAGTACCTGCGCGTTGGCACCGTCGCCGATGGCGTGCGCGGCGATCTGGAAATCGTCCATCGCCGCGCGGCTCATCATGTTGAGCAGCTGGGTGTCGTTGACAAAGGCCAGGCCGCGCTCGCCGGGCTTGTCGGCATAGTCCGCCTTGAGCAGCGCTCCGCGCGAACCCAGCGCGCCATCGAGATACAGCTTCACGCCGTTCAATCGCAGACGGTCGTCGTACAGCCAAGGCGTCGGGCGCGGCCCTGCGATCGCGACCATCGCATCAATGCCGCCGGCATAAGCCATGATGCGGACATAGAGCCGCTGTTCGTCGCCCGCGCGGCGATAGGCCTGCCAGTCGTCAATGGTCGTGCCCATGTCGGCGATGCCGGTGATGCCCAGCGCCAGCAGATGCTTCTGCGCAGCGATCAGGGCGGCGTCGCGATCGACCGCGCGCGGCGGCGGCACGGCTTTGGAGACCAGGGCTTCGGCAGCATCGACGAAGACGCCCGCAGGCTTACCGCCGATCCGCTCGACCCGGCCTCCGGGGGGATCCTTGGCATCGGGCTTGACCCCGGCGGCCTGCATCGCAGCCGTGTTCGCCCATCCGGCATGGCCATCGACGCGCTCCAGCCAGACCGGACGGTCGGGAACGACAGCGTCAAGATCGGCGGCGGTCGGGAAGCGGCCCAGGCCCCATTTTTCCTGGTTCCATCCGCGCCCGATGATCCAGGGGCGGCTGGGGTTCTCATCGGCATAGGCCTTGATCAGGCCCAGCGCCTCTTCGAGCGAGCGCGTGCCGGACAGATCGAGCGTCAGCAGCGAAAAGCCCAGCCCCATGACATGGCCATGCGCATCGATGATCCCGGGCATCAAGGTGCGGCCGTCGCCGTCGAGCTTGTAATCGAGCTTTTCGGGCCGCTTGTCGCGCCGCTCGAGCAGCGCCTTGACCTTGCCGTCATTGTCGATGACCAGCCCGGTGAAGTTCACCACCTTGCCCTTGGCGTCCAGGGTCATGCCGTTGACATTGTCGATCAGGCCGTCGGCCCAGGCGGGGATGGCGGCGCTGGCAAGCCATGCAGCGGCAAGCGCCAACCCGCGCGAAAAGGTTCTGGCGATCATTTGCGCGGAAGTCTCCGAATAAGGGCGCTGGTATCCTGGCGGCCGGCACCCAGGTGCTGGGCCTCGGCAAAGAACTGGTCCAGCAGGGCCGCCACGGGCAGCGATGCGCCGTTGTTGCGCGCTTCGTCGAGCGCCAGACCCAGGTCCTTGCGCATCCAGTCGATCGCAAAGCCGAAGTCGAAGCTGTCCTCCGACATGGTCTTCCAGCGGTTGTCCATCTGCCAGCTTTGCGCTGCGCCGCCGGAGATCGCGGAGAAGACCTTGTCGAGATCGAGCCGGCTGGTCTGGGCAAAGCGCATCGCTTCGCTCAATCCGCCCAGAACGCCGGCGATGCAGATCTGGTTGACCATCTTGGTGGTCTGGCCATCGCCAGGCCCGCCGACATGGACGATGCGCGAGGAATAGCTCTTGATGATCGGCCGAGCGGCCTCGACCGCATCGGTCTTGCCGCCGCACATGATGGCGAGCGTGCCGTTTTCGGCCCCCGCCTGGCCGCCGGTCACCGGGGCATCGACGCACAGGATTCCCTTGGCGCGGCCTTCGACCGAAATCTGCCGGGCAATGGTCGCGGACACCGTGGTATGGTCGATGAATACCGCGCCTTTGGGCAAAGTCATGAACGCGCCCTGGCGCCCCATGATGACCTGCGCCAGGTCATCGTCATTGCCTACGCAGGTGATCACCGCATCCATGCCCTCGGCCGCTTCTGCCGGGGTCGCAGCGACGCGCACCTGGCTCGCCAGATGCGGGTTGGCATCCAGCCAGCCCTGCACCTTGCCTGGGCTGCGGTTGTAAAGCGCCAGCGAATGTCCGTTGTTGCCCAGATGGCGAGCCATGGGGCCGCCCATCACGCCGATGCCGATAAATGCTATATTTGCCATGGCGGTGCCTTAACGGATGTTTTCAATCAGCGCCATATCGGTTAGGGGCCGCAGCCGATATGACCAGTCCCACCGACCGCCTCACCCTAGACGATATCCGTGCTGCGCATGCCCGCATCGCAGGATCGATCGTCCGCACCCCCACGCTTGTCAGCCGGACGCTGTCCGCGATTACCGGGGCGACGGTGTATCTGAAGTTCGAGAACCTGCAGTTCACGGCGGCGTACAAGGAGCGCGGCGCGCTCAACTTCCTGTCGCAGATGACCGACGAGGCCAAGGCCAAGGGCGTGATCGCCGCATCGGCCGGCAACCACGCGCAGGGTCTCGCCTGGCACGGTACCCGGCTGGGGGTTCCGGTCACCATCGTGATGCCCAAGCCGACGCCCACCATCAAGGTGCAGCAGACCGAGGCGAATGGCGGCAAGGTCATTCTGTTCGGCGAGAAATACGACGATGCCTATGCGCATGCGCGCGAACTCGAGATCACCGAAGGCCTGACCTTCGTCCACCCGTTCGACGATCCGGTGATCGCGGCGGGGCAGGGGACGGTCGCGATCGAGATGCTTGAGGACGCGCCCGAGATCGATCATTTCGTCATCCCGATCGGCGGCGGCGGGCTGTTCTCCGGCATGGGGACGGCCGCGCGTGCGCTCAAGCCCGACATCAGGCTGACCGGCGTGCAGGCGCAGCTCTACCCCAGCATGTACAATACGGTGAAGGGCACGCAGTATCCTTGCGAGGGCGATACGCTGGCCGAAGGCATCGCGGTGAAGCAGCCTGGCGAATTCACCCGCGAGATCGTGCGTGCGCTGGCCGACGACATCGTGCTGGTCACCGAACCGCAGCTGGAGACCGCTGTCAGCCTGCTGCTGCAGATCGAAAAGACCGTGGCTGAAGGCGCAGGCGCCGCTGGCCTTGCCGCGCTACTCGCCGAACCGCAGCGCTTTGCAGGGCAGACGGTCGGCGTCGTGCTGTGCGGCGGCAATATCGACACGCGGCTGCTCGCCAACGTGCTGCTGCGCGATCTGGCGCGCTCGGGCCGGCTCGCTCGCCTGCGCATTGCGCTGCAGGATCGTCCCGGCGCGCTGTTCAAGGTGATGCGCCAGTTCGATGCGCATCAGGTCAATATCATCGAGATCTATCACCAGCGCGTCTTCACCAACCTGCCGGCCAAGGGGCTGATCACCGATATCGAATGCGAGGCGCGCGACCGCGGCCAGCTCGAGGCGCTGATCACCTCGCTCAAGGCCAGCGGCTACGACGTGGGCCTGGTCGAGGTCGCCTGATCCGGCGCACTCTAGGCCGGGGCCTGGCGGTTATCCTGACGATTCAGCATGAATCCTTCGTTTATCCACAACGACAGACGGTTCGCCGCCAAATTGACTCGACTTGGCGCGGCTTAACCACGAAAGTTGGTTAACCGGCTTGGCGGGGGCGGGCATTGTCGATCATACCGGCGACAGGGCCATCACCCGCATCTCAGGCACTTTGGACAAGGACCGTTCCACCCGTGAGCGCACCGGCACGCTTTCCCCGTTTCTTCGTGACCAACCCCGGCCCATGCCCCTATCTTCCGGGCAAGAGCGAGCGCAAGGTGTTCACCGAACTGAGCGGCCCGCATGCCGATGAGCTCAACGACGCGCTGAGCCGCATCGGCTTTCGCCGCAGCCAGAACGTCGCCTATCGGCCCAGCTGTCTTGACTGTCGCGCCTGTGTCTCGGTGCGCGTGGTCGCCGACCAGTTCGTTCCTTCGGCCAACCAGCGCAAGGTGCTCAAGCGCAACAGCGACCTCATCGTCTCGGCCTGCAGGCCCTGGTCGACGCAGGAGCAATATGACCTGCTGCGCCGCTATCTGAAGACGCGGCACCCCGGTGGCGGAATGTCCGACATGGACGACATGGATTATGCCGACATGGTCGAGCACACGCCGGTGCGCAGCTATGTCATCGAATATCGCGAGCCCAATCCCGATGGCAGCGCCGGCAAGCTGGTGGGCGCGTGCCTGACCGACCAGCAGGGCGACGGCCTGTCGATGATCTACAGCTTCTACGAGCCCAATCACCCGGCACGGCGGGGCTTGGGCAATTACATCATCATGGACCATATCCAGCGGGCGGCGCGTGCGCGGCTGCCCTATGTGTACCTCGGCTATTGGGTAAAATCTTCGCCGCGGATGCAGTACAAGGTGAAATACCAGCCGTTGGAACTGCTTGGCCCCGATGGCTGGCATGCTTTCGATCTTGAACGCGATGGCACCCCCGCCTAGACAAAATTGATCGACGCGCAGGAACTCGCCTGCGTGACAAGCATATGGGTTTGATGAGTCTGGCTGATCGCGCGCGCCTGACGACAGCAGGGACACTGGCCATGCTGCTTGCAGGGTCTGCACTATCGTGCCCGGCCTTCGCGCAGCAGGTCCCCATATCTCCCGCGTCCCCCACCCAACCGGAACCGTCGCCATCGCCGCCGATTGCTCCGGACGCAGCCGTCGCCGGTCAGGAACCGCAGGCTGCCGATCCGCTCGATATCGATCCGCTGGCACCGCTAGACCAGTTGCCCGGCATGGAGGTCGACTGGCCTGAAGGTGGCGATATACCGCCATGGCCGGGCGAATTTGCCGGTGACGATGTATTGCCCGCCGAAACCCAGGCTGCCGACGCATCCGACAGCGCGACCACCGACGGCGTTGCGGGTACGGTCGATGATGTGCGCGATGGCATCGCCACGGCCGCATCGCCGGTCGAGGACGACGCCTTGCTCGCCGAAGACGATGGGGAGGCTGGCACCCGGCGTGCTGACCGGCAGGCTGAACGCGCCCAGCGTCGCGCCGAACGCCAGGCGCTGCGCGAGATCGACGATGGCGACGTCAACTATCAGGTCAGGGTGCAGTTCGTGCCGTCCGAGGCTTTGGCCGAACTGGACCAGAACGCGTTTCGCGAGCGGTTCGAGGCACTGTCGACGCTGGAGCGACTGGCGGATGATGATGCCAATCTGGCACAGGTCAACCGCCGTGCGCGCGACGACAACGATCTGCTGCTCAACATGCTGCGAGTCTACGGGTTTTACGACGGCGAGGTGCGCAACTCGGTCGCGCGGATCGAAGGTCAGCAGCGGGTCGCGCTGAACTTCGACATCACCACCGGGCCGATCTACCGGTTGAGCGCGATCGATCTGGCCGGGCTCGATGCGGTCGGAGTCAACGTGCCGGCGGCACGCGAAGCCTTTGCGATGAAGGTCGGGGATCCGGCCAATTCGGACAGGGTCGTCGCGGGCAGGCTGGGCGTTCTGACCCATTTGCTGGAAACCGGCTTTCCCTTTGCCCAGACCGGCGAGCCTGATCTGCTGATCGATCACGATCTGCGCAGCGGCGCGCTCACCGTGCCGGTGACGCCGGGCGGGCAGTACCGCTTTGGCGGTATCATTGCCGATGACGACGGCCTGTTCGGTTCGCGGCATCTGGAGCGGATCGCTCGGTTCGAAAGCGGCGATATCTTCCAGGCGTCGGATGTCGACGACCTGCGCCGGGCGATCCTGGCGACAGGGCTGGTTTCGACGGTGACGCTGACGCCGGTGTCGGCCAGCGATCCGGTCGGGACCGAGCCAGGCAGGGTGGACATCACGGTCGAGACCGTGGCCGCCCCCTTGCGCACCATCGCAGGCGAAATCGGCTATGGAACCGGCGAAGGCTATCGCGCCGAGGTCAGCTGGGAGCACCGCAACCTCTTCCCGCCCGAAGGGCTGGTGCGGGCCCGGGCGGTGGGCGGTACGCAGGAGCAGCTGGTCAACCTGGTATTCCGGCGCAACAATTTCATGAAGCGCGACCGCGTGCTGACCGCGCAGGTTCTGGCGAGCAATACCAATCGCGACGCCTTCGAGGCACGGACCTTCCTGGTGGGGGCATCGCTGGAACGGCAGACCAACCTCATCTTCCAGAAGAAATGGACATGGTCGGTCGGCGCGGAGCTCGTGCTGTCCGACGAACGCGACAGCCGTGCCCGCATCGTGGGCGGGGCGCGCCGCACCTTCTTCATCGCCGCGCTACCGACCTCGTTGACTTATGACGGCAGCGACGACCTGCTCAACCCGACCCGGGGGTTCAGGCTCGGCGGGCGTCTGTCGCCCGAATATTCGCTGCAATCGGGCAGCCGGGGTTATGCCCGTCTGCAGCTGGATGGCAGCTATTACCAGCCGGTGGCCGACAATATCGTGATGGCCGGCAGGGTGCGGCTGGGCAGTACGTTCGGCGCCGACCGCTTCGACATCGCGCCATCGCGGCGCTTCTATGCAGGCGGCGGTGGATCGGTGCGGGGCTATGGCTTCCAGCGCATCGGCCCGCGCGATGGCAATGATGATCCCATCGGCGGCAATGGCCTTGCTGAATTCTCGCTGGAGGCGCGTGTGCGTTTCGGCGATTTCGGCGTCGTGCCGTTCTTCGATGCGGGTAACGTCTATGCAGGCAGCACGCCCGACCTCAGCGGCATGCGCTACGGCGCCGGGATCGGGGTGCGGTACTACAGCAATTTCGGGCCGTTGCGGCTGGATGTCGGCACCCCGCTTAACCGGCAGACCGGGGATAGCCGCATCGGCATCTATATCTCGCTGGGGCAGGCGTTCTGATGCCGGACGAGCCGATTTCCACCCCCGAGGATGCTGCGCCGCCTGAGGCCCCGCAGAACGACCCGCCTCTGGCTGCGCCGCACAGGCCCCGGGGGCGCTGGCTGCGCGGACTGGGTCTTTTGGTGCTGGCGATTATCGCGCTTTTCGCTGCGATCCTTTTCGGACTGGACACCGGTCCTGGCCGCCGGTTCGTGGCCGAGCAGATTGCCGGCTACCCGCTCAAATCCGGGCTCAGCCTGCGCGTCGCGCGGATCGAGGGATCGATCTATGGCAAGGCGGTACTGCGCGGGGTGGAACTGCGCGATACCAAGCGGGTGTTCTTCACGGCGTCCACGGTCGATCTCGATTGGCGTCCCTTCGCCTTTATCCGCAATCGCCTCGATATCCGCGATCTGGTGATCCGGCGCGGCGAACTGCGCAGCCTGCCCGAGCTCAACCCGGGTGATCCCGATGATCCGCTGCTGCCCGCGTTCGATATCCGCATCGACCGTCTGCGCGCCGATGGGCTGGTCATCCGCCAAGGGATAGCGGGGGCTCGCCGCGTCGCCAACATCGCGGGCAAGGTCGATATCCGATCGGGCCGGGTGCTGGTCGATGCGCAGGCTGCGCTGGCCGATGGCAGCGACCGGCTGGCGGTCAAGATCGACGCGATGCCCGATCAGAACCGCCTGATGATCGATGGCGATGTCACCGCCCCCGCTGGCGGCGCAATCGCTGCGCTCGCCGGGCTGACGCAGGACATGGCGGCATCGATCAAGGGGCGCGGTGACTGGGATTTCTGGGAAGGAAGGCTGAACGCGCGGCTGGGGCAGGCGCAGCTGGCCTCGCTCGGCATCGACCAGCGCGAGGGGCAGGTGCGAGTGCGCGGCTTTGTCCGCCCGCAGCCCCTGGCCGGAGACGCTCTTGCGCGGGCCTTGGGACCGTCTGTCGGCGTGTTCGCTCGCGGGACGCTCGATGCGCGGGTGGTCTCGGGTGTCGCGGCGCTGGCCGTCGAGGCGGGAACGGTCAGTGCCAAAGGCGCGATCGATCTCGGCGAAAACCGCTTCGACAATGTTCGGCTCCTTGCCGAGCTCACGCGGCCACAGCGACTGGCACCCGGTCTGGATGCTCGCAATCTGCGCGGCTCGGTCACGCTGGACGGCAGCTTCACCGATCTCGAGGCGCCCTATCGGCTGTCTGCCGACCGGGTTGCGCTGGCCCAGATCAGCGCCGATCGCTTATTGGCAGAGGGAACGGTCACCCGCTCGGGTGACGATTTCCAGATCCCGGTCAAGATCAGCGCAGGTCGCATCACCACCGGCAATGCCTATGGCGACCGCCTGGCGACAGGCCTGCGCGGCGAGGGCATGGTGCGGATGCGCGATGGTGTGCTGAGCAGCGATCCCATTCGTCTGGTCAGCAACAGCCTGGTGGCACTGGTGCAGCTTTCGGGCAGCAGCGCGCGCGGACGCTATCTGGCGGTGGCCGATGTGCGGCTGCCCGCCTTTGGGGTCGAGAATGTCGGCGAGGCCGATGTCGACGCCAATGTCAGGCTGGCCTTTGGCGGCGGTGCGGGGTGGGACCTGCTGGGTGATGTCCGCGTCCTGATGCGCCGGGTGGTCAACCAGACCGTGGTGACGCTGATCGGGCCCTCGCCGCGCTTTGCCAGCAAGTTCAGCTATGGCGCGGGCCAGCCATTGGTGCTGCGCGATGCAAGCCTGGCGGCGCAGAAGCTGGCGCTGATCGGCGGCGGGCGGGTCGAGCCCGATGGCCGCATCGTGCTGCGCGCCAGCGGGCGGCACCGCGATTATGGCGCGCTCGACGTCACCGCCGATTCCATCCGCGGCGACACGCGCGCGGTGCTCACTCTCGAAGAGCCGTTGCCTGCGCTGGGCGTGCGCGATCTGAAGCTGGCATTGGGCACCGTGCCCGATGGGTTTTCGGTCGATGTCACCGGCCAGTCGGCTTTGGGGCCTCTCGAAGGCGCGACGCGGATCTTTGCGCGCGAGGCCGGGCGCACGTTGATCGAGATTGAACGCTTCACGGTCTCTCGCGCGCTGTTCGCCGGAAACATCTATGCCACCAGCGCCGGGATCGAAGGCGCACTCAATGTGTCGGGTGGCGGGATCACCGGCGATGTCACGCTCGATCCGCGCACCGGCGGGCAGGGCGTCAAGGCGCTGTTCGACCTTGCCAATGCGCGGTTCGATGGCGACGTGCCGATCACGATCAACCGGGGAACGGCAGAGATCGACGCGTTGATCGCCGAGGGGCGCAGCACCATTACCGGCAATGTCCGCGCGCAGGGCATCGGGCGCGGGCCGCTGTTCATCGGCCGCCTTGCTGCCAATGCCAATCTCGTCAACGGCGAGGGCAGGATCACCGCCTCGGTCGCGGGACGTCGGGGCAGCAACTTCGAGCTCCAGACCAGCGCGCAGATTAGCAGCACCGCGGTGACGCTGGCGGGCAATGGTCAGTATGGCAACCGTCGGCTGCGGCTGGTGCGCCCGGCGCGGTTCACGAAGCTGGACGATGGCGGCTGGCGACTGGCGCCTGCGGTGCTGCGCGTCGGGCGCGGACGCATCGGCGCGCAGGGACGGCTGGGCGGCGGCCTGACCGACATCAGCGCGCAGTTCAACACCGTGCCGCTGGCGCTGTTCGATGTGGCGGTGCGCGAGCTGGGCTTTGGCGGCAATGCGTCGGGCACGCTCAGCTATCGCCAGGCCGATGGCGGGGTGCCCACCGGCAAGGCCAGCCTGAAGCTCGACAACATTACCCGCACAGGTCTCATCGCCAGCTCGCGCCCGGTCGATATCGCCGCCAATCTGGCGCTCACCGCCGATGCCCTGGCGGTGCGGGCGGTGATCGCCGAGCAGGACAAGACCGTGGGCCGTGCGCAGGCGCGGATCAGCGGTCTGCCGCAGGGCTTCGACCTGTTCGGTCGGCTGCAGCGCGGCGCGCTCGCAGGCCAGCTGCGCTTTAACGGGCCGGCGGATTCGCTGTGGCGGTTGCTGGGGATCGAGGCGTTCGACGTGACCGGCCAGGTCGGCGTGGCGGCGGACCTTTCGGGCAGCCTGCTCGACCCCAGCATCAACGGCATTCTCGCGACCCGCACTGCGCGGCTGGAAAGCACATTGTCGGGTACCGTTATCACCGACATCGCAGCGCGCGGCCAGTTCAACGGGTCGCGGCTGACGCTGAGCCGGTTCAGCGGCAAGGCGGGCAGCAACGGCACGCTCACCGGATCGGGCTATGTCGACTACGGCGGCCTGTTTGCCTCTCCCTCGCAAGGCGTGGCGGTCGAGATCAAGGCGGACGCGCGCAACGCGCAGCTGGTCAACCGCGACGATTTCGGCGCGACCGTCACGGGCCCGCTCAATATCTCGTCCGATGGGCTGTCAGGAACGCTGGGCGGCGATGTCGTGCTCAACCGGGGACGGTTCCGCCTGGGCCAGTTCAACGCGGCACAGGCGTTGCCAGTGATCAACGTGCGCGAGATCAACCGCCGCGCCGACGAGGCCCCGCGCCGTCAGCGGCCCGCGATCTGGCGCTACAATGTCAAGGCGCGGGCCACCAACCAGTTCACTGTGACCGGGCTGGGGCTGAACAGCGAATGGGGCGCGAACGTCACGCTGACCGGCACGGTCGATGCCCCGCGCATCACCGGCCAGGCCGACCTCATCCGCGGGGAATATGAATTTGCCGGCCGCGATTTCGACCTCGAGCGCGGGCGGATCAACTTTCGCGGGGAATCGCCGCCCAATCCGTCGCTCGACATTGCAGCCTCGGCGAACCTCTCCGATCTCAATGCGACGATCAACGTGCGCGGTACCGGCCTTGCCCCCGAGATCAGCTTTACCAGCACGCCTGCGCTGCCCGAAGACGAGCTGCTGGCGCGGCTGCTGTTCGGATCGTCGATTACCGATATCTCCGCGCCCGAAGCGGTGCAATTGGCGGCGGCGCTTGCGTCGCTGCGCGGGGGCGGCGGGCTCGACCCGATCAACGCGCTGCGCGGGGCGATCGGGCTCGACAGGCTGCGCATTGTCGAGGGCAACCAGACCACCGGGCAGGGCACCAGCATTGCGGCGGGCAAGTACATCACGCGCAATACCTATGTCGAGATCGTCACCGACGGGCGCGGCTATTCCGCGACGCAGGTGGAATTCCAGATCACCCGCTGGCTGTCGCTTCTGTCATCGATCTCGACTATCGGCCGCCAGAGTGCGAACGTGCGGATATCGAAGGATTATTGAGGTGGGCCTTGCCGAGCCGTGCCACCTCGGCGCGGGGCCTTCAGGCTCGGGCTGAGCGGGCATGGGTGCACGGCAGAGCAACGAGCGGAGAGGAAGCATTGTGCAGACGATCAAATGGGGTGCGCTGGCGCTGGCGGTTCTGCTGCTCGGCATCCGGCTGGTCGATGGATCGCAGGTGGCGGCCATGCTGAGCGAAGACAAGCCGATCATGCAATGGCCCGATCTGCTCTCTCAGCCTTCGCCCCGGGCGGATCGCACCATCGCCTATGGCAAGGACCCGTTGCAGGTCGTCGATCTGTGGCTGCCGAAGGGCAAAGGGCCGCATCCGGTGGTCGTGATGATCCACGGCGGCTGCTGGCAGACCGAAATCGCAACACGCGACATCATGAACTACATAGCCGATGATCTGCGCAAGGACGGCATCGCGGTGTGGAACATCGAGTATCGCGGCGTCGATCGTGGCGGCGGCTATCCCGGCACATATCTTGATATCGGTGCGGCGGCGGACCTGCTGGCGGCGCAGGCAAAGCCCCTGAACCTCGATCTTGCCACGACCATCGCCATCGGCCATTCGGCGGGCGGGCATCTGGCCTTGTGGCTGGCCGCTCGCCAGGCCCTGCCCGCAGGCGAGGCCTTGCGCGGGACCAACCCCTTGCGGATCGATGCCGCGATCAGCCAGGCGGGCATTGCCGATCTGCGCGCCGCGATGCAGCGCGAGGGCCATGCCTGCGGCACCGAGGCACCAGCCAAGATGGCGGGTCAGGCGTTCGCGCTGACCTCGCCCCCCGAGATGCCGGTGAGCAAGGCGCTGCAGATCCAGTTCCACACCGACAAGGACCGGATCGCGCCGCCCGAATATGCCGAAACCTATGCGGCCGATATGAAGAAGCGCGGCGTTGCGGTCGAAAACCATGTCCACGGACCCGAAGGTCATGTCGAGCTGATCGCGCCCAGCAGCCGCAGCTGGGCAGCGCAAAAGGCGCGGATCAAGCAACTGCTGGGACGGACATGAGCATGGACTATCCCTCGCTGGCCGAGGCCGAGGCGCGCGATGCCGCCGATCCCCTGCGCTCCTGGCGCGAGTATTTCACGCTGCCCGACGGCGTCGTGTATCTCGATGGAAACTCGCTCGGCGCGCTGCCGTCTGCCACGCGCGACCTGATGCGCGATGCGACCGAGCACCAATGGGGCGAGGGGCTGATCCGCAGCTGGAACGATGCCGACTGGATCGGTGCGCCGCGCCGTATCGGCGACAAGATCGCCGGTCTGATCGGTGCGGCACCGGGCGAAGTGATCGCCTGCGATTCGGTGACGGTGAACCTCTACAAGCTGATGGGCGCGATCCTCGCGGCCCGGCCCGGGCATGGAAAGACGATCCTGACCGAGAGCGGGAACTTCCCCACCGATCTCCATGTTGCTGCAGGAATTGCTGCGCAGCATAACCTGGTGCTCGACGCCGCGCCGCGCGAGGCCATCGTCGAGCGGATCGGTCCGGATACCGCGCTGATCGTGCTGACCCATGTGCATTACAAGAGCGGCGAGCGGTTCGACATGGCGGCGATTCAGGCTCTAGCGGATGCGCACAGCGTGCCGCTGATCTGGGACCTGTCGCACAGCGTCGGTGCGGTGCCTTTGGACATGGCGGCGGACGCGGCGCGTTTTGCCGTCGGCTGCGGCTACAAATATCTGAACGGCGGTCCCGGCGCGCCCGCGTTCCTCTATGTTGCGGGTGAGGCGCTCGAATTCCTGGGTTCGCCGATCCAGGGCTGGATGGGTCATGCTGCGCCATTTGCGATGACCGATGCGTACGCACCGGCTCCTGGGATCGAGCGGTTCCTGGCGGGTACACCCCCTATGCTGTCGCTGCTGGCGCTGGAAGGCGGGGTCGACCTGATGCTGGCGGCGGATCGCGATGCTTTGTGGACCAAGTCGCAGGCGCTGTTCGATTTCCTGATCCAGCTGATGGCCGTCCGATGCCCGGAGCTCACGCCGATCACCCCGGCCCGGGCCGATCTGCGCGGCAGCCATGCAAGCTTCGTTCATCCGTCTGCCTGGCCGATCAACCGTGCCCTGATCGATGCCGGGGTGATCGGGGATTTCCGCGCGCCCGATGTGCTGCGGCTGGGGCTCACCCCGTTGTATCTCGGTTTCGTCGACGTCTGGATGGCGGTGGACCGGCTCGCCGCGATCCTCGCCGATGGACGTTGGCAGCGCCCCGAATACACGGCGCCGGCCCGCGTCACCTGACCCGGCGTTGCAACAACCGCGGTGCCTGACCGTTGGGTAACTGGCAGGTCATGAAGGAGTCATCTGCACGCCCCTATGCTGCCAGACGATAAATATGACAGGAGAGAGACATGAAACGCCTGCTGGGATGCCTCGACGTATCGCATTACTCGCAGACCGTGTGCGAGCACGCCGCCTGGGCGGCCTCGCGTCTGGATGCCACGGTCGAATTGCTGCACGTGATCCAGCGCAACGACGCGGCGGATGTGCGTCAGGAGCTCGGCGAGACCATGGATCTGGCGAGCAAGCCGGGGCTGCTCGATGAAATCCTCTCGCTCAAGGTCGCCGAAGGTCATCTCGCAGAACGGCAGGGCGCGCTGTTGCTGCAGGCGGCCGTCGAGCAGTTGCGGGCGCTCGGCATCACGCGGGTTGAGACTACCCAGCGCGAGGGTGGCATCGTAGAGACGATCACCGAGCGCGAGGTGTTCAGCGATATCGTCATCATCGGCAAGCGCGGCGCCCAGGCCAATTTCGCCAAGGGCCATCTGGGCAGCAAGGTCGAGCGCGTGGTCCGGCAAAGCCAGAAGCCGGTGCTGGTCGCCACCCGGGTATTCAAGCAGCCGCAACGGATCGCCATTGCCTTTGATGGCGGACCCTCCAGCCGCAAGGCTCTCGAATATGTCTCTACTTCGCCGCTGTTTGGCGGACTGGATATCGATGTCGTGCTGGTGGGCGGCTATACTGACCGCAACGCTGCGCATATCGACTGGGCCCAGACGCAGTTTACCGGTCGCGTCGGGGTCAAGGCCATCCAGCGCGAGGGTTCGCCCGACGCGGTCTTGCAACAGGTGGCACGCGAACGGGCGATCGACCTGTTTGTGATGGGCGCGTACGGCCACAGCCCGCTGCGCAACATGCTGGTCGGCAGCACGACGACCCAGATGATCCGTTCAGGTCAGATGTCGGTGCTGCTGTTCCGGTGACAGGCAGCAACGGCGCTGTTCCCCGTCACCCCCGCGGCCACGGGGGTCGACGATCGAACGGCGGATGGCAACCATCACTCCAGATACAGCGACCTTAACCGCGCGACATCCACCGCGGTGATGCCAAGCGTCGCGAGATAGCCTTCGACGCCGCCATAGTCGCGATCGATGACCTCGAAAAACTGCGCCAGATGCGACTTGCCCGAGGCGGAATAGAGTGGCTCTGCCTTGACCCCGCCGGGCTTTTTCGCGGCGGCCGCATAATATTGCACGATCGGATTGGTCGGATAATCGGCAGGGTCGAGCGGCGGCATCTCGTTCTGCGGGCGGCGCAGCTGGGTCGAGAGATGATAATCCGCGAGGATCGTTTCGCGATCGACGCCCAGCGCGCTGAGGATCAGCGCCGAAGCGATGCCGGTGCGGTCCTGGCCTGCCGAACAGTGATACATCACCGCGCCGTCATCGGCGAGCAGCCGCTTGAACAGCGAACGGTACTGGGGGCTGAGCAGCTTTTCCATGCCGGTGTAGACATATTCGCCCTTCATGCTGCCCATGTTGGCCATCAGGGGTTTCAGCGAATAATCGTTCGAGATGAACAGCGCGCCGGTGCGATCGTCAAGCTGGGTGGCCGCCACTTCGCGCTCCTCCAGTGAGCGCAGATCGACGATCGTGCCGATGTCGAGACCGCCCAGCAGTGTGTAATCCTCTTCCGACAGCAGCGGCAGCGCGCCCGAGCGAAACACCTTGCCCCAGCGCACCGTCTTGCCGCCCGCACCCTTGTAACCGCCCAGATCGCGAAAGTTCGATCCCATGGCGAGCGGTAGCTCGCGTTCGGCGGTCAGCGTCAGCGAAGCATCCCCGCCGTCGCGCAAGACCAGGAACTGGCGTTTGGTGGCAGGCAGCGGGACGATCGCCTCGCCCTTGCGGCTGGCCTTGACCACCGGGATCGCAGCGCCGGCCGCCACCGGCGTATCGGTCACGATGATATCGACAGGGTCGCTGTCCCTCCAGCTGACCTTGACATGATGGGCATCAACGCGCGCCACCGTGACGGTGTCGATCGCAAGCGCAGGGGCTGTGTTGGCGAGCAGCGCGAGGGTGAGAACGGTAGCAAGACGCATGGCAGTCTCTCCTGTCAGAAGCCGAAGCGGATGCCGGCAAGGTAGCGCCTGCCGATCTGTTCGACCTCGGTCGGGCGGCCCTTGTTGCCCAGGAAGGCGGTATATTTCGCATCGGTCAGGTTGTTGAGATCGGCAAACAGGCTGATGTTCGGGGTGATGTCATAGCGGATCGCGACATCGACATTGGTGTATCCGCCGCGGAACTCGTCACCCGTGGCCACACCGCCGCCGGTGCCGATCGACAGCGATTCCAGATAGTCGCTGCGCCACTGATAGCTGGCGCGCACCGAAAGCCCGTATTTCTCGTAATAGAGCGAGGCATTGACGATAGTGTCCGACGTGCCGGGAAAGCCGATGTTCTGCCTGAGATCGGTATCGAAGCTGCCCTCGATCAGCGTCAGATTGCCCTGGAAGCCGAAGCCGTCGAGCGGCGAGGGCAGGAAGGTGAACTGCTGCTGATAGTTGAACTCCACGCCATACAATTCGCCGCTGTTGCCGTTGAAGCTGGAGGCAAGCAGATAACGCGAGCGGTCAACGCCGTTGCTGTTGAACGCATCCGATCCGACGATCTGGGTGTTCGAGAACAGCACATTGTCGACCCAGCGGTGGAAGCCCGAAACCGCGATGATGCCCTGGCCCGGAATGTAATATTCCAGGCTGGCGTCGACGCCCCAGGTGTATTCGGGGCGCAGCGTGGGGTTGCCGCCGCTGATCGTGCCGGGGCTGTTGGTATCGTTGATCGCAGAACCGACCCGGATTTCGCCAAAGCTGGGCCGCGCGATGCCGCGCTGACCGGCGACGCGGAACACGAGATTGTCGGTGACATCGAAGCGCGCGTTCACGCTGGGGAAGATGTCGGTATAGTCCTGCGGCGCCGACAGCGGCACAAGGGTGCCATTGGCGAGGCGTGCGCGTCCCTGATTGGTCAGCTTGAAATGCTCGACGCGCGCGCCGGCAATCACCTGGCCGCCATCGAACACCCATTTGGCCATGCCATAGCCGGTCAGCGTCTTTTCGGTCAGCGCAAAGCGGTTTTCGGCGGGCACATTGTTCGCCGGATTGAACCGGCCCTGGCGCTGCAGCGTCTCGAGGATGTTATCGAGGTCGGCGCGCATCCGGGTGTTGTCGACATAATTGAACGTGAGCCCGAGCGGGAAGCCGGTGTCCCAGGCGGTGTTGGTGATATAGCTCGCCGGGTTGAAGCTGAGGCCTGTTCCCGTCAGCGCTGCGGGCGAAAGGACCACCGCATTCGACGTCGCGAAGATGAAGCCGCCGATGTCGCGATCGGCATAGAGCAGACCACCGGTCAGCGTGACGTCGCCGAGTTCCTTGGCGACATCCAGCTTCACCGTATAGCTGTCGGTGAACACGTCCTGCACGATGGGGATGAGCACGGCGGGCGCGGTATTGGCGTTGATCAGCGTCGACTGGTCGAAATTCGCCAGCGCCGGACCGCGCACGAAGCTGCCCGCAGTGGTGCCAGGCACCGTCTGGAACAGCTGGACGATCGGGAAGTTCGGGCGGCTGAAATCATAGCGCACCGAAGGCGAGGTGGCCGTGGCGGTACTCGCCTGGACCAGAGGCAGGAAGGTGGTGTTCTCGGTGCGGGTGTAATTGGCCGCGAAGTTCACCTTCCAGCCGTCTTCCTCATAATCGCCGCCGATGGTGTTGATGAAGTTGCGGGTGCGATAGTTGCCGAGGTTGAACGAGCCGCGCACCGGTACGCGGACCAGATCACCACCCGACAGGTTGCGCGTACCCGACAGCGCGCGATCGAGCCGGATCTCGTACTGGTCGCGCTGCTCGTCGTCCTTGAACTCGGTGTAGATCGTCTTGGCGTAGAGCTTCTGGCCTTCCTGCGGCGAATATTCGAACGCGGCGAACAGGCCGTTGTTCTCGCGCACCAGGCGATACTGGCGGATGTCGATTTCGGTCGGGCCGAACTGGGTGTCGGTGGGGCCGCTGGGCTCGTCGTACAGGCCGACCTCGCGGTTGTCCGTCACCTGCTCGCGGCGGTAATGCGATGCGCCTGCCACCACGCCGAACGTGCCATCGCTGTACGATACGCGCAGCGAGCCCTGACGCTGTTCGCCTTCGCCCAGTTCCATGACGCCGTATCCGGCGTCACCCTGCACATGAAAGCCGGTCTTGCCTTCCAGCGGCGAGAAGGTGCGCAGGTCGATATTGGCGACGATCGCCTCGGCCTGGATATTGGGGGTGAGCGACTTGTTGATCGCCAGCGCGCTCAGGATCACGGCGGGCACCGCGTCGAAGCGATAGGCACGGGTGAGGCCGCCTTCGTCCGCGCCGATCATCGGCACACCATCGATGCTGACCGAGGTCCAGCGGTTGGGCGCGCCGCGCACCTGGATATAGCGTTCCTGGCCCTGATCGCGCTGCACCGCGACCGCAGGCAGACGCGAGAGCGCAGCGGCGCTGTTCTGGTCGGGGAAACGGCCGACCGAGTCTGCGGCCGAAATGTCGATCAGATTGTCGGCATTGCGCTTCTGCGCGATCGATTCCCCCTGCGCGGTGATGATTGCGCCCTGGACGATGATCTCGCCATTGGCATCGGTTTCGTCTTCCGTGCTGGCCTGCGCGGTCTGCGCCAAGGCGGGCATGCTCGCGGTCGCGACAAAGGCGGCGATCGAGATCGATGAGCGCAATAGCGCAGCGGCACGTTTGGCAAGAATCATAGCGCAACCCCCGTTGATGTTCGAGGGCGCAGCTACGGGCGCGGGATGACGCCGCGATGGCGTCATGATGACAGGATACGCGGCTTTTCGCCGCCGAGCGTCTTGTGGGTGTCAGCAGAATGTCACCAAACTGACGCTATCAGATTACCCCTTGAGTTCCTCTGCGACCATGTTGCTGATTCCGGCCACAACCTTGCTGATGCCCTGGGGATTGGGGTGGATGCCATCGGGCAGCATCAGCGCCTTGTCGGTGATGACCCCGTCCAGGAAGAAGGGATAAAGCTCTGCATCATATTTTTTGGCAAGTGTCCCGTAGATCGGGTTGAAGCTGTCCGCATAGTCCTTGCCCAGGTTCGGCGCGGCGATCAGCCCGGTCAGCACCAAGTCGATATCGCGCTTCTTCAGTTCGGTCAGCATTGCGTCGAGATTGCTCTGCGTCTGGTCGGGGCTGATGCCGCGTAGCATGTCATTACCGCCGAGGCCCAGAATGACGAGGTCCGGCTTGCGCGGCAGGCCATCAAGCGCGAAGGCCAGCCGCTGCAGTCCCGCTGCGGTCGTATCGCCCGACACGCCGGCATTGTGCACCGAGACCTTCAACCCCTTGGCGGACAGGGCCTTTTCCAATTGCGCGGGGAAGCTTTCGTCCTGCTTGACGCCATAGCCAGCGTACAGGCTGTCGCCGAACGCCATCACCAATTTGGTGTCCGCGCTGAGTGCTGTGGGGGCGGCCGGAGCCTCGGCGCGTTCGACCGACGGGGCTGCGGCTTCGTCAGACGACGGCGAACATGCTGCAGTGCAATGGACAAGCAACAATGCCGCCCCATATAGAATGCTGTTCCGACCCAAAGCGAAAGCCCTTTCATTTCATGCACGATACCCTGACGCGGTCTCATATTGCCATTGCCGCCCGCAATGTCACCCTCTCGCTCGGCGAGGCAGGCAACCAGACGCAGATTCTGAAGGGGATCGACCTTGAAATCCCGCTGGGCCAGTCGGTCGCGCTGCTGGGACCGTCGGGCTCGGGCAAGTCGTCGCTGATGGCGATCCTTTCCGGGCTGGAACGCGCGAGCAGTGGCGAGGTTCATGTCGCCGGGCTCGATTTCGGGCCGATGGATGAAGATGGTCTGGCCAAGGCGAGGCGCGGCCGGATCGGGATCGTGCTCCAGGCCTTCCATCTGCTGCCGACGATGACCGCGCTCGAAAATGTCGCGGTGCCACTCGAACTCGCCGGGCGCGACGATCCGTTCGGCACGGCGAAGCGCGAGCTCGAGGCTGTGGGCCTTGGCCACCGCGTCACGCATTATCCCAGCCAGCTTTCGGGCGGTGAGCAGCAGCGCGTGGCGATTGCCCGCGCGATGGCGCCGGGGCCGGAGATCATCTTTGCCGACGAGCCCACCGGCAACCTCGACGGGACGACGGGCGAGGCGATCATCGACCTGCTGTTCAGCCGGCAGCGCGCCAGCGGTGCGACGCTGCTGATCATCACCCATGACCCGGCGCTCGCGACGCATTGCAACCGCGTCATCGAAATGCGCGATGGTCTGATCATTGCGGACCGCGCTGGCGGCGCGGCATGACCTGGGCGCAGATCTGGCGGATCGCGCGGCGGGACCTGTCGGGGCGCTTCCGGGGGCTGAGGCTTCTGATCGTCTGCCTGTTCCTGGGTGTCGCGACGCTGGCCACCATCGGCAGCCTCACCGCCTCGATCACCGGCGAGCTGTCGCAGCGCGGCCAGGTGATCCTGGGCGGCGATTTCGAAGTGACGATGTCGCAGCGCATGGCGAGCGATGCCGAGCAGGCGGCATTCGAGCGCGAAGGGCTGGTGTCCGAGACGGTCCGGATGCAGGCGATGGGGCAACGCATTGCGCCGCGCGCGCCGGGGGCTGGGGGGGGCACCGGCCCCGACGCCATTCTCGCCGAATTGAAGGGCGTTGATTTCGATTATCCACTGTATGGCACCGTCACGCTGCGGTCAGGCCATTACGCGCCGCTCGATCCGGGCAGCGCAGTGATCGGCGCAGGGCTGGCCGACCGGCTGGACCTGAAGACCGGCGACAAGATCCGCTTTGGCGAGGCCGAGTTCGTGATCCGCGGCATCATCGCCGACGAACCCGACCGGTTGGGCGAGGGCTTTACTTTGGGCCCCGTCGCGCTCGTGTCCGATCTTGGCATTCAGCGCACCGGGCTGATCCAGCCGGGGAGCATGTACGAGGCCAAGTATCGCGTGAAGCTGGGCGCGCTCGACGACCCCGTCGCCTCGATCGACCGGCTGAAAGCCAAGTTCCCCGAGGCCGGGCTGGAAATGCGCGACCGCGATCGCGGCGCGCCGGGCACCTCGCGCTTCATCGAGCGGATGGGCCAGTTCCTCTCGCTGGTGGGGCTCGCCGCGCTGGTGATCGCAGGCATCGGCGTCGGCAACGGCGTGGCGTCGTACCTCGCGACCAAGCGGCAAGGCATCGCGACGCTCAAGATCCTCGGCGCAGGCTCGGGCGATATCCTGCGCATCTATCTGGTGCAGATCCTCGCGGTTTCGGCGCTGGCGATCGGCGGCGGGCTGGTGGCGGGCGCCCTGATTCCGCCGGCGATCATCGCGGCGGCGGGCGACATCCTGCCGGTGAAGCCCGGCTTTGCGATCCATCCGTTGCCGCTGCTGGTCAGCGCCGCCTATGGCTTGCTGATCGCGTTCATCTTTGCGCTGCCGCCGCTGGCGCGCGCGCGGCACATTCCGGCAGCTGGGCTGTTCCGGTCGCTGATCGAGGGCAATCGCTGGCCGGATCGCGCAACCTTGATCGCGGTGGGGGCAGGGATTGCCGCCATCGTCGTGCTGGCTCTGGTCACCGCGCGCGAGGCGGTGTTCTCCGCCTGGTTCATGGCGGCGGCGACGGGCGTGCTGCTGATGCTCGCCGGCATCGGCTGGGGCATCCGCTGGACCGCATCGAAGCTGCCGCGCCCCAAGGCACCGCTGCTGCGGCTGGCGCTCGCCAACCTGCACCGCCCCGGCGCGCAGACCGGGCAGCTGGTGGTGGCGCTGGGCCTGGGGCTCACGCTGTTCGTGATCCTGGGAGGCATCCAGACCAGCCTGACCAACGAGATCACCCGCACGGTGCCCAAGGAGGCGCCCAACCTGTTCGTGCTCGACGTGCCCGTGGCGGGCGCAGCGCAGTTCCGCCAGGTGGTGCAGGCGGCCGCGCCCGGCGCGGCGGTCAACACCGTCCCCTCGCTGCGTGGCACAGTCACCGGCTACAAGAACATCCGCGTCGCCGATCTCAAGGACATTCCCGACAACGCCTGGGTGCTGCGCGGCGAGCGCGGGCTCACCTATGCCGAGACCTTGCCCGAGGGCAGCGAGCTGATCGAAGGAACATGGTGGCCCAAGGGCTATGACGGACCGCCGCTCGTCTCGGTCGACCGCGAGATGGCGCAGATCCTCGACCTCAAGGTCGGCGACAGCCTGACCGTCAGCCTGCTCGGACGCGAATTCACCGCGAAGATCGCCTCGCTGCGCCAGATCAACTGGGACACGATGGGCTTCAACTATGTGATGGTGTTCAGCCCCAACACCTTGCGCGATGCCCCGCACAACCTTGCCGCGACGGTTTCGCTCAAGGGCATGGCGGATGCGGACGCCAAGGAGCGCGCGGTGTCCAAGGCGGTGCTGGCGGCGTTTGCCTCGTCCTCGGTGATCGAGGTACGCGATGTCATCGGCCAGGTCTCGACGATCCTGACCCAGATCGCCACCGCCATCGCCGCCGCCGGATCGATCGCGATCCTCTCCGGCATCGCGGTGCTGATCGGTGCGATCGCCGCATCGCGCCAGGCGCGCATCTATGACAGCGTGATCCTCAAGACTTTGGGCGCGACGCGCGGCCAGATATTGTCGGCGCAGGCGCTGGAATACGGGCTGCTCGCCGCGTTGCTGGCGCTGGTCGCGCTGGCCCTGGGGCTGACTGCGGCGTGGTACGTGATCACCCAGATCTTCAGCTTCAACTGGCTGCCCGATTGGCCGGTGGTGCTGATGACCCTGGGCGGCGGTGCGCTGCTGACATTGGGGCTGGGGATTGTCGGATCGCTGCCGGTGCTCGCGGCACGGCCCGCCCGCGCGCTGCGCCAGCTGTGATCGGCGCGATACGATAGTGCCAGCGGTGCGGATGCCGGGGATCGGGCGCGCTGCCGGTGCAGCCCGATCCGCGGCGCACCAGCGTTGCGTACAATCGCGCAAAGACCTGAGCGTACCAGAGGAACAGCGTGGGCGGCGGCGCGCAGGCATCGCCTGCATCGCCGCGATCGATGGTGAAATGCCACGGCCCGGTGACCGTGAAGCGGCCCGCACCGATGAACGTCCAGGCGTGGCGCGCAATCGCCTTCATCAGCAGCCGGGCGGCGAGCGGGGCGGGGAGCCAGCGCAGCGCCCTTGCGGCCAAGGCAGGAATGCGGTGCGCGATGATGTAATCCGCCGTGCCTTCCGCCGCCGCAACCGCGATCTCGTCCGCCGCCTCGGGGTGCAGCGCCGCGAGCGCGTGATGCAGCCGCAGCGCTTCGGCTTCGGCGATCATCGCATCGCCTGAGGGCAGGGGATACACCCCGGCCACGTCAAGGACCTCGCGCGCTGCCGCCGGGCCGATCCGCCGCTCCATCGCCCATGCCGTCTGCAATACGGCGTTGGGGCCGATCAGGGCCGGGGCTTTCGGAGCGACGACGGCGCGCGAGGGAGCGGCAGACACCTCAGTCCCCCGGTCCTGCGCTCAGCTCTATCCGATCGCGCGCGCGCTCCTTCATCTGCGCGCGCACCGCCTGGCGCCGTTCGCTGGCGCGCGCGGCACGGTCTGCCGCCGTTTCCCAGTCGGACGCGGCCTGCTCGACCGAAACCCGTTTTTCGTCGAAGTGGAAGTCGACCGACTTGGCGGTCTGCGGCCCCCAATAGCCCGCCTTGCCCAGATCATAGAAGGTGCGCCTGAAGCCTGCGCGCAGGAACGCATAGAGGCAGCCCAGCAGATAGCGCCGCCGGAAGCCCGTGCCGCGCCAGGGATAATGGAACAGCGCCTTTTGCATGTAGAAGCGGCGATAGTTCTTCATCACTCCATCGAGCAGCTCGCCGCGCTCCATCGCGGCGGGCTTCATGATCGGGGTGACGAAATTGTACTTGCTGAAGTCATGGACCTCGACCTTGTCCTTCAACTCCTCGAACAAGGGCGTGAACGGCCAGGGGGTGTACATCGACCAGTTGGCGAGGTCCGGCTGCCAGTCCCACGCCATGCGATAGCTTTCCTCGAGCGTCTCGGCGGTCTCGTTCTCGAGGCCGACGATGAACTGCGCCTCGACGAAAATGTCCGCCTCGCGCAGCAGCCGGATCGCGGTCTTGTTCTCCTCGACCTTGGTTTCCTTGTTGAACAGGTCGAGCCGCATCTGCGCCGCCGCCTCGGTGCCCAGGCTGACATGCACCAGCCCTGCCGAGCGGTAGAAGGCGAGCAGCTCCTTGTCGCGATAGATGTCGGTGACGCGGGTGTTGATGCCCCATTTCACCTTGTCCGGAAGGCCGCGATCGATCAGCTCCTGGCAGAACTCGATGAACTTCTTGCGGTTGATCGTCGGCTCCTCGTCGGCGAGGATGAAGAAGCCGACGCCGTGTTTCTCGTGCAGCTCCTGAATCTCGTCGACCACCAGTTTGGGATCGCGCACGCGGTAATCGCGCCAGAACTTCCACTGCGAACAGAACGAGCAGGTAAACGGGCAGCCGCGCGCCAGATTGGGGATGGCAACGCGCGTGTTGAGCGGCAGATAGGTGTACTGCTTCCAGTCGAGAATGTCCCAGTCGGGCGAAAGCGTGGCCATGTCCTTGACCGTCTCGGCCGCCTTGGTCGCGACGATGCGATCGCCCTCTCGCCAGGCGAGCCCCGCGATGCCGGGGCGGTCGGCGAGCCAGCGGCCCTGCGCGATCGCGGTGAACAGCTCGACCGCGATATTCTCGCCCTCGCCGCGCACGATGACATCGATATGCGGCGCCTCGGTCAGCACCTGGCGGTACATGAAGGTCGCATGCACTCCGCCCAGCACCCGCACCGCCTTGGGCACGGTCAATGCGGCGATCTCCAGCACGCGTTCGGCGGCATAGATCGAAGGGGTGATCGCGGTGGTGCCGACGACATCGGGCTGCAACGCGGCCATGCGCATCGCCAGATCCTCGTCCGACACGCCTTCGGTCATCGCATCGATGAAGTGGATGTCGTCAAAGCCAGCGCGCCGCAGCGGCCCGGTGAGATACGCCACCCAGGCCGGCGGCCACGTCCCCGCAATCTCCGCCCCGCCAGAGCGGTAATTGGGGTGAACAAACAGAATGCGCATAACCGTCCCCTCCGACTCGGGGGATATGCCCCGTTATGTCAGAGGATGGCGGAGGGGGCGGGGGCGATCATTGAGGTGGATCAAATTTGGGGAGGGTACAAGGTTGCAAATTAGTCCGCCGTATTTCGACAAGCGGAGGGACCATGTAGGGAACGTTGAGCGATTCGGAAAAAAACATCACTTCCTGCCCACGTTCTTTGCGATGTGCGCTATAATTTAAGGTGTACTGTAATTTCGCAGCCATACCGTATAAATCATGAATTGGCCGCACATCATCATATGAAACAATCCAGTTTTTCATTCTCAAATCTATTATAGAAGATGCTACATTGATATGGTCATTAGGCTTGTACGCATTTAAATAAAGGGACTGACCCTTGTCGTAGTACGGTGGATCAAGATAAATGAGGGATGTCCTGTCCCAAAAAAATGATCGCTCCTGAATGAAATTCATGGCGTCTAAATTTGATATTCTGATCCGATTGCGTTTGAGAGCTATGTTAGATATTCTTCGGATTAGGTCGACCTTGTTGAATCTAGCGTCGATTTTGTACCGTCCTCCTTGCTCTTTGCCTCCTATAACCCCCCCATTGAGTACGCCTGATCTGTTTGTTCTGTTAAGAAAAAAAAATGCGAATCCGAGTTCGCTGCTGCTGAATTTCTCTGGGTTGTTGTATACAGTTTTTGCTCTGTTCCACTGTTCAATATCTATAGGCGTGTCGGTAATTGTGCGACACAGAGTTTCAGTGTGGTTGATGACAGCGTCCCAAAATGCAAAAACTGGCGGGGAGATGTCATTGACCTCAACGTTTCGGACAATCCCTTTCAGGAGTAATTCCCACGCTATCGCTGCTCCACCAGCGTAAGGCTCTACATATGTGCCATCTTCAAGATCGTTCAGTCGGATTAGGTCGATCATAAACCGTGCAAGTTTGCCCTTTCCGCCAGGGTAGCGCAAAGGCGAAAACGACATTGTGGGTCGAGTTTTGGTGTCAAGCATGGTCATGCGGGGCCATAGGCAGCAATGAAGACCGGATTGCAAGCCTCCCAGGCGGCGCGTAAGGTGTCTGCAGTTGGTATGGCGTAGCTATTGTGCACGAAGCTGTTGAGCGATTGAATGCTGCAATTGGAAGATTGTGTCAAAAGCAAACTCTGAAACGAGCGTAAATCGCTAGAGTTAAATGTGTTGGTGTTTGACTTGATAATATGTTTCTGAATTTCACTTCCAAGTATGTTTAGCGCCTTTGGCGTGCGTTTTCCTTCTTGATCTATGACGGCCAGCGGAATATTATTATGCTTGGCGTAATGTCGTAATGTTATCTCGAGAAATGCTCTCAATAAGAAAGCGCATGAAATCTCGAAGCCAGATAGTTTAATTTTTGTGCATTCCTCAAGTATATGTATTGCTTTTTCAATTTCAGGATCTGAAAATGGAAGCCTCCGCGGGGCTAGGGTTAGACGTTTGCCCGTGACTGGACGTGTCTTTCGCTTAGATTCTTTAGATTTAAGGCTCTGGCTGTTCGGATCTTTGCGCTTATTCTTTTCCAGGTTAAGGGTACATATTGCCGTGGGGGTTGAATTGTCACGATCATTCGGTTGCAGTGACGGCGGTAGTTTTGCGAAATAATCCTCGATATCGCTTGCTTTGTTGATGTCACGACTATTGATTTTGCCATCCACTAGAGCACTTTCATGATGTGCGGAATCGGAGGGGGGATTTCCTTTTGGGCGATTGTGTGATTCATGGGGAGCCGTCTTGCAGGAGGCGGCGATGGGTTGGCGATCAGGGCAGAGTTACTCGCAGGATTTGCGGGATCGGGTGATGGGCGCAGTCGATGGCGGCATGGCCGTTCGGGAAACTGCGGCGGTGTTCAAGGTCAGCGTTGCCTATATCTACAAGGCGCTGATCCGTCGGCGGCTGACAGGGGACACACGAGCCAATCCCGTCCGAGGCCGACCGCCGCGCAAACTGTCGCCCGAGCAAGAACAGGCGCTTGGCGCGCACATCCGGTCACGGCCGGGCATTACATTGGCCGAGGCGCAGAGCTGGTTGCAGGCGGAGCACGGCGTCACGCTCAGCATTGGCACCATGTGGAATACCGCCCGCCGTCTCGGCTTGTCTTTCAAAAAAAGCCCTGCGCGCCAGCGAACAGGACCGGCCCGACGTAGCGGCAAGGCGCAAGCTGTGGAGAGCAGCGCAGCCGTTCATTGATCCTGAGAGCCTGGTCTTTCTGGATGAGACAGGCGTCAACACTAAGATGGCGCGGCTCTATGGCTGGGCTTCAGTGGGCGAACGCTGCCACGACAGCGCGCCGTTCGGCCATTGGAAGACGATGACGTTCATTGCCGGGCTGCGCCTGACCGGCATGACAGCGCCCTGGGTGCTCGACGGCCCGATGGATGGCACCGCCTTTTGTGCCTATGTCCGCCATATCCTCGCGCCTACCCTGAAACGCGGCGATGTCGTGGTGCTCGACAATCTCCCCGCCCACAAGGTTGCAGGGGTCCGCGAGGCCATCGCTGAGCGGCGGGCGCAAATATTCTATCTGCCGCCCTACAGCCCAGATCTGAACCCCATTGAGATGGCCTTCTCAAAGCTCAAGGCCCTGCTCAGGCATGAGCCACCACGCACCATCGACAGCCTCGTTGAGCGCATCGGTGTGCTGCTCGACCGCTTCGTCTCCACCGAATGCGCCAACTTCTTCCATGCCGCCGGATATCAACGGTCATGATGAAATTGCTCTAGATCATCAATTATCTTTACGATGGTATCGAGCACTAGCTTGGCTGGTCTGACGGTCATAGGTATATTGATATCGTGTTCATCTTTTGCATACGTCAGTCCTAAATGAGCTTTCCCGGCGCTCGATGTAAGGAGTCTTTCGATATTGCTAGATTGCTTTGACTCAATATATTTTCGTTTTTCTTCCCAATCGTCATCAGACATGTCGGCATTGCGGCCCACAAATGCCAGGAGGTCGGTTACCGAACGGTCATGGGTAAATCGAGCTATTTCAAGTGGTCCCCAATCAATTCGGCCTTCGCCATCGGCTCCTCCAGTATGGCGACGGTAAATCCACTGATTTGCTTCTTCTCGATCTTTGAACCTGACACAGCGAATTTCAGAAAATTCATCAGGTGCAAAATCTTCTGAGATCTTTTGAAGTCGTTTTTTTAGACGATCTGTAATTGATGTGCCGTCGAGGAGTATTGAATTGCACAATACCTTGATTGCAGATAGACGCCTGTTGCCGTCTAGGACTATATAGTCACCTTCATTGACCTCGTCTTCGATGACGTACAAGCTGTCACCTGGATCTGTTCCATTCTCCTTAATACTTGCCATCATGTTCCGAAAATGAACTGGGTTTAGCTCAATAAGCTTTTGTAGAGCATCGCTCTGGCTTTTCGCTGATCCGAGTCTCGGATTTTCCTCATCGAGGAGCAGTGCGTCTAAGTCGACATCAAGAGTTTCGGTGTTCACACGAGTCATCGCTCGATACCCCCTTCATGGGGTATTGTAATATATTGCTTAATTTTGATGTGAATAGGGAATAACCACCCAAATGGATGTATTGCGGTTATGGCTACAGATGAGGCTATTACCGTTGCCACAAAAAAGCCGCCCCGGTTGCCCGGAGCGGCTTTTTGGTTTCCCGACCGCCGTTGAAGGCGGTGGGGAAGCTCTTGGATCAGGCAGCCTTCTTGAAGCTGTCGACCGCGACGCTGACGCGGTTCGAGATCGGCTGGAACACGTCGCCGGCCAGCTTGAGGAACATTTCGCTGTTCTTCGAGGTCTGGGCGACGGCGGTGTCGAAGCTCTTCTTGACCAGCTTGGTCTGCAGTTCGATGAACTCGGTCGGCGACTTGACCGTGGTCATTTCCTTGAGCGCGGCGGTCAGTTCCTCGAAGCCCTTCTTGGTGTCTTCGGCATAGGTCTGGCCCATTTCCTGCGCGCCCTTGGCGGCAATCTTGCCCGATTCGACCAGGGCTTCAACGTTGCCCTTCGAGAATTCGGTCGCCTGCGAAACCATTTCGGTGCCCTTTTCATAGGCGCCCTTGGCGCGGGTCGACATGTCGCCCATCAGCGCCTTGACGCGATCGGTCATGGCTTCGGCGGCCTTCTTGGTTTCTGCGGTGATGGTTTCGGTGGTGGTCATCTTGGTTTCCTTCTTCGGTGCGGGTGCGGCGGCCTTGACGGCGGCCGGAGTGGCTTTGACTGCGGACGTCTTGATCGTGGCCTTGGGCTTGGCCGGTTTCGCGGCGGGCTTGGCCATCTTTGGTGCTGCGACGGGGGCCGGGGCCTTGGCCGCAGGGGCAGGCTTTTCCGCGACGGGCTTGGCGGCGGGTGCCACCGGCTCCGGCTTCACGGCGGGAGCGGCCTTGGGCGCGATCACGGGATCGGCAACCTTGGCGGCCGGGGCCTTGGCGGGTTCAGCCTTGGGTGCTGCCGGGGCAGCCTCCGTCTTGGCAGTGACGGCAGCTGCATTGGCCTCTGCCACCTTGGCGGCAGGAGGGGTCTTGCTGGGTTCAGACATTGTCGGTCTCACTCATGTGCTGCTTCATGCTGCACTGCACAATAGTGATCCAGGTTAGTCTCGTCAAGGAATTTGTTGCACTGCACAAAAGTGCAAATCTGCGACTAGTGGCAGGCGCCAGGCCGCGCAGGGCGATCCCTTGCGTGCCTCGCCATGGTATCGCAATCGGGTCGCCGGAGCAACCGGATCAGCGCGCCTTGACGTAGCGTCCCGGCGCATCCTCGATGGCCTTGAGCCTGCCCTTGCCGGGGACGCGCGCGCCCTTGGCAGGCACGGTCTTGTCCGCGTGCGCCTTGAGCCAATCGATCCAGTCTGGCCACCAGCTGCCCATGGTTTCGGTGGCGCCGGCGATGAAATGCTCGAGGCCATTTACCGGCTGCTCGTTGGTCCAGTACTGGTATTTCTGCATCGAGGGCGGGTTGACCACGCCTGCAATATGACCCGAGCCTGCAAGCACGAAGCGGACGGGGCCGGAGAGGTGATCGGTCAGCCGCCAGACGCTTTCCAGCGGCGCGATATGGTCTTCCTTGCCCGCCTGGATATAGGCCGACGTCTCGATCAGCCGCAGGTCGATGGGGGTACCATCGACGCTCAGCGATCCTGGCTGGACCAGCCGGTTGTCGCGATAGAGATCCTTGAGGTACGAGCGGTGCCATTTGGCGGGCAGGTTGGTGGTGTCGCCATTCCAGTGCAGCAGGTCGAACGGGGGATAATCCTCGCCCAGCAGATAGTTGTTGATCACATAGTTCCAGATAAGGTCGCGCCCGCGCAGCAGGTTGAAGGTCGCGGCCATGTAGCGCCCGTCGAGATAGCCGTTGCTGCCGAGCTGCTCGACCAGCTTCAGCTGCTCGTCATCGACGAACAATGTGAGGTCGCCCGCTTTCTCGAAATCGACCTGCGCGGTGAAGAAGGTAACCGACTTGACGCGATCGGCCTCGCCGCGCTTGGCGAGCAGCGCCAAAGTGGCAGCGAGCGTGGTGCCCGCGACGCAATAGCCGATGGTGTGAACATGGGGAACCGAGAGCAGGTCGCGCACGGTATCGATCGCCTCGATCTGCGCCTTGACGTAGTCGTCCCAGATGATCTCGGCCATGCTCTCGTCGGCGGACTTCCAGGAGACCATGAACACGGTGATGCCCTGTTCGGTCGCCCATTTGACGAAGCTCTTCTGCGGGTTGAGATCGAGGATGTAGAAGCGGTTGATCCACGGCGGGAAGATCACCAGCGGGATCTCCAGCACCTCGTCGGTGGCAGGCGCGTATTGGATCAGCTGGAACAGCGGCGTTTCGTACACCACCTTGCCCGGTGTCACCGCGATGTTGCGGCCAAGTTCGAATGCGTCGGGGTCGGTATGGGTGAGCTGACCCTTGCGCATGTCGGAGAGCATGTGCTCGAGCCCCTTGAGCAGGTTCTCGCCCTTGCTCTCGACCAGCTTTTCCATGACCAGGGGATTGGTGATCGCGAAGTTCGCCGGGCTCGATGCATCGATCAGGCCCTTCAGCGCAAAGCGCATCTTCTCCTTCTGTTTCGGCTCCAGCCCGTCGACGCGGTCGGCGACGCGCAGCATCTGTTCGGACACCATCAGATAGCTCTGCTGGATCAGTGCATAGACCGGGTTGTCGTGCCACTGGCGTGCGGCAAAGCGCCGATCGGATCGCAGCTCGGGCACGTGTGCAGGGGTCTTGGGCGGGCCGCCTTCGTGCTCGGCGAGCAGGGCAGGGGGAGTCATCGCCCCGATGAAGCCCTGCCACAGGGTCATGCCATCGCGCCACATATCGGCCTGCGCATCGAGCATCGCCTGCGGCATCGACCCCATCCACGCGGGAAGCCGCGCCTGGAATGCCTGCGGATCGGTGAAGGCGCTCATGTCGACGGGGTTCTGCTGCGCCATGGTGGCGGCGTGTTCGAGCATCATCTGCTGCGCGCGTCCGACCACCCAGGTCCAGTGCTGCATCTCTTCCAGCGTGGGCAGGCCCGGGGGCGTGAAGTCGGTATCGCCTGACATCTTGGTCTCTCGCTTTTGTTCTTTAACTGCGTCCTAGCAGCGCCGGGCTGCAAAGATAAGTCCCTGATCGGCGGTCCGACGCAAGCAAAGGCGTCCTGCTTTTGCTCGACACGCGCCCCCACATAGGTCAAAGAACGCGCTCCAATCACGGAGAATGAAAAGCGAATTCGATATGTCCGAAGACTTCTACCGCATCAAACGCCTGCCCCCCTATGTCATTGCCGAAGTCAATGCGATGCGGGCCGCGGCGCGAGCGGGCGGGGAGGACATCATCGATCTGGGCATGGGCAATCCGGACCTGCCGCCGCCGCCGCACGTCATCGAAAAGCTGTGCGAGGTGGCGATGAAGCCCGATGCGCACGGCTACAGCCAGTCCAAGGGCATTCCCGGATTGCGCAAGGCGCAGGCGAACTATTACGCGCGCCGCTTCAATGTCGAGCTGGATCCGGAGACCGAGGTCGTCGTGACCATGGGGTCGAAGGAAGGCCTGTCGAGCCTTGCCACCGCGATCACCGCGCCGGGCGATGTCGTGCTCGCGCCCAATCCCAGCTATCCGATCCACACCTTCGGCTTCATCATCGCCGGCGCGACAATCCGCTCGGTACCGACGACGCCCGACGAGAATTACTGGCGCTCGCTCGATCGCGCGATGGCGTTCACCGTGCCGCGCCCTTCGGTGCTGGTGGTGGGCTATCCCTCCAACCCCACCGCAGAGGTCGTCGACCTGGCGTTCTACGAGCGGCTGGTCGCCTGGGCGAAGGAGAACAAGGTCTGGGTGCTCTCCGACCTTGCCTATAGCGAGCTCTATTACGACGGCTGCCCGACGCCCTCGATCCTGCAGGTGCCGGGCGCCAAGGATGTCGCGATCGAGTTCACCTCGATGTCGAAGACCTATTCGATGGCCGGATGGCGCATGGGCTTTGCCGTGGGCAACCGCCAGCTGATCGCGGCGCTAACCCGGGTGAAGAGCTATCTCGATTATGGAGCATTCACGCCGATCCAGGCTGCAGCCTGCGCCGCGCTCAACGGCCCGCAGGATATCGTGCAGAAGAACCGCGAGCTCTATCACAAGCGCCGCGACGTGATGATCGATGCCTTCGGCCGTGCAGGCTGGGATATCCCGCCGCCGCGCGCCTCGATGTTCGCCTGGGCGCCGCTGCCGCCGGCGCTCAAGCACATGGGGAGCCTCGAGTTTTCCAAGCAGCTGCTGCAGCACGCCAAGGTCGCGGTGGCACCGGGTGTCGGCTATGGCGAAGACGGCGAAGGCTATGTCCGCATCGCGATGGTCGAGAACGAACAGCGCCTGCGCCAGGCGGCGCGCAACGTGAAGCGCTATCTCACCAGCATGGGCGTCAATGTGCCGGGGCAGGCCGTCGGCAGCTGAAGCGGCGCGGCGGGCAATCGTCCGTTTCGGAGACGACTGCGCGCACAAGCATGTTCTGATCGCGCATGATTGCTTCTCATCGACGTCCATCGGCGTCGGTGGGAGGCAGCCATGCGGTTTGATACCGATCCAGCGCTGGGCGGACCATCGGGGCCTTGGGCCCTGGCTCAAGGCGTCTGGTTGCTGAACGGGTCCGATCGCCTCGCGATGGAACGCGTGGCGGTGGCATTGTCGCGCTTCGGTATCGATGCTCAGCCATTTTCGGAACCGCCTGCGCGCGCCCGTCACAGCCCCGTGCTGTGTGATGTGCGGTTGCGCGGCGCGGCACAGCTTTGGCTTGACGATCTTCCTTGGCGCACGGCCCCGCTGGTGTTCGTCGGCGTCGGCGCAGCCTCGGCACGCGCACGGTTGATCCGCTCGGGTGCGGATGATGCCGTATCGGCGAGGGTGGCGGCGGCCGAGCTGGCTGCGCGAATGAACGCGGCGGTGCGCGCCCATGCCGCAGCCCAGGGCATCGTCCGTCTCGCCGGGTTCGTGTTCGATACAGGGCTTCGCCAGGCGCAATGGCGCGGCAGGGATATTCCCCTGATGCCGCGCGAGTTCGACCTGCTGCTGGTGCTCGCGCGACATGAAGGCATTGCCATCGGCCGCGAGGCGCTGCTGCGCGCGGTGTGGCGCACCGCCTTCGATCCGGGCACCAACAGCCTGGAGGTGCACATCTGCAAGCTTCGGCGGAGCCTCGCGTTTCTCGGGGGTGCGGTGCGGATCGAGACCGAGCGCCATCGCGGCTATCGTCTGGTCTGTGCGCGCGATGCGTCATCCAGTGCGCGTGGGGGGTGACAGCGCCGCCTTGATCCTTATGGTCGGTTGCAAAGCGCAATGCGATTCTGTCTGGAGAGGCTGCCCCGCAATGATCGATCTCTATTACGCGCCCACGCCCAATGGGTGGAAGATTTCCATCATGCTGGAGGAATGCGGCCTCGACTACGCGGTCAGGCCGGTGAACATCGGCGCGGGCGAGCAGTTCGCGCCCGAGTTCCTGAAGATCAGCCCCAACAACCGCATTCCGGCGATCGTTGATCATGATCCCGCCGATGGCGGCGAGCCGGTCAGCGTGTTCGAAACCGGCGCGATCCTGCTGTATCTGGCCGAAAAGACCGGTCAGTTCTTGCCCGCGGATGTGCGGGGTCGCGTGGCGGTGATGCAGTGGCTGATGTGGCAGATGGGCGGCCTTGGCCCGATGCTGGGGCAGAACGGCCACTTCAAGCTCTACGCGCCGGAAAAGCTGCCTTATGCCATTGATCGCTACGAGCGCGAGACGGCGCGGCTGTACGGCGTGCTCGATCGGCGGCTGGCCGAGGCGGACTATGTCGCGGGCGCGGATTACACAATCGCGGACATGGCGATCTTCCCGTGGATCATGACGCACAAGCGCCAGGAGATCACGCTGGACGATTATCCCAACATCGCGCGCTGGTACGCTGTGTGCCGCGCGCGTCCCGCGCTGCAGGCGGGGCTGGCGGTGATGAAGGACGCGATCAACCGCAACCCGCAGGACAATGCGAAGGCGCGCGAGACGCTGTTCGGGATCAAGACGGCATGACCCACCCAATCGAATTCTGCTTCGACCTGTCCAGCCCCTGGACGTATCTGGCGTTCCACAATATCCGCCCGTTGGCCGCCAAGCATGGGGCCACGATCCGCTGGACGCCGATCCTCGTTGGCGGGGTGTTCAACGCGGTCAATCCATCGGTCTATGCCGCGCGCGAAGCCATGGACAGCCCGAAATACCGGCATATGGGCAAGGTGATGCGCGCCTGGGCGCGGTTGGCGGGGGTGGAACTGAAGTTTCCCGCGCCCTGGCATCCGCTGAAAAGCATCGCCCCGATGCGCGCGTGTTGCGCGCTGGAGGATGATCAGGCCGCGCTCGAGCGCTTTGCCGAAGCGGCGTTCCACGCCTATTTCGTCGAGCAGCGCAATCTGGACGATCCTGCAGAAGTGGCGGCCGTTGCGAACTGCATCGGGATGGATGGCGCTGCCCTGGTCGAGGCTGCAGCCAGCCAGCCGGTCAAGGACCGCCTGCGCGCCAACACCGAACGGCTGGTGGCGCGCGGCGGCTATGGTTCGCCCTCGATTTTCGTCCACGGGGCAGATATGTATTTTGGCAATGACCAGCTTCCGCTGGTGGAACAGGCGCTTGTGCAGCCTTTGGGAGAGAAAATGTCATGAACGACCGGGTCAGCATCACCATCGAGAACCATGTCGCCGATGTGCGGCTGAACCGCGCGGACAAGATGAACGCGCTCGATCCGGCGATGTTCGATGGCATCATCGCCGCGATCGACCGTCTGGAGAGCGAACCCGGCGTGCGCGCGGTGGTGCTGTCGGGTGAGGGGCGTTCGTTCTGCGCCGGGCTCGACATGGCGAGCTTCACCGCGCCCGGCGGAAGCTCGGGAGGCGATGCGCCGTCGGCGCTGACCGACCGCACCTATGGCAATGCCAACAAGTTCCAGCAGGTCGCGTTCGGCTGGCGCAAGCTGCCGATGCCGGTGATCGCGGCGGTGCACGGCGTGTGCTTCGGCGGCGGTCTGCAGATCATGTCGGGCGCGTGCATGCGCATCATCGCGCCCGATGCGCGGCTTTCGATCATGGAAATGCGCTGGGGCCTGATCCCCGACATGGGCGGCTATGCCTTGTGGCGCGGCACGGTGCGCGATGACGTGCTGCGCGAGCTGACCTATACCAACCGCGAATTCTCCGGCGAGGAAGCCGGCCGCGTCGGCTTTGCCACGCATCTGGATGCTGATCCCTATGCGCGCGCGATGGCGATCGCGACCGACATCGCGACCAAGAACCCCGATGCGGTGCGTGCCGCCAAGGATCTGTTCAACCGTACGCCCGACCTCGATACCGATGCCATCCTGATGGAAGAGAGCGTGCTTCAGGACAAGATCATCCGTACCCCCAATCAGATGGAAGCGGTGTTCGCGTTCATGCAGAAGCGGGCCGCGAACTTCAGCTGAGGGGTTTTCCTGTTCTTCGGCGAAAGCCGGAGTCCAGCGGCGATATGGTGTTGGAGCCGCTCTGGATTCCGGCGTTCGCCAGCGCGCCGCAGGAGCGCCGCATTCAGGAGGCAAAGTGTTTTTGAGTGGTTGCAACGTCCGCTTTTGGCGTTGATTTTACTCGGCACCAATGACCATTTCTGGGTGGTTAGCTGTCGTCAGGGCTCGTAGAAGGTGCTGCCCCTGTTTGGTGCCGAGCGGAGTTGGTGGATACCGATCCGCCATCCGTCTTCGATGGTCATCTTCGGAGCATCGCTGTTCCAGATCGCGGCAGAAGCGCCCGTCGTGAACTCCTTGGTCAGTCGTAACAGGACCTTCTCTGCCGCCTTCTCCTTCGTGGCAGCATACGCATGTCGGGTTGTGAAGAAGCCTCGGACGTCGTCCGGATGGCGGGGGTCACGGCCATGAATCATGAAGCGGTAGAACGGCATAGACGTATTTTCTGACACTTGCAGAATCACTGCAATGGGGTCGCTTCCTGAACGGCAGGTTTTTTTCAGAACAGTTCCATAGCAGCCACCCACCTCCGCTCAGCCTGAGCTTGTCGAAGGCCCCGCTATTCGGCCAGCGTGGGCGCGGGTCCTTCGACTTCGCGGGCTGGAGCCCGCGGCTCAGGATGAGCGGGGGTGGGCAGGGGTCATCAAGCCCGGCCGCGACTGTTCGCCCCAGTGCCCAATAAGGTGCTGATGGTCCCGGCAGGCGCAAAGCGATCCCCTCGACGCGAACGAACCGCAGAGCCTCAATCCCGATAATCCAGCGGCGGTTTGCGATCCCCCAGCAGCGATTGATATTTGTAATTCGGCCCCAGCGCGGTCTTGAACGCCGCCGTGGCTTCGTCGCGCAATGCCGGGTTGGTGTAGAGCTCGATCGCGGCGAGCGTCATTGCCTTGGCGGCAACCTGCGCGCCCTTGAAGCCGATGGTCATGCCGCTAGCGGCGGCCGATTGCCAGCTGTGCGAAGACGTTCCCGGAACCCAAGTGGCAGCACGCAGGCCCACCGTCGGCGTCGCATAAGACACATCGCCCACATCGGTCGAGCCATAGCCCAGGGTCACATCATAAGGCTGCACCTCGCTCTGGCTGCCCAGCGGCAGATCGGGCTTTTCGAAGCTCTGCCGGATGCCTTGCGCGAACTTGGTTTCCTCTGCCGTATAGCTGATACCGCCGACCTGGCGCAGCTTCATGTCCATCATCTTGGCGAGCGGCTCGTTGACCAGCAGCGGGTTGTTGCCGTGGATGATTTCCCATTCCACCTTCGTCCCGGTGCCCTGCGCTGCGCCCTGCGCGGCCGCTTCCAACCGGGTCCAGATGCTGCGCACCTGATCGGCGTCGGGGTGGCGGACGTAATAGAAGACCTCGGCGAAATCGGGCACGACATTGGGCGCGCTGCCGCCTTCCGTGATGACATAATGGATGCGGGTCTGCTGCGGCACATGCTCGCGCATCATGTTGGCCATCATGTTCATCGCCTCGACCCCGTCGAGCGCCGAGCGGGCGCGTTCGGGCGCCCCTGCGGCATGGGCGGAGACGCCGGTGAAGCGGAACTTGGCCGAGCGGTTGGCGAGCGTCGTACGCGCCGCGGCGGAATTCTCGTCATCGGCATGCCAGTGGATCGTGAAATCGACATCCTTGAAGAGGCCGTCGCGCACCAGATAGACCTTGCCGCTGCCGCCTTCCTCCGCCGGCGTACCATAGAGCCGCACCCGGCCCGGCGTACCGGTGGCCTTCAACCAGTCACGCACCGCCAGCGCCGCGCCCAGCGATCCGGCGGCGAAAAGGTTATGCCCGCAGGCATGCGCCGCGCCCTTCCCGGCGAGCGGCGCGCGCGTCGGCTGCGCGTCCTGGTTGATGCCGGGCAAGGCATCATATTCGGCCAGAATCGCGATCACCGGTCCGCCGCTGCCGAATTCAGCGGTAAAGGCCGTCGGGATGCCGGCGACACCATTGGTGATCGTGAAGCCCGCGCTCTTCAGCCGCTCGCGCAGCAGCGCGCTGGAGCGCTCCTCCTTGTAGCCGACCTCGGCCCATTCCCAGATCTGCCGCGCCACCTTGGCGGTCTCGTCGTAACGCGCGTCGATCGCCTTGATCACCTCCACCGTGGCAGCGTCTTCGGCCTCTGACGCTTGGGCGGGGGTGGCGAGCGTGAAGACGAGTGCGGTGAGCAGGAGGTGTTTCATGGATGGCGGCCCCTTGGGTGTTCAGATGCCAGCATCATGTTGGAGGGAGGGGGAGAGCGCAAGGGGCTAGCGTTGGCGCAGACCTCCGCACTACCGCCAGTCCAGAAACCCCGCGCAGATGCAGTGATCGATCATCCGCCGGAACGCAGCTTCATCGATCGCGGGAGGCGTTATCGCTGCGATCTGCTGCAAGCTGTCGCCCGCAAAGCGCGGGCTACGCAGGAAATAGTCGAAGAACTGGGGACCGATACGGCGATGGACCATCGCGGTGCGACGGTCGCGCGTGGCTCGATCATAGGCCGCAGGGCCAATCATCCGCGCAGGCACGGTGCCGGGGTAATCGGCGACGATGCGCAGCATGTCCGCCATCGCAAAAGGGGCAGCGCCCGCCAGATGCACCCGCGCGCCGCTAAACGCTGCCATGTCCTGCGCCATCGCCATCAGCCCGGCAGTGACATGACAGATCGGCACGATCGCGAAGGCGGCGTCAGCCACGGCGGGAACGTCGCCCAGCAGCGGCGATCCGAACAGCCGGAACAGGTGGTGAAAGCCGTCGATCCTCGCAATCGCGCCATCGCTCAGCCGCCCGACGATGATTGCGGGGCGGGCAATGGCGGCGGCAAGGCCCGTCGCGCGAGCCGCTTCGACCAAGGCCTCCGCGCGCGCCTTGCTCGCCTCATAGCCGTTGGTGAAGGCCGCGGCCGGATCGGCGGGCGTTTCGCTGATCTCGCCATCGGTGCGGCCGCAGACATAGGCGGTGGAGACATGCAGCAGCGGGCAGCCCCAGTCCTGTGCCAGCGCGATGGCATGCGCGGTACCGCCGACATTGACCGCCTCGTGCACCGCGTCGGCAGCGGCGAAATTGACTGTCGCGGCGCAATGAACCAGCAGGTCGATGCCTTGAGGGTGTTCGGCAAGGCCAAAGCCGGGTAGCGCAACATCGCCCTGCAGCACCGCGATCTCGCCAATCCGGTCGCGCGAACCCATATCGAGCACATCGCGGCCTTCGCCCCGGACCAGCGCGGTGACGCGGTGGCCTGAATCGAGCAGAGCTCCTGCCAGCGCCCCGCCGACCAGCCCTGTCGCTCCGGTCAGAAAGACGTGCATGTCGGTTCCCGGTGCGGAATGCCTAAGCCCATCCGCGCAGCCTGAGCTTGTCGAAGGCCTCGCGCCCACACTGGCGGTTTCCCGGGGCCTTCTCCAGGCTCAGGCTGAGCGGGCGTGAGATTCATGGTCTTGGGCTGGAAGGGATGAAAGCAACAGACCGGTCAACAGCATCCCGCCGCAAGCTCGCTGCCATCGCCCGCCGCCTGCGCGAACGGCAGCCCGCCGCCGCAGCCTGCAAATACGCCGTAGTGCGTCGAGAAATCGCCGATGAACTGGAAATGCTCGGCAAAGCGCGTGTCGGACAGCATCTTCCAGCTGTTGCCGCAGATCGGGAAGATGCGGCCGCGTTCGATCAGATGGTGCTTGTCGAGCGTGAACATGCGCTCCTCGCCCTCGACGGTGCCGAGGTACACCACCGCCTGGCCATAATCCTCGCACTCTGGCTCCAGATCATCGAGCTTGAACAACCGGTAGGTCGCGGAGAAGAAGTCGATGCCGTCGAGCATCTCGGCGATGCGCGCGTCGCCGATGCCCAGCGGGCGATCCTTGACCAGCCGCGGATCGGTGAAGCCGGCGGCCTTGGAGAGCTTGAGGAAATCGCCCCAATAGAGCGCGCCCGAGAGGCATTCGCCATGGAGCACTGGATCGGTGAGCAGATGCTGGGGCACCCGCCGGCTCGAATAGACATCGGAGAAATACATCTCGCCGCCGGGCTTGAGCAGCCGGTGCGCGTCGGCGAAGACCTTGGCCTTGTCGCCCACCAAATTGATGACGCAGTTCGACACGATGATGTCGAAGCTGCCGGGCTCGAGATCGAGTTCGTCGAGCTTCTCGATATCGCCCTCGACGAAGCGTACATTCGACTTGGCATAGCCGAAGGTCTTGCGGTGCCATTCGAGATGGGCGTTGGCGATGGCGAGCTGCTCAGGGGTGGCATCGACGCCGACGACCTCGCCATGCTCGCCGACCAGCTGCGCGAGAATATAGGCGTCCTGGCCCGATCCCGATCCCAGATCGAGGATGCGCGCGCCTTCGATGGCCGATGGTGCGATCAGGCCGCAGCCGTAATAGCGCGCCTTTACGTCGGGATGGACATTGGCCAGCGCCTTGATGACCGCGAGCGGCGGGCGTTCGGCGGTGGTGCACGCATCGGTGCGCAAATCGGCGGATTCGGACAGCACCTTGCCGTAATATTCACGCGAATTTTCGAGATTCATGCTGGATTCCCTCTGATCTGGCGCACATGGTCTAGCGACAAGAATTCGCGGTAACCAGCCGCATTGTTTCACCGAAACGGGGTCTATGGCATATTCGCACGACGTGATCGTCATCGGGGCAGGGTCTGCCGGGCTGGTCTGCTCGGGGGGGCTGGCGATGTTCGGGCTGAAGCCGCTGCTGGTCGAGCGCGCGGCGATGGGGGGCGATTGCCTCAACACCGGCTGCGTGCCCAGCAAGGCGCTGATCTCCGCCGCGCACCGCGCGCACGATATGCGCAACGCTGCCGAGTTCGGGATGCAGGCCGTGGAGCCGGTCGTCGATTTCCGCGCGGTGCACGCGGCGGTGCATCAGGCGATTACAACCATCGAGCCGCATGACAGCGTCGAACGCTTCGAAGGCATGGGCGTCGAGGTGGTGCGCGGCGATGCGCGGTTCAGCACTCCTAAAAGCATCGCGGTGAACGGCGTGACCTATAGCGCGCCGCGCATCGTCATCGCGGTGGGCAGCCGCGCATACGTCCCGCCGATCAAGGGGCTGGAAGCGGTTCCCTATCTCACCAACCACAATGTCTGGGACCTGACCGAACTGCCGCAGCGGCTGATCGTGCTGGGCGGCGGGCCGATCGGCATGGAGATGGCGCAGGCGTTCCGGCGGCTGGGTTCGGAGGTCGTCGTCGCCACCAAGGGCAGGCCATTCCCCAAGGATGATGCAGATGCCGCGAAAATCGTGATCGACCGGCTGACCGGCGAGGGTATCGAACTGATCCATGACGCCGAGGCCGATGCGGTGACGAAAACCCCTGATGGCCTCGTGCTGACGCTGAAGGACGGGCGGACGATCACCGGCACGCATCTGCTGATTGCCACCGGGCGCGAGGTGAATTTCGACGGGCTGGGGCTCGAGGCCGCAGGCGTGCGCCACGACAAGAAAGGCATCCTCGTCGATGCCCGGCGGCGGACCAGCGCGAAGCATATCTATGCGATCGGAGATTGCCGCGATGGTCCGCGCTTCACCCATGCGAGCGGTTACGAGGGCGGCAATGTCGCGCTCGAGATCAGCCTGGGCGTGCCGACCAAGGCGAACTATGCCGCGCTGCCCTGGGTCACCTATACCGACCCCGAACTCGCGCAGGTCGGCATGACCGAGGACGAGGCGCGGCGCCGGTTTGGCGACAAAGTGACAATATGGCGCGAGGACTTCGACCACAACGACCGCGCAGTGACCGAGCGCGAGGTCACCGGCTTCGTCAAGCTGGTCAAGAAGGGCAGCAAGGTCATCGGTGGCACCGTGGTCGGGCGCGGCGCGGGCGACCTGATCCTGCCGATCGCGATGATGATCGCGGGCAAATCCTCCACCTTCGGCGTCGCGAGCTTGATCGTGCCCTATCCCAATCGCTCGGAGCACATCAAGGCGGCCGCGTTCGCTTCGGATGAGGGCAAGGTGTTCAACAAGTGGTCGCGGGGCTGGGCGCGGTTTCTTGCCAAGAGGCGCGGGTGATTTTTTGCCGGAAACTTTTTCGATGGGGTGCGGTCGAAACTGCAGTTTGGTTAGGGTTTTCCGTGTTTAAAGGAAGTGCCGTAGCCAATTAGCGGTGTGGAGTTTCGTGGTGCAGGAACTAGCTCGTTTCAAAAGTTCAGATGGAAAATATGAGATTGAGCTTCAGCGCCGAGAGGACGGGTTTTACCAGTGGGTCGAGTGGACGTGGTGGGCTGGAGATGAATACGTCGATGATTACATGACCCCGACCTATTTTTCCGGGATCTACGAAACGGCAAAAGCGGCTGAAAGCGATATTCGTCGTACACCATGGCTACGTGAAGACAATTTAGACTGAAATGTTGCCAGTTAATCGGCAATTTCGGGTGCTCGTGCCGAGCCCCTTGCGCGCTTCTCTCTTTGTAGACGCCACCCCTCCGCTCAGCCTGAGCGTGTCGAAGGCCCCGCTATTCGGCTGGCGTGGGCGCGGGTCCTTCGACTTCGCGGGCTGCGCCCGCGGCTCAGGATGAGCGGGGATTGTTAGGGTTGGCATCGCTAGCGCTGGCGCGTTTCAAGCCACATTCGTGTGAAGAATATCGCGCCATAGATCACCAAAGCCGAAGCCAGAGGGATGGGCGTAATGAAAATATAGTCCAGCGCACTGGTGGATCGCAGGTTTTCTGGGTGCTGCGCCTGCCACCAATTGACGTAAAGAATGGCACCGAGCGGCACAAGCAACAGCGAGAGCCAGCCTATGGGTCGGGTTCCGAAAATGAGCCCAAATAGAGTTCCAGCCAGAGCGCCGTATATCATCAAAGCTGTGCCGTTCATTTGCGTATTCTAGTCTGGTATACGTTGGATGCAACGGCGCTTATGGCAAGAGATCAACATCTGTAACACTTGGTTGAACCCACCACCCCCTCCGCTCAGCCTGAGCCAGTCGAAGGCCCCGCGCATCGGCTGGCGTGGGCGCGGGTCTTTCGACTTCGCGGGCTATGCCTGCGGCTCAGGATGAGCGGGGGTGGTTAGGGGCTAGCTCAGCACCGGGGCCCGGGCCTGCTCCGCCAACCCCACCCCGAATGTAAAAACGCCTTCACCATCAAACACTAACGCTATGTTCACCCTTTTTCGTCATAGCTGAGCCCAATCTGCGTGAACCCGGCCTTTCGTCCACGCGACGGAAAGGGGATTCGCGGGGCGATGAAAAAGGTGCTGACATGGGATTGTTCCGTCTGTTGAAAATGGGAATCGCGGCTCTGGTGGCCACTGCCTTGCTGGCGGGTTGCGCTTCCACCGCGAGCGGACCGCAGCTTCCGGCTGCATCGTTCGTCTCGCTCTCCGACGGCCCGGGCGATGACTATATCATCGGTCCGCTCGACGAATTGACCGTGTTTGTCTGGCGCAATCCCGAACTTGGCGCGAAGGTCCAGGTGCGTCCCGATGGCCGCATCACCACGCCGCTGATCACCGACATGCCCGCTGTTGGCAAGACGCCGACGATGCTCGCCGAGGACATCAAGCTGCAGCTGTCGCAGTACATCCAGGAGCCGATCGTCTCGGTGATCGTCAACAGCTTTGCCGGTACGTTCTCGCAGCAGGTGCGGATCGTCGGTGCGACCGAAAAGCCCGCGTCGATCCCGTATCGTGCTAACATGACCTTGCTTGATGCGATGATCGCCGTCGGTGGTCTGTCCGAATTCGCCGCGGGCAACCGCGCCAAGCTGGTCCGCTTCGACAAGGTGTCGGGTCGCCAGCAGGAATATCCGATCAAGCTGGGTGACCTGATCAAGAAGGGCGACAGCCGCGCCAACGTGCTGCTGCAGCCCGGCGACGTGATCATCATCCCCGAAAGCATGTTCTGAACCGGAAACAAGCCCGCGCCGCGCCGCAACAGTGAAAGAAAAGCCTGACCGATGAATGGCCTGTACGAAGAATTCCGCATCGCGGTGCACAGCGTTTGGCAGCGCCGCTGGCTGGCGATGGGCATTGCCTGGGCGATTTGCGTGCTGGGCTGGCTGGCGGTGGCCTTGATCCCCAATACCTATGAATCGCAGGCCAAGCTGTTCGTTCAGACCAAGGCGATCCTGCCCGAGAATACCGGCATCAGCCCGGTCGAGCGGCAGAAGCAGATCGACACCGTCGAACAGACGCTGACCTCGGCCGCGAACCTGGAAAAGGTCGTGCGGGGAACGGACCTCGGCAAGAACCTGGTCACCCCGCGCGAGATCGAGGGCGCCGTGAACGGTCTGCGCGGTGCCATCAAGATCAAGTCCGAGCAGGACAATCTGTTCGAGATTTCTGCCACGATGACCGCGGGCGGTCGCTCGGATGGTGAAGCCGCCAGCCTCGCGCGCGATATCGTGCAGAAGCTGATCGACATCTTCGTCGAGGAGAACCTTGCCGGTGGCCGCGGCGAGACCAGCGATACGCTGCGCTTCCTCGATGAACAGCTGGCCAAGCGCCAGAAGGAGCTCGAGATTGCCGAGCAGAAGCGCGTGAAGTTCGAGACCGAGAATCTCGGCATGCTGCCGGGCATCGGTTCGGTCAGCCAGCGGCTCGAGCAGGGCCGGGTCGAGATCAACCAGATCGATTCGCAGCTGATCGCCGCGCAAAGCGCGCTGGCCGCGATCAACGGCCAGATTGCCGGAACCCCGCAGAGCATTGCCGGTGGCACGACCGGCGGGGTCAATCCGCTGGCGCAGGCGCAGGGCGAGCTCGCATCGATGAAGGCGCGCGGCCTGACCGATCAGCATCCCGATGTGCAGGCGATCAAGAACCAGATCGCCGCATTGCGCGCCGCAGGGGCCGGGGCGAGCACCGCCTATGGCGTGCCCAACCCGGCGTACAGTTCGCTCGTCAGCATGAAGGCCGAGCGTCAGGCGGCGGTGACCGCGCTGCAGTCGCGCAAGGCCGCGCTGCAGGGCGAGATGAATGCCATGGTCGCCAAGCAGATCCAGGAGCCTGGCGTCGCTGCCGAACAGGCGCGCATCGCGCGCGATTATGAAGTGCTCAAGACCCAGTATGACAAGTTGCTTGCCGACCGCGAGCAGGTGCGGCTGCGCGGACAGGTGGAAACGCAGACTGATGCGGTCCGCTTCGACCTGATCACGCCGCCCTCCAGCCCGCGTACGCCGATCGCGCCCAAGCGGCCGCTGTTGCTGGCAGCGGTGCTGTTCGCAGGGATCGCAGGCGGCATCGGCGGAGCGTTCGCGCTCGGCCAGCTCAGCGCGAGCTATCCGACGGCGGCCAAGCTCGAAGCCGCATCCGGTCTGCCGGTGATCGGATCGATCTCTCAGATGCTCACCCAGGCCCAGCGGGAAGAGCGCAAGCGCAAGCTGCGCATGTACCTGGGCTCGGCCGGCGCGCTGGTCGGGGTTTTCCTGGTCCTGCTGATCATCGAGTTCATCCAGCGCGGTTCGGTGGTGTGAAGGGCGAAAGAGACATGACCATGCACGATCCCATCAAATCGCCCGACAAATCCGGCCACACACCCTCGCTGATCGAGCGCGCGTCGGAAATGTACGATTTCCGCAAGGCGATGAGCCTGGATGCCTCGCAGCTTCCCGAGGAGCCGGCAGCGCAGGCAGCTGCGGTTCCCGCACCTGTGCCCACGCCCGCACCCGCGCCGGCAGCCGTATCCGCGCCGGAGCCCGTCGCTCAGGCAGTGACACCGCCGGTCGCAGCACCGGTCGCAGCTTCCGTTTCCGCCCCGGTGCGGCCGCGCGCATCGCGCCTGCCAGTCGCCAGGATCGACCGCGACCTGCTGCGGGAATCGGCTTTCATCGTCCCCGATGGCCCGGTGACCAGCATTTCCGAAGAGTTCCGCATCATCAAGCGGCGGCTGCTCGCCAGCGTGCTGGCCGAAGCCAATGCCGGCCTGGGGGTCGCAGCGCAGCGCATCCTGATCTGCTCGGCGCAGCCCAACGAGGGCAAGACCTACAGCGCGATCAATCTGGCGCTCTCGATTGCGACCGAACGCGATCATGACGTGCTGCTGGTCGATGCCGACTTTGCCAAGCCCAGCATTCTCTCCTCGCTGGGTATCTCCGGGCAGACCGGTCTGATGGATGCGCTGGCGGACCCTGCGGTGGCCGTGGAAGACTGCATCATCCCGACCGATATCGACGGGCTATCGGTGCTGCCCGCGGGTCGCCAGACCAACATGGACAGCGAGTATCTCGCCTCGGCACGCACGCTCGAGGTGCTGGCCAAGCTGACCGAGGGGCATCCCGGCCGGATCGTGATCTTCGATTCGCCGCCGCTGCTCGCGGCATCGCCCGCCGCCACGCTCGCCCAGCATGTCGGCCATGCGCTGATGGTGGTGCGCGCCGATGTCACCAGCGAACGCGCGCTGCGCGACGCTCTGGGCCTGATTGCCGGATGCAACCAGATTCAGCTGCTGCTCAACGGGGTGAAATTTTCCCCGTCGGGTCGCAGCTTCGGATCCTATTATGGATATGGAGAATGACCATGGTGAAATGGTCTGATTTCAAGCATGGAAAACACCAGCTTCCGCTGGCTGCACTGGCGTTCGCACTCGCGACCGTTCCCCAGGCTGCGTTCGCGCAGCAGGGGCTGGGGCAAGGCGGCGGGCAGGGCGGCGGCCAAGGTAGCGACCAGGGCGGCGGTCAGGGCGGTGGCGGGGCCAGCGTGCCCGCAAACCGTCGTTCGGTTGTGATCCCCTATCTCGAAGTGGGCCAGGTGCTCAGCGCCGATCTGAAGAATGGTGGCGACCTGCTGACCTACAGCCTGGCGGCCGTGGGCGTGGATGCCGCGGTGCAGACCGCGCGGGTCGAGGCGCAGGTCAGCGTTCGCTACGAACGGCGCTTCTCGTGGAACGACGATTTCGGCGACGAGGATGCGATCAGCGGTATCGCGCGCGCCAATGTGCAGGTCATTCCCAATGCGCTGTCGATCGAGGCAGGCGCGCTGGGCGTGCGCTCGCGCGTCGATAACCGCGGGGTTGCGCTCAGCAACCAGATTGGCGGATCGGATAATGTCACGCAGATCTACTCGGTCTATGCCGGGCCCACGCTGGACACCGATATCGCCGGAGTCGAGGTCAACGGCCTGTACCGCATTGGCTACACCAAGGTAGAGGCCGACGCGGTGGCGCTGCCCGCAGGTGCGCGTCCGCTCGACCTGTTCGATGACAGCGTTAACCACGCCGCCAGCCTCGCCATCGGCCAGCAGCCGGGCGGTTTTCTGCCGATCGGCTGGTCGATCAGCGGCGGCTATTTCCGCGAGGACGCCAGCCAGCTCGACCAACGGTTCGAAGACAAGATCGTTCGCGCCGATGTCACGGTTCCGGTCAGCGCCACGCTCGCGCTGGTGGGCGGTGTCGGCTATGAGGACATCGAGATTTCAGAGCGGAATGCCGTACGCGACGCGGCGGGCAATCCCGTCGTCGGCAACGACGGCCGCCTGGTCACCGACAGGAATTCGCCGCGCCTGCTGTCCTACGATCAGGATGGTCTGATCTGGGATGTCGGCGTGCTGTGGCGGCCCAGCCGGCGCACCTCGCTCGAAGCGCGAGTCGGCCGTCGGTACGACAGCATGACCTATTACGGATCGTTCAGCTACACCCCCAACCAGCGGGTGTCGGCGAACATCGTGGTCTATGATCTCGTCGCCGGCTTCGGATCGCGGCTCAACGACAATGTCGCCGGGCTGCCGACGCAGTTCGACGCCACCCGCAATCCGCTCAGCGGCGATCTCAATTCGTGCTTCTTCGGTGGTGGCGGCGGCGGAAACTGTCTTAATGACACGCTGCAGTCGGTCGCCTCGTCGGCGTTCCGCACGCGCGGTGTCACCGGGCAGATCAGCCTCACCAGCGGCAGCTGGCAGCACGGGCTGGGTGCAGGCTACAGCCGCCGCAAGTTCTTCGCCGCCGATACCGGTGCGCTTGCCGGGTTCGATCAGACGATCGATGAAATCTGGTTTGCAAGCTATGTCGGCGCCAAGCAACTCGATGCCCGTTCGAGCATTACCGGCACAATCTATGCGAACTATCTGGAAAATGGCACCGGACAGGTGCTCAATGGCGGGGGCAGCGATGTCCTGGGCATTGGTGCCAACGCGGCTTATGGGCGCAACTTCACCAACCGCTTCAATGGTACCTTGGCTATCGGGCTCGATTATTTCGATCCCAAGGGCTTCGAAAGCGGCCTCGTAGCATCGGCGCTTCTGGCGCTGCGCTATTCTTTCCAGTAAATATGACAGAAGTATAAGGGGGAAAGCCCATGTTTGAGACCCATTATGGCCTTACCGGACGGCCATTTCAGCTGACGCCCGACCCGCGCTTCTATTTCGAGAGCGCGACGCATCGCAAGGCGATGTCGTACCTTGGCTATGGCCTGGCGCAGGGTGAGGGTTTCATCATCATCACCGGAGAGATCGGTGCGGGCAAGTCGACCCTGGTCGCGCATCTGATGCAGACGGTGGACAAGGCGCGGCTGACCGCAGCCCAGATCGTGACCACCCAGCTCAAGGGTGATGATCTGCTGCACATGGTCGCCAGCAGCTTTGGCGTTCCGACCGCAGGTCTCGACAAGACCGGCACATTGGCCGCGATCGAAAGCTTCCTCCACACCGAGGCGCGCGCCGGTCGTCGCTGCCTGCTGGTGGTCGATGAATCGCAGAACCTGCCCTTCGGCGCGCTCGAAGAGTTGCGGATGCTCTCGAACTTCCAGCTGGGCAGCCACCCGCTGCTGCAGATATTCCTGCTCGGTCAGCCCGAGTTCCGCGCCACGGTGCACGGCGCGCCGGGGCTCGAGCAGCTGCGCCAGCGGATCATCGCCACCCATCATCTGGGCGCGATGGAGCAGCACGAGGTGCAGCCTTATGTCGAGCACCGGATGACGCTGGTCGGCTGGGCCGGACGTCCCGCCTTCGCCGACGATGTCTGGCCGCGGCTGTTCACCGAGACCGGCGGCATCCCGCGCAAGGTCAACATGCTGATCAATCGCGTGCTGCTGATGGCGGCGGTCGACAATCGCGAAACGATCGACGCCGATCTTTTCTATGCGGTCCTTGCCGATCTGGCAGTGGATTCGATGACCGACGAGGATTGGCAGAACGAGGCGATGCTGGCGAGCGCCGCGCGCCACGCGGAATATGCCGCATCGGTCGCGCCTGCTCCGGCGGCTGAAGCTGTGCCTGCCGTTGCCGAAGCCGCGATCCCCGAGGTCAGCCGCGCGGATTTCAACCATTTCGTCCGCGAGGTGCGCGATTTTGCCGGCGAGCAGCAGGAAGCCCGCGCGATTTTGGTGCAGGAGCTGCAGGCCGCCATCGACCGCATCCAGTCGATCGAGGCGCGCCCGGCGGCTGCTCCTACCGATCTGCAACCGCTGATCGGCCGCATCGATGCGCTGGAGAGGCTTCAGGCCGAGCAGCAAAAGGCGTTGCACAGGGTGCTCGCATTGCTGGTAGGCTGGGTCGAGGACGATTCCGCAGGCGTGTGGCCCAAGGGTCGCGCCGCCTGATCGCCAACTGAATTTGCGGCCCCACAGCCAGGAGTGCATCATCGTGCGCGAAGCATCGCTCGGCCAGGACCGTACCGCCGCACGGCATATCGTGAACGGCCTGTCGGTCGACGTGGAAGAATATTTCCAGGTCGGCGCGTTCGAGAACACCATTGCCCGGGGTGACTGGGAAGGCATTGCCAGCCGTGTCGAACACAATACCGGCGCGGTGCTGGACCTGTTCGCGCGCTGCGGTGTCAAGGCGACCTTCTTCACGCTGGGCTGGGTGGCGCACCGCCATCCCGCGCTGATCCGCCGGATCATCGCCGAAGGGCACGAGATCGCTAGCCATGGCTGGGATCACACCCGTGTCTTCACGATGACGCCCGACCAGTTCGGCGAGGATATCGACCGCGCGCGCAAGGCACTGGAGGATGCCGGCGGCGTCGCGATCAAGGGCTATCGCGCGCCAAGTTTTTCGATCGACCAGCGCACGCCCTGGGCGCACGAAATCCTGGCCGAGCGCGGCTATGCCTATTCGTCGAGCGTGGCGCCGATCGCGCACGACCATTATGGCTGGCGCGAGGCCCCGCGCTTTGCCTTTCATCCGGTCGATGGCGCGAGCCTGATCGAACTGCCGGTGACCACGGTGCAGCTGGGCGAGCGTCGATTTGGTGCAGGTGGCGGCGGGTTCTTCCGCATCCTGCCGTATACGCTGTCGCGCTGGGCGTTACGCCGCGTCAACCAGGCCGACATGCAGCCCGCTATCTTCTATTTCCATCCCTGGGAAATCGATGCCGATCAGCCACGCGTCGAAGGCGCGCCGATGCGCTCGCGCCTTCGGCATTATACGGGCCTGGGCAGCATGGCGGGCAGGCTGGAACAGCTCACACGCGATTTCAGCTGGTGCCGGATCGACGAGATTGCACTGCCGCTGGCAGCGAGGCGGCTGTGATGCTGCATTTCGCGCCGCCGCAGACCGCCGCACCATCCGCATCCGCCGTTCGGCTTGTCACCCTGGCCGACCAGCAGGAACGCGCGCGGCTGGAAGGCTGGCTGGCAGCCCACCCACGCACCACCGCCTTCCATCGGCCGATCTGGGGCGAGGCAGTCGCGTCCGCCACGGGGCACGATTATCTGGCGTTGCTGGCCGAGGACGGGCGGGGCGCGATCACCGGCTTTCTGCCGCTGCATGCCGTGCATTCGCCGCTGTTCGGCGGGGCGATGGTGTCGGCGGGTTTTGCCGTCGATGGCGGGATCCTCGCCACCGATGATGCCAGCGGGGCGGCGCTTGCCGAGGCAGCGTGGCAATGGACCGAACGCTATAGCGCGCCGACGCTGGAGCTGCGCGGCGGATGGCTGCCCGATGATCCGCGCTGGACGATCAAATCCGATGCGCACGCCGGCTTTGCCGCCGATCTGGTCGAAGACGGCCCCGATGCCGATCGCAAGCAGCTGGAATGGGTTCCGCGCAAGCAGCGCGCCGAGGTCCGCAAGGGACTTGCGAACGATCTGGTGGTGCGCACCGGTTCGGGCGCGCTCGACCGCCAGCAGCAATATGCCGTCTATGCCGAAAGCGTCCGCAACCTGGGCACGCCGGTGTTCCCGCGCGCGCTGTTCGAAGCGGTGATGGAGGCCTTTGGCGACGATGCCGATATCCTGACCGTGCTGCACAATGACGTTCCCGTGGCGAGCGTGCTCAACCTCTACCACCGTGGAACCGTGATGCCCTATTGGGGCGGAGGCGTCTGGGATGCCCGCGCCCTGCGCGCCAATGACGTTATGTATTATGCGCTGATGAACCATGCGCGCCAGCGCGGGTGCACGCGGTTCGATTTCGGTCGCTCCAAGGTCGGCACCGGCGCGTTTGCGTTCAAGAAGAACTGGGGATTCGAGCCCGCGCCGCTCAGCTATGCGGTGCGCAATGCCGACGGCCTGCCGCCGCGCGATGTCAATCCGCTGAGCCCCAAATACCGGCTGCAGATTGCGCTATGGCAGCGGCTGCCGCTGGGCATTGCCAACCGGCTGGGCCCCTGGATCGCGAACGGGCTGGGTTGATGGGCGAGCTGCTGTTCCTTGCCCACCGAATCCCGTTTCCGCCTGACCGGGGGGACAAGATCCGCTCGTGCGCGATCCTGAAAGCGCTTGCGGCGCGCGGGCCGGTGCATGTGGCGACCTTTGGCGAAACCGATGCCGACATGGCCGCCGAAGCGCAGCTGGCCTGGACCGCGACAAGCCACCTGCTGGTTCGCCGCACCATCTCCAATCTGCGCGCCGGGTTGAACGCGTTGCCCACCGGCAAGCCGGTCTCGCTGGTAGCGTTCGAGAGCCTCGAGATTCGCCACTATATCAGCCGTCTCCTCGCCACCCGGCCGATCGATACGATCTTCGTCTTCTCCGGCCAGATGGCGCAGTTCATCCCGCCGAGCTTTGCCGGGCGGGTGATCATCGATTTCGTCGACATGGATTCGGCCAAGTTTGCCGCCTATGCCAAGGCTTCGAACGGGCCGATGAAACTGGTGCATGCGCGTGAGGCGCGGATGCTGGGCGCGTTCGAGCGAGACATGGCCCGGCGTGCGCATCTTTCGACCTTCGCCAGCGCGACGGAAGTGACTGAATTTCGTCTGGGCCTCGACGATCCGCGCGTCCGCGTGGAAGCCGTCGGCAACGGGATCGATACACAGCTTTACGATCCCGAGGGCATCGCCCCTGCGCCCTATGTGGGTACCGATGGGCCGCATCTCGTCTTTACCGGGCAGATGGATTATGCGCCCAATATCGACGCGGTGACCCATTTCGCGCGCAGCGTTCTGCCCCTGATCCGCGAACAGCATGCCGATGCGCGCTTCCATATCGTTGGGCGCAACCCGGCGCCTGCGGTGCGCGCGCTGGCGCAGGTGCCCGGTGTCGAGGTTGCAGGCGCGGTTGATGACATCCGGCCGTGGATTGCTTCGGCTGATATTGTCGTTGCCCCGCTGCGGATCGCGCGCGGCATTCAGAACAAGGTGCTCGAAGCGATGGCGATGGCCCGGCCGGTGGTGGCCTCTGCCGCCGCGGCAGAGGGCATAGTCGCGCGTTCGGGCGAGCATTTCATCGTGACCGGCGACGATGATGCGATGGCGAAGGCGGTGTGCGACCTCGCCGCTGATCCGGCACGAGGCAGCACGATCGGCCTTGCGGCGCGCGCGCATATGCTGCGCAGCTACCAATGGGATGCGCAATTGGCGCCGCTTTTACGCTGGCTCGACCAGCCGCCCGCGCTGATCACGAGCGCGGCCTGACATGGCGACGATCGCCGCCGACATTCCCGAGTCCGCTGATCCCGTGCCGATAAGCCCCGCATGGCGCAGCGCGCTGATCCGGCTGGGCGTCGCCTGGGGCGTCATCCTGGTCGCATTCGCGCGCGATGCTGCGGATATGGTGATGATCTGGTGGAACAGCTCCACCTTCAATCACATCCTGCTGATACCGTTCATCCTTGCCTGGCTGATATCGCAACGCTCGGATGAGCTGAAGCGGATCACGCCCATGGTCTGGTGGCCGGGGTTGCTGGTGATGGCTGCCGCGGCTGGTGGCTGGGTTCTGGGCGAAGCGGCAGGCGTCGCGCTGGCGCGGCATCTGGCGCTGGTGATGTTCCTGCAGGGCAGCGTGCTGGCGCTGCTGGGCCAGCATGTCGGCCGCGCGCTGATGTTCCCTTTGGGCTATGCGCTGTTCCTGGTGCCGGTGGGCGAGGAACTGGTGCCGCCGTTGCAAGGCATCACGGCGGACATATCGATGGCGCTGCTGGGCCTGACCGGCATCCCGGCGCATATCGAGGGCGTGTTCATTTCCACGCCGACCGCGCTGTTCCGCGTGGCTGAGGCGTGCTCGGGCGTGAAATTCCTGATCGCGATGGTCGCTTATGGCGTGCTCGCGGCGAATGTCTGTTTCAAGAGCTGGCCGCGCCGGATGGGCATCATCGCGGTGGCGATCGTCGTGCCGGTGCTCGCAAACGGCCTGCGCGCCTTTGGAACGATCTATATCGCCCATCATCAGGGTCTCGATTTCGCCGCCGGGTTCGATCACATTTTCTACGGCTGGATCTTCTTCGCGATCGTGCTGCTGGTTGTCATGGCGATCGGCTGGCAGTTTCTCGACCGGCAGGTGACCGATCCCTTCATCGAGCCCGCGCTTGCCGACCGGCTGGCCGCCGCGTCCCGCAACGTCATCGGCAATGATCGCCCGGTCCTGGTGGCGGCGGGTCTGTTGCTCGCCGCGCCGCTGGGCTGGGCATTGCTGGGCTTGCCCGAGCCTGCAACCCTGCCTGCGCGCGACACCTTGCCGCAGATCGCCGGATGGCAGCGCGAGCCTTACGATCCTGTCGCCCCCTGGACGCCGCGCGCGCAAGGCAGCAACCGCACCTTGATCGCAAGCTATGTGCGCAACGGCCAGAAAGTCGATGTGTTCGCGGCCCTGTATAACGGCCAGTCCGAAGGGCGCGAGATCACCGCCTATGGCCAGGGTGCGCTCGACCCTGAAGGCGCATGGTCCTGGGTTGAGGCCGCGCCTGCGATCCCCGATGGCAAGGCGGATGTGATCACCGGACCTGGGCGGATGGTGCGCGATGTCGCGACCTTCTATCGGATCGGAAACACCGTGACCGGCAGCAATCTGACCATTCGCCTCGAATCGCTGAAAGCCCGGCTGCTGCGGCACAGCCAGAGCGCGATGATCCTGATCGTGAGCGCCGAACGCAGCGGTGATGGCTCGGCTCGACCTGCGATCGAGGCGCTGCTGCGCGATGCTGGCGGGGCGCAGGCCTTGTCCGAAACCGTGCTGGCGGGGCGCTGAACGACCATGTGCGGGATTGCAGGCATCTTCCATCTGGAAACGGCCAAGCCGGTCGATCCCGCACGGATCCGGTTGATGACCGATGCGATGCTGCATCGCGGGCCCGATGGCAACGGCTGCTGGACTGCGCCCGGCGTCGGCCTGGGCCATCTGCGGCTGTCGATCATCGATCTGGAAGGCAGCGCGCAGCCGATGCTGAGCGAGGACGAAGCCGATGTCCTGACCTTCAACGGCGAGATCTACAATTTCCAGGAGGTGCGCGCCGAACTGGCTGCACTGGGCCACCATTTCCGCACCTCGGGGGACACCGAGGTGATCCTGGCCGCCTGGCGGCAATGGGGCGTGGGCTGTCTTGATCGGCTGAACGGCATGTTCGCCTTTGCGATCTTCGATCAGCGTCACCAGCGGCTGTTCATGGCGCGCGACCGGCTGGGCGTGAAGCCGCTGCATTATGCCAGCCTGCCCGATGGCAGCGTGATCTTTGCCTCCGAGCTCAAGGGCCTGCTCGCCCACCCGGCACTGCGCCGGACGCCCGACCCGCAGGCGGTGGATGACTATCTGGCGTTCGGCTATGTGCCCGATCACCGCTGCTTCGTTGCGGGCGTCAAGAAGCTGCCAGCCGGCCATTACCTGATGCTGGAACGCGGCAAGCCGCTCCCTGCGCCGGCGCAGTATTGGGACGTCGATTTCTCGCGCCGGGCGCGGGGCTCGGTCTCCGATCTGCAAGCCGAACTGCTCCATCACATGCGCGAGGCCGTGGCTTCGCGGATGGTCGCCGATGTGCCCCTGGGCGCGTTCCTGTCGGGCGGGGTCGACAGCTCCACGGTCGTCGCGCTGATGGCCGAGCGCAGCAGCCAGGCGGTCAAGACCTGCAGCATCGGCTTCGATGTCGCCGAACTCGACGAAAGCGATTACGCCCGCCGCATCGCCAAGCGCTTCGCCACCGATCACCGCAGCCGCACGGTCTCGCCCGATGATATCGCGATCATCGATCAGGTTGCCGCGCAGTTCGACGAACCCTTTGCCGATGCCTCGATGCTGCCCACCTTCCGCGTCTGCCAGCTGGCGCGCGAAAGCGTGACGGTAGCGCTGTCGGGCGATGGCGCGGACGAGGCCTTTGCCGGATATCGCCGCCACGTCTTTCACCATGGCGAAGAGCGCGTGCGCGGGCTGTTGCCTCAGGGCCTGCGCGAACCGCTGTTCGGCGGGCTGGGCGCGCTTTATCCCAAGGCGGACTGGGCACCGCGCCCGTTGCGGGCCAAATCTACCTTGCTGTCGCTCGCGCGCAGCGGGGCGGAGGGCTATGCCGATGCAGTCGGAGTCACCGGCCATGCGCTGCGCCAGTCGCTCTATTCGGACAGCCAGCGCTCCGCGCTGGGCGGTTATCGCGGCGAGGATCACATGATCGCGCTGATGGGCGGCGCACCGGCGCGTTCCGGGCTCGATGCTGCGCAATATGCCGACATGAAGCTGTGGCTGCCCGGCGACATCCTGACCAAGGTCGACCGCACCAGCATGGCGGTCAGCCTGGAAGCGCGCGAGCCGCTGCTCGACTATCGCCTGATCGAATTTGCCGCGACCCTGCCCGAGGCGATGCGGGTGCGCGGTGGGCAGGGCAAGTGGCTGATGAAGCGTGCGATGCGCGGGACCTTGCCCGACGATATTCTCTACCGCCCCAAGATGGGCTTCGTCAGCCCGATCGCGCAGTGGTTTCGTGGGCCGCTCGCCGATCAGGCGCGTGCCATCGCCACAGGTTCTGCGCTCGCCCGCAGCGGCTGGTTCAACACCGCGCGGCTGAGCGACATCGCCGAGGCGCATATTTCCGGGCGCAGCGACAATGCGCGGTTGCTGTGGCAGTTGTGGATGCTCGACAAGGCACTCGACCGGGTGTTCTGATCCGCCGTCAGAAATTGACCGTCATCTGGCCATAGGCATAGCGCGTATCGCCGAACCCCGTGGCATTGGGCGCGTCCTCCAGCAACCGGCTGCTGGTCATCAACGCGGTTCCGGCCTCCAGCCTCACGGTTTTGTCGATCAGCCAGTGGCCCAGCCGCACCTCCAGCATGTGCCCGGCAAAGCGGCCCGAACGGCCTTGCGGATCGGCAGGTCCGGAATTGCTGAACCGGTCGCGGCGATCATGGGCCCAGGCCGGGCGCCACAGCGCCATCAGATCCCAGCGCGGGGCAGGGGCCATTTCCCCGCGAATCCCTGGCGCCACGATATTGGTGCGCGCCAGCGCGCCGAACAGGCCGCTCGGTCCGAACTCCCACCGGCGCGCGCCGAACAAGGTATCGAACCGGGTGAAAGCGGCGCTGCGCGGATCGTCGCCACTGGCGATGTCGAGCAGCAGCGAAACTCGGGGACGCCCGGGCAGGTCGGGGCTGTATCCCAGCTCTGCATGCGCGAAAAATGCGCGGACATCCTGGCGGCGAGTGTTCGGTGCAACCGATGCACGGACAGTGCCGGTCTGCACCGCGCCTTCCATATCGATATCCCACTGTCCGCTTGCTGGCGCGCGATGCAGCCTGGCCCCCCAGGTGACGAGATGCCGGTTGCGCGTCGGGCCGTTGTCGCCGTCCCGCTCGGTCAGCCCGAAGACATTGGCCTGCAGGGCGATGCCGTCAAACAGATCGGGTCGGGTGTAGTGCGCGCCCCAGAAGGCAAGGTCGAAGCTTTCGCGGTCCCAGCGCACGCGATTGTCGATCAGCTCGGCACGGGCACTGGGGAGCCGGGTCTGGGGGAGGACGTAGAACGCGGTCAGCGTGTCGTCCTGCTTCCCATGCCAGTCGAGCCTCAGTCCGGTGAAGCTGTTGATCGTGTTGCGAAACGCATTGCGCGCCGCAAGCCGGCGGGACCCCAGGTTGAGATGCAACCGTCCCGCGGTCAGTTCGACCGGGCCGTCGCGGTAGCTGATCGACGCGCGGCTGAGTTCGAGCGCGTTGACCTCACCGGTGCTGACCGCTCCAGGCGCATCGATCAGATAGCCACGCGCATCCACGAGTTCGGCAGACAGATGCCAGGGCCCGGTGCGATAATCGGCGACGATCGACGTCTGTATGGTCATCGCGTCATCGCGCGGGGGGAGGGCCGGGCGGTACTGGCCTTCGAGCAGTTCGTAGCGGATGCGGTAGCTGCCCGAGAGCGTCAGGCCGTCATCCGCGTCGGACTGCGCGTGCAGGGGCGATGCGGATATTGCCGCTGCAGCCATCATTCCCAGAAGTGTCGATGTGCGCACGGACATACCCCAGAGAACCACTTAACCTATTCGGGGCAGGCTGTGGAGCGCCGAGCGATCAGGCCGCGAGCGCTGGCTCGACCGGTTCGGTGCTGGCGATCCAGCCGCCGCCCAGAACGCGGCTGCCAGCGTACAGCACTGCGGCCTGTCCTGGGGCGACCCCATATTCGGGCTGCAGGAACACTACACGGCGGTTTGCGCCGGTGCCCTCGATCCGCGCCGGGGCAGGCTTGGCGAGCGAGCGCACCTTGACCTCAAGCGGTCCTTCATAGCTGCCGCCGATCCAGTTCATGTCGACGATGTCTGCAGCCGCAATCGCCAGTGCCGCACGCGGGCCGACGATCACGCGGCGCGTCGCGGCATCAAGCCGGACGACATAAAGCGGTTCGGGCTGGCCGCCGATTTCCAGGCCCTTGCGCTGGCCGATGGTGAAGTGGATCAGCCCCTTGTGTTCGCCCAGGACCCGGCCATCGACATGCACGATCGTGCCGCCGGCGTCGGCATCGGGACGCACCTTGCGCACGACGGCGGCATAATCGCCATCGGGCACGAAGCAGATATCCTGGCTGTCGGGCTTTGCGGCGACCACCAGCCCCATCTCCTGCGCCAGCGCGCGCACCTGCGGCTTGGGCAGATCGCCCAGCGGGAAGCGCAGAAAGTCCATCTGGTCGTCGGTGGTGGCGAACAGGAAATAGCTCTGATCGCGCGCCGGATCGTGCGCGCGGTGCAGTTCGGCGCGGCCATCGCTACCGATCATCCGGCGAACATAATGGCCTGTGGCCAGACAATCGGCACCCAGATCACGCGCCATCTGCAACAGATCGGTGAACTTCACACCCATGTTGCACTGGATGCACGGGATGGGGGTTCGGCCAGCCATATATTCATCGGCAAAGCGTTCGACCACGGATTCGCGAAAGCGGCTTTCATGGTCGAAGACATAATGCGCAATGCCCAGCCGATCGGCGACCGCGCGAGCATCGCGGATATCCTGGCCCGCACAGCACGAGCCCGCGCGCTTGACCGCTGCGCCATGATCGTAAAGCTGCAGCGTGATGCCGATGGTTTCGGCGCCGGTCGCGGCCGCCAGTCCGGCCACCACCGATGAATCAACGCCGCCCGACATCGCCACGACGATTCGCCGCGCCTTCATGTCGCCATCGAGCTGAAATCCTGAGAGGGGCTGTGCCTGCATCGCTGCCATGTAGCGGCGACGGCAGCTTTCTGCCACCCCGGTCCGGCAAATTTTTGCACCGGTCCGCAGCTGCAAAACGCCCGGTTTGCCGGGGTTTGTGCGGCAGTGTTAGCGGCAATTAACCAAGTCTAATCAGCCATGAAGGCCGCTTTTACCTGCTCTTACGGTTTGGCTGGTACATCAGCGCCATGGATATGAACTTCCCTCATGAAGCGGTCGGCCAGACTCGCAACGGGGCCGCAAGGCTCCGGTCGCTGGACATGGACATCCTTCGTGCGCTCGCCTTCGCTCCCAGCATGGCGCGCGCAGGCCGGGTGACGATGCCGCTGGATTCGCGCGATCCGGCGCAGGCGATGGCGGCCTGGCTCGCCGGCGTCGCGCGCGCCGACATCGTGATGCCCGGAAGCTTCAATCTGCACTTTGCCGACGTTCTGAACCGGCTCACCCCGGCGGAACACCAAGGTGAAATTGGCGTTTACCATTGTGCTTCAGTCAATCGAAAAGCGGCCAGGTTAGACCTTCCCCACGCGCAAAGTTGCACACACCAGGCCTTTTGAGGACGTGATGATCGAAAATCAGAAAATCAAACCGGCACAGGTCATTGGTCCGCTCGGCGAACCCCTGACTCTTGCCAACCTTCCGGCGCCGGGAACCAAGCGCTGGGTGGTTCGGCGCAAGGCTGAGGTCGTCGCGGCGGTCAACGGCGGATTGCTGACCATCGATGAGGTGTGCGAACGCTATGACCTCACGCTGGAAGAGTTCGCCTCGTGGCAGCGGGCGGTCGACCGTTCGGGAATGCCTGGGCTGCGGGTGACCCGCATCCAGCATTATCGCGATCTGTACGAGCGCCAGCAGCGCTACTGACGGGAAGGCCCTTGGGCCAAGGAAAAGGGGTGCGATCCGGATATGGATCGCACCCCTTTTCGTTTGGGTCCCGCGCCGGTGGCGCAGGACCAGTTCATCATTCTGCGGCAGCGGCCTCGACGTCGCCCGATTCCGCAGCCTTGCGGCGCGGTGCGGCACGGCGCTTGGGCTTCGGCGCTTCGGCCTCGACCTTGTCTTCGCTCGCCACACCGATCGCGGGCGGCAGGATCATCGGATCGAGCGCATTGCTGCCTTCGGCTTCGGCGGCACGGGGCGGACGTCCGCGACCGCGCAGGGTGCGACGGGGCTGGCTGGCCTGATCGGTTTCACCCGCCGTATCGACAGCGCCAGGTGCAGGTGCGGGCGCCGGTGCGGGCGCAGCAGCCCGGGGTGCCTGTTCCTGACGATCGCCACGCGGACGGTTCTGGCGGTCCTGGTTCTGCCGATCCTGGCCCGAACGGTCCTGGTTCTGCCGATCCTGATTGTCTTCACGCGGCCGACGCTCGCGCCGTCCCTCGTTCTGACGGTTGTCGTTCTGGCGGTTGTCGTTCTGGCGACCTTCGTTGCGCTGCTGACCCTGGCCATTGCCGCGATTGCCGCGGTTGTCGTCCTGATCGTCGCCGTCGTCATCCTGACCGCTGCGGGCGGATGCCTCGTCGGACTGGTCCTGCGAATAGTTGCGCTGGCTGGGGCCTGAATTGAAACCGATATCGTCGTCGTCATCGGCATAATCGCTGCCGTTGTCGCGTCCCTGCTCTTCGCGAGGACGGCGATATTCGTCCTGACGGGCGCGGTTGTCGGCCAGCACGCGGAAATAGTGATCGGCAAATTGCAGATAATATTCGGTGGCCACGCGGTCACCGTTCATCTGCGCATCGTGCGCCATTTTCTTGTATTTCTCGAGCATTTGCGTCGCGTTGCCGCGCGCCCGGCTGTCGATCCGGTTGCCCTGATCCATGCCCCCGCTGCGGCCACTGGGCTGCGGACGGTTATTGCCACGGCCGCGACGACGGCTCGTTCCACGATTGTTGTTCAACGTTGACGCTTCCTTATCAGTCGCAAGTTGCCTGCGTGTCCTCTGCGCGTCCGTGCGGCCCGTCGCCCAAAGGCGCGCCGCGCGTCCCAAGCCTTTCATCCGCTTTGAGTGGCCCTATCAAGCTGCCCGAAATAGATGATTGGGGTTAGCAAGCGTGATGGGCCTAGTGCCTAGCATCACCTCTCTTGCTGAATGGGTGGTAGCGGCTCACCAAGGGCTTGCCAAGCGAAATATCAGGCCGGGCGCTGCGCACGCAAGATCAGTGCGCGGTCGTGCCCCGCGAGATCCTGTCGGCACTCCACGTCATAGCCGTCCGCCTCTGCCAGCGCGGTCACATCGAGCCGCTGGGTCGCGCCGATCTCGAAGATCGCCACGCCGCCCGGTGCCAGCAAGGCTGCAAGGGCGGGGATGAGGATGCGGTAATCATCCAGCCCGTCTGCACCGGCGAACAGCGCGCCATGGGGTTCGTGCGCATGCACCTGGCGGGCGAGCGCAGCATCGGTTTCGATATAGGGCGGGTTGGCCAGGACAAGATCGAAGAGGCCGCCGATCCCATCGCACCAGCCGGGCACCCGCCAATCGGCGTGCAGGATGCGCGCGCGATCAGACAGGCCGCAGGACTGGGCGTTGTCGCGTGCGACGGCGAGGGCGGGCTTGCTCGCATCCACGCCCACGCCGTCTGCCTGTGGCCAGTGCGAAAGCGCGGCCAGCAGCAGCGCGCCCGAGCCGGTGCCCAGATCCAGGATGCGCGCCGGTGCGTCATCCGGGAACGCGGCGATCGCTGCCTCGATCAATGTCTCGCTGTCGGAGCGGGGGATCAGCACCGCGGGAGACACGCCCAGCGTCAGCGTCCAGAAATCCTGTCGTCCGGTGATATAGGCGACTGGCTCATGGTTCAGGCGGCGATCGAGCAGCGCGGCAAAGCCGGACGGCACGTCGTCGCGCATCCGGTGGAGCAGCAACGCGCCGCGATCCGTGCCCAGGGCATCGGCCATCAGCAGTTCGGCATCGAGCCTGGGCGTATCGGATATTTCGGCAAGTCTATGCGCTGCGTCGCGCAATGCATCTGCGATCGTCACGGAAAGGCTGACGGACGCGAGACCGGTGGCCTCACCCCGCCATCTCCATGTTGGCAAGGCGGCTGGCCTGATCCTGCGCGGTGAGCGCGGCGATGAGATCGCCCAGGGCTTCGCCTGCCAGAATTTCCTCGAGCCGGTGCAGCGTCAGGTTGATGCGGTGGTCGGTCACCCGCCCTTGCGGGAAGTTGTAGGTGCGGATGCGTTCGGACCTGTCGCCCGATCCGACCATCGACTTGCGCGCATCGGCCTCGGCACTCGCGGCCTTGCTGCGCTCCAGCTCATACAGGCGCGCACCCAGAACCTTCAGGGCCTTGGCCTTGTTCTTGTGCTGCGACTTTTCATCCTGCTGGGTCACGACCAGCCCGGAGGGCAGGTGGGTGATCCGGACGGCGCTGTCGGTGGTGTTGACGTGCTGGCCGCCCGATCCCGATGCGCGATAGACATCAATGCGCAGATCGTTGTCGTTGATCTGCACGTCGACCTCTTCGGGCTCGGGCAACACCGCGACGGTCGCGGCAGAGGTGTGGATCCGCCCGCCGCTTTCGGTCTCGGGAATGCGCTGGACGCGGTGAACGCCGCTTTCATATTTCAGCTTGGCAAAAACGCCCGCACCGTTGACCGAGGCGATCACTTCCTTGAAGCCACCGACATCCGATGCGCTGGCGGACATGATCTCGATCTTCCAGCCCTGTTCCTCGGCGAACCGGGTGTACATGCGCAGCAGATCGCCCGCGAACAGCGCGGCTTCATCGCCGCCGGTCCCTGCACGGATTTCGAGCATCGCAGGGCGCATGTCGGCGCTGTCGCGGGGCAGCAGCTTGAGCGCGAGCGTCTTTTCCGCTGTCGGCAGCCGTTCACGGATCGTGGCGGACTCGCTCACCGCCAGTGCAACGATCTCGGGGTCGGACGCAGTGTCCTCCATCAGCCCTTCAAGGACTTCCAGCTCGGCACGCAGGCGGCGCACTTCGGCTGCGGCACGCGCAACCGGTTCCAGCTCGGCATAATCCTTCGCCATCTGGACGAATTCTTCGCCGTCCAGCGTGCCCGACGACATGCGCGCTTGGATCTTGCCAAACCGCGCCTCGATCTGCGCAATGCGTTCACCGGAAATCCGGGTCATCTGTCATTCTCCCCCAACCTGCCGCACGTGGCGGGCGAGCAGGCGACTTTCGGCATTCTTACTGACATCATTTGGTTGCAGAAACGTTCAGCACATCTGCAACTTTGGCATGCAGCTCGCTTTCCGGCGCAGAGCGGATATTGGCTTTGGCAAGTTCACCATCATGCTGGAAGGAAATCAAGACCTTGGCGTTAACCTTCGCCGCCTTGTCGTAGCGCTTGCGCGGTGATCCGGTGGCAATCATGTCGCACGATATGCCGTGGTTGCGCATACTGGCCTGCGCCGCAGTCGCCTCGGCGAGCGCGCGGTCGTCCTCCAGCGCGATGATGACATCCAGACCGCCGGCCAATGCGGTCGCATCGCACAGCATCGCCAGACGCTCGATTCCGGCGGCCCAGCCGACCGCAGGCGTGGCAGGCCCGCCCAGATTCTCGATCAGCCCGTCATAGCGTCCGCCGCCCAGGACGGTGCCCTGTGCGCCGAGCCGGTCGGTGACGAATTCGAAGGCGGTGTGGCGATAATAGTCGAGCCCGCGCACCAGCCGGGCGTTGCGGGTCCACGCGACGCCAGCGGCATCCAGCCCATTTGTCACTTTCGCGAAGAACGCGCCGGCTTCCTCGGTCAGATACGCATCGATATCGGGCGCGGCATCGGCAATCGGGCGGTCCTGTGCCTCCTTGCTGTCGAGGATGCGCAACGGGTTGCGCTCCAGCCGATCCTGCGACTCTTTCGAAAGATCGCCCTTATGCGCCTGAAAATGCGCGATGAGTGCGGTGCGCCAGGCATCGCGGCTGGCCGCATCGCCCAACGTGTTGAGCTGCAGCGTCACGCCTTCGGTGATCCCCAGCTCGCGCAGAATCTGGTCTGCCATCACCAGCAGTTCGACATCGGCCTCCGGTTCGGCCGCACCGATGATCTCGGCATCGATCTGATGGAACTGGCGATAGCGGCCCTTTTGCGGGCGCTCGTAGCGGAACAGCGGGCCGTGCGTGGCCAGCTTGAGCGGCGCATATTGCTGCCAGCCGTTGGTCAGATAGGCGCGGGCGAGGCCGGCGGTGAATTCGGGCCGCAAGGTTAGCGAATCGCCGCTGCGGTCATCGAACGAGTACATTTCCTTGGACACCACATCGGTGGTTTCACCCAGCGACCGGGCGAACACGGCTGTAGCCTCGAACACCGGCATTTCGACCCGGCGGAAATTGTAGAGGCGGCGCACCCGGTCGAACGTGTCGACGACATGGCCGAACCGCTCCTGATCTTCGCCAAAGATGTCCTGTGTGCCGCGGATCGCGCCCGGTGTGTTGATCTTGCCCATGATCCGCCGCCATTAGCGCCTTTTTCGGGTGACGCCAAACAGCCGGGTACTTTTTTTTGAAGCAGGCGGTTAGGGTGGCGAAACCAGCATATTCAAAGGGGCCTGCTACCTTGCGTCACTTCCTCTCCACCGCATGCCTTGCGGTCGCCCTCATGACAGTACCCGCGCTTGCCCAGAACAGCGCGCCGCAGCCTCAGCCGGTGGTCGATATCGTGCCCGCAGCGCGCGACATCGCGTTTCCCGGCGTGATGACTTTGGAAGTCGACGCCACCGACGTCGACCGCGCGATTTTTGCGATGAAGCAGACGATTCCCGTGCCGGACGATGCGCGGGCCAGCGGGCGGTTCACCTTGCTCTACCCGCAATGGCTGCCGGGCAATCACGCGCCGCGCGGCGAGATCGAGAAGCTGGTGGGGCTGACCTTTTCTGCGGGCGGCAAGCCGCTCGTCTGGCAGCGCGATTCGCTCGATGTGAACGCCTTTCACGTCAGCGTGCCCCAGGGCGCACGCGAGATCGTCGCCAACTTCCAGTTCGTCAGTCCGACCGCCTCGAACCAGGGCCGGGTGGTGGTGGCCCCCAGCATGATGAACCTGCGCTGGAACAACGTCGCGCTGTATCCCGCGGGCTATTTTGCACGCAATATCCCGGTCGATGCGATCGTCACCTGGCCCACCGGGTGGCAGGCGGGCAGCGCGATGCGGCCCAAGCGCACCACGGGAAGCAAGGTCGCCTATGAGCGCGTCGATTTCGATACACTGGTCGACAGCCCGATGTTTGCAGGCGCGCATTTCAAGAGTTGGCCGCTTTCGGACAAGGTGACGCTCAATGTCGTCGCCGACGAGGCCCAGTTCCTCGCCGCCACGCCCGAGCAGATCGACGCGCACAGGAAGCTGGTGGCCGAGGCTGAGCATCTGTTCGGCGTGCGCCATTATGACCGCTATGATTTCCTGCTGGCACTGTCCGACGAGCTGACCGGTATCGGCATCGAACATCATCGCAGCAGCGAGAACGGCGTGGGCACCGGCTATTTCACCGAATGGGCCAAGGGGCCAGGGTCGCGCAACCTGCTGCCGCACGAGATGACGCACAGCTGGAACGGCAAGCACCGCCGTCCGCAGGGTATCTGGGCGCCCGATTTCCGGCAGCCCAGCCGCGATGACCTGCTGTGGGTGTATGAAGGTCAGACCCAGTTCTGGGGCTATGTGCTGGGCGCGCGCTCGGGACTGTTCACCTATCAGGAAACGCTGGACGCCTTTGCCAACATCGCCGCCGGGCTCGACGCGCGCGCCGGGCGCAACTGGCGGCCGCTGATCGATACCGCGCACGACCCGATCATTGCCGCTCGGCGCCCCAAGGCCTGGGCGAGCTATCAGCGCAGCGAGGATTATTACAACGAAGGCATGATGGTGTGGCTGGAGGCCGACCAGATCATCCGCCGCGAATCGGGCAATGCCAGATCGCTGCAGGATTTCGCGCGCAGCTTCTTCGGCGGGCGCGAGGGCGACTGGGGCGTGGTGACCTATGAGCTGGCAGATGTCGTGGCCGCACTCAACGCGGTGCAGCCTTATGACTGGCAGGGCTTCCTGCAGCGCCGGGTGTACGAGATCACCCCCGAATCCCCCAAGCAGGGATTCGCGCTGGGTGGTTATGAACTGGTCTATGTCAGCGAGCCCAGCGCCTATATCCGTTCGGGCGAGGCGGCATCGGGCAGCACGGATCTGAGCCATTCGATCGGCCTGATCGTCGCCAAGGACGGCAAGATCAACCAGGTGATGTGGGGCAGCCCGGCATTCGCGGCGAGCATGACCGTGGGCGATCAGATCACCGGGATAGATGGCAGGGATTATTCCGCTGAGGCGTTGAAGACTGCGGTTGCGGCCACCGCGACGACCGGCAAGGTCGAGCTGCTGATCAAGCGCGGCAAAAGATACCGTGAAACCGCACTTTCCTATAAGGGCGGGTTGCGCTATCCGGCGCTCCGCAAGACGGGGCAGGGCGAAACGGGCCTTGACCGGCTGCTTGCGCCGCAAACCCGCTGAACGCTGAAGAACGGGCAGGCCGTTCGGCGGCACACCATAATAGAGGCCTTCTTCCTTATGCTTATCAAAGAGATTTCGATCGGCAAGAATCCGCCGAACAACGTGAACGTCATCATCGAAGTGCCCACCGGCGGCGAACCGGTGAAGTACGAATTCGACAAGGCTTCGGGCGCTCTCTTCGTCGACCGCATCCTGCACACGCCGATGCGCTACCCCGCCAACTATGGCTTCATCCCGCACACGCTGTCGCCCGATGGCGATCCGCTCGATGCGCTGGTGATCGCCCGCTCGCCGTTCATGCCCGGCTCTGTCGTGCGCGCACGGCCGATTGCGGTGCTGAACCTGGAAGACGAGCATGGCGGCGATGAAAAGGTGGTCTGCGTGCCCGACACCGCGACCTTCCCTTACTACACAGACGTGCGCGAGAAGGACGACATGCCCGACATCGTGTTCGCGCAGATCGAGCACTTCTTCACGCACTACAAGGATCTGGAAGCTGAAAAGTGGGTCCGCGTGGGCAAGTGGGGCGATGCTGCCGAAGCGCGGCAGATCATCACCGAGGCAATCGAACGCGCGCAGAACGCCGCCACCGAAGGCTGATGGGCAAGGGGGCCGCAGCATCTGCAACCGTGCAGCGCCTGGCCGCGCTGATGGTTGCAAGTGCCGCGGCCCTTGCGCTTTCCGGATGCGCGACCCCCGAGGCGCGCACCCGTTCCGCGTTGGAGAGGACAGGGCTCAGCCGCCCGGTCTCCGCCTGCATGGCGGGGCGCATGGTCGACCGCTTGTCGCTGGCGCAACTGCAACGGCTGGGCCGATTGGGTCGGCTGCAGCGGGCCAATGATTTCAGTGAGTTCCTGCGCCTAACCCGCGCTTTGCGCGACCCTGAAATCCTCGCTGTGGTCAGCTCTTCGGGGCTGGTTTGCGCAGTACGCAACTGAGTTGCGAAAAAGCGTGCCACCCTGCGCGATTGCAGGGTTTCAATTGCGCCGCGTCTATGCTTTAGCGCCCCTCACAACCGTTCATCGACCGCTTAAACGGCCCGGTGTCGACCGCATGTGAGTCGAACGCCCGGCCTGCTCAGAAAGGCATGGGATCCTTCATGAACATCCACGAATATCAGGCCAAGGAATTGCTCGCGAAATACGGCATCGGCATCCCCACCGGGCATGCTGCGCTGACCGTCGAAGAGGCTGTCGCAGGCGCTGAAAAGCTCCCCGGACCGCTCTATGTCGTCAAGGCGCAGATCCACGCCGGCGGCCGCGGCAAGGGCAAGTTCAAGGAACTGGGCGCCGATGCCAAGGGCGGCGTCCGTCTCGCCAAGTCGATCGACGATGTCCGCAATGACGCCGGTGAAATGCTGGGCAACACCCTGGTCACCGTACAGACCGGCGATGCCGGCAAGCAGGTCAATCGCCTCTATGTCACCGATGGCGTCGACATCGCTGCCGAATACTATCTCTCGATGCTGGTCGATCGCAAGACCGGTCGCGTGGCCATGATCGTCTCGACCGAAGGCGGCATGGACATCGAAACCGTCGCGCACGACACGCCCGAGCGCATCACCACGATCACCATCGATCCCGCGCAGGGCTTCATGCCGCACCACGGCCGCGCTGTGGCGTTCGCGCTCAAGCTGACCGGCGACCTCAACAAGCAGGCCGCCAAACTGGCGAGCCAGCTCTACACCGCGTTCATGGATCTCGACTGCGCGATGCTCGAGATCAACCCGCTGGTGGAAACGAAGGACGGCAAGCTGCTGGTGCTCGACACCAAGATGAGCTTCGATTCGAATGCGCTCTATCGTCACCCCGATGTCGAAGCGCTGCGCGACGAGACCGAGGAAGACCCGATGGAGGTCGAAGCCTCCAAGTACGATCTTGCCTATATCAAGCTCGATGGCGACATCGGCTGCATGGTCAATGGCGCGGGCCTCGCCATGGCGACGATGGACATCATCAAGCTCAACGGCATGTTCCCCGCCAACTTCCTCGACGTCGGCGGCGGCGCGAGCAAGGAAAAGGTGACCGCTGCGTTCAAGATCATCCTGTCCGATCCGGCGGTGAAGGGCATTCTGGTCAACATCTTCGGTGGCATCATGAAGTGCGACATCATTGCCGAGGGCATTGTCGCTGCGGCCAAGGAAGTGAACCTCTCGGTGCCTTTGGTCGTGCGTCTGGAAGGCACCAACGTGCAGCAGGGCAAGGACATTCTGGCGAACAGCGGTCTGCCGATCGTCAGCGCCGACAATCTGGGCGACGCAGCTGAAAAGATCGTCGCACAGGTCAAGCAGGCGGCTTGATGCTGAGCTTATCCTCTCCCTTTACGGGAGAGGATATGGAGACTTGGTGGCTTGTCCGCCTAGTCGGAATTGGAGAGGGCTAGCGGCATCCGCCAATGCTGCGCACTCACCCTCTCCCAGCTTCGACTAGGCGCTTGCAGCGCCAAGTCTGCGCAACCCTCTCCCGTTAAGGGAGAGGGTGAGGCGGCGGATACACCACCACTTGACGTTTACGTGAACGGAAACTAAATAGCGTTCACGATCATTAGGGAAGGAAGCGCCATGAAGATCCTCGTGCCCGTGAAACGGGTCATCGACTATAACGTGAAGCCTCGCGTGAAGGCGGATGGAACCGGGGTTGACCTGGCCAACGTCAAGATGAGCATGAACCCGTTCGACGAGATCGCGGTGGAAGAAGCGCTGCGGATCAAGGAAGCCGGCAAGGCGGACGAGGTCGTCGTTGTTTCGGTCGGACCTGCCAAGGCCCAGGAAACGCTGCGCACCGCGCTCGCCATGGGCGCCGATCGCGCGATCCTCATCGAAACCGACGAAACCGTCGAACCGCTGGCCGTTGCCAAGCTGCTCGCCAAGGTGGCTGCCGACGAGAACCCCGGCCTGATCCTGCTGGGCAAGCAGGCGATCGATGACGACAGCAACCAGACCGGCCAGATGCTGGCCGCGCTGCTCGGCTGGGGCCAGGCAACGTTCGCCAACACCGTGGCTGTCGAAGGCGATGCCATCACCGTCGCGCGCGAAATCGATGGTGGCCTGCAGACCGTCACGATCAAGACACCCGCGATCGTCACCACCGATCTTCGCCTCAACGAGCCGCGCTATGCTTCGCTGCCCAACATCATGAAGGCAAAGAAGAAGCCGCTCGATGTGAAAACCCCGGGTGACTATGGTGTGGACATCGCGCCGCGCCTGACCACGCTGAAGGTCACCGAGCCGCCGGTGCGCAGCGCCGGGATCAAGGTGGCAGATGTCGACGCACTGGTCGGCAAGCTCAAGGAAATGGGAGTTGGCGCATGAAGACGCTCGTATGGGTTGAACATGACAATGCTGTCATGAAGGATGCTACGCTGGCGGTTGTCACGGCTGCCAGCAAGCTGGGTGAAGTCCACGCGCTCGTCGCGGGCAAGGGCTGCGCCGCGGTAGCCGAGCAGGTCGCCAAGGTGGCCGGTATCGCCACCGTTCACCTGGCCGATGACGCTGCGCTCGAGCATGGTCTGGCCGAAAACGTCGCCCCGCTCGTCGCCAAGCTGATGGAAAGCCATGACGCGTTTCTCGCGCCTGCCACCACCACCGGCAAGAACATCGCACCGCGCGTTGCAGCTTTGCTCGACGTGATGCAGATTTCGGACATTCTCTCGGTCGAAGGCCCCAAGACCTTCACCCGTCCGATCTATGCCGGCAACGCGATCGCCACCGTCGAATCGTCGGACGCCAAGCTGGTGATCACCGTACGCGGCACCGCATTCGAAAAGGCTGCGACCGAGGGCGGTTCGGGCACGGTCGAAGCCATTGGCGGCGCATCGGACTCGGGCCTGTCGAGCTTCGTCAGCGCCGAAATCGCCAAGAGCGAGCGTCCTGAACTGACCAGCGCGAAGATCATCGTTTCCGGTGGTCGTGCATTGGGCTCGGGCGAGAAGTTCGAGGAAGTGATCACGCCGCTGGCAGACAAGCTCGGCGCCGGCATCGGCGCATCGCGCGCTGCGGTCGATGCAGGCTATGTCCCCAACGACTATCAGGTCGGGCAGACCGGCAAGATCGTCGCGCCGGAAGTCTATGTCGCGGTCGGCATCTCGGGCGCGATCCAGCATCTGGCGGGCATGAAGGACTCCAAGACGATCATCGCGATCAACAAGGACGAGGACGCCCCGATCTTCCAGGTCGCGGACATCGGCCTGGTTGCGGACCTGTTCACGGCCGTGCCGGAACTGACCGGCAAGCTGTAATCACCTGATTGCCCTTTGAATGACGGGAAACCCCGGCAGGCGACTGCCGGGGTTTTCTTTTGCGCGGTCTTCGCCTGCTGAGACGCGGTGATGCTTCAGGGTGCTCAAAAGCCTCCCTAGATCTGTTCATGTAAAATGCGCTTTACCTGAACAATTCCTGTCACCTCAGTTCAGCCTTGCCACATCGCCGAATCGCTAAACCGTCTTTCGACCCCGCGGGATGCGGGGGATCGAAAGAAGGAATTGGACGATGGCAAAGGCAAAGGGTGTTTTCGGCGCGGCACTGCTCGGTGTTGCTGCCATGGTATCGGCGGCCGTTCCCGCACAGGCGCAGTGGCACGGCGGAGGCCCCGGCTGGGGCGGTCGCGGTGATCGCGCGGTCAACCAGTGCGTGCGCGCGGCCGAGTTCGAGGCCCGCCGCTTCGGTCGCTTCGCTCAGGTCACCGATATCCGCGATATCGACCGCACCCGCTTTGGCCTGCGCGTGCAGGGCCGGATCGTCGTCGAGGACGGCGGTCGCTGGCGCGGCGGGGTCGATCGCGGTCGCTTCACCTGTTTTGTGGATCGGGGCAGGGTGCGTGATCTGCGTCTCAGCGGACTCGGCAATTTCCGCTAAGGCAAGGATGGCGTCTCCGACGCTCCGGGGCGGTTCAGCCTGGTGACAGGCTGAACCGCCTAAACAGATTATCATCGGGCTGAAGCGCCTCCGCGCCGCCTGACACGAAAGGCAAGAACATGCTGAAATCACTGACAGGTCTGGGTGCAGCAGGGGCCATGCTGGTCACAGGTTTTGCGCCGGCCATGGCCGCTCCCGTGACGGCAGGCGCGCATGGCGCCAGCGACTATTCGGTTCTGGGCGATCTGGCCTGGGATCAGGGCGACGAGCAGGCCGAGCAGTGGCGTGGCGGCTGGGGCAACCGCCGCTGGCGTGGGCGCAATCGCGGCATCGATGGCGGTGACATTCTGGCAGGCGCGCTGATCCTGGGCGGCATCGCCGCTGTCGCGAGCGCGGCTTCGAACAGCGCACGGCGCAATTCGGATGACCGGGTCAGCTATAACGACGATGTTCGTTCGGCGAGCGACCGTTGCGGCGCAGCCGCCGTGGCGCAATCGGGCCTGGGCTCGCGGATTGAGCGCATCGACAATGTCGTGCGCGACGGCAATGGCTGGCGCGTCGAGGGTCTGGTCGGTTCGCGGCGCAGCGGCGTGGACAGCTTCACCTGCGGCATGAGCTTTGGCCGCATCGACTATGTCACCTTCAACCGTGCCAATGGGGCATGGGGCGCGAACGGCCAGACGTTCCAGGGCCAGACGTTCGGCGATGCCAACAATCCGTCCTATGTCCCGCCCCAGCCGGGCGACGACGATTTTGCCTATCGGGATGATGCAGACCCGTATCTGCCCGAATAAGCTGCGCTCTACCGGGTAGCGAGGTCTGTCAATCAGCCCTTGCTGCCCGGCTTCAACCCCTGCGGCGCGCTTCGCCCCTTCGCGCGCCGCAGGGGTAACAGCACGATCCCGATCAGGATCGATACCACCGCCAGCCCGGCGAAGCCGATCAGGATCGGGTGGTTGGTGTCCTCGCGCGTCTGCAGATCCATGATGTGCAGCCCCCACATGACATCGAACGCCCGCCACAGCGCGCTGCGCGTCGCCAGCACGGCGCCGGTTTCCGCATCGACATAGATATGCGTATTGTCGGCAAAGCGCACCTGCCAGCTGGGGCGTGGACGCCGCAGCTCAAGCGGCGCCGCTTCGGCGGAAAAGCGGGTAATGCCAAGCAGTTGCGCGTCGCCTGCAAAGGCTGAGCGGGCAATCAGCGCGGCCTCATTGGCATTGACCATCGCCAGCAGCCTGCCGTTGCGCGCATCGGCGCGGCGTTTGCCGCCATCGGCATAGTCTATCAGCCATACAGGCGATCCCGCCTGCTGTGCGAGTGTCAGCGTCTGCACCGGGCGACCTGCCAGCACCGGGGGCACGGGTGCAAATCCAGGCAGCGCAGGCGCCTCCGCCTTCAGATGCTCGCCGCGAATGGTGTCGATGGGGAAGCTTGCCATGAACAGGCCCGATGCGGTCCACAGCAGCAGCGGCACACTGACCAGCCATCCCAGCCAGACATGCCAGCGCATCACCATCCGTCGCCGCAGCTTGAACGCCATGGTTCAATCCTCCGTGCGGCCGCCGCCGCGATAGGCGGGCAGGGCGATATTGTAGCGGATGGCAAGGCCGCGCAGGATGAAGCCGGCCACCGCGCCGATGATCGCGGCATAATGGCTTTCGACCCCCGACAGCTTCAGCCCGACGAACAGGCCCGATGCCAGCGCGACGGCGGTCACATACAATTCGGGGCGCAGGATGATCGACGGTTCCCCCGCCAGTACATCGCGGATGATGCCGCCAACGCAGCCTGTGATCACGCCCATCATCACCGCAGGCAGCGGATCGACGCCGAACTGCATCGCCTTGGCCGCGCCGAACACGCCGTACGCGCCGAGGCCCACCGCGTCGAACCAGTCGAGCATTCGCCCCTGCCACCAATGCTGGGGGGTGACCCATAGCAGGCCCGAGACCGCTAGCACCACCACCAGCACGGAAGAATTGACGATCCAGAACACCGGCGCGCCGATCAAAAGGTCGCGCACCGTCCCGCCGCCGACCCCGGTGACGAGAGCAAAGAAGGTGAAGGTAACGAACGTCTGCCGCTTCGCCGCCGCCGCAAGCGCACCCGAGGCCGCGAACACCGCAATCCCGAACATGTCGAGTGCGCCCAGGATCATGCCGAGGTCGATGGCGGCAGGCAGCGGGCCGGTGGGAAGGGGGCTGGTCATGCCGCGGCCTTAGAGGAACGGCAGCGCGATTTCACGCGTGAACTGCGGCGAGCAGCTTCTCCCCTCCCGCAAACGGGAGGGGAGAGGGGTTTGTTCGCAGTTCAAATATGGATCGGCTTGCCCTGCACCGCCATGGCGGCTTCCTTGAGCGCTTCGCTGTGCGTCGGGTGGGCGTGGCAGGTGTAGGCGATGTCTTCGGACGTGCCGCCGAACTCCATCGCCTGGGCTGCCTGAGCGATCATCGTGCCGCCGAGCGACGCGATGATCCAGACACCCAGGATGCGGTCGGTCTTGGCGTCGGCGATCACCTTGACCAGGCCGTCGCCCTCGTGGTTGGTCTTGGCGCGCGAGTTGGCCATCATCGGGAACTTGCCGACCTTGATCTCGCCACGCTCCTTGGCCTGCTCTTCGGTGAGGCCCACGCCGGCGATCTCGGGCATGGTGTAGACCACGCTCGGGATGATGTCGTGGTTCACGATTCCGGTCAGGCCCGCAATGTTCTCGGCGACCGCAATTCCTTCGTCCTCGGCCTTGTGCGCGAGCATCGGGCCGGGCACGCAATCGCCGATCGCCCAGATGCCGGGGACCGAGGTGCTGAAATCATGGTCGATCTCGACCTGACCGCGACCGTTCACGGCAAGACCTGCCTTGTCGAGCGCGAGACCATCGGTGTTGGGACGACGTCCGATCGAGACGAGAACGACGTCGGCCTCGATGGTTTCGGCTGCGCCACCCGCCGAAGGCTCGACGGTGAGCTTGGCCTTGTCCCCCTCGACGGCAGCGCCGGTGACCTTGGTCGAAAGCTTGAACTCGATGCCCTGTTTCTTGAACACCTTGAGCGATTCCTTGCGGATTTCGCCATCCATGCCGGGCAGGATCTGGTCGAGATATTCAACCACGGTGACCTTGGCGCCCAGGCGCTTCCACACCGAGCCGAGCTCGAGGCCGATGACACCGCCGCCGATGACGACCATGTGGCCGGGCACCTTGGCCAGTTCGAGTGCGCCGGTGGAATCGACGATGATCTGGCTGTCATTGTCGACCGTGATGCCGGGCAGCGGGGTGACCGAGGAACCGGTGGCGATGACGATGTTCTTGGCGCGATAGCTCTTGCCGCCGACATCGACGGTATCGGTGCCGGTGAACGCGGCGCGGCCCTTAAGCCATTCGACCTTGTTCTTCTTGAACAGATATTCGATGCCGCCGGTCAGACCCTTGACCGCATCACGGCGCTGCGCGTGCATGGTTTCGAGATCGAGCGTGACCGATCCCTTGATGCCCAGCTTGGCGAGCTTGCCGCTGGCGGCTTCCTCGAACAGTTCGGACGCGTGCAGCATCGCCTTCGAAGGGATGCAGCCGACGTTGAGGCAGGTGCCGCCCAGGGTCTCGCGGCTTTCGGCGCACGCGGTCTTGAGCCCCAGCTGCGCCGCACGGATCGCGGCCACATAGCCGCCAGGTCCGGCACCGATCACCAGAACGTCGAAATCATAGTCAGCCATTTTCAAACTCCATCGTGCGCCAGTCTGGGGCGCACCAAAATTACAGATCGATCAGCAGACGCGTCGGATCCTCAATCGCTTCCTTGATACGCACCAGGAAGGTTACAGCCTCACGGCCATCGATCAGACGGTGGTCGTAGCTGAGCGCCAGATACATCATCGGGCGGGCCGCGATCGAGCCGTCGGGCATCACGACCGGGCGCTGGTCAATGCGGTGGAGACCGAGCACCGCGCTCTGCGGGGGGTTGATGATCGGGGTCGACATCAGCGAACCGAACACACCGCCGTTCGAGATGGTGAACGTGCCGCCCATCATCTCGTCCATCTTCAGCGTGCCGTCCTTGGCGCGCTTGCCGAAATCGGCGATGGTCTTCTCGATGCCGGCAAACGACAGCGTCTCGGCATTGCGGATCACCGGGACGACCAGGCCGTTGGGCGCGCTGACCGCGACCGAGATGTCGGCATAGTTATGATAGACGATCTCATCGCCTTCGATCTGTGCGTTGACGGACGGAACGTCCTTGAGCGCGAGCACAGCGGCCTTGGCGAAGAAGCCCATGAAGCCCAGGCGGATGCCGTGCTTCTTTTCGAACAGATCCTTGTACTTGGCGCGCGCTTCGATGACCGCGGTCATGTCGACATCGTTGAACGTCGTAAGCATCGCGGCAGTGTCCTGCGCGGACTTCAGGCGCTTGGCGATTGTCTGGCGGATGCGGGTCATGCGCACACGCTCTGTTTCGCGGCCGGCGACGGCCGGGGCGGCGGGCGCGGCGGCAGGGGCGGCCGCCGGAGCGGGCGCGGCCTTGGCGGTTTCAGCTGCGGCGAGCACGTCTTCCTTGGTCAGGCGGCCATCCTTGCCGGTGCCCTTGATGCTGGTGGGGTCAAGCCCATGCTCCAGCACCAGACGGCGCACGGCGGGCGACAGGCTCACCGGCTCACCTGAAGGCGCGACTGCAGCGGCAGGCGCGGGGTCGGCCTTGGCCGCCGCCGGGGCAGGGGCTGCCGCCGGAGCCGGGGCGGGGGCCGGCGTTGCCGGCGGCGAGGCTGCTGCGGCACTGCCCGCAGCTTCGATCATCGCCAGCAACGCGCCGACCTGAACGGTGTCGCCTGCGGCATACATCTGCTGGCCCATCACGCCAGCGGACGGGGCGGGGACTTCCACCGCAACCTTGTCGGTTTCCAGGCTCGCGATCGGCTCGTCGGCCGCCACGGCTTCACCGGGCTTCTTGAGCCACTCGCCGATGGTGGCTTCGCTGATCGATTCACCCAGCACGGGCACTTTGACTTCGATGCTCATTGTCTTTTCCAAACCCTATCTTGGTCCCGCAGGCTGTGCGCGGACGACATATGGTGTTGCAGTTGTGGTCAGCTGCCGCGCTGGCGGCGGATTTCGTCGCGGACGTCGTGGCCCAGCGCGTCTGCGATCAGCGCGCCCTGTTCGGCCTGGTGACGCTTGGCAAGACCGGTGGCGGGCGATGCCGCCGCGATCCGGCCCGCATAGCGCGCCCGCTTGGGGGCAACGCCGGCATCGGCCAGGCATTCCTCGATGAACGGTTCGACGAAGAACCAGCTGCCGTTGTTGCGCGCTTCTTCCTGCGCCCAGACGACCTCTTCCAGATTGACCATGCGCTTGAGGCGGATGGTCAGCGGCTCGCCGGGGAAGGGGTAGAGCTGCTCGAGGCGGATGATCGCGGTGTGCTTGTCACCCGCCGCGTCGCGCGCTTCCATCAGGTCGAACGCCACCTTGCCCGAACACAGCACCAGGCGCTTGATGTCCTTGTCCTCCGGCTGGGCCGGATCGGAGAGGATGCGCATGAAGTGGCTGTTGCCGCAGAAGTCCTGAGTCTTCGATACCGCCATCTTGTGCCGCAGCAGCGACTTGGGCGTCATGATGATCAGCGGCTTGCGGAACGGACGGTGCATCTGGCGGCGCAACACGTGGAAGTAGTTGGCAGGCGTCGTGATATTGCACACCTGCATGTTGTCACCCGCGCACAGCTGCAGGAAGCGTTCGAGACGCGCCGAGCTGTGTTCCGGACCCTGGCCTTCCATGCCATGCGGCAGCAGCATCACCAGACCGTTGGCGCGCAGCCACTTGGCCTCGCCGCTGGCGATGAACTGGTCGATCATGATCTGCGCACCGTTGGCGAAATCGCCGAACTGCGCTTCCCACAGGACCAGGGTCTTCGGATCCGCCATGGCATAGCCGTACTCGAAGCCGAGCACGCCATATTCGGACAAGGGGCTGTCGAGCACCTCGAACCGGCCATGCGGCACCTGCTCGAGCGGCAGATAACGGCCGCCGGTGTTCTGGTCGATCCAGACGGCGTGGCGATGGCTGAACGTGCCGCGACCGGAATCCTGGCCCGACAGACGGACGGCATAGCCTTCGGACACCAGCGAGCCGAACGCCAGCGCTTCGCCGGTCGCCCAGTCGAAGCCTTCGCCCTTTTCGAACATCTCGCGCTTGGCATCGATGACGCGGCGCAGGGTCTTGTGGACCTCGTGCCCCTCGGGAATGGCGGTCAACGTGCGGCCGAGACTTTCGAGCAGCTTCTTGTCGATGCCGGTTTCGACATTGCGACGCGCATATTCGGGGTCGGCAGGCGCATGCAGGCCCGACCAGCGACCGGCAAACCAGTCGGCCTGGTTCGCCTTGTAGGTCTTGCCCGCCTCGAACTCGAGTTCGAGATTGTCGGAGAACGCGGTTGCGGTGCCGTCGATCCAGTCCTGCGTCACCACACCCTGTTCGATCAGCCGGTCGCCGTAGATCTTGCTGACGCGCGGATGCTGACGGATCTTGGCGTACATCTGCGGCTGGGTGAAGCTGGGCTCGTCGCCTTCGTTGTGGCCGAAGCGGCGGTAGCACCACATGTCGATGACGACGTCGCGGTGGAACTGCTGGCGGAAATCGATCGCCATCTTGCAGGCAAAGGTCACCGCTTCCGGATCATCGCCGTTGACGTGCAGGATCGGCGCCTGGACGCCCTTGGCGACGTCCGACGGATAGGGCGACGAGCGCGCGAACTGCGGGCTGGTCGTGAAACCGATCTGGTTGTTGACGATGAAGTGGATGCAGCCACCGGTATTGTATCCGCGGATACCGGAGAAGCCGAGGCACTCCCAGACGATGCCCTGGCCGGCAAAGGCGGCATCGCCATGCAGCAGCACCGGCAGCACCTGGCTGTGATCGGCCAGATCGTCGCGGTTGACCTGCTGCGCGCGGACCTTGCCGAGCACGACGGGGTCGACGGCTTCCAGGTGCGAAGGGTTGGGGACCAGCGACATATGGACGCTGATACCGTCAAACTCGCGGTCGGTGCTGGTGCCGAGGTGGTATTTCACATCGCCCGAGCCTGCGACGTCATCCGGGTTGGACGAGCCGCCCGAGAATTCGTGGAAGATCACGCGATAGGGCTTGGCCATCACGTTGGCGAGCACGTTCAGGCGGCCGCGATGCGGCATGCCATAGACGATTTCCTTGAGGCCAAGCTGGCCGCCGTACTTGATCACCGCCTCGAGCGCAGGGATCATCGATTCACCCCCGTCCAGGCCGAAGCGCTTCGTGCCGACGTACTTCTTGCCGAGGAAATTCTCGAACGTTTCTGCTTCGATCACCTTGGAAAGGATGGCCTTCTTGCCGTTCTCGGTGAACTCGATGACCTTGTCGACGCCTTCCATCCGGTCCTGGAAGAAGCGGCGCTCCTCCACGTCCGAGATGTGCATATATTCGAGACCCACCTTGCCGCAGTAATTGGCGCGCAGGGTATCGATCAGCTGGCGTACGGTGGCGCTTTCAAAGCCCATCGTGCCGCCCAGGAACACCTTTTCGTCCATCTCGGCAGCGGTGAAGCCGTGATATTCGGGCGTCAGGTCAGCGGGCAGTTCCTGCTGCGACAGACCCAGCGGATCCAGATCGGCGGCGAGATGGCCGCGCACCCGGTAGGTGCGGATCAGCATCATCGCGCGGATCGAGCGATCCGCTGCGCGCGCGATCGCCGCTTCATCCACCGGCTGGCCAGCGGCTGCCGATGCGCTGCGCACGGCCGCCTTGACCGCTGCCTGCATCTGCATCGGGTCCAGTGCTGCTGTCAGATCATCGCCATCGCCCAGCGGCCAGTTGCTGCGCTGCCAGCTCGGGCCAGCCTGCGGGCCTTCTGCCGGATCGAAATCATATGCGTCGTAGGTCATAAACTGCCGTCCCTAAAACCCCTATCCCCAGCGAGGGAGAGGGTTGCACTGACCTGGGCAAGCCGATGCCCAGATCGAAGCTGGGAGAGGGGGGCGCGATGGCTCGCAATCCCGGTCCAATCCCTTGCACCTGTCCGCGGTGCGCCCCCTCCCGTGAAGGGAGAGGGGGTAGTTGATGTCACACCGTCTCGAGCAGCTCAGCAAGCGTCGTGCCAAGCAGCGACGGCGAGGGGGAGACGCGGATGCCGGCCTCTTCCATCGCCGCGATCTTTTCTTCCGCGCCGCCTTCGCCGCCCGAAACGATCGCGCCGGCATGGCCCATGCGGCGGCCCGGGGGGGCGGTGCGGCCTGCGATGAAGCCGACCATCGGCTTCTTGCGACCGCGCTTGGCTTCGTCCTTGATGAACTGCGCGGCTTCTTCTTCCGCGCTGCCGCCGATTTCACCGATCATGATGATCGAGGTCGTCTCGTCATCGGCAAGGAACAGTTCGAGCACGTCGATGAAGTTGGTACCGTTGACCGGATCGCCGCCGATGCCGACTGCCGTGGTCTGGCCCAGGCCCACCGCTGTGGTCTGGTGCACGGCTTCATAGGTCAGCGTGCCCGAGCGCGAGACGACGCCGACTGAGCCCTTCTTGAAGATGCTGCCGGGCATGATGCCGATCTTGCACTCGTTGGGGGTCAGCACGCCGGGGCAGTTGGGTCCGATCAGGCGCGACGAGCTGCCGACCAGGGCGCGCTTGACGCGGACCATGTCGAGCACGGGGATGCCTTCGGTGATCGCGACGATCAGCTCCATCTTGGCGTCGATCGCCTCGAGGATCGAATCCGCTGCGAACGGCGGCGGCACATAGATGCAGGTCGCGGTCGCGCCGGTCGCGGCCTTGGCCTCTGCCACGGTGTTGTAGTTGGGCAGGCCGATATGCGTGGTGCCGCCCTTGCCGGGGGTCACGCCGCCGACCATCTGCGTGCCATAGGCCAGCGCCTGCTCGGTGTGGAACGTACCGGTCGCGCCGGTCATGCCCTGCGTGATCACCTTGGTGTGCTTGTTGACGAGAATGCTCATGGTTTCAGAAACTCCATTGCAGTGGCCGTAAAGACGAGGCCGGATATCGGGATGTTGGCGGCGGCAAGAGCGCCTTGCGGGACAAAGCTGACTTCCATTTCCATATGGCCGGGCTTCAGCCCCGGGTTCCACACGTGCTTGATGATGCCGCCTTGGGGTGTCTGCGTGTCGTTGGGCTTGCGCACGGCCCAGCCTTCGAGGTCTTCAGCAGAGATGGGAGCGGCGGCGGTGAAATCATAGAGCCGGCAGCCTTGCGACCGGATGTTTTCGAGGTCCACGCCCGACAGAACGACGCCCAGTTCGCGGCCAGCGACGGTCATGCGATATTCGCCGCCCTCGATCAGCTTCATGTCGGGATCGCTCTCGGCGAGCTTGGCCTTGCCGAATGCGACAAGCTTCATCAGCTGCCCGGCGTCATCGGCGGCAACCGGCTGCCAGCCTGCGGCGAGGACACTGGCCTTGGCGACGGCCATGTTCTCGATCCCCGAGCAGGCGGTCGCAAACGCGGAGAGAACCTCGCGCGCAGGATAGGGGTTTTCGGCTGGCGGCGCGTCTTGCACCGCCGCCAGCGCGAAAAGTCCGATCAGAAGACCGGAAGCCGCCATCAGGCGAGGCTCGGGTCCAGCGTCTTGCACGCGTCGAGCAGTTCCTTGACCGCGTCGACCGAGACCTGAAGGTTGCCCTTGGCCTCGTCATCGAGGTCGATCTCGACGATCTGCTCGACACCGCCGGCACCGATGATCACCGGAACGCCGACGTACAGGCCATCAAGACCGTACTTGCCTTCGACATAGGCCGCGCAGGGCAGCAGGCGCTTCTGGTCCGACAGATAGGCTTCTGCCATCGCGATGCCGCTGGTGGCGGGCGCGTAATAAGCCGAGCCGGTCTTGAGCAGCGCGACGATCTCGCCGCCGCCGCCACGGGTGCGCTTGACGATCTCGTCGATGCGCTCCTTGGTCGAGCGACCCTGCTTGATCAGGTCGGGCACGGGAATGCCGGCAACGGTCGAATACTGAACCACGGGCACCATGGTGTCGCCATGGCCGCCGAGCACGAACGTGTTGACGTCGCGCACCGACACCTGGAATTCGTCGGCGATGAAGTGGCTGAAGCGCGCGCTGTCGAGCACGCCTGCCATGCCGACGACCATGTGGTGCGGCAGGCCGGAGAATTCGCGCAGCGCCCAGACCATGGCGTCCAGCGGGTTGGTGATGCAGATGACGAACGCGTTCGGCGCGTTGGCCTTGATGCCTTCGCCCACGGCCTTCATGACCTTAAGGTTGATGCCGATAAGATCGTCGCGGCTCATGCCGGGCTTGCGGGCAACGCCTGCGGTGACGATGATGACGTCGGCTCCGGCGATGTCGGCATAATCGTTGGTGCCGGTGATCTTGGCGTCAAAGCCTTCGACCGGGCCGCACTGCGACAGATCGAGCGCCTTGCCCTGAGGCACGCCTTCCACCACGTCGAACAGCACCACATCGCCCAGTTCCTTGAGCGCCGCGAGGTGCGCGAGCGTACCGCCGATGTTACCTGCGCCGATCAGCGCGATCTTCTTGCGTGCCATGGTCAATCCTTTCCGAAAATTAATTGTTCCGGCCGAAACTGCCTGTCAGGAAAAGCGGGGAAGTTCCTGGTGCGTGTGCGTTCCCTGAGCAGAAATCCGGCAATATACTTGTCCGTTTCACGACCTGATATGGGCGCGCACCGGCTGTTCCCGGTCTGAATCGTCGCGCTTGCGGGCCTGCCTAGGCCGCTTGAACGGGCATTTCAACCAACAAAAGACGCCATTGCCCAATTATTTGTGCAAATGAAAACTGTTAGCAATAAAGCCGGAATCGGTCGTTCCTGCGGCTCGGTATGTCGCTCGGTCCCCGCAGGAGTGCGCCAAACCGGCACAGGCCCAGATTAACCTCGAATGGACATGTAACACTGTTTCCTGTACCCGCCACGCGGCTGCGACATTGGTAAGCGGGTCTTAACCCCCAGGGCATAAGGTTTGGATGATGGCTACCAAGGTTCAATATACCGTCGATACCGAGTTATCGCTCAAGCTCTTCCAGGAAGGCGCGAGCGCGCAGGAGAATTTCGACAGCTCGATCGCCGGCAAGTGCCGCGATGGCGAGTTCGGCATCTTTTACCAGATGGACCGACTGGAAGCTTTTGGCCTGACCGGCGTCTTCTTTGTCGATCCGATGCCGGCCCTGGTGTACGGGCCCGCCGTCGTGTCGCGGATCGTCGAACCGATCATCAGGCGCGGCCACGAGGTGCAACTGCATATCCACACCGAATGGCTGGAGTTTGCGCGCGACCATGAACTGAGCCACCTGCGCGGCCGCAACATCGCCGATTTCTCGCTCGACGACCAGGTGCGCCTGCTCGATCAGGCCCGCGCGCTGCTGATGATCGCCGGTGCCCCGCGGCCCACGGCCTTCCGCGCCGGCAATTTCGGCGCCAACGACGATACATTGCGCGCGCTCAGCACGCTGGGCGTGCAATATGACAGCAGCTTCAACCCTGCCTTTCTGACGGGCGAATGCGCGATCGACCTGCCGCCCGAAACGCCGCCCTTTGCCGAGCATCTGGGCGTGGGTATCATTCCGGTGAGCTTCATCGAAGATCGCCCCGGCAGCATCCGGGCCGCCCAGCTCTGCGCCTTGTCCGCGTGGGAAATGCGCGATGCGTTGAGCCACGCGGCGCAGCATGACTGGCCGTGTTTCACCATCGTCAGCCACAGCTTCGAACTGCTCAGCCGCGACCGCACCCGTTGCAACCCGATCGTGACGCGGCGTTTCGAAGCGATGTGCAGCAATATTGCCGAGCAGGCCAAGCTGGAAGACACCGGCTTTCATGCGCTGAGCCCGCGTCGCAAGTCGTCGCTGACGGCGGTACCCGCCAATCTGGTGCGCACGGCGCTGCGTTATGGTGAGCAGGCGGTCAGCCGCATCCGTTACGAGGTCGGCATCGCTTCGACGATCTTCCTCAACGAAATGGCGGCATTCGAATCCCTCGTCGCGGTCTGATCGCGCAAACCGTAGGCTAGCCGCGCAGCAACTTGCGCACGCGCGCCTTCACTCCGGCCCGTTCCAGCCAGGCACCCGCGCCTTCGACCGCAGCATTGAACGCCCGGTGTCCGGAGAGCAGCGCGCGGTTGGCCAATGTCGGCTTCAGCAGGAACACGGTCGCGCAGGGCACGGAACCGGTGCCGAACAACGCCTTGTGGGGACCATCGCCCTCGGTAAAGTCGAAATAGCGGAAGCGGTTTTCGGCGAACAGCTGTTCCAGCGCATGCATTTGCAACACCGTGCCTGGCGACAGCGACGCCATCGCCTGATCATAGCCGAGATAGGCGTAGATCAGCACGTCCTTGACCACCGGCAGATAGAGATAGGCGATCGCACGCCCTTCGAGGAACAGGATGTACGCACGCAGATTGTCCGCCGATGCAAGGCTGCGGGCTTCATCGTGAAAACCCGGGTGGCCGGGCAATCCGGCGTCCAGCAGGCGCGCCTGATAGGTCTGGCTGGAGAGCGGCAGCGCGGCATCGAAAAAGGCATCGAGCTGGTCGGGTCGGTGATAGCTGCGGATATCGAGCGTTCCGCCATCGGCATCGGCAAGCTTGCGCGACTTGCGCTTGAGCGTGGCGCGGGTCTTGGACGAGAACTGCGCCAGATAGCCGTCATGGCCCAACCCCATGTCGATGAAGTGGCGCGCGTAGACGCTGGGCTGCGACGCGATGAGGCCCGGATAATCCGACGTCAGGCGATGGAGCATGGGTGCCGGAACCGATTGCAGCCGGTAGCCATCGGCGCCGGGCGGAAGCGGGGCAGGGGGCAATAGCGTGTTGGCCAGGATGGCATCGAGACCATAGGCCAAAGGCATCAGCTGCCGCCGACCCCGCAGAATGCAGCGGTCCCCCAGCAGGAAGCGGATTTCGGTGGTGACAGGCTGCATGGGGCGATCCGGTGGGGAATAACGGGTATCAGGGCTCGTGCAATACAGGCTGACGGTTAAGATCGCTTGAACCACCGGGGGTGCCAGCGTCTCTGGGTTTACCCGATGTTCACGACACCGGCTTACCGGTTATACCGCGAGCTGCGACCTCGTGACCAATGCCACAATTCAAGGAACTTGGACATGGCGCAGCCTGAGCCAGCCACAGCATGCAATCATTGCGGATCGACCGGTGCCCAGATCGTCGCGTCCATAAATGGCTATACCCTGGTGCGCTGCGGGTCGTGCGATCTTGCCTTTATCGCCAACCCGCCGGCACCGGCAGAGCTCGCGGCGATGTATCAGGCCGGCAATGACTATCACGTCACGCTGCACGATCCAGCCAGTGCCGATTACGCCAAGATGGCGACGACTGCGCGCAGACACATGGCGTTTGTCCGCCGCTGGGCATCACGCGGCACACTGCTCGATGTCGGCTGTTCGACGGGCCTTTTTCTCCATGAGGCGAAACAGGCGGGGTTCGATGCTTCGGGCGTCGAATTCTCGGCAGCATCCGCGCAATTTGCGCGCGATCATTTCGGCCTCCAGATTACCGACGGCGATATTCACGCAATCGATGCGGAAGCGGAACGCTACGACATTCTCACGATGTTCGATGTCATCGAGCATGTCCGTGATCCGGCGGGCGATATCGCCGCAGCCCATCGCCTGCTCAAGCCGGGCGGGATCTTCATCCTTTCAACGCCCAATATCGATGGATTGTATCCGCGTGCGTCCGAACCGCTGGCCAGGCCGCTGGGACATTGGCCGCATATCGAACCGCCTTGGCATCTGTATCAATTCTCGGTGAAGACGCTGACGGCCATGCTGGAACAGCGCGGCTTTGCGCCCCTCGGTACGAAGCACACCGCTATCGACCTTGATTATACCTTCGGCAGATTGCGGGACCTCAAACGCAGCCCCAAGCGGCTGGCGTATGCGATGGCCTTTGCCCCGCTGGCCTGGGCTGGGCCGATGATCGGCATGGGTGACTGGTTCTACCTCGCCGTCCGCAAGGTATGATGATCAGTCCGAGATAGCATAAGCGATCGGCTTGAACGATCCGTTGTTCGATTGCAGGGCAGAGCAGGCGGTCAGGCCGATGACCAGGTCCATGTGCGCCACGAAACGGATGCTTTCGCCCGCCTTGCTCAGCGGCGGGTCCACCCGTAGTTCCCCGGTCACGCCATCGACGGGTACATTCATGAAGCAGTTGAACGCGACAGGGATCATGTCCTCGGTCACGCCATAAGGCGCGAGCGCCGCAGCGAGGTTGCCGAAACAGCCCCAATGCGGATCGGTATCGCCATAGATGATGCGGAACGTATCCTTCGAGCAGGGCGTCAGCAGAAAATCGTGGCGGCCGACATCGTCGGAGACGATTTCCAGCATGACCTCGCTGCGATTGGAATAGAGCTTGTCGCCGACGCTCAGATAGATGCGGCTCGCATAATCGAGCGTGCGTCCTGACGAGATCACCTCGCCGATGTCATGCTGGTTGAAGGCGAGCAGATCGGCGACCTGCTCTCCCTTCACATCGGTGACGGTCAGCGTCTGGCCCTTGGCGAGCAGGAAGGCGGTTCCCGACCGCGGAGCGATTTCGCACGACGAAGGATCAGAAAGCATGTTCGACACTCTTTCTGGGGCGTAGCGGGCATTGCCAGCGTTCATCAACGGCGCGCCCGCTGTACTGCCGCGCTTCCGACACCGACCCGTGCACCGCCAGCATCGGATTGACCTGACCTGCCAGCGCGATATCGCGATCAATGATCGTGCCGCGCAACTTCTCATAGATGCCAGAGCTGCGCAGCTGCTCGAACTGATCGTGCAGGTTGAACACGATCACCGGCCGGTCGAACCGGCGGGCAGGCCGACTGGCACCGGGGTGCAGACCAACCACGAAAAACGCCTCGCCGCCGAAACTGAGCGAAAAATGGGGATCATCCGGATCGGCGCTGACCCGGGGATCGACCGGCTGGCCCAGCCAGTCATCCTTGTCGCTCAGCGATTGCAGCCGCTCCCACAAGTGGCGCTCGAAACCCTTTTCATCGAGTCCGGCATCCTCTTCAAAGACGACTGCCAGCGACTGGAACGGGGCCGGATCCAGAGTGTAATCGCGCGCAATACCCAGCAGAGCAGGGTGGATGCGCAGATCATCCCATGCCGACCGCAGGTCGCGTCCGATGATGATGCGCATGTTGCCCTTGGCCAGCGCGGACTTTGCGCCGACACAGGGGAAGTTGCGGTCCTGAATGAATTCGCGAAACCGCTTTGCCAGCGGGTGATCATCGTTCGTGCTCGGTGTTATCATGGCAGGGTTACGCAAGGTCCGCGCCCGGGTTGCGCGTGCCGGTCAACAAACCCTCTGCCAGCGCCTTGGCGCGCGCCAGATCGGAGACAAAGGCGCGGCGTTCTGCCGCGGCCCGGTCCCTGTCGGGCAGGCGCAGCAGGAACGATGGGTGCACCGTGGCCACCAGCCGAGTACCGCCCTCCAGCGCATGGGCCTGGCCGCGCATCGAGGCGATACTGGCAGTCTTGCCGGTAAGCCCGCGCAAGGCACTGCCCCCGAGGGACACGATGACATCGGGGCGGACCAGGGCGCGTTCCTGATCCAGCCACCAGCGGCAGATATCGATCTCGCCGGTATTGGGGTTCTGGTGCAGGCGGCGCTTGCCGCGCGGTTCGAACTTGAAGTGCTTGACCGCATTGGTGACGTAGAGCGTCGCGCGGTCGAGACCGGCTTCTGCCAGCGCTTCGTCCAGCAGCTGTCCGGCAGGGCCGCAGAACGGGCGTCCTTCCAGATCCTCGCGATCGCCAGGCTGTTCCCCCACCAGCATGATCCGCGCTTCGGCACGACCTTCGCCCGGCACCGCTTGCGTGGCATGGCAATGCAGCGGGCAGCGGGTGCAGCCCTTGAGTGCTCGCGTCAGGTCATCGAGCGAGCCGATCTCGGTATCGGGCTCGGCAGCATGCTCGCCCGGACGTGCGCGCCATTTGTCGCTGCGCGGATTGGCCAGTGAGACCGCAGTCTCTCGCATCCGCTCCACCCGCGCTTCAGCGGACGCCAGCAACGGGGCGATGTCCTGCGCCTCGGGCAGGTTGTGCCAGTATTTCTTCGGCATTTCCGCGCGCATCGCGGCGATCTTCACTCGGGCCGGATTGAAGATCGCGCCGTAATAGGTCCGCCACTGGTCTTCGACGACATCGCTGTCCGGCACCTCGTCGCGGGTGCCGCCCGGGCCGAACGCCAGCTCCTCGCCATGCCAGATTGCGCGGGCATCAGGCGTCAGGATCGCCCAGTCCATGCCATAGAACCGCTTGCGAAAGAACGGCGCCGCGAGCCGCAGGATGCGGTGTTCGGGCTCGAACCAGGCGACGAAGGATTCGGGGCCCTGCTGGCCATCTCCCAGGCGGCGGAAGCGAACGAAGGCGTGCATCTTGTGCAGGTCCCGGCGGATAGCCTTGTCCATGCGGGCCAGCCAGTCGACGTCCGGATCGGTGCGCCGTTCCAGCAACCGCCGATCCTCGAGAGCCCGCCAGACGACCCGGTACAGCCGGGATGGCACGCTGGCATCGCGGTGGCAGATCACCCGATCGGCGATGGTGACAAGCTCGCGGGGCAGGGTGACGGTGCGCTGCGGCTGCAGCACCGCCGAATCCGCGAACAGCGATCCGCTTTCGCCCGCGTGCCGCCACAGCACCTCTTGCGGCGGCACCGATGCTGCCAGCAGGGCCCGCGCAGCCGTGCGCCATTCGGTAAAGTCGCCGGGCGTGTTGAGCGTGATCTCGCGCATGCCGACCGCCGCTAGAAGGCGAGGCTCATCTGTTCGGGCGGGGGTGCAAACCGCGCACGCAGGTTTTCGCTGTCGGTCAGCCCGCCGGGCCGCCAATCGGGGGTGGTGATGAAGGGCAGAACCTTCTTCACCGATGCCGTCAGCCGCGCCAGGTCGCCGATGCGCACTGCACCCAGCCGCCGCGCCGCGATGATGCGCTCGACCGCCTTGGTGCCAAGCCCCGGCACGCGCAATAGCATCTCGCGCGGAGCACGATTGATATCGACCGGAAACGCCTCGCGCCGCTGCAAGGCCCAGGCGAGCTTGGGATCGATCGCCAGATCGAGCATTCCGTCCTGTGCCCCGGCCATGATCTCGTCACGCGCAAAGCCATAGAAGCGCAGCAGCCAATCGGCCTGATACAGCCGGTGCTCGCGCATCAAGGGGGGGCGCACCGGGGGCAGATCGCTGCTCGCATCGGGGATCGGGCTGTAGGCCGAATAATAGACGCGGCGCAGGCTGTAACCGGAATAGAGGCTGGTGGCGGTGGTGAGGATGTCGCTGTCCCGCGCACTGTCGGCCCCGACAATCATCTGGGTCGATTGGCCGGCAGGCGCGAAGCGCGGCGGCTTGGCCTTGCGGAGCAAGCGCCCCTTGCGCGCTTCAGCCGCGTCATCGACCCCAACACGCACATTGGCCATGGTCTTGCGGATCGTTTGGGGCGTTTTCTCGGGCGCAAAGCTCTTCAGCCCCGCTTCGGTCGGCAATTCGACATTGGTCGACAGCCGGTCGGCATACAGGCCCGCGCGCGCAATCAGTTCGGGCGACGCGCCCGCGATCGTCTTGAGATGGATATAGCCCTGGAACCGATGCTCCTCGCGCAGCAGCCGAGCGACCTCGACCAGTTGCTCCATCGTATAGTCTTCCGACCGGATGATGCCGGAAGATAGGAACAGTCCTTCGATGTAATTGCGCTTGTAGAAATCGAGCGTCAGTCGGACGACCTCGGCCGGGTTGAAGCGCGCGCGGGGCACATTGCTGGAGGCCCGATTGATGCAGAATCGGCAGTCATAGATGCAGAAATTGGTCAGCAGGATCTTCAGCAGCGAGATGCAGCGACCGTCGGGCGCATAGCTGTGGCAGATGCCCATGCCGCCGGTCGACCCGATACCCTTGGTGCCCGTCGAATCGCGTTTGACCGTCCCGGACGAAGCACACGAAGCATCATATTTCGCCGCGTCGGCGAGCACGGCCAGCTTTTGCAGAATCGGTTTCTCGCTCATCCCCTTGATATAGGGTTGGGAACAAAGAAAGAACAGCAAGTTCTTTCCGGCAACCGGAAATCTCTGGAAACCCTTATTGCGGCGAGGGCATGGTTCCGGGCCGCAGCAACGGGAACATGTGCGCCACATAATCGGCCTTGCCCAGGCTGACGCCCTGTGCGCGCAAGATCGCATAGGCTGCCATCACGTGAAAATAGAGCTGCGGGATCGCCCAGTCGCGAACATATTGCGCGGCGGTGAGATCGAAGATCATGCCGTTGGGCAGGCTGTGGGCGACCGGCGTATCGGGGGCAAGCGCGGTCGTATCGGCAGCGGCCGTTTTGACCGCGCCGATCGTGGCGGCGATCCGGTCCTGCGCATCCGCGATCGACCGCGGTAATGCCAGCGCATTGCGGCCGTCCTCAAGCAGTGCGCCGATCGATCCGTCAGGGTTTTCCTGCCGCAACCGGGCGATGCCCTCTCGGGCCTGGACACAGCTGAAGCACACCTGCGTGAACAGCGGGAACATGTCGTCTGCCAGCCCTACGTGCATGATCGATCCGGCCTTGTCGTCGGTCAGCTGGTCCGACGCCTTGCCCAGCCAGGTGGAGAGCGCCGTGAGCATCTGGAGATAGGTCGGAACCAGCATGTCATCGAGCGTCATCGTCATCTCCCGGAGTGGAGCGCGATCATAGGCCGGGGGCCGGTCAGGGCAAGGCCCGCGAGCGAGATCGCTGCGCGGCAACGATGGCCGCAAAATGGCCTGCAGCCAGAGCCGCTCCAGCGACCGGCACGAACCACATCGGATGCGGCATCGCGAACAGGTTGACGATGCCGAGCAGGGCCAGAACCACGGTCACGACCACGGCGGTCCACCGCGCGCCCGACAGCCGCAAGGCTACCAGGCTGCCACCGAACGCTCCCAGTCCATAGCCCCCGGCGACCACGCCAAACAGCGCATCTCCGGCGACCCGTCCGTGGGCCAGCGCCTCAACGCCCGCGATCACCAATCCGGCTGTCATGATCCCCGCCACGGTCCCCATTATGCTGCGCCCGAATTTCATGCCGCACTCCTTTCGCCATCCGGATTAGCAGCACGGCCAGCGCCGGGATTGAACAAAGGGGTCATCGCGGCAGCAGCATGTGCGGCGGATAATGCGTGGCCCTGTGGCGGAACTGCCCGGGAGTGGCGCCGGTAAACCGCTTCATGTCGCGGGTCAGATGCGCTTGGTCGGCAAAGCCATGCTCGCAGGCCAGGATCGCCAGCGAGAAATGCGGGTCGGCGAGCCGGGGATCGCGCAGCACGGCGTCGAGCCGGCGCAGCAGCAGCCAGCGTTTCGGCGCCAGCCCTGTTCCCCCTGCAAACACCCGGCGATAGTGCCGGGGAGTCGCCTGCGAGGCCATGGCGAGGTCCCTGGCGCGGCCTGTCTCGTCGGCAGGATGTAGCAGGTTGATGGCATCGGGTCCGGGCAGCCGTGCGGCCAGCCAGTCCGCGAGCCGCGCGAACATGGCGTCGGTATGCGCAGCTGCCTTGAGGGAATCGCGCAGCACGCCTGCCTCGCGCCCGAGCCATTGCGACAGCCTGGGCGGCGGGGTGCCATCACCGGGAGGCAGAGCGCCCAGCCACGCTTTGGCGGCCCAGGGGTGCAACCGCGCGCCCACCAGTTGGCGTCGCCCCTCGGCGCGGGCAAAGCGCGGCCCATTCTGCACTGGGGTCACCCAGCTGGTGGCATAGCGATGCTCGGGCATTCCGGGTGCAGGCCACCACCAGTGGATGCCGCGCAGGCTGATCACGATTTCGACAAAGGGCTTTGGCAACCCGCAATGCGGGGCGCCGGGATCATCGAGGTGCCATAGCTCCAGCACTGCATGGGCAAGCGCAGGCGGTGCGGGCCGACTGGTGAATCTGACATCGTCCATGGCACCCCCACTGACACGCTGGGGGCCAAGCTATCGGAAATCAGACCGGATCAGGCAAGCGCCTTGCGCGGGCAAAATGGGCAGGGAGAAAAAGTGGTGCCCGGGGACGGGGTCGAACCGCCGACACTGCGATTTTCAATCGCATGCTCTACCAACTGAGCTACCCGGGCATCGGGCCTGTGCCAACCTGCAGGCAGGTGGCTGAGCCGATCATCGCCTCACCGGCGATTTGGAGCGCCGCCTATAGGCAGGCTTGGCGGGGCTTGTCCATAGCAAAATCACACAGGCCGCAACCGGTCTCAATCATACTCTGCATCGGGCTCGTCAGCGGGCGGTCCCGGAACGCTATAGCCTTCGCCCAGCCATTGCAGCAGGTCGCGATCCTTGCAGGCCTTGCTGCAGAACGGCGAGAATTCGGCGCGTGCGGGCTTGCGGCACAACGGGCAGGGGCGGGGATTGGCCATGCAGGCTATCTAGGCAGGGATCGCGGCAACCGCAACCGGACGGCCGGTGCGGCGCTGCAGGGAATCGCGCAATGCGGGGTCGCGCAGCAGCCGCGCCGATTCGTCTCCCGAAAGATGCAGGGTCAGCGCGCCGGTGCCCGCCGCGCGCTCGGCGCTGCGCAGGCTCGCCAGCAGCCGCCAGAGCACCGGATCGCCAGCACAGAGCTCGATCAGCGAAGCCCGTGTCCGCTTGAGCACCACCTGCATCAGACCAAAGCCATTGATCGCGGTGCGCTCGCACGGCAGCGTCATGGCGGCATCGAAATAGTTGACCACAGCGTTGCGGTCCGCCTTGTCGGCCAGGGTCGGAAAATCGACGACAACCCCGCCGCCGATTCCGTGTCGGCGGATTGCGTGCGCAACCTGGGTGGCGGCTGCCAGCCCCAGCGCGCGCGGAGCACTCTCGCCGTCGACGTCGATCACCATCATTGCGGGCGTGGGCGACAGCGTCAGCGAGCCCCCCGCAAAATCGATCTGCCCGGTCTCGGCTTCGGCCATCACCTCGTGCCAGCCCGATTCGGCGAGCAGGTCTGGTCCGTGCGCAGAGGCGCGAACAATCTCATGGCCGTCGGCGGTGATTCTTTCGAGCAGGCCGGGCCCGGGATGCAGCGGTGTATCGGCCGCGACGGCGCGCAGCCGGGCCGGCTTGTGACGCGCGGTTCCGGGTTCGAACAGCGGCTCGCGCAGCACTTCGGCGCGCAGCGTCTTGCCCTCGCTCAGGTCCTTGGGCACCGGCTGCAGCATGGCTTCGCTGCCATCGGCTAGCGCGATCCGGGCACGGTGGCCGCCTGCGCTGCGGGCAAGCAGGCGGGCTTCGACGACCGCCCCACAAGCCAGCAGCAGGTCGCTGCGCTGAATGCGGGCCTCGATGATGCGGCCATGCTCGATCAGCGCGGCGCGCTCCTCGCCGATGCCGTCTTCGTAGATCCAGTGGGTCATGCCGCAGGGTTCAGCAGGCCGGCGGTCACCAGCATGCTGCGCGTCTCGTACAAGGGAAGGCCCATGATGCCGCTGTAGCTGCCGGACATCGAGCGGATCAGCGCCTCTGCGGTGCCCTGGATGGCATAGCCGCCCGCCTTGCCCTGCCATTCGCCGCCAGCGATATAGGCCTGGATCTCGTCGGCATGCAGCCGCTTGAAGATCACGGTGTTTTCCGAAAGACGGTGAAGGCTGCGGCCGTCGGGAAGCGTGAGCGTGACGGCCGACAGGACCTGATGGCGTCTGCCGGAAATCAGGTCCAGGCAATGGCGGGCGTCGGTCTCGCTTTCGGCCTTGGGCAGGATACGGCGACCGACTGCGACCACGGTGTCGCCGGACAGAACGGCGCTATCAGGGTGAAGGGCTGCGACCACCGCTGCCTTTTCCGCCGCCATGCGCTGCGCGTAAACGCGCGGCAACTCGGCTTTCAGCGGGGTTTCGTCGATGTCGGCGGGGACAATCGCGTCCGCAGTGATGCCGATCCGCGCCAGCAGCTGCTGACGACGCGGACTGGCCGATGCAAGGATCAGCGGTGGCATTACTTGAAGCGGTAGGTAATCCGGCCCTTGGTCAGATCATAAGGGGTCAGTTCCACCAGAACTTCGTCGCCCACCAGCACGCGGATACGGTTCTTGCGCATCTTGCCGGCGGTGTGGCCAAGGATCTCGTGATCGTTTTCCAGCTTCACGCGGAACATGGCGTTGGGAAGGAGTTCGACCACCTGGCCGCGCATTTCGAGAAGTTCTTCTTTTGCCATTCGGCCCCTGCAATTTGGTTCTGGTGTTGACGCAGCGACCGTTCGCTCCGCCCTGATGCGCGCCGATGAAAATCACAAGCCTGCGCAAAGTTCAGCGCGCCTTACAGACAAAGCGTGCAAAAGAAAAGACGGGAGTTTGCACGGGTTTGCCGCAGCGGTGCCGTTCTGGCGCGCGGTCGTCATAACCGCAGCCTTTGGGCAACACTCGAGCACAAATGCCAAAATTTGTTACAATTCAGCACTGGCTAAGGTGACGGCGCACATCATATTGCGCTGCAACACATTTATTCCCCAAGCGCTTTCCCCGGCGCGCCAACCAGAACAAGAGACCTTGTCCCCCATGATGCCACAGCTGCGACCGCGCCTTATGGCCCTGGCGAACCCGCGCCCGATGACCACGCTTCCGCTGGCCGCAGCGCTGCTGGTCGCTGCGTGCCCGGCGGCTCTGGCCGCCTCGCTGGAGACGGAGGAGGCCACGACCAGGGCTGCTGGTGCCGAGGGAATTGCCGTCGATGGCGCACAGGCACAGACGCCCGCCAGTCCCCCGGCCGATACCGAACCCGACGATGACGGCGATACCATCGTCGTGGTGGCAGAGCGGCTGCGCGGCGCGATCCAGACCGATGTGCCCCCCGTTGCCGAACTGAGCGCGGCCGATGTCGCAAGCTATGGTGCGTCATCGCTCGCCGAGTTGCTCCAGCAGATCGCGCCGCAGACGGGCAGCGCGCGCGGGCGCGGCGGTGATGGCCCCGTGGTGCTACTCAACGGCCAGCGCGTCTCGGGCTTCCGTGCGATCCGCGACATACCGCCCGAGGCAATCCAGAAGGTCGAGGTGTTTCCCGAGGAACTCGCGCTCAAATACGGCTTCCGCCCCGACCAGCGCGTCATCAACTTCATCCTGGTCGAAAACTATCAGAGCCTGGCCGCAGAGATCGACAATGGCCTGTCCACCCAGGGCGGCTATGGCACCACCGAGTTCGAGGGCACCTTTACCAAGCTGGGCAAGAACACCCGGCTGATTGTCGATGTCGAGTACGAGATGGCGACCGCATTGCGCGAAAGCGAGCGCGGCATCGTGCAGCCTGACAGCACGGCACCGTTCGCCTTGGGCGGCAATATCGGCGCATCGCCCTTTGCCAGCGGCGCGGCGATCGATCCGGCACTCAGTGCTTTGGCCGGCCGTACGGTGACGCTGGCCGGTGTACCCCAAGGCATCACCGGTGCGCCCGCCTTGTCCGCCTTTACCGGCGCTGCCAACACCACCGATCTGGGCGAATTCCGCACGCTCGTCCCCAATTCCGACCGCATCCAGGCCAATGCGACCTACATCCGCACGCTCGGCGTCGATACCAACGTGCAGGTCAACGCGACCTATACCAACAATTTTGCAACCTCGCTGCTCGGCCTCAACACCGCAACGCTGACCATCCCGACCAGCAACCCGTTCTCCCCCTTCAGCCGCGATGTCAGCCTGCTGACCGCGTTCGGCGATCCCCGGGCGATCACACGGACGGTCGATACCGACACCTATTCGCTGGGTTTCAACGCCAACGGCGTGCTGCCCGCCAACTGGAAATGGGCGCTGACCGGCGACTATACCCGCGTCGACACGCTGACGATCATCGACCAGCCGGCGGATGTCACCGGTCTGCAGGCCGCGATCTCGCGCGCCACCAACGCGATCAACCCGTTTACCGGAACCCTGGGGTCGTTGCTGCCCGCGCTGGTCAGCGATTCCGCGCAAAGCCGCAACCAGCTGTTCAACAGCCAGCTCACCGCCAATGGCAAGCTGGCCGATCTTCCCGCCGGCCCGGTCAACGTGACGCTGGTGGGGGGCTTTGCCCGGCGCCTGCAGGATTCGACCGACAGCCGGCTGGCCGGGCAGGGCAGCAATTCGCTCACCCGCAGCGAGGCGAGCGTCTCGGGCAATATCGATGTGCCGCTGGTCGACAGCTACATGAGCGACTGGTTCGGCAAGCTGTCGGTCAACGGCAATCTGGGGTATCGCGAACTCAGCGATGTCGGCGGGCTGCTGAGCTTCGGCTATGGTCTCAACTGGTCGCCGACCGATACGGTCACCATCCAGGCGTCGCTGATCGCGGAAGAGGCAGCGCCGGGTATCGGCCAGCTGGGCGATCCGCAGATCGTCACCCCCAATGTCAGCACCTTTGATCTTGCGCGCAACGAAACCGTGCTGGCGACGATCATCTCGGGCGGCAATCCGTTGCTGACCCCGGAAGAGCGGCGCGACGTCAAGCTATCGCTGAATTATCGCCCGCCGTTCATCGAGGGGCTGGATTTCCTCGCGGAATATATCCGCAACCGCAGCTATGGAACGACGTCCTCGTTCCCGATCCTCACCCCCGAGATCGAAGCAGCGTTCCCCGATCGCATCATCCGCGATGCCGATGGTTCGCTGGTGGCGATCGATCAGCGCGCGATCAACTATGACCGGGTGACGAGCGACCGGGTGCGTTATGGCATCAACTTCTCGCGGCAGATCGGCGGCAGCGATCGTGGTGGCGGCGCAGGCGGTGGCGGTGCGCGCGGTGGTCCTGGCGCAGGCGGTCCGCCGCGCGGTGAAGGCCAGGCAGGCGCTCCTCCCGCCGGGGGGCCGCGGGGCGAACGCGCAGCCGCTGGCGGGCCTCCGCGCGGACCTGGCGCAGGCGGCCCCCCGCGCGGTCCGAGCGGCGGGTTTGGTCCGGGCGCTGGCGGCCGTGGCGGTCGCTGGAACATCTCGATCTATCACACGATCCGCTTTGCCGAGACGATCCGTATCCGTGCCGGTCTGCCCGAGCTCGACCTGCTCGATGGTTCGGCGATCGGGTCGAGCGGCGGTGTTCCGCGCCATGGTATCGAGATGGAGGGCGGCCTCTTCCTCAACGGTGTGGGCTTGCGCTTTACCGGCAATTACCAGAGCGGATCGCGGGTTGATGGCGGGGTTCTGCCCGGCGCAACCGATCTGCGGTTCAACGATATCGCGACCTTCGGCATGCGCGCGTTCGTCAATTTCGACAACAAGCCCAAGCTGACCGCGGCGGTACCCTTTCTCAAGGGATCACGGCTGCGGCTGGGCGTCGACAACATCTTCAACGCACAGCAGCGCGTGACCACCGATGCGGGCGATATTCCGCTGCGCTACCAGGCGGGGTTCATAGACCCGCAGGGCCGCGTGGTTTCGCTGAGTTTCAGAAAGCGGTTCTGAACGGGGACGGTTACGGGCAAATTTGCCATGGCTTTTGCCGAATGCGACGGTTAAAGACGCTGACCTTGAGCCGGAGCGCTAGCTTTTCGGCAGTGCAGGTTATGCAAGGAGTCCCAATTGGCGCTGACACCTAACAAGGACGCAGATGCCGCGCGTGACAATATGTTCCTTCGCGAGGTCGATGATGCTCTGCGGCAGGACCAGATGGCCGGCATCGTCCAGAATTACGGCAAGTTCATCCTGATCGGCATCGTCGTGCTGCTGCTCGCGCTGGGCGGCTGGTTCTGGTACCAGCATGCGCAGAGCGAAGCTGCCGGCGAGCGCGGCGAAGAGATGACCAACGCGCTGGATGCGGTGCGCAACGGCAATCTTTCAGGAGCCACCAACGCGCTGAAGGCGCTCGAAACTGCCGATCAGCCTGGCTATCGGGCGGTCTCGCAGATTCTCGCTGCGGGCATCAAGCAGGAACAGAACGACCCCAAGGCGGCCGCGGCTGCCTTTGCCAAGGTCGCCGCCGATGACAGCCTGCCGCAGCCGCTGCGCGATCTGGCGCTGATCCGGCAGACCGCAGCAGAATATGACAGTCTCAAGCCGGCGGATGTGATCGCCCGGCTGAAGCCGCTGGCCGTTCCAGGCAATCCCTGGTTCGGCAGCGCCGGCGAAATGGTCGCGATCGCGCACATGCGGATGAACAAGCCCGATTTGGCCGGGCCGTTGTTCCAGAAGCTGGCCGAAGACAAGCAGGTGCCGGAAACCATCCGTTCACGTGCGCGTCAGTTGGCCGGTGTCATGGGCGTCGATGCGGTGGTTGATCCCAGCAAGGCTCAGGGCGTCAGCGCGCCCGTGACTGCGCCGGGACTGGCAGCACCAGCAGGTGCACAGTAATACGATTTGCGGGTCGCTACCGTTGATGATGCGTTTTTGATGATTCGGGGAGCTTGACTGGCAATGCACAAGACCAAATGGGCGATGTTGTTCGCGCTGTCGGCAACTTTGGCAGGGTGTGGTGTTCTGGGCGGTGGCGACAAGCCCAAGGTAACCCCCACGGTGGGCAATCGCACTTCGATCCTGACCCGCGCAGAAAGCGGTGCGGACGTCGACAAGGACCTGGCCGGCGTTTCGGTGATTCTGCCGCCTGCCACCGCCAATGCCAACTGGAGCCAGCCGGGCGGAAGCGCGACCAAGGCGGTCGGCCATCTTGCCATCGGCGATTCGATTAGCCGCGCCTGGAGCGCGAAGATCGCAGGGTCCAGCCTTCGCGTCCGGCTCGCCGCTGCGCCGGTCGTCTATGGCGGCAGGCTCTACGCGGTGGATACCGACGGCATCGTTCATTGCTATGATACCGCCTCCGGATCGCAGGTCTGGGCGGTCAAGCTCGAAGCGCCGGGCGATGGCTCGGCATCGGTGTTCGGCGGCGGCGTCAGCGCCGATGCGACCCGCGTCTATGCCACCAATGGCGTCGGCGAGGTGGCTGCGCTCAACCCCTCCGACGGATCGCAGATCTGGCGCGTGAAGCCCGCAGGCCCGTTGCGCGGCGCGCCCACGCTGGCGTTCGGTTCGGTCTATGTGATGACCCAGGACAACCAGCTGATCGCGCTCAACCAGGCCGACGGCACCACCACCTGGAACCAGAGCGGCTCGCTCGGCCAGGCCGGCGTGTTCGGCGTTGCTGCGCCTGCGGCGGGCCAGGGCACTGTCGTCGCAGGCTTTTCCAGCGGCGAACTGATCGCCTATCGTTATGAGAACGGCCGCAATCTGTGGTCGGACGCGCTCGCGCGCACCAGCATTTCGACCTCTGTGTCGACACTGACCGATATCGATGCCGATCCGATCATCGACCGCGGCCGTGTCTACGCCGTGGGTGAGGGCGGCCGCATGGCCGCTTATGAACTGGTCACCGGTCAGCGCATCTGGGAACTGAACATCGCAGGCATTTCCACCCCGGTGATCGCGGGCGAGTGGCTGTTCGTGCTGACCGACGATGCGCGCATCCTGTGCATCGCGCGCGCCACCGGCAAGGTGCGCTGGTCGACCCAGCTGCAGCGCTATCGCAAGGAAAAGAAGAAGGAAGGCCAGATCTACTGGAACGGTCCGGTTCTGGCTGGCGGACGGCTGTTCACCGCCAACACCAATGGCGAAGTGGGCTCGATCAACCCGGCAGACGGCACCTTTACGCTGCTGTTCGACGTGAAGGAAAAGGTCTCGCTGCCCCCGATCGTGGCGGACAACACGCTCTATATCCTCGACGACGGCGGGACGATTACCGCGTATCGCTGAGCAGCGTTCGCGCAGGCACCTGATTGCGGGGGGAGACAAAGTCTCTCTTCCGCGATAAGGGCGTAAGGGTCCAAACTCAATCAGGGCGCGATCGAGGTTTGGAGCAAAACGGCCCAGTGCGAGGAAGGAAGGCGCCGGAATATGCCGATATTTCAAGACTTCCTGACGCTGCAATGGGCCATTTTGGCCAAATCCCTTCGGGACGGCCAAATGGCTTCCATCTCGGCCAAAGCTGCCCTTGGAAAGGCAGCCAGCCTTCCCGGCGGGCACCTTCGACCGAGCTGTTTGCCATTTGGACGCCTCGACCGCGCCCTGATTGAGTTTGGACCCTAACATGTTACCCGAAATCGTCATCATCGGCCGACCCAATGTCGGCAAATCCACCCTGTTCAACCGCTTGGTGGGCAAGAAGCTGGCTCTGGTCGATGACCAGCCTGGAGTCACGCGCGATCGGCGGCTGGGCAAGGCCGAACTGCTGGGCCTGCATTTCCAGATCGTCGATACAGCAGGCTACGAGGACGAAGACCCCGAGACTTTGCCCGGACGGATGCGCCGCCAGACCGAACAGGCCGTGGCCACTGCCCGTGCGGCCTTGTTCGTGTTCGATGCGCGCGCTGGCATCACCCCGCTCGATGAGGAAATCGCCCGCTGGCTGCGGACCACCAAGACGCCGATCATCCTGATGGGCAACAAGGCCGAAGGCCGCGCAGCCGATGGCGGCCTGATGGAATCCTATTCCCTTGGCTTGGGCGAACCGATCGCGTTCAGCGCCGAGCATGGCGTGGGGCTGGCCGAGCTGTTCGACGCGCTGCGCCCGCTGATCGAGGACTGGGACGATGGCGATGGCGATGACACGCAGCTGCCTGCGATCAACGTCGATGCCGAAACCGTCGACGAAAACGCGGTGGAAGCTGCACCCTTGCAGCTTGCGATTGTCGGGCGTCCCAATGCGGGCAAGTCCACGCTGATCAACAAGATCCTGGGCGAGGACCGTCTGATTACCGGCCCCGAAGCCGGGATCACGCGCGATTCGATCGCGATCGACTGGACATGGGAGCCTGCCGACGACTCGCCGCCGCGCCAGGTCCGGCTGATCGACACCGCCGGGATGCGGAAGAAGGCCAAGGTGGTCGACAAGCTCGAAAAGCTCTCGGTCGCCGATGCGCGCCGGGCGATCGATTATGCCGAAGTCGTCGTGCTGTTGCTCGATGCGACTCGCGGGCTGGAGCTGCAGGAGCTCAAGATCGCCGACAATGTGATCAAGGAAGGCCGCGCCCTGGTCATTGCGATCAACAAATGGGATGTGGCCGAAGACGCCTCCAGCCTGTTCAACGGTATCAAGGCGGCGCTGGACGAAGGTCTGGCGCAGCTGCGCGGCGTGCCGGTGCTGACCATCTCGGGCGTGACGGGCAAGGGGATCGATACGCTGATCAAGGTCGCGTTCGAAACGCGGACCGCATGGTCGCGGCGCGTTTCGACCGGTCAGCTCAACCGCTGGTTCGAAATGGCGGTGGAAACCAACCCGCCGCCGGCTCCTGGCGGCAAGCGCATCAAGCTCCGCTACATCACCCAGGCGAAGGTCCGACCGCCGGGCTTCGTCATTTTCGGGACCCGTGTGGACGAACTGCCCGAAAGCTATTCGCGCTATCTGATCAACGGATTGCGGCGTGAGCTGAACTTTGGTGCTGTACCGGTTCGCCTGACGTATCGCGCGCCGAAAAATCCGTTCTCCAAGGATTGACCGGACATTGCGGTGAGGTCTGGATTTTGACTGCGGTTCTGTTGTTAACCGCGGCAGTTACATCTTCATCGCAAGGATTCATTTACCAATCCTGATGTATTTTCCGGGTCTGAGTGCTTTGGGGCACGCCGGGAGATTGCATCATGGCCTATGAAGAGGCGCCGCTCATTAACTGGTCGACCTATGCCGAGTCGCGTGCGACGCTCGGCAGCGACTTTGTGCGCATCCTGGGCTATTTCCGCGAGGACGGCATCAAATCGGTCGATGCGATCGAGGCGGCCATGCGCGATAGCAGTGCAGCCGGGCTCGTGCTGCCCGCGCATACCCTCAAGAGCGAGGCGCTGCAGTTCGGTGCGGAGCAATTGGGGCTGTTGTCCGAACAGATCGAGATGACCGCACGGCACTGCGTCGAAATCCACGAAACGCCCGACGAGCTGCTGCAGGATATCGTCGGCCTGCGCGAACTGTTCCGCGTGTCTCTGGCCGCGCTCGAAAAGGAAGCCAATCCGCTGGTCGAGCGCCGCACCTTCGGGCGTCGTCCTCCGATGGCCGGCGCGGCGATGGGTGCGCAGCGCACCTTCGGTCGCAGCTGACCGTTTGCCCTCGATGGCTTGACCATCGGGGCTTGCAGTCATATCTGGACGGCATGGCTATCCGTCCCATTCTTGAAGTGCCCGATCCGCGGTTAAAGACCGTCTCCACCCCGGTCGAGACGTTCGACGACGATTTGCGCACTTTGGTCGCCGACATGTTCGAGACCATGTATGACGCGCCGGGCATTGGCCTGGCCGCGATCCAGGTGGGTGTTCCGCTGCGCGTGCTGGTGATCGATCTGCAGTCCGAGGAAGACGAGGAAGGCAAGCCAATCCGCGCGCCGCGCGTGTTCATTAATCCCGAAATCCTCGATCCTTCGGCCGATTACACGCTGTACAACGAAGGCTGCCTGTCGGTTCCCGATCAGTATGCCGATGTCGAGCGCCCGTCCTCGATCCGCGCCCGCTGGCAGGATCTCGATGGCAAGGTGCATGAAGAGGCGATGGACGGCCTGATGGCCACCTGCCTGCAGCATGAGATGGATCATCTCGAAGGCATTCTCTTCATCGACCATCTCTCACGGCTCAAGCGCCAGATGGTGCTGAAAAAGCTCGAGAAGATGCGCAAGGCGGCTTGAGCAGCCACCTATTTCAACGTTCGAATCAGATCGTCACCCCCACGCAAGCGGGGGTCCGGCTTCTTCGCCTGCGTCTCGTTAAATCCGGATTCCCGCGTTCGCGGGCATGACGTGATTTGTGCCTTTGTAGGGGGCGACGACAAGGGCCGGTTGTCCGCAGCGCTGAGGCACTCCCCCATTGCCAACGCATCTCCCACGCTTTAAGTTCGCTTTTCGTTCCATTTTTTCGCGCGGGGATTTACCATGGACCTTTGGGTCGCAGCCGTCATCGTCATCGCCCTGATCGCAGGCCTCGTCATCGGCTGGTTTCTTGGTGGCAAGCCTGTCGCTGACGCCCGTGCAGAGCGCGAAGAGGCGCAGGCGGCGCTCAAGGCGCTGCAGGACCAGTTCAATGCCGCGATCCGTGATCTGGCAGGTGCCAGTGAACGCGCGAAGCTGGCCGATGACCTGTCGCTGCGGCTGGAAGGCGTGCGCGCCGAGAATGCTGCGCTTTCCGGCCAGCTTGCCGCTGCCACCGAACGCGCCCGCCAGGCCGATGATCTCGCTGCCCGGCTCGATACCCTGCGCGCTGAGCATGCTGGCGTCGCGCGGGAACTTGCGACGATGAAGGCTGACGCCGCCAACCACGAAAAGCAGGTCCGCCAGCTTGTCGAAGCGCGCGAGCAGCTCGCGCAGCAGTTCGGCGAGGTCGGCAACAAGCTGTTGGGCGAAGCGCAGGAGGCGTTCCTGCGCCGCGCCAACGAGCGGTTCGCTCAGTCCGAGGAAAAGAACGAGGAGAAGATCCGCATGCTGCTTGCCCCGGTGGGTGAGCGGCTGAAGACCTATGAGGAGCAGGTGCAGAAGATCGAGGCGACCCGCAGCGAGGCCTATGGCACGCTGACCGGGCTGATCGAGCAGATGCGCGCCGGGCAGGACCGCGTGCAGGCCGAGGCCGCGCGGCTGGTCAACAGCTTGCGCAATGCTCCCAAGGCGCGCGGACGCTGGGGCGAGCAGCAGCTGCGCAATGTGCTCGAAAGCTGCGGGCTTGCCGAACGCACCGATTTCGCGATGGAGGTCAGCCTGGATACCGAGGACGGCCGGTTGCGCCCCGATGCCGTCGTCAAGGTGCCCGGCGGGCGGTCGCTGGTGATCGACGCGAAGGTTTCCTTGAACGCCTATCAGGACGCATTCGGGGCGGATGACGATGGCGCGCGCAAGATCGCGCTCGCCGCGCACTGCGCCTCGATGAAGGCGCATATCGATGGCCTGTCGCGCAAGGCCTATTGGGATCAGTTCTCCGACGCGCCCGATTACGTGATCATGTTCGTTCCCGGCGAGCATTTCCTGTCCGCCGCTCTCGAGCATGACCCGTCGCTGTGGGACCATGCGTTCGACAAGAAAGTGCTGCTGGCCACCCCGACCAATCTCGTCGCGATCGCACGCACGGTCGCCAGCGTATGGCGGCAGGAAGGGTTGGCGGCCGAGGCCAAGCAGATCGGCCAGTTGGGCAAGGAACTGTACGACCGTCTCGCGGTCTCCGCCGAGCATCTCAAGCGCGTCGGCTCAGGCCTGTCGAGCGCGGTTGGCCATTACAACAAGTTCGTCGGCAGCTTCGAGCGCAACGTGCTGTCAACAGGCCGCAAGTTCGCCGCGCTCAACATCGAGACCGGCAAGCGCGAGCTGGAAACGATCGACGAGATCGAAGCGCTGCCGCGATACGGCGATGCTGCGCTGATCGAAGCGGGAGAGGACGTGAAGGACGCGGCTCAGTAATTCAAATCCTCCCCCAGCTTGCTGGGGGAGGGGGACCGCCCGCGCAGCGGGGGGTGGAGGGGCAGTGGGATCGCGCTGCTGATCGATCGGCGTGCTATCCCGTTTCCCCTCCACCATCCTGCGGATGGTCCCCCTCCCCGAGACAAGCTCGGGGAGGATTTTGAGGATTACTTCCCCGTGAACTTCTTTGCGAAGCCCATGATGTCGTTCATCGGATTGCCGTCGCCGTCCTGATCCAGAAAGCCGGTGACCTTTTTCAGCGCGTCTTCGCCGCCGACTTGCGCAAGCAGGTCGCTGAGCTTGTCCATCGGCAAGCCGGTCGACTCAGCCGCCGATGCGACCGTGTCGCCGGGCTGGGGCGCGGCCTTGCCGAGCGCGGCCATGGCAGACTGCACCTGCGCTTCGCTGAGGCCTACCTGCTTGGCAAGGCCTGCGATCTTGTCGACGCCGCCCAGCTGGCCAACGATGTTGTTGAGGAAATCCATGCGTACCACTCCCTATGTGCGGCTCCCAAGTTAACATGGGGCCGGGGTGGTCGCCATGACATTCACTCGGGAAGCGGGGCCAGATCAGGTAAAATCACCGCACGCCGCGCCTCCACCGAGAACAGGCGGTCGCGCGAATAGAAATGCAGCGGCCAGTCGCGCGCACCTTCGGGGGAATCGAGCAGGGCGTTGATCTTGTCCACCAGCGGCTGTGCGGGGTCGACACGCGCCAGAAAGCTCGCGACGCCTGCAACATAGCAATGCGTGATGGTGGCGTGGAAACCGCTGCTGTCGGTGTTCGGCGTGCCGACGCTGTCATTGTGCCTTCGGATGATGGCGGGAAAGTCGCGCGCTGCATCAAGATCGGGCCGTTCGGCGATCAGCCACAGGCAGGCGGCGACATGGGCTTCGTGCGTCCATTCGTTGTGCGGCAGGCAAGACGCAATCAGCCGCTCGCCCATGATGCGAACGGCTGATGACGATTCAAAATAGCGTATGGCGTGTCCGGTCATGATCGGGCTTTCTTCGAAGGAATGCCCGATCTGATCCGGGCAGTATCAGGCGGCAACCGCCTGACGTTGGGGCGCTGCAGCACGGACGGCGTCGTCGACATGGTCTTCGAACTGCGCGAAGTTGTCGATGAACTGGCCGACCAGCTTCTGCGCGGTCGCGTCATATTCCGCCTTGTCCGCCCAGGTGCTGCGCGGATTGAGGATGGCGCTGTCGACACCCGGTACGCTGACCGGAACCTCGAAGCCGAAGTTGGGATCGGTCTCGAACTGGGTGCTGTTGAGGCTGCCGTCGAGCGCGGCGTTGAGCAGCGCGCGGGTCGCCTTGATCGGCATGCGGCTGCCGACACCGTACTTGCCGCCGGTCCAGCCGGTGTTGACCAGCCAGCAGGTGACGTTGCCCTTGGCGATCCGCTCCTTGAGCAGGTTGCCGTAGACCGAGGGGTGACGCGGCATGAACGGTGCACCGAAGCAGGTCGAGAAGGTCGCCGAAGGCTCGGTCACGCCGATTTCGGTGCCGGCGACGCGTGCGGTATAGCCCGACAGGAAGTGGTACATCGCCTGCTCGGGCGTCAGCCGCGCGATCGGAGGCAGCACGCCATAGGCATCGGCGGTCAGGAAGATGATGTTCTTCGGCACCGGGCCCAGGTTATCCGCCGAGGTGTTGGGGATGAAATCGATCGGGTACGATCCGCGGCTGTTTTCGGCGAGGGTGTTGTCGGCGAAATCGAGCGTGCGGGTTTCCGGATCCATCACCACGTTTTCCAGCACCGTGCCGAACCGCTGCGTGGTGGCATAGATTTCAGGCTCTGCCTCGGGCGAGAGGTTGATCATCTTGGCGTAGCAGCCGCCTTCGAAGTTGAACACGGCAGTGTCCGACCAGCCATGCTCGTCATCGCCGATCAGCGTGCGGCTGGCATCGGCTGACAGCGTGGTCTTGCCGGTGCCCGACAGGCCGAAGAACACCGCAGTGTCGCCTTCAGGACCGATGTTGGCCGAGCAATGCATCGGCATCACGCCCTGGGTGGGCAGCAGATAGTTGAGGATGCCGAACACCGACTTCTTCATCTCGCCCGCATAGGCGGTGCCGCCGATGAGGATCAGCTTTTCGCTGAGGTTCACCGCGACCACGGTTTCGCTGCGCGTGCCGTGCTTGGCCGGATCGGCGCGGAAGCTGGGCAGATCGATGATCGTGTATTCAGGCGCGAAATCAGCCAGCTGGTCGGCGGTGGGACGGACCAGCAGGGTGCGGATGAACTGGCTGTGCCAGGCGAATTCGTTGATCACGCGCACGTTGACGCGGTATTCGGGCTGCGAACCGCCGAACAGGTCCTGCACGTACAGCTTGGACTTTTCGCCCAGGAACGCGAGGAAATCGGCCTTCAGCGTCGCAAAGTTTTCCGGCGTCATGGCGACGTTGGTCTTGCCCCACCAGACCGAGTTTTCGGTCTCTGCATCACGGACGATGAACTTGTCATTGGCGCTGCGGCCAGTGTGCTTGCCGGTCGCGACGACCAGCGCGCCGCCCTTGGCCAGCGAGCCTTCACCATTGCGAAGCGCCTCTTCGACCAGGGCTTCGGTGCCCAGGTTCCAGTGCTGGTTTTCGGTTGCGGTAAAGCCTTGATCGGCAAGCGAAACTTTGGATTTGATAGCCACTGCTGAAATACTCCCAAATTGTTGCCGCCTCTGGCTGACTTGCGCCCACCGATCAGCCCGCTTCTTTTTGCGGCGACTCACACAGCTCAACCCCCGTGATGATTAGTCCCAAGACCACTGGCCGGTGACCTGTCAATAGCTGCTACCGGTGTCATAACATGGGTAGTGCAGAGTTATCGCTCTCACCCCAATATGCTGCGCTGCAATATGGTCGATAAAGCTGTTTACGCTGACGCCGTGATATGCGACCGGCAGGCTGGAGTGAGCGAGGAGGATTCAGCCACCCATGGCGGCAGTGATTGCGCTGGTCGATGATGACCGCAACATTCTGACTTCGGTGTCGATCGCGCTGCAGGCGGAAGGCTTTGTCACGCGGCTGTATTCGGATGGTGAGGCCGCGCTCAAGGCAATCACCGAAACCCCGCCCGATCTGTGCCTGTTCGACATCAAGATGCCCCGCATGGACGGCCTCGAACTGCTGCGCCGGGTGCGCGAGACCAGCGCGGTACCGGTGATCTTCCTCACCTCGAAGGACGAGGAGCTGGACGAAGCGCTGGGCCTAGCGATGGGCGCGGACGATTATATCACCAAGCCCTTCTCGCAGCGGCTGCTGATCGCACGCATCAAGGCGATCCTGCGCAGGGCCGAGCTGATGCGCGCGCCCGATGCGCCCAGCGACGAGCCCGTGGCCGATCCGATCGTGCGGGGGCGGCTGGAGATGGACCCGGCCCGGCACATGGTCAGCTGGGATGGCAAGAGGGTCACGCTCACCGTCACCGAATTCCTGATCCTGGAGGCGCTGGCCGCCCGCCCTGGCGTGGTCAAGAGCCGCAACCAGCTAATGGACGCGGCCTATCAGGACGATGTCTATGTCGATGATCGCACCATCGACAGCCACATCAAGCGACTGCGGCGCAAGTTCCGCGAGGTCGACGACGAATTTTCCGCTATCGATACCCTGTATGGCGCCGGATACCGTTTCTCAGGAGAATAATCCTCCGGCGCTGCGATTGCGCTGGACCCGCAGGGTTTCGCTGACCTGGCGGATCCTGGCGGTGAACGTGTTCGCCATCGCGATGCTGGGTGGCGGCCTGCTGTATCTCGACAGCTATCGCGAACAGATCATCCAGGAACGGCTGGAGCAGGAGCAGCAGAGCATCTGGCTGCTCGGCCATGCGCTCGAACGGCTCGACCAGGCAGACCGGATCGCGATGATGCGGGCGGTCAGCGACCGCTATGACTCGCGCATCCGGCTGTACGACGTGTCAGGGGCGCTGCTGCTGGACAGCTTTGCCCTCGCGCCGCCGACCTATGCCTTGCGCGATCCCGACGAGGAACCCTGGCAGCGCCATGCCGCGCGTCTGCTCGATCAGGGCTTTGACTGGCTGGTCGATGCGCAACGCGTGGACCGGTTTGTCGAGCGTCAGCCCGATCGATTGCGCAACTGGCCTGAGGCGGTCGCAGCGCTGGAAGGGCGGTCGGTGCATGCCCGGATGCGTTATGCGCCGGATCGCACCCCGATGATCAGCGCCGCAATCGCGCTGCCGCGCGGCGATGGCGTGCTGGTGACCAGCTATAATGCGCGCGACATCACCCGGATCGTGCGCGCAGAGCGGTTCAATCTGGCGATGATCGTGTTGGCGACGGCGCTGGTTTCGGTGCTGTTCTCGCTGTTCCTGGCGCGCACCATCGTCAAGCCGCTGCGGCGGCTGGCGAGTGCTGCGGTGCGGGTGCGGCTGGGCCGTGCGCGCGAGGTGGTGGTGCCGCGCCTGCCATCGCGCGGTGACGAGATCGGGCTGCTGGCCCGATCGTTGTCCGACATGAGCATGGCGCTGCGCCAGAAGATCGATGCCACCGAAGCGTTTGCCGCCGATGTCAGCCACGAACTCAAGAACCCGCTGGCCTCGCTTCGGTCGGCGCTCGAAGGGCTGGGCAGCGTCAAGGACGAGGCGCTTCGCGCGCAGCTGTTCGAGATCGCCTGCAGCGATGTGCGCAGGCTCGACCGGTTGATCACCGACATATCCGAAGCCTCGCGCGTCGATGCCCAGCTTACCCGCACGCGGTTCGAGCCGATTGACCTCGGCGAGATGATCGAGAACCTGCTCGAGGTACGGCAGGTACGCGGGCTGAACCAGGGGCGGGAAACCGCCTTTGCGCGCCCGCGGCGCGGCGTCGCGGTGGTGATGGGGGAGGGCACCCGGCTGGAACGGGTGATCTCCAACCTGCTCGACAATGCGGTCTCTTTCTCTCCGCCCGGCGGGCTGGTGCGGATCGAGGCGACGCAGCTGCGCGGGCGCGTTCTGGTGCGCGTGATCGACGAAGGCCCTGGCGTGCTGCCGAGCGAGCGCGAAGAAATCTTCCGCCGCTTTCACAGCGCGCGGCCCGAGGGCGAAGCGTTCGGCCAGCACAGCGGGCTGGGTCTCGCGATCGCCCGGACGATCGTCGAGGGGCATCACGGCACGATCACCGTGTCCGATCGCGATGACGGGGCACCGGGTGCGGTGTTCGAAATCTGCCTGCCCGCGATGGACAATCAGGAGCTGCCCATTTCCCCGGCCTGACGCCGGCGCTATCGTCACCGCAAAAGCACCGCTGGGGGGAGGGCACAATGACGCAGGGTGAACACGGAATCTATCCGGCGAGCTGCATCAGCATCGGCGGTGCAGCGGTGCTGATCAGCGGCGAATCCGGCATCGGCAAGTCCGAGCTGGCGCTGGCGCTGATCGATCGCGGGGCGCGGTTGATCAGCGACGATCACACCGCACTGCGGCTGGACGCCGGGCGTCTCATTGCGTCGCCAGCACAGAATATCCGCGGGTTGATTGAAGTCCGCAACCTCGGGCTGCTGCCGATCGAACCGGGCCCGGACTGCCCGGTGGCCTTGCTGATCGAGCTGAACCGCGCTGCCCCCCGCTGGATCGAGCACAGCCAGCAGCGCGTGATCCTGGGCGTTGCCGTGCCTGAAATCCTGCTGTCGCCCGAAAGCCAGGTGCTGGCGATCAAGGCGGAAATGGCGTTGCAAGCCTATGGCGTGAAGGGCTAGGGAACGAGGCGTGCGGGGCGCGAATGTTCGCGCCGCGCCGGGGGTGGCAGATGAGCGAGTCCAGCATACAGACTTCGACGCCCGAGCAATCCCAACCGCACCGGGTCATGCTGGTCACCGGTCTTTCGGGCGCTGGCAAGACCACCGCGCTCAAGACGCTAGAAGATCTGGGCTGGGAAGCGATCGACAATTTCCCCATCCGCTTGCTGCCGCTGCTGATGGATACGCCGCAGGCGGTTCGCCGGTCGGGGCAGGAACGGCCCTTGGCCATCGGATTTGATACCCGCACCCGCGGCTTTGACCCGGGCGAGATCGTCCGCCAGGTGCGCGATCTGGAACAGCGGCCCGATTACGCGATCAGCACTCTGTTCCTCGATTGTGCCGGACGCGAGCTGCAGCGGCGCTATGCCGAAACGCGGCGGCGTCACCCCTTGGCGCAGGACCGGTCGGCAGAGGCGGGCATTGCCGAGGAACGCGAATGGCTCCAGCCGTTGCGGCGCTGGGCAGAAAACGTCATCGACACGACCAACATGCCTGTGTCCGACCTGCAGCAGGAAATCCGCAGGCGTTTCGCGCTCGAGCAATCGCCCACCAGCGTGATCCTGACCAGCTTCGGCTTTGCCCGCGGGATGCCGCCGAGTGCGGACCTAGTGTTCGACATGCGCTTCCTGCGCAATCCCTATTGGGATCGGTCGTTGCGCGACCTGACCGGGCTCGATGCCCCGGTGGGCGCCTTCATCGAGGCGGACGGGGCGTATCAGGGCGCCATCGACCGAATCGTCGATCTGCTCACCTTTCTGCTGCCCCGCTATCAGGATGCCGCCAAGGCCTATGTGCATATTGCGATAGGGTGTACCGGGGGGAGACACCGGTCGGTGTTCGTCGCGCAGGAGATCACCAAACGCTTGCAAGCAGCGGGCTTTTGTCCCACTGTCCAGCATCGCAATCTGACGTCAAGACCCACAGATGCCATAGAGGAAAGCCCCGCGCCGCCGCCCGAATAGCGACGATCCGCCGGGCAGGAGAGAGTTCCTGAAAAGCGGCGCACGGGTCCGAAACTGACGTCGGCAACCATAGTTCAAGATTCAGCAATTGGTACAAGCACCCCCCATGATCGGTCTTATTCTCGTCACACATGGACGGCTCGCGCAGGAATTTCTGGTCGCGATGGAGCATGTGGTTGGCAAGCAGCAGAACATTGAAACCATCGCGATCGGCCCGAACGACGACATGGAACAGCGCCGCGCGGACATTGCCGCGGCGATTGCCAAGGTCGATGGCGGGAAGGGCGTGATCGTGCTGACCGACCTGTTCGGCGGCACGCCTTCGAACCTTGCAATCTCGCTGCTCGAGGCGGGGCGCGTCGAGGTGATCGCGGGCGTCAACCTGCCGATGCTGATCCGTCTGGAAGGCGCGCGCCGGTCGATGAACGTGCGCGATGCCGTGGCTGCCGCGCGCGATGCCGGTCAGAAGTACATCAGCGTCGCCTCTGATCTGCTGGGGCAGGAAAGCGCGCAATGACCGAGCAGACGGTGGTGATCACCAATGCGCGCGGATTGCACGCACGGGCCAGCGCCAAGTTTGTCACCGCCGTTTCGCGATTGCCGGAAGCCGTGCAGGTGCACGTCAGCAAGGACGACAATTGCGTCACCGGCAGTTCGATCATGGGATTGATGATGCTGGGAGCAGCACGCGGCGACAGCATTACCATCCGTGTCGAGGGCGAAGGCGCAGAGGCCGCGCTCATGAAGCTGGTCGGTCTGGTAAAGGACGGTTTCGGCGAGGACTGATCGTCCCGCCTGCAGCGCCATGACCATCGAACGGCTCCTCATCACCGGATTTTCCAACCCTGCGGTCAAGGCCGCGCGGGCTCTGCGCGAAAAGAAGCATCGCAAGCGCGAGGAACGCTTCCTTGCCGAAGGCCTGCGACTGCTGACCGAAGCGCGCGAGGCGGGGATCGTGCCCGAGGCCCTTTGGCTGGGCCAGCAGCGGGATCCGCACCCTTTGGTCGATGCGCTGGAGAAGGCGGTCAGCGAAAGTGGCGGCACCATCTACGAGACGACCACCGACATCCTGTCCAAGATTTCCGGCAAGGATAATCCGCAGACGGTGCTTGGGGTGTTCGCCGATCTGCCGACCTCGCTGGCTGCGCTCGACCGCAACCGTTCGGGCATCTGGCTGGTGGCGCAATCGATGCGCGATCCGGGCAATCTGGGCACGATGCTGCGCACCTGCGATGCTGTCGGAGCAGGCGGGCTGATCCTGGTCGACCAGTGCGTTGATCCGTTCTCGGTGGAAGCGGTGCGGGCCAGCATGGGCGCGATCTTTACCGTACCGCTGGCGCAGGCGGGGTGGGACGAGTTTCTCGCCTGGCTGCGCACCGGACCCGGCCAATTGGTCGGCACCAGCCTCAACACCCGGTTCGATTATCGTGGAGCAGATTATGCCGCGCCATGCTTTCTGCTGATCGGCAACGAGGCGCAGGGCCTGCCCGCCGATTATGAAGCGGCGTGCGATCTGCTGGTCAAGATTCCGATGCTGGGCAAGGCCGACAGCCTCAATGCTGCCGTTGCCGCTGCGGTTATGGCCTATGAGGTGCTCGCCCGGCAGGGCTGAACCTCGCCGGGAGCATCAGCATCAGTGCCGGAAGTGACGCATTCCGGTAAAGACCATCGCGAGGCCTGCTTCGTCGGCCGCGGCAATCACTTCGTCATCGCGCATCGATCCGCCCGGCTGGATGACCGCCGTCGCGCCCGCTTCGACGGCCGCAAGCAGTCCATCGGCAAAGGGGAAGAAGGCGTCTGATGCGACCGACGAGCCGACAGTGCGCGGCTGCGACCAGCCATAGGTTTCCGCCGCCTCGCGCGCCTTGGCGGCGGCAATGCGTGCGGAATCGCGTCGGTTCATCTGGCCCGCACCGATGCCGGCGGTGGCGCCATCCTTGGCGTAGACGATGGCGTTCGACTTGACGTGCTTGCCCACGGTCCAGGCGAACAGGCAGTCGGTCAGTTCCTGCTCGGTCGGCGCGCGCTTGGTCACGACCTTGAGGTCATCGCGCGTGATGCGGCCATTGTCGCGCGATTGCAGCAGCGCGCCGCCGGCAATCGTGCGCAGGGCAATGCCGCCGCGCGCGGGATCGGGCAGGTCGCCGGTGAGGATCAGGCGCAGGTTCTTCTTCTTCGCGAACACCGCCTTGGCTGCGTCATCGGCATCGGGCGCGCAGACGACTTCGGTAAAGATATCGCTGATAGCCTCGGCGGTGGGCCCATCGAGCGGACGGTTGACCGCGATGATGCCGCCGAACGCCGACACGCTGTCGCACTGCAGCGCCGCCTTGTAGGCGCTGACCAGATCGTCACCGCTGGCCACACCGCAAGGGTTGGCATGCTTGACGATGACCACGGTCGGCGGACCATCGCGGAACTCGGCGACCAGTTCGAGCGCGGCATCGGCGTCGTTGAGGTTGTTGTAGCTCAGCTCCTTGCCCTGCACCTGGCGGTGATCGGCGAGCGAGCCGCCGGGGGCGAAGGCTGGAAGATACAGAGCCGCACTCTGGTGCGGGTTTTCACCATAGCGCAGCGCCTGGCCCTTGCGGAAAGGCACCGAGAGCTTTTCGGGATACATTTCGCCCTGGTCGGCAAAGGCAAACCAGCTGGCGATCATCGCATCATATTCTGCGGTCGCGGCATAGGCCTTGGCGGCGAGCTTGCGGCGGAAGGCGAGGGTGGTGGCACCGCCCGAGGCGTTCATCTCTTCGGTCAGCGTCGCATAGTCGGCCGGATCGGTGACGATTGCGACAAAGGCGTGGTTCTTGGCGGCCGAGCGGACCATCGAAGGGCCGCCGATGTCGATATTCTCGATGATCTCGTCGCGCTCTGCGCCCTTGGCCACCGTCGCGGCGAACGGATAGAGGTTGACCACCACCAGATCGATCGCACCGATGCCATGCGCTTCCATGGCCGCCACGTGTTCGGCATTGTCGCGCACCGCGAGCAGCCCGCCATGCACCATCGGGTGCAGCGTCTTGACGCGGCCATCCATCATCTCGGGGAAATCGGTAATCTCGGAGATGTCGCGCACGGCCAGGCCCGCGTCGCGCAAGGCCTTGGCGGTGCCACCGGTGGAAACCAGCTCCACGCCATGCGCTGCCAGAGTTGCCCCGAGTTCGGCCAGGCCGCTTTTGTCAGAGACGGAAAGCAGCGCGCGCTTGATCGCAATGTCGGTCAATTGTCTTATCCCATGTTCTTGATAAGCCAGCCATAATTGCCGCCGCCACCCGATACGGTGCCGGACATGACAATCTGCTGGCTGGGTCTGATATGCCCGTGTTCATCCACCCACAGGCTTTCCTCGAGGGTCACCTTGCTGGCGGCGGAGCGGAATTGCCAGAGCGAACCATCGGCCACGCGTAGGAACACGCCCCAGCCGTCGGTTGCGAGATGCGCCTCGACATCCACGCCGAGATGGAAGCGGATGGCGAACGGAACTTCGGATGGCTTGCTGCGACCGAAGCCGCGCTTGGCGACCGGCAGCAGAACGTCTTCACCGCGCAATTCGCGTCCATCGGAGCGCAGCACCAGCAGGCGGCGGTGGACCATGCCATAGCGCTTGGCATAGCCGTCATGCGTCATGTCGAGGCGGACGGCATCGTCGCTGTCGCGGCGGTCGAGTTCGACCAGGCCCACGCCTTTGCCCAGTTGGCCCTTGGCCAGCACAGCGGTGCTGTTGGTGTCGTCGAGGCACAGCGTCGAATGGGCTGCCGTGGCACGCAGGCCCTTGGCGAGCGAGGGCGGCATGTCGGGCGCGATGGCGCTGGCGCCGCCGCAATTGACGATCAACCGGTGCGGACCGTGGCTCATCTCGAACGCCAGGGTCGAGGCGCAGCCCATCACCGCATGACGCGCCATGGCCGGGGTGCCGGCATCGACCAGAACCACGGTGCGTCCCGCGGGAACGCGCTGATATCCCCAATGCCGGGCTTCGCGCAGCGGGCGCGAGCGAATGCCGCTGGCGCGGATCAAGGTCGCCATGGTGTCGGCGGAGATGCCCGGGGCACCCTGCCAGCTGCCCAGGCTGCCATCATGATGCGTCAACCCCTGCAGCGCAGGAACCGCACGCGCCAGGGCCAGCTCGACGATCGGCGACAGCAATTCGCCCCGCGCGGCATAGACCGAACGCAGCATCGACAGCGCCCGGATGGCTTCGATCTGGGCAAGCGGGCAGCGCGACAGCGCCCCGCCATCTTCGCCCAGAAAGCCTTCGATCGCCCGCTTGAGACCCGCCTCGCCAAAGATCCGACGCGGCTCGCCATCGGGCAACAGCAGCGCGGCTGCAACAACCCCGGTCCAGGCGGTCAGCCGGGCGAGACCTTCGGGCGCCTTGTCGGCGACATGGTCGAGATGGCGGGCGGTGCTGGCGAAGTTGCGCAGCACGCGCGAGCGGTAGACCAGGTCGCTGCTCGACAGGATCAGCGGCGCGTGCGCCGCGCAGTTGAGGATTCGCCGCGCCGCCAGATCGGCTCGCCAGGCGGGGTCCGACACGGTTTCGAGGTTCGCGTCGAGCCACTGGTCCACCAGCCGCTCGGCGATCGGGACACAGGTTCCGCGTGGTGCCGCTGCCGCCAGGTCGCGCAGCCACGCAAAGCTGTGAATGTAATCCAGCGCCTCGGGCGCGGCCTGCAAGGTCGCAAAATTGAGCTTCTCTATCTCGATCTTCGCGCCCGCGATCTGGAAGAATCCGGCGCGAATGGCCTTGCCGCGACGCGCATCTCCGGTGAACGGATCGTCCGGGGCCGCCAGCAGCCGCAGCGGCGAACGGCCCTTCAGCCGCAGCTTGTGCAGCGGGGTGCGCCAGGTGAGGCGGTAGAAATAGTGCACCAGGCTTTCGGTCAGCGAAAGGCCGCGGTCGTTCTCGACCCGGACCAGCTGCTTGCGCTCGCTCTGGTTGCCGGATGGCGGCGTCTCGATCAGGTCTGGGCGGGATTCGGTCACTTGCGCGCCAATCAACGGAAGGCGTCGTTCGGATTCGCTCGACTGGGCAGCACGGGCGCCTGTCCGGCGGCTCTCGGACAGGACATCGCTCATTGGCCCTTCAGTTCCCGGATATTGGCGGCATATTGGTCTGAACCACCCTTGAAGGTGGCGGTGCCTGCAACCAGCACATTGGCCCCGGCATCGACCGCCTGCGGCGCGGTGACGGTATCGATGCCGCCATCGACCTCCAGGTCGATCATGCGGCCGGATTTCTGGATCATCTTGGCAATCGCCTCGATCTTGCGCAGCTGGCTGGAAATGAAACTTTGCCCGCCGAAACCGGGGTTGACGCTCATCACCAGGATCAGATCGACCTCGTCGATCAGATAATCGAGCATCTTGGCGGGTGTTCCCGGATTGAGCACGACGCCCGCCTTCTTGCCCAGCGACTTGATCAGCTGGACAGTGCGGTGGACATGCGCGCCTGCCTCGGGGTGCACGGTGATGATGTCGGCACCGGCATCGGCAAAGGCCTGGACGTACTGGTCCACCGGCGAAATCATCAGATGCACGTCGAACGGCTTGCTGGTGTGCGGGCGCAGGGCCTTCACCACCGCAGGGCCGATGGTGATGTTGGGGACGAAATGCCCATCCATCACATCGATGTGAATCCAGTCCGCGCCAGCTGCGTCGATCGCGCGCACCTCCTCGCCCAACCGCGCAAAGTCGGCGGACAGGATCGACGGGGCTATCAATGGTGGCTGCGGCATAGGCTTTGTCGCTTAACCCTCAACATCTTGTGGAGCAAGGCATCTCGATGCTTTTCCACATCATTTGCCGATATCGTGCCATCAGTGGCGGTGGCGCAGCCGAGCCATGAAAAATCCGTCGAGTCCGCCGGCCTCCGACAGCATGCCGGGCAGGGTGCGAACCTGGCCGAGCGCATCGGGCAACACGCCTTGCGGAAGCTCGTCCGCGCGGACCGGATCGATCGTGAAGCGGCTGTCATCGGCCAGAAAGCGCGCGACGACATCTTCGCCTTCTTCGCGTTCGAGCGAACAGACGGCATAGACCAGCAGCCCGCCGGGCTTGACCCAGTTCGAGGCCCGCTCGAGCAACACCGCCTGCTGCTCCGCGCGTTCCTCGATATGCCGCGGCGCGATGCGGTACAGGACGTCGGGGTGACGGCGGAAGATGCCTGTGGCGCTGCACGGCGCATCGAGCAGCACCGCGTCCGCCTCTTCATCGGGCCGCCATTCGAGCAGATTGGCGGTAATCGTGAGCGCATCCTGCCCGGTGCGCTTGAGGTTCTGGCGCAGGCGCTTCAATCGCTTTTCCGAATTGTCCAAGGCTGTGACATGCCAACCGGCCGCGGCGAGCTGCATCGTCTTGCCGCCGGGCGCGGCGCACAGATCGAGCACCTGGCGGCCCTGGCCTTTGCCCAGCAGGCGCGCGGGCAGGCTGGCGGCGAGATCCTGCACCCACCAATCGCCCTCTTCAAACCCCGCGATCTGTTCGATCGCGCCCGCGCGCGGCAGGCGAACATGGCCGGGGATCAGGCTGACACCGCCAAGGTCTGCAGCGGCTGCCTCAGTGGTCGAAGGGTCGGCCAGGCACAGGTCGAGCGGCGGCGGCGTGCCCAGGGCCACGCCTGCGGCCTCGGCCATCGGTTCGCCCCACAGCGCGGTCCAGCGGTTGGCGGTGGCGGGCGGCAGTTCCGGCGCAGGCAGGGTGGCGCCCGCGCGCATCAGGCTGCCGAACACGCCATGTGCCAGCTTGCGCGGGCCGCCCTGCAGCAGGGGGAGCGCGGTCGCGATGGTCGCGTGCGGCGGTGTTTCGAGCGCCAGCGTCTGCGCCAGCATGATCCGCAGCACCATCCGCGCCTTGGCGTCCTCGGCCAGCGGCAACCGGGTCATGCTGTCGATCATCAGGTCGAGGCCCGGCAGGTGCCGCAGCACTTCACCGGCAATCGCCATCGCCAGCGCGCGGTCCGACCGGTCGTCGATGCCCTGGCAGGCAGCGTGCTGGGCGACGTCGAGCGACTCGCCGCGTCGCATCACGGCATCGAGCATGCGCAAGGCGGCCTGGCGGGCGGGAAGACCGGGGGTAGGGTCGGGTGTCGAGGTGCGATTGTTCATCGAGGCGCGTTAGGCCGGGTCGGGCAACAAATCAAATCCTCCCACAGCTTGCGCTTCGTCTCTCCCCTCCCGCTAGCGGGAGGGAAGAGTATCGCATCACCCACGCCCCAGCGGGTCGAGCGCGCTGCCCCGGCGGCGGGGCGGAGGCGCTGTGCCCTGTTCACGGGCGATGGCCTCCAGGGCGGCGATGCGATCGCCGGTGTCGGGATGGGTCGAGAACAGGGCACGCACGCCTGATGGCACGATGTAGAGCTGCGCAGCCGCAGGATTGCGGTCGACCACAGGGTTGCGGATCGCCTGCGCATGGCCCGAAATCCGCGCGAGGGCCGAGGCGAGCGCGAGCGGCTTGCCGCTGATTTCCGCGCCGCCGCGATCCGCACTGAACTCGCGGGTGCGGCTGATCGCCATCTGCACGATCATCGCCGCAAACGGCGCGACGATCACCGCGAGGATCGACGCCCAGGGATTGCGATTGTCGTCGCGGAAAAACAGGCCGAAATTGGCGAGCATCGAAATGGCCCCGGCGATCGTCGCGACCATGGTCATGATCAACGTGTCGCGGTTCTTCACATGCGCCAGCTCGTGCGCCATCACGCCCTCGATCTCGTCACGGCTGAGCATGGCGAGCAAGCCGGTGGTGGCAGCAACCGCAGCGTTTTCGGGGTTTCGGCCCGTGGCGAAGGCATTCGGCGCAGGCTGGTCGATGACATAGACGCGCGGCATCGGCAGCCCGCCACGCTCGGCCAGGCGGGCGACCAGATTGTAGAAATCCGGGTGGCTCTGGGCATTCACCTCGATGGCATTGTGCATCTTGAGCACGATCTTGTCGGCATTCCAGAAGGTGAACAGGTTCATGCCGCCCGCGAACAGCAGCGCGATCACTGCGCCGCGCGGTCCACCCAGCGTAAAGCCCAAAGCCATGAACAGCGCGGTCAGCGCCGCCAGCAGCATGGTGGTCTTCATTCCGTTCATGTGGGTCCAGATCCTTCAAAAAGCGTTGCAGGCGGACCGCTTCACATCGCGGTCGTCCCGCCCCATATGCCCCTCATCAATGTAGGATCGCGCAGGCCCGTTTCAATCGACCGGACCTGCGCCAGCCAAGGGAAGCCCGATGACCGACACCCCCCGCGCGACGCGCCGCCCAGACCATGTCAAGCCGCCCGCGCACTGGGGCAAATCGGAGCCGGTGCCGACACCGCAACCGATTATCGACGAGCAGGCAGAGGAAGCCGCGCGCGGACCCACGCGCTTTGGCGACTGGGAGCTGAAGGGCATCGCCATCGATTTTTAAGGTGTTGGCAGCAAGGGTGACATGACTTGAGCTGCGGCGCATGTTATTGACACGACTGTCAGCGTCCTGTCGCTCCATGAGGTGAAATGATGTCCGAGCCCGTGTTCCGTCATCCCGATCGGCCCGTGCCCAAGTTCCGCCCGTTCAAGGCGATGCACCATTTCCGCAGGCTGATTGCGGACAAGGAAGACACCGAGCAGGTTTTCCACATCTTCCAGTCGCTGCCGCGCATGGGGCTGGTCGATGAGATCCGATCGTTCGTGTACAGCGACTTCGGCCAGCAGCTGCGCGCCAGCGAGCCTTATCTTCCCGATCTGCTCGACGACCACGCCCGGCTGCGCGCGATGCCGGCGGGCAGCGTCGCGCATGCCTATGTCGATTTCATGGAGCGCGAGGGGCTCTCGGCGGCAGGATTGGTCGCCGAATATGACCGCTTCCAGGGTGGACGCCGCTATGGCGACATGATCGAATTCTATGTCAATCGGCTGCGCGATACGCACGATCTGCTGCACGTGCTGACCGGCTTTGGCCGCGATTCGCTGGGCGAGGCCTGCGTACTGGCGTTCACCTATGGCCAGAACCCGGCGCCGGGGAACATCTTCATCGCCTATATGGCCGCGCTCAACATGACGCGCACGATCCGCAGCGACGCGCCGGTGTTCAAGGCCGTCGGCGAGGCGAAGCGGTTGGGCAAGGGCTGCCCACGCATCGCCGAGCAATCGATCGCCTCGCTGTTGGCCGAACCGCTCGCCGCTGCGCGCAAGCGGCTCAACATCGCCAATCCGCATTATTACGGGCTCGCGCACGACCGTCTGCGGGCACGCGGGATCGATCCCTACGACCTGCTCGGCAAGGTCCAGCCTGCCTGAGCTTTCGCCTGACGATCAGGGTTAAAGCGACCGCATCGCAGCGAGTACCCGCTCGGTCCATTCGGGGCGGCAGATCAGCAGATCGGGCATATAGGTGTCCTGCCGGTTGTAGACGAGCGGCGACCCATCGGCGCGGCTGACATGCAGGCCGTGTGCTGCCGCGACTGCAACGGGTGCGCAGCTGTCCCATTCATACTGCCCGTCGGTATGCAGGTAGATTTCCGCCTCGCCGCGCACCACCGCCATCGCCTTGGCACCCGCGCTGCCCATCGGCAGCAGCTCTGCGCTCAGCAGTTCGGCTACTGCCAGCGCCTCTTTCGCAGGGCGGCTGCGGCTTACCAGCATGCGCGGGATCGGCGCGCCTGGGGGCAGGGGCTGGGGCTGATCGCTGCGCAGAACAATGTCGAGCCCGGGCAAGGCGACCGCGCCGATGCTGGCAACGCCATCGATCGCAAGACCGACATGCACCGCCCAATCGGCCCGCGCCTCGCCATATTCGCGGGTTCCGTCGACCGGATCGATGATCCACACCCGGCTTTGGTCCAGGCGCTCGGCATTGTCCTTCTCTTCTTCGGACAACAGGCCATCGGCGGGCCGCTGCGCGCGAAGGGCGTGACACAGGAACTGGTTGGCGGTCTGGTCCCCGGTCTTGCCAAGCGCCTGACCGGCCACCAGCCCGCAATCGCGCACCTGCAGCAGGATGCGTCCGGCGGTGGCCGCAAGCTGTGCGGCGAGCTCTGCGTCGCTCAGGCTCATTTGAGCGGCATCAGCTGGCGGATGATATGGTCGGCGGCCTCTTCCGGCGTCATTTCCACGGTGTTGACGCGGATGTCCGGGTCTTCGGGCGGTTCATAAGGGCTGTCGATCCCGGTGAAGTTCTTGAGCGCGCCCGCGCGGGCCTTCTTGTAGAGCCCCTTCACATCGCGCGCCTCAGCCACCTCGAGCGGGGTATCGACGAAAATCTCGACGAACTCGCCTTGCGGCAGCATCTGGCGCACCATGTCGCGTTCGGCGCGGAACGGGCTGATGAACGCGGTGAGCACGATCAGCCCGGCATCGGCCATCAGCTTGGCGACCTCGCCGACGCGGCGGATGTTCTCGATCCGGTCGGCCTCGGTAAAGCCCAGGTCGCGGTTGAGGCCATGGCGGACATTGTCGCCATCGAGCAGGAAGGTGTGCCGGTTCATCAGGTTGAGCCGCTTTTCGACCTCGTTGGCGATGGTCGACTTGCCCGATCCCGAAAGCCCGGTGAACCACAAGACCTTGGCCTTCTGGTTCTTCAGGCTGGCGTGCACCTCGCGGGTGATATCGGTCGCCTGCCAGTGCACGTTCTGCGCGCGGCGCAGGCTGAAGTGCAGCATGCCGGCACCGACGGTGCGGTTGGTCAACTTGTCGATCAGGATGAAGCCGCCGAGCGCGCGGTTCTGCGCATAGGCTTCGAACACCAAAGGCTTGTCGGTCGCGATCTCCGCGACACCGATCGCGTTCAACTCCAACGTCTTGCACGCCAGATGTTCCAGCGTGTTGACGTTGACGGTGTACTTGGGCTGCTGCACCGTCACCGATACCGTCTGCGTGCCCAGCTTGAGCCAGTAGGACCGGCCCACCAGCATCGCATCATCGTCCATCCAGACGATCGTCGCTTCGAACTGGTCGGCAGCCTGGGGGGGATTGTCGGCGGTGGCGATGACGTCGCCGCGCGAACAGTCGATCTCGTCCGCCAGGGTCAGCGTGACCGAATGGCCCGCGACGGCTTCGTCAAGATCACCGTCGAGCGTCACGATGCGTGTCACCGTGCTGGTCTTGCCCGACGGCAGCACGCGCACCGCATCGCCCGCCTTGACCGAGCCGGTGGCGATCAGCCCGGAAAAACCGCGGAAATCGAGATTGGGCCGGTTGACCCATTGCACCGGCAGCCGGAACGGCTTTTCGGCATCGAGCGAGGACAGCACCTCGACCGTCTCGAGATGCTCGATCAGCGTTGGGCCGGAATACCACGGCGTGTTGTCCGAGCGCGTGGTGATGTTGTCGCCCTTGTAGCCGCTGATCGGCATCGCGGTGAAGCTCTCGATGCCGATGCTGCTCGCAAACGCACGATATTCGGCGACGATCTCGTCGAACCGGGCCTGGTCGTAGTCGACCAGATCCATCTTGTTCACCGCCAGCACGATGTTCCGGATGCCGATCAGCTGGCACAGATACGAATGCCGCCGCGTCTGGACGAGCACGCCCTTGCGCGCATCGATCAGGATCACGGCGAGGTCGGCGGTCGATGCGCCGGTGATCATGTTGCGGGTGTACTGCTCGTGCCCCGGGCAGTCGGCGACGATGAACTTGCGCTTTTCGGTGTTGAAGAAGCGATAGGCGACATCGATGGTGATGCCCTGTTCGCGCTCGGCGGCCAAGCCATCGACCAGCAATGCGAAGTCGATCTCCTGGCCTTGCGTGCCCACCTTCCTGCTGTCGTTTTCGAGCGCGGCGAGCTGGTCCTCGAAGATCATCTTGCTGTCGTACAGCAGCCGTCCGATCAGCGTCGACTTGCCATCGTCCACTGACCCGCAGGTGATGAAGCGCAGCATGGTCTTGTGCTGGTGGACATCGAGATAGGCATCGATGTCTTCGGCGATCAGGGCTTCGGTCTGGTAAACTGGCTCGCTCATCAGAAATAGCCCTCCTGCTTCTTCTTCTCCATGCCCGCACCGCCGGCATCCTTGTCGATCACGCGGCCCTGGCGTTCGGAGGTGGTGGTGAGCAAGGTCTCCTGGATCACCTCGCTCAGCGTGCTCGCGGTGCTTTCAACCGCGCCGGTGAGCGGAAAGCAACCCAGGGTGCGGAAGCGGATCGAGCGTTCGGTGATCTCGGGCGGCTTGCCCAGCACGCGGGTCAGCCGGTCGATGTCATCGGCCATGAACAGCTGGCCCTCCCACTCGAAGGTCGGGCGGACCGCGGCGAAATACAGCGGCACGATCGGCACGTCGTTCAGCTGGATATACTGCCAGATGTCGAGCTCGGTCCAGTTGCTGATCGGGAAGACGCGGATGCTCTCGCCCTTGTTCTTGCGCGCGTTGTAGAGGTTCCACAGCTCGGGCCGCTGGTTCTTGGGGTCCCAGCCGTGGCTTGCGGTGCGGAACGAGAAGATGCGCTCCTTGGCGCGGCTTTTCTCCTCGTCGCGCCGAGCGCCGCCGAATGCCGCGTCGAAGCCGTGCAGGTCGAGCGCCTGTTTCAGCCCCTCGGTCTTCCACATGTCGGTGTGCAGCGGGCCGTGATCGAACGGATTGATCCCGCGCTCGGTCGCTTCCGGGTTCTGATAGACCAGCAGCTCCATTCCGCTCTCGCGCGCCATCTTGTCGCGCAGCGCGTACATGTCCTTGAACTTCCAGGTCGTGTCGACATGCAGCAGCGGAAGTCGCTGGGGTCGGCGGCTGGCGCGCTGGTGCTGGCGCTCGCCCCGCATTTGCGGATCGCGCTGCGCGGTTTTGCCGCCCTGGAGCACGAGCGCTTTCGGTCTTCGGTCACCGGTGAGGCGTTCAATCGGCTCAATATCGGCTGGCTGACGCTGGATGGGCAGGGGCGCATCGTCGAGGTCAGCGAGAATATCGGCCAGATGTTTCAATGGGGCACGCTGCTGCGGCGCGGGCGCTATGATCGGCTGGTGCCGTCGGAGCCCGCGATCGACCGGCAGCTGACCGGCTATCTCAAGCAGGTGGCCGCAGGCCGCACCGTGCGCCCGCTGGCAATCAACCTGAGCCGCGACCCCTGGCTCGACATGCTGGTCGCGCCGCTTCAGGGCGACACCATTTCAGGCCATCGTTCGGCCCGAGTCATCGTCTATGTCAGCGGTGACCGCCGCAGTCAGGCAGATCGGTGCGAGCAGCTGGTCGACCTGTTCGGCCTGCTGCCCAGCGAGGCGCGGCTGGCGTGGCTGCTGGCGCAGGCGACAAGTATCTCCGATTCGGCGGCCACCCTCGGCATCACGGTGGAGACCGCGCGCAACTATTCGAAGAAGATCTATGCCAAGACGGGCGCCAGCGGCCACGCCGAACTGGTGCGGATCGTGATGACCAGCGTGCTGGCGCTCAGCTGATCGGCACGCGAGGCTAAGGCGCTGCAATTTATCGCAAACGACAGCGCCGGGCCATTGACGCCCATGCGATAGTATCACATGCAAGCGGACTGTTATCTTTCAGGGGCAACAATGCCCCGAAAAGGGGGTCGTCTTGCGTCGTATTTCCGGAGTTTCCGCTTCCCTGCTGGCGCTCGCCGTCAGCGCCATCGCCACGCCCGCGCTCGCCAATCCGGTCGAGCAGACCAAGGGCAGCTATGAGGACAAGTTCCGCCAGCTCGAGGGCGAGGAATGGCCGACGCCGACCGATTACCGCAACGCTTCGGGCGCGCCTGGCTATCGCTACTGGCAGCAGAAGGTCGATTACGACGTGCAGGCGCGGCTCGACGAATCCAAGCGCTCGGTCAGCGGTACGCAAACGGTGCGCTATCAGAACAACTCGCCCGACGCGCTGCCGTATCTGTGGCTGCTGCTCGACCAAAATGACTACAAGCGCGACTCGATCGCGGCGATGACCGAGACGGTCTCGGGCGACAAGATCAGCCTGGCCGAAGTGCGCCGCGTCAAGCGGATGCAGGAATGGGAAGGCGGCTTCACCATTTCCGCCGTGCGCGACGCCTCGGGCAAGGCGCTGCCGTTCACCGTGGTCGACAGCCTGCTGCGCATCGATCTGGAACAAGCGGTGGCGGGCAATGGCGGCGAGACCAGCTTCTCGATCGAATGGTCGTTCCCGATGGTCGAGAACAAGGTCGTCGGCGGCCGATCGGGCTATGAGTGCTTCACCCAGCCCGGCGAGGACGGCAACTGCATCTTCGAAGGCGCGCAGTGGTTCCCGCGGCTCGCAGTCTATTCGGACTACGAGGGCTGGCACAACAAGGCGTTCCTGGGCTCGGGCGAGTTCACGCTGGAGTTCGGCGACTATCGCGTCGCGCTGACCGTGCCCGCCGATCATGTCGTCGCCGCCACCGGCGTGCTGCAGAACCCCGATCAGGCGCTCACCGCCGCGCAGCGTCAGCGGCTCGAACAGGCCAAGACCGCGACCAGCCCGGTCTATGTCGTGACCCCGCAGGAAGCTGTGGCGGCCGAGCGCGGCAAGGCTTCGGGCGAGAAGACCTGGGTGTTTGCGGCGGAAAACGTCCGCGATTTCGGCTGGGCCTCGTCGCGCAAGTTCGCCTGGGACGCGCTGGGCGTTCGCCAGGATTATACCGAGCAGCCCTTGGTGATGGCGATGTCGTTCTTCCCCAAGGAAGCGCGGCCGCTGTGGGATGCCTATTCGACCAAGTCGATCGCGCACACCATCGACGTCTATGGCAAGTTCGCCTTCCCCTATCCCTATCCGGTGGCGCAGTCGGTCAATGGCCCCGTCGGCGGCATGGAATATCCGATGATCACCTTCAACGGCCCGCGCCCGGTGAAGGACAAGAAGACTGGCAATCTCACCTATACCGAGCGCGCGAAATACGGGCTGATCGGCGTGGTGATCCACGAGATCGGCCACAACTGGTTCCCGATGATCGTCAATTCGGACGAGCGCCAGTGGACCTGGATGGACGAGGGGCTCAACACCTTCCTGCAGTTCCAGGCCGAGCGGCTGTGGGACAAGGATTATCCGGCGCGCCGCGGCGAGCCCAAGGACATCGCCGAATACATGCTGTCGACCAACCAGATGCCGCTGATGACCCAGTCGGATTCGGTGCTGCAGTTCGGTGCAAACGGCTATGGCAAGCCAGCGACGGCGCTCACCATCCTGCGCGAAACGGTGCTGGGCCGCGAGCTGTTCGACCGGGCCTTCCGCGAATATGCCGAGCGCTGGCGCTTCAAGCACCCGACGCCGTATGATTTCTTCCGCACGATGGAAGAGAGCAGTGGCGTCGATCTCGACTGGTTCTGGCGCGGCTGGTTCTATTCGACCGACCATGTCGATATCGCGCTCGACAAGGTGGTGCGCGCGACGCTGGAGCCTGCCGATGCCACCGCTGCGGCGGCCGCACGCAAGAAGGAGCGCGATGCCGAGCCCGCATCGCTTACCGCAACGCGCAACGCTGGCCAGCCGACCGTGGTCGAGCGCGACCCTGCGACGCGCGATTTCTATGACGCCATCGATCCGCTCGACGCCACGGCTGCCGACAAGCGCAAGGCGGCGGAAGCCTTTGCCGACCTGACCGCAGAGGAAAAGGCGGCGCGGCAGGTGACGGACAATTTCTATCGGTTCAGCTTCGCCAATCGCGGCGGCCTGGTCATGCCGGTGATCGTGAAAATGGACTTCACCGATGGATCGAGCGAGACTGCACGCATTCCGGCAGAAATCTGGCGCTACAACCCGAAAAATGTGACCTGGCAGTTCGTGACGTCCAAGACGCTGACGCGCGCCGAAGTCGATCCGCTGTGGGAAACCGCCGATGCCGACCGCTCGAACAACGTCTATACCGGCCAGATCGACCCCAAGACGCTCAAGATCGACACGCCGGAAGAGGGCAAGAACCGCATGAAGGATTCCGACATGAAGGTGCTGCCCGATTCCTTGCGCACCATCGACGCTCCGAAATGAGGTCCTTGTTGGTGATCGGCGGGGCGATGGCGATGATATCGCTCGCCCCGCAGGCTGCGGCACACCGCGGGCATGATGCGATGAGCGTGGTGACGCTGCTGCCCGATGGCGCGGTCACTGTCTCGCACCGGTTCGAGGCACACGATCTGGAACCTGCGCTGTCTGAAATCGCCCCCGATGCGCAGACCAGCCTCGACGATCCCGATGCGATTGCCGAGCTGAAAACCTATCTGCTCGCGCATTTCAGGCTGCGCGCCGATGGCAGCGATGTGCCGTTGACCGTGGCTTCGGTCGAGGTGGGCGTGCGCGATGTTCGCATCGACTATGCCGGCAGCGTCAAGGGCAGGCCCAAGGCGGTCGCGGTCCAGTCCACCATCCTGCGCGATATCTATCCGCGCCAGGTCAACCAGGTGGTGGTGAAGCGCGGCTCTTACGTGCAGACGCTGCGCTTCTCGGGCGATGAGGTGAAGACCGTCACCTTGCCGTGACCGTCAGTCCTCAAGCGCGGTGAAGCGGAAGTCGCGAAATTTCGCCTCGCCTGGCCCTGCCGCATAGAGACCCGGACGCAGCATCAGGAAGCCGCCGCGGACATTGTGGTGGTAGCCGGAGAGCTCCATGCCGCGGTCGAACTTGACCCAGGTCTTGCCGCCATCACCCGATGTGTGAAAGCTGACGATATGCCGGCGGTTGGTCACGCGGATGCGCATCCGGCTGCCATGCGGATTGACCGGGCGCGCGCGCTCGATGCCGTACTGGTGCGTGACGAAGCGCTCTGCATCGAAGCCCAGGCCTGCATAGAGCTTGTCGTCATAGAACAGCACCAGCCCTGCGGTTCCGCCGGCTGCAAGTTCGATATCGCATTCGAACCGGTACGAGGTATCCCCTGCCGTCACCAGCAGCGGTGATCCGGTCGAGGGGGCCAGCCCCTTGCCCTCGAGAAACAATGTCCTGTTTGCTACGCGGGCGCGGCTCGCTTCATCAGGATCGGGGCGGAAGAACGACCATTTGGTACCGAGCTGCAGGCTGGCGAAATCGTCGGACAGCGCCATGCCATGAGACAATGCCTCGCCGCCCTGCGGCTTGGGAAGGGGCCGCGACAGATCGCCGCCGGTCATCCTGAACCAGCCATCCTTGGTCCATTCGACCGGATCGAGCAGACACTGCCGTCCCAGCGTCCAATAGCCGTTCTCGAACCCGTGATACAGGCTCCACCAGCTTCCGTCCGGTGCCTCCACCAGGCTGGCATGGCCGCGCGACCACCAGGCCTCTCGGATATCGGTGGTGCGCACCAGCGGGTTGCCGGGATGCTGCTCCCACGGGCCATGGATCGATCGCGAGCGAGCCGCGATGACCATGTGTCCCGTGGGAGGCCCCGCCGTGCCCCCCACGGCGGTGAGCATGTAGAACCAGTTGCCGACCCGGTGGATCTTCGGTCCTTCGGGCGCAAAGCCTTCGACATCCCATTCTTCGGGATAGCGCCAGGGATCGTAGACATGCTCGACCTCGCCGGTCACCCGCATCCCGTCATCGGACAAGCGCACCCGGTCGCCGCCCGAGAGGAACAGCCAGCGCGATCCATCCTCGCCCACCGCGTGGCACGGGTCGATATGCTTGTGCAGCCCCAGCGGGACCGGGTCGCTCCAGGGGCCATCGATATCATCAGACCAGATCACGAAAATGTCGTTCTGCGGGCTGGCCTTGACCGGAATGTAGAGGAAATAGCGGCCCTGATGCTTTTCCAGGCTGACCGCCCAGACCGAGCCGATATTGCGGGTCAGCGCTGTCTGGCGGGGCTGCCAGTTCACCAGATCGCGCGAATGCCAGATCAGCAACCCGGGATAGGATTCGAAGCTCGAGAAGGTGAGGTAATAGTCCTCGCCGTCCTTGAGGATCGCAGGATCGGGCCGGTCGCCCGACAGCACGGGGTTGAGGAAGGTGCCATCGCCCAGATCGGCCATGCGCTGGTTGTCGAGCCCCCGGCGCCAGCCTGGGGAGGGCGTGTCCGACGAAGACTGCGGCGCCGGGGAAGGGCTTGCGCGCAGCGATGCTGCAAGCCCCGGTGAGGTCAGCCCCAAGGTCGCCAGCGAGGCCGAGGCCATCGCGGAGCGGCGGGTCAGGAGCGGGGCGCGGCGCTTCACAGCGCCAGCCCGGTGGTGCGGGCCCAGGCACGCCACAGATCGGGCCAGGCCTCGACCGGCTTGCCGATCGCCTTGCGGAGGCCAAAACCGTGACCGCCATGCTCGAACAGATGCGTTTCCACGCGAATGCCTCTGGCCTTCAACGCAGCGCGCAGCAGCAGGGCGTTGTTGACGGGTACCGCGTCGTCGTCCTCAGCATGCAGCAGGAAGAACGGCGGCGCATTCGCAGGAACATTGCGGTGCGGCGAATGTGCGGCCTCCAGCGCGGGCGAGGCCGTCTTGCCGATCAGCAGTTCGCGCGATCCGGCATGCGCGTCGGGCGCAGTCATCGCAATGACGGGATAGATAGGCGCGGCGCTGTGCGGCTTGGCTGAAAGCTGATCGGCGCCGTCCACTGGATCATAGACCTTTGCATCGAACCGCGTTGCGAGATCGGCGCACAGATGCCCGCCTGCGGAAAAGCCCATCGCGGACACCCGCTCGGGATCAATCGCAAAATCGCGTGCACGGTGGCGGATCAACCGCATCGCGCGCTGGGCGTCGGCAAGCGCGACGTTCGGGCCTGCCGCCCAGCCTTCGCCTGGCAGCCGATAGAACAGCACGAAGGCGGTAAAGCCGCGTGCTGCCAGCCAGCGGCCCATTTCATAGCCTTCCTTGTCGACTACCACCCAGCGATAGCCCCCACCGGGCGTGATCAGCACCGCTGCGCCATTGGGCCTGTCGGGGCGGAAGACGGCCATGCGCGGCCTGGAAATCCCGTAAACCGCGCGGTCGGTGACCAGCCGGTCGGTGGAGCGCTCCTGCACCGTTTCGGTCAGCGCGGTGGCCGGCATGCCAGGAGCGCCGCCGGGCCACAGATCGATGGTTTCGAAAGGTTGCGGCAGGCCGGGAGGCAACGGCCCGCCTGGCACCTGGGGCACTGCGGTCTGCGCGAGCGCGGGCAGTGCCAACGGGGGCAGGGCCAGCCCCGCACACACGGAAGCCGCCATGAAGGATCGGCGATCGATGGTCATGGCGGCTCCCTTGAAGTTGGCAGATTGGCCGGCCGGGCAGCGTGGAGCCACCGCCCGGCCGATCAATCAGTATTTGAAGCGCGCACCGAGGAAGAAGGTGCGGCCGAAATGGTTGTTCTCGTAGTTCCGGTCCGCATCGAAATCGGTGAAGCGATAGCGATAGGTGTCGGTCAGGTTGTTGCCTTCCAGCGAGACTTCGACCCATTCGGTCAGCTTGTAGCGGATCGAGGCGTCGAGGTTGAACTGGCTGCCAAAGCCTTCGAGGATGTTGCCGGTGCCGCTTGCGCCTTCGTGCCAGCGGCTGCGATACGTTCCCATGATGCGGGCCGAGAACTTGCCGTCATCATAATAGAACGTGCCGTTGTACGAATAGCGCGACACGTTGGCGAGCGCCGCGCTGCGCGTGATGTTGACCAGCGCGCCGCCGGGGACCGTGGCCGGACCCTGAACGATGAAATCGGCATTGCTGTCGATATAGGTCGCGTTGGCCAGGATGCCGAAGTTGCTGATGAAGCCGTCTGCAAACACGCTGAACGGCAGCTGCAGGGCGACTTCCACGCCCTTCAGCTTGGCGCCGGTGCCATTGACCGGCGTGGTCAGTGTCCAGATCGGCTGGGTCAGCAATGCCGGATTGAGCGCGGCCGGCGAGGACGGATTGAGCACCGATACCGGCAGGCCGGTCTGGGCGAAGGTTGCTTCGGTGATCGCGGCCGTCTGGGTGAAGCTGTCGACATTCTTGATGAAGCCAGCCACCGAGAACAGCGCCTGGGGTGCGAAATACCATTCGATCGCAAGGTCGTAGTTGGTCGCACGGAACGGTTCGAGGAACGGGTTTCCGCTGTTCACCCGGAAGTTAAAGCCGTCCGCTGAACCGCCGGGGGTCAGCGATCCCAGCGTCGGGCGGGTGATGACCTCTGCCGCTGCTGCGCGGATGATCAGGTTCTCCGTCGGGAAGATCGCAAGGTTGGCCGAAGGCAGCCAGTCGTCATAGCTGCGCTCGATGGTCGCTTCGACCGCACCAACCAGCCCGTAGGATGACTGTTCGGTCTTCACGTAGCGGATGCCGGCATTGAGCGCATATTCCATGCCGAAGAGGTCGCCCTTGGCATCGAACTGCAGATAGCCGCCCTTGGTGGTTTCCTGCACGCCGCGGTTGTTGCCCGCATCCAGCGCCAGCGGACGGCTGTAAAGCCGGGTGAACTCCGCCGCTGCGGGAAGGTTGGGGACCAGCCAGGCGTTGGTGTTGCCTGCAGGCTGTCCCGCCTGGCCCAGCTGGAACAGCTCGGACAGGGCAGGCGTCGCCTGGAAGCCGTACACGGCGCTGGGGCCGAACACGGTCGATGCCGAGCACGTGAGAGTTCCCAGCACGCGGTCGACGCCGCCGTTGCCGCACACCGCGGTGTCACGGGTGAAGGCAATGGTATCGAATTCGAACCGGCGCCACATTGCGCCTGCCTTGATGGTGAAGTCCTCGGTCACGTCCCATTCGGTGCGCAGCTGCGCGGTCTTGAACTGGTTGACGATTTCCGACGGGCGATCGCGGATTTCGGCGAGCTGGAACACCGCCGGGTCGGTGACGCTGGTACCGAAGGTGAGCTTCGGGCGCTTCATGTCGGTATAGTCGTAGCTATAGCCCTGCGCATCGCGGTCGTCGAAAACGATGGTGGTTTCCACCGGAATATCGGCAGTCGACTTCGAGATGCCGCCGAGCAGCGTGAAGCGGAAGCTGTCCGAAAGGTCCTGATCCCACGATCCGCCGACCTGATAGAATTCGGTAGTGCTTTCGCGCAGATAATGCTCGGTGCGTACCCACGCATCGTTCAGCGTGGCGGAAATCATGTTGTTGTTGGCGTCGTAGACCGGATTGATGACGTCGATCGACCGTTCGTTGGAACGCAGCAGCACTTCGCCCCAGCGTTCGCGGCGGTCGCTGTTGAAGCGCGAGAACAGACCGTCGATCGAGAACTTGGTCATGTCGGTCGGGGCGAACTGGATCGATCCGGTGATGCCCAGACGCTCGCGGTCGTGCTTCACTTCGCCGTAGCGCGGGATACGCGGGTGGAAGGCGAGGGCGGCCTGATCGCACGCCGCGCTGCGTCCGTTGGTGTAGACGCCGCCGGTATTGGGGCGCGCCGCGAGGTTGGTGGCGCTGGCGGTGAAGCACGGTGCGCCGTTGACCGAGTCAAACCGGGCCTGGGCCCAGCGCACGGTGTTGTTGCCGAGCTCCAGCACCTGCGTCTTCTGATAGGCGGCAGACAGCGACACGCCGAACGTGCCGGAATCGTTGCGCCAGCTGAGCAGCCCGGCAAGGCGCGGGCCGACATATTCGGAAAGGTCGTTATAGCTCGCCACTGCCGATCCGACGGCGGTGAAGCCTGCCTTGCCCGCCAGCGGGTTGCCGGTGTTGAGATCGACCACGGCGCCCAGCGAACCTTCGTCGAGGCTGGCTTCAGCGGTCTTGTGGACGACGATCGAGCTGAACAGCTCGGAGGCGAATACGTTGAAGTCGAACGCGCGGTCGCGGTTGGCAGAAGCGCCATCGGTCGAGGTGGCGACGGTTTCGAGGCCGTTGACACGCACGCGGGTGAACTGGCTCGACAGACCGCGCACGGTGATCGCGCGGCCTTCGCCAGCGTCGCGGGTGATCGAAATGCCGGGAATGCGCTGCAGCGATTCTGCGAGGTTCTGGTCGGGGAACTTGGCGATGTCTTCGGCAACGATCGCGTCGATCGCGCCCACCGAGGTACGCTTGAGGTTGATTGCGGCTTCAAGCGACTGGCGGAAACCGGTGACGACAATCTCGTCGGCGGCGACCTCATCGTCGACCGTGGTCGGCTGCTCGGTCTCGGCGACCTGCGCCTGGGCGGTTCCGGCCGCGCCCAGCGCGCATCCGGTCAGCAGCGCTGCCTTGAAAATCGAAATGCCCGAAAAACGCTGCGAATGCTGACTGCGCATGATAAATCCCCTCCTGATCGCCCATTTTCCAGGCAACTGCTACCGGTGTCAAAGGGGAAGATGCGCTCTGCATCCTGCACTCTGAGACACCCCGACTCCCGACCGTGTTAACCTTGCCGAAGCAGGCATCGCGGCTCTTTACCGCTTCCCCGAATCTGCCTGCTGTGTTCGCTGGCTGATCACGGTAACCGGTGTCATTATGTATTGCCCTCAAGCTGCGGCTCTGTCAATAACCATGGCAACGGGAGAGAAATGATGCACAAGACACTGCAAAACGCCGCAATTATCGGCGCGTTTGTCATGGCCAGCCTTGTTCCGGCCTGGGCCGAACCCCACCCGGCAGACCCGACCACAGGCGGCGCCGGCGGGCGAATCATCCGAGTGACGACACTGACCAAGGACGGTCCCGGGTCGCTCGCCGAGGCGCTGGCGACCAAGGGCAAGCGGACCATCGTCTTCGAAGTGGGGGGCGTCATCGACCTCGGCCGCAGCACTCTGGAGATCAAGGAACCCTTCCTGACGATTGCAGGTCAGACCGCGCCTTCGCCCGGCATCACCATCGTCAAGGGCGGCATCGATGTACGCACGCATGATGTCGTCGTCTCGCATATCCGGGTCATGACCGGCGCGGATGGCCAGGCCCGGATGTCGGGCTGGGAAGCGGATTCGTTCTCCACCGTGGCGGCGCGCAACATCGTCGTCGAGCATTGCAGCTTCCTGTGGGGTGTGGACGAGAACATGTCGGCATCCGGCCCGCGCTTTACCGGCAAGACGGTGGCCGAATGGCGCGCCGGGACCAGCCACAACATCGTCTTTCGCGACAATCTGGCCGCCGAGGGCCTCGCCACGTCGAGCCACCCCAAGGGTGAACACAGCAAGGGTTCGCTGATCCACGACAATGCGACCAACATCACCTTCTACCGCAACGTCTGGGCGCACAATGTCGAGCGTTCGCCGCTGGTAAAGGGCGGGGCGCAGGTGAGCATGATCAACAACCTGATCTACAATCCCGGCCACCGCGCGGTGCATTACAACCTGATGAACCTCGAGTGGTTGGGGCAGGATTATGTCACCGGAGAGATCACCGCGATCGGCAATGTGATGCGCGGCGGCAACGATACCAACGAAGGTCTGCCTTTCCTGATGCTGGGCGGTGACGGTGACCTCGCGTATTTCGGCAAGGACAATCGCGCGGTCGATCGGCATGGCAATCCGCTGCCCCAGTTCGGCCGCTATGGCGAAACGCAGGCAAAGCTGATCACCGCCGACGCCCCGCTCGCCGATGTCTCGCGCTATCAGGTCCTGGCTTCGGGAGATGTCGAGACATCGTTGCTGCAGACCGCAGGTGCGCGGCCGTGGGATCGTGCGCCAGACGACATCCGCGTGCTGTTCTTCGTGGCCGAAGGCCGCGGCGACATCATCGACGATGAGAGCGAAGTCGGCGGCTATCCCAAGTTTGCACCGACCACCGCGAGGTTCGTCGAGGCCGAATGGAATCTCGACACGATGACCCCCAAAAACGGGCGCTATCCGGGCCAGAAGGGCGGAGCGCAGGAATCGCTGTCGACGCGCGATCGCCAGATGCGGCAGGACCGCAAGTGAGCCTGCTAGCTGCGCTGCTGCTGGCGGGGGCCCCGCCGATGGCGATCGTCGACGAGGCCGACACCTTGCGGCGAGAACCACCGCCGCACGGTGCGATCGGCATGAGCAGCGCCTGGCGGATCAGCGACCATGTGCCGCAGCCGCGCCGCATGGAATTCCGCCGCCGCACACTCGATATCGGCGCGGCGATCGGCGAGCATACGATCGCGCATGACGAGGTCTATTATGTGCTGGACGGCGAGGGCGAGGTCGTCTCGGATGGCCAGCGCGCCACGCTCAAGCCCGGCATGACCGCGTATCTCTATGACGGCGCGGTGGTCGGCATCTGGCAGAAGGGCGACAAGCCGCTGGCGCTGATCATCGCCTATCCGGTCAAGGAACCGGTCAGCTGCCCGGCTGAATGTAAGGCGCCGTAGCCCATAATTCGCGCTCGAAGCGGCGTGGGTCGTCGATGCAATCCGCGCGGCCATCGCCGACCACCAGGGTCGCGCGATCGGGCAGGGCATAGGGCTTCCAGTCGGCGAGCCCGGGCTTTCCATTCTTGGCAAGGCCAGTGAACGCCTGCATCATCCGATCGCGTGTGCGCCGCGCGCCTTCATCCACGCCGCTCATGCTGCCGGGCGCATCGAGCGTGCCGAACACATAGGGAATGTCGTCGGTATGTGCCGCGCCGCGCAGCGGATCGACGTGCGAGGGGCGATCGAGCTGGTATACCCAGGTTTTGTCAGCCCCTGCACGCGCCCGCGCATCGGCTTCTATCACCTGTCCCGGCCACGATCGGCCTGCTGTTGTCGCGGCATAGAACACTTGCTGCGCCGTCCAGTCCGGGTATTGCGCGCGATATTGCGCAACGACCCAATCGATATCGAGATCGATCTTCACCTCGGGCGTGATTCGCGCGGCAAGATTGGTCCAATCCAGCCCCTGCAGCTTGGCTCCGCGCGGATCGATAAACGCGCGAGTCTCTTCACGGGTATTGCCCAGGATCATCGGGATCGAGAGCGATTGCGGCGCAGCATCGGGCCAGAACGGGTGGCGCGGCAGATTGGTCATGTCGAGCACTGGCCCGAAATACACCGACCCGCCGATCACCGGATCGGTCGCCGCCAGAGCATCGACCAGCCGCTGCGTTGGCGCCGTGCGCAGACCTTCGACATCGTCCGCTGCCAGCCCCATAGCCGTCATCAGCGCGCGGGTGCGAGCCCAGGCGTTGATCGGTCCGCTGGCGGTCACCTGCTGGCCGCTCATCGTGGCCGCGCTGTGAAACAGGCCCTGCGCCGCGGGCATCGCCATCAGCGTGGCGATCTTCGCGCCGCCGCCCGACTGGCCGAACACCATCACCCGGCGCGGATCGCCGCCGAAATCGCGGATATGGTCGCGCACCCATTCGAGCGCGAGGATGAGGTCGAGCTGGCCCAGGTTGCCGCTGTCGGCAAAGCGCGGCCCGAAGGGTTTGAGCCAGGCATAGCCGAACGCGTTGAGCCGGTGATTGACCGTGACAACTACGACATCGCCGGCAGCAGCCAGCTTGGCCCCATGGGTGAGCGGATCGGTAACGGTGCCAGTGGTATAGGCCCCGCCGTGGAAATAGACCATCACCGCGCGGCCCGCCTTCGGGTTTGCGTCAGGCGTCCATACGTTGAGGAACAGGCAGTCTTCGGACTGCGGCGTATCGCGATTGCCGCGCTGCGGCGCAATCGGTGCGAAGCCTTGCGCGGCGGTCTTCACACCCGGCCATGGTTCGGCCAGCGGTCGTTCGAACCGCGCCGCGCGGCCGTAACGGATGCCCTTGAAGGCGCTCACACCCTGTTCGCGCAGGCCGGTGAAGCTACCCGCTTGCGGGTCTCGGGTGCTGGCCAGCGCCGGGCTGGCGACCAGCGCCGCACCCGCACTCAGCAGCCCGCGGCGGGTCAAGTCAGCGGCGGACATCGCCGCCGGCAGCTGAGAAGCCAGCCAGTTCGTCGGGCCGGATCAGGCAGAAATCACCCGGCAGCGAATGCTTGAGCGCCGCCAGCGCCAGCCCGCATTCGGCCATCGCCTGCTCGCCTGCGCCTTGCAGATACTGGTGCAGCACGCCTGCAGCAAATGCATCACCGGTACCGATGCGGTCGACGATGCCGGTTACATCGATCTCTGCCGTCTGGTGCTTGCCCTGACGCGTGTCGACCCGGGCAGCAATGCGATGATGGTCACTGCTGACGATATGGCGCGCGGTGGAAGCGACCAGTTGCAGATTGGGGAAGGCATCGAACGCGGCGTCGACGGCTTCGCGCCTGCGCTCTGCGCCGTCGCCCGAGAAGGTCTTGCCCAGCAGCAAAGAGATATCGCGATGGTTGCCGATCAGCACCGTCGCGGCGCCCACCAGCCGGGTGAGAATGCTGCGCGGATCGCTGTCCCAGCTTTCCCACAGCTGCGCGCGGTAGTTACCGTCGAGACAGATCGGAACGCCCGCCGCCTGCGCTGCGGCGATGGCCGCATCGGCCAATGCTACGCCCTTGGGTCCCAGGGCAGGGGTGATGCCCGACATGTGCAGCAATGCCGCGCCTTCGAGCGCGCCTGCAATGTCCAGTGCATCCGGTTCGCTCAGAGCGAAGGCAGAGCCTGCGCGATCATAGGTGATCGACGAGGGGCGCAGTCCAGCGCCTGCTTCCATGAAATACAGGCCCATGCGCCCGGGAGCGCGCGCGATGAAGCGGGTATCGACCCCGGCAGCTCCCAGATCCGCCCTTGCCTTGTCGCCCAGCGGCGACTGTGGCAGCAGGGTGACCATCCGCGTTTCATGCCCCAGCGACGCCAAGGCGGCGGCCACATTGGCCTCCGCTCCGCCTACCACCATGTCGAGCGTCTGCGCCTGCACCATCATGCGTGCGCCCGGCGGGGCGAGCCGCAGCAGCATCTCGCCAAAGCAGACGACAGCGCCACTCTTCATCTCGGGCTCCGTCACCGGGCGAGCCATCCGCCATCGACCGCAAGCACATGGCCCTGCACATAATCGGCGGCGTTGCTCGCCAGGAATACCGCGGCCCCGCCGATGTCGGCAGGGTCACCCCAGCGGCCCTCGGGAATGCGCTCCATGATCTGCCGGTTGCGAGTCTCGTCAGCCTGCAGCTGCGCGGTGTTGTTGGTGGCGATATAGCCGGGCGCGATCGCATTGACGTTGACGCCCTTGGCCGCCCATTCGCATGCCAGCAGCTTGGTGAGGCCCGCAACGCCGCTCTTGCTCGCGGTGTAGCTCGGCACGCGGATGCCCCCCTGGAAGCTCAGCATCGAGGCGATGTTGATGATCTTGCCGCGACGGCCCGTAGCTTCGCGCTCCGCGATCATGTGCCGTCCCGCCGCCTGGCTGAGAAAGAACACCGATTTGAGGTTGGTATCGATCACCGCGTCCCAGTCTTCCTCGGTAAAGTCCACCGCATCGGCGCGGCGGATGATCCCGGCATTGTTGACCAGAATGTCCAGCCCGCCAAGCCCTTCCAGCACCTGCGCGACAACATCGCCCACAGGCGCAATCGACCCGAGGTCGGCGGCGACCAGCTCGCAGCGGCGACCCAGCGCGCGCACCTTGGCGGCGGTATCGTCTGCCGGTGTGCGACCGACCGCAGCGATATCCGCTCCGGCCTGCGCGAGCGCCAGCGCGATGCCCTGGCCGATGCCGGTGTTCGCACCGGTCACCACCGCAACCCGGCCCGAAAGGTCGAAAAGGCTGTTCGTCATGATCGTCCTCTCCCCGCTTATGGGGTTATGCTGTTCAGGCGGTGAGTTCGCGCAGATAGGCAGCGATCGCTTCGTCCTGGCAGTTGGGATAGAAATATTCGGCAAACCGCTCGCCTGCGACCGCGGCCTTGAGCAGATCCTGATCGACGGTCTTCAGCACGGTGAGCATGTCGTGGCAGCTTGCCGCCTTGAGGTCCTTCAGGATGCCGCGGTTCTTGGCCATGATCGCTGCACGTTCCTTGGGATAGCCCAGGCCGCGCTCGCCATCGAACAGCTTCTTGTAGACATCCTGCAGATTGAGCTCGGCTGCCCAGCCAAAGCCCTTGGCATAAGGCATCGAAATGGCGTTGCCGTCGTTGATCTGGCCGAACAGGAAGGCGTCGGTCGGGTCGATCACCAGGCCGCAGAACACGCCGGGCATGGCATTGCACGCCAGCATCGAACCCATCCCGGTGCCGCAGCCGGTGACGACAAAGTCCGCCGCGCCCGAATTGAGCAGGATTCCGGTGAGCAGGCCGTTCATCACATAGGTCAGCGATGCCGAATCCTCGGCGGTGTACATGCCGTAATTGAACACGTCATGGCCCAGCGGCTGGGCAACCGTGGTCAGCGCTTCGTGGATGATGGCGTTCTTGGCAGCCTGGCTGTTTTCGGTGATCAGTGCGATCTTCATGGGTCTCTCCTGTCCGGGCGGTACCGCTCCGGTCTGTCTCTGATAAACGATTGGCCTGCTTGGTAACCGGTGTCATAAAGCCATGCAAGCCCCATTCGGCGGGGCGGGGGTTATGTCAGGCCGATGCAACCGAGGCCCGCTCGATCAGATCGGACAGGAAGTGCGAGGGCTGGCTGCGGGCTTCGACCGGATCGATCAGCTTGATCGCGGCGGCCTTGGCCATCGCCTGGATCGGCCAGCGCACGGTGGTCATGGGGGGCCAGATGTGCGCGGCGATGGCGGTATCGTCAAAGCCGATGATCGACAGATCCTCGGGAACCGAAAGGCCGATGCTGCGCGCGGCGTGCAGCACGCCGGCGGCCATTTCGTCATTGCTGGCGAAGATCGCACTGGGGCGGGGGGAGGCGGCGAGCAGCTTTTCGCCGGCGGCAATGCCGGTCTCGAAGGTATAGCTGCCTTCTGCCATGATCGCCGGGTCCAAGGCGATGGCTGCGGTCTCCAGCGCATCGCGATAGCCCAGCGCACGCTCGGCGGCGGAACGGAAGCCCTCGGGCCCTGCGACGAAGCCGATGCGGCTGTGGCCATGGCTGATCAGATAGGCGATCGCCTTGGCCACCGCCTCGCGATCGTTCGACGCGACCATGTGCGCGTCCTCGTCCAGCCGCACCGAACCCATGCGCACATAGGTCACACCCAGTTCGTCACACAGCTCGGCAAGCGCGTCGTTCTCCGAAATCGGCGGAAGCAGCAGCACCCCGAACAGTCGCTGTTGCTCCAGAAAGGTGCGAACGTCGTCGAGCATGTCGGGGGAGCGGCGGTTGACCGGTCGCACCACCAAAGCGAATTCGGTTTCGCGGATGGCCGAAAGGATGCCCTCCTGCACGCCCAGCACCATCTGCGCATTGGGGTTGTCGTGGATCAGCCCGATCAGGAAGTTGCGCCGCAAGGCCAGCGCCCGCGCCTGCGGGTTGGGGACGTAGCCCAGTTCGGCGATCACCGCCTCGACCTTGTCGCGCGTCGCGCCATTGAGCAGGGGCGAACGGTTGATGACGCGGCTGACGGTCTTCTTCGAGACCCCGGCAATCCGCGCGACATCGTTGATGGTGGGCTTGCCCTCTTTTGCCTTGTTCACGCGCTGATCTGCCCCATCGCCCAACTACACCGGTGTCAGTGCAGCAATTGTCCTAGCCGCAACTACGGCCTCTAGGCAATCCCGCCATCATTGACACCGGTTACCATCACGCTATGCCTGATGGACGCGGACGCCAGAGAATCGCCGCGCTGAGGAGAGCACCCGCCATGTCCCCCGCCATGCTGCCAGCGATGCAGGTCCATGCCGCAGACACGGTTGCCGTGGCCTTGCGCGACCTTGCTGCGGGCACAGTGGTCGAGCTTGGGGCACTGCGAGTCTCGCTGGCGACCGATATCGACCGGGGACACAAGTTCGCGCTGGCGGCCCATGGGATGGGTGATGCCGTGGTGAAATACGGGCTGCCGATCGGCCGCGCGACCGCACCGATCGCACCGGGCGATCATGTTCATGTTCACAATCTGCATACGGCGCTGGCAGGCGAGCTGGCCTATGCGCCGGGGCTTGGCGCAGGCGCGAGTCACGTGCCGCCAGCTGGCGGTCCGGTGTGGCAGGGTTATCTGCGCGCCGATGGCCGCGCAGCCACGCGCAACGAGATATGGATCCTGCCCAGCGTCGGCTGTGTCGCGCTGACCGCAGAGCAGATCGCGCGCGAGGCCAATACGCGGCATGCAGGGGTGATCGCGACAGGGCGGCTCGATGGTGTCCACGCCTTTGCCCATCCGCACGGCTGCTCGCAACTGGGCGACGATCTCGCGGCGACACGGACGCTGCTGGCGGGTCTTGCCACGCACCCCAATGCGGCGGGCGTGCTGCTGCTGGGGCTGGGATGCGAATCGAACCAGCTCACCGATCTTGTCGCCGCCCTGCCGCCCATGGCGCGTGCCAAGGTGCAGTGCCTGTCGACGCAAGGTGCAGGCGACGAACTGGCCGAGGCCGCCGCGATCATCGACTCGCTTGTCGCCGTCGCATCCGCCGCCGAGCGCCAGCCGCTGCCGCTGGGTTCCCTGGTGGTCGGACTGAAATGCGGCGGGTCCGACGGATTTTCGGGGCTCACAGCCAACCCCCTGCTGGGACGGTTCAGCGACACGCTCGCGGCGGCTGGCGGCACGCCGATCCTGACCGAGATACCCGAGATCTTCGGTGCAGAGCAGGCGCTGCTCAAGCGCGCGGCCGATGCCGATACCTTTGCGCAGGCCGCAGCGTTGGTGAACGGGTTCAAGCGCTATTATCTCGATCAGGGGCTGCCGGTGTCGGAGAACCCTTCGCCCGGCAACATCGCCGGCGGCATCACCACGCTGGAGGAGAAATCGGCAGGCGCCGTGCAGAAGGCCGGAAGCGCCGTGCTGACCAGCGTGCTGGGTTATGGTGAGCGGGCGGCAAGGCCCGGCCTGGCACTGCTCGAAGCGCCCGGCAACGATGCGGTGTCCTCGACGGCGCTGACCGCGGCGGGGGCGACCTTGGTGCTGTTCACCACCGGACGCGGAACGCCGCTGGGATTTCCCGCGCCCACGTTGAAGATCGCCTCGAATCGGGCGCTGGCCGAGGCCAAGCCGCACTGGATCGATTTCGATGCATCTGCGGTGCTGGAGGCAGATCCCGATGGGGTGGATGCAGCGTTTCTGGACAGCCTTCTGGCGATTGCCAGCGGACGAAAAACCGCGGCCGAACACGCTGGGCAGCGCGCGATCGCGATCTGGAAGAAGGGCGTGACGCTGTAGCGATGTCTGCCGCGAAGCACGGCCTCTTGCGAATGACACCGGTTTCCTTTAGGCAACCGGATACGAAAAGGACTTGAGGGATGGGGATAGAATTGACGGTGGATTCAGCGGTCGATGCGGTGGCGCAGGCCTTTGTCCTTGCCCGGCGCGAGGCGCAGGTGCTGAGCGCCTATCCGGGCATGGCGCCGAATGCGCTTGCGCCGGCCTATGCGATTCAGGATCGCGCGATCGCGATCGATGGGCGCAAGGTGATCGGCTGGAAGGTCGGCCGCATCAACCCGCCGCTCGATGGAATCCTGGGCGCAAACCGCCTGGCCGGGCCGATCTTTGGCGACAGCGTTGTCGATGCGATCGAGGGGCAGGTGCCCGATATGCCGGTGTTCGATGGCGGCTTTGCCGCGGGCGAGGCAGAGCTTCTGCTGCATGTCGCGCCCGGTTTTGCCGGCCCCGTGCCCAGCGATGACGACGGCACCCGCGCAATTCTGGATGATGTCCGGCTGGGCATCGAGATCGCCAGCTCGCCGTATCCCGGTATCAACACCGATGGCCCAGCGGTCACTGTTTCCGACTTCGGCAACAATGCCGGCATGGTGCGCGGGGCGGAGCTTGCCGGCTGGCGCGATGTCGACCTGTGCGCGATTGTCGTGCGCAGCGAGATCAACGGTATCGAGGTCGGCAAGGCGACGGCTGCGACGATGCTCGATGGCCCTTATGGCGCTGTGCGGTTTTTGCTGGGCAATCTGCTGGAGCGCGGGTTCGATGTCTCGCAGGGTCTGTGGATATCGACCGGCGCGATCACGGGCGTGCACGAGATTGCGCTGGGCCAGTCGTTCCGCGCGATCTTCGAAGGCTGCGGCGATGTCTGCTGCCGCGTCGTGGCTGCACAGCCACGCTAAGGTTTTTCACATATTGGCGGATCGGCAAAAGCCGGGCGCGCACCTGGGAGAGGGACTATGGTTGATACCGCCGCACAAGCGACACGGCCCCCGGCGCTGGATGCCGCCGCGGGCAGGGCAGGGCGCTATCGCTGGGTGATCGTCGGTCTGTTGTTCGCGGCCACCGCGATCAACTATATCGACCGCCAGATGATCGGGGTGCTCAAGCCCACTTTGGTCGCCGAGTTCGGCTGGACCGAAAGCGACTTTGCCAACATCGTCTTCTGGTTCCAGGTCGCCTATGCCATCGGCTATATCGGCTTTGGCCGCATCGTCGATGTGCTCGGCGCGCGGCTGGGCTATGCGATCGCCATCGTCATCTGGACGGTGGGCCATATGGCGCACGGCCTGGCGAGCGGGGTGACCAGCTTTGCTGCGGCGCGCTTTGGCCTGGGCATCGGCGAAAGCGGCAACTTCCCCGCCGGCATCAAGGCGGTGACCGACTGGTTCCCGCAGCGCGAGCGCGCCTTTGCCATCGGCCTGTTCAACGCCGGCGCCAATGTCGGCGCGATCATTACGCCGCTGCTCGTCCCGCTGCTCGTGTTGTGGTTCGGCTGGCGCGAGGCCTTCTACATCACCGGTGTATTCGGTCTGGTCTGGCTGGTTGCCTGGTGGGCGATCTATCGCCACCCGTCCGAGCACAAGAGCGTGTCGCCTGCAGAACTCGCCTGGATCCAGCAGGACCCGGCGGACCCGGTCGAGAAGATCGGCTGGGGCCGTCTGCTAACCGTGCGCGAGACCTGGGCCTATGCGCTGGGCAAGTTCCTGATCGACCCGATCTGGTGGTTCTTCCTCTTCTGGCTGCCGGGCTATCTGTTCGAACGCTATGACATGGATCTCAAGACCTTCGGTCTGCCGCTGGCGGCGATCTATCTGATCTCCGATGGCGGATCGATTTTCGGCGGGTGGATGTCGTCGCGGCTGATCAAGGCAGGGCGCACCCCCAATTTCGCGCGCAAGGCGACGATGCTGCTGTGCGCGCTGGCGGTCACGCCGATCTGGTTTGCGCAGAGCATCGACAGCATCTGGGCGGCGGTGCTGATCATCGGCCTTGCGACCGCAGCGCACCAGGCGTTTTCGGCAAACCTCTACACGCTGCCGTCAGACATGTTCCCGCGCGGCGCGGTGGGGTCGGTCATCGGCATCGGTGGCACGGTCGGTGCCCTGGGCGGAATGGGGATGGCGCTGTTCACCGGCTATATCCTCGACAGCACCGGCAGCTACGAGATCCTGTTCGCGATCTGCGCGAGCGCCTATCTGCTGGCGCTGCTGGTGGTGCATCTGCTCAGCCCCAGGCTCGCGCCGGTGAAGGTCTGATCGTACGCACCTCAGGCTCCGCTGGCGCGCGTGGCGTCAGCTCGGCTTGAGGTTGAGCGCCGTGGTCCACAGATTCAGCCGGCGCTCGCGCGCAGCAGGGTCGATCTGCGGCTCGAAGGTCTGGATCGGCGAAACCATCGTGCGCGCATCTTCGAGCGAGGCATAATGGCCCGCACCGATCGCCGCCAGGATCGCTGCGCCGCGCGCGGTGGTTTCGACATCGACCGGGCGTTCGCAGGGGATGCCGAGCACGTTGGCGATATCCTGCGCGATCCAGTCGTTTGCGCTCATACCGCCATCGAGCCGCAGCACCGACCAGCCTGCGCCATCGGCCGCAAAGGCGCGGCCGAGATCGTGGAACACGTTGGCGACCGATTCGAGCGCCGCGCGGACGATGTGCGCACGCGTGGTGGCGAAAGACAGCCCGCTGATGCTGCCGCGCGCATCGGGCATCCAATAGGGCGCGCCGAGGCCTGACAGGGCAGGGACTACGACGACATCGCCGCTGTCGGGCACCGACCGGGCGAGCGCCTCGCTCTCGGCTGCATTGCCCAGCAGGCCGATGCTGTCGCGCAGCCATTTGACCAGGCTGCCCGCGACGAACACCGATCCTTCGAGTGCGAAGCTGCGCGTGCCGCCAACCTCGCACAATACCGTGCCTAGCAGGCGGTGGTCCGATCTGGGCGGGGTCTGGCCCATATTCGCGAGAATGAACGCACCGGTGCCCAAAGTCGCCTTGGTCTGGCCGTGCGCAAAACAGCCCTGGCCGATGGTGGCGGATTGCTGGTCGCCGGCAAGGCCCGTGATCGGGATCGCCACGCCGAACAGCTCAGGCCTGGTCGTGCCGAACGCGCCAGTGCTGGGCACGACTTCGGGCAGCGCGCCGCGCGGCACGCCGAACAGGTCGCACAGCCCTTCGTCCCAGCTCTGCCCGGTCAGTGCGAACAGGCTGGTGCGGCTGGCGTTGGAGACGTCGGAGACATGCAGCCCGCCGGTGAGGTTCCACACCAGCCAGCTTTCGACCGTACCAAAGGCCAGCCGATCGCCAAGCTGGTCAGCACCTTCGATGTTGCGCAGCATCCACGCCATCTTGGTGGCGGAAAAATACGGATCGAGCAGCAGGCCGGTCGCCGATTGCACCGCTGCTTCATGGCCCGCTGCGCGCAATTTCTGGCATTGCTCGTCGGTGCGGCGGTCCTGCCACACGATGGCGCGGCCGAGCGGCTTGCCGCTGCTCTTGTCCCAGGCGACCACGGTCTCGCGCTGGTTGGTGACGCCGATCGCCGCGATCTGCTCGGCGCCGCCGGCGCGCGCGATCATCGCGTGTGCGCAGGCCAAGGTGTGTTCCCAGATCTCGGTCGCGTCATGCTCGACCCAGCCGGGCTGCGGATAATATTGCGTGATGTCGCGCTGCTCGGTGGCGATCCATTCGCCGCCGAGCGTGTAGAGCATCGCGCGGGTCGAGGTGGTGCCCTCGTCGAGCACCAGGATCATCTGCCCGTCAGCCATGCGCCGCGTGCTCCCCATCTTCGTTCCTGGCCAGCAGGTCGCCGATATCGGCCACGGCGAGGCCAAAGCGCTCGACCAGATCGGCAATGTCGGCGGGGCGCGCCATTTCGCCATCGTCGCGCATGATCGCGCAGATCACGGCGGCATCGCCGGCTCCTGCGCGGCTGGTCAGTTCGACGGCAGCTTCTGCCGCAGCAGGCCGTTCGTGCACGCCGCCTAAAGAACAGATCAGCGGGAAGATATGCCCGGGCGAGACGATATCGTCCGATGTGGCATCGGGCGCCACGGCGGCCTTGACGGTCTGTGCGCGGTCGGCGGCGGAGATGCCGGTGGTAACCCCCTCGGCGGCCTCGATCGAACGGCCCAGCGGCCTGCCCGACTGGCGATCACTGCCCGGGTTCATCAGGTCGATGCCCAGCCGCTGGGCGCGATCCTGCTGCATGGCGAGGCAGATCAGCCCGCGGCCGTGCGTTGCCAGGAAATTGATCGCCTCGGGCGTGGCGTGCTGCGCGGCGACGGCAAAATCCATGTCGCCGCGGCGATAGCGATCGCCGGTGATGACGATGACCTGGCCCTGTTTGAGCGCGTCGACCGCAGCCTCGATGCTCATGCGGCGGGCCTCGCCTGGATGCTGAGGCTATTCGCGCCCTGTACGACCTGTTGCCCGACCATGTCGAGCTGCATCCGCGCGCGGTCGTCCAGACATTCGCCATCAGGCGAATAGAGGCCGGGATAGGTGCGGATGGTCGCGCCCATCGGCGTCGGCCAGCCGCGCAACGCGTGGACAATGCTGCGCAAGGTCTGCATCGTGCTCATCGTCGCTTGGTCGCCGTATGCCGTTGCGATCAGCCCGACTGCACGGCCATCAAGATAAGGCCGCTCGTCCTTGGACAGGTCTTCCAGAAAATCGAGCGCGTTCTTGACCAGACCCGAAATCGTGCCGTGATAGCCGGGGGCTGCGAGCAAGACACCATCGGCGGCACGCACCGCCTCGACCATTTCTCGCCCTTCTGCGCCTGCGTGCGCTGTGCTGCGATAATGGGGCAGGGCAGCGAGATAGGCCCCGTCGAACAGCTGCACCTCTGCCCCGTGCGCGGCGGCACTCGCCATCGCGGTGCGCAGGGCGAGCTCGGTGGTGCTGCCGACCGAAACGGTGCCGCCAATGGCGACGATGCGGGGTGTCATGCTGTCAGTTCCTCTTTGAAAAATCGGTCGAGCTCTTGGGTCTGTTCCGGCGAGAGATGCAGCCCCAGCTTCGTGCGCCGCCACAATATGTCCTCGGCGCAGGTCGCCCATTCGTGGACGACCAGATGGCGGACCTCGGCCTCGGTCAGGCCATGACCGAAATGGCGTCCGCACGCGTCGAGCGACTGTGCATCGCCCAGGAAGGTTGCGGCGGTGGTGCCATAGGTGCGGATCAGCCGTTCGGCCCATCCGGCGTCCAGAAAGCGATAGCGCGCCTGCAATGCAGCAATCTGCAGCGGCGCTTCGTCGACACCGAAATTGCCGCCGGGCAGGGGCTTGGCATGCGTCCAGTGATCCCCCTGCAGCGCAGCAATGCGATCACCCATGCGGTCCACCGCCTCCTGCGCCAGCGTCCGGAAGGTGGTGATCTTGCCGCCGAACACCGAGAGCATCGGCGCGCCTTCACTCGCATCGGTGAGGTCGAAGCGATAGCCGCGGGTCGCAGCCTCGGGCTTGCCCGATCCATCATCGACCAAGGGCCGCACACCCGAATAGGTCCAAACGACATCGGCGGGCGTGACGGGCTTGGCGAAGAAGCGGCTCGCGCCTTCGCACAGATAGGCGATTTCCTCGGCGCTCGCGACGATTGGCTCGGCGGGCGCATGATCGCGATCGGTGGTGCCGATCAGCGTGAAGTCCTGCTCATAGGGGATCGCAAAGAAGATGCGGCCATCGGGCAACTGGAAGAAATAGGGGTGCGGATGGTCGAACAGCTTGCGCACCACGATGTGCGAGCCGCGCACCAGCCGGATCGACTGCTTGGGCTTTTCACCGCTGCGGCCCAATATGCCCAGCACCGATGGGCCAGCCGCGTTGATCACCGAACGAGCGGAAAACACTCCCTGCGGCGTCTCGACCCGCCAAAGGTCGCCGGCCCGTTCAAGCCGGGTCACCGGGCAGCGGGTACGGATATCCGCGCCGTGATCGGCGGCATCGCGTGCGTTCAGCACTACCAGCCGCGCATCGTCGACCCAGCCGTCCGAATAGACGAAGCCGTGCACGAACTCGTCCCTGAGCGGCGCGCCTGCGGGGTGGCGGTTCAGCCGGATGGTCTGCGTCGCAGGCAGCTTCTTGCGCGCGCCGATATGGTCGTAGAGAAACAGGCCGAGCCTCAGCAGCCAGCGCGGACGCAGGCCTTTCACCCAGGGCAGCACGAAGCGCATCGGCCAGATGATGTGCGGTGCGATGGCCCACAGGATTTCGCGTTCGCCCAGCGCCTCGCGCACCAGCCCGAATTCGTAATGCTCCAGATAGCGCAGGCCGCCGTGGATCAGCTTGCTCGAGTTGGACGAGGTGCCGCTCGCCAGATCCGCCGCCTCGAGCAGCAGCACGCTGGCGCCGCGCCCGGCGGCATCGCGGGCAATGCCGGTGCCGTTGACGCCGCCGCCGATCACGGCGACGTCATACACGGTGGCGGAACTGGGCTGCGTCTGGTCCATCAGATGTCAAGCGGTCCGTGCTGGATGTGCGGAAGAACGTAGCGCGCGAACATATCGGCTTCCTGCACATGCGGATAGCCCGAGAGGATGAACGCATCGATCCCTTCGGCCTGATAGGCACGCAGCTTGGCGAGCACCTGGTCGGGTGTGCCGACGATCGCGGCGCCGCAGCCCGAGCGGGCACGGCCGATGCCGGTCCACAGGTTTTCCTCGACAAAGCCGTCGCCATCGGCCGCGCCGCGCAGTTCCTGCTGGCGCTGCACGCCATAATTCTTGGCATCGAGCGACTTTTCGCGGATCGCCTTGCCCGCCTCGTCGTCGAGCTTGGACAGCAGACGGTCGGCATAGGCGCGCGCTTCGTCTTCGGTTTCGCGGACGATGACATGGACGCGATAACCGAACTTGAGCGTGCGGCCGTATTTCGCGGCGCGTGCGGTCAGGTCGGCAATGTTCTCGCGCACCTTGTCCATGGTGTCGGGCCACATCAGGTAGACGTCGCAGGCTTCGGCAGCGCACTCGCGCGCCTCGTGGCTGAGGCCGCCGAAATAGAAGGCGGGGCACTTGCCCGACAGCGTGGTGACGCGCGGCGGATCGAGCTTCAAGTTGAAGAAATCGCCCTGGAAATCGAGCGCCTCGCCGTTGAGCAAGGTGCGCACGATCTTCATGATCTCGGTCGCCCGGGCATAACGGGGTGCGGATTCGATCTTCTCGCCCGGCATGTCGGACGAGATGATGTTGACGTTCAGCCGCCCGCCGGTGCCTGCGGCATTGGGGCCGAGGATGCGGTCCAATGTCGCGATGCGCCGCGCCAACTGCGGTGGCCAGTCCTCGCCCATGCGCGTTGCCCAGAGCAGCTTGATGCGGCGCACCTGCGTCGCGACGGCAGCAGCGAACGCCGTGGTGTCGAGGCCGAGGCTATAGCCCGAAGGCAGCAGGATGTTGTCGAACCCGCCCTCTTCGGCGCGCAGCACGATGTTGCGGCAATGCTCCCAGCTCGATTGCAGATACGGGTCGGGCACGCCCAGGAATTCATAGTCATCGTCGCACAGCGCCGAAAACCAGGCGATTTCGCATTGTTGGTCAGTGGGTTGTGTCATGTTTTTGATTCCTTTGAGCTGGGCTATGCTGGCGCGGGGCCTTCGACAGGCTCAGGCTGAGCGGAGTGGTTTGGAAGGCTGCCCCAACCCCGCTCATGCTGAGCTTGTCGAAGCACCCGGCACGACATCAGGGCAGCGGTACGCCGCGGGCTGCGACCAGCACATTGTACCAGTCCTGCCGTGACCAGCGCACCTTGAGCGCCTGAGCGCCCTCGGCGATACGCTCGGCCTGCTGCGATCCGATGATCGGGATGATGCCCGCCGGATGCGCCATCAGCCAGCTATAGGCAGCCACGCTGCGCGAGACGCCCTGGGCTTCACCGACGGCATCGAGCGCCGCAGCGACGGCCTTGTCGCGCTCGCTTTCCGGCGCGGCCAGACGGCCGCCACCCAGCGGCGACCAGGCCATCGGGGTCAGTCCCATCATCATCGCCTGATCGAGCTCGCCATTTTCGAAGCAATCGATCCGCAGCGGGCTGATCTCGGCCTGGGTGGTGACGATCTTCTCGGCGAGGAAATGGTCGAGCGCGGCAATCTGCGGCATCGTGAAGTTCGACACACCGATCGCGCGGATCTTGCCCGACGACACCGCATCGTCGAGCACGCGCGCGGTTTCCTGCGGGTGCGCGAGAATGTCGGGGCGGTGGATCTGCCACAGGTCGACCATGTCCACCTTCAGGCGGCGGAGCGAATCGTCGATCGCCTTGCGCAGGTAATCGGCGCCCTGATCATAGGGCAGGGGAGGCAGGATGCCGCCCTTGGTCGCCAGCACCATGCGGTCGCGCAAGGCCGGATCGGCCGCGATGACTTCGCCCAGCAGCGCCTCGGCATCACCGAAGCCGCCCTGGCCGTCAAAACCATAGATATCGGCGGTATCGAGGAAGGTGATCCCGGCGTCGAGCGCGGCGTGCACCAAAGCCGTCGCCTGGGCGACGGTACGGCCGTTCTCGGCGAACCGCCACATGCCCCAGGAAATAGGGGAGACAGCAATGTCGCTCCGCCCCAGAGGACGGAAAGCAGGCGGCAATGGCAATTCACTCATGAAAAAGTCCTGTGTGGGGGCGCTACGGAAGCGCGTTCGACGAGGGTATGGGGAAGGCGGCGATGCGCGATATCGCCCCCTGCAATCAGGATCTCGGTCGCCGTGCGGGCGAGTTCCGCCATCGGCTGATGGATCGTGGTGAGCGGCGGCCAGACGGTGCGCGCGAGCGTGGTATCATCGAAGCCAGCGACCGAGAGCTCGGCAGGCACATCCATGCCGCGATCATGCGCGACGGCGAGTACGCCCGCTGCCATGTCGTCGTTCGAGGCGAAGATCGCGCTGGGGCGCTGCGGCAGATCGAGCAGCATCCGCCCGCCGCGCACGCCCGAATCGAAGTCGAATTCGCCGTCGCACACCAGCACCGGATCGAATGGCAGCCCGGCGCGGTCGAGCGCGCGGCGATAGCCGAACAAGCGGTCGTCCGATGCCATGTGATTGGGATGGCCCTTGATGAAGCCGATGCGGCGATGCCCGGCGTTGATCAGGTGCGTCGTCATGTCATCGGCGGCCAGCGCATCGTCCATGAACACCGAACTCGTCAGCGCATGATTGGTGCCGGGCGAAATCCGCACAAACGGCACGTCGAGCGCTTCCAGCGCGCGCAGCACCGGGTCGCAATCGGTGACGGGGGAGGAAAGGATGATGCCATCGACATGCGTTTCGGTGACAAGGCCGCGCACCTGTTCGCCCACCTGTGGGTCGGCGACGTCGACCGGCTGCGCGAGCAGGCGGATGTTGTTGGAGCGGCAGAAGTCCCAGCAGCCGGTCTGGATCTGGAACATGTAATAGGGGCTGTGATTGTCGTAGATCAGCGCGACCTGGTTCGACTTGCCGCCCGACAGGATGCGTGCGGCGATGCTCGGGCGGAAATCGAGCGCGCGCATCGCCTCTTCCACCCGGTCGCGCGTTTGCGCGCTGACATAGGGGTGGCCGTTCAGCACCCGGCTGACGGTCTTCACCGCCACACCGGCCTTGGCCGCGACATCGCGGATGTTCGCGCGTTCACTCATCGCTCCAGCACCTCGCCAAGCCCTGCGAACAGCGCGGCAAAGGCACTGTCGGGGCGATAGAACACTGGTGGCTGTCCGATGGGAGCGGCGATGCGGTGCAGGCCCGGCGCGTAATCCACGCCGCTCCACACGTGCCGCCACACGCCCGCGCCGGGGAGCACGACAGACCTAGCCGTAGCGCCCTGCTCGATCACCGGGGCCACCAGCAGGTCGGCACCGTAGAGAAACTGGTCCTGCACCGTAAAGAGGGCAGCGTCGTGCGGGTAATGCAGGAACAGCGGGCGCTGGGCGGGCAGGCCTGCCTCACTCGCCTGATGGCACAGATGCCGCACGTAAGGCGCAAGATGCGCGTGCACCCGGCTCCAGCGTGCAAAGCAGGCGAGCAGTTCGTCGTTGCTGTCGTACTGCAGATTGTCGTCGGGGCGGTTGCCTTCGTGGCTGCGCATCACCGGCGCGAATGCGGCCAGCTCGCACCAGCGCTGCATCAGCTCGTCGCTGCGGATGTTGCCGTGCAAGGAGGTATAGCCGCCGCAATCCGAATGGCTGTAGGCGTTGCCGACGAGACCTGCCGACAGCGCGCCGGTGATCACCGTGCCGATGCCGTCATGCCGGGTGAAATCGACCGACTGGTCGCCCGCCCACAGCAACGGGCAATGGGCCTGAACGCCGGAGAAGCCTGCGCGCATGAAGAATACCGCATCGCCCGTGCGGCCACGGCTGGCGACGGCGCGGGCGTTGACCTCCGCCCACAGCACCGGCCAAAGATTGTGCGCCTCCAACGGGTCGGAGCCATCGGCCAGACGCAGATCGGTGGGCAGATATTCGCCGAAGTCCGCCATCCAGCCATCGATGCCGATATCGAGCATCTCGCGGCCCAGGATACGCTCGGCAAACCATGCGCGGGTTTCCTCGCGGGTGAAATCGACCACGCCGCAGTCGAATTCGCCGAAGTCGACCAGGTGGACCTCGTCGCTGTCTTGCGCGAGGCAGAAATGACCGCCGGCGCGGCCTTCCTCGTACAATTCGCCATCGACCGCGATATAGGGGTTGGCATAGGCCATGAAGCGGATGCCGCGTTCATGCAGTGCTGCAATCCGGTCCTTCAGCGCAGGATAGCGCGCCGCGCTGCGGTCGCCGGCATGCCAGTCCCAGAACAGGCGGCGACCAAAGGTCGTCTCGCGGATACCGGCCCAGTCTTCGCACCATATGGCCGCCACCGCGGTGCCGGCCTCGATGAAGCGTTCGAGCCGGTCAAAGCTCGATGCCCCTGACTTGAGCCCGACAATCGCGCCGCCGATCGCCCAGTCGGGCAGTTCGGGCTGGCGGCCGAAGTGCTTCGAGAGCTGCGAGACCAGCCCCAGCGGGCCATCATCGGCGAACAGTTCGAACGCGGCAGTGCTGCTCCAAACCTCCACCCGGTGCGCCGCAGGATCGGTGAAATCGAGCACGCTGTAACAGCTGGCAGCGAGGTGCACGGCGAGCCAGCGCGAGGTCAGGAACGTCGGCTGGGGATAATTGGTGTTCCAGTAATCACCGCCCGCCATCCCGTCGGCGTCCATGATGCGGGTGAGTTCGGTCGACTTGTCACGCCCGACGCCAGGCTCGCTGGTCCAGATCGGGAAGGCGCGGCCATTGAGCGCGAGATAGCTCATCTGCTCGCCGCCGCCCCAGACGCACTCTTCCGCTTCGGCGTGAAAGCTCACGGTGATCCGGTCGTAGCCCGGCAGCAGGCTGGTCATGATCAGGCGATTGCCCCGGATCGCGATCCGCAGGGCAGGGGCGCCTTCGTGCAGCAGCTCCGCGCCGCTGTCGATCAGGCGCCACTCGGTGGGCGACAAGACATCGGCGGGCGCATCCGAGATGCGGAAATTGCCGCGAATCATCAGGATATCGGGGTTGCCGCGTGCCATGACCACCGCAGGACAGGAAAGTCGATGGCGCAGCACCAGATGATCCCCGAAGCGGAGATCGAACCCGTCAATTTCGGCATCGAGCCGCAGTTTCAAGCTATTATCCTCACCCCGCAACCGGGACTGTGGCAGTTTGGCCGCAGCCTCCGCCCGTTTTTCTGACACCGCTTGACATATCGGGACAGTCATAGCAGATCAAGCGTCAATCGCGGCGACCATACCAAGGGGCGACAAGCCCCCGCTACGACCGCATTCTCGCAGGGAGAGGTACCATGAAGCTCACCAAATATCCGTCCGTTCGCGCTCTGGCGCTGTCCGCCACCGCCCTCTCGCTGGGCTTCGCGATGCCTGCCCATGCGCAGGAAGCCGCTGAAGACACCACCGGCGGCATCACCGAAATCGTCGTCACCGCACAGAAGGTCGCCGAGAACGTTCAGGACGTTCCGATCTCGATCACCGCGATCACCGCGGACCGGCTTGAAACCACCGGCGTGACCAGCCTGGAAGGGCTGACCCAGCTGGTTCCGTCGGTCTCGTTCCGCAAGGGCACGACCAGCGCCAACAGCGCCATCGTGATGCGCGGCGTCGGCACGATTACCTTCTCGATCGCCGCAGAACCCAGCGTCTCGACCGTGGTCGATGGCGTCGTGCTCAGCCGTTCGGGCCAGGCGTTCATGGATCTGGTCGATGCCGAGCGGCTTGAAGTGCTGCGCGGACCCCAGGGCACATTGTTCGGCAAGAACGCATCGGCCGGTCTCGTCAACATCATCTCCAAGGGTGGTACCGACACGCTCGAGGCCGAAGCCCGCGCCGAGTTCTTCGAGGGCGAAGAATACCGCCTGCGCGCTTCGCTTTCCGGTCCGCTGGCCGAGGGCCTGACCGGCCGCGTCACCGGCTTCTACGGCACGTTCGATGGCAACATCACCAACATCAACGGCGGCCGTCGCAACACGATCAACGGCTACGAGCATTATGGTGCGCGTGCGATCCTCGACTATGACAGCGGCGGTTCGCGCTTCCGCTTCATCGCCGACTATTTCGAGGCGGACGATGATTGCTGCGCCGATGTCACCGGCGTCAGCCGCGGCGCGGTGCTCGATCGCGAGCTCGGCCTGCCCGGCGGCGTGGCGCGCGGTGTCAACCAGCGCTTCGTCAACCACAACCTCGTTACCCAGACGCGCGACAAGCAGTGGAGCCTGACCGCTTCGGGCGATTTCGACGTGCTGACCGACCATGTGCTGAGCGTGGTTGCCGGTTATCGCAACTGGGAAAACATCGAGATTCGCGAAGGCGACTTCCTGCCGCGCGCGATCGTCGGCACCGGCGAGCTGCACGACAATGGCGCTGTCCGCACCGAGCAGCTTTCGCTCGAAGTGCGTCTGGCCTCCGACCAGTCCAAGCCGTTCTTCTACCAGATCGGCGGTTTCCTGTGGGGCAGCGACAACGAGCAGGACTTCACGCGTCGCAACATCACCTGCAACACGTCCACCCTGCCGATCGATCCGATCACCGGTGGCCGTCCGTGCAACGTGAATGACCGCACCAACACGCTGTTCCCGACCGCGACCTCGTTCAGCCAGGTGGAATCGCGCAACTATGCGATCTTCGGCCAGGCCACCTACCGCCTGACCGAGCAGCTCGCGCTGATCGGCGGCCTGCGCTACACCTGGGATGAACTCGACTTCGTCCACACCCGCGCGCCGGGCGTGAACGCGACGACGGGTCTTCCGGCCACCGGCCCCGGCGTTTCGGGCGCCCCTGCGGGCGGCACGATCGCCTCGGGCGGCAATGGCACCAACGTGTCGGCAGGCTCCAGCAGCAACGGCAACCTTTCGGGCCGCGCCGCGCTGCAGTTCAAGCCATCCGAAGACGTGATGCTCTACGGCAGCTACACCCGCGGCTACAAGGGCCCGGCATTCAACGTGTTCTTCAACCACACCGCGCCGACCAACGCGATCCCGATCGACGAGGAAACCTCCGACGCGTTCGAAATCGGCATCAAGTCGCAGTTCCTCGACAACCGCCTGCAGCTCAACGCGTCCGCCTTCACCGTCACCTATGACGGCTTCCAGGCGAACAACTTCGTGCTCTTGAACGGCGCGGTCGTTTCGAACCTGACCAACGCCGGATCGGTGAAGAGCGAAGGCTTTGAAATCGATCTGCTCGCGGTGCCGGTCGATGGCTGGACGCTGCGTGCGAGCGGCGCTTATGCGGACGCCACGGTGAAGCGCTTCAACCCCAACCCCGCCACCAACGCGCCGGATGCCCGCAACGGCACCCAGCTGCCGCTGGCGCCGAAGTTCACCTGGACCATCGGCACCAGCTACGAGCGTGACCTGGGCCCGGTGAAGGTCTATTTCGACACCGACTTCCGCCACGTCAGCCGTCAGTTCTCCGACCTTGGCGAAACCGGCCCGATCGCCGCCTATGGCATCTGGAACGGCTCGATCGGTTTCTCGGATCCGGAAGACAACTACCGCATCAGCTTCCTGGCGCGCAACATCACCGACAAGGCCTATGCGCTGCTCAACGTGAGCGCCGGCCAGCGCCTGCAGATCCCGCGCGATGCGGACCGCTATTTCGGCGTCAGCCTGCGCGCACGCCTGCGCTGAGGCGGACCCAGGAATACCATAAGCCCTTCGGGTCGCAGGGCAGAAAACGGGGCTCCGGGCATCAAGTCCGGGGCCCTTTTTCCTGTCTTGTATCCTCCCTGGAACGGGGATGGGGACCACGCAGTGGTGGAGGGGTGCCCTCTTCGGCGGGAGGGCGACACCCCTTCGCCTGGCTACGCCTGCCACCGCCGCTTGCAGGGGACGATTTGGAATGCGCGCGCCCCCACACACCCTCTCAGCCTAAGACTGTCGAAGGCCTCGCGCGAACGCCAGCCCCAAAGCGCCGCCGCGCTCCGGAGACAGCCGGAACCCAGGGGTCAACTGCCGCAGCGGCAATTGGCGTACCCGATCTTCGTGTCTTCGCGGCTTCGCGTGAGAATGTCTGGTTCACGCGAAGCCGCGAAGACGCGATGAACTTAGGCACATACCTGCGACCTCAAAGGTTGCGCCTTCGCCGAGCTCAGGTCGCGGAGGAGGGGCAGCTTTGGGTTCTTTCTGGAAAAAACTTGCCGTTCTGGAAGCGACCCCAAAACGGACATTTCAATGACGTCTGTATTGTTCGGACTTTCAATCGAATGTAGCATAGCTGAGTGAGAAGCCTGCCTTACCTCGTCGCTATCGTCTTCCTAGCTGGATGCAGGCCAGACAGTCGCGGAGTGGAGCCCGAGTCAAAGATGGGTGTTTCGGACGAGGAAGTCCCTGTATTTGACATAAGGCCATACGGCGATATCCCGTATATGGCTTACATTAACCCGATAGATCAGCAGATAGCTTTGTCACGTAGCGCGGCTGATGGTGGAGATGTGCCTTGCATGCGAGAAAAGATGGTCGATGGTGAGACCGTAAACACAATGCTGCCCACCGATCAGTGCGTCTTCATGGAACCCGCAAAGGTCTGGCATGGTCGTTGGTTGAACCAATACGAACATTCGGTGTTCTGCCCAAACGAAGTGGATCAAAAAGAATGTAACGAAGCGAAGGGCGATATATGGCTTACACCTCGTCTATTCGACGAGTCCAACGGCAAGAGCTATCACATATCGTTTATTGGTAGAAAGACACGTTATTCCGGAGAACCCGGAGGGTATGGTCATTTGGGCAGCTACGCATCAGAAATCATCGTGGACCGCGTGATTTCAATCGAAGTAGCCTCAAGTCCTGTAGAATGAAATTATGGGAGCGATTTGCTAGACGGAGATGGCAGCTAACCACCCAAGTCCTGCCATTCAAGCCTCCAAAGCGGACCGCCAGGACCCGTCGTCACCCTGAACTTGCTTCAGGGTCCATCCATCCCCCCGCGCCATCGGCTTATCCGGCGCGATAGATGCTCAAGCGCGTTCAGCATCACGCGTTGGACGACAAGGTCTTGCCCTCACTCCTTCGCCAGATACGCATCCAGCGTTGCGTGGAAATGGCGGATTCGGCTTTCCTGATAGCGGGCGAGCGTGACGCCCGGTTTGCGCGAGGCCTTGAGGCCTTTCTGGATGCGCATCAGATTGTCGGTGTCCTGGTCCGCCACCATCGCAGCGGACCCCAGTTCGGGCGCGTCAGCCCAGTTCTGGTGCGGCTCCAGCATCTTCATCGGCGCGGCGGGTGGGTGCGATCCATCCGGGCCCTTCGCGAAAAGATACATGATTTCCATGATATGGCTGTCGGGATCGTTGCCATTGGGGCGGAAGCGATAGACGATGGGCAGCGATTGTCCGCCCCAGGGCACCATGTTGGGGAACAGCAGATATTCGATGAGATCGAGCGATTCCGCGTCGGACAGATCGCTCATGTCCTTGTTGACCGCCTTGCCGATCTTTTCGCGCGCACGCTGCGCCAGCTTTGCCCGCGCGGTCTCGCCTTCGCCCATCTCGATCGGCTTGCCCGCAAAGAATGGCACGTCGCGGCGCATGTCCTCGATCACCTTGTCATCGCTGATGCCGACGACCGACGGGCTGGGCAGGCCCTGGACGCTGATCATGCGGCTGACGTGGCGGACGCCAGGCCAGACATCGTACTGGGTGTTGCTGTCGCCGTAATAGTTGACCACCTGCGGGTGAGCGACGGGGACGTGATAGGCCTCGATGAACGCCTCCATGCCCAGCTTCCAGTTGCACGGCATCACCTTGGCGACATGCACCGCCTTGTAGCGGTCCTCCAGCGCGAAGCCTTCGAAATGGCTGGGCAGGATCTCGAGATATTCCTCGAACGGCTCGGCATCGGGGTCAAGGTTGATGAACACAAACCCGGCCCAGATGCCGACCTTGGCCTGCGGCAGGCAGAACTTGTCCTTGTCGACCTGCGGGAAATCCCATTGCCCCGGCAACACCTTGAGCTTGCCGTCGAGCGACCAGGTCCAGCCATGAAAGGGACAGCGGATCTGCTTGGCGTTGCCGCTGTCGGTGCGCAGCATCGTGCCCCGGTGCAGACAGGCGTTGATATAGGCCTTGATGTCCCCTTCGGCCGTGCGCACCAGCAGCACGGAATCATCGACAATGTCATAGACCAGCTGGTCGCCGGCCTCGGGAATATCCTCGACGCGGCAGGCCAGCTGCCAGCATTTGCGCCAGACTTTCTCCACCTCGCGCGCGTGCCATTCGGGCGAGAAATAGCGTTCCACGCTGACATCATCGAGCGACTGGCCCTCGGGCGGCGATTCCATCCGCAAGACATCGGGCGCGCGGTTGCTGTCGGTCTCGTAAACCTCTTGCACCGATGGCCTCGGCCGCCGCGCGATAATGTCCATAGTAGCTCCCCTGGCTTTCGATCTTTGCCAGACGATGGCCGGATGCTAGCGCTGCTTCAATGAAAAACCTTGCCCACACCCATCTCATGACGCTCCGGCTTGATGTCGATTTCGGCCGGACTAAGCGGGTCGGTATCATCGCCTCTGGCCATCGGGGCATTGCCATGGTCACCGGCGGCACATTCGACGGAGCGCGATTGCACGGAACGGTGGATTCGGGCGCCGACTGGTTCGTCATCCAGCCCGATGGTTCGCTGCTGATCGATGTGCGGCTGACGCTGACCACCGCCGATGATGTGCCGATCTATCTGAACTATCAGGGTTCGATGCGGGGCAGGGGGGACGCGATGGCGCGGTTTCACAAGGGGCAGCTGCTCGATCCGGCCGACTATAATCTGCTGATCAGCGCGCGCCTAGAATGTGGCGATGCGCGCTATTCCTGGCTCAACGCGCTGACCTTGACCGGCTCGGGAACGCAGACGCTCTCCGGGCCGGTCTATGAGATCTATCAGATCGGTCAGACGCTGGACTGATCAGGTCCAGAGCCGGTTGCCACGATCGGCCTCTTGCGCTCAGTCGGCCGCCAGCTTCAGCTTCGGGATCATCAGCTGGATGAACGCCAGCGCCACCAGATACGCGCTGCCGCAGATTGCGAACAGCGGCACATAGCCCATGCCGCTGCCCAGCGAATAGCCGGCGAACTCGATGATCGCGGTGCCCGAGAGGTTGCCTGCGACCGCGCCCAGCGCGATCACGCTGGCGACACGGGTGGCGGGGATGATGTCGGCGGTCATGCCGAAGACGTTGGTCGAAAAGCCCTGATGCGCGAACAGCCCCAGGCCGATCAGCACCGCCGCGATCCACGGATTGCCGGTGGTCAGCGCCAGCGGCATCGCCAGTACGACGAGCGCGTAAAACAGCATCGAGGTCTTGCGCGCGGCGTTGACGGTCATGCCGCGGCTGAGCAGGATCGGATACAGCCCGCCAGAGGTGATCGCGCCCAGCGCCGCCAGGGTGAAGATGATCGCGATCGGCCAGCCCAGCTCGCCCTGCGCCATGTTGAACTGCCGGTTGAAGAAATCGGGCATCCAGAACAGCACGAACCACCACACCGCATCGATGCAGAATTTCGCGCCGATCACGGTCCAGGTCTTGCGGTCGGCCAGCAGCACGCCCCATGGCACGCGCGCACGTTCCGGCAGGTCGCCCAGCGGCTTCAAGTTGCGGGTGCCGTACCACCAGCCGGCGAGCCAGACGAAGCCCAAGGCGCCTGTGACCCAGAACGCCGCCTGCCAGCCAAAGGCCAACGCGAACGGCGGGATCAGCAGCGGGGTGATGATCGCGCCGATATTGGGCGCGGTGTTGATCAAGCCGATGGCGAAATTGCGTTCCTTGACCGGCAGATACATCGCGGCGGCCTTGAGGCCCGCCGGCGTGCTCACCGATTCGCCCGCTGCCAGCACGATGCGCGCGGCGACGAACTGCTGCACCGTCTGCGCGAGGGCATGCGCCATGCCCGCCGCGCTCCACACGACGACCGCGATCGAATAGGCGACACGAACGCCCAGGCGATCGACGAACCAGCCGACAAATAGCAAAGTGCCGGCTGCCGCGATCTGGAAGGAGGAGCCGAGGTGCGCGTATTCTGCGTCCGACCAGCCGAATTCGGCCTCCAGCGTGGGCTTGAGCAGCGCCAGCACCTGCCGGTCGACATAATTGAGCGCGTTGCCCAGGAACAGCAGCGCCACCAATGCGATCGCCGCGCCGCGTGCCACGCCCTGCTGCGCCATTTGTTTTTGGGCCTCGTTCATTGCAAATTCCTCCCCGTCCGGGCCGTTATGCGCCGCTTCTTGCTTGCACGATAGCCGCTCGCGTGCGTAAGAAAAGCGTTATATGACACCGAAGGACATACTTTCGGGCCGATTGGGTGGAGGCACGCGTGAAACGGCAAGAGATTGACTGGGATTCGCTGCCCGCAGCCGGCGACCTTTTTGGCGAGATGTACCTCGCCGAGGTCGCCCCGAAGCCCGCGTCCGACGCCGAACCTGATGCCCCCAAGCCGCGCGACACCGTGTTCCAGGGGCTGGCCATCTGCGCGATCGCGGCGGGCGCGGCGGCGTGGTTGTCCGAACATTACATGTTCCCGATCATCCTGCTGGGCCTGCTGATCGGCTTGTCGCTGAGCTTTGTCGCCAAGGATCCGCGCAGCCACATGGGGCTCGATTTCGCCTCGCGCACCTGTTTGCGCTTTGGTGTCGTATTGCTGGGCCTGCAGGTGACCTTTGCGCAGATCGGCTCGCTGGGCGTGGAACCGTTTGCGGCGCTGGCGGCGATCATGACAGTGACCTTCCTGTCGGGGATCGTCGGCGCGCGGCTGGTGGGGCAATCAAGCTACACCGGCATATTGGCGGGCGGCGCGACTGCCATCTGCGGCGCGAGCGCGGCGATGGCGCTCTATGGCATCATCGGGCGCGAGCGGGTCAACCAGTCGCAGTTCGCGATCACGCTGGTCGTGGTGTCGTTGGCGAGTGCGCTGGCGATGTCGCTCTACCCGATCCTCGCCGAATATCTCGACCTCACCGACGAGCAGGCGGGCTTTCTGATCGGTGCGTCGATCCATGACGTCGCGCAGGCCATCGGCGGCGGTTACGCGTTTTCCGAGGAGGCCGGGAGCTATGCCGCGATCGTCAAGCTGTCGCGCGTGGCGATGCTCGCGCCGGTTGTCATCATCACCGGGCTGGTGATCGGTGGCGCGAACACGGTGGAGGGCGATCCACTATGGAAACGGCTGGCGCTGCCCTGGTTCATCGTCGCGTTCTTCGGTGTGGTGCTGCTCAACTCGCTGGTCAGCATCCCGATGCCGATCCGCGATGCCGCGCTCAGCGTTTCCAAGGGGTTGCTGCTGATCGCGGTGATCGCAACCGCGATGCGCAGCCGGCTCGACCTGCTGATGCAGACCGGCATCCGACCGGCCATCCCCGTGGTAATCGCGACCTTGGTGAGCCTGATCGCCTCGTTCGCGGCGGTGATGCTGATCGCCTAGCCGAAACGGTCGGCCAGGATCTCGGCGATCGCCTCGGCCTGATCGGGCTCGATCGGCGCGCCATAGACCTTGACCATCTTGGTCACTTCATCGTGCCAGAATTTCTCCCCCATGCCGGGCGGCTGGGTGGTGATGTATTCGAGCGAGTGGCAGGCCGAGCAGTTGTTCACCACTGCTTCCGCTCCGGCATCGGCCAAAGCGGCAGGCACAGTCTCTTCGGGCATCTGATAGCTGACTGGTTCCATGCTCATGGCGACCGGGGCAGGGCCATCGCCGCCTCGAGGGAAGAGCGTAAGCGCGGCGCCGCCTGCCGCCAGGGCGAGAAGACCAAGGCCGATGATCAATCCCTTGCTGCGCATCACACCGCCTCCAGCATCGTCGTTTCAGACACGTTGCGCATATAGCCCGCCGGTTGCCAGCTGGCCGCCAGCGGCTGGACTTCGCCCGCTGCTGTCTCTGCGCGGACCCGGACCGGGTGGCGGCCCTTGGCGAGGGTCAGGCCCATCTTCCACTCGCGGAACGAATAGCGGCCCAGATCCTCGCCCAGCTTCGCTTCCTGCCAGCTGCGCCCATCGTCGGGCGAGACCCATACCCGCTTCACGGGATCGCCGCCCGCAAAGGCGATGCCGCGCAGTTCGGTCGTCTTGCCTGCTGCCACCTGAGCGCCATCGGTGTGGCTGGTGAGGAACGAGCGGACGTTGAACCGTGCGATGGGCCGCGTCTTGTCTGGCTTGGTGCCGGGTTCGACGCAGCGGCAGTCATTGTCCGGAATGCGATAGGCGGTCTTCATCCAGTAACCGTCAAAGTCCTGGTCCACGACGTTGATTTCGTTGAGGTGCTTGACCCAATAGGTGCCGTAATGCCCCGGCACGACCAGCCGCAGTGGATAACCGTTGAGGAAGGGCAGCTCCTCTCCGTTCATTGCGAACGCGACCATGACCTCGCCATCCTGGGCATGATCGAGATCGAGCGCCTTGACGAAATCGGCCACGCCATCGGCGGGCGGGTTGTCGAGGCCGTTGAAGGTGACCTGGCGCGCGCCTGCACGGATCCCCGCCTTGGCGAGCAGATGCTTGAGCGCCACGCCCTGCCAGCGCGCATTGCCCATCGCGCCATTGCCGAGCTGCCCACCGGCCAAGCGCGGCGCGACGAACCCGCGGCTGTTGCCCGAACACTGGTTGACCGCGACGATTTCGCTCATCGGAAAATCGCGGCGCAGCGCGTCGAGCGACAGCTCTAGGGGCTGGTTCACATGCCCGCCGATGTTCAGGCGAAAACTGCGCGGGTCGATCTCGGTCGGAAGGCCCGCGAGGTGATAGCGCACGAAGAAGGCGTCATTGGGGGTCAGCACGCCATCATTGAACACCGGGAAGGGCGTTTCCAGCTGTGGCGGGCGGCTGGTGAGCAGAATCATCTCCCGCTTGCCGGGCAAGGTGATCAACGGGCGCTCGCCGTTGCCGAAGGGCAGGGTGATGCGCGCACCGCCCGATTTTGCCGCCGCGCCGATCAGCGCGACGCCCGCGCCCGCGACAAACAGCCTCCGGTCAATCCCGCTCATACCCGCTCCCGTAGAGTTTTGCGCCTGTGCGCCTATGCCTCTTTTACGCAGAGCAGATCATATGTCCACCGTTAGCCATACGGGCATTTTCGGGACCGGGTCAGGTGGTCGGCAGAAAGGCCGCATAGCGCTCGCGCCAGGCGGCGACTTCGTCGGCAAGGTGCGCGGGCGGCGCATCGCCCGACACCACCAGCCGTGCGACATCGTCTTCGGGATGCATCAGCATCTTCTTTGCCCCGTCGCTGAACCAGACCGCGACCAGCTGGGTGCACACGCTGTCGAGCACCTTTGCTGCCATGCCGCTGGCAATGGCATCGCTGCCGGGCAGGGTGCGCACGCTGATGCACACCCCTTCGAAGCAGTTGCGCGGGGCGCGTTCGAAATTGATCGATACCAGCAGTCCGCTGCGATCGGGCCGGGCCTCATCGGGCAGCTCTGCCACCCTGCGCCATGCGCAGAACCAGGTGCGGCAGATCGGCGGGCGCGCGGCGTGAATGCTGCATCCCTGCGGCGTCAGCTGCTGGCAGGGGGTCCCGGCGGGCTTGCTGAACTCGGGCGTGTCGACCTTCAGCGTGACGCAGCAGACGGTGCAGCCGCCACAGTCGCGATCCGGCAGCACCGGCCCCAGAAGCAGCGTTTCCAGATCCCTATCCTGCGTCATCTGCGCACAGTGTGACGCTGCCCCACCGGGAATGCAAGGCCGGGGGCACGCGGCGTGTAAACCGAAACCCTATTGCGGCAATGCGGAAGGGGCACCTGGCAGGCGGGTCTGCTTCCAGAAGGGCTGCACGACATGGCCGCGCCGCACCGCCATCCCGGCCAGTATCACGCCGGTCGTGGTCGCCAGAACACAGGGGACGAGCGAGGCTTCGAACCCGAATCCGCCGCCCGTCAGGAGCTCCGGACCCACGGTCACCGTCTTGAACAGGCCCGGTTCGGCAACCCCGCCCGAAACGACTCCACCGAAAACCGCCGATTGGGTGTAGTTCCAGGACACGTGAAACCCGATCCCCAGCCACAGGCGCCGGGTGACCATGTAGGCCGCCGCCAGGAGAAGCCCTGCCTCGATGCTGATGAAGATCGCTCCGGTCAAAGTTGCTGCCGGGTTCATCAGATGCACGAAGCCGAACACCACCGAGGAAATGACCACCGATATCCAGCTGCCGAGCCATTCCTCGACGATCCTAAAAAGCGCGCCGCGAAACAGCAGTTCCTCCAGGAATCCCGAGCTCAGTGCCATCGAGATCGCGGGCAGCATGATGGACACACGGTTCATCCCTTCGATCCGCGTAACGCCGAGCGCTATCAGCACCAGCATACCGGCGGTATAAAGTCCTGCGCCGACCAGAATGCCGATCCCCAACTCGCGTGGCATCGCTCCGAGCGCAAGGTCGGCGGCTTCGCGCTGCTCGACGAAACGGGCAAAGCCGACATAAATCCACATCGCGAGCGCAATCATCCCGGCCGCCGCGACAATCGCCATGAACCAATCGCCCTTGGTCTGTTCCATGAAGAAATTGCTGTGGCCAAGGCACTGCAACAGCAGATAGCCGAGCAACACCAGCCGGATCGGCGGGAACTGCAGCGCCTTCAGCCACATAGGCGTGGGCTTCGGGTTATCGTTCATGGCAGGCTCTTGCCTCGTCTGGCCGATCATGCTGCTGTTCCCGGGCGGTTGTCAGCTGAAAGCAGGTAGGTCCAGGCGAGCGCGCCGACCGCTGCGCCGGCCAAAGGGGCGATCCAGAACAGCCACAGTTGCGGCAGGGCCGCGGTCTCCGCAAAAAACGCGACCCCGGTGGAGCGCGCCGGGTTGACCGAGGTATTGGTCACCGGGATCGACACGAGATGGATCAGCGTCAGCGCCAGGCCGATGGCGATCGGCGCGAAACCTGCGGGCGCGGCCTTCGAGGTCGCGCCGAGAATCACAACCAGAAAGCCTGCGGTCAGCACGATTTCTATCAGCAGCGCCGCGCCGATGCCGTAGCCGCCGGGCGACAGTGCGCCGAAGCCGTTCGAGGCAAAGCCGCCGGGCTCGAAGCCCGGCTGGCCCGATGCGATGGCGTACAGCACGGTCGCGGCGACGATCGCCCCGGCCAGTTGCGCGATCCAATAGGTGGGCAGCTGCTTCCAGGCAAAGCGGTTGGCGATCGCCAGCCCCAGCGATACGGCGGGATTGAAATGCCCGCCAGAAATGCCGCCGACCGCATAGGCCATGGTCAGCACCGTCAGGCCGAAGGCGAGCGATACGCCTGCAAAGCCGATGCCGAGGTCCGGAAAGGCGGCGGCCAGCACGGCCGAGCCGCAGCCGCCGAAGACCAGCCAGAACGTGCCGAAAAACTCGGCTGCCAAAGCCCTCATATCCTGCCCCCCTTTTGACGATCTTTGTGCTGATATCCTCGAACCGTGGCGACGCTTCCCTGCCATCGCGCGGCGATTAACCCTGGGTCGGTGGATCCAGGATCAGATGCTTGGCGTCGCGCGCATTGCGTTCGACCTCGGCGTGTTCGCAAAAGGCCTTTTCGTCGCTGGCCGCGATGGCCAGCTGCGCGCCGAACATCATGCCAAAGCCCATCATCACCTGCCGCTCGCGCAGGTGCAGCGCCTCGGAGTCGACATTGAGCATCTTGCCCTTGTCGTCATAGTAGATGATGTTCATTTCGTCTTCGAACCGCGCCTTGTTGACGCTGAAGCCCGCGCAGGTCAGCGCGACCGCCTGCTGGTGCGCCATGGCCTTGACGACGTTGCGCTGGCCCGTATCCAGCCCGGCCTTGGTCATCGCGGCATCATAGGCCTTGGACACGGACAGATCCATGTGGACCTGGTTGTCGGGTTCGGTGGCCGCTGCCTGGGCCGCCGGGGCGGGGCCTTCGGAGCAGGCCGCGAGTGCGGTCATCGAGGCAGTGGCTGCCAGGATCAGGCCGATACGAAAGGATTGGGTCTGCATCGCTCAATACCCCCGGTTATAGGGATCATAGCCGAATTCGCGGCTGGTCCATTCGGCCGAATAATAGCCCTTGCGGTAGCATTGCCGCTGGCTGCGATAGCAGATCACGTTCTTGGCGGCGTTGTAGGTATCGCCCCAGTTGCCGCGATAGGAGTCACGATCGTAATAGCTGCGATTGCCCTCGCGGTTGCGGCGCGAACTCGATGCCGCCGCCGCAATGCCGACAATGGCAAGTCCGATGGCCGCCCCGGTCGCCCGGTCCCGGTCCCTGTGCCGATGATGATCGCGTGCGATCGACGGTGCAGGTGTCGTCAGCCCCACGGCCAGCGCGCCTGCGAGAATCCATCTTGCCAGTGTCATGCCTGTAACCCCCTTTTCTTGCTGATGTCCCGCGTCAGTCGCGGCAGGTGCGCGGCCCCACGCTCTCGATCGAGACGACATAGCCGTTCTGCGAATTGAGGATCAGGCACTGGCGCGACGAGGCCCGCCAATAGGTCATGAACCGGCCCTGGTCGGTTTTCTTGTTGTCCAGCTGCAGGAAGCCGCGGCTGGCCAGCTGCCCGGTGGCGTAATTGCGTTCCTGGCCCTGCAGATCGTTGAACTCGGCATAGCCGCTATTGCCGCCGCCATAGTTATAGCCGCCGCGATAGCTGGTCTGGCTGGCGCGTTCGCGAACCCCGGAGTCATAGCCGTTGGAATAGGCGTCGCTGCGCGAGTAATTGTGGAACGGCTGGTTGTAGAGGCCGTCGCGATGGCCGCGCTCGAACTCGGCCGTGCCGCGCTCGTCATAGTCGCGTTCGCCGCGATGGTGCGACTTGCTGGCGAGCGCCACAACGCCCAGCAGCGCGGCCGCCCCGACGGCGATGGCCGCTGCCTTGTCGCCATTCCCGCCCTTCTGGTTGCAGTCGGCGTTGGTGGTCTTGTTCAACGACTGGAAGTTGCCGTTGTAGGTGACCGCCTTCACGCATTCCTTGGTGTTGCCGTTCCACCAATAGTTGACCTTGCTGTCATCCTCTGTGTGGCCCGAGATGCGGTGAAACCCCCGATATTCCAGCTGGCTTTCGCCGCCTGCAGCCTTTGCGCCGACAAGATCGCGAACAGAGCCCGGGGCCTGCGCCGCTGCGCCTACCGGTGTCATCATCAGGGCTGCACACAGCAGTGCTGCCCCTGAATTCTTGGCCAAATTGATCATCTATTCTCTCCCGACTCTGCTCTGACAGTCCCCAGTGTTGAACAAGTTTGACACATCATGGACCGCACGCCTTTTGACATTTGTCGCCACACACTGGGCATATCGTGCCATTTGGTGGCATGAACCGACTGTGTTCAGTTGGTTGCGCCGATGGTGATGGTGAAATTGGCGGTCTCGTTGCGCCGCGCAGCGTTGCGCATCAGGTACAGGTCGATCTTGTAGTCGCCCGACGATGGGATGACGTCCTTGAACTCGTTGCCCGACGTCGAACCGATGAACATCGCCTGCTCGGCACCGGGTGCGGTGACATTGAAATTGGCCGATGCATTGCTGGAGACCAGTTTGACGCTGACCTTCTGACCGGCGCGCAGGTTCACCACGAACAGGCGTGATTGATTGCCCTTGATCGTCCCCTTGATCGCCTTGGAAGAGGTCCCCTTGGCAAACTGGACGCGTTCGGGCTTGGGCATGGGCGCCTGCGCGATCGCGGCCGGAGGGAGGGCCACGGCAGAGAGTGCCAGAGCGGATAGGGCCATTGCAGACCGGGCCATCGCGGTGCCAGCCAGGGTCAGACGGTGTTTCATGCTTTTTCTCCTGCAGATGAAAAGGGGGCGTTGAAGCTGTCGTCGCGCCAGCCTGCGCGAACGCGCTCGTTGCGGACCAGCCAGAGGCCGTAAATGAACAATGGCCCGACCAGCGCGAGGCCGCCGAGAAGTTGCTGCTGCCACAATCCCGGTTCCGGCGCCGCGCCTTGCGCTCCGCTGCCAATCATGAACACGACAAAGTCCCACGCAGCGTGGATGACCATGATCGGGATGATCGAGCGGGTGCGGATGCGGATTGCCAGATACGCAACCCCGCTCATGAACGCATTGAGGGCCTGGACGCCTGCAGCCCCGAACTCGCCGGTGATCAGGGTGTTGAGGATGTGCACCGATCCGAAGGCCAGCGAGACGAGCAGGAAGCCGGGCCAGAAGGGCAGCGTCTTGCGCACGGCCCCCCACAGCACACCACGAAAGGCCAGTTCTTCGCTGAACCCCACCATCGCCGTGTTGAGCAGGACCATCAGCATGGCGGCCGTGTGGAAACGACCGGTCAGCACACCGATAGTTCCCAGCACCACCAGATACAGCGCGGGCAGCCAGAGCAGACCCAGCGAAGACATCGGCTCGGGTCGTTTGAACCCCATGTCTCGCCAGCCCATGATCCATGTGACCAGCATCAGGAACAGGGCGGCGCTCGCCACGCCCCAGGCCGGATGGCGGGTCACCATCTCCTGCAGCGACATCGTCGACTGGGTTTGCAATGTCGCAATCCACATCGTCAGCGTGACCGAGACCGCAACGGTCAGCAGCGCAATGCCCAGTCGTTTGTTGGCGGCGTTCATCCCGGCATCCCCCTTCATGTTCCCAATATGACGGCCGTCGCGACCCCGATGATCAGAATGGCCGCGACCAGGGTCGATCCCAGCGCGTTGGCGAAGGCGAAGCCGAATCCGGTCGCCAGCTTGGCGCGAAACCACAGGGTCTGCTGCGCGAGATACCAGCCGATGCCGGACACGAAGACCGCATTGGCAAGGCCGTGCGCAAAGGCTGCCTCGGCATGGCTGAGCGCAGTGCCGAGCCCGATCATCATCGCGAACGGTGCCGTGATGAAGCACTGGCTGTAGAAGATCGGCTTCAGCGTATCGCGGTCGAGCGCAATCTTGAGCCGCTGCATCAGCCGCAGCGACAAGACTAATGGCAGCAGGCTGAACATGAACACCCGAAAGATCAGCAGGTTCTGCGTGTCCTGCAACAGCACCGGCAGCAGCGATTGCGCCTGCGACGGGGCGGCACGCTCGAACAGATGGCTGACCAGCAGGCAGACCATCAGGAACAGGGGCGGGCTGAGCGTATCGGTATATTGTTCTGACTGGACATCGCCCAGTTCGGTATCGGCATAGTCCATCATCCGTTGCGGATGGCGCAGGGTCAGCCACAAGGTGCGCGGGAAGAACACCAGCATCACCATGGCTTCATAGAGAAGCTCTTCCAGCGATTTGAGCAATCTCATGAAGTCCATGCGAGCCTCCTCCCCAGGCTGGCGTCCTGCAAGCTTCAGTCACCCTTGATGAAGACGTCGGGCACCTCGTAGCGCTCGGGGCCGATGGTCACGATGGTAGTGTCTTCGACTCGCTTGCCCACCACCGGGAACTTGGCCGACCCATCTGCCTCGTTCGTGTTGGCGCTGATCGCCTTTCCGGCCTTGTCGAAGATGAGCATGCGGCTGTTCACGCCATCGGGCCAGTCGATGAACACCAGCGTGAGCCCGTCCTCGGTGTTGCGCTTGACCCCGGCATCGCACATCGTCGCCTTCATGCCGCGATAGCCTGCACAGCGCAGTTGCGCGGTCGCGTCATAGTCGGTGCCCGCCACCTTGGCGTCGCCCTGGCCGTCGCCATCGCCGGGCATCGGGGCGGGGGCGTTGGGCACGGACACCAAGGTCACGCCATCGACCACTTTCAGCAGTTTGCCGCCAAGCTTTTCGGCGTCGGCCTCGGTCGGGCAGCCCACCAGCGACGCGCTGTCGTCGAGATAATCGCTGGTGGCAGGCGATTCCCCGATGCGGCGGCAGGCATCGCCGGGCTTCGGAAAGCCGTCGCCAAAGGCGGGGAGGCTGGCGGGCCAGGCGAAGTCTGTTCCGGTCGCGGCCTCATCCCTGGCAGGCGCTTCGGGCGGGGCGTTGCCGCCGCATCCTGCGAGCAGGAGGCTGCCAGCCAGACCCCATGCCGTGAATGCCGATCTGCTCACCATTGCCATCAGAGCCTCCTTCACCCGGTTCCTGCAGGAACGTCGTCGGGGCTTATATTGCGGCACATGGAGCACAGCGGCCATTGTCATTCATCGCCAAAGGCTGGACAAATGATGCCATCAATTTGGTGCAGTATACCAAATGCGCGATGTAGCATTTTGTTTTTGTTGGGATGACATTTGAGTTAGCATAAGTCTGTCGGGGCGGCATCCCCGGCTTGGGGCAGTCTTCTATGTCAGTTGAATTTGATCGACGGCAACTCGACACTTCAGCGCCTGCCAGCGTCGGCATGGCTGGCGCAGGCCGGGCAGACGCGGAGTTCGCGATCAGCATTCTAGGCGCCAAGACCCAGATCGAGGTTCCCACCGCCACGACGCTGCATTTCGGTCAATGGCTGGACTGGCCCGACTGGCTGCGCGACGGCACGTCGCTGCAAGGGTCCGGGCCGTTGCCTCGCACGGTATCGCTGGCGGACGATCTCATCATCATCGGCAATATCATCGACAACGCCGACAGCTTTGCCTTGGTTGAACGGATGCTCACCGCACCCCGCCCGGTGATGGGCACCACAGGGGTGCTCTCGCTGCTGCACGCGCCTGACCTCGGCAGCGCGCTCAAGACCGTGGTACGCGCGATCGCGGCGCAGAACCCCTTTGTTCTTATCCGTCTGGAGGAAGCCGACGGCCGGATCGCCATCAGCCTGTCGCCACCCTGGGCGATGGGGCTGCTCTTCCAGTTTTCCGCAATGACGGGGCTCGCCTTGATCTACCGGGCCGTCGAGGCGCTGTCGTGCGCCAACTCGGCGGAGATGACCGTGGAGACCCGGCTGGTCGGCGTCGAGCAGGCGCTCCCGGTGCTCGCCGCATTTCAGTGCAACATCCGCCATTCGCCCGACGTCGAGCGGTTGAGCCTGCCTGCCGACTGGCAGACGATTCCCAATCCCGATTACGATCCGATGCTGTGGGCGGTCGCGCAGACCAAGATCGCCGCGCTGGAAAGCACCACCGGCGAACCGGCGGACGTGGCCAGGATCCGCGCCGCGATTGCCGACATGCTGTCGCGCGATCATCGCGTGCCCCGGCTCAAGCAGATTGCGATCGAGCTGGACACATCGACCCGGACGCTGTTGCGGCTGCTGGCGCGCCACGGCACCGGCTTTCATCGGCTGGTGGAGGAAGAGCGCCGGGCCAAGGCAGCGCTGCTGATCGCGGATTCCGCGATCTCGCTGTCCGAAACGGCCCGACTGCTCGGCTTTACCGACATGTCGAGTTTCGGCCGATCGTTCCGCCAGTGGTTTGGGGATACGCCCGGCAATGTCCGCAAGTCGTGGGTAGGCGGCCCGTCCACCCCGCTGTGAAAGTGGCCGGTTGATGGCACGTCGGGGTCCTGAGGGGCTGGTCAGCCTGTGCACCAGCGTTGGGTTCGAACGCGCTGCCTATTACGGTATGCAGAGCATTCTGGCGCTGTATCTCGCCGAAACGCTGGTGGCGCGGGACAGCCTGGCGGGGATCTGGCTGCTGCCGCAGCTGGCGCAGCTTTCGGGTACCCAGGGGATTGCGTTGGCATCGGTGGTCACGGGATTGTTCGTGTCGCTGGCAGCACTGGCGCCGGTGCTGGGCGGTGTGATCGCAGACCGCTTGCTCGGGCAGCATCGCGCCATCCTTGCCGGCGGGCTCATGATGGCGGCCGGCCACGCACTGATGATGGCCGAGACCGCGCTGCTGCCGGCGCTGGGTGCCATTGCCCTGGGTTCGGGCCTGTTCAAGGGCCCGGCCGCCGCGCAGCTGAGCGCGTTGTACGCGCCGCAGGATGACGCGCGGGTCGAAGGCTTCCGCATATTCTACATCGCCATCAACCTTGCCGGCCTGCTCGCGCCGCTGATCATCGGGACCGTGGGCGAACGGGCGCACTGGCATGCCGGATTTGCCCTGGCCTGCGCCAGCATGGTCGCAGGGCTGGCAATCTATCTGGCGCGGTTCCGTGCTGCAGCTGCAACTCCGATGCGGCACGATGCTGCGACCGATGCCGCCGATCGGCCGGACGGCGGCGATCTGCTGGCACTGGCCATCCTGGGCGGCAGCATCGCGCTGATCACCGTCGGCAACGCGCAGATCACCAATGCCTATCTGCTCTGGGTGGACCAGGGCTTTATCCGGTCGATAGGGGATTGGCGCTTCCCTTCCAGCTGGATGATCGCCGCCGACGGCCTGCTGGGGCTGGTCGCGCTGACCGTATCGGGGCTGGTCTGGCGGTCCCACGAGCGAAACCGGGGCGCGGTGAGCGCGGCTGGCAAGGCGGCGCTGGGCGGGGTCTTCGTCACAGCTGGCGCCGGCTGTCTTGCGATGGCCGCGCTGTTGCACGGCAGGACCGGCGTTCCGGTCTGTTGGGGGCTGGGTTTTCAGCTGCTCAACAGCCTGGGGCTCGCCAACGTTTTGCCGGCGGCGATGGCAATGTTCGGGCGATCGGCTAGCCGCCAGCATGTGGCCACAACCATGGCAGGCTTCTATCTGGCGATGTTCGCGGGTGGGATCGCCAGCACGGCGCTGGCAAGCCGGTTCACGACATTGCCGATTGTCACCTTCTGGACGCTCCATACGGCATGCGCCGCTGCAGGGGCATCCGGCCTGGCCGTGATCTGGCTGCGTCGCCGGCAGGAGAGCCGTCGCGCACCAGCCGTGTAAGGCACAGGCGAACGTCGACAAGGGGCGTTCAATGCACTCTGGCTCCCGATGAACAGCCTTCGAGCAAAATGCCCCTTTCCGAAGCAATGGAGCAGGCAGGCCCGCCATGAGCGCCGACGCAGCATTCATGGGCATAAAGCTTTGTTCTCGAATTGGTTCGGGTGCCATGCCCACTGGACACATCGAGTGTTGCAAGATTTTTACCGCTTGATAACACCTCACACATTCAGCGGATGATATGGCCTGCGCGACTCGGCGCATCCACAGCGTCGAGGGGGCAAAATGACAGCTCGCGAACCAGCGGGCGAAGTTGAGCAAGTGGCTGATTTTATTGCCAACGTTTGCAACTGCGCGCCTATCTCCCGTCTTCGATCACCATCGCTGCCCTGCCTGCTCGTACGGGATGGTCGTTCCGGCCCGTAAGCTGCTGCTTGCCTTCAAAAAACATTCAAGCCGGGTCGCAACTGGTTGTTAGATTGAACTTGGGGGAATTTATGCAGTCGATCCGGAACAGCGGCGCAGACCGTTCGGAGCGCGTTGAAAGCGTGCGGCCGCGTCAGCACGGCCTGTTCAACTCGACGGCATTGATCCCCGCCATGGCCGCCTTTGCAGGCGGTGCGGGAAGGCTGGGGGCGGCCTCGCTGCTGCATTCGACCGCGCTGGTTCCGGCAGCGATAGCGGTGACTGCAGCCAGCTTGCTGGTGATGCCCGACATTGCACTTGCGCAAACCACCGGCGGCCGGGGTGGTAACAACCTCGGATCCGGAGGAGCCTCCAGTGAAACCGGCGCAGGGGGCGGCGGCGCTGGAAATGCGAACTCGGGCGGCGGTGGCGGCGCTGGCGTGACCGGAGGCAGCGGCGGCAACGGCGGTGGTGCGGGCGGTGCCTCGGCTGGTGCCAATGGATCGGCTGGTGGCGCCGCAGGTAGCGGCGGCGGCGGCGGTGCGCATGGTTATTTCGGCGCGACCGTTCTGGGCAGCGCGGCGATCGGTGGCAGCGGTGGCGCAGGCGCAGTCAGCGCTGCCGGCGCGAACAGAGGCGGCGGCGGCGGCGGCGCAGGTGGGTTTGGTGCCGTGGTCACAGGCGGCGGCAATCTTGGCACCCTCACTGTCAACGTATTGGGCGGCGTGGGTGGCTTGGGTGGCAATGGTGGCACAGGCAGCTTCGGCGGCTATGGCGGCTCTGGCGGCGTTGGTCTGGCTTTGACCGCAAATGCTGCAAATCTGACCATCAACAGCTCGGTCACCGGCGGAAACGGTGGCAGCGGTGGCGCGATCGGCTCCGCCGGCGGCGGCGCGGCCGGTGTTGCAGGCAATGGCGGTGTTGGCCTCCATGTGCTTGGCGCGAATTCCATTGTAACCATCGGATCGTCCGGTTCTGTGACGGGCGGCAACAGTGGGCCGGCGCTCAATGGTGCCGGGCAGAGCAATGGCGGTGACGGTATCACCGGCTCAAACCTGACGCTGGTCGTCGGCGGCTCGGTGAGCGCCGGAACCGGGGTCTTCGGCCGTGCGAATGCCGTCAGCTTCACGGGTGGCACCAATGTTCTGGAGATACTGTCCGGCTCGACTTTCCTGGGCAATGTCGTGGCCAGTTCTGCTGCGGACACGCTGCGCCTTGGCGGCACGGCCAACGGAACATTCGATGCATCGCTCATCAGCTCTTCCGCGCAATTCCGCAATTTTGGCGTGTATGAGAAAATCGGGACGAGCACCTGGACATTGACGGGCTCCACCTCGGCCGCGACGCCCTGGGCGATCAATGGCGGTACGCTCAGCATTTCATCCGACGGCGCCCTGGGCGCCTCCGGCCCGATCAGCTTCAACGGCGGCACGCTGGTGACGACAGCCGGGTTCACCTCGGCGCGCAATATCACCCTGAACGCTGGCGGCGGCACGATTTCGCCCGCGACTGCGACCAGCCTGACCTTGTCGGGGATCATCGGTGGCGCCGGCGCGCTCACAAAAGGCGGCGCGGGCACGCTCGTCCTTTCGGGCGCCAACACGTATTCCGGTGGAACAACGGTCAACGAAGGGACGCTGATTGCGGCCCATAATGCCGCACTAGGCACCGCCGATGGTGGGACGAGTGTTGCTAACTTTGCGACGCTCGCGGTTCAGGGCGGTCTGACTGGTCTTGGAGAGGCGATTACCCTCAGAAGCGTAGGCGTGTCGAGTGGCGGTGCGCTGCGCAATCTGTCGGGCGACAATGTTCTGACCGGGTTAATCACGCTGGCTAGCGTATCGCGGATCAATTCCGACGCCGGAACGCTCCATCTGGCTGGCGGCATCAGTGCCGTCGATAACAGTGTGATCGTTGGCGGCGCAGGCAATGTTACCTTCAGTGGCAGCGTGTCACTTGCTGCGGGACAGATCCTCAAGACCGGATCCGGAACCTTGACGTTCGGTTCCGGGCTTAATCTGACGGGCACGACCGGCGGACTGATCCTGTCGCAGGGCACACTTTCGCTGCAAGGCAATCTGGGCGCGGGCTTCGGAACGATCCTCACCACCGGATCGGTCATTGATTTTGCCCAGGGCATCAACAATGCGGCGCGAGTCGACCTTAACTCCAATACCACCCAGTTCCAGGTAACAACCGGCACCGCGACACAATCGGGCATCATTTCGGAAATTGGCGGCGCAAGGCCGATCGAGAAGATCGGCGCTGGCTCGCTCGTCCTTTCGGGCGTGAACAGCTATTCGGGCGGCACGGTGATCAGCGGCGGCACACTGCGGATCGGTGCGGACGCGAACCTGGGCGCGGCTTCGGGCGGCATCACGATCAACAACAATGCCAACCTGACCTTTACCAGCGCGCTCACCACCAACCGTGCTATCACCCTGTCCGGCACGGCCAATATCGATAGCAGTTCGGACATCACCCTGGGCGGCGTCATCGGCGGCACCGGTACCCTGACCAAGTTCCTGGGCGGCACGCTGACCCTCACCAACACCAACAACTATTCTGGTGGAACGACCGTCAATGGCGGGGCCCTGCAGATCGGCAATGGCGGCACGACCGGCACCCTGGGGTCGGGCACGGTCACGCTCAATGGCGCGAATCTGGTCTTCAACCGGTCGGACGACATCACGGTCGCCAATGATGTGACCTCGACTGGCACCGTGATCAAAAGGGGTGGCGGCACGGTCACCCTGACCGGCGGCAAGAGCTATTCGAACACCTTCGTGGAAGCGGGCACGCTCGCGCTGCGCGGCACCTCCCCCCTTTCCGGCGGCGGCGTGCTCCAGCTTACGGGCGGCACGCTGGACATGGGCGTGGATGGCGCGATTTCGTCTGCGACCCATTCCGGCGGAACGCTGGCGCTGGGTGGCAGGACCCTGATCCTGACGACCGGTAACTACAACGCCTCGGGCGGCTCGATCACCGGCGGCGGAACCATTCAGTTCGCGGGGAACAGCCGCGGCTTGCTCATCACCGGCGCGACGTCGATAGACGCCGGCACGACGATCCTGTCGAGCGGCTTCAACAACAGAATCTTGCTCGAGAATCTGGGCGCGGACTACGAATTGGCCGCGACCCTCACCGGACCGGGCACGCCTGGCAATCAGGGCAGCCTTGAGGTCAACATCAACAACGCTGGTTTCCGTACGACGCTGTCGGGCAACAGTAACTATGCTGGGGGCACGGGCCTCATCGCAGGTACACTTGCCGTTGGTAGCGATACCGCGCTGGGCGCCGGCGTTCTTTTAATGAGAGAGAATACCAGCCTGGAATCCGGCGGCACCGGCAACCGGACGATCGCCAATGCGATCACGCTGAACGGCACGGGGATCAGCATCGCCAATTCCAGTACCACAAACACCTTCACGCTGGGCGGCGCGATCGACGGAGCGAATGGTTTCACCAAGACCGGTGCAGGCACGCTGATCCTGACCGGCGCGAACAGCTATGCCGGCACGACACTTGTCTCGGCTGGGACGTTGCAGATCGGCAACGGGGGCACAAGTGGCACGCTGGGCAGCGGCGGGGTGACCAACAATGCGGCTTTGGCATTCAACCGCAGCAACGATTTCACTGTCGCAAATGCCATCAGCGGCACCGGCAATGTGGTCAAGGCGGGCACCGGCACATTGACGCTGAGCGCGACCAGCAGCTACTCTGGCGGCAACACCGTCAATTCGGGCACGCTTGCCCTGGCAGCGGCCTCCAGCGCCGGCACCGGCACGATCCGGATGAACGGCGGTGCATTGCAGGCCAATAGCTCGTTCACGCTGACGAACCGATTGACCGTTCCGCAGGGCGCGGACGTGCGGATCGTGACCGCGCCTGGCGTTACGCTGACGAAGACCGGCGATGGAACAAATCCATTGGACCTGGTCGGCACCTTGCGGATTGCAACCACCGGGACGGGCGCAAATGCAGGGACCTTCCGGTTTTCCTCGGCTGCCACGACGACCGGAAGTGCACGGCTCATTGTCGAGAGCGGCACGTTGCTCAACACGACCTCGGTTGTGCTGCCCGGTATTCTGAACGTCATCGAGCTCACGCAGATCGACGCTGCCGGAACGCTGAATTTGGGCGGGATCAATTTCAGCGGCACCGATGGCATCAAGAACCTGCAGGGCAGCGGCACGCTGATCAACAATGGCGCGACGACCAGAATCCTTGGCGGCAGCTTCTCAGGCAACCTCAACGGCACGCAGAACATCATTTCCACCGGAACGCTGAGCCTGTCGGGGGCAAGCGATTTTACCGGCACTACCACCGTCCAGTCGGGTACGCTCACGATTGGCAGCAACACGGCGCTGGGCAACGGCGGGGTCGGTACCACCGTCAACAGCGGCGCGACCCTGCAGTTCAGCGGAACGCCGCTGAACATTGGCGAGGCGCTGACCATCAGCGGCACTGGCAACGGTGGCATCGGCGCGATCCGCGTCGCCCCGGCTGGCGCGTCGGGCAACGAATCCACGGTTCTGACCGGCGGAATCACGCTCGCTGCCGACTCGACGATCTCGGTCGCCGATCGCATCGCCTTGACCTTCAACACCGGCGGAATATCGCTGGGCGCTTCGACGCTGACCTTCGCCAGCGAAGGCACCGGCAATTCCTCCACCTTCGCGAACAGCGCGATCTCCGGCACTGGCGGTCTGATCAAGACGGGCAGCGGTCTGCTCAGACTCAACGGCAGCAACAATTTTACCGGGCCGCTGACGATCAACGGCGGCGATGTGGTCCTGGCCAGCGGGACTGCGCTGGCGGACACGGTCGCGGTGAGCATGGTGACGGGCTCGCGGCTGTTCGTCATCAGCTCCGAAACCATCGGCTCGCTCGCCGGGGCGGGCACGGTCAATTTCGAGAACGGGTCGGTCCTGACAACCGGCGGAAACAACACATCGACGAGCTTTGCGGGCATCATCGCCGGAACCGGCAGTCTCACCAAGACCGGGACCGGCACCTTCACCCTGACCGGCGCCAGCAACTATTCCGGTGGCACCACGATCAGTGCAGGGGCGCTGGCGGTTGGCAGCGATACGGCGCTAGGAACTGGCACGCTCACCATGGCTGCAGGCACGGCGTTGGCATGGGCGGGCACAGCAGATCGTTCGATCAGCAACGCCATCAACCTCAGTTCCGGCAACGGGTTTGGCGTTTCTGATCCCAACTTCACCTTGACCTTGGGTGGCGTGATCAGCGGAACGAGCGGTTTCACCAAAACCGGTTTTGGCAGGGTGACGATCACTGGCAACAACGTCCTTGCCGGCACCGTCACGATCTCGGGAGGCATCCTGTCGGTCGGTAACGGCGGCACCAGCGGATCGCTGGGCACAGCCAATGTGGTGAACAATGTCGAACTTGTGTTCAACCGTTCGGACGATGTCACGATCAGCAATGTCATCAGCGGCACCGGCCAGCTGTATAAGGACGGCTCGGGGACGCTCACGCTGGTGAGCGACAATAGCTATGGCGCCGGCATCGGCGTTATCCCAGACACTGGAGTCGCAGCAGGCACCCTGCAGATCGGCAATGGCGGGACCTCGGGCTCGCTCGGTAGCGGCCGCGTGGGCATAGGCAGCGGCGCAACGCTGGCGTTCAATCGTTCGGACAATATCACTGTCGCGAACGGCATCATTGGTGGCGGCTCCCTGACCAAGCTGGGCGCGGGGACCCTCACGCTGACCGGCGAGAACAACTATTTTGGCACGACCACGATCAGTGCGGGCACCCTGCAGATCGGAAATGGCGGCACTACAGGCACGCTGGGCAGCACTCAATTCACGCAGACACAGAATTTTGGCAATGTCGTGAATAATGCGGCGCTGGTCTTCAATCGGTCGAACGTCCTGACTGCCGCGAACGTCATCAGCGGCAGCGGCTCGCTGACCAAGCTGGGTGCCGCGACCCTCACGCTGAGCGGCCGAAACACCTATGATGGGGTAACGACTGTTTCTGCGGGTACGCTCGTGGCTCTCAGGGACAGTTCGCTCGGCAGCGCGGTCGGGAACACGATCGTTGCCAATGGCGCAACGCTTCAAATCATCGCAGATGGCCCTATGGCCGAATCGATCACGATCAACGGCACCGGGGTGGGCGGCGTTGGTGCACTGCGTTTGAATGCGGCAACCCAACTGGGTGGTGCAGTCACGCTTGGCAGCGCGGCCCGAATCAACACGGATTCGCCCAATAGTGCTGTGTTGGCCGGAGGCGTTACCGGCGACAATCTTGCTCTGACCATTGGTGGCTCAGGCACCACCACCGTCAACTCGGTGCTCGCGCTCGGCACCGGAAATCTCGTCAAGGATGGTACCGGAACAGTTGTTTTGGTGGGCAGCAACACCTTCGGTGCCACGACCATCAGCACCGGCACCCTGCGGATCGGGAATGGCGGCACCACCGGTACGCTGGGCAGCGGAAATGTCTTGAACAACTCTGCGCTGGTGTTCAACCGGTCGAACGACTTCTCGGTCGGCAACGCCATCACTGGCGCTGGTACGCTGACCAAGCTGGGCGCGGGAAATCTGACGCTGAGTGGTACGAACGCCTATTCAGGGCTGACGACCGTTTCGGCAGGCACGCTGACCGTCAACTCTGATAGCGCGCTGGGCAACAATGTGGCCGGGACGACGGTCAGCAGCGGTGCCACGCTGGCATTCGGCACGGCTGGAAACATTGCCGATGCCATCAGCTTCCGAGGAACCGGTGTAGGCGGCGTCGGCGCGCTGAATGCGCTCGGGTCGGTCAACCTCGATGGCAATATGCTTTTGGAGGCGGACGGGTTGGTCAGCGTCCAGAACGGGCAGTTGATCCGTTTCCGGGGGGCAAGCTTCGGGGCCCTCGTCAATGCCGTGCTGACCCTGAATACGGACGGTAATTCCTCGATCTTTGTGAATTCCGCGCTCGGCGGCATCGGCGGCCTGATCAAGAATGGGGCCGGCCAGGTTCAGCTTGCCGGCAACAACAGCTTTACCGGCCCTGTCACCATCAATGCCGGCGTGCTGCAGGTCACTGGTGGCAATGCGATCAACGACTCCGTGGCGATCACGGGTGTCGGATCGGGCCGCTTGTCGCTGGACGCGAGCGAGGCCATCGGATCGATCGCGGGTACAGGCTCGATTGGTCTGTTCAACAATTCGATCCTGACGACGGGCGGCAACAATTCGAGCACCAGCTATTCCGGCCAGATTTTGTCGACCGGTGGCCTGGTCAAGATCGGCACGGGCACGTTCACCCTTACGGGCGACAGCAGCTATCTGGGCACGACCACGATAAGCGGGGGCACGTTGCAGATCGGCGATGGCGGCACCGCCGGAACGCTCGCTAGCGGCGCGGTGACGAACAATGGTACGCTGGCGATCAACCTCAGCAGTGATATCACGCTGGCACAGCTGATCACCGGCACCGGCGCGCTGCGCAAGCTGGGCAGCGGGGTGGCCACGGTCAGCAGCAATCTCGCGCTGGGATCGGCCACGGTGGAAGCGGGTACGCTCCTGCTGTCCGGATCGAACAGCTTCACCACCGGCATTACCGTGGCTGGCGGCACGCTGGCGCTGCGCAGTGCCAATGCGGCGGGCGGTGCCACGGGCATCATCCGCACCACGGGATCGGTCATCGATTACAGCGACGGCCTGGTGATGGCGACGCCGATCCAGCTGGGTTCCAATAGCACGCAGCTGCAGGTGCTGACCGGGGCGGCGACCCAGTCGGGCGTGATTTCCGAAACGGGCGGCGCTCGTCCGCTCGAAAAGATCGGCGCTGGCACGCTGACATTGTCGGGCACAAACACCTATTCGGGTGGCACGACCATCACCGCGGGCCGGCTGAATGTCGGCTCGGACGCCCATCTCGGCGCCAGCGCAGGGGGCCTGACCATCGGCAACGCCCTGCTGGGCTCGACTGCGACGTTCAGCTCTGCGCGCAATGTCTCGTTGACCGGCGCAGCGGGAATCGACGTGGCAACGGGCACAAGCCTGACCCTGAACGGCGCGCTGTCGGGCACCGGCAGCCTTGCCAAGACGGGCAATGGCCAGTTGGTCCTGACCGCCAACAGCAGCTATGCGGGAACCACCACGATCAGCGGTACGGGCGGCCTGACCGTGGGGATCGGCGGAACGACGGGCGCGCTTGGCGCCGGCAATATCACGGTCAATGGCAGTTCTTTCCTGGCGTTCAACCGGTCTGATCTGCTGATGGTTGCCAATACTATCTCGGGCCTGGGCAGTGTCGGCAAACAGGGCAGCGGCATTTTGGGGTTGACCGGCGCCAACACATTTTCCGGCGGACTGGCCATCGGCGGAGGCACGGTCCTTCTCGGCAGTGCCAATGCTGGCATCATCAATGCGGCGGGGACCGGCACCATCCAGCTGTTCGCGAACACCATCCTTCGCGGCGACGTATCCGGTACGCTGAACAACAACCTCGCGGTTAACGCGGCGAACGTGACCGTGGCAGCGGTCGGTGGCACCACGCTGCGGCTGGCATCAAGTCAGCTGTTCTTCGATGGGCCGGCAGGTTCCTCGCTCAATTTCGGTTCCTCGACCTTGTCAGGAACGATCGAACTGGCTCCGGTGGCAGTGTCGCTGGGGGCAGCGGTCAATCCGATTGCCATCAATTTCGGAGCGCTCAGGCTTGCTAACGCCAATGCCTACACGCTGCTCAATGGTTCGTCCGGCATCACGCTCAGCGGTACGACATTGGGGGCGGATGCGGCGGGCACGCTGACCAAGCCGCTGACGATCAGCAGCTGGAACGGTACCATTGATGTCGCAGCGGCATCGATGACCTTGCAGGGTGGTTTGGCCCTGAGCGGCAACCTGACGAAGACCGGAGTGGGAGAGCTCCGGCTGACAGCTGCCGGCACGGGCAGCGGCACCGTGCAGATCAATGGCGGCACGCTTGCGGTACAAGGCGGAAGTGCGCTGGCCGATACTGCCGCTGTGACCGTCGCATCCGGTGCGACGTTCCAGCTTCTCGCTGCAGAGACGATCGGAGCATTGGCTGGCGCTGGCCGGGTGGCGCTCGGCACAAGCGAGCTGACGCTGGCGCAATCGACCAATACCGTTTTCACCGGCGTGATTTCCGGATCGGGCGGCATCACCAAATCCGGCTCAGGCAGTCTCACTCTGCAGGGTGCCAACTCGTTCAGCGGCCTCACCACGGTACTGGGGAACTTGGGCCAGGTGTTCGTGGATACCACCGGCACGCTGGCAGGTGCAGTTGCCGTCCGCAATCAGGGCTCTTTCATCAACAGCGGAACGGTCGGCGGTCTTGTCACGGTCGATTCCGGCGGCAACTTCAGATCTACCGCGACCGGCACTCTGGCAAGCGGGCTGATGAACAATGGCCTTTCCAACGTGAGCGGCCAGGTTCTTGGCAGCCTCACAAATACCGGCAGCCTTACCGTCGATGGCCCACTGACGCTGAATGTCAGCGGTGCTTTTGTTCAGAATGGCGGTCTTTTCATCCTAAACGGGGGGGCCGCCACCATCGGCAGCCTGGCCGGTACCGGAACCGTGTCGCTCATCGGGGCGGCGACGCTCACGACCGGCGGCGACAACACGAACACGACTTATTCGGGCAGGCTTACGGCCGGGTCGGCACTGACCAAGGTCGGTACGGGGACGCTAACGCTCTCCGGCAGTGATAACTTTTTCAGTGGCAACATAAGGCTCAACGGCGGAACGCTTCAGATCGACAGTGCTCGCGCCTTGGGAAGCGGATTGATTCCTGTATCGGTGCAAACAGCGCTGGGTACCAATCTCGTTTTTGCTGCACCGGGCACCTATACGATCAGGACCAGCATTTCCGGGGACGGGGCGGTCAGCAAGACGGGCACGGGCACTCTCACCCTCGCGGCCAACAATAGCTATAGTGGCGGCACGTCAATCCTTGGCGGCGCATTGCTTATTGGCGGCAGCCAGGCCCTGGGGACCGGAACTGTCACCATGGCGGGCCAAAGCACACTGGCGACTGCAACCGGTGTCTCAGCGAGCATCAATGGATTGACGCTAAATGCGCTGGCGAGTGTCAACCTTTCGGCCGCCAGTGGACAGACCCTGACGCTTGGGGGAACGTTGAGCAGCAGCGCCAGCGGCAATACCATCCAGTTCGGTACGGCCAGCCAGACCGGCACGGTGGCCTTTGGTTTCACATCGGTCCAGCCTGTGGCGGCGAGCACGAGCGTCGCGATTGATAGCGGAACGCTTAGGCTCAACGGGCTGGCAGAAGGATTGCTGCTCTCGGCAGGCGGCGGTCTGACGGTCGGCTCATCCGGCACGCTGGACCTCAACGGATTTGCTGGCGGCGGCGTCAATCTGAGCGGCGCTGGCGTGATCACCAATTCGTCCGCGACAGCGGCCCAGTTTACCGCCCTGCAAAACGCGTCTTCGACCTTCAGCGGCGTCATCGGTAGCGGCACCGGGGCAGTCTCGCTGCTCAAGAGCGGTTCGGGCGCGCTGACACTGACCGGCGCAAACAGCTATACCGGCACCACCAGCATCACCGGCGGAAGCCTGCAGATCGGCACTGGCGGCACCACGGGCAGCATCGGCACCGGCACCATTGCGATCGGCACCGGCACGCAGCTGCTGCTCAACCGCAGCGATGCGGTAAGTATGGCCAACGTGCTGACCGGCGCTGGTACGGTGCAGAAGAACCTGGCCAACACGCTGACGCTGTCAGGCGCCAACACCGCGACGGATGCCTTCACGGGCACCTTCAACGTCAATGGCGGCACGCTGCTGGTCAATGGCACTTTGGGCGATGTCACCAACCGCGCCGCGACCATCAATGTCGCATCGGGCGCAGCTCTGGGCGGTTCGGGCACGATCCAGGGCAATGTCGTGGTCGCCAATGGCGGCATTCTGTCGCCCGGCAACAGCCCGGCGACGCAGACCATCGCGGGCAACCTGACGCTGAACGATACCTCCGTGCTGAACTTCGAGCTGGCACAGGCGGGCGTTGTCGGCGGCGGGATCAACGATCTGATCAGCGTCGGCGGCAATCTGGTGCTCGACGGCACGCTCAACGTCACCGCATTGACCGGCTTTGGTGCCGGCTTCTACCGCCTGTTCAATTATGGCGGCACGCTGACCAACAGCCAGCTGACCCTGGGCACGCTGCCGCTCGGATTCACCTCTTCGGTGCTCACCGACATCGCGGGCCAGGTGAATATCCTGTTCAATGCAGGCACCCAGACGGTCCAGTTCTGGGATGGCGCCGACCTGACTGGGGCGATCGCGACGGCGAATGGCGAAGGCGGTGCGGGGAGCTGGAGCAGCACCTCCACCAACTGGACCACACCGACCGGCTTTGCCGTCAACAATGCGTGGGCCGGACAGGCCGGGGTGTTCGCCGGCGCAGCCGGCGGGACCGTCAGCGTGACCGGTACCCAGGCCTTCCAGGAGCTGCGCTTCCTGACCAACGGCTATACGCTGAACTCCACTGGCCCCACGGACGGCCTGGCGACGACCGGCGGCTTCTCGATCATCAACGTCGATACCGGCATCGCAGCCCGTCTCAACACGCCGATTTCGGGTACGGCGGGTCTGACCAAGACCGGCGCGGGTACGCTGACGCTGGCGGGCGCCAACAGCTATGTCGGCACCACCAGCGTGACCGGCGGCACGCTGTCGCTGCTCAGCGGCGGCTTCATCGCGGGCGCTGTCCAGAACAGTGCGACGCTAACCAATGGCGGCACGATCAATGGCCTGGTGACCAACACGGGAACGCTGAGCAGCACGGGTACGCTTGCAGGCGGGCTGACCAATGCGGCGGGCGCGATGGCGAACCTTTCCGGCTCGATTGGCGGCGCAATCAACAACTCTGGCACGATCAGCCTGACCGCTAGCGTGAATTCGACCGCAGCGCTGGTCCTGGACAGCACAGGCATCCTCAATATCGGGTCCACCTTCTCAGCGTTTGGCAGCCTGGCGGGGAGCGGCAGGATCAATGGCGGCAGCGGCGGCTCGCTGACAGTTGGCGGCGACAACAGTTCGACGACCTTCTCGGGCAGCATGATTGGCGGGGGATCGCTGGTCAAGCTGGGCACCGGCACGCTGACGCTCACCAATGCGACAGTCGAGACCTCGACCCTGGATATCAACCAGGGCTCGGCGATCATCACCAATGGCTTCGGATCGGCCTTTGGGCCAACGACGGTCTCGAACAGGGCCAACCTCACCTTTGGCGGTTCCTACGCGGGAACCATCGCCAATACCGGCAACCTCGTGTTCAACGGTACTGCTGGCAGCCTCAACAATCTGCAGGGCGGCACCGCACGGGTCAGCGGAGCCGTCACCCTCAATTTCAACAACAGTTCGAACGTAATCCTGACCGGCAATACCACCGTCGGGTCCCGCGCAACTCTGAATGGCAACTCGACGACCGATATCGGCGCATTCGACTTCACCGTCGGAAGTATCGATGGTTTGCTCGGGGCCATAACGCTCAATGGCGGTCGATTCACCATTGGAGGTGCCCCTCAGACGTCGACACTGGGCGCGGTGATTGCCGGCAACGGTGAACTTCGGAAAATCGGCAACAGTGCACTGACACTGACGAGTGGCAACACCTTCACCGGTCCGACGACGGTAAGCGAAGGCACTCTTTCGCTCACCACCACCGGCAGCCTCGCCGGCACGGTCCTGAACAACGCAAGCCTGGTCAATGCAGGCAGCATCACGGGTCTCGTGGCCAATAACGCCACGCTGGCGTCCAGTGGACGGCTGTTCGGCGGGCTCACGAACGCGGCGGGCGCGACAGCCACCGTTTCCGGCACTCTCAACGGACCGGTGACAAACTCCGGCGCCATCACGCTGAACGGTGCGACATCGGGTTCGGCCACCCTCTCGCAAAATGCGAGCGGTACGTTCAACCTGGCAGGGTTCAACGCCACGATCCGGTCGCTGGAAGGTAACGGCACAATCCAGCTGGGGGCAGGCACCCTGTCGCTCGCCGGCAACGGCATCAGCACATCGTTTGGCGGTGCGATCAGCGGATCGGGGAATCTCACCAAGCTTGGCACGGGGACATTGACCCTCTCGGGCCTCAACAGCTTTACAGGCCTTACGACCATAAACCTGGGGACGATCCTCCTTGCCACCGGAGCGTCGCTGGCGAGCCCGGTGCAGAACAATGCGACCTTCATCAATGCGGGAACCGCAACAGGGGTCTTCACCAACGCAGCAACTTTGGTCTCCACCGGTACGTTGGCGGGCGGTCTGGTCAACAACGTGGGCGCGACCGCAAGTCTTGCCAACACCGTCAGCGGCGCGATCACCAATTCGGGTGCGATCACGCTGACCGCAGCCCTGTCGGGTTCGCCCAGCTTTACCCAGAATAGCGGTGCAAGCCTCGATCTGGCCGGCTTCAATGCGACCTTGGGAAGCGTTGCGGGCAATGGCGCCATTCAACTGGGTGCAGGCACGCTGACGGCGGGCGCAAGCAATGCGTCGACCAGTTTCGACGGCATCATCTCCGGATCTGGCACATTTGCCAAGGCCGGCACCGGCACGCTTACCCTGGGCGGCAGCAACACCACAGCGGCCAATTTCACCGGCACGGTCACAGTCAATGCCGGTTCGCTGGTGCTCAACGGCCAGCTTGGGGACGTTGTTGCCAACAGTGCCAATCTCATCGTCGCCAATGGCGCGACGCTGAGCGGATCGGGCACGTTCCTCGGCAATCTGTCGCTGGGCGCAGGGGGCATCTTTGCGCCGGGCAACAGCCCGGGCACGCTTGCGATCGGCGGCAACCTGCTGCTCGATGCGGCCTCACTGCTCAATTTCGAGCTCGCGCAGGCGGGCGTTGTCGGCGGCGGCATCAACGATCTGATCACCGTGGGCGGCAACCTGACGCTCGACGGCACGGTCAACATCACTGCGCTGCCTGGCTTTGGCGAAGGCATCTATCGGCTGATCAACTATACCGGCACCCTGACCGACAACGGCCTGCTGTTCGGCGAGCGGCCGGGCGGTTTCACCACGTCGTTGGTCAGCGACGTCGCGGGACAGATCAGCGTGCGGTTCACGCAGGGCGTGCCGACCGTGCTGTACTGGGACGGCACCGACCTCGGCAGTTCGACTGCCGTCAATGGCAATGGCGGATCGGGCATCTGGAACAGCGCCAACGGCAACTGGACGTCTGCGCCCGGATTCTCGAGCAACTTTGCCTGGGGTGGCCAGACCGGCGTGTTCAGCGGCGCTGCGGGCGGAACGGTGCAGGTGAGCGGAACCCAGGCGTTCCAGGAGCTGCGGTTCGAAACCGCTGGCTATAATCTGACCCCGGCCGATGGCACGGCCAGGCTTGCCACCACCGGCGGTTTCTCGATCATCGATGTCAGCAGCACGGCCGGTTCGGCTGGATTGAACCTGGCTATCACCGGGACCGGCGGCCTGACCAAGACGGGCGCAGGAACGCTGACGCTGGGCGGCGCGAACAGCTACACCGGGCTGACCAGCATTGCCGCTGGCACGCTGGCGTTGGGCAGCGGCGGGGCGATCGCGGGCGGGGTCGACAACAGCGCGACCTTCACCAATGCCGGCACGGTCTCGGGCCAGGTCACCAACCGCGCCAGCCTGACCTCGACCGGTGTGCTGGGCGGTGGGCTGGTAAATGCGTCAGGCGCGGTTGCCAGCCTCGCAGGCCAGGTCAATGGCGCGGTGAGCAATTCGGGCGCGATCACGCTGACCGGGACCACCACCGGCATCGGTGCATTGACTCAGACAAACGGTTCGCTCGATCTCGCCGGGTTCAACACGACGATCGGCAGTCTTTCGGGCAGCGGCTCCGTTGCGCTGGGCAATGGCACTCTGACCACGGGTGCCGACAATGGCAGCACGACCTTTGCCGGAGTAATTTCGGGCAATGGCGGGCTGACCAAGAGCGGCACGGGTACCTTCACCCTGACCGGCAACAACAGCTATTTCGGTCAGACGACAAATGCGTCCGGCACGCTCGTTCTGGCCAATGGCGGCGCGATCAGCGGTATGGTGCAAAACGACGGGGTCTTCCGCAATGCAGGTACCGTCGGAAATCAAGTCGTCAATAATGGCCTGTTGCAGACAACTGGCGTTCTCGCGCGCGGCCTGACCAACAATACAGGCGGAACGGTCGAGGCTTCGGGGCAGATCAACGGCAACATTACAAATGATGGCTTGATCACGCTGACCGGACAGACGACCGGAATCGGGCTGGTGGCCAACAGGGGTACGCTCAATCTGGCAGGGTTCGATACCACTGTCCAAAGCCTGTCTGGCTCGGGCGTAGTGATGCTGGGCAGCGGCACGCTGACCACGACTGCGATCACGGGATCGACGTTCGCCGGGACCATCACCGGCAGCGGCGGTCTGGTCAAGAATGGCTTCAGTACGTTCGAACTGTCAGGTGCCAACACCTATAGCGGGCAGACCACCATTCTTGACGGCATTCTCGAGCTTCGGGCGGGTGGATCGCTTGCTGGCGTGGTCGTCAACAGCGCTCGTTTCGCGAACGCGGGTATTGTCAACGGGCTCGTCACCAATACCAGTACAGGGTTCCTGACATCCACCGGAGTCCTGAACGGGGGCTTGGTGAACAATAATGTTCAGGCCGCGATCAACATTTCCGGCGAAGTGAACGGAAATGTCAGCAATGCCGGCACCATCAACGTCACCGGTCGAACGATCGGCAATGCGTCCGTGACCCAGGGTTCGAACAGCAATCTGATCCTGGCCAGTCGCGCCAGCGTCAACATCGGCAGCCTGGCAGGATCCGGCTCCCTCGTGCTGAACGAGGCCAGCCTGCTGACCATCGGCAGCAACAACACCAGCACCACCTATACCGGCACATCGACGGGCATCGGCAGCCTCGTCAAGACCGGTACCGGCACGCTGACCATCGCTGGCGCGATGCGCCACACTGGCGCTACTACGATCAATGGCGGCACGCTCGCCGTGACGGCTCAGGGCAGTCTGACCAGCGAGGTGACGAACAACGCGGCGCTGAACAATGCCGGCACCCTTGCGCGCGTCGTCAATAACGGTCAGCTTGTCTCGACCGGCGCCGTTGCCAGCATCATCAACAACAGTCAGCTTGTCTCGACCGGCACGATTACGAGCCTGACGAATAACGTCGGCGCGATCGCGAATGTCTCGGGTACGATCAACGTGATCACCAATTCGGGCACCGTCACGCTGACAGGCACCACAACCGGCATCGACGCGCTGGAGGTCAACGGCGGCGGCACGGTCAATCTGGCAGGGTTCGACACGCGCATCGGCAACCTTAGCGGCAGTGGCACTGTCGCCCTGGGGAGCGCCACGCTGACAATTGCGCCTCTCAGTGTAGCCCAGACCTTTGACGGGACGATTACGGGGTCCGGCGGTCTGATCAAGGCGAACGGCGGCAGCCTGCTCCTCACCGGCGCACAGAGCTATACCGGCCTCACGACCGTCAATGCTGGCACGTTCATTCTGGGCAACAACGCGTCGCTTGCGGGGGCATTGGTCAACAATGTAACCGTCACGAACAACGGGCGCATCGGGGGCGTAACGAACAACGGCCGCATCGCGGGACTGGTGACGAACAACTCAGTGCTTACCTCGACCGGCGCGCTGAACGGCGGGCTGATCAACACGGCGGGAGCGGATGCGCGGGTTCGCGGAAACCTGAGCGGAGCCGTCACCAATGCGGGCACAATTACGCTGATCGGTGCGACCACCGGTATCGGCGCGGTGACCCAGGCGAGCACCGGCAACTTCGTGCTCGGACCGATCAGCACCAGCTTTGGTAGCCTGGCGGGCAGCGGCACCGTAACCCTGGCCGATGGAGCCGTGCTGACCACCGGCGGCAACAGTGCCAGCACGACCTTCAGCGGCCGGATCACCGGCAATGGAAGCTTGATAAAGACCGGCACCGGCACCTTCACACTGGCGGCGGCGAGCGATTTTACCGGCCTCATGACGATCAATGCGGGCACGCTCGCGATCGGCACCGGCGGCTCGCTGGCGGGCGGCGTGGTGAACAATGCCGGCTTCGTCAGCACCGGCACGCTTTCGGGCCTGCTGACCAACGCTGGAGGGTCCACCGCGCAGCTGGCAGGCCAGCTCAACAACGCCATCACCAATGCGGGCACGGTCACGCTGACCGGAGCGATCACTGGTATCCGCACGGTGACCCAGGACGCGACCGGCATCTTTGATCTGGGCGGTTTCAGCACCAGCATCGGCAGCCTCGCGGGCAGCGGATCGGTGCTGCTGGGCAGCGGCACGCTGACCACCGGCGGCGACAACAGCTCCACCAGCTTCGCGGGCGTGATCGCGGGCAATGGCGGTCTCACCAAGATCGGCACCGGCGCTTTCGTTGTCACTGGCACCAACAGCTATGCCGGCCTCACCACGGTCAGCCAGGGCGTGCTTTCGGTCCGCAACAATGCAGGTCTGGGCAGCAGTGCTGCGGGCACTGTGGTCGCGGCGGGCGCTGCGCTGGAATTGCAGGGCGGCGTGACTATCACCGGCGAGACGCTGACCTTGAGCGGCACCGGCGTGAACGGCGCGGGCGCGCTGCGCAACGTCACCGACAGCAATATCTGGGCGGGCACGGTCACCTTGGGATCGGACAGCCTGATCACCGCCGATGCCGGGCGTCTTGATATCGCGCTGCTCGCGGGGTCGACCCAGGCGCTGACCACGGGCGGCGCAGGTCTTGTCGGTCTGGCGAATGCGACCAGCACCGGCACGTTGACCGTCACCGGCGGCAGCACCGCTCTGTTCGGCAGCGGCAGTTTTGCCGCTGGCGTCACCGTGAGCGCAGGCAGCCTGTTCCTGCAGGGTAGCAGCAGCATCGATGATGCCGCCGCGGTCACGCTGGGCACCGGCAACCTGATCGTTGCGATCTCCGAAACCATCGGTTCGCTGGCAGGCACAGGCGGTACCGTGCAGATCGATTCCGGGCAGACGCTGACCCTGGGCGGCAACGACGCTTCGACCGATTTTGCCGGGGTGATCTTCAACACCGGCAATCTGGCCAAGCAGGGCAGTGGCACGTTCACCGTCACCGGCCTGCTGTCGCACAGCGGTACCACCAGCATCACCGGCGGCACGCTCGCGTCGGGCGCGGCCAATATCTGGTCGGGCAACGGCCTGGTGACCATCGGCGCAGGCGGCACATTGAGCCTGGGCGGCTTCGAGCAGAGCATCACCGCGATCAACCTGGCGGGCGGAACGCTCGCCAACGGCAGCTTGACCGGCAGCATCACCTCCAATGGTGGCGCGATCCGCGATATCAGCGGTGCCGCCAATGCGCTGCAGGCGATCGCGGGCAGCACCACGCTGACGGGCGCGGGCAGCTTTGCGCAGGGTGTGACCCTGGCGGGCGGCGATGTGGTGCTGCAGGGGGCAGGGGCCTCGATCGCGGATACGGCGCTGGTCACGGTCAATGCCGGCACGCTGTCGGTCAATGTGGGCGAGACCATCGGTGCGCTCGCCGGTAATGGCGGCCGCGTGCAGATCGCTGCGGGCCAGGTGCTGAACACCGGCGGCAGCAACGCCAGCACCGCTTATGCGGGCGTGCTTGCGGGCGACGGCAGCCTAGCCAAGTCCGGCACGGGCACGTTCACGCTGTCCGGTGCGAATACGCTGACCGGGACCACCACCGTCAGTGCTGGCGTGCTGGCGCTGACCAGCAGCGGCAGCCTCACAAGTGCAGTCCAGAACAATGCCGGTTTCAGCAATGCCGGGACGGTGACAGGCCTGATGACCAACACCGGAACGCTGATCTCGACCGGCGTGCTGAACGGAGGCCTCGTCAACAGCGGCTCGGCCGGCCTCTCCGGCCAGCTCAACGGCGCAGTGACCAACAGCGGCCTCGTCCAGCTTCAGGGCGGTCTCACCGGCATCACCGGCTTCAGCCAGACCGCCAACGGCACCTTCGATCTTGCAGGTTTCCATACCAGCATCGGCAGCCTGTCCGGCGCGGGCACGGTGCTGCTGGGCAGCGGTACGCTGACATTGGGGGGCAGCAATGCCTCGACCAGCTTCGGCGGCACGATCAGCGGCCCCGGTGGGCTGACCAAGACGGGCGCGGGCAACTTCACGCTGACGTCGGGCCAGGCCTATACCGGCCTTACCACCGTGAACGCTGGGCTGTTGTCGCTTACTGCGAACGCGGGCCTCAGCGGATCGGTGCTGAACAATGCCGGTTTTGCGAGCGCGGGCCTGATCCTGGGATCGCTGACCAACAACGGCACCGCGACCCTGGCGGGCCAGATCAATGGTGCGGTCGCCAATAACGGCGCGATCACCCTCAGCGGTCCGCTGGCGGTGCTGGGCCGCCTGACGCAGAATGCGGGCGGCAGTCTCAACCTCGCGGGCTCCAACGCTTCGCTGGGAAGCCTGGCGGGCCTGGGCCCGATCCAGCTGGGCAGCGGCACGCTGGTCGTTGGTTCGGACAACAGCTCGTCGCTGTTCTCTGGCGTCATCTCGGGCAGCGGCGGACTGCAGAAGCTGGGCACCGGCACGTTCACGCTGACCGGCATCAACAGCTATACCGGTCTTACCATCGTCAATGCGGGCACGCTGGTGATCGGCGACGGCGCAAGCGTGGGCGGTACCACGGGCAGCGTGGTGGCGACCGTCGCTGCCCCCGCAGCCGTGAGCGCACCCGTTGCCGTCGCGACCACTGCCGCAGCGTCGCCGATCGTGGCGGAACAGGCGAGCCTGCCGGCGGCGGTCAATGGGCTTGCGGCCGATCCGGTGCAGACAGCTGCCGCTTCGGCTGGCGTCCGCGCGCAGATGCTGGCGGACAACGGCTGGGTCTCAGGCGGACGTACGCCCGCCAGCCTCACCTCGAGCGCAGAGCGTCTGCCGTTGGCAGGTGGCGTCTCGTCCGGGCCGGAGCGGGTGGACCTGTTCGCCGATTCGGTTTCGGGCCTGGTTTCGGCGGATCTGCCGGTCGTGGCGCCGGGCGAAGCGCCTCAGTCGGTGGCTCCGACGTCGGCTTCGACCGGCTCGTCCGCAGCGCGTCTGGCGATGGTTTCCGATCTCAGCAACGGCATGGGCACCGCGCGGCTGGAAGGGGCCGTTCTCGGCGGCGCAGAACCCGCCAGCCCGCTGGCATCCGCGCTGGTCGATCCTCTGGCTCCAGCCACATCTGCGGGCGAAGCGCCGATGGCAGCAACGCTCAGCAGTGCCGTGATCGCAGGCAGCGTGCTCAACAACGCCAATCTGATCAACAACGGCTCGATCCTGGGCCAGCTGGTCAACTTCACGGGCGCAACGGCGGTCAACAATGGCGTGATCCGCGGGCTGGTGAGCAACAACGGCACCTTTACCTCGGTCGGTACGCTGGCGGGGGGGCTGTCGAACAGCGGCACCGCGCGGATCAGCGGTGTGCTGACCGGCGATGTGCTGAACAGTGGCGCCATCACACTCACCGGCATCACCACCGGAATTGCGGTGTTCCAGCAGGCCGCATCCGGCAGCCTGTCGCTCGGCGGCTTCGACACGACTGTGGGCGTCCTCTCCGGCACTGGGTCGATCGCGCTCGGCACTGCGCGGCTCAGCACCGGCACGAATGGCGTCAACTCGCTGTTCAGCGGCGTGATCTCGGGCACTGGCGCGCTCAGCAAGACGGGAACCGGCGGGCTGATCCTGGAGGGCGACAATGTCTACACGGGCGGCACCACCATCGCGGCGGGCACGTTGCAGCTGGGCAATGGCGGTGCCACCGGATCGATCATCGGCCCGGTCATCAACAATGGCGCGCTGATCATCAATCGCAGCAACGCCTACAGCCTGACCGGCCCGATCAGCGGCACTGGCATGTTCGTCCAGGCGGGCACCGGCACGACGACGCTGATTGGCCCCAACAGCTATACCGGCGGCACCCTGATCTCCGCCGGTCGCCTGATCGGCTCGACGGTGTCGCTACAGGGCGTGATCCAGAACGATGCCGCGCTGGAGTTCGCGCAAGCGACCAACGGCGTCTTCATCGGGCGGATCGGCGGCACCGGGCTGCTCGACAAGACCGGCGCAGGTCTGCTCGAGCTGACCGCAGACAGCAGCGTCCTGCGCGGGATGACCACTGTGCGGGGCGGCGAACTGCGTGTCACCGGATCGCTGGCAGGCTCGGCGACCACGGTGCTGGCGGGGGCCACGCTCTCGGGCACCGGCACGGTCGGCGGACTGATCGCGCGCAGCGGCTCGGTGATCTCGCCGGGCGTCAACGGCCTCGGTATGCTGGGCGTCAACGGCGCGATCCAGCTCCAGTCGGGCAGCACGCTGCGGTTGCAGATTCAGGCTCCGGCAGGGTCGGACATGCTCATCGGCAACGGCACGCTGCAACTGGGCGGTACCGCGGCGCTGACCAATCTGGGCGGCACCTATGCGTTCAACAGCAACTATCTGCTGCTGCAGGCAAGCGGCGGCCGCACCGGCACCTTCGAGTCCGTGATCGGCTTTGGCGAGTTCGGCATTCTCTATCGTCCCGAGCTGGTCTACACCGCCAACCAGGTGCTGCTGCGCATGGCGCCCAATCTGCTCACCAACATTGTCGGCACCACGCCGCTGACCGCCAACCAGCGCTCGGTGGTGTCGCGGATCGATGCGGCGGTGACCGCGGGCTACAGCCCGCAGCCGCTGTTCAACATCTATGCGCTCCCCAATGCGCAGCATCCAAACGCCTTTGACCAGCTCTCGGGCGAGGTCTACGCCACCGCTGCGGGCGTGGGCATCGAGCAGGAGCGGCTGGTGCGCGAAGCAGTTCTCGGACGGCTGGGCGCGGTCACTGCGGCCGCGCGCCAGACGCCCGAATGGGGCAACGGGGCAGGCGCTTGGGGCCAGGTGTTCGGCAGCTGGGGCGATGCTGAACGCGATGGCAATGCCGCTCGCTATCAATCAGACCGTCAGGGCTTCATCACCGGCATCGACTATGGCAACGCCAACAGCGAGGGCAGCTGGCGCGTCGGTGCGTACGGCATGCACATGACCAGCAAGGTCAGCGTCGATGCGCGCGGTTCACGTACCGAGGTCGAGCAGACCGGTGGCGGTCTGTATGCCGGCATCAACAGCGGCGGTGTCAGCGTCGGCATGGGCGCGAGCGTCACCGGGGTCGATCTCACCAGCGTGCGCAACGTCGCGCTGCCGGGCTTTGCCGAGACCAACCGGGGCCGGGGCGATGGTCGCGCGGTCCAGGGCTTTGCCGAGCTGAGCTATGCGATCGAGGCGGGAGGGGCGACCTATCGTCCGTTCGCCAGCGTTGCTGCGGGATCGTTCCGGCTCGATGCCCTGACGGAGACGGGCGGCGCGGCGGCGCTCTCGGTCCGGCGTCAGAGCTACAGCAGCGGTTCGATCACGCTCGGTGCCGATGGCGTGGTGCGCATGGGCAAGGTGCAGCTCTCGGGCACGCTGGCCGGGCGCGTCCAGATCGGTGACCGCGATCCGGCGGCGCGGATCGCCCTGGCGGCGGCTCCCGCCCAGGCCTTTACCATCCGCGGCGTCCAGCTCGACAGCTTCGCGCTGGCAACCAGGCTCGATGCGACGGTCAAGCTGGGCCGCAACGCGGATCTGTCGATCGGCTATACCGGTCTGATCGGCAAGGACACCGCCGACCACGGCGCAAGGGCAACGCTCTCAGTCCGCTTCTGAACGGCCGGGGGCATCGCCTCCGGCCACCCGCCCGGCGCGGCGGCTGCATGCATGCGCGCACGCATTTCGCTGCGCGCCGCATGCACTGCTCCGCCGTGGGCAGTGCCCACTTTGCAAACGATCATTGCTGGCATGTCAGGAGAAAAATGGTGGACGCACTTGGGCTCGAACCAAGGACCCGCTGATTAAGAGCGCTAATCAGCGGGTCCTAAGTAAAGTCAGGAGGTCTCAAAGTCGTTGATTTTCAATTAGATGAGTGTCACTGTGTCCCAGTGAATATCGGGGTATTTCGGGTTAAATGTTACCTAAGGTAACACCCCAAAATGGTACTCCATGGAGGCACAGATGGCTTCGAAACTGGTGGGTCTGACAGACGCAAAGATCAGAGGGTTGAAAGCGCCCCCTGAAGGTCAGATTGAGATCAAAGATGCGATCGTCCCAGGTCTGCGTCTCAGAGTTGGGGCGTCTGGTGCACGAACGTTTCTTTTGCGAAAGCGGGTTGCTGGCGTCGTGCGGAATATCACCATTGGCAGGTATTCCGACCGGTTCGGTCTGATGGATGCCCGGAAGAAAGCGCGGATTGTGCTTTCCGATATTGAAGCAGGCGGGGACCCTTATCAGCACGTGCCGAAGCCGACGCGGGGCGCTGCGGCAGGCACATTGCGCGGAATGTGGCCGGACTACAGGGCCGCCAAAGCCGACCGCAGGTCAATTGCCGAGATAGAGCGGGTTTTCAACCGGCACATCCTGCCGAAATTCGGGGACCGGATGCCCGAGACGATCACGCGTGCGGAGATCACTCGGTTTATCGACAGCATAGCAGCAGAGACGCCTGTGATGGCGCGCGGCGTCCTTGGCCAGTTGTCATCCTTTTACGGGTGGGCTTTGCCTCGACTGGAGCGACTGCAGTTCAATCCTTGCAGAGACGCTGGACGGCCGGCCCCGCCTAAGGCGCGCGATCGGGTTCTAGACGTGCGGGAGGTGGGATTATTGTGGAACATTCTCGGCGAAGAAGGCCCCCCGTTTGGCCCTGCTATCAAGCTGCTGCTGTTGACAGGTCAACGCAGGAATGAGGTGTTCAGCGCGGATCGGTCAGAATTCGATTTCGAGGCTGGACTCTGGACCATACCGGCCAGCCGCGCGAAGAATGGGGTAGCTCATCTGGTGCCACTCCCTTTACCGGCAATCGACCTGCTGAATGAGATCTGGGCGCTCAGCGACAGCGACAAACTGCTAACATCCCGTGGTGACACTGAAACCGGCCCAAGCGGATTCAGTAAGACAATGGCGCGCCTTCGTCGGGCGATGGAAACACAGATGGGAAGGGAGGTACTGCACTGGACGTTGCACGATCTGAGGCGAACAGTCGCAACCGGCCTGCAGAGGCTGGGAGTTCGTTTGGAGGTCACAGAAGCCGTGCTCAATCACATCTCTGGTTCGAGAGCAGGCATCGTAGGCGTCTATCAGCGCCACAATTACCTCGAGGAAAAGAGGGTGGCGCTCGAAGCCTGGAGCGGAGAGGTGGCCAAGCTGGGAAAATGCCACCCCCTTGATCCTGAATTGCCGCCGGTCAGGCAGCGTCGAAGTTCGGATACAATGGTGTCCTTGGGTAAGGCGAGGGGCGGTGGAGCCAGGCGAGCATCTGCTGTGTCAGCGGCGAAATGTGAGACTAATGAATGACGACAGACAGGATGCTCGCCCTCCTGGTCAAATCTTCGCGCTCGACGTCTTGAGGCAAGTTGCCTCAGTCATTGGGCGGGTGCCTGAATGGTGGAGTCTTGGTGAACGTGGAGGAGAGCGGCCAGCCGATGGACCGCTCCGCCGAGGCAGCTGCCGAGCCAGTTCAAGTTATTCCTAGATCGACGGGTAAATGTTCGGTAACGGCGGAACCGGTCGTAGCGCAGATTGGACGCTCGATTGAGTATATACCCCAATCATTGCCTTCTCGATTGAAATTTTGGCCCGGGAAATACAACTTTTTGCTAACCCAAAATTCCTCGTTGCACATTGATCATGATTGGCGCCGTCTTCAGGCGACTAGTACCGCCCATCTGCGCACTAAAGGCGCTCGAGACCTCGGCTATTCCTGGGTTGACTGCGTGGGCAGAGGAGAAGATTGCCTCAGTCATTGTTCCGGTGCTCCACCGGCATGGTATCGAAGTTGGCTGACGGGCCGGATCACCCAGCCCGCCGGGGCAGGAGATAACCGCGTGAGTTTTGTAGGAGGGCAATAGAGATATGACCATGCTCATTCCAACAAGTGCGATACGCGATTGGCGAGATTTACAGGACAAGGTGGCTGATCTCTTTCGCGAGATGGGCTACGAAGTACGCTCACCCCATGTCGTCGACATGGTCCGGGGGCGAAAGGAGATCGACGTCTATGTCATCGATCCCCGTACTAGCGTCCCGCAAATTATACTCATCGAGTGCAAGCATTGGGCTGGGCCTATTCATCAAGAAACGGTCCATTCGATGCGAACAATCGTTCAGGATACTGGGGCGAATTTCGGTTTCATCGTCAGTTCGGGCGGTTTCCAATCGGGAGCGGGTGAAGCGGCCGCCAACTCCAACATCGAGCTTAAGACCTGGGAGGCGCTCCAAGTCGCATATGGAAATGAGTGGTATCTGCGCCAGATGGAGGTGCTGGCATCGCTCCTCCAGGAATTGCGACGCATCGATCGCGATTATCTCGACCAGTCGCGCACGCCAGCTCCAGCGACCAACCGCATGCGCTTCGTGGCCTTGGGCCGTTTCTACGATCTGATGGATCTGCTCGAGGAAGGACGGATGATCCTTTTCGGCTGCATGCCGGGCGCGCAATCTTATGATCAACCGGGGCCGATTAAGATCCAAGTTGACGAAACCTACCCCGGAGCGAAGCAGGATCGGCACGGACTGTGGATTCTCGAGCTTCCAGATGTCCGTGCTTGGTTCCGCTGGGCTGTAGCGAGTGCCCGATCTGTTATCGAGCGCTACAAGGCGCTTGAGACAGAGGTTTTCGATGCTTTCGAAAATCTGGACGACGCAACAACGAACAGCGCGTTTCAGCGCCTGTTTGAACAGATCGTCGAGGACACCCCGGTACACGCCCTACGAGGCAGGATCGACGATGAAGAGTATCAGCGGTTGCTGTCGCTCCTTCGTCGTCGAGGTGCCTGACCGCCGTGCCGCTGGATACACGGCATCCGCCGTGAAGTTTCCGTTGGAGGTTATCGATCAAGCGCATGCCAAGACTATCAATCGAGATGTCCGCCTCATACAATAGCTACCGTTGGCGCCGAATCGCCAGAACGGTACGAATGTCCTAGGAAGCGGCGTTTCACTTCCGGCAGCAGGCGACCCGAAAGCGGACGATCGCACCAGATGCGATGAAATGGTAATGGCTCGCAAGGCAGAATACGAAAACGGGGGTGGGCGCAGTGTCGTGATGCCACTGTTGCGCCTTTTCACGCTATTCGTGCTAGTCCCTGTAATTCTCTTAATGAATACCTGTGGCCTTGTGTTTTCAGAGCAGCGTGATGCCGCAAGCTCTGGCATGCTCACAGCCAAAGTAATATTGGTCAACCCGGGAGCAATGTCGGAATACTCCGGCGGGGTTTGGGTTTTGCCCCGCTATGTTCCACCGATTTGGCCTTTGGATGCGATCCTGGGATGTCGTGCTTTAGACTTCGCCTCCGATCCCCAGATAGAAGTCGAATGGGAGGAAACAATCTTGGTGGTTGAGCACGATCCCTTTTTTGTTCCGGCGACGAGAAAGGAACGCTGCTACGGACGAGCCATTATGCTCAAAGAGCGGCTTCCGTGAAGTCAGCTTTCCACCCATTTTGGGTCATCCCCGGCTAACCGCCGGTTTCCTGAAAACTGCCGGGTAGCTTCAGCGGATCCTTCCCCGAAAGCCGAATTTCTTAAAACGACCCCATTGCGGTCGTTGCGACATTAAGTTAGCCCATCCTTGGCTCTGACACGGTCGGCGTGGGCCAAACAGAAATGTTTCGGCTTGGCGGGTTCGAGTCCCGCTCGTGAGTCCTTCTCACTTTGACCTCTTTGCCTGCAAACTCCTCCTGACGGGGGATGTCAGCTTCTCACCCAATTTTGGTCATAGGGCATACCCGCACCGCATCCCGAAACTTGACGGGCAGCTGTCCGGGCATTGCTGAAAAAAGCTGCCGTGCGGCAAACGACCCCATTGCCGCCAGGCAGCGAGGGTGCGAACAATGCCTCGTGACCAGCATCTCAACGTGTCCAATGCCTCTGGCAACATTCATCGAGCCGATGCTCGGCATACCGGCTTGGGGCGTCAAGCAAGGCTATGGCAGCTTCCTCACATTTGAATTCGGTCCACCCAAGCTAGAAGTGATTGAGCGCCTGTCGCCCGAGAAAGGCTTGCGAAGATCTGCCTACGTGCACGGGCAGTGGCACCTTTGGATAAACTGCTGTCACTGGCGAGCACTGCAACACGATTTACTGTTGGCGTGGAGTGAGGACGACGATCAGGTCATCGGGCGGGTCACCGCCGCACTGAACGCTCAAAAGCTGGTCGGCGTGCGCGTTACGCCGGATGATGGCCGTTCCACGTTCACCTTCGACCTTGGCGGAACTCTCGAAACTTGGCCTTATGGAGATGACCCGACGAACGAGCAGTGGAATATCCTGACAGACACCGAGTCCTTCGCTTATAGAGCTGATGGACTTTATTCTTACGGGCCAAGCAGCCAATCCCCCGATTTGGAGCGCTGGTTGCCACTGCGCTGAAGGTCTGCTTCCCATCTGTGGACGCCCCGAAAGATGCAAGAGTAAATTCGGGTCTTGGCGGTAGTGGGATGCTGCCATCTGTCCGGCCTATTTGCGCGGCGCTGTGCCGCTGGCCCGTATGGGAGTTCGCGAACCGGATCCACATCACCCAGGCGTGCTCTGAGGCACTGTGGGAAGCACTGGTTTTCCGGTCCCGTCTCGCCGACTGTGGTGCCATACCCTCCTTCGGTCTCTTACCTCTACCGACGACCTCTGGTCCGCCTCAGCTTACGCTGCTGCCGCGACCTGAGCCTTGTAATCCTCACCCTTCGTCAGGACCGCCCAGATGATCCGGGCAGTCTTGTTCGCCAGCGCGACCGTGACCAGCATGCGCGGTTTTCTGGCCAGCATCTGCTCGAGCCATGAGCCGCGCGGGGTGCCGCGCTTGCTGGCCTGTAGTACCACCGCGCTGCTGCCGATGATCAGTAGCCGTCGCAGTGTGCGCTCACCCATCTTGGAGATCGAACCGAGCCTCTCCTTGCCGCCGGTTGAGTGTTGTCGCGGTGTGAGCCCGAGCCAGGCTGCAAAGTCGCGGCCTCTGGCAAAGCCCTCTACTGGCGGGGCAAGAGCAAGCAGCGCGGTTGCGGTGATCGGCCCAATGCCCGGGATGGTCATCAACCGCCTCGCTGCTTCATCCTCGCGGGCACGCCGGTCGATCTCCTTGTCGAGCAGCGCGACCTGTTCGTTCAGCTGCTCGAGCTGACCGGTCATCACAAGGAACATCGTGCGTGCCGCCTCGGGCAGCGATGCGCCGATCTCCTCGCCTTCCTCAAGCAGGCTTGCCAGCACGCTGATGTGCGAGGGACCCTTGGGCGCAACCCATCCGAACTTGGTGAGATGACCCCGGATCGCATTGATCAGCTGCGTGCGCTGGCGCACCAGCAGGTCGCGCGTACGAAACACCATGCCAGCGGCCTGCTGCGCTTCGGTCTTGATCGCCGCATAGCGCATGCTCGGGCGCTGGGCTGCCTCACAGATCGCCTCGGCATCGACCGCATCGTTCTTGTTCCGCTTCACGAACGGCTTCACGTAAGCCGGTGGGATCAGCTTCACCTCATGCCCCAGTGAAGCGATCTCGCGAGCCCAGTGATGCGCCCCGCCGCAGGCCTCAAGCGCGACCACACACCGCGGCTGCACAGCGAAGAACTCCAGCAGCTTCGCCCGGGTCAGCCGCCGGCTGAACACCAACTGCCCGCGCGCATCCGCACCGTGCGCATGAAAAACAGCCTTCGCAATATCCAACCCAATCGTGCTAACCTCTGCCATGGACGCCTCCTTCTAGTGGTGTGGTAACTCCTCCACTATGGCACATAGATGCCGTCGGGGGGCGGCACCCCATCACCCAGTTGCGGCCATGGGATGCCCTGCGAAGGACGTCTGAAAACTGACAGGCGGCTTCAGCCATTTCGTAACCAGGACCTGCCATTCGACTACCGGCCCATTTGCCGAACTTCCAGATTTGGGGTATTCTGGCGGTATAGCGCCCCGCCTACAAACGTCCGGCTATGCCGAAACCGGCCGTTCGCTGGGCCCTCCTGCGTCGTTAGGCAGAGACGGCGTACGTGCTCGCGCAGGCCGGTCAGCCGAGGATCGGCATCCACGTCGTCTCAGACCGAAGCCATCGCCGAGTAGCGCATCCGAATCGGTCCTCGGTCGAACTACACCCGGTCTGGCCGCGAGGAGCTCGTCAGACCGAACAGGTCGCCGGGCGACAGTTTTGGCGGTGTCGGCGGCGGTGATTTGGATGGATGCGGCCGTCCTGCGTCGCAATCAGGCCGCCAGGCCGAAGCGCAGGACCCCCAGGCCTCGCGAGACGGCGTTCCGCGATGCGCCGCCTCCTTTCGCGAGATATGTCGGATGGGCTTGCCTCGTGCGCTCGACGATCCGTGCTGCGCGTCGCCGTACAGTTCGCCCTCGGTATGTAGGATAGCTTGCGGTTCCGGCCGTGCTCCCCCACGATGCGCGAGCGTGCAGGCGCGAGGCGAGGCGGATGATTTACTCGAAATCGGGATCGACGCCGTAGGGATAGACCAGCTTCTCCGCAGTTCCGTTGACAAGGCTTGAGAACCGGGCGTTGAACAGTGGGTGTACGCATAGCATGTCGCGGCTCGATACCACCATCTCCCCTGGCACGCTGTACTCGAACTGGCATTCCCAGAAGCGGTCGGTCTCATCGATCTGCTTGCCGATCGCGCCGGTCTCGACGAGCATCCGCTTGAACTCGTGAAAGCTCATGTCCGCTTCGCGGCCGGCCTCCGCGAGGCGCTTGAGCACGCCCTTGACGTGCTGGTTGAAAACCGTGTGGAGTTCTCCCTCTCCGAACCGGCGGTGAAGCTCCGGAATCGCCGCCGCGCAGACGTCCCAGAGATGGGGATACCGGTACTCGAAGGCTGAGCGTATCCCGTCCGAGATGGTCGGCACCGCCTCCTTCACACCATCGAGCACCATGCGCTGCGTGATCTCGCCGAGACTGCCGGACGCGGGATCCAGGGCCCGATACAGGATGCGGTTCAGTATGTGGAGGAAGTCGCGTGGCAGTAGCTGCGTGTGCCTTGCGATGTAGGTCATCGACTGTTCGAGATGTTGCCCTATCGCGTCTTGGCCAAGCTTGGGTTCGGTCGCCAACTCCGGGGGCAGCAGCTTCCTGAAGAGGGCTATCGAGCTCGCCCGGTCCTGGGCCACATTGAGGGCCAGCAGGCGCTCTAGGCTGTGTTCGTCGTAGAGTTCGAGATAGAGCGCGAGGCGATGGGCCGCGATGCGCCACAGCTCTCCCGATGTCCAATGCAGGACGGCCTGCGTGCTGAAGTCCTTCGTCACGTTTGAGGATGCCCGCCGGAACGTCTCGTAGAGCTCCGCCGGAAGGCAGAAGCGCACGTCCAGCAGCCACTCGTTCTCAGCCAGGACCCCGAGATAGCGGATCAAGCCGCCGAGGGCGTCGTTCGCTGCGTCCTGTTCTAGCCGGTAGCGCTCCATGGTGTCCATGAGGACCAGCACGCGGGCCTGTCCGATTGGTCTCCCCAGGGGCGTTACGATCCGCTTCGCGGTTTCGAGCGCCGTGGTGTAGAGTTTCCCCGAGCCGTCGACGAGTTCGAGAAGGTCGAGCTGCGTCTCGATGCCGTAGCCGGCCTGCTCGGAACGCTTTGCTAGCGAGAGGACGACGCGCCGGATTATGTCCGCAGGCTCGTTGTTCTCCGAGAAGCCGATGTCGATCGCGAACCTTCGGATTGCGACCAGCCGGGCGTCCCCAGGCTCGTTGAGGAGCGCCCCGAAGACGGTGCACCAAACTAGCATCTCCCACAAGTGCGCGACGATCTCAACGTTCGGCGAGTTCACGCCGAAGACCCCGCGTATAGATTTGAGGATCGTGGGGAAAACGTTCGGGGCGTCCAGGTAGACCACGGTGTGGGGGCAGGTCGTGCGGAGGTAGTCCAAGAACGCGGTCTTGCCCGAGCCTTTGCGCCCAATGATGATCCCCGATCCACTGACAGCGCTCATCTGCACATCGTTCTGCTTCTCGAAGAGCCGTTTAGACGCGATGGGATGGTCGACAAGACGGTCCGCCGATATCGGCCCCAGCGGCTCCGTGAATCTCATCACGCGCTCAAGGTGTTCTCGTTGCTCCTGGTTCAGACCTTTATGATCCACGCTTGAGCCTCCTGTCGATGTTGATGCGGAGTTCGGCTGCCACTCGGCGCAATTGCGGCTCGAGCGCAGCGAGCACGGGCCGTCCCGCGCCTGATGCCCATTCTGACTGCTCCGCCTCGCCGCTATCTAGGAAGCGGCGGGCGGAGAAGTCCGCGTCGTTCGGGGCGCGGTGCATGAGGTCGCAAAGCAGCGTTGTGACCGCCAGGTTGTAGAAATAGAGCCGCCACAGGACCGGCAGCGTCGTCGGGTCGAGATCGCGCACGACGTGATCGACGCCGTTCGCGGCCTTCCTGATGGGGCTGTCGACGTCGTTGTACAGCTTGGCAAATGCGGGCAGCTGGAGGATGCCGGTTTCTGTCGTCATGGCCATGACCAGAGTGTCGAGCTCCTCGTATGTGATGCCCTGGCGCTGATGCACCGCGGGATCGGTGCCGCCGTCCTTCTCCGGCTGGTAGTCCAGCGGCGCTCCGCTGGCGGCGCCGGCGATCTGCTTGTCGCTCACGAAGGCGTCGCGCAGGAGGCGACCCAGCCCGTAGATCGCGTGGAGGCGGGGCGCGAGCGAGAGGTCGTAGGACGTCAGAAGGCTGTTGATCTGGTAGTAGGTCGCGATCGGAGCAAATAGCCGGTAGATCGTACTTACCCGGTTGTCGTCGATCTCAAGCCAGCCTGGCAGCTCCCCGGCATTCGCCAGGGAATGCAGAAGCAATATCCGGTTACGCGACAGCTCGCATTCCCGGACGAACCGGAAGGCGGCGGGCTCGCAGCGGGAGTAGAGCTTCTTCCGCGCCTCATACTCGTAGTCCAGCTTCGCCTTGCGCTCGCTCTGCCGGTCCGAGAGGTCGGCTTTGAGGTGCTCGAGCCATCGGTTGGCGAGGACCGACGTGAGGGTCCCGACAAAGCCGGCACAGGCGCCGAATATCGACGCGGCGGCTACAATTTGGGCCGCGCTTATCTGCGCGGCGGCGGACGTCTGGCTGGCGAGCACCGCCGCGTTCTGAGCCAGGTTCAGCGATGCAGCCGCTGCAGCTTCAAGGTTCATCCTCCACTCCTGCCTATCTCTTCTGTTGATCGCGGAGCATCCGTAGGCGGATGCTTTCGATCAAGGCGTTTCGATACGGGGGAACCGGAGTTGCCGGCCCGCCGCAGGTGCCGCGCCTGGGTCAAATGGTGGGGCACGCGTCCTGGTGCCCGCGCGGCGCTGTCGAACATCGATGCATGAGGCCTGCGCAGTTTGTGCTTCCGGGCGGGCAAACTAGGTGCCCGCCCTGTTCTTCAGGAGCGCGATGATGTTCTGGTCCGGCTTAAGGTAGCCGTCGGGTGCCAGGTGGTATTCCTGGAGACCGGTCCCGAAGCCGACGGTGTTGCCTACGTTGCCCCCGAGGACGCGGACCGCGTCGGGGGTGACCTCGACGACGATGTCGGAGTGGCTTTCGTAGTCGGCGTGGTTCTCGGCGTAGGAGAAACTGTAGTTGTGGCCCGCGCGGTTGCGCTGGATGATGTCACCTAGCGCTGGCTTCTCCTCGGTGATGCGGTAGCCCCAGAACGGCTTGTCGGTCCGACCCGTCACGCGCGCCTTGATCGCGTTGTTGACGAAGACCGAGTGGCTTGAGGCGAACCGGAAGTTCGCGTAGGCCTGTCCGGCGCGGCGCACGGCCCATGAGATGAACGCGGCCGACCAGGGGACGTCACGCCCGTCGGGATAGGTGCTTCGGCCGTCGTAGGCTTCGCCGATGGCGGCCCACATCTCGCGCACGTAGCCACAATAGGGGGCGACCTTCTCGCTGCCCTCGCCCTTTCCGAAGCGGAGCCACTCGTCGATCGACGTGCGCAGCAGAGTCTCCACCTCCGGCCGGACTGGCTTGCGGAGGTATTTGCTGAAGCAGTAGCCCTCCTGGTCCCCGGATCGGACCCGCCGCCAGCCCTTCGCGTCGGGCTCCGCGAGCGCGATGAGACGCTCGCCGATCGTGAGGTCCCGGACGATCGCACCGTCCGGCGCGTCGCGCAGCCTCAGGCCGTCAGTGGTGACGACGAGGTCGGTCGCGACCGGCGCGCTCGGCGTCGAGAGCAGGCTGGCCGCGCCGAGCGTCGCGTCCTCGGCCTCGTCCCACACCACCATGCCCACGCCGTCGGCGCCGACCTGGAATGCACCCAGCTCCTTGCGGGGAACACGGACAACGTTGCGGTCGTAGCCGATGCCGCTGTCCGGCTCGGTCCGGTCCAGCGGAACCTGGCGCATCGCCCACCGGTTCGAGTAGAAGAACTGCTCCGTTCCCCTGAACGCGCGCGACATGGATATCCAGGGGACGTCGATCAGCTTCTCGGCGAGGAGCTTGCTGAGGGTAGCGCCGCTGCCGTAGCAGCCAATGCGGAAGTCTTTGCCGATCGTGTCGTGAACGGCTTTGAAGTAATCGAGAATGGGGCCGTCGATCTCGCCCGTCGAATAATCCCTGTCGACCGCGAAGAGGATCGTGCTCTTCTTCCCGACGGGTTGGCCGACCGCCTTGGCGCAGACGAGCGCGCGCTGCGCGTTCTTTTTGCCAATGGCGGTCGAGAAGTTCGAGATTTCGCGGCTGCTGTCCTGGTAGATGGGCAGGATCGCGAAGCCCTCCTGCGAGAGAAACTTGGCTTCCTCCGGTGTGAGCGTCTTGGGCCTGTCGCTGCTGGCGTAGTAGCGGATGACGGTGTCGACGCCGTTGCGCTTCAGGAATTTGAGGAATGTCTTGCCTGCACTGCCGTTGAGGCGGGTGCTGGCGTCCACGGCCGACCAGCCCTTATCGTTCGAGAAGTCATCTTTGTAGCTCACGTCCGTTCCCCAGTTGATCGTTCCGATACCGTTCCCTCTTGGCCGACGCGAACCCGTTCACCTCGTCTTGATGATGCTCGGCGCGTCCTTGAGCTTTGCCAGGTCGCACTCAAGTTTGATGCCTTGGCGGGGCAGGTCGATGCCGAGCGTGAAGCCGCCCCAAGCCTGCACTGACAGCGTCGCGCGCCGATCGTTAAACATCACCTTGATCCTGCGCTGCGGGAACGAGGGATGCAGATCGAACCACGCCACGTCGCCTAGCTGGAGGTCGGCCTCAGAGTCGGCGGTGACGGTCATGAGCACCGTCACCCAGTTCCTGTTGGCTCCGGGCTTGAAGGTAGCGTCTACGCGGAAGCCAGCGACTTCCGCCTTTCGACCGTAGCGGCCCCTGTTCGGATCGTCCGTCGCCTTTCTCCCGGTGGGACCAGTCGGACTGGTTGACGACATGGTGGCGGTCGTGGGCAGAGGCGCTGTGGCCCTTCTGAACCTAGTCTTGAGCGCAAAGGCCGTCACGCCAGACCGGGGGGACCGCTCGGTCCGGTTACGGACGCCGAGCACCTTCGCTGGAGGCTTGGGCTTGGAGGTGTCCACGCCGCGGGCAAGGGTCACGCGCCCCCGCTCGATGACTCCGCTGAGCACCACGGTGGTGTCTCGGGCCCGCAGCTGGCCGCTGGGAGACTGCATCGCGGTGAGCAGACTCTTCTCTTTGAGCGCCTTCTTGTTGCGGCTGAGCCAGGTGAAAGTGACGCCTCTGCTGCTCTGAAGCGGGGTTTCACGCCTCCAGCGCGCCAGCACAGTCGCGGCTCCCTGCGCCGCATCCGTGTCGACGCCTGAGAGGAACGACTGCAGGCTCTCGGCCATCTCGCCGAAAATCTGGTTAGCGTAGCTGTAGTACGGCGAACCACGGGCCTGGGCCCTAGCCAAGAGCCGGATGGCGTGTTCGGCAGCCGCCCTCTGGCCCACGGCGGTCCCATCCGCAGCCGAAAGGGCGTTGTGGGCCAGCACGACGTGCGCATCGTAGGCCCAGTCGACTCTTTCGCCCAGTGCCGCGGTCCATTCCCGATGCGGCGGTCCGAAACTGTCCGGGAAGCGTATGAAGAGGAGGCCGGCGAGGAGCGCGGCCCAGGGGTCGCCGGTCTGCGGGGCGAGTAGTGCCCCCAGGCGCTCGGGGTTGAGGATCGTTTTGCCTAGGGCGGCGGCCTCGTCAGAAGTGCCGCCCTGCAGCGCGCGCAGGAGCGCGCGTATGTGGGGTTCGGCCGGCGTCACTTGATATTCGACGTCCGCGGTTGCGAGCGGCGATGGGACGATGCCGATCGTCGTGCCGCCCCTATACATCGGCAGCAACTGCCTCTCGATCTTCAGTCCCTCGATCGACGTGGTCATTCGGACGCGCCGGCCCGACCACGGGTCCCACCCATCGCCAGACTCCACCTTGATCGATACGCGATCGCCGACCATGTCGTAGCGGTAGGTTCCGGTGAACGGCCCGAAGGATTCGCGTCGGCCCTCCGCCTCCTGGGAGATGCCAACGGAAATGCGCTTGCGTGTGGCGTCAATCTGGACGGGGGTGATCTCCGAGCCGAGCGGGGCCACCTTCCGCGGCTGCGACTGGAAGAAGGTGCGGAGTGCGGCTTCCTCGTCGTCCACTCCAAGGAAGCTCGGCCCGGAGCCGCTCGCCATCAGTGCGGAGAACGAAGGGAGGGTCACGTTGTTTGCCTGTCCCTCCTTGACCTGGAATATGACCGACTGCGGCGGGACTCCCGCCGGGGCGATCTCGACCGTGTAGTAGCCTGGCTCCGCTGCCTGTGTGGGCATGGTCAGGTCGCCTGGCGTCGCCACCCAGTCATGCACGAGCCCCGCCTGGTTGCTGATCCGCACCCTGCCCACGGAGAGGTCGGGCGGCGCTACGAATTTCAGGCTCGTGCTCATTGGACGTTCACTCGGTGGTCGAACTGGGGCTGGATCGGAAAGAAGCGACTTGAGAAGAACTCGGCGTCCGTCATCGCCAAGGCGTACAGCGGATCGGCGCCTCCCTTTACCGACGTCAGCCATGCGCCGGCGGCCCTGTCCGGCTTGCTTAAGATCCACGGCGGGTTGCGGTCGTCGCGGTCGCTGACGTGCAGGTCGAAGCGCGTGACCGCGTCGTCCGGGTTTGTCATGATCAGGACCGGCAGGTCCGGGTCGGGCCGGTTCACAATCGGGTAGACCTCGCTTTGGGTGAGCACCGGGGACGGCTCGAATGGCAGGTCGTCCCAGAGCGGGTAGTAGATCCGCCGCAGCGTCTTCAAGTCGTTGATCAGCTCGCTGGGATAGACGGTCCATATGCCGTTCCGAAGTCTGGCGGAGGATCCGTCCAGGCCCTTGATTACGGTCTGTGTGAATCGCCCGAGCTTCACCCCGGTCGTTGGATCGGCGCCCTCGTAAGCGAGGAGCGCGTCCGGGGCGGCGCGGAGCAGCAGGACTTTGTCGCGGGCAGGTTGGAATGGGGAGGGCGGCGGGAAGAACCGAGTCTCTAGCGCATCGCCGAACTCGAAGTTCGCCAGGAACTCGCTGCACGTGTCCGAGAACATAAATGCGGATCGCAGCGTCGTCATCCTGCGCAGCGCCTGGGCGAGCTTTCCTACATTGAGGTGCGACCAGGGGTTCACCTCGTCTCCGTTGAGGTCCTCGAGGAATAGGACCGGCAGCGCTGTGTGCGCGGCACCGTGTCCGCAGCAGTAGAACAGCGCGACGTCGCCGGCGCGCTTGCGCAGCCTGTTGAACCACGCCCGCCCGGCGAGCTTGACGTTCGCCTCCGTGGCGGCGTCGATCTGTTGCCCAGGCGCCCAGGGATGCCGGTTGGCGCCGCCCGGCGGATCGGAGATCAGGACGTCTAGGCTGCCGAGCCTCGCGGTCAGCGAGTCCTGGTTTTGCAGGAGCCACTCGCTCATGAGCTTCGCGCTGTCCGCCGCGCTGGCTAGGTTCGGGACGTTCGCGAGGTCAGGGAGGCCGCCCCACTGCGGTTGCCGGTGCGGATAGTCGCCGACGCCGATCACGAAGGCGTGGGTGGCCGACTCTTCCGCCAGCTCGCGTTCGAACAGAAGCGTTCGGACTGGTGGCTGCAACGCCATCAGATGACGCTCAGATCTGCCAGCCGCCGCCTGAAGCGGGCGTGGAACTGGGGCCTGCTGAAGTACGTGGTGTGCGCCGACGCGAGGCCGGTCACGCTGTCGAACGCGAGGTCGTCGACGCCGGAGTAGAGCGCATCGGCGCGGAACGCCAGGGGATCGATCGGATCGAAGACGTTGAACCATGCACCGACGCAGGCAGGGCGAGGCGTTTTCCCATCCGGCCCCGCAGAGCCGGAAAGCACTCCCACGGCCTTGAAAAGGCCCGGCTGCGAGCCGACCGTGAAAAGGGCCGCGATCTGCAAATCGGCTGGAAGACCCGATGCAGCGAGGTCCTGCAGCATGTCCGAGAGGATCACGCCGCCCATGCTGTGGGCGACCACCACGACGGGCCCCTTTCCGGACAAGGACGCCTCGTGCGCTTGGACGAGGTCTGTCCTGACAACCTCTTGGATGCGGTCGCGCAGTCTGCCCTGCTGAAGGTAGGCGAACACGTCGCCGAGAAACATGCCGACCGCCGGACTGATGAAGTCGCGCACGGTGCCGAAGGCCACGGTCGAGGCCGTGTTGCGGATCCGTCCGCTGACCACGGAGACCGCGTTGGCGAGCCTGCTGCCTATGCCGAAGCTGTTCGCGCCGAGATCGCCGAGGCTGCGAGCTAAGTCGGCGTCAGTGGCGGCCGCCCCGACGCGGGCCGGCGCATCGTCGCTCTCGATCGCCCGGGCAGCGAGGCGGAACGCGGCCAGATCCTCCGCGGTGAGCTCTACGCCGGCGCTGTCCGCAGTCCCGACCGCCTGCGCGAAGACGGCGTCGATCGCGACGGTCGGGTTCTGGCGAGCGACCGCCGCGAGGTCGGCACCGCCCGGCCCGGGCGCTCCGCCGAGACCGCCTGTCTGGCCATCGCCGACGGGAGCCCCGATCGAGAAGCTGCGCACGCCCTCGTCGGTGCCAAAGACTTTCGGATTGATGCTTGGTACGAGATCGCCCCAGAGCGGGCTGAGTATGGTCACCTCGCGCCCCTCGAATGCGACCTTTCGGAAGAGCGCGTCCCGATTGGCGAGGCCTTGCGCGTAGCCGGGGCCCGAGCGCGTAGCCACGCCGTGGACGAATACAAGCTGCACCATGTCTATCCCCCCGTTCCCGTTGTCATACGGCCTTCGACGGTCATGCCTTGCCGAGTACTTCCCCGTCGACGCGCTCGAGGCGCTGCATCGCGCCGTCGAAGTCGGCAGTTACCAAGGCGGGACCGCCGATCCCGAAGCTGACGGTTCCGGCCTTCACTGGACGGAACACGAGATCGATCTCGCCGTCGTCGCCCCTGTCGCCGGCGGATAGCTCGATCGCCACGAAGCCAAACGCGAGGTCGTCGGGTCCCTCGTAGACAACCGTGTTCGTGGAGGCCGCGTCGGACCCGACCTTCAGCGAACCTCCGACGAGCTCTTGGATCACGGGGACGTCGAGGGCGATCCTGCTGTTGTCCGCCCGGTATGCGGTCACGCCTATCTTCCGCGCGGTCACGATCTCGGTGATGACATAGAGCTTGCCGGGTCCGAAGAGGTACTTCTTCAGGATCGGGTGGGACCATCGGACCCTGGCGGCAGCGAGGTAGTCGCCGATCTCGATGGTGTTGGCGCGGTGCCGTGTGACGTCGGTGTATGAGAACTCGATCTTCTCCGATTTCTCGTAGGTCGCAGAGAGGTTGAGCTTGCCGCCCATGGCTCCCAGGATGTTGCCCAAAATTCCGATGCCGAGCTCGATCGGAAGCTTGCTGCTCCGCTGCCCGTTGATATTGGCCGCGACGCCCTGCGTAATGGAGGGCAGGGCGCGGGCCTGAGGCTCTGTGAGTTGGTCTAGCGTCCCGATGATGCCGCGCGCGTCCTTGAATTCCCCTAAGAGCTCCAGCGGCTTGAGGTCCGCGGTGGGATGCAGAACGACGTTGAGATTCAACGACTTGAGGTAGTTCACAGACTTGTCAGTACAGATACCCACGACGTCCCCTTCCTGTGATGCGACAATGTATACGTCGTCGGATTCACTGTCGCGAATGCCCCAAGGCCGAGTAAGCCGATTGAGGACGAAATATCCGTTATGGATCTATTTTGTGAAATGCGGCCTTATACGAAAGAATAGGCACGTTTGCAGGATTCGGGCAATAGGGAATATCATACTCACTCGATCACATGAAGAAGAGGCCGTGACATCTTTGAGAGGAACTTGAACCGCCATAAAAGGGGAGTATTCGCCGATGATTTGTTTGCTCAAGATAGCAAGATAGGTGGGAGAGATCTGCGGTTTCACGGCAGGTTAGGCGACGTGAGCAATTTTTGAGCAATATCAGGCGGTTGCGATATGGGCCATGGATAGGAAGCTCTCCGCGAGTTGGTCATATAAAATGGCGATGGCTCGATTGATGTTGAGGCGCCCGAAGAAGCGCTCGATCCGGCTGCGCTACTTGTCGAGCTCGCGGTCGTGGCCAATCTTCACCCGGCGGTTTGAACGCCCTGATATGACAGCGTGTATGCTGCGCTCGGCGTGATCGGCACGGATATCATCGGCGTTGTATCCCTTGTCGGCCAAGAGTGCCTTGGGGGCATCCGACCGCGCTCAGTCTAGGCTAGGCTTTCAAGACAACGTCAATGTCCGACCGATTCTAGCTATGGCAGACGTGCGCAGCGGCTGACTTTAGTGACCGGATTTGGGTCGGTTGCAGTCACAGCTCAGATCGGGTCGCGAATGGCGGCTTTGGCCCGCTTCTGAAAAATTCCTGCCATTCAGAGATCGACCCCATTGAGGACATCTAGCCACACGAGGCGATAATGGTAATGTCTGCAGAATGTCGCTTGTTCCGCTTAATCTACAAAACAGGCTAGAGGAATCCGGCTGGTATCGCGGGCGGCGTGTTGCAGTCGATAATCGAGTGGCAGTCTCGCACCCGGCATTTCTTGTGCTCGCCGAGCTTAGCGGGCTTCAGCTATATCGCTTCAACGATAGTCATGAGGTTTGCGAGATCGATTTCCAGTTCATCTCGGAGAAGCTGGATGAAACCGAGCGTTGGGAAGCTGAACTAGGCACCGAATTGATTGGGTTTGCTGAGCATCATAACGGTCACGGCGAGTTGCTGATAAGCGCCACCGGTCATGTGTTTGGCGGCGGGTTAATCGGTCCGGGGTTCTGGTTCGTTGGTAGCACGTTCCAAGAGGCACTAGTGAACCTCATAACCGGCGTCCCCTTCCGTCCAATGCTTTTGGAAACTGACACTTCTGTTTCGCTTTATGGCCGCACATACACGCGTGCCGACCCCGAGGTATTGCACGCAACGTCACCGGAACTGCGTTGACGGCGACGGCAGCTTCCCACCCAGTTGCAGCCATGGGATGACCTGCGAAGTCTCCCTGAAAGCTGACATGCGGCTTCAGCCATTTCGTGGCCGGGACCTGCCATTCAACAACCGGCCCAATTGCCGTCATCGCCGAACCTATATTCGCTGATCAGGAATGACCGGTATCAGCGAAACCGGTCATTCCTAATCAGCGATTGGCGGCTCTGTCCCAGATTCGGACTTTTCAGGGGCAGGGCGGCGCACTTTAAAGAAATGCTGATATTGCTGGCGGATATCAGTGCGCGGATAACGATAACCGTCTCGCGTTACGCAATAACCGCTCTGCCAATTTCAGAAGCTTGGCAACCGGACCGACTCTATCGGCCCGGCTGCTCGAAACTCCGATAAGACTGCCTCACTTTGCGGCAGTAGTTGCCTTCGTGCGCCCGCGGCCGGCCTTAGGGCTACGACCAAGACCAATAGTCTTGGCAAGTTCACGACGCTTCTCAGCATAGGCCGGAGCGACCATCGGGTAGTCGGCTGGCAGGCCCCACCGCTGGCGGTATTCTGTTGGCGTAAGGTTGTAGTGAACGGACAGATGCCGCTTGAGCATCTTCATCTTCTTGCCGTCTTCCAGGCACACGAGATAATCGTGCTTGATCGATGATCGGATCGATACCGCAGGCTCAGGACGCACTTCTTGAGGCTCCGGAACTTCAGCCGATGACAAGCCAGCCAACGCCGTGTGAACATTCGCGATCAGCGTAGCGATGTCGCCCAATGCGACACTGTTGTTTCCAATATGCGCTGCCACGATATCTGCGGTAAGCGTAATCAGCTGCTCTTGCGAAT
>NZ_JROG01000017.1 GCF_000786215.1 Sphingomonas sp. 35-24ZXX
AATCCCTTTTGTCAACACAGCCTAGTCGTGCACCCGCTGGAGGGTCAGGCTGACGTCATCTATTGCGAACTGCGTGATGCCAGCTAAAACGCCGCGCGCATTTTGCACGTCGTTGGCGTATATGCATGCATGTGAGCCAAAGAAAAGGTGGTCGGGTCGCGGTTCCTCGCATCGTCCGCAACACCGGTGTCCGCCGAGTGACGGCAAACCTTTCGCTTTTTGCTGTCACAGCGTGGCTGGACTGGATGAGCGCGATCATACATCCGCGCGGGGTGGCCGCAGTACATCCCAGTACAAGGTGGACCATCGGCGGTTACGCTGCGGCCGAAGCTGGCGGTCTGCTGTAGGGGTCGGATGGACCCTCGGCAAACACTCTGTTTTTAAACAGTCCGGGCGAGCTACTGACCGATGCAAGGACGGACTTTACCTCAAGCGCTGACGCAACCAGTGGTTAAGCCAGGCGGGGGCGTTGGGCGATGCCGAATGCGCGCAAATCGCGCTCGAACAGCTCCAGTTCTTCTGCGCCTGACCTGCGACCAACCGCTACGTCGTGGAATTTTCCGGCTAATCGAGCGCGCAATATCACGAGGTGGACAGTGCAGGCGGTGATAGCAGCGCGCGCGGGAACACTATTGGTCGGCTGTTCCTGCCGGACATGCGCACACGGTTATCGATTCCGGCCAACCTACTGCGGAGTTGAGGCCTATTCTAAAAACACTGCGATCTGCGGGTCGCCGATAATGAACCGCGCAAACCCTGCACTCGATAAGGACTGTTGGCATCCAGACGCCGATAGCGCGGGGCCCAAAATGACCAGTTGGCAGACGTAGATCGGCTTCGGTAGCTTGCTCGCCAAGAAATTCCGCAAGATCGCAATCATGTGGTCGCAGAGGAAGACGTACTACTTGTGGTCGGCATCGAATGCCGACGCTGCGTTGATATCGGACTGAAGGCGTGCCACAATAACGAAGTGGCCCGCGCTACGCGCCAAGATCGGTAATAGCTGCCCGCCCGTCATCCAGCACCGCGGTAGCCAAACCGGTTTGCAGGCGCAGATGGATGCGCCTGCCTGCGGTGGAAAGAGAGCTGGAGGTCGAGGTAGCGGGTATCATAATTTGGGGAGAAACGATCGACCTGGTGCGTCAGGGCAGCGTCGACGGCGTACCCTTCACGCAACTTTGAGCAGCTAAAGATTCCGTGGGACGCGGCTGGCGGCGGCGATCGGGGCTGTATTGCAGGGAATGGTGACGCGGTAGACCGCGTTCGCTGTGCGAACCTCACATACTTGGCTTTGACGACATTCAGCTGTAAAAGCGCGGAAAAAAGGGGAACTATCAATGCAGCGAGTATTGGCAATTGCTACCTCAGGGGGGCATTGGGACCAGCTGATGCGCCTACGGCCCGCGTTTGATGACCAGCGGGTCACATATGTCACCACGCTGGACGGCATCGCCCAGCGGGCGGGCGTGACGGCGCGGCTGGTGCCCGACTGCAACCGGAACGAACGCACCAAGATGATCGCATGCGCGGTACATCTTGCGGTCATCATGCTGGTTGCCCGCCCCCAGTTCATCATTACCACGGGCGCGCTTCCAGGGCTGATCGCCTGTGCGTTTGGCCGGTTGATCGGCGCACGGTCTCTTTGGATCGACAGCATTGCCAATGGGGAGGAAATGTCGATGTCCGGTAACAAGGCGCGATCCGTCGCGACAGTTTGCCTAAGCCAGTGGCCCGAGGTGGCGGAATTGGAGGGCGTGGCACATTGGGGAGCGGTGCTGTGATCCTGGCCACGGTGGGAATGCAGCTACCCTTTCCCCGCTTCATCCGCGCGCTCGACGCGATCGCTGGCAGGTACGACCTGGAGATCGTGGCACAGGCGATGGAACCTGTCGCCGGGTTGCCGCATCTTGACCAGCGCGCCAGCCTGTCACCGGCGGAATTCGACGCACTAGCCTGTCGCGCAAGCGTAATCGCGGGCCATGCCGGAATCGGCACCATCCTGTCGGCGGCACGCGTGGAAAAGCCGATCATATTATATCCCCGCGTCGCGGCGTTGGGTGAACATCGCAACGAGCATCAACTGGCGACGGCGCGCGAGTTCGCCGTACGCACTGGAATTTATGTGGCCCACACGAACGAGGAATTGCAAGCTCTTTTGTTGCGCAAAGATCTCCAGTCGTTCACACCCGCAAACGCCGAGCATACCCATACGTTGATTAGTCGCGTGCGCGCGTTTGTGACCGGTCGCTGATGCCAAGCCTCAACCAACTCATCCGTCTCCAGCGGGCTGCGATCAAGCTGCGCATAGCGTTCGCCAACCGATTCTGGGGCATGCACATCCACCCAACCGTGCGCCTATCGACGAGCGCGAAGCTGGATCGCACATATCCGCGAGGCATCCATATTGGTGCCGAAACTTATGTCGCATTCGGTGCAGCTATCCTGTCGCATGATATGATACGTGCGTTGCGAACAGATACGGTGATCGGCAGACGGTGCTTCATCGGGGCCCGCTCGATTATCATGCCCGGCGTAACGGTTGGGGACAGCGCGATCGTAGCTGCCGGCGCGGTAGTCACGCAGGACGTTCCGCCAAACACGATCGTCGGCGGGAATCCAGCGCGCATTCTGCGCACCGACATCCGTACCGGCCCCTATGGCGTGTTACAACGCCTTAAGCTCCAAGAGCCACCAGCATGAGCGACGTATTCCTCGTAACGACGACCAATCTTGCCAGCGGTCGATCCGACGAGCTTGAGCGTTTCATTGCTTCGGTCGAACAATTCCGGGCCGATCAGCCGGATTGCCAGGTGCGATCGGCGATCCTGTTCCAGAACGCCGCCAGTCTTCCCGTACCGCCGATGCCTGATTGGGTCACCGTGCACAAAATCGATGGACTCGTATCGCTCAGCAAGGCGCGGAATATCTTGCTTGCTACGTTCGACCTGCCGAGCGACAATGCGACGACGGCTATTGTCGCTTTTCCAGATGACGACGCCTGGTATCCGCGCGGGTCGCTGCAGCGCCTGCGTAGTGCCATTGTTGATACGCCCGACGTTGATTTCGCCCTGTGTCGGTACGGGTCTGATGCCAGCTCCCCCACACCTGACCTGCGGGCGCAGCCCGCCATGCTTCAGACGTCGATATCTTACGGGAGTTCAAACACGATCGTCCTGCGCGCGTCGCTGGCCGCGAAGTTAAGCGGATTTGCGGACGACCTCGGCTTGGGCACGCTTGCCGGTTCGGGCGAAGATACCGATTATGCCATCCGAGCTTGGCACGCGGCACGCAAAACAGTGTTCTTCAACGCGCGCCTGATTGGCCATCGCGACAATTCCGCCGCAATGAAACGGCGCTACTTCAAAGGATCGCTCGATGCGATAGCCCGCAACGCCCATCTGTCGGGACAAGCGCGGATCGCTCATCTTCGCAAACGAATGATCGGCTTCATCCGCACCTTGCCGGGGATGTGACCGTTCGCATTTGCGAAAGGCATACAAGCGCTTGTGATAAGCGCAATCAATGTAGATTGACGATCATCTTGCAGTGCAATATACAGTAGTAATGTAGGCACGGATGCGCACGCCATGTGCTCTTAGCGCCGGATAGGGGCTTTATGCGTAAGTTGATAGGTTCGATGACTTATGTCGCATTGACCGCCTCTGTCATGCTCGCTGCAGGGGTCGCGCATGCGCAATCCGCGCCGCAGGCGCACGCTGCGGGTACGACTGCTCCGGGCACCAGTGGTAACGGGCAAACCGTAAATCCCAATCCGGCTGAAAAACCGCCGACCCCTGCCCGGCCGCGCGTTAAAAGGTCTAGCAATTTTTTCGGTCTTCCGATCTTGGGTCCGCTGCTCGGTGTGGCGGGCGCAGGGGCAGCTGTCGCGGCGACCGCTGGCGGAACTCC
>NZ_JROG01000018.1 GCF_000786215.1 Sphingomonas sp. 35-24ZXX
GCAATAACCGGCGGAATTTACCTACATTGCAAGGTTAACGCCCCGTGGCTGAGTTAGGAAACAGAGACGCAGCTATCGTTGCGTTCTCGCAGATGCGGTCATTTTTTCAGATCGTATTTCTAGCGGTCCTGCTTTCGCTTGGCGGTTCCACCCTCGTTCCAGACACGCGCGCCATTCCATTCGCACTGTGGCTCGTCTTTAGCGGTTCTCTCGCCACGTGGCGACTAGTTGTATACAGGCAAGAATTTCCACTCGCGTTAACCGTATTGGCACTATTCCCGATCATACTCGCCATTATTCAGATCACACCGCTTCCAGTGGATATGATCGCTATCGCGCCGGGCCAGTCGATCGCCCTTGCAGTCCGCTCGCTCGTCGCACCCCACGCTAAGGCGACTATATCGCTCGATCACTTGGCCACGACTTTCGCCGCCCTTCAGATCGCCGTGTTCAGCATTGCGTGTTTTCTGCTCCACCGCGTGCGGTATCGCCAGCGCAAAGCACTGTACGCTTTATTTGCAGCGATGGGTGCGGTCAGCGTCATTGTTTCGACAACGCAGTACGTGTCTGGCGGCGCCGTGTTTGATTTCTACCACTCAGGCCATGCCCCCCACGCTCCCGGACTGTTCGCGAACCGGAACCACGGCGCATTGTTCCTGGGATGCTGCCTAACGTTCGCCGGAGCCCTGATAAGCCTCCAGCGCCTGTCAGCGGAACTCAAACTAGGCCTGTTCGCTGCCCTAGCGGCTCCAGCATTGGCGCTAATTGCACTATCGGGGTCGCGTGCCGGATTAGTCATCAGCGGCATGATGGCGTTGGGCGTCATCATGTTCATGCCCCGGCCGGCCTGGGGGTTGAGCCATTCCTCCCGCTGCGCGATGCCCCTGCGCGGCCTGGCCGCGATCGGTATTGTCAGCTTTCTGGCGTTCGTGGCGTTCGTTCCGCTGTCAGGCGACACTGCATCACGGCTGACAATGATCGACAGCGACCTGCGCTGGTCGATCTGGCAGCGATCGATAGTCCTCGCGGGGCAATATATCCCATGGGGCAGCGGCCTCGGAACTTTTCCTGCGGCGTACGCGCTGATCGAACCAGTCAATGAGCTGCAGCCTTTCTACGTGAATCACGCCCATAACGACTGGATCGAGGCAATCGTCGAGGCCGGCGTTTTCGCGTTGATCCCACTGGCTGCAGGCGTAGTTCTAGTGTCACAGGGGTTGTGGGCTAACCGGTTGCTCGATCCGATCCGGCGATTGGAATGCCGGACCGGCCTAATCGTGACAAGCGGACTGCTGGCGCATTCACTGGTCGATTATCCGCTGCGCACGCCGACATTGGCACTGACGTTCGCGTTCGCGCTGACGCTGGTCTCATCCGCGATCAGGACTTTGCGTCAGAACTAGGGTCCGGCCACACTGATTGCGCGGAAAAGTCGTCAACTCGGACGATCAATCGGCATCAGCCCACACCTTCTTTCGCGCGTGCGGTATCAATCCTACGCCTGCGCGGAAAAAGCTAACGATCCATTTGCCATCCGGCGAGCAATAGATTTCACAGATGCAGCAATAATATTGCAAATTATATTGAACTTTTTTAAAAAAAATGCGAAAATGAAATAAATTATTCCACAAATAAGTTATCGTGGTGACATATAGAGACTTGTTGATGCATCGGACCATTATAGCTAATTGCCTCATTGATATCGTCACACTAATGAAGCCACGAGCTCGACCGAAACGGATCAGCAAATCGCGGCGCTCAACTATCGTCTCACCAACGGTGCATAGCCCTATTGCACAATGCGAGAGCAGCTGACCGGCACGTACTGCAAGAGGGCAGGTGCCATCATCGATATCAAGGCATGGCGTTGATGCCCGATTTAGGATCGACCTTTGAAATGATTCAGTCTGAACTCTTCCTTGCGTTGCTGGTGAGCTCGGCAGTGGCGATCCATAAACCAATGTAATGATACGAAAGCTGCAGGTTGCCCGTGCGATCAGCCGCATTGACGCATTTTGGCAAGCTGCGCCAATGCTGGACAAGGTTGGCGCAGGTGAATAATTATCTGTATTGACTCATAAACACTTAGATGTGAAATCTACACCGGCGGGCGCACTTTGGTAAATATCAAACTGAGCGTATTCCCCAAAAGTGGGTAAGCGCAGACCTATGAGGCACTTTTTGATATGACGCAGCCGTTATTGGGGATTGATAAGTGTAATGAGCGGACGACCTCTCGATTAAGTGTAGTGAGCAATCCGCCACGCCTAGTAATTGCACTATTAGCGGGCGCGCTTGACTCGCTTCTTTTACTTTTTACTTTCGTCCTTGCTAATGAAATTATTAAAACAACTACCATCCGTGCCGATGACTGGCGTATGCTCGTTGCGTTCACGGGCATGTTTTTGGCTGCAAGCTTCTACGCTAAAAACTATTCAGTATCAGCTCTCATATCCGGATATGCATCGGTCGTCCGCCTTCTCAATGCATGGCTGGCAGCTCTTGCTCTTGTGCTTCTACTGTTCTTCACGATTAAGGATTCAGCTACTTTATCGCGAGGCCTGTTCTTCACTACTGCGACGATCGGTCCTATCGTGCTGTCAATCGGGCGGGTGGGCTTTGTTCGCTTTATCAGGAATGTCCTTCACATCAGCCTACTACGGCAACTGCTCATCATCGACGATCAACCCGTTGCCGAGCCAGAGGGTTGGACCGTTATCCCGGCCGCCGATTACGAACTACGGCCGGACGCGCACAACCCGCTGATATTACATAATTTTTCTGGTATGGTCGCTCCATTCGATCGGGTAGTCGTATCTTGCCGGGCCGAACGACGTCGCGCTTGGGCGCTTTACCTGCAAGCGGTGGCCTGCAACGGCGAGCTCATTATGCCTGAACTGGACGGCATTATCACCCGCAAGCCGACGAGCATTGCCCCTTGGCCCACCCTGCAAGCGTCCATCGGGCCGCTGGATCTGCCAGGCCGGATTTCGAAGCGGATCTTCGACCTGGCGATCACCGCCCCGCTGATCGTAGCGCTAAGCCCGGTACTGCTGATATTAGCCATCGCGGTGAGGATCGATAGTCCCGGCCCCATCCTGTTCCGGCAACAGCGGATGGGGCGGCACAATCGGCTGTTCAACGTCTACAAATTCCGCAGCATGTATCACGAGAAGACAGATTATTCGGGCAGCCTGTCGTCCTCCCGGTCCGACGATCGCGTCACTCGCGTCGGACGCGTGATCCGCGCAACCAGCTTGGACGAGCTGCCCCAGTTGTTCAACGTAATCCAAGGCGACATGTCCTTGGTGGGCCCACGCCCCCATGCGCTAGGTTCACGGGCCGGCGACTCCTTATTCTGGGAAATCGACCTGAGATACTGGCTGCGCCATGCGATAAAGCCTGGGATCACCGGCCTAGCGCAAGTTCGTGGATACCGGGGTGCGACCGTACTGCGCGAGGACCTGAGCAACCGGCTAGGCGCCGACTTAGAATATCTGGATGGTTGGTCGATGATCCGCGACCTGCAGATCCTGCTGCGAACCGTTAAAGTGGTTATACATAAAAACGCCTTCTGACTGAAGATTTTTTCATTGTGTCCGTAATTATCCGGCATAACGAAATAAGTCGGAGCACATTGTGGAAATCAAACGATAGACAAGCCGGGCTATGTACTCGTCAATGCCGTTAATAATGCTTTTTTGATAATAAGGGAGTAGTGCTTTCAACTTTGAAATTGCCCTTTTGATTTGGTTCAGATGGTCACTGTAGCGCTGCAGATATAAAATAGGTGCTCGCTTCTTGGATGTAGCCTCACTGGCACCTGCAACCTTGTGGGCCGGAAAATTGTTGAGCACAAGGACAACGCCGTCTTTCAGGCGCGCGCGCGAGGATATGGCAGACACAGGCACAGAAGGCGGCTCTCTGAATCGGGCCATTTTCGTGTTGACGCCTGCCTCATCGAGAAAGGCGGGGCTCATTGGATCGATGAAGGGCTTCGCTGCCTTCGACATCTGGCGCCTTGCTGCGATGTCGGGTCGACCCTGCTTGCTGGCGCGCAGGACTTTCCGAGAGAATAGGCCGAAATGGCAAACGGTATTCCAACCGGCACTGATGCTGAGCGTAACGCCGCGCTTCGCCTGCGAACAGCTCTGGGTGACGGCCAATGTAACGCCGGGGGCACGAACAGATATGCGCCCCACGCGCCAGTTCTTGCTCTGACTGCAGTTTGCGCGGTGGCCGGCCTCGACGAGATTAGCTTGTGTGTCGATGATCAGACGCCGACGGATTAGCGTATTGTAGGTATAGGCTGCGCCCACCTCAAACACTGCCGCAGCCTCCCGCACGTTCATGCCGTCATCGTCTGCACCAGCACCCGATCCTGCAAACCCTGCGAGTACTGTGCTCTGATCGCCAATCCCTCGCCGGTGCCTGAAATGCGGCTCCCCATGGTTCACACGATCATGAAAAAGGGACGGACCTCCAGCCTCCGTACATTATGAAAGTGCTTTAGCGGCCAACGCTGACATAATGGAAGCCCGCCGCCTTCATCTGCTCGGGCTTGTAGATG
>NZ_JROG01000019.1 GCF_000786215.1 Sphingomonas sp. 35-24ZXX
TGCGAGCACGGCATTGCTGGTGAGCTCTGTGCCATTATCGCTGACAATCATCCCCGGCTTGCCGCGCTGTGCGATCAGCTGGGTCAGCTCGCGCACGACACGGTGTCCCGAGATCGAGGTGTCCGGCACCGCCACCAGGCACTCCCTGGTGACGTCATCGACCACATTGAGCACCCGGAAACGCCTGCCAGAAGCGATCTGGTCATGAACGAAGTCCAGGCTCCAGCGCTGGTTCGCCAGTGCCAACACCGGAGCAGGTGCCCTGGTGCCGACTGCACGCTTGCGGCTGCGTCGCCGCCTCACCGCCAGACCTTCCTCCTTGTAGAGCCGCTGGGTCTTCTTCCGGTTGATCATCACGCCCTCCCGGCGCAGCAGGATATGCAAACGGCGATAGCCGAACCG
>NZ_JROG01000020.1 GCF_000786215.1 Sphingomonas sp. 35-24ZXX
TACCTCCAGCCCGCCATACTTGGCCTTCCAGTTGTAGATCGTCGCTTCAGACACCCCGTGCCGCCGGGCGAGATCAGCGGTCTTCGCGCCCGCTTCTGCCTCCTTCAGCACCCCAATGATCTGCTCTTCTGAAAACCTTGCACGCTTCATCGTCTGTCCTTCCTTCAGGCCAGACTCTAATCGTTCGTGGAGGAAAATCAGGGGGTCACGTCATCAGTGACAAGGTCGAAACCTTCCTCGCGGATCGCGGCCACGACGACGATGCCATCCGCGACAAGATCGAAAAAGGGCAATGTCGAGGCAGTTATTCTTGCCAAGCTCAATTTCCGTTATTCGGCCACGCATGACCGAACCAAAAACAAATGGCGCAACCCCATTGAGCGGCTCTTCAGCAAACTCGAGGACTGGCGACGGGTGGCCACCCGCCAGGACAAAACGCGTGGGTCCTAACCTTGGCTTTGTCGCACTCGCCCCAATCGAGTTGTGCATACCCTTTGCCCACGGAACCTAGCACCTGCCTATCCAGAGCCCGCGTCAATTCCCATGCCCCTCTCGCTAGTGCCGAGCGCCAGATCACCAACACCACCATGA
>NZ_JROG01000021.1 GCF_000786215.1 Sphingomonas sp. 35-24ZXX
ATCGCTTCATCATCACAGATACTCTAAGATTGCTTACGCTGGCGGCCATATTGGCTTGAAAGGAAATATTCTGGTGTGATATCGCCGAGAATGTGGCAGATGGCCTTGGCCGCCCTATCCAGTCGGTCTCCGACGCGGGGGAATGTAGTTCGCATCGAACCAGCAAAAGAAAATGAGATTAAGGTTGTCATTTGAACTAACCTTTGACTCATAAACGTGAGAAGGTTTTTAAATTGAATAATCGTAAAGGAATTATATTAGCAGGCGGAGCTGGTACTCGCCTACATCCGTTGACGCGTGCCATTTCTAAACAGCTTATGCCTGTATATGACAAGCCCATGATCTACTACCCGCTTTCTACTCTTATGCTTGCGGGTATTCGTGAAATCATGATCATCACCACACCGCACGATCATGCTGCGTTTAAAGCGGCGCTGGGCGATGGGAGCGACTGGGGCATCGCACTCACCTATGCGATCCAGCCAGATCCTGGTGGGCTAGCGCAGGCCTATCATATTGGCGCGGACTTCGTCGGAACTGACCCCTCAGTGCTCGTGCTGGGCGACAACATTTTTTACGGCCATGGTCTGGTCGATCTGCTCGCCGCTGCCAATGTTCGGACCGAAGGCGCGACGGTGTTCGGCTATCACGTCAGCGATCCCAAAGCGTACGGCGTGGTATCGTTCGATGCCACCGGCAAGGCCGAGACGATTGAGGAAAAGCCCGAGCAGCCCAAATCCAACTATGCGGTTACCGGCCTGTATTTCTACGATGGCCGTGCCGTGGAGCTAGCCCGCGATCTCAAACCCTCGCCGCGTGGCGAGCTGGAAATCACAGACCTCAACCGGGTGTATCTGGAGCAGGGCGACCTGTCGGTCGAGATCATGGGCCGCGGCTATGCTTGGCTCGACACCGGGACCCATGGTTCGCTGCTCGATGCGGCGTTGTATGTCCGCGTGACCGAGGAGCGCCAGGGCCTGAAGATCTGTTGCCCCGAGGAAATCGCGTGGCGCAGCGGCTTTATCGATGATGTCCAGCTTGAGCGAATCGCCAACCCTCTGCGCAAGAGCGGCTATGGCGACTATCTGCTCCAGTTGCTGGCCCAGAAGGGGGGGCTTCGATGATCGTCAGCCCGGTCGATATTCCAGGGCCGCTGGTCATCGAACCGAAGGTTTTCGGCGACGAGCGCGGGTTCTTCATGGAAAGCTGGAACGCGGCGCAGTTCAAGGATGCCGGGCTCGACCTGACCTTCGTGCAGGACAATCACAGTCGTTCGGCCGAGGGCGTGCTGCGGGGGGTGCATTTCCAGAACCCCAACCCGCAGGGCAAGCTGGTACGCGTGGTCTCCGGTGCGGTCTGGGACGTTGCGGTCGATCTCAGAAAGTCCTCGCCCTATTTCGGCAAATGGTTCGGCATCGAGCTGAGCGCCGCCAACAAGCGGATGTTCTGGGTGCCGCCTGGCTTTGGCCACGGTTTCCTGACGCTCGAGGACGGTACCGATTTCCTCTACAAGTGCACTTCCCCCTACGATCCCTCCGCGGAGCAGTCTCTGATGTGGAACGATCCGACTGTCGGAATCGAATGGCCGGTCGGCGATGTCGAGCCGCAGCTGTCGCAAAAGGATCGTGATGGCACGTCGCTCGACCAGATAAAGGCCTATGCATGAAAGTCCTGATCGTCGGAGGAAAGGGCCAGCTTGGCCGGAGCCTCGCCGCAACCGCGCCGGATGATGCCGAAATCGTCAGCCACGACATCGACACGCTCGACATTGCCGATGCTGATGCGCTGCGCGCCTGCGTTGCCGATGTCCGGCCCGAGCTGCTGCTGAATGCGGCGGCCTATACCGCCGTCGACAAGGCCGAGAGCGAAGAGGACGTCGCGCTTGCGGTCAATGGTACCGCTGTCGGTGCAATGTCGGCCGCGGCCCGCGAATTCGGGGCACGGCTGGTGCATGTGTCGACCGATTTCGTGTTCGACGGTATCTCGGGCGTTCCCTATGCGCCCGATGCCCCCCCTAATCCGGTGAGCGCCTATGGCCGCACCAAGCTGGCGGGCGAGAAGGCGGCGGGACCCGATTCGCTGGTGGTCCGCACCGCCTGGGTCTACGCCCCCACCGGCGGCAATTTTGTGCGCACTATGCTGCGGATGATGGGCGAGCGGCCCGAAGTGCGCGTGGTCGCCGACCAGATCGGCACGCCTACTTATGCCCCTGATCTTGCTAAGGCTTTGTGGGCCATGGCGCGCCAGGGTGTCACGGGGACCCACCATTACACCGACAGCGGCGTTGCCAGTTGGTATGATTTTGCCGTGGCTATCCAGGAGGAGGCTCTATCGTTCGGACTCCTCGACAAGGCGGTTCCGGTGATCCCGATTGCAACTGCCGAATTTCCGACCTCGGCGCGCCGTCCGCACTATTCGGTACTCGACAAGAGTTCGACCATTGCCGCTTTGGGCGCGACTGCGCCGCATTGGCGCACTAATTTGCGGGTAATGTTTGGCGAGATCGCCGGCAGCGGCTGAGCGCAGGCGGACGAGACTTTTATAAACCTAGTGTTGAGCGCGCTCTGGGCGCATGCTAGCGAGCCAGCATATGCTGCATTGCGGCAGGCTCGAAACTCAGCAGCCCGGAGCGAGCGATCGGTACTCGGGGCAGAGTTAATGGGGATAATCGACTGATGGCAAATCTGATTGTGACTGGCGGCGCAGGGTTCATTGGCGCCAATTTCGTGCACCACTGGCGCCGTGTCTCGCCGGGCGATTCAATCGTGGTGCTCGATGCGCTGACCTATGCCGGCAACCCGGCCAATCTAGATGGGCTCGACGGCGTCGATCTGGTTGTCGGCGATATTTGCGATACCGAGCTTGTCTCCAAGCTGATGGCCGACCGCGCGATCGACACCATCGTTCACTTTGCTGCCGAGAGCCATGTCGACCGTTCGATCACCGGGCCCGACGCGTTCGTCACCACCAACGTCATCGGTACGCACAGCCTTTTGAAGGCCGCCAAGGCCGCCTGGCTCGACAAGGGCAGCGGCCAGCCGCACCGTTTCCATCATGTCTCGACCGATGAGGTCTATGGGTCGCTCGGCTTTGATGAACCGGCGTTTAGCGAAACCACCGCCTATGCGCCCAACTCGCCCTATTCGGCATCAAAGGCCGGGTCAGACCATCTGGTGCGTTCCTATCACCACACCTTCGGGTTGGAGACCACGACCAGCAATTGCTCGAACAATTACGGCCCCTATCAGTTTCCCGAAAAGCTGATCCCGTTGTTCGTGCTCAACGCTCTGTCGGGCCGCAGCCTGCCGATCTATGGCGATGGCATGAACGTTCGCGACTGGCTGCATGTGGAGGACCATTGCCTGGGGATCGAGTTGATCCTGAAGAAGGGCCGGGTTGGCGAGGTCTACAATGTCGGCGGCGGTCAGGAGCTTCCCAACCTTCAGGTGGTTGAGGAAATCTGCGCAGGCGTGGATGCCGCGTTTGCTGCCGATCCCTCGCTCACCGAGCGCTTCCCCGACGCGCCAGCCGCAAATGGCCAGCCCACCGCCAGCCTGAAAACCTATGTCGAGGACCGCAAGGGCCATGACCGGCGCTATGCGATCGACGAGACCAAGATCCGCGGCGAACTAGGCTATGAGCCGGCGCGCGATTTCTCCCAGGGTTTTGCCGAAACTCTCGCCTGGTATCTGGCCAATGAAGGCTGGTGGCAGTCTTTGCTTGGCCGCAATTAGGTTCATTTCGAACTTCGAATTATTGGTATGAATCGCCCCGCCAAGGATCAGCTTTGGTTTAGAGCAGAATCTGGATTGCCTGAAGCGATTGAGGAGTGAATTCACTGACATGATAGCTTGGACGAGCCCTCACCCAGTGTAACTATAGTATAGTGCTATCGTTGTAGGTCCACGTGGAAGAGTTGGCAGACGAAGCACGCCGTTGCTATCGTCGGCTTGGATTTGGCGAGAAAGTATTTCAAATTCACGCGACCACAGTTGATGGATTTGTTCTGACCTTCCGCAAGCTTCGGCTTCGCCGAGGTTGTCGGCTTGTTTTTTCGCGCACGGCTTGCTAGAGGGGTATCTGTCCCAGAGATACGATTTTACTCAGATGACGGCGCTTATAGAGCATTTTCATCATGACCGTTGATATCCAGCGGCATGGAAGAAGTTGGCGCATTCAGTCGGAACGAAGCGATCGAGGAGCAGACCGATGCGCTCGACGAGGCTGTCGATACTGCGTGGCGGCTCATGGCGGATCAATGCCTTGAGCTTTGAGAAGGCCATTTCGATGGGGTTCAGATCGGGGCTATAGGGCGGCAGATAGAAGATTTGCGCCCGCTTCTCGGCGATTGCCTCGCGGACCCCGGCAACCTTGTGGGCCGGGAGATTGTCGAGCACGACGACATCGCCGCGTTTCAGGGTGGGTGCGAGGATATGGCGGGCATAGGCGCAAAAAGCAGTTCCATCCATCGGGCCATCGAGCACCCAGGGTGCTGTCATGCCGGTCAGCCGCAGTCCTGCGATGAACGTCATCGTCTTCCAATGGCCGAACGGGGCGCTGTCGTGGCAGCGTTCGCCAACCGGGGCCCAGCCGTAGAGCCGAGCCATCTTCGTGTTGACGCCCGTCTCATCCAGAAAAACCAGGCTTTCAGGATCGATGAACGGCTGCGCTGACCTCCACAGCTTGCGCCTTGCGGCGACGTCGGGTCGATCCTGTTCGCTGGCGCGCAGGGCTTTTTTTGAAAGACAAGCCGAGACGGCGGGCGGTATTCCACATGGCACCGATGCTGAGCGTGACGCCGTGCTCCGACTGCAACCAGCTCTGCGCCTGAGCCAAGGTAATGCCGGGGCGTGACCGGATGTGCGCCCCAAGCGCCTGTTCTTGCTCGGGCGACAGTTTGCGCGGTGGCCGACCTCGGACGGGATTGGCCCGTGTGTCGCCGGTCAGACGCCAACGGATCAGCGCCTTATAGATATAGGCAATGCTTACCTTGAACACTGCCGCAGCTTCCCGAACGGCCATGCCGCCATCAACCGCGCCTATCACCCGATCCCGCAAATCCTGAGAGTAACTCTGCCCTGATCGCCAACCCATCGCCGCCTCCGGCAAGACGGCTCCCCATGAATCACATAATCACCAAAAAGGGAATCCCCCGCCGATTCCGTACATCATGAAAATGCTCTAGGCCGTGTTGACAAAACACTTCA
>NZ_JROG01000022.1 GCF_000786215.1 Sphingomonas sp. 35-24ZXX
GGAATCCCTTTTGTCAACACAGCCTAGCGGTATGTCAAAGAGTAAAATTTCCTCCGAAACAACACAGAAATAATTGAGCGTCCCAACCTAGCCCGTAAAACAAGCTTTCTGAAAAAAGAATTCGTCGACCCAGTAGTCGTCTCGGAAGCATTTTGACCATGGCGCCGATACAAAAGTGTCGGCTCTCGAACCACTGCTACGTGACCTCTTAACTCCGCTACTAATCCGATGAACCAATCGTGCCAAGGCAAATCATCTTTAAACGGCAACAAAATCTCAAGTAAAGATCGTCTAAACGCCATGCAACATCCCACATATCCGTTCTTTTTAAAGTTGCGAAGAAAGCCTCTTTCAAATCTCAGTTCGTTTAGCATCGATTCAGCAATTACCTCCAATTTCTGGTTTACTACTTTTGCATCCATAATGACCAATTCTGCATTCAACATCTCTCGCTGTATGATCTCAACTCGCCTCGACAACCAAATATCATCTTGATCGCACAATACGATTATTTCATTTTGCGCATAGCTCATCGCACGCTCGAAATTCTTTACAATTGAACCAGTTCGAGTAACTCCCGCGATTCGAATCGGACCGGTTAGCCGAGATATTAATTCTAATGTGTTGTCGGTAGATCCGTCGTCAGAAATGATTACTTCATCGCCATCTCTCAACTGATGAAGTATGCTTATGATCTGTTCTTCAATATAATGGCTTCCATTATAGGTAGCGATACAGACAGAGAGCTTTTCCACAAATTTATACCTTCAAATAGAAATTAAATCTACAGAGTAAGGCACAGAATAACCTCCGCTTAATGGAGCTGCTGTGCACGAGCAACAATGGGGCGGACGAAAATTCCAAACCCGAAACAAAAAAACGTTAAGCATGATACCCGCCGTAAGGGATAGTCCACAACGCTGTGTGCGACGAAAACTAAAACGATTATAAGGCCAACGAACGCCCATTTCTCGGCGATCACCGAACTCCCATTCCTCAAATTTTCACGTAGAGGCTTTAGGAATAATCGTGATAAGCTAAGAACTGTAATAATCCAAACAGCATAGCTAAATATCCCCAGAATTCCCGTCTCGATAATGAACTCTAATATATCACTGTGAACGTGATTTAAAAGCTGAAAGCTTACGTCTTCTAATTTTTCTGTTGCGGCGTAAACTTGCGAAAAACTACCGATTCCAGCTCCGGTAATAATATAATCATGTAGCAATGGAAGGCTCTGCTTAACAAACTCACCGCGCATATCTTCAGTTGATGCGAACATTTTATCAGAGAGCTTGTCGATAAGCGGAATTTGACTTGCAAATATTCCAATCGTTAAGATTAACGCACATGTAGATATGTAGATCGTTGTACGATATTTCGGAAACTGCAGTGACATTAAAATAATTATCGTGATAACACCGAGTGCTAGTCCTGCTCGGCTATCTGTCGCCGCGAGCACGGCCAAAATTCCAGAAATTGATAAGCCCAATAAAGCATACGAAGCCAAGCTATAATTAAATCGACCCTGATAAAGGGCCCACAAGATAGGTAAAGTCGCAGTTAGCGAAATCGCCATGTGGTTCTTATTGGCAAATATTCCTGCAACCACGCCGCGGTGCATCATTGAATAAAATACAAAAACATTTCCGTTTGTCGTAAACTGAACCAATCCAATAATGATGCTCAAGGTAACAAGGGCACACATCAATTGGGCCAGCCATTTGATTTCTTTATCTGATAATTTTAGTATCGCTAATATAAGGCCAAAGGCAATAATGCCGATTATCGCTGAGTAGGCAGTATCGACAGGCGTCAAAGATATTGGTAGCCAATAAGCACCAAAGCCTTCATCGATTAAAATGTTACTTATAGAATGCCGACCTGGTAACGCCTGCCAAAACTCTGGAGGCAACGGAATAATTTGAATGAGTGGAATAACGGGAATCAGAACGATAGAAATTCTAACATTCAATGGAAGGTTCTGAAATTTACTCAATCCTCCTCTTTTTATTGTTTGGAGAAGCATTAATAATCCTGTTAAAGATATAAGTAGAAAATTGAAATTCAGAGAGCCAACGCCCCCTCCAAAAATAATCGACACAATTACAAAGCAGCATATAACAATAAAACTAAAGCTGATACCCTCACGGCTCAAGCGTGCGCTGAACCGCTCTTTTGGGGTCAAAAGTTTTTGGCCTGGATTGACGGGTGTAACCCTATCACGAAATGTGTTCTTCATTCTAAATACCTAAAAATCTGAAATAAAGGGTTATTCACTGAGGTGTCCAGCATCGCGGCGCATGAGCCGTTAATTTTATTGTATTATATAGAATATTGTAGGCTTCATAAGGTCTTAAAGTTAATCGTATTTTTTACTTATAATTGTATTGTGAAGAGCGCGCTATTTCCAATAGAATTTTTGCATTCCCAATATAGCCTTTAATTGTTTTGGAAGCCGACGCTCTAATCGCCCCATTCGATAGCCAATAAGTTTCAAAACTGACCGTGCCAAGGCTGAAAATATCAAACTTGGTTGTTGAGTTGATAGGTAATGCATTTCTGATTTCAAAAATTTAAAACCCTCACCTTCGGCAGAGCCAAATTCCTCCAGCAGCCAGGTATTTCGAGCATGGAATACGCCTACATCAAAATACCTACGAAAATCCTCAATTATTGAATATCCATGGCTGTGTACAACTGCCGCATCGGCATCATATTTAATCTTATATCCCGCTAACAACATGCGGCCAGCAATAACCTGATCCTCTCCAAAATATGAGTCTTCTGGAAAGCCTCCAACTGATTCATATGCGCTTGTTCTATAGGCGCAAAAGCTGTTAGAACAGAAGGTAACTTTTACACCGTAAAGGCCACGATCATCGATTGTTCGAATTTCTGATGCGGCAGGGTAATTGCGTAGTCGTGCGTGGCGTTCGATAAATCCAGCCGCATCCCTAGGTAATTGCCGGCCATATGCCATACCAATATTCGGATCATCGAACATTGTGCACAGCCTAGCGATACTGTCACCACTAGCTGGAATGGCGTCTTGAGTCATGAAAACGAGGATATCGCATTCTCCGCATAATGACGCTGCATACTTACGAGTTCCACCATGGTTAAATTTTTGTCCTGGAAGGCCAAAAACCCGTGCACCGAACTCTCGAAAGACATGGGCAGTATTGTCAGTAGATCCTGAATCAATTACTAAAATGTCTGATGGCTGGATTTTCTGCTTTTTCAGCATGTGAACCATCTGATCGGCTAGATGACCAGCATTTAACGTTGGGATTATTACGGCAACTTTAGTCATATCGGTTTCCATGATTTGGATAACGCTTATCACTTTTCTATGGCACGGCACGCCGCCGCGCTGTGGAGATGGCGCATCGTGGCGTCGAATGTGTTAGCATATTAATTGGTTTAAATTGAACTCCAACCTATTTCGTGACATTTTCGCAATTTTGTATAAGTACTTACTGCCAAAGAAGGTTGCAATGCCATGTTTCGTTTTATTTGATCTCTGATGTAATCGGTGTGTGGCGGTTTAGTGTTTTTTTAGGGCGTATTGTCTTGAATAAGACAATGTCTTGAATAAAAAGCTTTACGTGAGAGATTAGTATTTACCGAAAATGGTGTAGTAAAATAAATTAAGTTGACATCTTAAATGGTTGCGGGTGAGTAATTCATATACGCGGGGTCGATCTATTTTTGTTGGTTGAGTTGAAAAATATTGAGAGTGCGTAGTTGGAGTTATAATTGGGCTACAGTTTAGTAGTTATCTGGTCTTTGTCTGCTGTGTTTTGATAAAAATTTTGGCTTGTAGAGTAAACAACTATTAGATAAGGGGAGTGATGCTTAAAAACAATGAAATAGCTATTTATTTGTGCAGTCGTAATAAAATGTGGTCAGAGGGTGTTTTATTTTTTATAATGGCTATCGCAGGAAATTTTGAAATTCTGATTATATAAAATATATTGCATACTATAATTTTAATTCGATACGCTTTGACCATGTCTCGAGTATTTGCGGGGTTTTCAAAGTCAAGCTGTACGCCCTTTGAAATAATTAAGTCATGATTTTTTTACTACCTGACGGTTCTGACTTTGCAATAGAAAGAAAATCTTTACGGTAGCATGAGCCATGAAATCAGGTGATGAATGCTACAGCTGGCACTGAATTTGGCTAATAGGATTTACTCGGTCAACATTATGCTGGCTAAGGCATCCCTGCGGGAAACCTCGTTTTAACAAATCGGCCTTAGTGGATGAATTTAATCTAGGTCAAGTCAACATTCGGACGGGTTCGAGAGCTGGAGGCCTGCAAAATCCTCGAGCGTTTGCGCAGTTATGGTGATCGTTGATCTGGAACGATCGCGGAGAGCCTTGGTGGATCTGAAGTCTCTGTTCAGTTTGATCGGCCTTCTTGAAGCGTTGAGCAAGGAGGATGTTACGCTTGAGACTTTGGGTAGTCAGTGGGGTTCGGGTATTTCCGTGTCTGGCTGGTTGAAGGGCCTGTTTCCGGCGGCGGCGCGAATGGTGGGCGTTTTCCTTTCGATCCGGTTATAAGGTTTAAGGCGTTGATCCTGCAGGCGCAGCACAACCTAGCGGATGTGCAGATGGAGTTCATTATCCAGGATCTCCTGAGTTGGCTGCGCTTCCTTTTGCTGTAGTGACGTGATGGCGTGGACGACTCCTGCACGAGCTTAGCTGTCCAATGATGGGCCGTTGTAGGTCGACGTCTAGGAGTCGGCAAACGAAGCAGGAGATTGTAACCTCGGTTTGGATCTGGCGAAGAGTGTTTTTCAAGTTCACGCGATCGGGAGCGATGGCGCCGTTCTCATCCGGCGCAAGCTTCGGAGCGCAGAGGTGATCGGCTTCTTCACCGATCTGCCAAGC
>NZ_JROG01000023.1 GCF_000786215.1 Sphingomonas sp. 35-24ZXX
GAATCCCTTTTGTCAACACAGCCTAGGCTCAGGACTCATTGATTGATCCAGAAGATGACGGTTGCAGCGATGCAGATTGCGGACATGAAAGTGTGGGCGCATCGGTCGTAGCGTGTGTGGATGCGACGCCAGTCCTTGAGTTTGCCGAACATGTTCTCGATCCTGTGACGCTGGCGGTAGAGCACGGTATCATGTGGAATCGGCGCTTTGCGGTTAGCTTTTGACGGGATGCAGGCGATCATGCCGCGCTCGGCCAGGGCGGTGCGGAACCAGTCGGCATCGTAGCCTCGATCGCCCAACATTGCCTTGGAAGATGGCAAGGCGTCGATCATCATTGCCGCGCCCTTGTAGTCGCTCATCTGGCCTTCGCTGAGCAGCATGACGAGCGGGCGACCCATGCCATCGCATACCGCATGGAGCTTGGAGTTCAGGCCTCCTTTGGTGCGTCCGATACGTCGGGGAACAGCCCCTTTTTAAGCAGGCTGGCTGCCGTTCGGTGTGCTTTGAGGTGGGTGGCATCAATCATCAGTTGATCGGGCTTGCCGCCCTTCGCGGCTAAGGCAGCGAAGATCCTGTTGAATACGCCCATGCGGCTCCAGCGGATGAACCGGTTGTAGATCGTCTTGGCTGGCCCATACTCGACGGGGGCATCGCGCCAGCGCAAACCATTGCGGATCACGAAGATGATACCGCTGATAATCCGCCGGTCATCGACACGGGGCACCCCGTGCGACAACGGAAAATACGGCTCGATCCGACGCATTTGCGCCTCCGACAACCAGATCAGATCACCCATGGCAGCGCCTCCTTGCGCCGCCATTGAATCAACCGATCGCACACTCCGCAAGCGATTTAATAGGTCCTGAGCCTAGTTGCCATGTACCCGCTTTGGTCCACTTTCAGCACATCGGCGATTGACTTCTGAGTAAGATTTGCTTTCTGATCCTTATATTAGCCTTAACGGTGATACGCGGGTGGTGATGGTAAACGACGGTTTGACTCGGCGCGCCGCAGTGTCTGGTCTGGTAAGTGCGGCTGTGGCCCCTCATCTCGTGACTGCAGAGCTTGCAGTCTCGACAGCCTTGGCCGCATCCAACTTCTACGGAATTGCCCAATATGGGAACTTGGCTGCAGCCATTGCCGCTGGGGAAGCTGCTACAGATCTGGGCAGCCTTTTTTCAGTTGATGATGGTGTCGGTAATCTGGTCTTTCGAGCGAAAACCGTCGCCGGTTCGTTGGAGGTGGCCCGAACAATCACGCCAGCCTCTCTTGCCAGCCCAGAAGGGGCAGGCATCAGCGGCTATGCCAAAGGCGCTGCATTTGAGCCTGGGACGGTAGGTCACAAGCTGGCCCAAATTGTTCTGATTTCTGATGCTCCGTTTAACGCATCACCAGACGCAAGTGCCGCATCCAATGCAGATGCCATTATACTTGCTGCAGCAGCTGTCGGCGTTGGAGGTACCATTATCGTGCCTGATGGTATCTTCGTTATCGATCCGGTCGATATTTCAGGTGTCCATCTCGCCGGTACTGGCACATTACGTTCTACAAAAGCCGCCGAGGAGCAAGCACTATTAACGGCGATTGGTAGCAAGATCAGTGGTATAACTATCGATGCACCCACCTATTGTCTCTATGGGGTCAAGGCCGGTGGCGCGAATCCTCAAATTGATGGCGTGACCTTCACCGGGGCTTACGGTCATTGCGGATTGTTTGACGACGCTGATTACCCCTTGGTCACCCGTTGCGTGTTGCCAGAAGGCGGTGAGCACACGACGCCGTTTGTTTTTCAGAATTGTCGCCACCCCGCTGCGATCGGCAATACGATAGAGGAGCATACCGGCTTCGGCATCCAGTTTCGCTGGTCAACCGATTGTATGGCAAACAACAATCAGATCAGGCAGCGGGTTTACACGAAAGAGTTTGTCGCGACAGCTGCCACGCAGACATTTCGTTTCACGACAGGCCGCAGTGTGATGCGCTTCGCTGCATCGGCCAATGGCGTGTTCAAAGAAATTGGCGGTACGGTAAAAATAGTCGCTACTGAATTTGATGTTGAAGTATTAGGGCTCATCCCCGGGCAATCAGTGATTATTTACGGATTTGTCGGACTGGAGAGTATCCAGTTCAACTCTGGCTGCGACGGCTTTATTGCTGCTGGAAACATCATCACAGGTGGCGGCGATAGCGGCATCGTTGTCGGGGCTGATTATCATCTCGATGGCGAAGTTAGGGTGCTTGAATCAGGGGACGTTATTCAAAGCGACTGGCCACGTAATGGGACCATCGGTCCGAACAAAATTCGCGGCCCCATTCACGCGTCTGGCATTGCACTCAACCAGGCTGCCAATGTTATCGTCTCCGGTAACATAATCAGCGATGCAGGCTATATTAACGATCCGGCCTATCGCTGCGGGATAAGCTGTGGCGAAATTACAGGATGCCATGTCGATGGCAATGTCTACGAGGATCTGAATGGCCAGGCATCGGGGGCCGTTCGCTATCAGGGCGGGGATGTCAGCAATTCGTTTGGCTATAACAAAGGGTTGGGGTGCAGCAATTTTCAACCCTTTGCTGACACCAGTCCGAATCTACGGCGAACAGGCTTCACATTGACGGCTGCAATTCGGAACAACCTGATAACTCGACAGCTGGAAACGATGATGTCTAGCGGCTGGACAAGTGGCGCATACACCTCGACAGACTTTGCGCTGTCGATTTCGGGTGGCACTGGTCTTGAGCTCGAAACTGTCGATACCTTCGGGACCACTAGCGGACTACGAACTTCGACAGGTGAGTTTGTCGATCTCTCCATCGCTCCCCGGTCTTTGCCACAATTTCAGGACAGGTTTGTCAAAGTCAGCTTCTACTCGAAGGGCCAAGGATATGTAGAGCTGTTCTATGACTTTCCCGGCGACGACCCCGAACCACGCTACACTTTCAACATCAACGATGCTGATCATACGTACCATGAAGTTGTGATGGCGGTTGGCGCTATTGACGGACTTTTGTTGCGCATTGGTTCTGGCCCGGGCGACGAAATGGTGCTGTCACTACTGGCGCTGGATACGTTGACTGTCTGACCTTCTTAGCTTGGCCCGTTTACCGCAATGGTTTTTGGGGACAATAACGTGCTTTCAGAGGATAACCCCCTCGAACCCACCAGCTGGATGCCCTGCCGGTGACGTGCCCCCCCAGCGTTGCCCAGCGGGGAATAGAGCCGGGCGGTTGTTTTGCGCATCAGCGCGGTTGAAGCAATGGGCTGCGTAGCGGAGCCCGTAGGGCGTAGCGAAGCAGGCCATTGCTTATTCAGTTCAGCGGCGAACGCCGCCGGGGTTGCGTAGCCGAGGGCCGAGTGCGGTCTCTCCCGGTTGTAATCCTAGCCCCAGGCAGCGATCTCGACCCGGGCATGGGCACGGCTCATGAACAGGGTATCGTTCAACAGCTCGTCGCGCATGTGACCGTGGAAGCTCTCGACATAGCCGTTCTGAATCGGCTTGCCTGGAGCGATGTAATGCCACTCGACGCCGATCTGCCCGCACCATGCGAGCACGGCATTGCTGGTGAACTCCGTGCCATTATCGCTGACGATCATCCCCGGCTTGTCGCGCTGTGCGATCAGCTGGACGCCTCGAAGGACCGTCTGATT
>NZ_JROG01000024.1 GCF_000786215.1 Sphingomonas sp. 35-24ZXX
AGGTCGGTCTTCTCCCAGGGGAAGAAGTCGCCTTCGGGCTTGCGGCCGAAGTGACCGTAGGCGGCCGACTTCTGGTAGATCGGCTTGTTGAGGCCCAGATGCTCGCGGATGCCGCGCGGCGTCAGGCGCACCAGCTGCGGCAGCACCGCCTCGATCTTGTCGTCGGCGACCGTGCCCGTGCCGTGCGTGTCGACATAGAGCGATAGCGGCTCGGCGATGCCGATCGCGTACGACAGCTGGATCGTGCAGCGACGCGCAAGGCCGGCTGCGACGATGTTCTTGGCCATGTAACGGCTGATATACGCTGCCGAACGGTCGACCTTGGTCGGGTCCTTGCCAGAGAACGCGCCGCCGCCGTGCGGCGATGCGCCGCCGTAGGTGTCGACGATGATCTTGCGGCCGGTCACGCCAGCATCGCCATCGGGGCCGCCGATCTCGAACGATCCGGTCGGGTTGACATAGATCGCGGTCTCGTCGGTGATGAAGCCCTCGGGCAGCACATCGTGCATCACGCCCACGACATAGTCGTAAAGCTCCTGATACTTGGCGGCATCGCCCTTGCCTTCGTGCCAGAAATAGCCCGGCGCGTGCTGGGTCGAGACGACCAGAGCGGTGGCGCGCACCGGCTTTTCGTCGTCATAGGCGAGCGTCACCTGGCTCTTGGCGTCGGGCTCGAGGAAATCGACGACCTTGGCGTGGCGATCGGCCGCCATGCGCTCGAGGATCTTGTGCGAATAGTCGAGCGTCGCGGGCATCAGGTCTTCGGTCTCGTCCGAGGCATAGCCGAACATGATGCCCTGGTCGCCAGCGCCTTCGTCCTTGTTGTCCTTGGCATCGACGCCCTGCGCGATTTCCGAAGACTGGCCGTGCAGGTGGTTTTCGAAGCTGAATGTTTCCCAGTGGAAACCGTCCTGCTCATAGCCGATGCGCTTGACCGTCGCGCGCACGACCTGTTCGATCTCTTCCAGCGCGCCTGCGGCCCACTCGCCGTTCTCGTACACGCCCTTGCAGCGGATCTCGCCGGCCAGCACCACGCGCTGGGTCGTCGTCAGCGTCTCGCAGGCGACGCGCGCATACGGATCCTTGGACAGGAACAGGTCGACGACGGCGTCGGAAATCTGGTCCGCAACCTTGTCGGGATGGCCTTCGCTGACCGATTCGGAGGTAAAGAGGAAGCTCTTGCGCATGGGTCGCCTTCTTGCTGGGGCCCTCCCGAGACACACCCGGCAGAGCACATATAAAGAATTCCTTATATCCCGCCCTTAACGGCGGAATGCGGCCAGTGCAACTG
>NZ_JROG01000025.1 GCF_000786215.1 Sphingomonas sp. 35-24ZXX
AATGGGGTTGATCGGCGGCGGCGCTGTACCAGCACGCTCAACGATCAGAAGCCGGTATGGTCATGCTGTTATCAAGACCGGGCACTCAATGCGTGCAACGCTACACCCCACCGGCGGCAAGTCACGTGCGGGCAACGTCCGGTCGTGTCGTCAGCAGCATTGTTTGAGCGTGTACCGATGGTTAAAGCAGGTTCCATAGTCGAGGACGGAGGTTTGAAGAATGACGCAGGCTGGCCGATGATGACGCGGGTTTTCTTCCGTACCGCCTGTTGTTTGGTCACGGCGCTTTATAGCTTCGGCGTCACGTCAATTTTGGGCTCTCCAGCTTCGGCCCAAGCTAAACAATCCACTGAGACTGCTGCAGTAAATGCAGAAGAAGTCATACGTGAACTGCGCAAACGTTACGAAAATTTCGATCAGTGGTCGCTGGATGATATAGCCAATCGGGCACCGGCACTTGCCATCGAGATTTTTACCAGGAACATTTCTGATGGGATTAATTGGCATGGCATGATTCCGCAGCGAATTGTGCGTGAACATGGCAAAGAAGCGCCGCGCTTGTTCATGGTAGCCACCTACGATCGGCTGGCAGCCCTTAATTTATACGAGACGCCGTATAATGTGGAACTGCGTGGTGGCATAATGAACGCTTTAGGTCTGACCATAGCAGATTCCAGAAGCCTAATCCTCGATCGCCCGGTCACGCTCACTCGCACCGATGGCACCACCATTCAAGCCACGCCCGCTCAGGCCATGCTGCACCAGATCAGCCGTGCGGCAGCGGACCCTACACTGAAAGATGCGCTCACGCTGCCAGAACAAGGCCAACCCTTCTTCGGCAGTTTGGGTGGCATTTTGGCGCTGCCCAATAGTTTGTTGGACGCGTTGAAGCGTGAGAATCCGCGCTTCGCAGATCGATTGGAAACGCTACGCGGCAAAGCCATTCTGCCCGTTGGCCCGCAGGAGGTTTATTTTGCAGGCCAAGTCGGCCAGCTGCGCGGCACAAACAACATTGCGGATTGGCGCATCGACCGTGCCGATGCCGTGAGATTGTGTCCGCAGCTTCCTGCAATTGAGCGAGATTTGACCAACTTGACCCGAAGGGACGTGCGGGTGGATGAGGCCCAAATGGCAGGCGCGGCGCGGGCTAGCGATCTTTGCCCCAGGTAGGAACATTCGGGTTTCTCCTTGAAAGTGGCCGCCCATCAGGGCTGCCGCCCGTGCACCGCATAGAGCCGCTGGTCACACCCCGCGCGCCA
>NZ_JROG01000026.1 GCF_000786215.1 Sphingomonas sp. 35-24ZXX
CGTATCCATCCGGTGAAGGCCGCGGCATGACGCGGTGATGCTGCTTATCGGTCGTCGAGGAATGCCTCTGGGCCTTCTTCGGCGAGTGCCTTTCGGAATGCAGCATCGGCGGCGCGGTCAGTTGGGAATGGATCGTCCCACACGATAGATGTGTTGTTTTCGTTCACGACTTCTAGCGACCAGCCCGGTTGAGTGGCGAGGCGAACGATGCTGATAGTCAGCCGGATGCCATTTTGCTCAATGGTGCGTCCAAGAGGTGACTCGATCAGTTCGGGTTCTGGGCCGTATTGCATGCGTTGATGCTATGGGAATCGAGATCTGCCTTCAACGGGAAAGCCGCCAGTTCCACGGCAGGAGTTCATCGAGCCGAGTTGCCGGGTGGTCGGCGATGCGGGCGAGGACATCGGCGAGCCATGCCTGCGGATCGATATCGTTTAGCTTGGCTGTTTGGATGAGCGTGTAGATTACGGCAGCGCGTTGCCCACCGCGGTCAGAGCCGCAGAACAGCCATGCCTTGCGCCCGAGCGGGATGCAGCGCAGCGCGCGCTCGGCAGCGTTGTTCGTGAGACAGATCCTGCCATCGTCGAGGAATCGGGAAAACGCATCCCAACGCTTGAGCATATAGAGGCATGCCTTAGTGAGATCATGGCTCCGCGACAGCTTGCCGACCTGA
>NZ_JROG01000002.1 GCF_000786215.1 Sphingomonas sp. 35-24ZXX
ATCGTGCTTGATCGATGATCGGATCGATACCGCAGGCTCAGGACGCACTTCTTGAGGCTCCGGAACTTCAGCCGATGACAAGCCAGCCAACGCCGTGTGAACATTCGCGATCAGCGTAGCGATGTCGCCCAATGCGACACTGTTGTTTCCAATATGCGCTGCCACGATATCTGCGGTAAGCGTAATCAGCTGCTCTTGCGAATGTTCTGTCATGGGTGCGTCCTCGATAATGTTATTTAGTGTCACCAACGCTTATCGTCAGCATGGTCAACAAGCGAGGCAGATTTTTTGCAAGTTTCAATAAAAGCTGTGGATGGATGGCGCGATGTAGAGCGATCGATGGTTTTGCGATTGTCGATATCTAAAGCTACGCCAGCGAAACGAGGGCGGCAGCAATCATTGTCAGTGCGATGATCGCAAATTCGATTTTATCCCTGTCTGGTGCGCGCATTGATGGAGAATATCTCCACAGATCCGCCGCTGCTACGGCTTGTTTCAACACCGTCTAGTCGCGCTTATCCTTTGTCCTCCTGCAGTTGAGACATGTTTCGCAGGATGTCCTTTGGCAAACGTGGAGATGCTGGCATTGCGGTTCAGGGCGACCACGCAATGCCCGCCACAGCGTGCCGAGGCTGGTCAGCACGGCTGCGAGCCCCAGCAGAAACGATCCATCGATAATGACCATTGCAGACTCCTACCTATGGAGTCATGTTCCATGTTTGTTCTCAAGTAGGAAAGGCGATTCTGCGATGAGCATCACGATTTTGCCTGTGCCGGGTTATCCGCGCCTGCAGGTCAGCGGCGATATCGAGGCCGTGCTGCACGTCCCGTTCGACGATGATGATCGCTTTCTGGTCGGGGTCAGCGATGGCACCTTGCTGCTGGGCACCTATGACGAACAGCTGCGGTGCACCTGGTCAGTAGCGCGCGAGGGTGCTGCCATCATTCGTATCGAAGGTGAATGCGTTGATCTCCATTGGTCGGTCGAGTGGATCAATGTCGGCCTCTACAGCAGCGCGATGATCGACCGGTCAGAGCCTGCGCTTTTGCCTCTGTTCCTTGAGCTTGACCGTCACGCCGCATGATCGCCGCACTTGCTGATCGTCAGTCGCTGACCTCGTAGAACATCGGATTCTGCAGCCATTCCTCGATAGCCGATTCCCGCCATCCACAGCATCGCTCGGCGAGCTTGACCTGCTTGGGGAACGTGCCCGCCTGGATCTTTCGGTAAAGCGTCGCTCTGGAAAGCCCGGTGCGATCGAGCACGCTGTTCAGCCTCAGGAACCTGTCGGGTGCATGGGATGCCATGGCCACTGTCTCCATCCTGTGATGTGATCTGCCCCTGCCTGCGACCGAGATTTGGTGATGTGCCGCCGCGCGTCAATCGAGCCAAATGCGGCGATTTCGCAGGCAATGGGGCAGGGGAGCGCTGCTGGCATGCTGCGGGAAATGGCAGCGTAAGCAGAATATTTCTGCTCACGGCATCTCATGGTGTTTCAGCATCCAGCAGCGCTTCTGCGGACGCCGCATTACGGCGGCGTTAACCCCGCTCGGGCGGGACACCGGGGGGCGTCCATCGCCTCTAGCCACGCCAGGCCAGCGCTCAACCCGCGTTGCGGGTCCTCCTCTTCGTTGCGGTGCTTAGCGCATGCGCGCCGTCCGTTGCAGCGTGGCTGCCAGCTCTTCTTCGCCGCCCCCCAGCGCCCCTTCCGGGCCGAGGCCGGATGGAAGGAGACAAGGCCATGGAACACACTACCACCCGCAACAGCCTCTATACCGAGGTCACACAGCGCATCATCGCTGAGCTCGAGCAGGGACGGCTCCCTTGGGTCCAGCCATGGGACACTGCACTTTGCGGCTGTACCATGCCGCACAACGGAGCAACCGACCGCCGCTACTCTGGCATCAACGTTCTGATCCTCTGGGCCGAAGTGGTCATGAGGGGTTACGGTTCCCAGCGCTGGCTGACCTACCGCCAGGCACAGGCCGCTGGCGGCAATGTCCGCAAAGGCGAGAAGGGCACGACCGTCTGCTATGCCGACCGGTTCACGCCCAAAGCAGAAGCCGAACAGGCACGCGGCGAAGACCGCGAAGCCCGGACCGTTGCTTTCCTCAAGCGGTTTACGGTGTTCAACATCGACCAGTGCGAAGGTCTGCCCGAAGACATGACAGCAGCGCCGATTGCAACCGATCCGGTGCTCGCCATCGCCGAAGCTGATGCGATCATCACCGCCAGCGGTGCCACGTTCAACATCGGCGGCGATGCTGCGTTCTACAGCTCGGTGCACGACTTAGTGCAGGTACCGCCCCAAGCCGCCTATCATGAACCGATCAACTGGTACCGCACCGCTCTGCATGAGCTCGGTCACTGGACCGGCCATGCCAGCAGGCTGGACCGCGATCAGAAGGGTAGCTTTGGCTCGGCACCATATGCCCGCGAAGAGCTTGTCGCCGAGTTGGCAGCCGCGTTCACCTGCGCATCACTTGGTATCGCACCGACCGTCCGCCACAGCGATTACATCGCATCCTGGCTCAGCGTTCTGCGCGAAGATGACAAGGCCATCTTCCGCGCGGCGAGCGCGGCCAGCAAGGCTGCAGACTATCTCCTCAACCTGACGGGAGAGGCGCCATGACGGCGCCTCTTTCGTCTACCGAATCCCACGAAAATGGAGGCAGTTGTGCCGGGCAAATCCAAGCTTCGACCTTGCCAACTTGCCACCATCGCTACAGGGTAAAAGCCATGCGCACCGATATCGATCATCTGCCTGGCCAGAAGCAGCAGGAGCTGCAGGCTGCGGTGCGCATCCTGTTCGAGGAGTTCACCGCCGCGATCGGCAACACGACCGCGCCTTGGAAGAAGCAGGGCCGCATCCTCAAGGTCATCCTGTACGGCAGCTATGCGCGCGGCGACTGGGTCGATGATCCGGTCGGTGGCTACAAGTCCGATTACGATCTGCTGGTCGTGGTCAATGACGAGCGGCTGACCGATGTCGTCGATTATTGGGCCACCGCCGATGACCGGCTGATGCGTGAGATGACGATCACGCAGACGCTGAGCGCACCGGTCAGCTTTATCGTGCACAGCCTCAAGGATGTGAACAAACAGCTGGAGCAGGGCCGCCCGTTTTTCACGGACATCGCCACGCAAGGCATCGCGCTTTACGAGGCCGAGGGTTTTCCGTTTTCGACGCCGACGAAGCTCGCACCCGCAGTTGCACGCGAAGAGGCAGGCAAGTCTTTCGATCGGTGGTTCTCGATAGCGAAGACGTCCTTCGCTACCTACAAACTGCAAAGGCAAGAGGGCAACGACGTCTACTGGCGCAACAAGGCGGTCTTCGAACTCCACCAAACAACTGAGCAGCTGTACCATTGCACGCTGCTGGTTCTGACCCTTTACAGCCCGAAGTCTCACAAGCTCGGCTTTCTGCGCGGCCATGCCGAGGAGATCGCACCCGAACTTATCGAGGCCTGGCCGCGCGACGACCGGTTCAGCCGCCGATGCTTCGAGCTGTTGCGCCAGGCCTATGTCAACGCGCGCTACTCCCCGCATTACAAGGTCAGCGACGAAGAGCTGAACTGGCTCGGCGAACGTGTCGCCATCCTGCAGGATCTGGTTCGCAACGTGTGCGAACGCCGCCTGGCGACGGACGACTAGGCAGGCCTCAGGCTGCCTTGCTTCCTGGCCCACTGTTTTCGCTGTCGGCCAGTGCGCTGCTGATCATGGCTGCCAGCGTCTCCTCGGCTCGTGCGCGGACGATCGAATCCGAAGACAGCAGATCCTGCCTCACCCACTGCGGCGCGCGAGCAAGCACGCCCAGCACCAGTTCGTTGATTTCCCCACTCATAGGTTGAACCTATGCGATATCATCGTCACGACGCCAACTGGTTTTGCGCAAAGGCTCTCGCGCCACGCCGCCGCCACAGCGTGATTTGCTGCGGCCCACCGGCATCGCGGACCTTCGCAGCCGCCTCGACCAGAAGCCCATAGATCACCGCCCGGTCGTCATCGACGAGCTGGTCGATCCCGGACTTCACCATCAGCCCGCCGAGCTCGATCAGCCGCCGCGTTCGCTCGCGCCGCTTCACCTGCCAGTCTCGCGTATCATTGCGGGCCTTGGCCAGCATCAGCCGGTTGCGCTGTGCCTGTGTTCTGCGCAGCGCCGTCGTCAGATTCTGCAGCTGCCTGCTGTCTGGATTTCCGCGCGCCGCGCTGCTGAAAGAACGCCGCGCCGCGCTTGCGCCAAGCCTCCTTCCTGGCAGCATCCTCATTACCAACGGCGGCGAGCAGCGCACCCGCCAGTACCTCGGTCCCGAGCGCGTCGGCGCCGGTGGCGATGACAAACTCTCCCAGCTGTGTCAGCCTTGCTGCCTTCAGTGCCTTTGCCCTGTCGCTCAGTGCCTGAAGCTCGGCGTCAAAGTTTCTCGGTCTGCGCATGGATGTGACCTTTCATTGTCGATGAAGGGCCCACCAGCTATGCCAATGTTGTCTATCCGCCAACAGGCTGGGTCATTGTGAGACCCCGTCATCCCGAGAGCGATCAAATCGGTTGAGGGCGCGCTTATACGTCGTGCCGACGTTGCTTGGATGGCGTAAATGGACGATCGCCATGGCGATCTATCACCTCTCTGCCAAAGTCATCTCGCGCAGCACCGGTGCATCGGCGCTGACTGCCGCCGCCTATCGCTCGGGCTCACGACTGCACGACCAGCGGCTCGATCGGCACCACGACTTCACCAACAAGCCCGGAGTCGTGCACAGCGAGGTCATGCTGCCCGTTGGCGCGGACGAGGCCTGGAAAGACCGCGAGCAGCTCTGGAATGACGTCGAGGCCGCAGAGCTTCGCAAGGATGCACAGCTTGCCCGTGAGATTGAGTTTGCGCTGCCGAGAGAGCTGACCCGGGAACAAGCCATCGAACTCGCCCGTGACTTTGTTCGGTCCGAGTTTGTTGATCGCGGCATGGTCGCAGATCTCAATGTCCACTGGGACATCGGCGAGGATGGCCAGCCCAAGCCCCACGCTCATGTCATGCTCACAACGCGCGAAATCGACATCGCTGAGGATGGTAGTGTCAGCTTCGGTGCAAAGGCCCGCGACTGGAACCGCACCGATCTGCTGACGCACTGGCGGGAGGCCTGGGCGAACATTGCCAACGAACGCCTGGCCTCGCTCGATATCGACGCGCGCATCGATCACCGGTCGTTGGAAGCACAGGGCATCGATCTGGAGCCGCAGCACAAGATCGGTCCAGCCGCCTCGCGCATGGCGGGCGAGGGGCTGAGCAGCGAGCGGCTCGAAGAGCATCACGCCATTGCGCGATCGAACGGCGAAAAGATCATCGCCGATCCCAACATCGCGCTCGATGCGATCACACGTGGGCAGGCCACGTTCACCACCCGCGATCTTGCGATGTTCGCGCACAGGAACAGCGACGACAAGGACCAGTTCGACAAGGTGATGTCGGCGGTGAAGAACGCGCCGGAACTTGTTGAACTGGGACGAGATGGCAAGGGGCAGGAGCGGTTCACCAGCCGGTCGATGCTGGAGACCGAACGCAGGCTTGAGCTTGCGACCACCAAGCTCGACACGAAGCGCAACCATCCGGTGAAGGACCTGCAAAGGGAGCGTGCGCTGGACCATGCGAAGCAGCGCGGGCTCGACCTGTCGCCCGAGCAGCGCGGCGCTCTCGAACATGTCACCAGCCCGCGCGGCCTCAGCAATGTCATTGGCTATGCCGGTACGGGAAAGAGCGCGATGCTCGGCGTTGCGCGCGAGGCCTGGGAGTTGGCAGGCTACGAGGTGCAAGGCGCGGCGCTGTCTGGCATTGCGGCTGAAGGCCTGGAGCATGGATCGGGCATAGCATCGCGCACCATCGCCAGCCTGGAATATCAATGGGAGCAGGGCAGGGAGTTGCTCACCGATCGTCATGTGCTGGTGATCGATGAAGCCGGAATGCTCGGCACGCGCCAGCTCGAGCGCGTGATGTCGGAGGCCGAACGACGCGGCGCGAAGGTTGTGCTCGTCGGCGATCCCGAACAGCTACAGGCGATCGAAGCAGGCGCGGCGTTCCGTTCCACCGCCGAGCGCCACGGTGCGGTGGAAATCAGCGGGATCCGCAGGCAGCAGACCGACTGGCAGCGCGATGCAACCCGGGAGCTTGCGACAGGCAGGATCGGCGAGGCGCTGGGCCGATATGAGGAAGCTGGGCACATCCATGTTGCAGAGACCCGCGAAGCTGCGCGCACGGCCCTCGTCGATGCCTGGGATCAGGATCGGAAAGCCGATCCGCAAGCTAGCCGGATCATCCTCACCCACACCAACGATGAGGTGAAAGCCCTCAACGAAGAGGTGAGGGAGCGGATGCGCGCCAGCGGGTCGCTCGGCCCAGAAATCGACATCAGCGTTGAACGCGGTTCCCGCAGCTTTGCCAGCGGTGACCGGATCATGTTCCTCAAGAACGAACGCGAGCTGGGCGTAAAGAACGGATCGCTCGGTACCGTGCAGAGCCTGTCATCGGTCCGCATGGCAGTGATGCTCGACGATGGCAGGGCCGTGGCGTTCGACCTGAAGGATTATGCCCATGTCGATCATGGCTATGCGGCAACCGTCCACAAGGCGCAGGGCATGACCGTCGACAAGGTCCAGGTACTGGCGACGCCAGGCATGGACCGGCACGGGGCCTATGTCGCGCTGTCGCGGCATCGCACCGAGGTCGATCTGCATTACGGCAAGGACGACTTTGCCGATCGCAAGGCGCTCACCCGCACGCTGTCGCGCGAGCGGGCCAAGGACATGGCGAGCGATTACACCCGGCAGCCAGACAAGATCCAGCAACAGCAAAAGGGCAGGGAACTCAACCAGCCGGGTCGCGACAAGCAGACCCGGATCAGGGTCAGCCGCACTGGCGCGCTCGCCGATCTGCTCGGGGGCAAGGAGATCTCGCCACAGCGCGAGCGTCAGCCGGGGCTGCGGGTTAATGCCAATCTGTTGAAACCAGGACCTGAGCAGACACCGCTGGAAAAGGCGGTTCAGCAGTACACGCGTGCAGCGCAGGATATCCTGACCTTGCACGACCAGGGACTGGGCTCGCTCGAGTATCAGCAGGCTGCGCTCGACAAGGCAGGCAGAGCGCTTGAAGCAATGGGCCGTGGATATGTGCTGGACCTGGGTCGTGCGCTGGTCAACGACCGCTCCCTGATCCCCGAAGCCCTGTCGGGCAACCTGGATCGGACCATCGAGGCGATGCACCAGCAGCAGGCGGCGCGTCTGGCAGAACAGGCGAGGGCCGACCGGTTCGTCCACGAATGGCAGACACGCTCGCGGCAGATGCAGCGCATGCTCAAGGATCAGGACTATCTCAATGCCGAGAAGGTCGAACGTCACCTTGGTGCGATGGCCCACAGCCTTGAGCGCGACCCGCAACTTGAGTCGCTGCTGCGGAACCGCCGCGTGGAACTGGGGCTGGACGCAGTGAGAGGAAGATCACTGTCGCAGGACCTAGCAGACTGTATCGACCCCTCGCGCTCGCGGGGGCTCGGGCTGTAGCCTTAATGCCATGTCAGACCCCGATCCCGACGATATCCCGATCGAGCAGGCGCTCGAGATGATCGCACAGCGGCTCGGAATGCTCACAACCTCGGTCGACGGCGTTGCCGAAGGGCAGCAGGCCTTGCTCAGCCGCGACTACAGCGCTGAGCTTGCGAAGATCCACGCCATCACCCAGCGTATGCGTGAGGCCATCATCACGCTGTCGAACAAGCCTGCGCTGCTGCTGACCCCGAACGACATCGCCAGTCAGATCACGGCGGCAGGGCGCGACAGTCGCAAGGAAGATCACGCAGCGCTGGTCACCGCCCGGCAGGACATGCAGAAGGCCGCAAGCACCCTCGCCACCATGACCGCCTCAGCACGAACGGCACGCGAACAGAACCAGTGGCTGGCAGGCGCGGCGGGCCTTGCGCTTGTTCTCGGATCGATAGGCGGTTGCACCGTCCCGCCAGCGGTCGACTGGATGGTGCCCAAGGCCTGGTACTGGCCTGAGCGCAGGGCGATATCGGCGCTGCATCGTGACGGATGGCAAGCCGGGCAGAGGCTGATGTCTGTCTCGGATCCCGATCAGTGGGGTGATATCCTGGCTGCCAATCAACTCGTGCTGAACAATGCTGAGGCGATCGAGACATGTGCGAAACGAGCGAGGGAGCGGAAGCTCAGGAGCGTCGGGTGCTCGGTGGAGGTGCGGGGGGAGCTGAAATGAGGTGGCAGCGTTGTGCTCCCATTGCCGTCATTTCCGCTGTGTGTCCTGATAACCGAGTTTGGGACTGGTCTGCCGTCCAAACGCGCAGTGAGGAGCGGCGTGTTTCGCGAAAGGCCGACGACGATCGATTATCAATTCTCGCACCCATCTTAGAAGGGGCGGTGAATTGGCCCAAACCAAACTCTGACCCCCCGCAGCTTGCTTTGCTGTCCAGATTCTCGCGCCTGCCCAACCGTGTGACAGCCGCCGACTGGAAGGTAGTGCACATCACGCCTGCGACAAACCCCTCAGAAAAATTGTACCTACATATCACTTAGTGAGTTGACGAGGAGGTTCATCCAGGAGATATAAACATATCATATCGGAGAATGAAATGGAACTTCCTGCCCTGACCGACACCAGCCTCAACCTTCGGCACTGCCTGCTGTTGAAGGCCGACGATCTCTTTTTTACGCTGGCCGAGCCTCAAAGTATGCAAATGCGCGACAGCTTCCTTGGCCTAGAAGTCGAAGGCCTTGCCGATGAAAACGTGTCCGAAGAAGAAATCCGTTCGATCGATCTTGGCCGCTTCTCCATCGCTAAGCGCGTCCAGCTGCTCCACGCCATGCTCGCAAATCGGCAGCTGTCGCTCCATAAGCCAAACACACCCGACACCGAGGATGCCCGGAACGACGCGCTCCACTTCGTTGAGCACTTCCTCTCGACCCTGCCGACGGTCGCGCTTGGCGGTCTCGACCTTACCGCCGCACGCAACCGCGAAGTGCGCCAGGTTTGGGAGCTTGCCAGCGCATGGCTGTCGCTCATCGAGATCATCGAGTGCGCGTTCTATGATGACACGAACTGGTTGCTCACCGTGAGCGACCTGGCGCTCCTGTCCGGCATCGATGTCCGGACTCTTCGCAACCTGTGCGGCCCCAGCAAGACCATACGCACTCAAGCCACAGGAGAAGCGAAGCGCACCCCTTCCGACGCCAACGTCTTCGTATACCTCAACGGGACCGATGCACTCGACTGGCTGCGCTCGCGCAAGGACTTCAGGATAGTGCCCATCGATACCGCTTGGATCACCCGGTCGCTTGAACAGGCAGACGAGCGCAATGCCACCCGCGGCCTTCTGATCTCGGCCATCGTGAATCTGGGGCCGCTGGAACGCATCGCGCCAGCCATCGGTATCACCGTCGAAAAGGCCCGGGCCTATGCCAATGGAGAAGGGGAACTCGCGGCCAACTCATTTGAAAGGCTGGTCCATCTCCTCACGGTCGATCCGACCCCAATTACACAGGAGAGCGATAACATGAAGTACACAGCCGATCTCTCGCCGCCGACAGCAAGCCTGCACAAGCTTCTCATGACCGATCCGCGCATCGAGGAACACCCCAAGGGGCATTCGCAGTACGTCCTGCGCTACCGCACCAAGACGGGTCACGAAATCGCAGTCGAGAAGCGGGTCAAGACGCCGCTTCTCTACTTCACCCGCAGCCTGGCTGACGACCGGCTCACCGGGTTCGATCTCGAATACGTCCCTGCCACGAAGGGCGGACGCAACAGCAATCTCAACACTCTGGAAACATTCCGCGGGAAGCCTTTGGCTTGCTTACGTGTCAATGAGCTCGAAACCGCACGCAAGGCGCTCAATGCCTGCGTAGGCTCCTTGGCATAAGGCAAGCTGCTCCCTCGCAATCAGGGGAGCGCGCGCAGCCGGCGGTCGCGAAAAACACCGGCAGTTCAGAAACAGGGGCACACCTTTCTCCCTAAGACTGATCCCCTGACGCGAGGGCACGCGTGACAGCTCGGAGAGACGGCAACCATCGACGCCAAATCGAAGTTTGTCGGATTTTTTGGAGGAGTTGGCTCCTGGAGAGCCCGAGAAGCGGCCGATGTTTGACAAGCTCGATTATTCCCAGCAGGCTATGGCTACTGCCTTCAATCGCATCTATGTGCTCCGATCGCGTGCGCTTCACGCCGGTGTGCAATTCCCATATCCAATGTGCATCCCGCCGGAGCGGTCCGACGATGGCCGTTATAGCAAAGTTCCAGGTGGGCTCGCCGCAGCTGCGAGGGGGCGACGTGGAGCCGCAATGACACGCCAATGCTGCTCCACACCTTTGCGTTTCTGGCTAGGGGCGCGCTCCTTGCTTGGTGGCGCACCCTGATTCCGGAAGAGATCCAGAAAAGGCCTCCGATATTTTCGGAGCGCTTAACCGCCCTCGGGCCGGTCACTGACCGCTTCCGGCGGTTGGCGTCTCATTCGCAGCAAGGGACCGGTGTTTCCGATGAAGCCGAGTGAACCGTGTCTGCTGCTGAACCTGCCGCGCGGGCGCGGCAGGTTCAGCAGCAGACACGGTTCACAAAGCCGACACTCAGCGAACGCTCCGCTAAGCAAGGATCACGACCGTATCTGGAGCCATAGCGACCAGGCGGCGGG
>NZ_JROG01000027.1 GCF_000786215.1 Sphingomonas sp. 35-24ZXX
CTGGACGCCTCGAAGGACCGTCTGATTTTGGCATGACGCCGACGGGACGTGGCGCGATTGGATGGTGAGCCCTGGTTTCGGGTGGCCGATCTGCTGATTTCGCTGTCTGAACCGGCCGTATAGGCCGGTTTTTGCATCAAGCAGGCGCAGAGCGCCCCTCGAGCCAGGCGAGGCGCTGGAAGTTATAGGCGAGGTTCGCCATGCCGATCTTGATGCGGGCTCGGGCGATGCCGATGGTGCGAACAATGAGCCCCATGCGGTGCTTCTGGCCGGCGAACACGTGCTCGACCGCTGAGCGCACCGCCGATCGCTTGGCATTGGCCCTGGCGATGCGCTCGGGCATCGGCCGGCGCGGCGGCTTCCTCTGATGGATGTGGCTGGTGAACATGCCCTTGGCGAGGAACGCCTCGTTCTTCTTTGGTCGATAGGCCGTATCGGCCCATACCCCCGAGCCGGTGTTGTCCTCGCTGACCACGTCAGGCAGCCGGGCGCCGTCGTTGGCGTTGGCGGCGCTGGCATCCCAGGTGCGGATCAGCCGATGCGCACGGTCGATGCCTATGTGGTTCTTGTAGCCGAACATCGGGATGGCGAGGTCAACCGGTTTGAACGCCTTGGGATCCGCGCCCTCCTTCACCTTGGCCTTGGTAT
>NZ_JROG01000028.1 GCF_000786215.1 Sphingomonas sp. 35-24ZXX
GCGTCCTCGACCTTGGGCTTTTCCACCAGACCGGTGACCTCGGTGATGTCGCCATCGCGCGCACCCGGCGCGATCACGCCATAGCTCGACACTGTCTCGCGCGGGACCTCGAGCACGCTGATCAGGTTGCCACCCAACCGGTTATAGGCTTCGACCATCTGCTTCATGCAGCCGGGCGAGCCGACCATGAACTCGTCGGGCAGAAAGATCGCGAACGGTTCGTCGCCCACGATCGCGCGTGCGCACCAGATCGCATGGCCCAGCCCCAGAGGTTCCTGCTGGCGGACATAGGCGCAGTTGCCCGGGCCCAGCCGCGTGGGTTCCAGCACCTCGAGCGACTTGCCGCGCTCTGCCATCGTCTTTTCAAGCTCGAAAGCGATGTCGAAATGGTCTTCGATCGCGCTCTTGCCGCGCCCGGTGACGAAGATCATCTGCTCGATTCCCGCCTCGCGCGCCTCATCGACCGCGTACTGGATCAACGGACGATCGACGATCGGCAGCATCTCCTTGGGGATGGCCTTGGTCGCGGGAAGGAAACGGGTGCCAAGCCCGGCAACCGGAAACACTGCTTTGCGGATGGGCTTCAT
>NZ_JROG01000029.1 GCF_000786215.1 Sphingomonas sp. 35-24ZXX
AAGCCGCTACGCGCCAGCAGTTTTTCGTGGCGTCCAACTGCAGGATCATCACTCCGGCTGATCACCGATAAACCCGCTCCGCCAAACTAAGGAATTTTAGACGCCCACTTTTGCGGAATCTTCGGGGCCCGTTGACAGCAGGGTGACACCGGCAAACTTGGCCGCATCACTCCGACTTCCGCCGTCAACGATCGACGCCAGTAGCCGGCGAACCTCATCCGGGCACTGCATCGTCGGGCAAATCCCCGTAAATCCGACGATGTGTAATCGGTCCGAACCCCAATCGCTGCCGCCACTGCAAGCCTCCAGATGCCTGCCGCAACGAATCATAACTTCAGCCGGGTGGGGAATTCCTCGCGTGAGTCACGTTCAGCGCGCCTTGGTATTACGCCTCATACATGTTCAGTGGGGCAAAAAGAAACTACCTTGCCAACTCCGCCACCGGTCAGCAGCGTAAGCATCGAATCACGCCGCTGCTTCAAAGTCTAGGCCGTGTTGACAAAACACTTCA
>NZ_JROG01000030.1 GCF_000786215.1 Sphingomonas sp. 35-24ZXX
GCCGCCTCCATGCCTTCGGGATCATAAGCCACGACCTCGGCGCCCGCGTCGATCAGCCCCTGCGCGATCACGATTGCAGGCGCATCGCGCATGTCGTCGGTGTTCGGCTTGAAGGTCAGGCCCAGCATCGCGATGCGCTTGCCCTCGACATCGCCGCCCATCGCCGCGATCACCTTGCGCGCCATCGCGCGCTTGCGCAGGTCGTTGACCCGCACCACCGCCTCGACGATCTGCAGCGGCGCTTCATGGTCCTGCGCGGTCTTCATCAGCGCGAGCGTGTCCTTGGGGAAGCAGCTGCCGCCATAGCCCGGGCCGGCGTGGAGGAATTTCGACCCGATGCGGCCATCGAGGCCGATGCCGCGCGAGACGTCCTGGATGTTGGCGTCGACCTTCTCGCACAGATCGGCCATCTCGTTGATGAAGGTGATCTTGGTCGCAAG
>NZ_JROG01000031.1 GCF_000786215.1 Sphingomonas sp. 35-24ZXX
CGATCACGCGGCGGCTTTACGAGCAAAATCCACGCCCGCTGCGACAATCAAGGACTGCCTATCGGCTTCATCCTGACCGGTGGTGAGGCCTCCGATTATACCGCTGCCGAACCGCTGATGGCACTGCCATTGCCCAAGCCCAAGGCACTGCTGGCAGACAAAGGCTATGATGGCGATCGCTTCCGGGAGAGCCTGCTGATCCGTGGCATCCTGCCGATCATCCCGCCCCGCTCGAACCGCAAGGTGCCAGAGCATCCCGACTATCGGCGTTACAAAGATCGCAACCGCGTCGAGCGAATGTTCGCCAAGCTCAAGCAGCAGCGACGCATTGCCACCCGCTACGACAAAACCGTCCTATCGTTCGAGAGCTTCCTCAACCTTGCCGCAACCCGCCTGTGGCTGAAGTGTTTTGTCAACACGGCCTA
>NZ_JROG01000032.1 GCF_000786215.1 Sphingomonas sp. 35-24ZXX
GACTGCTTTTTGAGGAGCAGTCATGGGTCGCGGGGATTTGTCGGACGCGGAATGGGAACTGATCGGGCCACTGCTGCCACCTGAGCGTGGTCGCTGGGCACGGCCTGCGGGCGATAACCGGCGGTTTCTCAATGGTATGCTCCATGTGTTGCGGGTCGGCTGTCCTTGGCGCGACATGCATGAACGCTATGGTAAGTGGAACTCGGTTTACGTCCGGTTCCGACGCTGGGCCGAACAGGGTGTTTGGGATGCCCTGCTGCAGACGCTGGTTGATTTGGGTCTGACGGACGACTGGCAGCACATGATCGACAGCAGCAGCGTTCGCGGCCACGTCTCGGCAGCGGGCGGAAAAGGGGGGCTTGTGCGAACGCTCTTGGTCGATCACGCGGCGGCTTTACGA
>NZ_JROG01000033.1 GCF_000786215.1 Sphingomonas sp. 35-24ZXX
CGAAAAACTGCTGGCGCGTAGCGGCTTGAATTGCTTCACTGCCTTTGCGGATGAGCGGAGACGGAGATGGTTGGGCAGCTGGGCTTTTTTGACCTTTCGGACCGATACGAGGCGCTGAGCGCGGCGGGTGATCCGCTGGAGCGTCTCGCGGCGGTCGTCGACTTTGAGGTGTTCCGCGGACCGTTGGTGGCAGCACTGCGGCGCACTGCCCGCGGCAAGGGCGGCAGACCACCGTTCGATCCAGTGCTGATGTTCAAGATCTTGGTGCTCCAGGCGCTGTACTCGCTCTCGGACGAGGCGACCGAGTTCCAGATCAAGGATCGGCTGTCGTTCCAGCGGTTCCTGGGGCTTGGGCTCGATGGCACGGTGCCCGATGCAACGACGGTGTGGCT
>NZ_JROG01000034.1 GCF_000786215.1 Sphingomonas sp. 35-24ZXX
GCCGAAGACGATCTGATCGCGGAGGAAGCGGCAGCCAAGACCACCACGGTCACCGCCTTCGAGCGCAAGCGCCCGGCGAGGAAGCGGTTCCCCGGATCATCTACCGCGCGAGCGTGTCTTGGTGCCTGCGCCCTGCTCCTGCCCGGCGTGCGGCGGGGATCGCCTTTCGAAGCTCGGGGAGGACGTCACCGAGACCCTCTAGATCATCCCGCGCTCCTGAAAGGAGATCCAGACGGTGCGCGAGAAGTTCTCGTGCCGGGACTGCGAGAAGATCGCGCGAGCACCGGCACCCTTTCACGTTGTTCCGCGCGGATGGGCCGGGCCCAGCTTCATCGCCATGCTACTCTTCGAGAAGTATGGGCAGCACCAACCGCT
>NZ_JROG01000035.1 GCF_000786215.1 Sphingomonas sp. 35-24ZXX
CCGAGCGCGGGATCAATCCGTTCGATCACGGCCCGCTGCACACCGACATGTGGAAGACCGAGGGGCTGAAACAGGCGCTCGACCTGCACGGCTTCGACGCGGCATTCGGCGGCGCGCGGCGCGACGAGGAGAAAAGCCGCGCCAAGGAGCGCATCTTCTCGTTCCGCACCGCAAGCCACGGCTGGGACCCCAAGAACCAACGGCCCGAGCTGTGGAACCTCTACAACGCGCGCAAGAACAAGGGCGAGAGCATCCGCGTCTTCCCGATCAGCAACTGGACCGAGCTCGACATCTGGCAGTATATCCAGCTGAACGACGT